>CAVYPX010000009.1:0-934158 GCA_963770485.1 uncultured Acidobacteriota bacterium
AGCCGATGTTGTTGGTCAGTTCCGGGTCGTAGACCACGCCGTTCTTGCCGAGACGGTCACCGACCGGGATGCCGGCTGCAAAGTAACTGAATTGAATCGTGTTGGGGCTACTGCGGCACCGGGTTGAGCCAGACGGCGAGACTGCCGTTGTTCAGCAGCGGAATGACCGGCTTGCCGGGCAGCAGGCCTGGGCCACGTAGCGCTGGCCGATTTGCGGACCGACCGGGAAGCCGTTCGGACCGAGTGGCGGCCCGTAGATCATGCGCCCGGTTGGGGGAAGGGAATCGTCGTGCTGGGCCGAAAAGCGAGCGGCGGACCTCGGCATGCGGCGTTTGCGCGGGGCGATGTCGGCCGAGAGCAGGGCGGCCGTCAGCAGGCCGACCACCAGGGCAGAACAATCCTCCCGCCTCGCGGAAGAGCAATGGGACGCGCGGTCCAATCATGGGTAGCTCCTGGGAAGTAAGACCGTGCTTCTCTCCTGCCTCGGCACTTACCTCGTCGCGCGGCCTGGCACGCGCCACACTCACCGCACTGCCGTTTTCGGGGTATGGCACACGGTCGTGCCGAAAGGCGAGAAGTGTGTCTTCTATTGTTTGCCGGAAACGGCCTTTGGGTCAAGCGAGCTCGGCGGTAAGAGCGGTGGTTTTGGCTGACTTTTCGGCTTCCCGGGAGCGATGAAGCGGCTTGTGCGGCATCTGCGGGCGGCAGGCCGCTGATTGTTTAGCCGCGACCCGATAGGGAGCGCGGGCAGAGTCCCACGCGGGATCCTGCCTGCGCTCTCTCTATCGGGTCGCGGCTAAACGCGCTTATAGCTGCCGCATGAACGCCGACGAGCTGCTTCTTCTCCTCGCCGGTCAGCTTCGTCTCCAGGATCAGGTTGAAGAACTCGACCGTGTCCTCCAGCGTCAGCAGCCGGCCGTCGTGGAAGTACGGCGGCGACTCCTTGATGCCGCGCAGCGGGAACGTCTTGATCGGCCCCTGCGTGGTGGCCACCAGGCCGTTGATCGTCTGCGTCTTGTAGAAGCGATCGACCTTGAGGTCGTGCATCAGGTTGTCGGTGTAGAACGGCGCCGGGTGGCAGGTCGCGCACTGGGCCTTGCCGAAGAACAGCTTCTGGCCCCGCATCTCCGGCGAATCGGCCGCGAACTTCTTCGGGTCGAGCTTGCCGTCCCAGCCCAGGCCGGGCGCCGGCGGGAAGTCGAGCAGCTCCTGGAACTCCGCCATGAAGTGGACCTGGCTGCCGCGCTCCAGCGGGTTGATGCCCTTGGCCGTCGCCGACACCGTGGTCGCCGTCGAAGTAGGCGGCCCGCTGCTCGAACTCGGTGAAGTCCTCGACGGTCTTCAGCGCCCGCTGCGAGCCGAACAGCCGCTGGATGTTCACGCCGCGCAGGCTGGGCGTGTCGATGCGGCGGCGGTGGCTCTGCGGCCGGATGTCGCCCACCAGGTGGGTCGCCGCCGACGTGTGGCCGTTGACGTGGCAGTCGAAGCAGGCCACGCCCTGCATGCCGTCGGGCTGCTCCGTCTTGCGGTCGGCGGTGGCGTTGAACTGCTGCTGCGGGAACTGCGTCACCAGCAGCCGCAGGCCCTCCAGGTCCTTGGCGTTGAGGATGCCGTCGAAGATCTCCTGGAAGTTGTCGACCGTCACCACCTTGCCCTGCGACACGTCGCCCAGGTCGGGCCGCGTCGTCAGGAAGATGGCCGGCGGGAACTCGGGCAGGAAGTGCTCGGGCAGGTCGAAATCGAGGTCGAAGCGCTCCAGGCGGGCCAGCAGCTTGATCTCCGTCTGCGGGAAGACCATGCCGCCGACCTCGTGCTTGGGATGCGGCAGCGGCAGGAAGCCCTTGGGGAACAGGCCCTTGTCGCGGATCTCGTCGCGGCGACATCTCGGCCAGCTTGCTCCCAGGTCATGCCCTCCGGCAGCTTCGCCGTCGGGCCGACCGGGATCGGCTTGCCGCGCGACATCGTCGACCTTCGGGTCGGGCCGCGGCGTGAGGTCGTAGCGCTCCTCCAGCAGCTTCTTCTGCCGGGCCATGACCGCCGCCTTGTCGGCCTTGTCCTTGGCCATCATGTCCTCGAAGGTCTCCTGGCCGAGCAGGACCGGAGAGATCTGATCGTAGCTGGTCTTGCCGACGTCGCGCGCTTTTCTTGTCCGAGCGGTTCGGCTCCAGCGAAGGGCCGGCCATCAGGAACAGCGCCGCACATGCCAGAAGCACGGGCAACCAATGCCGGAACGGTTCTCTCAGAGTACGAGTTCGCATGGAGCACCTCCCAGAGGGAATAGGACAACCACGGACGCGGCGGCACGGCCACGCTGGCCGGGTCCAGCCTCACCGGTGCGCGAGCAATTCCCATTTAAGAACAATTCTTATTCGCGTCAAGGAGATTGCGATTACGAACGAACCGCGACCGTCAGGGAGCGGTTCGCTGCACCGCTCCCTGACGGTCGCGGCTCGTCAGAGATCTATCCGGGGCTATTTCGCTTTCGCCGTCAGCAGCTTCTTCATCTCCGCGATCGTCGAGGCATGTTTCGCGTCCTTGGCCAGGTTCTTGTATTCCTTCGGATCGTTCTCGTGGTCGTACAGCTCGACACCCGCCTTGCCGCCGTTCCACTCGGTGTAGCGCCAGCGCTCGGTGCGGCACGCTGCGGCCCATGAGGTCGTTGACGTCCTTGGCCTTGCCGCGCGTCACCTGCGTGTAGGCCGCCTTGCTCCACGCGGCCTGCGGATCGTCCAGCAGCGGTCGCAGGCTCAGGCCCTGCAGTCCCGCCGGCGGCTTTAGGCCGCACAGGTCGGCCAGCGTCGGGTGCAGGTCCACCAACTCCACCGTGCGGCCGGACGCCTTGCCGTTGCCCTTCGCTTTTGGCAGGACCACGATCAACGGCACCCGCGCCGACTCCTCGAACAGCAGCCGTTTCTGCCACTGGCCGTGCTCGCCCAGGCACCAGCCGTGATCGCTCAGGAACACGACCACGGTATTGTCCGCCAGCTTCAGTCGTTCCAGAGCGCCGAGCACGCGGCCGACTTGCGCGTCCATGAAGCTGACCGAGGCGAAGTACGCTCCGAGAAAATCGAGCGAACTGGTCGTTCTTGAGGCCGTAGTTCAGCGGCATCGTCGTCAGCAAGGCGACCTTCGGCACCGCGTCGAGGTGGCCGTCCGGCTCCTTCGGCAGGGCGAGTTTGCCGGGGGGATACATGTCGAAGTATTTCTTCGGCGCGACGCATCGCCCAGTTCCTTTTGGGCGTGAAAGGTGATTCCCACCGTGCCGATGCCGTCTTCGACGCGGACCCACTGGTGTTCTTTGGTGTAGCGGAAGTTCTCAGGGTAAGTTCCCAAATCAGACTAAGGCTAACACATAGCAGATCCACGCGGTCGTTTACAGTAGAGTATTCCTATGACGAAGGGTTCGATCGCTTTCATGCTACTTTCGCTCTCGCCACTGATGGCGGGTCCATCTATCACACTACCCCTCGCGTTTGAACAAAACGCCGGGCAGACCGATCCTCAGTGAAAGTACCTGACCCGAGGCCAGGGCGGGACTTTGTGGCTGACGGAGCAGGGACCGGTGCTGGGCGTCGCGGCCGCACTCTCTGCGTGCCGGTGCTGGGGAATGATTCTTCCCTCCTCGCTAAAACGGTAGACTTCGCCGCGCCAGAAGAAGCGACGGCTGGTGAAGCTACCCAGCCAGACGAAGAATCCAAGCAAGTCCCGTAGAGGATAAAGCCAGCAATAGTGCAGGGCTCTCGTATCCCGAACCACCCCCCATCCCACCGCAACCGATTGCATCATCCGGTTGACCAATGCTGCTACCAGCAGGGCTACTCCCAAACGCGGTTGCCCCAATGCCATAGCCGAGAGAAGTCCGAGCAACCCGTATGGCACGGCGAAGGTCAGGCCCGTACCCACATGTCCTTTGGGACGAGAGTGGCGCGTGCTCTTCATCCAGCGCAGTTGATCGCCAAAAGTCTGCTGGAACGATCGAGGGACGAGTACATGTTCCACCAGATAGTGGGACAAGACAATCCGGTATCCTGCAGCCCAAACCTCTTTGCCCAGCACAAAATCGTCCGAGTAATAGTCCGCGGTAGAGGCAATGCCGCCGATTTTCTCCAGCGCGTCCCGGCGTGTAGCCATGGCCGCACCTAGAGCAAAGCGCATACCCTCGACCATGTCTGCGACCAGCACGCCCGAGGGCAATTCCACCGACATGCCGAGCGCCTCCAGCGACGACCACGCATCGGCAGCAGGAATGCCCCGATAGGGACAAGTGACGAGACCGACTTTCGCATCCAGAAGAGGAGGGATTACGTTGCGCAGAAAATCGCGCGATACCCTTATGTCGCTGTCGCTGATCACAAAGTAATCGTTGCGAGCCGCAGAAATCATCCGGTCCAGCGAGAATACCTTGGCGTTGGGCCACGCGGGCGGGCCCGAAAGGATGATCCGCGATTTGACCTGCGGATACCGCTTCCGAACCTCTTCCGCCACTTGCAGCGCCTCATTGTCCGCCTCACGCGCCCCAAAGAGAATCTCGAAGTTCGGGTAATCTTGCTGAAAAAAAGTTTCGAGATTCTCGGCCAGGCGAGGTTCCATCCCGTGGACCGGCTTCAGAATCGTGACCGCCGGTAGGGAAGATTCCGGAATCGCGAGTACTGAATTCCTGGCCGCGCCGGTCCTGCGACGATAGCGCATGGCCGCGGCGAGCACCATGAGGAGAAAAATCATGGAACTCACTGTGCCGATCAGGGCGACCGCCAGCAGGACACGCCAGACGAATCCAATCGCCAGGCCAGAAATGACCATATTCATGACTGAAAGAAATTATACCTGCCGGATGTGTGCTTTGAGTCCTCGGCGGGGCAGAGATGCGGCTAGCCTGGGCTGCTTGTCCCTTAAAGCCCAGCGGCAGCACAAATTTTACATTTTCCTGACAATTCCAGGTCGCAATCGGCAATAATGTCGGGGTCTCGGTACCGGCAACGAACTCTCTGGTCAAGGTGAAACTATGAAGACTCCCCGCTTGCTACTGCCATGCGTATTACTGATCGGCGCTGCCTCTTCGCTCTGCGCGGCTCAAACCTACAAAGTCAAAGACCTCGGCACGCTCTCCGGCGGCGACTTCAGCGTGGCGGAAGCCGTCAACGCCACCGGCCAAGTCACAGGGGCTTCCGGCGCCTCAAATCTCGCGGACATTTTTCTTTACCGCCACGGAACCATGACCGATCTCGGGACGTTAGGTGGAAACACCGGCATCGGCAACGGGATTAACGCTTCCGGCCAGATCGCCGGATATTCCACCGATTCCGCCGGCAACTATCGCGCGTTTCTCGCCAGTGGAGGCAAGCTAACCGACATCGGCGATCTGGGCGGCGGCTCAGCCGTGGCGTACGCCATCAATGATTCCGCACAAGTCGTCGGCTCCGCCGTGACCTCGGAAGGCAGCAACCACCCTTTTCTGTATAGCGGTGGAAAAATGATCGACCTTGGCACCTTGAACTCACCCCCGGAAAACGCCTTCTGGAACAGCGCTACCGGCATCAGTAATTCGGGCGTGGTCACCGGCATGTCTTGGGATGCGCAGGGCAACCTCGATGCCTTTATCTGGCGCAAGGGAAAGATGAAAAAGTTGGGGAATCTCGGCCGGCCTTGGACCGAGGGCCGCGCCATCAACAACAAAGGCCAAGTCACCGGCCTCGGCACGACCAAGGACGACGATACTCATCTCTTCATCTCAACCCCGAGTGGCAAGCTGAAGGACTTGGGCACCATCGGTGGCTTGGACAGCGCCCCTTGGGGCTTCGGCATCAATGACGCGGGAGTGATCGTGGGCCGCTTCACGTATCAGGGCAGCTATCACGCTCTCCGCTACAGCGCTGGGAAGATCGAGGATCTGAACAACTTGATTCCTGCGAACTCGGGCTGGGCTCTGGAGCAAGCAACTGGCATCAACAACGCCGGACAAATCACGGGCACAGGAATGCACAATGGACTGGAACATGCGTTCCTGCTGACCCCCGCGCACTAAGCGAACCTGATGATAACGACGCGCCGGGTGCCCCAGGGTTCGCGTCCTGCTTTCGGATGGGTGGCTCACTCAAGCCCGGTTTTGGCTCGAGTGGGAAAGTTCTCGGCGTTGTGTGGCTACCCTCGTCCATCGCGTGGGTGCCCCATTTCTCGCGTTCTGTGCGAGAAGTGGGGCCTTGCCCGTCCACCGACCTATCGCTAGAAACCCGGTTCACTCGTCACATCTCCCAATCCGGACTGAACCTACAATTTTCACGTGCCCAGAGGTCTGAAACGATATTACGGCTCTGGCGACCTGCATTTCATCACCTCGAGTTGCTATCAGCGTCAGCCGATTCTGGGTACGCCCGATCGTCGCGACCTGTTTCTCGCCGTGCCGGAGCAGGTGCCGGAGCAGGTGCGGCACAACTATCGCTTCGTCGTGCTCGGATACGTGGTCATGCCCGAGCACTGTCACCTGCTGATCAGCGAGCCTGAGCAGGCAACCCCGTCCACGGTTCTGCAGGCGGTGAAACTGGCCTTTGCCCGCCGCCTCCTGGTACCGCTACCGGGCCGTGGCGGAGGGCCGAACCCGCCGGCGCATTTCTGGCAGCGTCGCTTCTATGACTTCGTAGATCCCTCGACTTCGCTCGGGACTTCGGCAGCAGGCTCGCACGCCCGCAACACGCCTCAGCTTCAACGTGTGAACCGAGCGCAAGCGCATCGAAAAGTTGCGCTACATGCATCGTAATCCGGTGAAGCGTGGTTTAGTGGATGAACCCGAGCAGTGGCCCTGGAGCAGTTTCGCTTCTACGCGTATGGCCAGACCGGCGCGGTGCGCGTGAACGGCTGGCAAGTGCTGAAGATGAAGATCCGCACAGCGTGACCGGCCCTGGCGCCGCCCACTTCTCGCACAGAACGCGAGAAATGGGGCACCCCAAATCCCTGTCCTAAGGTATGCTTGCCGCGAGATGTGGGCCACCCGCCCGTCAGGTGACTTTAGCTTCCGGTTTGCCCGTTAGCACTAGCGTCAATCGGCAACCAATAGCAGCGTCAGACTCCCACAAAGGGAGTTTTCAGGGGCATGTCATCGTCCCCTTAGCGCTGCTTGTACTTTATACTGACTTTCTCGGGGGTGGTGTACGCAATCGAGAATCCAAGAAATGAAGCGCCATCGGCTCCAGGGGTGGAGGAAAGTCAGACGCATTGTCAACCTAGCGCTGTTCACTCTCGTCTTTTTGCCGACGTTGTTGTGCGCGCCAACCGCCGGGCTATCTCAGGGGAGCCGCGAACCACCCGGGGTACCTGCCCCAGTCACCAACCCAGCAAGCCCCGGCGTGTCGTCTCCCTCTCAGGCCACAAGGCCACAGCTGGCGCCGGACGCTGGTCGTTGGCCTTTCCTCCGTCTCGTCGCCGTCCTTTGCTCAGGCTTGGTTATCAGCGCTGCCCGCCTGGCGCGCAAGTTTCGCCGCTTTTGGGGCCTGGGCATATTCACTAACCTATATGCAGTCTTGTTCCTGATCTTCGGGGTGGGCCTGTGTGGCATCCCTGTCACGTCGGAGAGCGCTCTAAGCTCGCTGCCTTACCTGGGATCCGTAGGCCCGTGGATCGCCGACCTTTCAGGGATCATCCTGACGCTCATTCTCCCGGCGATTCGTCTCAAACCGCAGGCGGCCCCCGAAGGAGACAGCCAAGTGCGAGATCTCGAGGGCGGCTCAAGTTCCAACCCGATCCTCGCAGTGATTGAAGACGCCATCCGGGATCGCATTCTGGAGCGCATGCAGTTGGAGGTTGTGGCGGCTTCCCGCCGTTACGATTGGGACACCATCAAGCTGGCGGCTCGGCGCGCCCTGGAAGAGGAGATGACCATACGACCCCTGGGGCGCGAAGAGTACGATGCCGTCCGCCAGTCAATCGAGAGCTTCCAAGCCGACGCGGATTCTCGCTTGGATTCCGACAACAAGTACACGGCCCTGCTTCGCCTTTTACGCTGGTGCTCGTTTAAGCGGCTCCGCGGCGGCCTGGACGCGGCGGCGAGAGAGGCCCAATCATGAGACTCTCGCAGGTATTCGGCATCAGCCCCGAATATGCGGCACAGCTCGAGCAGGCCAATGTCCGCACCCTTCGGCATCTTGCCGCTACTCGTGACCTGGCAGCACTGAGCACCCGCACCCACGCTCCCCTCGAACTGCTGGAGCACTGGCAGGCGGCGGCGCAAGTAAGAGTGGCCGCTGCCCGCCGCCAACGCAGGGCGGTTGCCGTTCTCGGCGCGATCACGGCCGTTTTGCTCGCCGCGATTGCCGTCTGGTCTCACGAGAAAGGGCTTTCACCTCGACTCGACGAGGCTGTCACTTATTACAATCGCGGTAATGTCCTGTACTACAAAGGCGACTACGACGCCGCCATCACCGAGTACGGGAAGGCGCTGGCCCTGAAGCCCGACTTTGCCGAGGCCCACAACAACCTCGGTGTTGCCCTGTACTACAAAGGCGACTACGACGCCGCCATCGCCGAGTACGGGAAGGCGCTGGCCCTGAAGCCCGACGCCGACGTCCACAACAACCTCGGTGTTGCCCTGGACGACAAAGGCGACTACGACGCCGCCATCGCCGAGTACGGGAAGGCGCTGGCCCTGAAACCCGACGCCGACGTCCACTACAACCTCGGTATTGCCTTGGACGACAAAGGCGACTATACCGCCGGCATCGCTGAGTACCGGAAGGCGCTGGCCCTGAAGCCCGACGATGCTGACGCCCACTACAACCTCGGTATTGCCCTGCGCCACAAGGGCCAGTACGCCGCCGCCATCACCGAGTACGGGAAGGCGCTGGCCCTGAAGCCCGACGCCGACGTCCACATCAACCTCGGTGTTGCCCTGTACTACAAAGGCGACTACGACGCCGCCATCGCTGAGTACGGGAAGGCGCTGGCCCTGAAGCCCGACGCCGGCGTTTACATCAACCTCGGTCTTGCCCTGTACCACAAAGGCGACTACGCCGCCGCCATCGCCGAGTACGAGAAGGCGCTGGCCCTGAAGCCCGACCTCGCGGAGGCCCACTACAACCTCGGTATTGCCCTGCGTCACAAGGGCCAGTACGACGCCGCCATCACCGAGTACGGGAAGGCGCTGGCCCTGAAGCCCGACTTTGCCGAGGCCCACTCCAGCCTCGGTGTTGCCTTGGACGACAAAGGCGACTACGCCGCCGCCATCGCTGAGTACCGGAAGGCGCTGGCCCTGAAGCCCGACTATGCTGACGCCCACTACAACCTCGGCGTGGCGCTAGTCGGCGCGGGCAGAAAGCAGGAAGCTGCGCGGGAGTTTCAACAAGCACACCGGCTTAACCCCAGTTTGGACCCGCCGCAGGACTAATCCGAGCTTTAGTATCGTGAACACTCTAGTCAGTCATCCGACTGAACCAAGGAGGAGGTTCCGGTAGGATCGTCGACAACTCGGAAACTGGGCGGAATTTAGTAGTTGATGAAAAATCAATTACGCTCATTGACTGAGAAAAGATTGTTGTCCTCCGACGTGGCGCTGCGCTCCCCGCAAAGAAAAAAGGGTAGGCTTTTATACCCTCCCTTTTCGCTGACTTGGCCTCGCTATGTCATAGCGCATGTCAGGTAACGACCCTCTACTCTTAAACGAAGAGTAGTTTCTCGGCCCGACCGGCCATCAGGGCTGCGCTCCAGAGGGATTGAGTCGTATTTGGCTCACGCTAATTGCGTACTACGGCTGATTTCTCCTCATTCCTTGCACTGCCCCTACCAGTTTTCGCGAGCCGCGCGAGTTGTGAACACATTGGCAGTCAGCAGCCTTTGTGCGGGCGCTGTTCCGATCATACGGCGAGGCGCGCCCCGTTCAGTTTCGTAATCAGAGTTACGCTACCTCCGGGAACGCTGAATAGATTCTAAACTCTCGGGCGGTTGGAGTGTGGGAATTTTCCCGGCCTCTATAGCTATCCCCCTCTCCGCACTGACGGGATAGGGGATATGGCAATCCAAAGTTGCACCCCCTTATCCGAGGCGGACACGCGCCTGTTACGAAATCCGGGCAGAAACAGACTGCTCCCATTCAATTGTGCATTCATGGTATACGCAGAGCGGAGTCTAGTGACGATGAGCCGATGGTAGAGTGATCCTGTATGACCCTCTCTCAAATTGGCGGAGGTCGGATGACAGCACTTGCAGCGCTGCTTAAGTGGATTTGGGCCAACACGGAGCCTTTGACAAAATGGATTCAAGTCTTGGCGCTTTCCGTTGCGGCTTATTGGACATACACTAGATTTCTGGTCGGCGAGAAACCATCACTTGAAACCCGTCTCGACATAACCTCCAGCCTGAGGTGGGAAGATCCCGGCCCCAGCCCCGGCACTTGCTATGTATTCTTTGATGTCGAAGTCACTTCAAGCCGCTCGGGAATAAACAGAGCATCGCCTGGCGAGCAGCGATTCGAACTCACGGACAAGCCACGTCAATGCAGGCGGGGGGATAGCTATAGAGGGGGGCAAAATTCCTACACCCTGGAGAGGTTCGATGTTTGTTCTGCCGCTGGTTCGACTATGGGCACCATTCGATGTTGGTAAATGCAGCAAAGCGGTGGCAGGACGGGAAACGGATCGCAAAAAGCGTCCATGCCTACCGTCCTCAAACTCCATATTTCTTCGTCGATAACGATCTCTGAAGATTCAAGCAAAAAGTGAAAACGCACACTTTATGCTTTCGGTGGCGCTAATGGGCCAAGTACGCAAAGTAGTTTGTGCCGTCCGAAATAATGTCTGCCGAGGTTGGGGCCGTCGCAGAACCGGCAGCAAGAATGAGTGAGGACGTGCCGCCGTTGATGTCCTGTCCGCTCCGCGCGATTGATATAGTCCCCGATCCATAATTGATGATGTGAATGTGCTGGCCGTTTGGCGGCTGAGATGTGCTTGCGACAAGGGTGATCGTGAAGCTGCCGCCGCCTCCGACCGTGATTGTTTTGTAGTTAGAGAAGTCCGTCGTGGTGACCTGGTAGGGGCTGGTCTGCGGATTGACAGCAGAGAGTGGAATGGAACAGCTAGAGCCGAGCGTGCAAGCCGTTGCGCCGGGATTGATCGTAATCGTGCTGTTACCGGCGAGGACGTTGTTGCCATTGATTGTGATGCCCTGGTCAACGCGGCTCGCGTGCTCATGGCTGCTCGATTCCTCATCTATCGAGCCGGAGTCGTCCTGGAAGACGTACCAAGAGAGGGTGGGATCGCTCCAAGTGTTGTTCGTCACTCCGTTGAAGATGTTTCCAGTGCCACTTTCGGTGAGGTTTGTAGCGATTACGTTGCCGGAACTGGACGGCCCCGTATCGTTGGGGTAGTGACCGCCGATATTTTCATAGGTAATGTTGTCAGTCGCGCACTGATCGGGCCGCCGCCCGAAGCTGATTGCACCGTGGGCCCCACCGCGCTGGGGAAATTCTTCATCTGTTCGTTGGTCCCGTCAGCGACCGATGCCGTGAACGACCCTGCGGACTGCCATGTCGTCCAGATCACGAAAAGATCGCCGGGATTCTTGGGAGTTAAACCCACTTGGCAGGTTATTGTTCCGCCCGTTCCCGTGGTGCCGGAGCAATTCCACTTCTGGTTGTTTTGTTGAAACGCGATAGTGGTAGCGAACAGTGGCGAGGCAAGAAGCAGAACTAGGCAGAGGGCGCACCTTTTCATAAAACCACCTCACTCTTATGGTGTTCGTCTGCGAGCCCCCTCAAACTCGCAGGGCGATGCTAAAATTATGCGCCGCCGCCAGACCGTTTGACAAGTAACTAGAAGTACACTTGCTACGCTCGCTGCCAGCGACGCCGAGATTTCGGAGGGGAAGATTGAGCGAGCTAGGAGGGGACGCAATCTTGGGGGGACCACCTGGCTTCCGCCTACGTCAAGGCGTCAGCTTGAAGACCACGCCACAGCCATGTCCGTTTTCTGCGGGGCACTTCGAATCGCCGCCCGTCGCAGCCGCGCCATACAGATTACCGGCCTTGTCCATGGTCAGGCCTCCCCATGGAGTGGCTCCGTCCGCCCCACCTGTGAAGTTGTAGAGCACGGTTTCCTTTCCGTGTTTGTCCAGCTTGAAGATGTTTCCACAGGCGTCTCCGTTACAGTTGCGATAAGTGCCACCGAAGTAGGTGGTGCCGTACAGATTGCCGGACGCATCTCGCACAAGCGGACCCGCCTCGGGGAACTGGCCATCGGTTCCGTTGAATGTGTAAAGCGTCGTTTCCGTCCAGTTTCCGCCGGATTGGGGCGAGAGCTTAAACACCACGCCGCACCCCAACCCGCCGCAATAGCCTTTATAACTCCCACCGCCAATGGTAGTGCCGTACAGGTTTCCCGCAGAGTCCATTAACAAAACTGAGCCCGGCCCCCCACCGTCCGGACCATCGGTGAAATTGTACAGTACAGTCTCTACACCACCGGTGTCCAACTCGAACACCGTCCCGCTTCCATAGGAGCCCCCAGCACCGGTCACGCCATATAGGTTTCCCGCAGCATCTCGGATCACACCGGGTTCGGGGCCACTTCCGTCTTCACAGTTGGGCTCCGAGCAAAACGTGTACAACACAATCTCGTGCCCCGCCGTATCAACCTCAAATACGATCCCGCCATCACCATAGCGTCCGTTCCCCCCGATTCCCGTCGTACCATACAGATTCCCTACTTTGTCCTCAACCAATAGCGACCTCGGTGTCTCGCCATTTGGAGGTCCGCTGAACTTGTACCGCACGGTCTCCTTACCCGCTTCATCCAATCTAAACACCACGCCACAACCGTACGAAGGGAGACAGCTGGTGTCACCGCCCCAAAGGGTAGTTCCATACAAATTTCCGGCCTGGTCTCGAAGGACACCCGCCTCGGGCACCGCCCCGTTCGCAACCGTGAACTTGTGCAGCCAGACCTGCTTGCCGGTCTTATCCAACTTGAACGCCGTGCCGCAGCCGACCCCAGTAATTGTGCACGGTTTTCCACCCAATGCGGTGGTCCCATAGAAATTACCCGCCGCGTCTCGGGTTAACTGGGTTGTGGGAAGCGCCCCGTTCGGCCCGTGAAATGTGTGCAGCACCTTGAACTTCTGCGCCTGTGTCGGTTGGGAAGCAACGATTGTCGCCAGCAAGCACGTTACGAAGATACTGGAGAGCATGTTTGCTCTGGGGCGGGAGTGCTCATATCGCATGGCTTGTTACCTCTCTTTCAAGCGGTGGGCCGGGGAAGGGAGCGGTTGCTCAGGCCGTATGTGCCGAAAAGTATAGCATGGGACCGCTTAGCCCGAACCCCGTTTGTTTTGATCTCCTTGCTCCCCCAATGAGTTCGTCTACCTTATTCCACTCCCCGAAACGCCCGCCAACTTCGCCAGTGCCTGCCAATGCCGTGGATGGGGGCGGCGTCGGCCTGCGCGGATGTCGGCGGCGTAAGATTCGGAGATGTCGAGGGCCGAAGCGAGGGCAGAGATTGTGACCGCAGTGAGCCGAGGCTGAATCAATTGGGTATAGGTTTTTTCATCCGGCCAAGCTGGGGTTGGAGCAGCGCGCCATGCCCGTTTCGCAACCTCATGTCTTCGTTGGGTTGCGGACTGTTTCGTTCGGGCTTCCGGACTCCGAGCCGCTATCCGGCCAATTTTCGCCAGTTCAATCAACTTTTCCCTGGATACTTCGCGTCCGCACTTCGGGCAATGCCGACCTCCCCGAGTGGTCGCGCCACAACCCGAACAAATCTTTTCAGGGGGTGGAGCTGGGGTAATTTCGAGCCGAAACTCCCTTCCTCTGCCTTCGCTTCTCCGTTGTTGTGTAAGGCGAGTGGGAAATGTTCCGTCTTTACGAGTGGGTTTGCGCACCGAGTTCCACAGGGCCTGCGCGACCCACTCCGCAACCGGCGCAACGGCCCGCCCCCAGGTCGGGGCGGTCTCGGAAAGCCGCACCGCGAATGGCCCCATCAGTCGGCAGTTGCCGTCCCGCTGCTCGAAAAACCACTCCCGCTTGAGAGGTTGTCGCGTGATCCAGTCGAGCAGGTAAGCGTCTACCTGCGGGCGAACCGGCTCCAAAAGATCGGGCGCCAGACTGTCGCGATTCGGTGCGTCAACGTGTAGAACGCCCAGACCCGGATCGAGACCGAGAGCGGCAGCCGCAAGCCGCGCCTCGGACTCAAGCACGGCGTAGAGGTAATTCAGGATTGCGTTCGGGGGATTGGATGCCAGTCGCGGCGATCCGGTGAGAGGCGATATGCGAGCGCCAAAGCTAAGCCAATGATCGGGAACTCGCTTCAGATCATTCTTCGGGAAGGTGATCGGGAGTGTTCGCCATGCAGACCAGTACGCTAAGGCCGCCTGCGACTCGATCAGCCTCACGGTTGCGATGCTGTTAGCGCTGGATATTTCAACGCGAAATTGAGCAATCCTGTTGGCGGTCCCGGAATCGAGCAGGTTGTGACGTGCGACCTGCTCCTGCCCAGCCAGCTTTTGGGTAATCAGTTCCCGCGCAATCTGCAAGGCAGCGCTGGACTGAATCGCTAGAGCCTGAGCGCGGCGAAGCCGGGCATCGGACGGGCGGACCGGGCCAGTGACAGCAAGTACCTTTCCGTCCCTTTCTAGCATGATGAATGCCGCCTGCTGATCCGAAAGCCAGCGGAGCGCCCCGAGCGAAACCATTCCATCCGAGCCAATCACGACCAGCCGTTTGAGACCGTGTCCAACGCGTGGTAAGTGAGCTGTCCGCCGATCCGCGCCGATACCATCCTCTATATACAAGTGGCCGCGATCCAACTTGACGCGTATGCCATAACCGTAGAGAGTCAAAACGCCATGTCGCGGCGCAAGTGAATTGTGGGATTGCGGAAGTTGATATACGGTCTTCTTAGCTGCCATTGGAGCTATACCTCCTGTGGTGGTTAGGGCTTGTCGTCTGCTGGTAACAGGCGGCAGGCCCGGTTTACTGAATGCGTTCTTCTTCTTCAAAGAGCAAATCCACGTTAGAAGGATGGTTCTTGCGGTGGTCATATTCTCTGGCAATCGCATACGGTAGTTCGCGTGTGCGGGTGCCTGCTTCGAGCGCAGTCTTAATTGACCATCGCAGGTAGAACCACTTCTGCCTCAGTTCGGAAACGCCGTATGACTTGGAACTGATGCCAACTGGATGCTTTAACCATCGTTCGGCGTGCTTGATCAGTTCAGATTTTCGTGAGCAGGACCGGACGATCCGTCGTATAGCCTCGAATATCTGAATTGCCCCACCATTAGCCCCTACGGGTTCATGCGGCCTGCATCTTTTGACAGACTGTCTCCAGCCCATGAATGGCAATCCGGCGAGAGCATTCGCCGTGTGCACTGGCGTTAGCCTGTAACGATGGCTCCGACAAAAATCAACGAATTCGCGGCGAGCAAAATAGGCTTCGCCATCTTGCAATGACTGTTCTGTGTCGGCCTGACGCCGAGTTGCCGCCGTGAGTTCTTCTTCCGCCTGAGTGAACTTCTTAGCCCGCAGCGTTATTTGTTCCTCAACCACAATCCTTTCGCCCTCCGAGAGCTGCGGGTTCAATGCACGCTTGGCAACTTCAAGAGATTCACGACATTCCTCCCTGTACTGCCACGCCTCCATCCGCTTGACGTTCAAGTCACGTATGCGGCGGCGCAATTCATTCAACGATTTCGACGTTGCGTGCTTGGACGACGGTCTCAGCAAAGTTTGAACTATGTGTTCCCGGCTTCGCTCCCGCCACACTTGCAACACGGTGCACACATCGGCAGGAGCCTTGATCGACGACAGTCTCCCTCCCACATCGGCCCACGTAGTTTCGAGCAGCCACACGAGATGGTCACGAACGCCCTGGAGACGCCCGTTCTTGATTTCTGATCCTCGCCCACGAGGGGGCTTGGCGTTGCTTTCGAGACTGTCCAGCAGATTATTTTTCGCCATGTTTACCTGACCAATTAACTACATAATTGCCATCTATATTCTATCATTATATAAGGTAATCGCCACATAATTGTATGTTTTACTAATACATCATTGATTTATAAGACTTTACTATAGCATCCATAGAGGTAATATAGGTTAAATTATATGAGAATCGGCAATCGAAGAGCCTGGATTAGAACACGGAACCAACAATCGCGCTCTGGCGTGTTGCCGCCAATGCACCGAAGAAGAGGGGGAAGCGATTATGAAACACCAAAAACACCGCACACGGAAGACAGCAAGTAAGAAGTCCCGTCCGCGCAAGGCCGCAGGAAGTCGGTACGTTGTTCCGAAAACAGCCGAGCAATACTTTGCGCTGTCCGAGTATTCCCAAGACAGGTGGAATCGGGTCACTCAAGTTGTCTCCAAAATGAGGGCGGAGGGGATATCACTACAGAAAGCTTCCCGAGAGTTTGCTCTTGACCCTGGCACGGTTGCGCGATTGGGCCGCGCCGCCTTGCGTAAGGGCAGGGGTGGACGATACGCAGCCAAGCCTACCGACAGTCTACTCCGCGTTCTGGTCATACCCACGGGTAAGGGATTGGGTGAAATTGCGGTTCGGGATTCCCGCGAAGCGAGCCTGGTCGGGCAATATTGGGCCGCCGTCCAGAAGTATCTCGAAACCGGAGACGCTTCGGCACTCCGGAGGGTTCGCCGCAAGACGGTTACGGACGCCGATGGCAAGCGAGTTCGTTTGATCAAAGATCTCACCGAACTCGAACGGCTCGGTTCTGCCGGTGTCTTGTCTTTTGAATCGCTGTACGCGAAGGCTGCCTGAATGCGCAGGAAAATACCACAACGCGATCCGTCGGCTGCACATGTCCGCGAGGCCATTGCTGCGCGACGGATCGGTGGTAGGAAATGCGCGTGCGGGGAAGAGCGTCCGTGGGCTCTCATCGCAAAGAGTGACCCTGTCGAGTGCCATGAGTGTCGAAGAAAAAGAAAGGGGAAGACTACCTTCGACAACCATCACGTGGCGGGGGAAGCTAACAACTCCGCAACGATACCCACCCCGGCGAACGACCATATTGCCGAGTTGAACGCCGCCCAATACGACTGGCCGAAGCAAACCTTGGAGAATTCTGACGGCTGTCCTCTTTTGGCCGCTGCTGGCTGCGTTCGCGGATTTATCGACTATCTCTATTACATCGTTGATAAGTTCTTGGTCTGGATTCCAGAGATGCTTGAGTTGCTCAGCGCTTTCTTGAAAGACAAACTCGGGCCGAAGTGGTGGGTCGGCACCAAGCTGGAAAAATTTGCAACAAGGCGACAGGGTCATCTGCTCAGCAACTCGAACCCTACTAACAACCTTCCGCCCGATGACGCAAAGAGTGACAATGATGAATCGCCCCAGAATCCAGGTGAAAAGCTGGCTGCATGATGCATCCCGCCTCAACTCCCTTGCTCATTGCCGTCCGTGTCTACCCTGAACAAAAGAGTTCGGAGGACGACTTCGACATTCCCCAGAGAAAATGGCGTCTCCCGGAAGCAATGTTCGTCTTCGACACGGAAACCAGTACCGATCACACTCAACGCCTGACTTTTGGCAGCTACCGATTTATCGTCGATGGACGGTGTTTGAAGGAAGCATTGTTCTACGCGGACGATCTGCCGACGAAAGACAAGGAAGTCCTAGAACAATACGTGAAGACGCACCGCGCGGATGTCGTTTACGAAGGCCTTTCGCAGTTGCTGTTGTTAAACCGGACTGATCTGGTCAAGGAACTCTATCGCGATGCCTATAAGGCACGGTGTCTGCTTGTTGGATTCAATCTGCCATTCGATCTTTCACGAGTTGCGTGTGATTTAACAAACGCACGGAAACGCTTTGCGGGTGGCTTCTCTCTCGGTTTGTGGTCCTATGTCGATGACGACGGCAAGGAACAACCCGATCCACATCGTCCCCGAATTGGGATCAAGCACATCGACAGCAAGCGTGCACTAAAGGGCTTCACTGATCGCGATGAAACCGATGACGAAGATCGGATTCCAGAAGGTTCCACGAGTGGCAAATCGGAGGAAGATTACATTTTTCGCGGCCACTTCCTGGACCTGCGCACGCTGGCATTTGCGCTGACCGACCGAGGCTATTCCTTGGAAACAGCCTGCGAAGCATTCGGGGTCGAACACCGGAAGGAGAGAGCCCCAACTCATGGAACTGTTACAGAAAAATATATTGACTACAACCGGCGGGATGTTCTCGCTACATGGGAATTAGCGACGAAGCTGCTGGAGGAATATGACAATCATCCCATTATTCTGCAGGCGACAAAAGCGTATTCCCCTGCCTCAATCGGCAAGGCGTACTTGCGGGCGATGCAAATCCAGCCAGTGCTTGAGCGCCAGCCTAATTTTCCTAAGAAATATCTGGGTTACGCGCAATCAGCATTTTTCGGGGGAAGGACCAGCGCACATATTCGGAAGATCCCGGTTCCCGTTTTTTATACCGACTTCCTTTCCATGTATCCCACGGTTAACAGCCTTATCGGGCTATGGCGGTTCGTCACGGCGCAAGAGATCAAGGTTGTCGAACACTGCCAGACGGAGATCGAGAAATTTCTCGCTCGGTTTCGGTTGAACGCTACTGATCTTTTCCACCCCGAGACTTGGAAACATTTGACCGGCTTTGTGCGAATCCTGCCGGACGGCGACATCCTGCCATCTCGCGGCAGATACAGCACGGCAAGCAATGACTGGCAAGTTGGCGTGAATCACCTTTATGCGGATGCCGACGATCCGAAACAAGGCCTGTGGTTTTCCCTGCCGGATGTTGTCGCATCCGTACTCCTAACAAGCAAAGCTCCCGAGATTGTCGACGCATTCCGAATCGAAGCCATAGGCAAACTGGAAGGGCTGAGGCCGACGAAGCTACGCGGCAAAATCGAAGTTGACCCAGCCCAAAAGGATTTCTTCAAGGTCGTCATCGAAGAGCGTAAGAGCTTACCATTGCGGACTGATCTGTCCGAAGTCGAGAAACAGCGACTTGACAAGGCCCTCAAAGTTCTTGCCAACGCCACCAGTTACGGCATCTATGCAGAAATGCATCGGCTGGAGTCCGAACCACAAAGTTAAAGTTACCTGCTACGGCATCGACGCGGAACCATTCACCCCGTGGGTGGTTCATCCGGATGAGCCGGGTGCCTATTGTTTTCCGCCGCTCGCATCTTTGATTACGGGCGCGGCACGCCTCATGCTAGCGCTGTTAGAACATTCGGTCCACAAGCTGGACGGGACTTACGCAATGGAGGACACCGACTCTATGGCGATTGTCGCCACTGAGCACGGTGGGATGATTTCTTGTCCCGGTGGAAAATATCAAATGGCCGATGGGCATGAGGCAATCAAAGCTTTGTCGTGGGATGAAGTTGATCAAATTTCCAAACAGTTTGCTGACCTGAATCCATACGAGGGCGAAGCCGGGCGGGGTTCCATTCTCAAAATAGAGAATGAGAACCGTGATCCGAGGGCCGGAAACCCACGGCAGATTTACTGCTTGGCAATCTCGGCAAAGCGGTACGCGTTATTTCTGATGAATGAAAATGGGGAGCCTTGCTTACTTCGGTCCAGTTGTCCGTCCTGCGGTCGCAAAAATAAACCCAATGTCGTCCGGTGTGTAAAGTGCCACAAACCTATTCAAGTAAATAACGAGGAAGACCGATGGTCCGAACACGGACTGGGACATTTTCTGAATCCGACCGATCCCGAGGACGAAGATCGGGAATGGATCGCGCAAGCATGGCTCGGGATGATTCGCAAAGCACTGGGGCTGCGAACAGAAAGGCCACATTTTGAGAATTTACCGGCGGTCGGACGCGTGACGATTAGCAGCCCTGCCGTTATGCGGCCCTTGGCAAGTATGAATACAGGAAAGAAGTATTGCGACCAACTTAAGCCATTCAACTTTCTATTGAGCTGTCACGTAAAACAACTCGGCCATCCGGTTGGCGCAGACCCGGCTCGTTTTCACCTTATCACCCCGTATAACTTAAACTCAAAAGAATGGCTTAAAACAGAATGGATTGATCAATATTCAGGAAAGCATTACCGCATTACCACTGAAGGACATCACGGTACTCGACAGACTGCGCGCGTGAAAACGTATGCCGAAGTTCTGCAGGAATATGAATTTCACCCAGAATCCAAATGTGCGGATGCAAATGGGAAGCCGTGCGGGCAAGCAAACCATTGGGTCGTTGCAGCGTCGGCATATTCAAATTGGCTTAGTCAAATATATCGGCAAAGAATCTAACAGCCTGGAAGATGTGGAATATGGCCTGATCCACTCCGAGCAAAATGTCTACACGGAATATCCCGACCCGCGACGCGACGAATGGCAAACAAAAATAGTGTCTGCGTTGCAGAAGTTCCGGGGGACGAAAACACGGATTTCGTTATTGGAAAAATTAACTGGTTTATCGCACAGAACGCTGATTGACGCAAGAACCGGGCGCAGGAGACCACATCCGAGAAATCAGGAATTGATCGCCTCAGCTCTTCGCACAATCGGGATAATCTAATGTAATATCGGTTCGTGATCGATCTACCCCATGGCGGTGACGCTCGGATCGGGCTGCGTGATTCTAGCCAACTATTTGACGGAAAGCCTGAACACTGTCCCACAACCGTAGGGCGCTTTGCACGTGGTGTCGCCACCAATCCCCGTGGTCCCATAAAAGTCGTGTCCATCGTCCGTTGCCAGGCCTGATGGTCGTGACCCGCCTTTGCCGCCAGTAAATCTATGCAGCACTCGCTCGTTACCGTTCATGTCCAAGCGGAAGGCTATGCCACAACCGATTTTTTTGTGGTTGTCATCGTAGCAATCGCCTCCACCGCCGCCGATGGTTGTACCGTACAATTCACCTCCTACCAGTATTAGACCTCCAGGCCCGGATCCGTCCTTTGGTTCGCCGGCAAAACAGTGAAGAACCTTGTAATTGCCCTTTACATCCAACCGGAAAACAGTTCCGTTCCCAGAGCAACCGCCGGCAGTAGCTGCGCCATAAATGTTGCCGGCGGAATCTCGAACTATGCCTCCTGGATAATCGCCATCGTCCCCACCGGTGAAACTGTAAAGTACTGTCTCCCTTCCGGTCGAGTCTAGTTTGAACAGGACACCGCATCCCAACTCGCATGATGCGTTACCACCTCCATGGGTACTGCCATAGAGGTTCCCTTCTGCGTCGCGGATCAAGGTAGGGATGGGACCGGATCCATCGGCGTTGCCCGTGAAATCGTAGAAGATCGTCTCTTTATCGCCCGAATTCACCTTAAACACGGTGCCATCCCAATGAGAGCCCCCGTCGTAGGTCGTGCCAAAGAGATTGCCTTCTTCATCTCGAATCACGCCGGCAGTCGGCAGAGCACCATCCATAGCATGACCGAAGTTGTGCAGCACGGTCTCTTTCCCGGTACTCTCCAATCGAAAAACCACGCCGCCGTGATAGGTCCCCCCGCCGTAGGTGGTGCCATACAGCGTACCGTCGGCGTCCCGAAGCAGACCTGAGTTGGGATTGCCGCCATCTCCATGTTCCTTGAAGCGATACAGCACCCTCTCGTCGCCCGCCGTATCTACCCGATAAACCGTCCCGCAGGAAAGGAACGTGCACTTGCCGCCGTCCGTCGTAGTGCCGTAGAACATGCCCGAAGCATAAGTCAATCCGGTGGGTAATGCACCATCCGGATTGCCATGGAATGTGTAAAGGACACTGAATTGTGTTTGCGCTATGGATGCGCTGGACAGAATGAGCATAATCGCCAACGTTCGCAAAGCCACGCGGGTCCAACCGTTACCGCCGTGCTTGCTCAGCTCTTTTCTCGTCGAATCGATCACGTTTCCTCCTTTGTGAAGCAGCAGAACTTTGTCGAAATTATAAATCAGGGCGAAAGTTCTAAACCGGAATCTCCTTTTTGCTTCAAAAACCGCACCAATGGGCAGAGAGGCGTGGATATTCACAACGTCGTGAATGCCATGCTGGGTCGCTCGCCTAATACACCAGAAACACGTACGCCCGGATGTTGCCAATCAGCGGGCTGCTTTGCACGCCGGTGTTGGTGGATGTGGCGTCCTGACCATCGGTGGCACAGGCGTACAGCGTGTGCATACCTTTCGGTAGCGGACGCTTCACTTTGCCCTGGAAGCGCCCCGACCCCTCATTCTTAGCGGCCTGCCAGCTTCCTTCCCAGGTGTCGACTTGGAACAAAAGGCGCTCAATCTTGGTTGCATGCGGCTTGAAAGTATCCTTGGCCGTAAAGTTGAATGACGGCCTCGGATTTTGAGTACGGTTATGCGGCAGCGGGTGGATGGTGACCTGAATCGGGATCTTCTGCACCCGCTGTTCCGTGAGGACCAGGACGTTGTTGCTTTGATCGAACGATGCGTAGACCTTGCCGGTTACGGGGTTTACAGCCAGGGAACTTCCGCCCTTGGTCTTAAAGTTGGCAATTGTGATCGCAGAGTTGCTGATACCGTCGAGAACAGCAATGCTGTCAGCGCCGTTGCCTACATAGATGTTGTTGTCAGCTAAGTCCACGACGATGGGTGCGGCCCCGGCAGTATGAGGCGGCGTAACCGTCGTGATTTCATTCGTGGCACCCTCAATCACGGTTATGTTTAGGTAATTCCCGACATAAATCTTGTTCATCAACACATTGACCGCCACGCTGATAGGTCCCTTGGCGTTAGGATCGCTAAGGGTAGTCGTGTGGTTGGTGGTGCCATCGATCACCGTGATGTTGTTGGTGTTGTAATTCGCCACATAAATCTTGTTCGTCGCCGGGTTCACTGCTATTGCCAGCGGTATGGCATCGGTTGGAAGGATGACAGTGTCGATATCATTCGTAGCTCCGTCTATCACCGTGACATTGCTACTCGCCTCGTTGGCTACGTAAATCTTATTGGTCACCGGATTGACCGCCACTGCAATCGGCGATTTGGCATTCGGGTCCGTGACAGTCGTGGTTTTGTTGGTGGCCCCGTCAATCACGGTCACGTTGTCGCTAGATACGTTCGCCACATAAATCTTATCGGTCACGAGGTTTTCAGCCGCACCATAGGGAGACGCACCTGCTGCGATCGTAGTCGTACCGTTCGTCCGCCCGTCAATCACAGTGACGTTGTTGCTATCTTCATTGACTACATAGACCTTGTCGGTGAGTGGATTGACAACTCCAGCGCCAGGGCGCTGAGCATTGGGATCAGTCACGGTTGTTATCTTGCCTGTTGCCCCGTTGATGACGCTCACGTTGTTGCTGAGCAGATTTGAGACATAGATCCTGTTTGTCACTGGATTCACTGCTGCTGAAGACGGCCATTGGGCGTTGGGATCTGCGACGACCGCAGTGTGGTTGGTTTTCACATCAATCACGCTCACGTTGCTTGAAGTAGCGTTTCCAACATAGGCTCTGCCAGTTGCTGGATCTAGCGCTATCGCATCTGGATAAACTGCATTGGGGTCACTGAGGGTGGCTAGGGCATTGGTTGTACCGTCAAGCACGGTAACGTTGTTGCTTAGCGCATTGGCCACGTAGACGCTGTTATTCGTCGAGCCTACTGCGATTGCCCAGGGTTCGTAGGCGTTGGGATCAGTCACGGTTGTCGTGTTATTCGTCGCCCCATCTATCACCGTCACATTGCCGTAGCCACTCCCCTGGCCGTTGATCTGTCCGCTATTGGCGACGTAGATTTTGTTGGTGACCGGATTGACTGCCACTGAAACCGGGCCGACCGCGTTCGGGTCAGTGACGGTCACTATGTTGTTTGTGGCACCATCGATTACCGAAATGTTGCTGCTGAGAGAATTGGGCACATAGATCAAATTCGTAATTGAGTTTATGGCTACAGCGTTGGGGCCGTCCGCATTCGGATCGTGGATCGTAGTAATCGTATTCGTGGTCCCATCGATCACCGAAATACTGCCCTTGCTGTCGCCCTGCCCTTCGACGTTAGCCACATAAATCTTGTTTGTAGAAGAGTTCACGGCCACGGCAATTGGGTAGGTCCCGTTGGGATCGGTGACTATCGAATAGTTGTTGGTCGCTCCGTCAATTACCATGACGCCGCCGGGGCTATAGTCCTGCCCGAGAGTAGTAACTGCTACATAGATCTTGTTGGTCCGCGGGTTGACCGCCACCGCACAGGGAGCTCCAGTCTCAGGACCAACGATTGAAGTTACGACGTCGGTATTTCCGTCGATTATGAAAACCCAATGATTGTAATAGTCGAAATATGCATCTTGTGCGACATAAATCTTGTTGGTGACTGGATTCACGGCCACGGCATCAGGCCAAATCTCGTACTGGTTAGTGATTGCCGTTACGCGGTTGCGGGCTCCGTTGATCTTAGTGATACCACCCCGGAATGATCCCGCCACATAAACGTCATCCGTGGTAGGATTAACAGCCAAACCCACGGGGTATCCCGCCATTCCGCCTACGGTAGCAGTCACGGTTTGGCCGAGCATCGTGGCCGCACTGGCAGATAGGAGCACAAGCAGGGTCATTCCGAACAGCCTACGATTTCGGAAGCGCGCCAATTGATCAATCCGCATGGAATACATAGTTTTCCTCCTCGGGCTCCTAGCTCCACCAGCTTTGAAGATTGAGGTTGTGAAGCATTCGCGGACGCTGCCTTCGCTGAAGTCGATAAGATCAGGAGGGAGTGTTTCGACACATTCCAGCGGCAGCCATTGTCCTACTGGGCACTCCTAGCTGTCAAGAAAAAGAGTCACTCTAGCTTCGGTCGCCAGCAGGTTCCGGCCCCACCCCCGGTTCGCCCCGGCCCCAGGGGGTGCAACTTTGGATCGCCATATCCCCTATCCGCACTGACACCCCCAGCGGCCCGCCCCTAGACTGCTCCGGTTTTGTACGCATTTCTTCCATGGATGGCATTTCGTTCGGGGAGCCGAATCTGACTCTTCCACAGCTTGTCAAGTCTACTTTCGTAGGTGTAGCAACTTGCCACATCGAGCCTGGCACCGCCCGTTAACCCCCACAGAATTAACGGTTTCCCATTTTGGGATGTTCCACGTGGAACACTCCGCGCATTCTCCCTAATGTTCCACGTGGAACACAATGGCGGCCTACTTTCTGGCACACTACCCAAACTGCGTCTCAACGCTCGATTTCCCGGTTGGTCAAAATTGCTTTGCCTCCGCTGCGCGCGAGAACATAACGCCGCGCGCCATGCAGTTCTTTCGGGTCGTCCTGATCAGTCCACAAGAACACGCGCTCCGGCCCCGACCACAGCTCGTCAAAGGACGATTGCGTTTCCCAGACGCGTGGCGCATCCGGAAATTGCATCCCATACCACAAGTTGGCGCTGGGCTCATGCAGGATGCGCAAAGGAATGCCGGTGTAAAAGTTCAAGCTCGATCCGGCCTCATATTCGCCATCCACCACCACCACATCTCCCGGCCGGTAATGCTGTTGAATTGCCAACGCGAGTTGCCTGGAAGAAAGAATCGGAGAAAAGGTTACAAACGCAGAGTGCACGCATGACAACACCGCTACCATCATCAACGCTAAGGCCAGATTGCCGCGCGCGGGATTCCCTTGCCTGCGGAAAATCCAATTCAGTCCGGTGCCCAAGAGAAATGCGAGTGAAAATCCCAACAACGGCCCCCGGAACGCTCCGGTTGCTTGTGGTGTGAGATCGAGAAAGTGTCCGAAGGAGAGAGCGTAGTCCTGAGGATTTTTCTTGAGCAAGTCGGCCAGATCGGTTCCGGGAGCGGGTGTCCTTGCCACGAGAAGAAAAAAACCGCCAACCAAAAATGCGGCGGCGCCCATTGCCAATAGCACGCCGGAAGAAATCCTTCCCGCCCGGCGCTCAGGACTCCCCAATCCTGAGCTCGCCTCGTGTTCGAGCCATCCCCCGACCAGCAACGCCAGGCCGGGCAATGCCGGGATCGTGTAATATTCCTGCCGACTCGAAAAACTAAAAAAGATCAGAATTACCAGCGCCCAGAGCAGGCAGAGCAGATTCGCTCGGCGCCTCGCATCGCCGCCGGAGTGCAATTCGCGCCAGCGGGCGGGAACGTTCTTCAGCGCTTGGGGCAGAAACGCAACCCAGGGCAGGAGCCACAACAAGATCAGCAGCCAGAAAATCCAAAGCGGCACCGTGTCATAGTCACGGGGCACGCGCTTATTCAAATAGCGGAGAAAATGTTCATTCACGAAATAGAACCAAAGAAATCCACGGACGCTGCCCTGATCCGGATTGCGGAACGCCGCCAGAATATGCCAGGGGGCGGCAATCATCAGGAAAACCAGGGTGCTGGAGAGCAGCCGCAGACGCAGCAAATGCCGAAGATTCCGCGTGAGCACCAGATATAACCCGATTACCGCCGCCGGAAAAACCAGGCCGATCAAGCCTTTCGTGAGTACATTCAGAGCGCAACTGGCGGCCAGCCCCCAACAGGTCCAGCGCGAGGGCGGGTCCTCATCCAGCGAGCGCAGAAAAAAAAGGAAACTCAGAGTAAGCCAGAGACAGACCAGCGTGTCAGGAATTAGAAAGCGGGTGAAGAGATAAGGTCCCAGCGCCGTTCCCAACACCAGCGCCGAATAGAACCCGCCTCGCTCCCCGAAAGCGCGGCGGCCGATTGAGTACGTAGCCAGAAGCAAAGCGAGGATGCCAAGCATGAGCGGCAGGCGACTGCTCCAGTCTCTGACTCCGAACAGGAGATAGCTGGTGGCCACACCCCAATACATCAGCGGAGCTTTTTCCAGATAACGGACGCCGTTATTAATATGGAGCGTAACCCAGTCATGGTCGAGCACCATTTCGCGCGCCGCCTCAGCGTGCACGGTGTCGGCATCGTCAAGCAAGGCCGGAGTAAACATTCCCGCCAGGTAGGTGGCAGCCCACAGCAGGACGATGATCAGAACAGAAGCCAAACGAACGTTTGATCGATCACTGGATGCTGAGGAAGGAAAATGATACCCAGGACTGGCGTTCTGCGGAGCAGCAGACAAGTTCATGCAGAGTTCCGAAGGCAATTATACGACCCTCCCGGATAGGCAGAGTTTGCGAGGCTCCTCGTATCAAACGTCATCCTGAGAGGCTGTGACTTTTTTGCTTTCTCGCATTTCAGGATTACATGGCATGTCACGAATTCATCGAATTTTCAAATCTGTCATCCTGAGCGCAGCGGCCGCTTCGCGAAGCGAAGCGGCCACGGAGTCGAAGGACCCCTATTCGCATGGGGCAGGATGAATTTAGAAAGGCGTTTTCACGAGGCTGCGAAGCGAAATTCCCTGTAAGGCCTGCGCCAGGCTTCAGAGTCACAGGGTCCTTCGACTGCGTTGTCGTGCGCTTCGCGCGCGACAACTTCGCTCAGGATGACAGATCTTTGAGGGTGCGGTGAATTGGTGAAGTGCCATGTCATCCTGCAATACCAGAAAAAAGTCACAGGCTCTGAGCAGAGCGGCAGTTTCGCGGAGCGAAGCTGCCGTGGAGTCGAGGGACCCCGCAGGGACGAGCAGCGGGATAAACATCGCAAGGTGTTTCTGTGACGGTCCGCGCTGACCGGTGAGAACTCCCTGGAGTGGCTTTGTTGGAATTGGCGAACTCGGGGTCCTTCGACTGCGTTGTCGTGCCCTTCGCGCACGACAACTTCACTCAGGATGACCAAGCTAAATGCGGAAACTGGGCCTGCATTTTCGGTCACACCAAACTAGCCGGAGGAGGTCGCCGCTGAAGCCAGCGGTTCATCCCCTTCCAGGACCGCGCGGATTTTATCCGCCAATGTTTTCAGGGAGAAAGGCTTCTGCAGGAAACGAGTCGTAACATCGATCTTTCCGTGGCGCAGAACGGTAGCCTCGGCATAGCCGGAAACGAACAGAACTTTCATCTTCGGCCGTTCCGCCGCCAACTGTTCTGCCAACCTGGGACCGCTCATTTTCGGCATCACGACATCGCTAACCATCAGATGGATCGGGCCACAATATTCCCGCGACGCGCGCAGCGCGTCCTCTCCATCGCTCGCCTCCAGCACCATGTAACCGCTGCGTGTGAGGAACTCCCGCGCGGACTGCCGGACCGGCGCCTCGTCCTCTACCAATAGCAAGGTCTCACATCCATGCGGGGACTTTCCCGCAGTCTTTGTGGCCTGTACCTCTTCACCCGCCGATTGCACGCGAGGCAAATAAACTTTGAACGTGGTTCCCAGTCCGGGCTCGCTGTATACCCAGATGAAGCCGCTGCTCTGTTTCACGATGCCATACACTGTCGCCAGGCCCAGCCCGGTTCCTTTCCCCGCTTCTTTGGTGGTGTAAAAAGGCTCGAAGATGTGCGCGAGATGTTCGGTGGCAATGCCCTCACCCGTGTCTGTGACCGCGAGCATCACATAGTCTCCAGGTGGGACGATGGAATGTCGCTGCGCGTAAGCCTCATCCAGGCGCATGCTCGCGGTTTCGATGGTAAGCTTGCCGCCGCGGGGCATGGCATCGCGCGCATTCGCTGCCAGGTTCATCAGCACTTGCTCGATTTGCACCGGGTCCGCCTTTACCTTGCCCAAGTCTTGTCCGGGAACAAACACCAGCTGAATATCTTCCCCAATCAAGCGTGGCAGCATCCTGCTGGTCTGCCCGGCCACCGAATTCAAATCGAGAACGTGCAGTGACTGCATCTGCTTGCGGCCAAATGCCAGCAACTGGCGGGTCAGATCAGCGGCGCGGCGGGATGCGGTAATGATCTCGCCAACATTTTGCCGTAGCGGATCTTCCGCCGTGAGTGAATCCTGCATGAGCTCGGCGTAGGCACTGATCACCATCAGCAAGTTATTAAAATCATGGGCCACGCCGCCGGCCAGCCTGCCGATGGCGTCCATTTTCTGCGCCTGTTGCAGTTCCGACTCCAGCCGGCGCTGATCGGTGATGTCCCGCCCCGTGGAGATAAAATGCGTAATCTGTCCCTCCGGATTGCGCAGCGGCGTGATGGTTTTTTCGATTGTGATAGTTTCGCCATTCTTTTTCCGGTTCATCACAACCCCGCGGAAGGCGTGGCCGGAAAGCACCGTGTCCCACATCTCTTCGTAGAGTTCGCCAGCCTGTTGCTCAGACTTAAGAATGCCGAGGGTCTGTCCGATGACTTCTTCTCTTGGGTATCCGGTCACAGTTTCGAAAGCGGGGTTGACGTATTCCAGGACCCCCGACGAATCCGTAATCATCGCCAAATCGGGAGATTGCTCCACGGTGCGCCTGAGTTTGTGCAACATTTCTTCCGAGTCCTGGTGCTGCCTCTGCCTGCGGTAAGCGTGAATCGCACTAAGAATTGGAAGAGCCATGCACGCGCCCGTGCGGTTACATCCGGACCTGCATTCGCAGGCTACGGCTTCAATCAAGGCCTCGACCGTCACATCATTTACGGAATCGCGGAGAAAGATGACGGGGCTCCGGGGAGCATTCTGTCTTGTTTGATCCAGCCCTGCTTGATCCACCCATGGCAGGGCCGCCTCGTCGCTCGACTTGTAATCGCAGAGCACCAGGTCATACTTTGTTTCTTTCAACCGCGCGAGCGCTTCTTCGCACGAGCGAGCGCGATCGAGCTGTAGTCGCTTTCCCGTATCCCAGATCAGCAGATCGCGCAGCCGGGCAAAGCCGTCCTCGTTGTCTCCCACGAACAACAAATGCATCGCGTGGTCGGGGGGTTGCGGAGTTTGTGTGTCTTGCATTTCCAAACGCTCTCGTGACTTACATCGGAAGCCGATCAGCGGAGCATCGCGGCTAGAGGAGGGATTCTAAAAAGAAAGCTGAGTGCGGTTCCGATTCAGGAAAGAGGACTTTTCAGGAAACGATGGAAACAGGCGTAACCGTTGACTGGGGGAAAAGCCGACGCCCAGCAGCGCGAGTTGATGAGCATTGCGTGACCGAGCGACCAAGCGGCGGATCACTCTACAACTGTCATGCTGAGCGAGCACGAATGCGAGCAGCGAGTCGAAGAATCCCTACGATTCCTGTTTCCCCGGGCTGAGACAAGGCGTTCGGACGAGGCATCGATTGCGGGTCGGTTCGAGGGGCGCCGCGTGGGGAGAATTCCCAGGGACAGGTTCGGTGGACAGACGCCGTAGGGGTCCTTCGACTCGCGTTCCCGCTCTGCGGGACTCGGGCTCGCTCAGGATGACGGTTCACCGGCCACAACGGCCTCGCGCCCCAGTTTGTCCCCCAAGAAAAGCCGTTCAATACCTTAAGTGAAAGAGACTTTCGTCCCGTTATCCGGGCAAATCTGCGGCTTGCATGACCAACGTAACCCAAACCGAGACCTAGGCTGCTGCGTCCCAATCGAGTGCCGATAGATTATGTAGCGGAGGAAACTGTCTCTGACTCGTAACCGTCATTATTTGCTATTGGCCCTGGCGCTCCTGTTTCTTTCGAGCGCCTTCGCTTTCGGCGAGTCGTCAGAAGCTCCAGACTTAACCTATCGCAGCACGGTTGCCGAAGTGCGTCTGACGTTCTTCGCGACCGATGAACACAACCACACAGTACGCACTCTTCAGCCGGGCGACTTTGCCGTGGTGGATGACGGCCTGGTGATCCGGGATTTCCGCAGCTTCACGCGATCCGACGTGACCAGCCCGGATGTCATCGTGCTGGTTGATTCCAGTGAATCAGTCGGGTCCCGCCGTAGAGATGAGATTGCGCAGGTGCTGCAGTTGATCTCCCAGCCGCAGTGGATTGTGGAGGACAAGATTTCAATCTGGTCCTTTGGGGGCCTGGGGCCCAGCGTGCTTTGTGCCGGCAACTGCCGGAGTTCGCTTCCTGCCGACCGGTTTCTGGCGGCGCCGGCGGGTGGTTTGACGCCTTTGTTCGACGCCATTGTATTCGCTGCCAGACTGCTTGCGCAGCGTCGCGATCCGCGGGACCGGCCCGTGCTTATCCTTTTTTCTGACGGCCAAGACACTATCAGCAGAAATTCGTTCTCACAGGCGATTGAGGCAGCCCTGGGCAGTGATGCCCAGATCTACGCCGTAGACGCAAACGACCCGCAGCGGTTCTCCGAGGGCCCGCGCACGCTGCAAGAGTTGGCAGATGCTACCGGCGGACGCTACTTCCGCGTGCAAGACGACGCAGGCAAAGTGCTGGACGCCGTGCTCGAAGATTTGCACGCAACCTATGTCGCGACCTACAAACCACCAAACCATGGGGAGGGGCTCCACTCGGTTCGCATTCTGCCCACCCATAACCTGAATCTAAAATTTTATTGCCGGCGAAGTTACTACTATCAAGGCAGTACTCGCTGATTGAGGGCTCATGACACGCACATTCTTGCTGATCCTGGTATTTTGCAGTCTGCTAACTTCTCTTTCTGCACAGACGGGGATTTACCAGCAGGGCACGGTCGTCAGAATGCGTATGGGGGAGTGCCTGGCGCCCCAACGCGGGTTTATGGCGTCGCTCTCCGGCCACCCGGTGTCGCAGAGCGACGAACTCTGCCCCGAGTACACTCTGGTGGCGGAAAAAGTTGTTTACACCATCGTTGGGAAGACGTCGAATCAGCTCATACCACTTGCCGAGAGCATCGACTTCCGTTTCAAGAACAATGAAATCATGGTCCGGGTCGATGATGCACGGCACGAAGCACGATTCGCGGTGAGAGAAATGACGCTTCGATCCGCATGGGAACGCAACCGGCAATACACCCAGGATGAGACCAGCGTTCCAGAGCGCCGGCATCCGGACCCCGCCATCGTTATGGGGGATACTCGGTAAGGCTTCACAGATTTTGCCTGCCAATGTTTTCAGCGAGAAAGGCTTCTGCAGGAACTCTTTCGTCCGCATCCGCCAAGGAATCCCGAAGCTATGACTGTCTACCTTCTGTGTCATTCATATATAATCGCCCAGCCGCGGTCCCCTGGCGCGAGGTGCTTCTGTGATTCCGATCTGGAGAGCCAAGGAGCAAGTGAAACGTCAATCGAAGAATGCGGCTTCCTCCTTGGAACATCGGCTCAGCGCGTATGCTCTCGCGGCCAGTGCGGCGGGAGTTGGGATGCTGGCACTGGCGAATGCAGCAGAAGCCAAGATCGTTTATAGGAAGGCGAAGGTGGGCATTGCCCCTCCAGACAGGGCTCCTCTCGACCTCAATCACGACGGGAAGACCGACTTTTTTCTAAGGGACACCTATTTCACCTTTTTCGGGGGAGCGAACGCGCTTCTTTCGGTTGCCCCCGCGCGAGGGGCGAACCAAATCGCAGGATACAGCCGTGGCGGGCACTACGCATCTGCCCTTGCGTCCGGAGCCCCGATCGGTTCGAAGGCCCCTTTTGGCGCCGGTGCCGAGGTCATGGCACGAGCCGTGTTTACTGGCATTACAGGCGCCTGCTACGGTGCTTGGGCCAATGTGCAGAATCGGTATCTGGGTCTCAGGTTTTCGATCAAGGGCAAGATTCACTACGGCTGGGCACGCCTGAGCGTTAGTTGCCCAAGCAAGGTCATTTCCGCCACTCTGACCGGCTACGCTTACGAAACCATTCCAAACAAGCCGATCATCGCGGGGAAGACTAAGGGACCCGATGTCACGGTTGAACCGCCCGGTCTCGGTGATCTGGCGCGAGGAGTCTCCGGGCTCTCGGCCTGGCGCAGAACAAACTCGGTCGCGGCTCCCCGCTAGGTCTGGGCGATGTCCGTCGAGGGGATCTTGGCCTTGTGACCTTCATCACATCTCCTTGTGATTACCAGCGCAGTCGTCATTGCGGCCGCGGCGGTATTGTGCAGACAGTATATTTCGACTGCCCAAAATCCCGGAGCTCACTCCGCGGCCAGAAAGGTGGGTAGACAGAGAATGGCAAATACGTCCACTGAACCAGGAGCGGTAATTTGGAACACGAAGCAGGTCTATGTGATGGCGGGCACCTGCCTGTTGTTGGGTTTGGCCTTGGGCTACTTGTTCCGGGGCTCGGAGACTCGCTCGCGGTTGACCGCGCCGGGCGGAGTTACACAACCGGCGGTTCAGCCGGGTTCTGGCGCGGGCATGCATCAGATGCCCACGCTGGAGCAGATGAAGCAGATGGCGGATAAGCAGGCCGAACCGCTCCTGCTGAAGCTGAAAGACGACCCCAGGAATGCCTCGTTGCTGGCTCAGATCGGCAAGACCTACGAGGCTACGCATCAATTCAAGGACGCGGCAGGTTACTTTCAGAAATCTTTGGAAATCAATCCCAAGGATATTGCCACTCGGGTCGAAATGGCCTCCTGCGTATACTACGGCGGTGATGCCGATGGCGCCCTCGGCCAGCTGCAGCGATCGCTGAAGGACGACCCAGGAAATGCCAATGCGCTGTTCAATCTGGGTTACATCCGATGGAAGGGTAAGAACGACGTTAAGGGCGCAGTGGCTGCATGGGAACAGTTACTGAAATCCAATCCCAGGCTGGAAGAAGCCAAGAAGTCACAGGTGGAAAAGCTGATTGCCGATGCCCGCCAGCACGGCGCGAGCTGAAGATCGTATGACGAGAAATTCAAGGAGCGATAGAAATGTCTGAGATCAAGCGCACATCAAGCCAGAGCTGGACCAGTCCGCAGGCCTACACGCTGGCGGTTATCTGCCTGATGATCGGTGTGGTGGGCGGATGGCTGTTCCGCGGCTCGGAATCACCGGCCACAGTTCCAACGGTTGAGAGTTCGTCGGCTCCGGGTGGAATGGGCACGGGCATGAGTGCACCGCCGACGGCCGAACAGATAAAGAAAATGGCCGACACTCAGGCAGCGCCGTTGCTGGAACAGCTTAAGTCCGAGCCCACCAATGCGGACTTGCTGGCAAAGGTCGGCAACATTTATTACGACACGCACCAGTATCCCATTGCCATTGATTACTATCAGCGCTCGCTCAAGCTGCAGCCCACCAATTCCGGAGTGCGAACCGATATGGCCACTGCTTATTGGTATGTCGGCGACGCAGACACGGCGATTCGCGAGTTCAATCAGGCCCTTTCGTATGAGCCAAACAAGGCGAACGCTTTGTTCAATCTGGGCATCGTCAAGTGGCAAGGCAAGATGGACATCAAAGGCGCCGTGGACACATGGCAGAAGCTGCTCGATACCAACCCAAATTATGAGAATAAGGAAAAGGTTCAGCAGCTGATCGCAGAAGCACAGAAGCATTCGAGCATTAAACCCGGAACTCCGGCGAAACCGCTGACTCCATAACCGGGCGCGACGATTATGACGCCAACCGTCGAGCGGCGATTGCTGTTGGTGCTCAGTTTGGCTGTGCTGATCTACGGTCTCCTTGCGGGGGTCCGCACGGTGACGGATTTCGATCTGGGCTGGCAACTCGCGACCGGCCGATGGGTGGCACAACATCACCAAATTCCATCCGTGGAGGTGTTCTCTTACACGGCCCAGGGAAAACCGTGGATCTATCCCGTCGGCTCGGGATTAATTTTTTATTGGACATATCTGCTCGGAGGATATGCACTGCTGTCCTGGCTGGGGGCGGTTGTGTGCGCTTTAACCGTCGCCCTGCTCCTACGACGCGGATCGACGGCCTCTGCCGTTCTGGCAATATTTGCCATTCCGCTGGTCGCCGCACGCACCACAGCCAGGGCAGACATGTTCACCGTCGTGCTCTTCGCCGCGTTTCTCAGCCTGTTGTGGCAGCAACATGAGACCGGCGACGCCAAGCTTTGGCTTTTACCGCTATTGATGGCCGCCTGGGTCAATCTGCACCTCGGCTTCATCGCAGGTCTGGCGCTTCTGTGTGCGTATGGACTGATCGAAGTGCTCGAAATGCTGTGGCCGGAGCGACGCCGCGCCGCTGCAGATCGCTTACAACGTTTTCTGCCCTGGGCGGTTGCCAGCGCTGCTGCGACTCTTGTCAATCCGTGGGGATGGGGAATTTATCGCGCGCTGTTCCGCCAACAGGCGGCTATGGCCGCGCACTCAGAGTCGATCATCGAGTGGAGCGCGTCCCGGCTAAATTGGACTGTGCTGAGCGCAGGTTTTTCTCTGCGAAATCCTGATCCCTTCGTAGTATTGCTGCTGGTTGCGGTTGTGGCTGTGCCGGCGGGACTGTGGCGGCGACAACTCGGACCTGCGGCGTTGATCACTGCGGCCGCGCTCATCGCCTTCCGGCATGTCCGCTTTCAAGCCCTGTTCTGCGTTGTAATCGTGATCGTTGCGGGCTCAGTCCTTTCATCCGCCTTTGCCCCCTTGTGGAGCAAAGTTGAGGATGCGCGTTTAAAATCCATTCTCGCCTTTGGGGCAGTTTGCTTTCTCGTGGGGCTCACGGCGGTGCGCTCCGAAGATCTTGTCTCGAACCGCGCCTACCTTGGCAGCACCGACCTCGGCTCGTTCGGCACGGGACTCTCTTGGTGGTACCCCGAGCGGGCGGCAGACTTCATCGAGCGGGAGAATCTTCCTGGCCAAATTTTCAATGACTATAACGAGGGAGGATACTTCACCTGGCGACTAGGCAAAAAATATCTCGATTACATCGACGGACGCGCCATCCCGTTCGGGATGGAACTTTTCAATCGAAATGGAACATTGTTGGGAACGCCACCGGACTATCCGGAATGGCAAGAGGAAGCGAATCGTTACAACCTGCGCACGATCCTGGTTCCCCTTGGACGATACGATGCGCTCCAATTCTTTCCCGTGCTGCGACAGTTCTGCGCCAGCGACATTTGGCGGCCGGTGTATTTAGACGAGGTCAGCGTGGTGTTCTTGCGCCGAGTGGCAGAAACGGAAGATCTGCTTCGGCGCCTGGAGATTGACTGTAACACCGCTCCGCTACCGTCTGTTAAACCGCAAGCGAAAGGCGGCACGGCATTCAATCAATGGGCGAACGCGGCCGCTGTCCTGCATGCTTTGGGCAGGAATGACGAGGCATTTGACGCGACAGGCAACGCATTAAGTATTTTCCCGGATAGCGCCTTCGTTCACTTCTTACGCGGAAATTTGCTTGAGGAAGCGGGTAATTTGCGAGATACGGAGCAAGAGTACTTGTCTGCGGCCCTGCTTGAGCACAATGCGGCAACCTGGTCGACCCTGGCCGCACTGTACCATCGCGAAGGCAGACTGCAAGCTGAAATCGACGCATTAGAGCATGCAATCGATCTCTTGCCTCATCCAGGTTTGGCGTGGTTGTCGCTGGGATACGCCGACCTGGACGCGCATCATCCGCGTGAAGCTCTGGAGGCATTCGATCGGGCGATGGCCAGCCTGCCATCGGAGCCGGGAAAAACTGGCAATGCATTTCTAGCTAATTTAGCGCATGGCCGCGCGCTGGCCTGGAGTGCGCTGGATGATGTGAAGCGTGCTGTGTCCTTCGAAGAAGAAACCGTGCGCTTAAAACCGGACAGGGCGGACGACTGGTTGTATCTCGCCAAGTTATATGACCAAGCAGGAAGATCTAGTGAGGCTCAACAGGCTAGAGAACGCGCCGCCATTACACAATCCCAGTAGATTCGGAGGCGGCAGGAATAGCGATCGCAACGTCAGTCTCAGATTCGTCCTTACCTGCGATTCCTTGTACCAGTTCCGTTAAGAAGTAGCTACCTGCCAGAAAGCTTGCCCACAGGATGGGGTATCGGTAACGATTCATGTATTGAATAAAGTAGTAGATCACGGGGAAGAGCACGAGCCACGGTCCCACGACGTAGGCCCCGATCCGTGAGTTTCTCCATGCAAAGAAGAGCCCCGGAATGCTCAACAGGGTGAAGCAATGGAGAATCCAAGCACGCAAAAGGACTCCGCTTGCGATGTTTGACGAAGGCGGCGGAAACCAAAACGCTTTGAATCGCTCGATCGAAAGGCTACAAAAGGCTCCCGGGTTGCCGGTGATCCAACGGAGCGCCTCATGCAGCCTGAGCCGGTTGTATTCGACCTCTCCGAGTTGTCGGACCTTTACGGCCTCTTCGTAGTTGACATTGGGGTGTGAGCGTCCAAAGCAGCCGGTTTGCTCGTTCATATCTGACAAGTAGGTTGCGCACGAATTATTCGAAACGGCAAGTTCAAGACCTAAATTGTCGCGGATGAAGAACAGTTTATGGAAGACCAGGAAATTTCTGCCGATCCAGGGCGCGACGAGGAGTATCGGAAAGAGTGCTAGTGCGATCTTTTGGCGGGTCGATCTCTGTGATCGGAAATGCAAGAGCACTAACCAAAATGCCAAAACCACAACCGCCACCGCTTGCAGGAACAGGAGCGCCGCCCATACCACAGCCCAGATGAGGAGGTAGTTTCCAGATGCCTGTCCTGCAAGGCATTTACCCATGAGATAGGACGCCACAACCACCAGGGAACCAATAAACGTCGCTTCCGCCAACATCGTCGGCGGTATGCCGGCTGCAAGCCATCCCGCGGCAGCCAAGACTCCGGTCCAGAAGCCCAGGCGCAACTGCGCGGCCAGCACGGGCAGCATCGCTAATTGAAACGCCAGCGCCAGCATTGACGTCCACATGAGCACGGCGACGGCGGCAGATCCGTGTCCGAACACGGTGAGGATCAGCGCCAGATACGCTGGATACAACGGGCCAAGGTGCGCCGAAGGGCCTGTCGGGGCAGCCATGAATGGATCAGAGAAGCTGTGATGCTCCACGATCGATTCGGCCAACGCAAACGATTCGTAGCCTCGTACGTTTATTGCGGAATTGGTGCTGTATTTCGGACGATAAATGTAAGCGGTCGCGAGCCCCAGTCCAACCACCGCGATCCATCGCAGCACCGTTGCCGCATTACCCCCGCGCGGCATCCTTATTTCCCCTTACCCTTCGGCTTGCCGGAAGGCTTGCCGGAGGCGCCAAGCTGGTGAGCCTGGTTATGGCAAACCAGGCTGCACGAATTCGTGGCGCGCTGGTAGGAGATCGGTGTATTGCCATTGGGCGCCACCACATTTACATCGAAATTGACCAGTCTCTCGCCGGAGATGTTAGGGTTCTGCGATCCCATTCCGTGCGCCGTGTGGCAGACCGAGCAGGTGAAGCCGTCATTGATATGCCGCGCATGCTCGCTGAAGCTCGCATTCGTAAGAAGGTTGCTGAGGCTGTGGCACTTGCCGCAAAGGCCGTAAGGACCGGCGACGCTCAGGTCGGGATTCGGGAACAAGTTGATGATCTGGCCACCCGGAATCGTCGCTTGGCTGAACTCATAGCGCCTTTCCACGATATGCGTCCATTTCGAACCGTGCGGCCCGTTGGGGCCGATGCCACCGAACTCCCGATCATCGTCCGCATTATGGCAGTCCGTACACAGAATGCGGACGCCCATCGCTCGTCCCTGCGTAACCCCATCAAGGTTCAGCATGTAGGTTAACAAGCTAGGCTGGGATAACGGGCTGTTGTTGTCGTGCGTCACCGGGTGGCTCGAAGTCGAAGCCGGCGCGAACTGCGGGATCACATTCAAAGGGTCCCCCGCAGAGACCGCTCGCACCGGTGCGTACCCGAAAATCGGATTCGTGACCTTTCCTGTGCTGTTGCCGTGGCAACGAAGGCAGTTCTCAAACTGGTTAACCGCAGGCTGCAGCACGGTTACACCGTCGCTGGCACTAATTCCCGCAATCAGGCTCTGAGAAACACGAATCGCAGGCGGAGGCGTGAAGGTCAAAACCTGCCGGGCAGCGTGCGACTGATGGCAATCTGCGCAGGTGGAATGACGGTTCTGATTCAACAACACGCTCTCAGCGGCGTCGTGGGAGCCATTTCCCTCGGTAAACGGATGGCCTACCTTGGCAAACTCGGCGAACACATTGGGGGCCTGCGGAGAAATGTTGTTGCCTCCATTGTGACAAGCCACACAATCCTGTTCGGCCGGGGCACGAAGCAGGCGCGCTGCTCCCACGGCATTGTGTTGGCTATGGCAAGACTCGCAGGCGTTCTGTGCAATCGTGGGATAACCGCCTACAAAGGGCTGGTTCGTGGTCTTGTTCTGGGCTAGAGCATGAATGCCGTTGGTCCAACCCGCAATTTCATTCACCTTCCCCACCATCACGCGGTTGGGGTCATGACAGGCAAGGCAAATACTTCCATTCGAGCCATCCCGCGCCAGAAAATTCTGAACCACCTTGTCCGTCGCCTGCACATGAGGATTGTGACAAGTCGCACATTCGATGTTTCCCTTAATGAGTTGTACCGCCGGGTCTCCTGTCTTGCCCTGGCCTACGAGCGACGCAATCAGGTCCGGAGCATCTTTCATCGGTAACACCAGGCTGAAGGGGTGGGATCCCTGCAAATTCGTGCCGAACACATCATAAAAATTCATCGATCCGACCATCGGCACCTTGCCGTAGGCTTGGGTTAAGCCGGGGGCCACCGTGCCATCATGGCAGCTCAGACACAGACTGCTGTCCTGCCCCAAAGGAGGATTGGGATTGCCCCTCTCCACATACGTGGAACTCGTGTAGGGCGTGTAGGTTTGCGTGGACAGCGTCTGGTTCCACAGCGGCGTCCCGAGGGAACTGCTTCCTACTCCTGAGTGTGGAGCGTGGCAATAGAGGCAAGCGCCAGACAGACCGCCCTGAACCGGCGATTGTGAGCCCGGTCCCAGGTTGTGAATACCAATGACGTCAGCGGAGATCTGCGCGCGTGCTGCGGCACTCAGCACCGCGATCAATGCGACCTGTAATTTCCATTTCACTGCCCGCCCCCGTCGGCCGGTTTCTTCTGTCCGAAGTAGCGGAACACCTGGATGCGACGGTTATAAGAATCTGCTATGAAGATACGATCGTTGTGATCAATGAAAACTCCAGTCGGCAATTGGAACTGCCCTGGCCCCGTTCCCATTTCCCCGAAGTAGTACAACAACCTTCCCTGGGTGTCGAAGACCTGAACCTCGGCATTGAAGCCTTCAACGACGTAGATGTGACCTTCGGAATCGATCCCCACTCCTTTCGGCCGGAAGAAGTCGCCCGAACCGTCCCCAAGATGTCCGATGGCGTACTTGAAAGTCCCGGACCGATCCAAAACCTGAAGGCGGAAATTCATCGCGTCCACCACAATCAGATTGGGGCCGTCCAGCCTTAACTCCGTCGGGTAATTAAATTCCAGATTGCCCTGGCCGGTTTTGCCCATGGTCTGCAGGACGCTACCTTCCATATCCATGACATAAATTTTGTTGCGTAAGGTGTCGGTTACGTAAATGCGTTGCCTGTCGGAGTCGACCGCGATCCCGGTTGGCCGCTTGAAATATCCCTCGCCGCCTTTCAGGCTGCCAATGGCACGCCGGAACTTGCCGCCCGGCTCGAAAACGAAGATTTTACCGGTGTCTGAGTCCGTGACATAGATGTTGTCCTGCTTATCCACCGCCACGCATTGCGGCGCGCTCAGAGTATCTTTTCCTCCCGTGCGATCGAGGAATTTGTATTTCTGTTGCGCGAAGTCAAAGATATGAACACCGCGGGCTCCCGGATCGGCGACGATCACCCGGTCATGCGAATCGGTAACCACGCTGTAAGGCCGAACCAGGAAGTGGTATTCCGGCGCCCCGGCGACGACGTCGAGCAACTTATTCCAGAAGCTGCGCTTGATCTTCACTTCCCGTTCATTGGAGAAGCTGCGTTCGTACAACAGTTGCCGGCCGCCTTCCAGTTCCAGGCGAGGCACGGTGATATCGTCTTGAGGCTTGGTTTTCCGCCGCGCCGCCAACGTGGGCGGAAAAAGCAGCAGGATTGCCGAGGCCACCATCAATGATCTCGTCATCCCCTGCCGAGAACCTGGCCTCAGAAGAAATTGAACCATCGGTACACCCCAACGTAGTACGACCCTATCATGGCCGGAGGCCCGCCTGCCAAACTGAAACCCTGCACCAGCTTGGTATAGCCCGCCTGAAAGTACATTTGCCGGAATTGATACTGGATACGCGTGGCGAACATCTGCGTGCGATTGTTGGAAGTGAGCGTGCTGCTGGTGGTATCGCTAAAGGCCCTTGCATAGCTGGCAGAGATCGTAAGCCTGCGCACTGGACTGATTCCAATGCCACCCGAATAGGAATGCCCTCCATAAAGGACGATGGAAGTTGGATTCACGATTGGCACCGGGATCGGGATCGGCGCCACTCCTGCGCCGGTGAGGATTCCGTTACCGCTGCTTTTTGCATAAGCCCCGCTCACACCGATCCATTTCACGGACAGCGCGGTCGAATAGCTCTGGTTGAAACTGGTCGTACCCGACTGCTGTGTCAATCCCGTTTGCGAGCCGGTAGCGGTTGCGCCCCAATGCGATGCCCTACCCAGTTTACGGCCAATACCAGCGTTGTAGCCGTAACTTGACGTGGTATAGGCGATCAGGAACGTCTGTTGATTTTGGGAATAGTTGACTCCTCCGAACAGGTCCCAGCCAAAGACCTTACGGGAATAATTGATGGAACTGATCCATCCGAGCGAGTTCACACTTCTAGGGGAAACCGTGTTCTCCACAAGGCCACCCGTCGCATTGAGGAATCCGCCTAAGAATTCATTGGAGTAGGTTGCAGTTCCGGTAAACGAATTGGCGGAGAGAGTGCTGCCGAAGATGCTTTGTTCCCGGTGATCCACATTGCCTGAGAAAACCAGATGCGCCGCAGGAACCTGGTAATTGGCATAGTTGTTTACGTCAAGGGCATGCGATGTTTCATTGAGATTACTCTGCTCTAAGACGCCACCGGCAGAAAGCACTGCGTTGAACAACGTTCCCGCCAGGTTGTCGTTATACTGCGCGTTTGTGCCGAAGCTTAGCTTGCTGAAAGGAGTAAACGACATCCCGGCATTCAGGGAGTCGATCGTGCCGCTGTAGCTCCCGCCAACGTAATCCGCGCTGGTATCGGAGCGGCTGGCGCCAACGGAAAATGACCCGTTGAAGGGCAGCCTGTGTCCAACGCCGACAGTAAATGAGTTGCTACTGGTATTCGATGCTTCCGGCGTTTGATTGGCAATCAGATCTGGAATCTGGGCGTCGTTGGCGGTGTAGCGATAGCTGGCATTCAGGTTGAACCCATCGAGCATGTAGGTTGACGAGGTGGAGAAGGAGTCGGAGTGGGACTGGCTGGTTGAATTCGAACCGTAGATGGAGTAGTCGTTTGCCCCTCTCTGGAAGCTGACGGCAACGGTCGGCCGGTCTGGAAGGTTTACTCCCCAGCCGACCGAGAAAACATCGCTGTTTCCGTGTGTGGTGAAATTAGAGAGTCCGGGTATCGCGTAATTCCCTTCGCTGTTGTAGGCCTTGCTGTAGCTGATCGTTCCCGGAAAGTGGCTGCCGGCAAAAATGGATGCGCTGGCGTTGACGCCGCTTGTATCCGAGATCGATTGGAATGAGGAGTTCGCTCGCGACTGGTTGTAGAAAGGCTGAACGTGGAAGGAAACAAAGTTAGGATCGTAGTACGAACCACTCAGATCGCCATCGCCGCCGAAAGTGAACCCGTGGTCGGAGGACATGATGTTGCCGTAATCCGCCGTATATCCCGCTGACAGTGTCCCGTTCAGGTTCATGTTCAGATTATCGCCAACCTTGACCTGCGCGGACATGCTCGATGCCACACCCAACAGAAGTGCTATGCCAAACGCCGTCGAACCGGCCATGGCGCGAAACAAGCAAAATATCCGCGCCCATTGTGGAAGGGAGTCGATTTGTGCGCGGCCTCTTATCACAACATCACCCGACTACAGCTCTTCTACCTTCGCCTTCTTACGCAGCTGCTGATCCAGACCAGCGCGAAGCAGTTCGGTCCTCTTTGTCTGCAGATCCTTGCGCAACGAATCTTTCACCTCGTCGAACTTCTGTATCCCAGGCTCGATGTGCGCATTGAGCCGCACGATGGTGTATGCCTGGCCAACCTGTATCAGGCCGCTGGTCTCGCCCGGCTTCATGCCTGCGACAACCTTCATGACCTCTGGCGGCAATTTGTCCTTGCTAACCGCCCGCCGGTCACCCATCATCACCCGCCAGTCGTCTTCCGAAACCTTTTCCGCCAGCACCCCGAACTCTTCATAGCTCTTGGTAGCCTTGGCCTGCTTCAGCGCGTCATCGGCCCGCTTGCGTGCTTCTTTCAACTGCTCCGGAGTAGCATTCGCCGGCGGCAACACCGAGATCGTCTGAAGGGACCACGATTCGGAAATGCGGAAACGGTCAGGATTCTTATCGAAATAGGCTTTCGCTTGACTCACGGACACCACCGACTTGTCCGCCACCTCGGCCTTTAGCAGATCGTCAATCAACAGCGAGCGCCGAATCTTGCCGCGCAGTATTTGCCGCGAATTCCGGCACTCGTTCTTCATGAATTCTTGATAGTCGTCGGGAGAGTGAAACTGTTTGCGGAAGTCGGCTTCGGCCTTAGCCATGCGTGCGGCCGAGATGTCCATTTTTCTCCGCACTGCTTCCTGGTATGCCAGTTCCTCGAACTCAATCATTTTCATCGCGCCCTGGCGAATCTCGGCTTCCATCGCCTTTGGCACGCCGCCGTTGTGCTGCCGCGCGTAAGGAAAGATGGTGTACATCTCGCGCAGCAGATCGCGGTCGGTCAGCACCGCGCCATTCACGCGAGCTACCGGCTTGCCCACCGGTTGCTGCAGGGTGGTTGTCTCAAATGCCGACTGCGCGCTTGACGTTAAAGCATGCGAGGCCACCATTTGTGCTGGGGCTCCCGCCGCCGTTGCCAGCAATACTGCCGCGATGATTGAGATCTGGATTCTCATGTCCTGCCTACCTTCGAGCCTTGAGTGTTGCTGCCCCACTTCTTGCCATCCCTGTTGCAAAGAAGGGGGAGAAGAGTCTCCTCCCCCGCAAAACGAACCGACTAGGTGGTCGGAACGCTCATCTGGCCGTGCATTTCGTTCGCCTCTCCACCGTGGCACTGACGGCAGAATTGTGCCGCGCTGTTGCCGCCGGTATTGGGGTTGTAGTATCCGCGGAGGAAGAACGCGGTCTGATAAGGCAGCTTGCTGCCGCCGTCTACCCAGATCAGTTCGCTGTGCTGATCGTGGCAGCTGGTGCAGGTCACCGTGGGGTTGCCGCCCACTACCGCCAGGCTGACCGCGAAGGTGTAGTTGGTGTTGGCAAACACGGAGGAACCGGGTCCATTCATCGAGACCTTCCCATTGGTAATGGTGCAGTCCCAGTTATACTGGCCGCCGCAACCGAAGATCGCGTTCGGTCCCACCGGGTGATCGTTGGCGTAGTCGCCGGCGCCGCTTCCATCGTTGCCCAGGAAGGTTGGAGCCTTGCCGCCGAACACGGGTATCGATTCTACGGTTACACCCTTCATCATCCCGGGCTTCGCCAGGTTGCCGTCATGGCAGCTGAGGCAGAGCAGGACGACAACGGTTGGATCATGCGCGCCAAGCGCGTTTACGGCCGCCTGGTTCGCAGGAAGCGTTACCACGTAGCCCCCGGTATCACCGAAGCCAAGTACCTGACCGTACATTGGAGTCAGGTCCTCACCCCAGAGAGCGGTCTGGCCCGTCGAGGTATTGATCCCGTTTTGAGCGTTACCGGCTGGACCACTGTGCGGTGCGTGGCAGGCGATGCAACCACGTCCATACACAAGGTGGGCGCCGAGTATGTCTGTTGTGAGATTGGTCGTTGTGGGAACACCGTTCAGATCGGCCATGGCCAAACCGACGGCAGCCACCACGAATAGAAGAATTAGCATTCCTTTTTTCATTGGTTGTGAAACCTCCAGTTTTTAACTGCGATACACCTCTTATTACTGCTTTACTGCTCGCTACCCGGAACCGGTCTACTCTCCGATCCGTCTTGGCCACCCTCGAGGGCGCAGCCAAACTTGGTCGCGGCTAATGCGCCGCAGAACTCTGTACCTGCCCTGGCGGTGCTGAAGCAGCCTGTGTTGGCGGCGCCTGCACCGGCTTGGCGTCGGCTTGTACCGATTGCGCTTGTCCCGTCCTCGCCTGTTCTGCCTCGGCATCCGTTATGTAGCGGAAGACCTGCACGCGGCCGGGAAACTGCTCACTGGTAATCACCCGATTGTTCTTGTCGATGGCGATGCCGAATGCATCCATGAATTCGCCGGGATAGTTGCCGTGCGTGCCGAAATAAATCAGCAAGTGTCCCTGGCGGTCGAAGACCTTAATCCGGTCCTGGGCCGCATCCACTACCCAGATGTGACCGTCGCCATCCACCGCAATGCCCTTGGGCCGGTCAAACTGCCATGCCCCGTCGCCGCGTTTGCCGAATTCGCTGATGAAGTTCCCCTCGGCGTCGAAAATCTCGACCCGGGCGTTCAGCGTATCGGTGACGTAAACGTTGCCGTCGCGATCGAGGGCGATGTTGGTGGGCAGCGAGAATGTTCCGGGGTCTGCCAGCGTATGCTTCTTCCCGGAAACTCCGATCTTGCGCAGGAACTTGAAGGTGTCGGCGTCGAACACATCGACGACATCATTGCCCGTGTCGACCACATAGAGAAAACGATTCTCGGTATCAATGGCCACGCCGCCGGGGTTGCCCAGAATGTTAGCGCCGAACGCCGCCTCTTCCTGGTGCTTCGGGTTGATCACCAGCACTTCGCGCAACTTGTCATCGGTGACGAACAAGCGATCGTTGTCGTCAATGGCCAGGCCGTTGATCAGGCCAAAGCGCGCTTCCTTGCCGTTGCGGATCAACTGCACATCTTTGGTTTCCGGATTGAAGATGAAGATCGCTGCCACGCCCTGGTCGGCAGCGTAGATGTTTCCCTTGGAATCGACCGCGACACCGTAAGTGCGCAGCAGTTGATAAGGGATCTTGCTCATATCAATCTGCTCGCTGGGCGGCTTGGTTCCAGCCAGGCGGTCCATCCATTTCTGCTTGGGCTTCTGCTTCTTCTTGTCAAACATGGACCAATCGATCTTTTGTCCGCTGTACATATCGAGAAATCGAATGCGCGTGATCGCCGGCGGGTTCGGCCACACGATCTTCCTGATGTCAAACTGCAGGCGCTGTTGGCCAGGATCGGGGGTAGCTGTGGCCGGCTGTTTCTTCTTGCCTGCGAACGCCCCGACCGGCAGCAATGTCAGCACAAGAACGGACATGGCGAACAGCTTGCACTCACGGCGCGAGATCGACGAATGCGCGAACATCTTATTGCCCTCCACGTTTCACGGCCTTCAGATCCAGGGGGTTGTTGTGGCAACTCCGGCAGAAGTCCATATTGTCGGCTTGGTCTTTCACCAGCATGCCGGCGCTGTTGCCGGCATGCGGCTGGTGGCAACTGAGACACGTCAGGGGTATTGAGACTTTGCCAGGATTCCGAACGTCCATCACATCGGTGACTGGATGGCGATCGGTTGGGTGGCCGAGGCCGTACTTGATCGGAACAATCGGCGTCGTGCCAAAGTAGTTTTCCGGCAGCTTCACTTTGCCGTTGAAAATCGCGACCAGGTGTTCGCTTTCCAGCTTTGCCGGAGCCCGGTCTGGCCCGTGGCATTCCATGCAAAGGCCGTTGGTTGAACTCGTCCGCAGCAGGTGCAGGTTGTCGCCACCATGCGGTTCGTGGCAGGTCGAACATCCTTCGCTGAATGCGGGCTGGTGATGCACCTTTTTCTTGGTGAGATCAGCGATATCGCTGTGACAGTCCAGGCAGATGTTGACGGCATTCGTCTTGGGAAGCCCCGGTTGCCTGCTGGCGTGGGGGCTATGGCAATCCGTGCAATCGCCCGCCGCACCGGGATGCTGAACCTTGGCGCTTTCAATCTGTTTGGCTTTATCGTCGTGGCAGGTCACGCACAGCGACTTAGCATCGGCCTGCGTCAACACCACTTTTCCGTCTTTGGCGGGCGCGTGGCAGACGTCGCACTGCTTGTCGGCGAACGGCGGATGCGTGAACTTCGCCATCAGCTTGGGAGCGGCGGATTGATGAGGATCGTGGCAGCTCAGGCAATCCGCTTTTTCAAAGGGCTGATTCTGGTGCGCCGCGGCGAGCTTTGCATCTTTGGGGTCGTGGCAATCGAGACAGAGCGCCGGAGTCGCCTTCGTCAGATGGAAATCGAATTCGACTTTCCCAACCTCGCCGGTCTTATGGGTAACGTGGCAGGTATCGCAGCCCATATCGAGCGCAGCGTGCCGGCTGCCCTTCTCGGGGACGTTGACCCCGATGTTGTGACAGCTGAGACAGAGGTTTTCTTTTTCCCCACCAGAAGTTGCCTTCAATAGTTGGTTCTTGTTGTCAGAACTGTGAGGATCGTGGCACTTGACGCAGTCGCGGACCGCCGGGCTATGAACCGTACCTTTTATATCGGCAGCTTTCTTATCCGCGTGGCAACTCACACACAGCGCAGTGGGGGTGGTGGTCGTCAACTTCACCCGCGTCACGTCTTTGCTGACCCGAATTTCGTGACAACTGGTGCAGCCCATCGCCATGGCGGAGTGGACTGCTTTGCCTTTTGTCTTGTCTTCGTGGCAAGCGATGCAAGTGGAGGAATCAGCCTTCGGGTCGAGCGGGACCGGATGCGTGGCAGCGAAGGCGGTCCCAACTAGGGTGACCAGGACCGCCAGGTAACCGAGGATCCTGGTTACGGGCGCCGTTCTCGAATTTGATCCGCTCCATGCCACTTTTCGGACCACCTCAGTTAGTACTTTTGCACGCGCCTCACCGATACCCTGCAAACGGGGGATTTTGATCTCAGGAACTGTAAGTACTTGCATCAAGAGCGGCTTGCACCAGTCATCGGGGCATGGCCTGGAATCTCTCGGTTGTGGCGAATTTCCGCAATTGGGCCTTCTGCCACAGTGGGATTGGTGAAAACACGCAAGTAACTCCCTCCTTGGTGTTGCATTTCTCAACAGAGCCGGGCCTGGATTTCTGCGCGACATTGCCTTTACTGATATGGAACTCCTTTGCGGAGCTTAGCTCCATGAGCGACCTCACCCTCTGTTGTGATCTTCATCACATGGCGGCGGCACGAGAATGGGCTCCCAAACTGGCTCGCCGGCGCAGGATTTCATCTGAGTCGGAGCATCCTCGCCCTATGGCGCTGCCCGCGAAGTTGCGCCAAAAGCCCGCTTACGTCACTGCCGCTGTGTGATATCGCCCAGAGCGCGAGGTCGGTGCTGGCTTGCCAATCAAAGCTATCGCGATGATTCTCAAGAGTTTCGCGAATCCTGCCTGTGATGGCGCGCAAAGTGCTTTCCTATGTCCCTGGAAAGGCAAAGATATGACTGCATCTCATCTGTCAGCGTCCCGCAAAATCTGGCAGACCCTGAGCTCGATCAAAACGGGTGTCATTCTGCTGATCGTGGCGGTGATCGTCTCCGCCGCCGGCACCGTCATCCTGCAGCGTCCCGCGACCGACCCTGAGGAAATGCAGCGCGCGTATTCAGCGCAAATGCTGCGCCTGCTGGACGGGTTGGGCTTGACCGACGTCTTTCATGCCTGGTGGTTCGTGCTGCTGTTGGTCCTGGTGAGTGCGAGCATCGTAGCCGCATCCATCCAGCGCTTCCCGAACTCGTGGCGCTATTTCTCGCGTCCTTATAAGAGTCCCAACCAGACATTCCAAAAAGCGTTGGCCACACAGGCTGAGATTCCAATCAGGGATGAAGAAGCCGGCCTGGCAGCAGCCGAGCGCGTTTTTCAGCGGGCCGGGCTCAGTCCAGAGCGGATGGTGCGGGAAAATAGTTTCTCTTTATTCGGTGAGCGCAACCGAATCTCGGAAATGGCGGTTTACATCGTTCACACCAGTCTGCTGCTCATTTTTCTGGGCGGGATCGTGGATGCCCTCTATGGATGGAGCGGCTTCGTGGCGCTTACCCGTGGAGAGTCCTCGAGCCAGGTGGCGCTGCGCAACGGCTCACAGCGCACGCTTCCTTTCGCCGTTCGCTGCGACGGCGCCGGCGAGGAGAGATATGCCGACGGCACCCCAAAGCGCTGGTGGTCGAAGCTGACCGTGATCGAAGCCGGCCGCGAAATCGTACGCAAAGAGATCGTGGTCAACGATCCGCTGGTTTACAACGGCGTCCGTTTTTATCAGGCCAGCTATGGCAGCACCGGCAAGGTGGACAAGCTGATCCTCGCAGCCACTCCAGCAAACGGACAAGGCACAAGCAAGGAAATTGCATTGGGAACGGATGAGGACTTGCCACTCGATGCCGACACTTCAGTCCGCATTGCCGAGTTCATCCCGGATTACGTGGTGCGTGACGGCCAGGTTTACGCCCGCTCTGCGGAAGTGGAGAACCCTGCCGTTCACTTGGCGGTCGAGTCCAGGAAATCTGGCAAGCTGGTCAACGTGTGGCTGCCCCCGATCGAGGGTTTTGAGCAGAATGCGTCTTCTCCTTACAAGTTCGAAGCGCGCAACCTGCAGATGGCCTACTTCACCGGCCTGCAGGTTTCTCACGAGCCCGGACAGTGGGCGGTTTGGACCGGAGTGATCCTGATGGGCCTGGGCCTGGTGATTGTTTTCTACCTGGTCCACATGCGCTTCTGGGCGGTTCCTGTTCGCAATGCGCGCGGCCGGCTGGTGCTTTGGGTGGGCGGGGCTGCCAACAAGAATAAGGATGTGTTCGAGCAACGTTTCCGGAAGCTGGTACAAGAAATCGAATCGGAGATCAAGCTGCAATCGGAGGCATGCGCCCCGGCGCATGTTACTTCACTGGCCGGAAACTGAGTCCGGCATGGGAGGATAGTTATGGCACGTGCACGAGCGGAACAGCAACCCGCGGCGACCGGTACCACCCTCGTAGTGATGGTCGGCCTGAGCGTTGCATTCCTGCTGTTCATGGCGTTCTTGAATGTGGTGAAGAGCGGCAGTCTGTTGAACGAGTCCAACCTGCTTTACGCCGCGCTGATTTTTTACTCGGGCGCGGGAACGCTTTACCTGGGCTTCGGCGTCACTGGAATTCCATCCTATGTGCGCTTCGCCTCGCTGGCGACGTGGGCCGGGCTGCTGGCCAACACCGGCGCGGTCGCTCATCGCTGGTACGAAGCGGGGCATCCGCCGTTCGCAAGCATTTATGAAATGCTGCTCAGCTTCGTGTGGACGCTCGCCGTGCTCACCCTGATCGCGGAGAAACGCTACGGCGTGAAAGTGATCGGCACTGTGACCATGCCGGTGGCGATCGTGGGAGTGATATTGATGCAGTTGTTGCGCACCGAGGTTCATCCGCTCGTGCCCGCGCTGCAATCCACCTGGCTGCATGTGCACGTCACGTTGGCCATGCTGGCGTATGCCGCTTGTGCCCTCAGCTTCGCTTTAGCCATGATGTTCCTAATCCAAGACAGGATGAAGACGGAGAGCTTCTTAGCTGCCACCAGCTTGTTCGGAATTGCAACTTACATGGGCGTTCTCACCCGCTTCGAGAAGTGGGGTGGCTTGAGCGTGGCGGCGTGGAATCCGGAAGAAAAGTCGGAAGTGTTTCTGGCCAAAGGGGTGCGCCTGTTTGTGGTGATTCCTGATCTCGGCTGGCTGATGCTGGTCGTGCTCGCAGCCGTGGCGGCGCCGTTGGTCTTGTATCTTGTCTGGCGTAAGACCGATGACGAAGGGTTCATCAACATGGCCAATCGGGCTGTGTTCGTGAGCATCCTGCTGCAGGTGTTGGCGCTGGTATTCTTTCTCGTCCGCGCGCGGGACGGCCAGTATGGTTCGCTGGATGCTGACGGTTTGTTCCCGACCAGCCTGGCGGCCAGCCCGTTCATTCTCTCGGGCCTGGTGGGCGGGATCTTCGTATCGCTCCTCTACCTGCTGCTTCTGTGGCGGCGCGAAGATCTGGAACGCATGTTGCCCGCCGCCGATGAACTGGACCGAATTACGTATCGCACCATTGCCATCGCCTTTCCCTTGCTCACCCTGATGATCGCGGCGGGCGCATACTGGGCGAATCGTACCTGGGGTTCGTACTGGAGCTGGGATCCGAAAGAGACCTGGGCGGCGATCACCTGGCTGGTGTATGCCGGGTATCTCCACATGCGCGTCACCCGCGGATGGCGCGGCCGGCGGGCTGCCTACTTTGCCATTCTCGGCTTTGCGGTGGTGATGTTCACTTTCTTTGGTGTGACCTATCTGCTGCCTGGACTGCATGCTTATGCCTGACACACTAAAGGAAGGAATCCATGCGAGACCACAGACGGGGGCGGCTGTGGCTATCGCTTCCGCCCGTCCCGATGGTTCTGATATCGATCGCATCGACCCAAAAAGCAACGACCAGAAGGCGACAGCCTTGCCAGCTTGTGACCCGGCGACCAAGGGGAAGATAATCAAAGCCGCAGTGCAGTCTGGCGCGGAGGACTCTGGCGTGTCGCAAGTGCGCATCAACTGGCAGATCAAGGCAGTCCTGCCCATCGTCTTCGTGCTGCTGAATGGACTGCTCCTGTTCACGCTGGCGACGGTTTCATGGCAGGACCCGCAGCGCCACATCGTGCTGGTGGTTGCCGGAGCCGGTGCTGTTGCGATTTGCGCTGCGCTGCTGCTCGTTCTCACCTACGTCATTCAGAAGCCCATGATTGAGTTGCAGGAGAAAATTGCCCAGTTGGGCGAGGGCGACTTGAAAGTGTCGGTGGGCTTTGCCCGCCGCAACGACGAGATCGGAGATCTGGGGCGCAACTTTAATCGCATGGTCAGCCAACTGCGCGAGAGCCGTGACATGATTGAGCACCTGCATCGCACTCAGATGTCGCGCGCGGAACACCTCGCCACGTTGGGGGAGTTAGCTACGGGTCTGGCCCATGAGATCCGCAATCCGCTAGCCGGAATTGCCGGAGTGGTCGAGATCATCGGGCGCGACCTTCCCGCCACGAGCCCGGCGCGAGCTGTGGTGAAGGATGTCCGTTTAGAGATCGCGCAGATCAATCACATCCTGACCGACCTGTTGCAGACCGCCCGCCCGCATCCGCCCGAGATACGCCGCAGTGATCTGAATACTACGGTGGAGCATGCGGTCATGCTGGCCCGCCAGCAGGCGCTTTCAAAGCCCATCGAGATCGTGCTGAAGAAAAACCCTGCATTGCCGGAGGTGGAGCACGATAGTGATCAGATCCACCAGGTTCTGCTCAACCTGCTGCTCAATTCCATCCAGGCGATTGAAGGACAAGGCCGGGTCACAGTGGAAATCGAGCCCCGTGGCGAGTCCGCAGCAATCATTGTCTCTGACACCGGGCGGGGCATTTCGCCCGAACATCTGCCCAACATCTTCCGGCCGTTCTACACGACGAAGGGCAACGGCACCGGATTAGGGTTGTCGCTGGCGCGGCGCATCGTGGAAGAGCACCATGGCCGCATCGACGTGACCAGTTCGGTCGGGCAAGGGACTAAGTTCGCCGTGCTCCTTCCGCTGCGGCGGCCGGTCGCCGAGACTGTCGCTGACGCCGATGAATGACTTTGCACTGATCACGACCCGGAAGCGAGCAGTCATTGCTCTCGTTCATTCAATTGTGTTTCTGCTGATTGCGCTGCGGGGCTTCGCCACAACTCCGATCGGGAGTCCAATCTGGATGAGAGCTTCCCTTTCGCTGGCGTCCATTGTGATGTTTTGCGTGTTTCTGGTCGTTACCACGATTCTCCTGCAACTGGTTCGGATCTCGCGCTGCGTGCGGGAGAAACTCTACTTCGGTTTTTGTTCGGCCAGCGCCAGCCTTGGATTGATGCGTCTGCTGTTCGGCGATCCGCAAAGTGTAGGCCTGTACCTCAGAGTGACCATGTTGCTGTGCGCAGTAGCAACTGGAATTGCGATCCTGGGTGTGCATTCCGCCCGTTCCCTTGGCAACGCAGGATGTGACCACCTGGGCGGTTAGGCCGATGTTCGCTTCTGCGCGGTCTTGCTGTCCCGACTAGGGGGCCAGCCAGCTTGAGAAGTTGCCTCATATAGGTTCTCGTCTGCGTCCCGGATCACATCGCTGAGAGGATTCTGACGGTCGAGACCATGCATGTCTGTCAACGCACCGTTCCAGGCCGCGCGCAATCAAGGCTCGAGCTTGAATAGTACGCCGTTGTCGGAAGTTCCACCGCCGTGGGCCGTGCCATAGAGAGTTCCTGTCTTGTCTCGGACCAACCCGCTTGGTGCTTTCCCATCCTTCCCGGTGAAACTGTGTAGCATGGTCTCATGCCAGCTACCGCCCGAAGTGGGACTCAGTTCGAAAATTGTGCCGCAGCCCAGTTTCATTCCACGGATGGGGCACGCGTAATGACCGCCCTCCTGAGTCGCGCCGTAAAGATGTCCCGCCGAACCGAGAATCAAAACCTGTGGCAGGAACCCGTCAGTCGGATATCCATTGAAGCTATAAAGCACGCTCTCTCTGCCAGCCTTGGTGAGCCTGAACACAATCCCGCAACCGCCCGGTGGGCATCCGGTTCCTCCATACCAGGTGGTTCCGTAGAAGCGGCCCGTCGCATCCTGCACTAGACCGGCGTTAGGGAGCAATCCGTTGGAAAAGAAGTAATACAGCACGCTCTCATTTCCGGCTGTATCGAGTCTAAAAACAGCGCCCTCGTCGTAGAGGCCTCCCATAAACGTAGTACCGTAGAGGTTACCCGCAGGGTCCTGAATCACGCCCGCAGTCGGGTACGCTGCGTCCGGAGCACCAATGAAGCTGGACAGAACCGCATACTGCTCGGCCGTATCCAGCTTGAACACAGTCCCACAACCATTCCCGTCGTCACAGTTGGGGTCGCCGCCGTTGAATGTGGTTCCAAATAAATTACCTGATTTGTCCAGAAGTAGTCCGTTCGGAACGAGACCATCAGTGCCACCGAGGAAGCTGTGAAGCACCGTCTCTCCCCCAAGGTCGTTCAGCTCAAACACCGTGCCGCCGTTGTACGCACCACCAGCATAAGTCGTGCCGTAAAGATTCCCTGCTGTGTCCCGAACTACACCTGCCGTAGGTGTTCCCCCGTCCGTCCCTCCCGTGAAGCTATAGAGAACTGTCTCCTTGCCGGCCCTGTTCAGCTTAAACACCGTGCCGCTCTTGTAGACGCCACCTCCCTGAGTTGTGCCATAAAGATTCCCTTGCTGGTCCTGAATAAGACCCCCATTCGGATTTGCTCCATCCGGGCCACCCTTGAATTTGTACAGCACCTTGAAAGTCTGTGCCTGTGCCGATTGGGACGCAATCAGACCTAACCCGAGCGCGGCCGCTAGTGTCAGCACGGTACTCGCCGTTCCCAACCGCACCCCCGAAATCCAACTCCGATGTTGTCCCAGGTTTGTCAAGATTGCCTCTCTGTTAACGCCAACCATCCTAGCTCTCCGACGCACAATGTGAAAGAGACTTTCGGCCTACTTCCAGGGGAGAAAAAGGCCACTTAGGCGTTAGACGCCTAGTCCGAGCGAGCGCTGCGGAGCTTCGCTCCCCTGGGCGGGTGAGGGGACCCGCCCCTACGCAACCTCCTCTTTCTTCCTCAGGAGTTTTGGAGGACAATGTAGGTATCGGGGTGAGGTTTCGATGCGATATCGTTTGTTTCCAGCCCTCTGCATCGTGGTCCTGGCTGCTTCTGCTCTGGCGCAGCAAATTCGCGGCGACTACATTGAGACGCGCAGCGCCGATGTCTACACCGGCCAGTGTTTCGCCAACGGCGAGGTAAACCTTGCGGGAGACGAGGCAATCCTGGCATGGCATGTCCAGAGCGGAAGCTGGGACGGCGTGCCGCTGAGCGGATTGACGGTCGCTGCTGCCGTGAAGGCGCACGCCACGTTGGGCGATCCCTACGCCAACCCATATCCGGCGCGGGCGGTCCTGATCGTTGATGAACAGGCCAGCGAGCGCCAGCGCGACGCTCTCGTCGCATTTGCCCAGCAAATGGGAGGCGAACTTCTGCGTCATGTGCAGCAGGTGATTTCAGCACCGATGGAATTGGTAGTCAACCCACGACACCACGGCGTGGCATTGCTGCGTGCCGGCGAATTTGCCATGGTGCAGACGCGAGCCATAGACGGTGATGATCATCTCTGCGGGAATGAAGTGACGTTCTATCCGCCGCTCACGCAATTGCAACACTCGTTGCCGGCGGTGGCATTGACCGATTCCTACCGAGGTCCGGGACTGGGTGCCGATTGGGAATCGCATGGCAGGCGCAGCGCTTTCGTGGGTACGTTCGCACGCTAGATTGCCGGCGGGCTACCGCAGCCGGGAGACCACTACGGCAACCGTTAAAGCCGCCACCAGCAACGCCCCGATGGTGTAGATGTGAGATCGCAGCCAGCTTGCTTCCGCGCGCGGCGCAGCGAGCTGAGAAAGAAAAACGGGAGCCTCGCCACTCGTTGCCGCCTTGTGATCCAGACTTTGAGCCGCCTCGCAATCCAGGCAGAGCGTCCGCCCATCTGAGACTGGAAATCCGCATCCGTCACAATACCGGATTTTGTCGACCTCGCGCATTGCGACCGGCTTAGGCTGGTCGGCGTTGAGGGCTGTTTCCTGGGGTGTTTTTGAGAGCGGTTGATCCGCGGGGGAAATGCTTTCCTCACGCTTCGGCAACACCGGCGCAGGCTGGGATTCTTCGTTTTTTGCAGGTGCCTGGTCCATCTTGGTTGCGATCTCATTCAGGGCACGCTTGGCGGCTTCAGAATGTTCGAGTCCGGTCAAAGCCATTTCCGCCAGGCGCTCCAGGGCGGTCACGTCTCGCTGCTCGAAAGCGTAGGCGCGGTCCGCCAAAAGTTCGAATACGCCGATCACTTCCGATTCGCGAATCAGCGGCATCACCATGACCGACTTGATGCCCAGGGCCTCGCAACTCTCCCGGTTCGCGCGGAAGTCGCGTTCCGCATCATCGCAGCGCAGAAGCTGCCGGGTGCGCACGCTTTCGCCGGTGAGTCCCGAGTTCAGCTGAAGCTCCGCGCCCAATTCCGGCGCCACCGGACCTGTACTGGCGCGGCAAATCATTTCGCTGCCTTCGCGCAGAGCAATGGCTGCGCCCGACGCCCCGGTGATGTATTGCGCCCGTTCGGCGAGCAGATGTAACGTGGCGTCCAGATCCCGCTGCGCCATATCTGCCAGCGACGTGCCGGCGTCGTCTCCCGGAAAACGCAAAGGCTGCGGCGAAACCCTCGCGGGTGCAGCGGAGTCTCGTCTTCCGACAGCACCTGGGACTTGCGGAGCGTTGCCCGATTCTGGCTGATCGAAAATGGAATAGTGATCCATACAAAAATTTATGTGAAGGTATTATCGCCGGAGTCGTGCCTTCCGCAAATAACGTTTCTTGGTGCCGCCACCCGCAGAGGTTCCATCCCCAAAGTGCAGCCCAGCTTCAATCGAGAACACTAAGTATTGTCATTCGAGGAGCGCAGCGACCAGGAATCTGCAGTCCTGCTCAGATCAGAAGGAACTGCAGATCCCTCCCACTCGGCTGCGCTCGGGGCTCGACCTTCGGTCTCGGCAAGAACCGCTCGGGATGACAACGAAATAAGGCGTCGCTCGCACAAATCCGTGCCTACGGTTTCTTCTTCGGCGGCAGATATTTCTTCTCGATCGACGCCACCACCACATAATTGGGGTCCACCATCTCGTTCAGATGGATTTTCGCAAACTTCCGACAGCAACTCGTAGGCGTCCAACTCTGACAAACCGTAGTCCTGATGGATCCATCCTACAAGCTCGGTGAAGGCGATTCGCAGACAATCATCGAGGGGACGATAGGCGCCGACCGTCATGATTGCATCTTCACTCTCAAACCGCGGCCAGTTGATCTTTTGGCCTTTTATCACGCTGACCTGCACCCGCGCTCGCAACGGGACCTCAATCGCCGTGCCTGCCACCTCGCCGTCGCCCATGGCCGCGTGTCCGTCGCCCATATACAACATCCCGCCGGACACATTGACCGGGAAATAAACCATATTACCCACGCTGGCTTCGGGAGAATCCATGTTGCCGCCAAACTCCGCCGGGACGATCGAACTGCGCGCCTCGCCCCCGGCGGGCGCAACGCCGATACATCCGAAAAAGGGATGCAGCGGGATCTTGACCCAGAACTTCGAATCCAGCGCCTGAAAGGTCGCGGTGTTCGTGGCATGGTCAATCGGGTAAAACCAGATTTTCTCCGGCAACGGCGGCGCTAGCATGGGTGTGTAGTTCGTCGCGTTGATGGCGCCAAATCCGGGCGCAAACGCACCCACACCTTGATTGCTATCTACTTCGAGATCGAGAATCTTCACTGCGAGCGTGTCTCCGGGTTCGGCGCCCTCAATGTAAAACGGGCCAGTAAGTGGATTGTCACCCCTGGACATGCTGAGTGTGTCGCCCGGTTTCTGGATGGCGTTGCCGAAGCAATCCAGCGTGTTGGTGTCGAGGATGTCGCCCGACTTCAGGCGAGCTACGGGCTTCGCCGAGGCGTACACGTATTTCACGTCGCTGATCGTGGCCTGATATTTCACAACATTGCCTGGCGTGCTCTGCGCACCACCAACGAGCGCACAGACAGCCAAGATGCGGTTCCACACGGTATGCCTCCACTTTGCGATTGTCGGATTTGCGATTGTCGATTCCAAAACTGTGGCATTTGATTGCTGAGTCAATGCCGCCTAATCGGAAATCGTCACTTCATCCACGCCAGCCACATCCATCCCACTACCAGGGTCGCCACGGTGATCGGGAAGCCGGCGCGGAAATACTCCCAGAACCCAATTTCCATCTCTGGTCTGGCGCTCTCTACCACGATGATGTTGGCCACGCTCCCGGTGATCGTAAGATTTCCGGCTAAGGTTGCGGCCATGGCCAGAGTCAGCCAGGCCGTGTGCGGGTTGCTGAAGCCCGGCACCAGCGACTTCAGCAGCATCACCGCGGGCACGTTGCTCACAATGTTGCTGAGCAGCGAGACAACAACGGTGAAGGCACCCAGGTTCTGCAGGTTCCAGTGTTCGGCCACGTCCAGCAGTTTCGCCACAATCCCGGCGGTCTCCGCACCACCCACAATCAGAAACAAGCCGATAAAGAACACCAGCAATCCCCAGTCTACTTCCTCGTACAACTTCTTCGGCTCCAGGGTTCTGGTGATCAGCAAGGCGGCTGCGCCCACCGCTGCCATCATGGCCGGAGGTACGCCCAAGAAGAATCCCACGACTACGGCAGTCACCACGAACACCGGTTTCGTCAGGCGCGAGAGATCGAGTGTGGGCAGCGGAATCTTTTCATCTGTCTCGGGCCGCAACTCGATCTTGCGCATGTGAATCCAGTGCAGAACCGCCCAATCGACGAACAATCCCACAAATGCGACCGGGCCGAGATGGAAAAGAAAATCACGATAGCGGATGGCGGAAAAGGATCCGATCAGCATGTTTTGCGGATTACCCGTGATGGTAGCCACGCTGCCGATGTTGGACGCGGTCGCTACCGCCAGCAAGTAGGGAAGCGGCTGCAGGCGCATGCGCCGGGTAATGCTGAGCACGAAGGGCACCATCACCAGACACACAACATCGTTCACGAAGAAGGCGGAAAGAATCCCGCAGGTAAAGATCACGGCGGGTAACAACTGCGCCGGCTTCAAACGCTGAAGCACGATTTCCGCATTCCATTCGAAAAAACCCACCAGATGAAGATTGCCCACGATCAGCATCATCGAAAACAAAAGCACCAGCGTGGGGAAGTCGATGAAGCGCAGCGCATCCCCAGGTCGCAGCACGCGAAAGGCGATCATGGCCACGGCGCCGATAATAGCGGCGCCGGGGCGATCAATCTTGAGACCGGGAAACTTGCCAATGGCAAAAACTAGATAGCTGCCCAGAAAAATGGCGTATGCGGCGGCGAGACGTGCGTCGGGCAATGCCGTTGGGGGAATCAGTGCCATTTCGCAGCAGCATAGCAGGCGGCACGGACACATTCCAAAAGCAAACTGGGCTGGGAATGTGACCCGACTCGACAATGCCCAGGCAACGGCGGACGCCCTCGTCCGCCGAGGGAGCAAGACTTCCGCAGCTCCGCGGCGACAGCGGAGCGCTGGTCTGGAAAGAGTTTTAAGTGGTCTCGCGTTTTTCGTCGCGGTGGCGGAGCCAATCCAGGAACATCTGCTCAATCGGTTTATCGTAGCCCATCATGACGTGGCGGATGGTGTGGCCGCTTACGAAGTGGCAGACTTCCTCGGCCAGGTTCTTGGCGTGATCGCCCGCACGTTCCAGCGATTGCGTCATAAAAATGACTTGCAAGCTGGCCTGGCGGTGGATGCTTTCGGGATTCTCGATATGGCGCAGGAAAATCAAGTTACGCAGGCGGTCCATCTCCGCGTCGGCACGCAGCACATCCACGGCTTTCTTCACATCACGAGTGGAAAAAGCCGCACCCACGTCGGAGAGCATTTTTTCAAGTACGGTCGCCATGTGAGTGAGGTCGCGGGTGTCCTGGGGATCGAGACGGCCGGCGGCAGCCTGGGCGCTGCTGGCAAAGCTGAGCAGCAAATCTCCGATGCGCTCCAGCCCGATCATGAATTTCATGCAGGCCAGCAGTTCGCGGGCTTCGGGTTCGGTCACCTGCGTGATCGCGAGGGTAACGCCGTCATCGATCTCGCGATCCATGGCGTCAAGTTCCTTTTCGCGTTCCCGGATCGTTACGAGCAGCGGCGATGACCCTGTAGCGATACCCTCAGCCGCCGCGGCAGCAGCGTCTGTTGCCACTCTGCAGGCCTCAATCGTGCGTTTCACCAGATGCGAGTGGGCGGGTTCGGAAACTTGCGGATTCGCGGCGGCGGTACTCATTGGAGCTTCCCTTCGCTTAAGCAATGGCGGATGCCCTGCCTCCGGCCTTCTTTGCCGCCGGTTCGAATTGACGATCACAGTGCAAGCATAGTGGTTTCTTAAGATAACATTGTTAAAAGGTTGTAAATTCTACGATCTGCTGGGTCACAAACGGGGTCGGAGACGCCTCCCTCCAGCAGAATTAGGCCGGTGAAAGACTGGGAGCCAATGGCAGTGTGAACAAGAACACAGAGCCGTGATTGAGTTCGCTTTCCGCACGAATGGTGCCGCCGTGCGCCAACACGATGTGCTTGGCAATGGCCAGGCCCAGCCCGGTGCCTCCCGATTCACGGGAGCGCGCTTTATCGACGCGGTAGAAGCGCTCGAACAGGCGGGGCAAATGTTCGGAGGGAATTCCGGGGCCGAAGTCGCGAACATAGAACTCAACTCCGCGCTCCGACGGCCGGGCTCCCACCACCAACCGCCCACCCGCGGCGGCATACTTGAAGGCGTTATCGATTAGATTGGAGAAAACCTGGTGGATGGCTTCACGATCGGCACTGACCGGGTCGGATACTGATTCCTCAACCCGCAGCTCCATACCATGTGTGCGCGCGAGTTCGCGAAAGCTGTCGACCGCTTCCTGCACCAGTTCTCCTGGGGTCACCGGCTGCACATCGAAGCGGTGCTCGCCGGATTCCACTCTGGCCAGGGTGAGCAGATCTTCGGTCAGGAGTGACATGCGGCCGGCGTTCTTGCGGATAATTTCCAAAAACTCGCGGGCATGGTTATTTTCCGGAGCGCCGTCCAGTAACGTTTCGGCGTAACCCTGAATCGAGGTCAGTGGTGTGCGCAGTTCGTGGGAAACGTTGGCGATGAAATCACGCCGAGTTTTCTCCACCCGCTCGGTCTCGGTGAGGTCGCGGAGAACCGCAACCGCGCCCCCTCCGGGCATGGGTGCGGCGGTCACGTCGAATGTACGGGCTGGAACAATAGAGGTCGCCCGGGCACTAAACACGTTTCGGGTGGTGCTGGCTCCGCGTACGGCGCGCAGGAAATCGGGATCGCGCACGGTCTCGACCAGGGGAGAATTCAACCGCGTGCCCTGCGGAACCAGGCTGTCCATACTGTGGTTGGCCCACTGCACACGGTCGTCCGGGCCCACGGCGATGACCGCATCCTGCATGCTGTTGAGCAAAGTCTCGAGCTGGTGCTGGCTGGTCTGCAGGGCGGCAAAGTTATCCTCCAGGTGGCGCGCGGTTTTATCCAGTGCGGCAGCGACTTGTCCGATTTCGTCGGTGGACGATGCGGCAATACGCGCGGTCAGGTCACCGTCAGCGATTCGACCGGCGAATCCCACAATCCGCTGCAGCCGGTGCGAGGTGAACTGTGCGACGATACCCGCAACCAGGAGGGCCGCCGGGAATGCCATGGCCGAACCGAGCCACAACGTCCTTCGAACCCGAGAAGTAGCCTCCTCGACATCCGACAGCGGGTACGCCAACCGCACGGCGCCTCCGGAGATAGGTGCGGCAACGTAGAGGAATGGTACGCCTAGGGTGCGGCTGGGACGGGTATCAGTTCCGATCTGCCCTTTCAAGGCCACGACAAACTCGGGCCGACCCGCATGGTTTTCCATGGACCCGGCGGGGGCCTCGGAGTCGGCCAGAATTCTGCCCGTTACATCAATCACCGTGGCGCGCGCCCCAGCCGCTTGGCCTTCCTGGGAGACGATGTCCTGCACGTTGTGTTCACGGTCCGTATTGACGCGATTCGCCAGCATCACCGCTTTCTGCCTGAGGTTGCGCTCGATTTCCTGCCGCAGAGAATTTTCCCAGGCGCGGCGGATGGCAAAATCCAGCGTCGCCGTTGCCGCCGCGATCACCAGCGCGAAAGCCGCCAGCAGCTTGAAGAAAATACGGTTCCTCACTTGGGCGCCTCAAAGCGGTAGCCCGCCCCGCGCACGGTCTTGAGATAGCGTGGGTTCTCAGGATCGGGCTCGATCTTCTCGCGGATGCGGCGGACATAGACGTCCACCGAACGCGGCGTGACATAGGCGGTGTCGCGCCAGACGGCGTCGAGCAGTTGGTCACGGGTGAAAACACGGCCGATGTGGCGGGCGAAATAATCCAGCAAACGAAACTCGGTCGCTGTGGTCGTGACCGGCTGGCCGCGGGCGGTAAGCGTCATCGCGCCAGGATCGATTTCTATCTCTCCTACGCGAAGAGGCGACTGCGGAAGCGGGCGCTCGAAACGGCGCAATACCGCTTTGACTCTGGCCACCAGCTCCCGCGGGCTGAACGGCTTCGGGATGTAATCATCGGCGCCGAGCTCCAGACCCAGGACGCGGTCGGCTTCGCCGCTTTTCGCGGTAAGAAAAATAACGGGGGTCGAAGCCAGCGCCTGCGTCTGCCGTATCTGCCGGCAGAGTTCGAGCCCGTCTTTTCCGGGAACCATGATGTCGAGGATGAATAGGGTAGGACGCTGCCGTTCCGACTCCATGACTACGGTGTTCCCGGTGGCGAATACTTTGACCACGAATCCCGCGCCCTCCAGATGATGCCGCACCAGACGCGAGATGTCCGGGTCGTCCTCAACCACAAAGATGCTGGGTTTCACACGGATATTGTAGCCGGGTGTCCGGAATATTGCCTCGATTGTAACCAGATTGAAACATTTGGATTCGCGTTGCCGACTTCAGACCTGAATCAGCAGGTTGCCGGCGCGATCCTGCTGGAAGCGCCGCCTAGGCGGCACAAACGTAGTCGCACTGTATTCGGTGACCACGGCGGGTCCAGAAAAATTCTTCCCCGCAGGCAGGGATTCGCGATCGTAAATTTCGGCGACAATTTCTTTGCCCCCGAAAGGGATTGGAACTCGATCACGATGAAAACGGCCGAGCTTTGCTGGGCCAGGACGACCGGACGTGGCCGTCCCTGTGCGGCTCTTGCTCGGCGCAAAGGTCCCACTGTCAGCAGCTGAAGCTTGGGTGCGCGGAGACTTCACCGTGGCGCGCAAACGCAGGGTAACCAGTTCTACTTCCCGCGACGGGTAGCTGTATCCGTAACGCTGTTGGTGCTCTCGACGAAAAGCGGCGATGAGTGTCGAGGTGTAGGGAACGTTGAGCTCGTAGCCTTGACCTCGGTACCGGACATCCACGCTCGGTTGGTAGCGAATCGCGCCCTGCCAGCCTTCTGTACGAAAATCGTCCTCCGCCTGGCGGCGCAATTTCAGGAATTCTTCCTCCAGACTTTTCCGCGGAAGCTGGTCTACAGTCTTCCAAAGCACGGTGCGCGAATAGTCCTTTACGACGTCACTGACCAGGATTCCGAAGGCGGAGAGCGCACCCGGCATCGCGGGCACGATCACGCGCGCTATGCCCAGTGCTTCAGCCAATTCGCAGGCGTGCAAGCCTCCTGCTCCGCCGAAGGCGACCAGCGCGAACTCTCGCGGATCATAGCCGCGCTCGATCGAGACCACGCGAATGGCTTTTTCCATGGTCGAATTCACCACACGGATCACTCCCGCGGCGAACTGATTGAGAGAAAGCGGGGAGCCTTCTTTTTTCAGCCAAGCGGCGATGATCCGGCGTGTGCGCTCCAGGTCGAGGGTGAAGTCGCCACCCAGAAAGCGGTGCGGTTGCAGGCGTCCCAGGATCAGGTTGGCGTCCGTGACCGTAGGCTGCCTGCCACGGCCATAGCAGATGGGACCGGGATCGGCTCCGGCGGATTCCGGTCCCACTCGCAGGGCGCCGGCCGCATCGAAGCGGGCAATGGAGCCCCCACCGGCGCCCACCGTGCGAATGTCGAGCATCGGGACGCCGACCGGCAGACCCGAGATCTCGGCTTGCGTTCCAACCCGCACTTCGCGGTCCACCAGCGCTACGTCGGTCGAAGTGCCCCCCATGTCGAACGAAATGATTCGCTCGAATCCGCTGCGGCGCGCCATCGCCGCAGCCCCCACAACTCCGCCCGCGGGCCCGGAAAGCACCGTCCGCACAGGCTCGCGGGCGGCAGCACTCAGCGTGGTGATCCCGCCGCTGGACTGCATCACAAAGACTCTGGAAGCCGTCAGCAAGGCGAGTTTCTCCAGATAGTTCTGCATGACCGGTTGCAGATAAGCGTTTACAACCACCGTGCTGGTGCGTTCAAATTCGCGGAACTCAGGCAGAATTTGATGGGAAACGGAAAGCGGCGCGCCGATCTGTTGCAGCGCAGCCGCGACGGATTTCTCGTTCTGCGGATTGGCGAACGAAAAGAGCAGCGAGATCGCGATCGCCTCAGGTTTCTTCTGAAGCAACTTATTTTCCAGTTCCTGCAAAACTGATTGCAAGGGCTCCTGCAAAACCTCGCCGTCGCTGCTGGTGCGCTCCTCCACACCAAAACGCAGATCACCCGCCACCAGCGGTTCCACGCGATCGAAAAAGAAATCGTAGAGCTTGGGCCTGGCCTGCCGTCCGATCTCAATCACATCCTCGAAACCGGTGGTTGTAACCAGCGCCACGCGCGGCCCCTTGCGCTGTAACAACGTGTTGGTGCCGACCGTCGTGCCATGGAGCAGAGTAATTGAACCCGGCGCTCCAATCTTTTCTAAAGCCTGCGCGATTGCCTGCGACGGGTCTTCTGCTGTGGAAAATACCTTCAGTATGCGGATGCGGCCGCGCTCCATCCACACGCAATCGGTAAACGTGCCACCCGTGTCGACGGCGATGCGGAGCGGCTGAGTTCGTGAGCGACTTTTCATGAGTTCAAACTGGAACGCTAGGTTAACATTTCAAGATCGCTAAAGCGCGCTCGTCCAGTGAGGAATGCCCGATGAGATACGACTTCTTGGTTGAAACCTATGCTACCGAGCGAATTAAAGTCATCAGCGTATGGAGTGAGTTCCGGGATGAGGATCTCCCGGTGCGTCCCCGTCAAGACGATCCCCGGGGGCGCAGCGTCCACGAACAGATGGTGCACCAATGCGTGAGCGAAGATTTGTGGTTTCGCAACATGCTTGGCATCGACGTACAGGCGCCGCCTTTGCCCAAGCAGGAAAGTCGACTGCAGTTCATGAAACAGTACGCCGAAGACAGTGCGAAACGGTTGGCAGCACTCCGCGAGAAGGATGAGGCTTGGTGGGAGGAGAACACGAAGTTCTTCGATGTGCGCCGCTCCCGCGCCTGGGTCATGACCCGGCGCATGACCCATACGTCACATCATCGCGGGCAACTGATGGCCATGCTTCGCATGCGCGGACGCGACCTGCACAGCAATTACGGTCCGACAGCCGATACTGGCGGATTGATGCAAAATCACGCCCCGACCATCTACGCTTATTCCAGCCTGGATGATTTATTCAAAGGAGAATCCGGGGGAGGGGCAAAAGCTGCCCTGCCGGGTTCTGCTGGTAAACCGGTCACGGAGCGGCCTGAATCAAAATAACAAATCGCTCTAACTCTTGGTGGTGAATGCCAGTGTGAGCAGAGTGTTCTGCTCCATCTCATGCGCTTTAGCCGACCCCGTGGCGGGGCTGGCGCTAGCCGAGCGCTTCACCGAAAGCACGGGACGTTCTCCCGCAATGTGGCGCAGGCGCGGCAGAATGTAAAATAGCCCCCCCATGTTCGCCGGTTCTTCCTGAACCCAGACAATTTCGCGCGCCGCAGGATGTTGTTCAATGGCCGCAACAATTTCCTCCTCGGGAAATGGATAGAGTTGTTCCACAAAAACAATCGCTGTCGAATGATCGCTTCTCTTCTTGCGCTCCTCGCGCAATTCGTGACCGATCTTTCCGGTGCAAAGCAGAATGCGCCTGGCGTCGTTCACTTCTGTGTCGCGCAGAACGTTTAGAAATCGCTGATGGCTGAAGTCCTCGATGGGCGAAGACGCATCCGGATGGCGCAACATGCTCTTGGGTGTGAACACGATCAGCGGTTTCCGCCAATGCCGGAGCGCCTGCCGCCGCAGCAGGTGGAAATACTGGGCTGCGTTCGAGGGCTGGCAGATCTGAAAATTATCCCGCGCCGCGAGCTGCAGAAAGCGCTCGATGCGCGCGCTCGAGTGCTCCGGTCCCTGGCCTTCGTAACCGTGGGGCAAAAGCAGCGCCACCCCTGAAAGCAAGTTCCATTTATCTTCCCCTGCGCTGATAAATTGATCAATCACTGCTTGCGCCACGTTGACGAAGTCGCCAAACTGCGCTTCCCAGAGTACCAGCGCTTCCGGATAATCACGGCTGTAGCCGTATTCAAAACCAAGCACCCCGGCCTCGGACAACGTAGAGTTGTAAATGTCGCAGCGAGCCTGGTCAGCGGAAATGTTCTGCAACGGAACATATTCCTGTTCATTTTCGATATCGACCAGCACAGAATGCCGTTGATTGAAAGTGCCGCGGCGGCTATCCTGCCCGCTCAGTCGAACCGGCACGCCACCTTTCACCAAACTGCCAAAGGCGAAAGCCTCGGCCATGCCATAATCTACCGGACGCTTCCCGGTCCCCATCTCCGCACGCTGTTCAAGCAACTTCTTAACTTTCGGATGGATATGGAAATCGGCGGGATACGTCGTCAGACGCCCGGTGATTTCACGCAATTCCGCTGCGGACAATCCCGTTTCAACTTCATACTCCGGTTTGTGGCGGCCGCCCGTGTAGCCATCCCAATAGCCTGGCAATTCGCGCAGAGTAGGCTTCTTCGTGAGGCTGGCCGCCTTCTGCTGCGCCGCTTCCAGTTCGTCTCGGATCGCTTGCACTCGCGTCTGAACGTCTTCGATGCCGTTATCTTCCGCGTAAATCTTCCACAGCGGCGGATGGTCTTTGATCGCCTTGTAGAGTAGTGGCTGGGTGATGGTGGGATCGTCCACTTCGCTGTGCCCATGGCGGCGAAAGCCAATCAAATCCACCACAACGTCGCTGCCGAACCGGTAGCGATACTCGACCGCTATGCGTCCCACACGAATCACGGCTTCCACGTCTTCTCCATTCACATGGAAAATCGGGATGGATTGCCGCCTGGCGAGCTGCGCCGAGAAACGGGAGGAATGCGATTCGCGCGGTAGCGTCGTGAACCCGATCAAATTATTGGCGATCACATGAATCGTTCCCCCGACCGTATAGCCGGGCAAATCGGCGTAATTCAACGTCTCTGCCACAATCCCCTGACCGGCGAAAGCTGCATCGCCATGCACCAGCAGCGGCAGATACTTCTGTGGCCCCGCTTCTCCGGTCCGGTCATGCTTGGCACGCGTGCGCCCCATCGTGACGGGATCGACGGCTTCCAGGTGACTCGGATTGGACACCAGGTGGATGTGGACTTTTTTTCCTGTGCGAGTGATGTATTCGCCGGTTGCTCCCATGTGATACTTCACATCACCGCTGCCCAGCACGCTGCGCGGATCGACGTCTTCAAATCCGGCAAACACTTCTTCCGGCGCACGTTTGGCGATGTGGACGATGACGTTCAGCCGCCCGCGGTGACTCATGCCCATCACCAGCTCGACGGCGCCAAGCTGGCCAGCCGCTTCCAGAACTTCGTCCACCAGGGGAATGAGCGCGGTCACGCCTTCCAACGAGAACCGTTTGGTGCCCAGATAACGCTGCTGCAAAACCTCTTCGAACAACTTGGCGCGAATCAACTGCTCCAGCGTCGCAGCCTGGTCTACCTCTGATGGCGTTCCTTCCATGCGTTCCTGAATCCAGCATCGCCGCTCAGGGTCGGGAATGTGCATGAACTCGGCGCCGATGGTGCCGCAGTAGGCTAGGCGGGCTTCACGAGCGATCTCGCCGTCGATCTGCAGCTCTGGATGAGAAAGTGAACGGAAAAAGCCGAGCGGATCCAGATCAGCTTGAAGGTATCCCCATCGGCGAAAAAGATCGAAGATGCGCTCGCGTTCGCCGTTTGGAGCATCGAGAATTCCGGTGGAGCTTTCGGGAATTGTTTTGGAACGTGCGGCCATAAGTTCGCTACTAGGATAATGGATGAGCGGCAAGTTGCGTCGGATTCGTAGCGCCGGAAAGGGTGAGCGGAGCCCGGAGGGGTTATAGTTTTGTCCAATCCGGGCGACCTTCTGCCTTACCCGGTTCGAGCCGCAATGTTCCACGTGGAACATTCGGAAAATGCGCGAAGTGTTCCACGTGGAACATCCCAAAATGGGAATGCGTTGATTCGGTGCGGGTTAGCGGGGTGCGCAGAGTGTCGTGGGGCAAGGTGCAGTGCCTACGAAAGTGGACTTGACAAGCTTGGGAAAGGTGGCTGGCCCACCTTTGCGGCGTAAAGGTGGGCCAGCCCCGCAACACGGTGAAGCGACTTAGTGAAAACTCAATTTCGCGGGATTAAGGCCAAATTTCGAAGACAGTGCCGCAGCCGTCCTGACTGCAACTGGGGTCGCCTCCCACCCACGCCACTCCATACAGGTCACCCCATTTGCCCCAGGTCAGTCCCTCAACGGGATCGTACCCGTCCTTCTTGTTCTCGGGAAACCAGTGGAGCAGAGTTTCCGTCCACGATCTGCCTTGCAGGGCGGATGGATTCAGACGGAATGCAGTGCCGCCCGTCCTGTTCCTCCAAGGTAGGTGGTGCTGTAGAGATTGCCCTGCCTATCGAACACCATGTAGCCCTCGGGTAGGACTCCATCGCTACCGCCCTGGAAGTTATACAGAGTCGTGGAGGTCCAAGCCGCGTTTTCTGCGGTCGGTGGCGTAAGCTCAAACAACGTGCCGCAGCCGTGGCCGCCCTGGCAGTTGAGATCCCCGCCGAACGCCGCCGTTCCGTAGATATTGCCAGAACTGTCGAAGATCACCGGACCACTGGGGTTAGCACCCATGTCCATGCCTGAGTCCAAAGAGTAAAGCACGGTTTCTCTCCAGGCCCCGCCCTTTGTTTTCGGGGGAGCTACGCGGTATACGGCACCCCAACCGTACGTCCCGCCGTAGTTTGTGGTGCCATAGACATTTCCTTGTTGATCAAGCGTCACGCCCGCGAAGGGCTCCATCCCGTCGGGATCTCCCGTAAACGTGTGCAGCACGGTAAAGTGCCACTTCCCGCGCTTGGTTGCCGACCGCTTTAGTTCAAATACTGTGCCACACCGCGCATATGACACACAAAGCTCGCCGCCTAACTGAGCAGCGCCGTAAAGATTCCCTTCGGCGTCGAAAACCGGATTGCCCTGGGGGCCGCAGCCGTCACTGGTTCCCGTGAACGCGTAGAGAACGGCGTACCTCCATGCTCCGTCTGCTGCGCCTGCACGCGTTAGCTGCCAAACGAAGCCACAAGTCTGGGGGCCGAATGCGAAGCCGTACAAAGCACCGTCTGGCCCTATGACAACGGAAACTGCGTATCCCCCGTTGCCGCTAGGAAAGGTGTGGAGTAAGGTTTTCGTCCACGTTCCACTGTGCGTTTGGGGAGCGGTCAGCTTGTAGATCGTGCCCCCATGGTAGGCTACGCCGTCGGCGGTGGCACCATAGAGATCACCATTTTTGTCAACAGCCGGTAGCCCTATAGGCGTCCAGCCATCCGAGCCCCCCTGAAAACGGTAAATCGTTCGGTAGCCGTGCTCGGCTGCGTTGGCAGCGCCGGTTAATATCGCCACAGCGATCAAAGTCGCCAGCAGAAACATTACTAGGTGAGAGTGCTGGTTTGGCTTCATGGAGGCCATCTCCTTCCGAGGGGGCGGGTGGCCCATTCATTCGCGTTCTGTGCGAATGAGTGGGGAAAGATGCCGTCCGCACAACTATGCCACGTTCATTCATCACAGATCTCCTACTGCAACCACCGGTAGCCTGCTATCGTGCCCAGTCGCCTCAAGCGATACTATAGCGCGAAACACCTGCACTTCATCACCTGCAGTTGCTGCCATGGCCGGCCTATGCTGGGCACGCCCCAGCGCCGCGATTTGTTTCTACGAGTTCTGGAACAAACCCGATGGCGATACCGCTTTGTGGTGGTCGGCCAGGTGGTGATGCCCGAGCACTTTCATCTGCTGATCAGCGAACCGGAAAAAGACGACCCGTCGCTGGTGATGAAAGGTGGTCAAGCAGGAATTCGCCCGCGCGGTGCATGGTCGCGACCGGTCTGCAGGCCAGTCCGGGACTGAACCGGCAAACGTGTGGCAGAGGCGCTTCTATGATTTCACCGTTTGGCGGAGGCCAGGCGCAGCGAGAAACTGCGTTACATGCACCGTAATCCGGTCAAGCGCGGATTGGTGAGCCAGCCCGAGCAATGGCTACGGAGCAGTTTCCGGTCTTGTGCGTATGGCGACACCGGCGGGGTACGGGTTAACTTTCAGGAGTGGGCGCTGGAAATCAAGCCGTGTCCGCGCGGGAAACCTTCGGTGGGTGCCGGCTTCAGCGCACCCCACTCATTCGCACAGAACGCGAATGAATGGGCCACCCGCCCCGCTGTACGTCGCCAGGTGTCGTCCACCCGTCCCGCTAATTCTCCACCGCTCGATCGAGAGGCGGTTCGCTCTCTTCGTCGTCGACGCGAATGAGGCCGAACTTCTTCAGCTTGTAGCGCAGGGCATCGCGGGAGATGTCGAGCAGCCGCGCGGCATGCGTCTGATTGTTGTTCGCCTGCCGCATGGCCAGTTCCACCATCGCTCGCTCCACTTCTTCGAGCGATGTTCCCCCCTCTGGGATGTACAGCCGCGGGAGAGTGCGTCCGTTGGGAAGTTGTTGCGAGGTTTCGGTGGAGGAGGTTCGCTCGAAGGCGGTGAGCCCACCCGATTCGGCGACGGAAAACGGCAGGAAAATGGAATGCAGAAGCGGCTCATCCTCCAGGATCATGGCCCGCTCGATCGAATTCTTCAATTCGCGAACATTGCCCGGCCAGTTGTGGCTTAGCAGCAAACGCTTGGTGTCGGCGGTGATTCCGCGCACCGCCTTCTTGAACTTCCGATTGTAGAGTTCGATGAAAAAGTCCACTAACGGTTGAACGTCTTCCTTCCTGTCGCGGAGCGGTGGAATGAAAATGGCAATGATAGCGAGCCGGTAATAAAGATCCTGGCGAAATTGGCCTTCGCGCACCGCTTTTTCCAAATCCCGGTTGGAAGCGGCAATGACGCGCACGTCTACCTGCATATCACGCACGCCACCCACTCGCCGGATCACCTGGTCCTCCAGCACTCGCAGAAGTTTGGCTTGGAGTAACGGCGAGAGCTCGCCAATCTCGTCGAGGAAAAGCGTTCCGCCGTCGGCGGTTTCGAACAGGCCCTTTTTCATCTGCTTGGCATCGGTGAAGGCGCCTTTTTCGTGACCAAAGAGCTCGGCTTCCATCAACGTCTCGGGAATGGCCGAACAATTGATGGCCACAAAGGGCTTTTCCTGGCGGGAGCTTTCGTAGTGGATGGCTTTGGCGATCAAATCTTTGCCGGTGCCGCTCTCGCCCTGAATGAGAATGGTGGTGGCCTCGCTGGCCGCGACTTTGCGGACGAACGCCATCAGTTCCGTCATCTTGGCCGACGAGCCAATGACCTCGTGATACCCGGCGCGGCGCCGTACTTCACCGCGAAGCGACTGCACTTCGCTGCGCAGTCGCGTAGTCTCGAGCGCGTTCTTGATGGCGACGTTGAGCTCGTCGAAATCGAGCGGCTTGCCGACGAAGTCGTAGGCCCCAAGCTTGAGCGCAGTTTTGACATCATCGAGTTGCGGGTCCGCCGTAATCATGATGACGGCACGAGCATCACCATTTTTCTTGAGCTGCCCCAGCACCTCGATGCCGCTGATATCGGGCAAGCGGACGTCCAGCAGGACGAGGTCTGGAGACTCATGCTGCGCCAGCTTCAGCGCAGGCTCTCCGGCTTCCGCCTCGACCACGTGATAGCCCCACTCCTCACACTTCTGGCGCAGTGACCAGCGCACCAGGCGCTCATCGTCCACCACCATGATTTTCTCGGAGGGCATTGCTCTAAGCTTACTACGGAAAGGAGCGGTGCCGAGAGTACCAGTAGCTAGGGGCTAGTAGCTGGCAGCTAGGGTCTCGTCCTCGCCTTGCGAAGGTTGATCCACGAATTGTGGTGGCGGCTCCGGGACCATGAACTGCGCTCGGCGGTTTTTCCTAGCTACTAGCGACTGACTACTAGCTACCGACTACTCGCTACTGCACTTCCCAGTCCCGTGGCATTTCCGGCGGGAGGACGAGCAGTTACCCGGCTCCGCCAGCTTGCCGTCAGGTCCGATGCAGGTTTGCGTGTGCAGACACCAGAACAAGCCGTCATTCGAAGCAGGAACCGTTGGATCCGGCTCGGCTTGGATGAATTGCCCTTTCCAGCGCAGAGCGGGACACAGGTTGGGATGATTGATCTGGAAGCGATCTGATTCCTGTGGCTTCGATTCGGAGATCATGAATTCGTGAATCATGCGGCGCCTCCCGACATGGCTTTCACAATGGCCCGTTTGACGGCCACGCGCGCGAGCTGAACTTTGTAGGCGTTGTGACTGAGCGGCTGGGCATTCTGGACGGCGGCATCGGCGGCTGCTTTGGCCGTGTTTTCGGAAATGGCTTTGCCCAGCAAAACCTGCTGAGCCTGCTTCGAAACCCACGGCACCGGCGCGACATGCCCCATCACCACACGGGCCGCCCGTACCATCGAGCCATTCATCTGCAGCGCGACCGCCGCCACGGCCAGCGGCCAGTCGAACGCTGCCTTCTGGCGAATTTCGTAATGAGCGACCTTCATCCCGTTGGTCCTAGGCAGAACCACTTCAGCCACGATCTCGTTGGGCCTGAGATCATGTTCGCGCTCCCCATCAGCTTTCGGGATCACGAAAAACTTTTCCAGCGGAAGCTGCCGCGTTCCCTTGGGTCCGACCAGCCGGACCGAAGCTCCGTAAGCGATCAACACGGGAGCAATCGTGGAAGGGCTGACGAACTTGGCCGGACCGTCGTTGCCGAGAATCGCGTGATAGCGGTTCTCGCCTTCACCGACGAGGTCTTTACCGGACTCATCCTTCGGCAAGAGACCGAAGCCACCGCGGAAATACCAGCAGCGCGGACGCTGGCAGAGATTGCCGCCGATCGTGGCCATATTGCGAATCTGCGGACTGGCGGCCTCGTTGATTGCCTCGGCCAGGGCGGGGTAGTCTTTGACCACATTCACGTTGTCGGCGAGATCGCCCAACGTGGTGAGCGCGCCAATGCGAAGGCCCTGCGAGTCAGCCGCGACACCTTCGAGATCCTTAATCTGCTTGAGGTTTACCAGCCGTTTGGGCTGAATGACGTCGTCTTTCATCAAGGCCAGCAGATCGGTGCCGCCAGCAAGGATTTCGGCTTGCCCCCAGGTCGTGCCCAGCAGGCCGACAGCCTGCTCTTTGGTGGTTGGACTGGCGTATTCAAAAGGTCGCATCACGCACCTGCCTTTTGCTGAAGTGCTGCGAGCACTTTGTCTGGCGTCAGTGGTAAGAACGGCACACGTACGCCAATGGCATTTGCCACCGCGTTCGAAATCGCCGCACCCGGCGAAATCACCGGCGGCTCGCCCAGCCCGATTACGCCGCGCTCGTCGTAGCCTTTACCGGTCATCATGTGGACCACCAGCTCGGGAATGTCGTTGAGGCCAGCCAAACGATAGAACTGCATATTCGGGTTGAGCATGCGCCCGGTGATCTGGTCCATCACTTTCTCTTCGAAGAGGGCATAACTGATGCCCATGGTGAGCGCACCGAAACACTGGCTCTCAGCGGTCTTAAGGTCGATGATGAGGCCGCAATCCTGGACCGCAACCATCTTCTTGACTCGGACCACACCCGTTTCAATGTCCACTTCAACATCGGCCATCTGCACCCCGCCCACACCGCTATTGGTAAGGTCGGGAGGCCTGCTGGTGTCGGGGTTCTTGCCTCGTACCGTGAGCGGCACTGCGCCCAGCCTGGCGCAAGCTTGTTTCCAGCTCAACGACCGGCCAGGATCGCTCTTCACCCGCACTGTGCCGCTGAGACATTCCAGACCTGCAGGTTGAGCGTTGAGCGCGGGGGCAACTTTGGCGAAAAGCGCTTCGCGCGCGTCCACGGCGGCCCGGCGAGTGGAGGCACTGACGCCGCCGATCGTGCTCGAACCGCCAGAACCGCCCGACGGCGGATAAAGTGTGTCGCCGATATACAGGTGAATCGCTTCAATCGGGATCCCCAGCGTTTCTGCAGCCACGGCCAGGATGGCGGTACGGGTTCCGGTGCCCAGATCCTGCGAGGCCAGCTTGATGTCTACCGAGCCATCGGGATGAAGGGTGACATCGCAATTGCTTTCGTGGCCACGGCCTCCCCAGGTGTGCAGGGAAAGCCCAAGCCCGCGAGCAATACTGTCCGAAATGTTCTGGCCGCGGGGACGCCATTTGTCTTTCCAGCCCATCAACTCGGCTGCGATGCCCAACTCTTCGCGATAAGTCTCCTGTCGCGGCCCAGTAATATCGAGGTTCTTGAGCCACAGATTCATGGGATCCAGGTTGAGCTTGGCGGCAAGGTCGTCCAGCGCGCCCATGGTGATGACCGCAGCCTGAGGGTGATTGGGGGCGCGCCATGCCCGAGCCGGGCCGATATTGTTGCGAATGGCGGTGTGTTCTTTGTGCTGGTTGGGTATGTTGAAGACGTAGGGAATCGGCGGAGCGCCTCCTCCACCGGGACCTCCGGTGCCCCACGATTGCGACTGCCAGGCGGTGATGGCGCCATCTTTTTTTGCCGCTACCTTGACGCGCGCATAGGCCGAAGGACGCGCCCCGGCGACTTCCAACTCCGCATCGCGCTCCAGCATCATGCGAACCGGACGTCCGCCCGCCTTTCTGGAAAGTTTGGCCGCGGTAACATCCCAGCGGTCCGCGGCAAATTTGCTGCCGAAGCCGCCACCGATATGGTCCTGATGGACCCGGATGTTGGCTGCGGGAACGCCCAGCGGCTCCGCCATCTGATCCGCGATGCCAGAAAGATTCTGCGTGGAGATGTGAACGAAGAGATGATCGGAGTTCGGCCATTCCGCTGTCGATCCGTGAGATTCCAGGCAGCAGTGGGTAATGACGAAGGCGCCGTAGAGACCTTCCGATACAGCGTCCGCCTCGGCAAACGCTTTGCCGGGATCGCCGCGGGTTTGCGACGCTGCCTTCTGATAAGCGGAGGGAGCGCCCTTGACATCGTGATACCGCGCCTTGCGGATGGCATCAAGCACCTCATCCGATGCGCCATCTCCTTTGAATCCCTTCAGCAGATCTTCATCCGCGTGGAAGCTGATGCCATGCTCTCCGAGGTATTGGATGAACAGCTGGTCGGGCATCTGATTGTCTACCGCATCCCATACGTCATCTTCGCTCATCGGCCCAGCCGCTTCGGCAGCGCCTGCCGGGGGCTCCGCGTCGCTAACCATGTGCGGCAGCCGCTGATATTGAACTCGGATGAGGCGGACAGCATCTTCGGCAGTGGACTCGTCCACCGCGGCGACCGCAGCAACTTCGGTTCCCGTCCACTGCACAATTGCGCCGGGCTTCTGAATGATCTCGACGGCCTTCACGCCTGGCATCTTTTCGACTGCGCCGGTATCAATGCTGACTATCTTTGCCCTGGCGTAAGGTGAGCGCACGATCTTGCCGAAAAGCATGTTCGTGCCGCGGTAGTCGTAGGTGTATTTGGCGCGACCTGAGACCTTCACCGTCGAGTCCACGCGTGAAATGCGCTTGCCGAGCAGAGTCCGGTGTTCCGCATCCGGCCAACTATAGTCCGGCATGTTCAGGATCCCTTCTGTGCCATCTGCGCAACTGCCTGTTGAATTCCGTGGTAAGTGCCGCAGCGGCACAGGTTGCCGCTCAGGCCCCGGCGGATGTCTTCAGGGGACGGATTGGGGTATTTTGCGAGAAATGCCTGAGTGGCGACGACGAACCCAGGCGTGCAAAAGCCGCACTGCGAGGCATCGTTATCGACGAATGCCTGCTGAAGGGGATGGAGTTTGTCGCCCTGCATCAGCCCTTCGATTGTGGTGATCGCCTTGTCCTGAGCTTCGATGGCCAGAACCGCACAGGCATAGACAGCTTTGCCGTCCATGAGCACGGTGCACGATCCGCACTCGGCGCGGTCGCAGACACGCTTAGCGCCTGTAACGTTGAGTTGATCGCGCAGGGCGTCCAGCAGCGTGACCCGTGGCTCAAGCTGCAAGTTGTACTGATTGCCATTCACGGTGAGTTCGACGGGGACCTTGCCCGGTCCATAGACTTTCACCGGCGCACCGGCCGCTTGTACAACCTTCGTCCCCAGTATCGGTACCGCTGCGGCCGAAATGCTGGAGATCTTCAGGAAGTCGCGACGCGAAAGTCCGGCGCTTTCCTCAATTGGCTTCGTCGGATCGTCCTCTGGCATCCTAACCTCCAAGTGATGGAAATTCGTTCCGTCGCGACTACCAGCGTTTGATACCTACCGGATAAATAGGGTTGGACCCGCCAGCGATGCTTCGGTTAGCCCGTAGCAAAGCGCAGCACCTGCTCGCTGGTCCACTTGCCGTGGAGCGAGAAGAGCAATAGTAATGATGCGGCCGACCGCGGATGACTTACGTCCTCGATCGGCCGACGGTTTGGATCATCTTACGAATGTTCAGTGTTTCAGTGTGCGGATGTACTTCACGACGTCTGCAGTCTGGTCTTTGGTCAGCTTGCCGTCGTACTTGGGCATTTTACCTTTGCCGTTGGCGATGATGTTGGTCAGGTCGGCATCGGATTGACTTTGCACGTCAGCAGACCCCAGATCACGGATCTTGAGGTTCTTGCCCATAGCAGTTTCGCCTTTGCCATCAGCCCCATGGCACATGGCGCACTTCCCTTTGAAAGTATCGGCGCCGCCGTCGGCTAGTGACCAGGTGGAAAACATCATTGTCAACGCCAGAACCGCCAGGAATGCTTTCATAACGTTCTTCATTCTCTTTTCTCCTAAGAAAGTGGTTTCTGACTCCTCCATATACATTACATAGCACCTGCCAATAAGTGCCGACTCAGGTGGCGGTAATAAGGCGAATTCGCAGCCGCCGCTCGTACTATCAAGCACTTGGAAACAGGGGACGCATCACACGTTAGTCTTTTTTTGTGAGCGGCGCAAGCGGGTTCTGAGCTTTTTGCCGAGAGATCGACTTCGAGGCACGGCTGACCGCCACGACGACATCCGTTCGATTGGGTTGCGCCCCAAGCCCTGCCTCCTCCAGCTTTATCCGCCCCATTCCGCCGATTCGGCAGGCGCCGGAGCTGAATGCCGTCGCGGAAAAACACGCTTTGGAGCGCGATATGCCGCAATCGCACCGCCGACGCCAGGCCCTGCGTTCCGGCGGTCGCTCTGCACGTCGCTGAAAACAAAGGGGCGGTTCGGATTCTGTAGAGATCCGGGTTTTGGCAAGGAAGGTGCCATTAAGGGGGCGGAAGCTGTTCTCCCAGGGAGTTTGCCTTGGAACCCAGTTTGATGGTCGTCGGCCTGAATCACCGTACCGCACCGGTCGCAGTGCGGGAGCGCTTCTGGATCAGTGAGAGTCGCCGCGACCAAGCCTTGGCACAACTGGCCCGGGCCGAAGGCATTGAAGAAGTCATCGTGCTGGCCACCTGCAACCGGACAGAATTCTTACTCTGGGCCAGCAACGCTGAACTGGCTGCCAACTCGGTTTTTCGCCTTCTGAGCGGGGAATACGGCTTGAAGATGTGCGAATGGGAGCATTTTTACCGCCTGCTCGATGATTCGGCCCTTCTGCACATTTTCCGCGTCGCCTCCAGCCTGGACTCGATGGTGGTCGGGGAACCGCAGATCGTTTCCCAGCTCAAGGCCGCGTGGGAACAGGCGAAAAAAGCGGGCAGCACGGCACACTTCCTGGACGCGGTAATTCAAAAAGCGCTTACCGTCTCCAAGCGTGTGCGCAATGAAACCGTCATCGGCCATGCAGCCGTTTCTATACCGTATGCAGCCGTGGAACTGGCCCGGGAGATTTTCGAGCCACTTGAAAACAAGAAAGTTCTCCTGCTGGGTGCGGGCAAGATGAGCGAACTGTCCGCCCGAGCCTTGATCAAGAATGGCGCTGCTCAAGTCCATGTAATCAATCGCACTTACGAGCATGCCGTGGAACTGGCCACCAAGCTGGGGGGCAAAGCTGCTCCCCTCGAGGATCTGCGGCAGCATCTGGTGGATGCCGACATTGTGATCAGCTCGACTTCATGTCCGCACATCATCCTGAGCCGCGAGGAAGCGGAGATCATCGCTCGCGAGCGCAACAAACGACCGCTCGTACTCGTGGATATTGCGCTGCCCCGGGACATCGATCCCATGGTGCGGGAAGTGGCGGGAATCTTTCTTTACGACCTTGACGACCTGGAGAGGGTCGTGCGACACAACGCCGGGGAGCGGGAAGGCGCGGCCGCCGAGGCCGAAACGATTGTGGTTGCCGAAGCCCAAGGCTTTCGCCGCAAGCTGCTGGCGGAACGCGTAGTGCCTACCATCATCGCGTTGCGCAACCGGTTAGACGAGATTTGCCGGCAAGAACTGGAGTCCTTCATCGAAGAGTGCGGGCCATTTTCCAAGGATCAGGACGAGATGTTGATAGCGGTGACATCCCGGATGACGCAAAGGATTGCTGGATCGCTCGCCCGTGAACTCAAGGAACTTCCAGAACAGGTGCAACAGGAACAGATGACAGTAGCGGTGCAACGTCTGTTCCACCTGGAAACGCCTCAAGCGGCACTTGCCGGCACCAGAATCTGAAACGAGTTGGATACGATGGGCAAGACAGCACACAAGATCCAGCGGCTGCAACCATTGCCTGGGAGCAACTGCTGAAAGCCAATCCTGCCTATCCGCAAAAGCAACAGGTGGAAGATTTCATCGCAAAAGCGAAGCAGCACCTTAGGGGACAGGCGACCGGTTCATAAAACCTCTCCTACTCATCCGGCGCCGCACGGGAGAAGTCCGACAGGCCTTCTCCCGCAACTTTTTTCCCTTAAAGAAGCTGACAGTTAAGATCCCAAGCCGAGCAAAATGATGATCGCCGGTGCTGAGCGATCACACGCAGCCGACAAAGCTGAGAACCAACAAAATGTGCGTCCATACGCACGCTTCGGAGTCTAACTACCATCGCTAATTTCCCAAACGGAGCAGAGCTATGCCTTCAACTATCACCGGGATCATCGACGTCGCAAGCCCACGTTCAGTCCAGGAAACGCTGAAAAGACTTGAAGCAATCGTGGAGGCCCGCGGGCTGAAGGTTTTCGCCCTGATCGATCACAGTGGTGAAGCGGAAAAAGCCGGGCTCCAGATGAGATCGACCCAACTCCTGATCTTCGGCAGCCCCAAGGGTGGCACGCCCTTGATGGTCGCAGCACCCAGCCTGGCCATTGACCTGCCACTGAAAGCTCTGGTGTGGGAAGATGACGGCGGAAAGGTCTGGGTCTCCTACAACAGCCCGGAATACCTGAAGCAGCGCCACGGCATCCCTGAAGACCTGGTGAAGAACATCGCGGGAGTTGGCCCCATCATCGAGAAAGCGGTAGAGTAGTCGGTCGCAGGAATCGCGACTCCGACATGGCCAACGAGCAAGAGAAAGAATCCGCTGCCCGCGCCAGCTTGCGTTTTGTGCAAGACGGCAACATTGTGGGTCTAGGCACGGGGTCCACTGCGGCCCATGCCGTGCGTCTTCTCGGCGAGCGGGTCCGAGCGGGATTGAAGATTCGAGGCATCCCAACATCAAGACAGACCAAAGATTTAGCCGCCAGTGCAGGAATTCCGCTCACGACCCTCGACGAATTTCAGCAGATTGATGTCACGATTGACGGCGCTGATGAAGTCGATCCACGGCTGCGGCTGATCAAGGGCGGCGGCGGCGCGCTTCTGCGGGAGAAGATTATCGCCTCGGCCTCGCGGCAACTCGTGATCATCGCCGATTCCAGCAAGCAGGTTGCGGTGCTGGGCAAGTTTCCCTTGCCGGTCGATGTAATTCCGTTTGCCCAGGCTTTGATCGCGAAGAGAATTGCAGCCCTGGGAGCCACGGTGAGACTTCGTCAGTCGGCCAGCGGCAACCCCTTTGTGACGGATGAAGGCCACCACATCCTCGATTGCAGCTTCGGCCATATTCCCGATCCACCTGCGCTGGCGCGCCAGCTCGAAGCCATGCCCGGAGTTGTCGAGCATGGTCTGTTCATTGATATGGCGAGCATAGTCCTCATTGCGAAAGGTGACCAGGTAGTGGAGCTGCGCCACGAGGAGTCCACAAGAAACATGGCGGACTAGGACGGCGCTGGAATGCAGGTAACATGGCTCCTGCCGACGGTCGCCGTCACTTTATGAGGGTCTAACAAAGCTGCAGCCCGCGAGTTCCTGCCACAGCAGCGCCGACTCCGGCTGAGGTCTGCAGTCTGCCAAAAGTCCGCCGTCATTTAGGAGTCAGCTTGAACACCACTCCACAGCCGTAATAAAACGGGCAGGCAGTGGAGTGGCCACCATACTCAGTTGTGCCGTACAAGTTGCCTTGCTTGTCCTGGAGCAAGCCGGCCAGAGGATTCAGCCCGTCCGGTCCCTTAAACTTGTAGAGCACGGTCTCCTTGCCGTTCTTGGTCACCTCGAACACCGTTCCGCACCCTGCACCTTGACCATCGGAACAGCCGGCATCGCCGCCGATGTATGTCGTGCCGTAAAGGTTCCCCATCGCGTCCTGGATCAGACTTGCGAAGGGAGTTGCACCGTCCGGTGACCCCTTGAAGGTCCGCAGGACGGTTTCCTTGCGGCTTGGGCTCAGCTTGAAGACTGTTCCGAGGGAGCCGCCGCCGATTCCCGAGGTCGTGCCGTATAGGTTCCCGCTCGCATCCATGATCAAGCCTGCGGCGGGGTTTTCACCGTCCTTGCCGCCTCGAAAACCGTGCAGCACTGTTTCCTTGCCCTTTTGAGGCAGCTTGAACACCGTCCCGGGGAGAGTAGTGCCGTTTCCATAAGTTGTCCCGTAGAGGTTTCCTTCGGCATCCAGGATCAAATTTCCCTCGGGTATGCCACCGTCCGCTCCTCCACTAAAGGCGTACAACACAGTCTCATTGCCGGCGCTGTCCAGCTTGAAAACGGTCCCACAACCCTCCCCGACGAAGCTACAGTAACTTCTGCCGCCTAACGCTGTCGTGCCGTAGAAATTTCCTGCCGAATCCCGGGTCAACCCGGCGCACGGTCTCATCCCATCCTTGCCACCCGCAAAACTGTGCAGGACAGTCTCATGGCCCGCCGAATCGACCTTGAACACAGTTCCACAGCCGTACGGCGCGTTGCAGCTGAGGTCGCCTCCGGACTGGGTCGTGCCATAGAGGTTTCCTGCTGAATCCCGGACCAACCTTGCAGTCGAAAACCCACCGTCCGTCCCGCCTGTAAAGGTGTACAGGACAGTTTCCTTGCCGGCCGAGGTCAACCGGAACACGTTATCGAGGGTCGTGCCATACAAGTTGCTCTGCGCATCCGAGATCAAGCCAGCCGACGGAAGCTCCCCATCCGTGCAATTCGTCAACGAGCAAAAGTCGTAGAGTACCTTAAGACTATAGGCAGGTTCGTGCCCGGATTGGGCCGCAGCCACAGCTGGCGCAAGCAAACCTACCGCCAGGGCCGCAGTTGTCGCTCGCAGACGCAGCCCCGAAATCCAGCCTAAGAATCGCGCCGGGTTCGTCACAATACCCCTCCTTGCCAAACGCCAATCATCCATCCCTCCGGGACAAGATGTCAAAGAGACTTTCAGCGCAGGGGCGCGATTGCGGCTCCGGCGATGGCCGGTTTTGGCATGAGTTGCTACGAGGATGGTTCTGCGGCTCAAGCCGCGATCTTCCGCAGTGCCGTCAACAGCCGCTCAACTTCGTCCGACGTGTTGTAGTGTGCCAGCCCGATGCGCAGAAAACCGCCGTCTTTCTCCACATTCAGGCGCTCGGTGAGATTCAGCGCATAGTAATTTCCGTCCCAGGTGAAGAAGCCAAGCTCCCCGAGCTTGGTGGCGAGTTCGAGCGGCGTGTGACCCTTGATCCGCACAGCAATCGTCGGGCAGCGCTGATCGAATCGCTTGGGATCGCTGATACCGTAGAGCTTCAAGCCAGGGATCGCCATTAGTCCGTGGATGAGTTTCTCCATCAAACCACGCTCGTGTCTTTGAATCGCGTCGTAAGCGGCGAGCAGCGACGCGCGGCGCGTGGATGCCGACGGACTGACCTGTCGTCCCAGATCCGCCAGGTAGTCCACGCAAGCCGTGATCCCGGCGATCAATTCGTGGTTCAGCGTGCCCGATCCCCAGCGGTTGGGGATGGCATTGGTATTGGCGCGAACCTTGTAGGGCTGCAATCGTTGCAAGTGCTCGCGCTTACCGTAAAGCACACCCATGTGCGGTCCGAAGAACTTGTAGGTGGAGCAGGCCAGAAAATCACAGTCCAGCGCACGCACGTCGATGGGCCCGTGCGGCGCGTAATGCACGGCGTCGATGTAAGCCATTGCGCCATTGTGATGCGCAAGGCGGACGATTTTCTTCACGTCGTTGATCGTGCCCACCGCATTCGAAGCGTAGCCGACAGCGACCAGCTTGGTGCGGCTGGTAATCTTGCGGGCCAGATCCTCCATATCCAGCGTGCAGTCTTCTTCGTGGATCTCGACCATGCGGATGGTTACGCCGCGCTCTTCGAGGGCCTGCCAGGGAGAAATGTTGGCATCGTGATCGAGATGCGTAAGCACGATTTCGTCGCCCGCACCGAGTTCACGCCCGATCGAGCGGCTCATGGCAAAGGTCAGTGCGGTCATGTTGGGGCCAAAGATAATCTCGTCCGGATCGCAGCCCAAAAAATCCGCCATGGCCGCACGCGCGCCCGCAATCATGGAATCAGTGTTCCGGCTGCTAGCGTACGCCCCGCCGGTATTGGCGTTGTTGTGCTTCAGATAATCGGAGATGGCATCGATAACCCGCTGCGGAACCTGCGTGCCGCCGGGACCGTCGAGAAAAACCGCGGGCTGGCGGTTGACGGTTTGGGAAAGCGATGGAAACTGCGCGCGAACCCAGGCAACGTCGAGTTTAGTTGCCGTTTCAGGGTCTGGGGTTGACATTTGGCTCTCGGTGCCGGGGTCTGGGCGTTGCAGCAATGCCTCTACAGCAATGGTTCGCCTCCCCGTCTGGTCTGCTGAACAGTTCCAATCGCAAGGCTGGCCCTCAGCGAAAGGCATCGGTGCCCTGGGAACAGCCGGCTCGCTTGTCCTGAGGGAAGTCGAAGGACCGGCCCTATAATCCTCAGCCCATCGTTGTTGTGTGTTCGGGCTGAATCTTGTATATAACGCGTACTTCGCCGGGCTGCCGGTAGGGATACTTGTCCACGCCCAGATATTTCTTGGCCATTTTATCGATGTGCGCGTCGGCGCCGTGTTCGGTGATTTCCACCACGCGGCCGCGGATCTCAAGATAACGGTAGGGGTTGTCGGGATCGATGACCGCCATTGCCACGCGAGGATCGCGCCTTACGTTGCGATCTTTCTGCCGCCCTTTAGCCGAGTTGAAGATGACGAAGTCGCCTTCCACATCGCACCAGACCGGGGTCACCTGCGGGCGGCCGTCGGGCATCAGCGTGCCCAAACTGGCAAACGCACGCTTGCTGAACAGATCACGATATTTCTCCGGGATAACTTCAGCCATCACAACCTCCTTGCAGTAGCATTGCCAACGCGATGGAAAGAATTATAGACGGCACGGAGGTTTCCTGCTGCCGTGCTGTGTGCCCCTTCTAGTTTGAGCCTGCAGCATTTACAATTTTCGCTTCAATCGAAATCTTGGCAGCTTTGTCGAGAACGCACCATGCGCAACACTACCTACTGGCGCAAATCTTCGCAACTTGTCACCGCGTGCTTTCTGCTGGTCCTGTGCGCTCAAGGGCATGCCCATGCTGCCGACCCTACGCTGCCGAAACCAACGATCGTCTTCATGACCGACTTCGGAACCGTAGATGATTCTGTAGCGATCTGCAAAGGCGTGATGTACTCCATCGCCCCCGAGTTGCGCATTGTGGACCTAACCCACCAGGTCACGCCGTTCTCCATTCCCGACGGGGCGCGCTTCCTCTACGGCGCGACTGCGTATTATCCGGCGGGAACGGTGTTCGTGGTCGTCGTCGACCCGACCGTGGGCAGCACGCGAAAAGCGGTGGTCGTGAAATCAAAACGCCGCCAGTATTTTGTCCTGCCAGATAACGGCTTGATGACGCTGGTGCAGGATCGCGACGGGCTCGACGGTGCCCGAGAGATTACGAATCGCGACTGGATGATCGGCGCGGCACTCTCGTCCACGTTTCACGGACGCGATATTTTCTCGCCGGTCGGCGCCCATCTGGCGCACGGCGAAGACTGGTCCCACGTGGGGCCGGAACTCGATGTGGCCAAACTCGTCCGCCTGGATCTTGCGGCTGCCAAGGTAGATGATCAGGGACTGACCGGGAACGTCATCGCTACCGACGGGCCATTCGGCAATCTCGTGACCAACATCGGCGCTGATGATTTTCTTAAACTGGGCTACGCGCGGGGGGAGACAGTTTCCATCAGCCTTGGAAACGCCAAAATGAATATCCCCTTTGTGCGCACTTTCAGCGATGTGCCACTGAAACAGCCGCTGCTTTACATCGATTCGCGCGGGCGGGTGGGCATTGCAGTCAACCAAGGAAGCTTTGCAGCGACTTATGGCATCAAACCGCCGGTTACCCTGTTCATCCCGCGAGCGGGGAAGTAATGAACATTCCCAGGATGTTAGAGCGTTCAATGCTCCGGTTCATCCAGGCGAAAAATGAGGGCTCTGTGGCCCGACGTATTCCTTGAGGAGGGGAGACATGAGCAGCTGTCAGCCAACCACCAACAATCGCAGGTTCCTATACCTCGTTCTTTTCACCGCTTCGCTGCTCATGCCTTGTCTCCTCCTCGGGCAGAGTTTTCGGGGTTCGATTCGAGGGACGGTGGTGGATCCTCAGGGCAGCGTCATCGCCGGAGCCGATGTCACGGCCAGGAGCAGCGCGACCGGACAGGAGCGCAAAACCGTAACCGGGGCGGACGGCGCTTATCTATTAGCGGAGTTGCCCGCCGGGGAATATGTGGTTACGGCGTCGGCGGCTGGGCTGTCGCCGGTGGCGCAGAATGTCATAGTGAACGTGGGCCTGGACACGACCGCCGACTTCGACCTTACTAAAGTCGAGAGGCACATCGAACAGGTGACCATCACTGCCACTACTCCGGTGGTCGACGAGACGCGCGACGTGCTGGGTGAGGTGGTGGACAGAAAGCTGGTCAGCGAGTTGCCGCTTAATGGCCGCGATTTCGGCAAACTAGTTGCGTTGGTGCCAGGCGCAACCGTGGAACCTTCCGGCGTGGCTGCGGTGCAGAGCGGATTCGGCCAATTCAGCATCAATGGGAACCGCGACCGCTCCAATAATTACACGCTCGATGGAACCGACAATAACGATCCCTTCTTCAACAATTCAGCGTTCAATCAGACTGGAATTGGCGGCGCACCGGCTTCTATTCTTCCTATCGATGCGATTCAGGAGTTCAATCTGCAATCGCAATTTCCCGCGGAATATGGAAGGAATAGCGGGTCCGTGATCAACATTCTGACCAAGTCCGGTACCAATCAGTTTCATGGTTCGGCGTTTGAGTTCTTTCGCAATGACGCGATGGATGCGAGAAACTTTTTCAATCGAGATCCTGCTCCCAAAACCGGCTTCAAGAACAATCAATTCGGCGGCTCGCTGGGCGGCCCCATCATCAAAGACAGAACCTTCTTCTTCGGCGCCTACGAGGGCCAACGCGAGCGCGTGGGGTCCGCTTTCTCTTTCCAGGTGCCGACCTCCCAGCAGATCCAAAATGCCCAGATTCTGGCTGCGGCGAATGGTGTGTCAACCCCTAACCCGGCTCTTAACAGCCTTCTGAGCTTTTTCCCCACTCCGACGGGCTTCAACGGAACCGCTGGCACGGTTCCGGGCACGGTGGCGGACGAGAACGACGTCAGCAGTCTCATCGGCAAAATTGATCACGCGATCAGTTCCAGCGAGTCGTTGACCGGGCGCTACGCTTTCGCGCAGAGCACCCAAGTTTTTCCGCTGGGAGGTCTGGGAGGCGGGGCCGCTTCGCGCCTGGCGCAGTTTGCGCAAACTTCGCCCACGCGAGTGCAAATCGTTTCCATCAGTCTGCTCTCCACGCTGAGTGCCACAAAAATTAACGAAGTGCGCTTTGGCTACAGCCGTTATCGCACGTCGTTCGAGCCCAAGGACGCCAGCTTCGACCCAAATTCCATCGGCCTGAACTTCGGCACAGGCCGCTTGAGCGTGCCTGAAATCGACTTCGGCGGAACCTTTGAGAATCTGGGCGCCAGCGCCTTCCTGCCTCACGGCCGCACCAGCGGAAGTTTCCAGTTTCTGGACAACTTCACATGGGTGAAAGGAAAGCACAGTATCAAATTTGGCGGCGAGGTCCGTCGCATCGTGATCGACAGTTTTAACGACAGCTTGTCGCGCGGGCAGGTCGAGTTTGGATCGTCGACGTTCGGTATGGGTGGGAGCGGCGTTTGTCCCCCAGGGTTTCAATTCTGCAGCGATCCTGGCGTCACAACCCTGGCCAACTTTTACCTTGGAGCGCCGTACTCAGTTTCCGCAAATGCAGGAAACACTCAGCGCACTACCTACAACAATGGCCTGAGTTTCTTCGCCCAGGATGACTTTCGCGTGGCGCCGAGATTTACTTTGAATTATGGATTGCGATGGGAATACTTCGGGCCACTGAGCGAGGCGCATAATCTGCTCTCGAATTTGGGCAGTGACGGCAATCTCGCTATGGTTGGTACAGATGGCGTGAACGGCGCCTACAGCCGCGATTTGCACAATTTCGGCCCGCGTCTCGGATTTGCCTGGAACATTCTTTCGAAAACGATCCTGCGAGGCGGCTACGGAATTTACTATGACTACGTTCCGCAAGACCTGCTGATCGCGAACTTCACCACTTCGGCGGGATTGGTGACGAACCCCATCGGGCCGTCGGCGGTTCTGCCTTTGAATTTCAATGCAGGGGCGTTCAACGGCACGACTCCGGGCGCGGTCTTTACCGCCAACCCCGCGCCCTGTCCTTGCAGCGTGTTTGTCACTCCTCGAAACTTTAGCAATCCCTACTCACAGAACTGGAATCTGAACCTTCAGCAGGAACTCTCGCAGAGCTTTGGCCTCCAGCTTGGTTACGTGGGAAGTAAGGGCACCCATTTGGTGCGCCTGTTGGATCTCAACCAGCCGGATTCCACGGGCACACGGCCAAACGGAGGTTACGGTGCCATCGACTCGCTCTCTCCGGTGACTTCGTCCAACTACAATGCACTTCAGGCAACTCTTCGCTCTCGCAGTTGGCATGGTCTCTCCGGGTTTGCCGGCTACACCTTCTCCAAGTCTCTGGACGACGCCTCTGACGGCATTGACTATAACTTCGCCACGGTGGCGTTCCCGCAGAACGGCCACGACCTTGCGGCCGAGCGCGGACCCTCGAACTTCGACGCCCGCCATCGGTTCACCGCCGCGTTCACCTATCAGGTGCCGCGGCTGGCCGGCCCGCGAAACCTAGCGGAAGGCTGGCAGGTCAATACCATTCTGACCGCACAGAGCGGCCGCCCGGTGCCCATCGTGAGCGCAAACGATACCAGTGCTGAAAGCGGCATCTTTACCACGCCCTCTAACTTTCATCAACGCCCAGACCTGATTCCCGGCGTCAACCCGATCAATTCCAACTGGGAATCGGCCCCGGACGTGATCGGTTATCTCAACGGCAACGCCTTTGCCCAGCCTTTGAACCCCACCGTACCCAATGTCGGGAGCTTCGGCGATTTGGGACGCAACGCCATCTACGGGCCGCATTTCTGGAGCGTCGACTTTGCCTTGTCCAAAGACACACGCATTTTCGAACGACTGAACCTGCAACTTCGAGCGGAGTTCTTCAACATTTTCAACCACCCGAATTTCGCCTTGCCCAATTTCTTTATACTGCCGGCCTTCAATGCTGACGGAACCGCTACTGGAGCATCGCCCAATCAAGGGCTGATCACACAAACCCCGGATCAGGCACAAACGAACCCTGGCCTGGGAGGCGGCGGCCCCCGCGTGATACAGTTGGCGGCGAAGTTTACGTTCTGAAATGAAGTACCATACCACCGATTTCAAAATGGAGGACACACAAGTGAAGACGACCTTAATCGGCTTGATGCTGTGCTTGACAGTGCTGGCTTTCACCATGGCCGCCATGGCTGCCAGTAAAGATGGAATCGTACTCAGCAGGGATGGACGACAAACTATCAGCACCAACGGCCCGTCCAAGGGTCAGCCCTACATCGAGAATAACGCTGGTCTCACCACTATCTTTGACAATCTAGCCCACCAGTACCCCGACGGGTTGTACTGGTGCTGCGCGGGTGGCACGATCGAGGGCTCCGGCGGAGGCGGCCCCGAATGGTGGCAGGCGGCTGCTTTCACACCTAGCACAAACCTGAAGCTGACCAAGATCGAAATGGCGCTGGGATACCTGGCCGGGACATACACAGATGTGCTCTTGAGTCTGAACAACGACGACGGTACCGGGAGGCCGGGGACCGTTATCGCGAAGTGGAAGGTGACAGGCATGCCGAACTTTGGAAGCTGCTGCAAGGTTGAGACCAAGAGTAGCGCCGGCATACCAGTTACAGCCGGAACTCAATATTGGGTCGTTGTGAGCACCGAGAAGAAGTCAGACGTATGGGCTGCCTGGAACGACAATGACACCCGGCAGCTTTCCACGGAGGGCATCCCGCAAGCCTATTACTGCTATTCGACCACGGGTTATTGCGGGCAGGCCAACGGAGTTTGGACGCCCTATCAAGGCTATCCCGGCTCTGCTTTCGCCGTGCTCGGGAAATAAGCTCCGCAGTTTGCCACGAGCCCGGTCAGTCTGGTTCCGCGTCTTTCTCGATTTCCACCAGCACTGCCCCCAGCAGCGCGACGAAATCGCCTTGCACGCGGCGTCCGGCCTGAAGCACTTCTTCGTGATTGAGCACTTGGTCAAGAATTCCCGCGGCCATGTTGGTGACGCAGGAAATGGCCAAAACTTTCATTCCCATGTGGCGGGCCGCAACCACTTCCGGGATTGTGGACATACCCACAAGATCCGCGCCGATCGTGCGCAGGTACCGGATCTCGGCCGGAGTCTCGTAATTCGGACCGAGCAGCCCCGCATACACACCCTCGTAAACTGTCTTGCCCAGCGTACGCGCGGCTTCGAGCGCGATCTCACGATAAGGTTTCCAGTAGGCCTGGGTCATGTCGGGAAAGCGCGGCCCGAAACGGTCGTCATTGGCACCCACGAGCGGATTGTGTCCCTGCAGGTTGATGTGATCCGTGATCACCACCAGCGCGCCTTGCTTGTATTCGAGGTTGATTCCACCGGCTGCGTTGGTGAGAATCAGCGCGCGAATGCCCATGCGGCCAAACACGCGTATCGGAAAGGCCACTTCGCTCGGCGAATAACCTTCGTAAAGATGAACACGCCCCAGCATGGCTGCGACCGCGACGTTGCCAACCTTCCCGATTACCATCTCTCCGGCGTGCCCGATCGCAGTCGAGCGTGGGAAAGAAGGGATGTTCGTGTAGGGAATTCGTGTGGCTTCGGAGAGTTCGTCGGCAAAAGCACCCAGCCCCGAGCCCAGGATAACCGCAATCCTGGGGCGTAGCGGCGTCTGCGTGAGTAGGAATTGCGCGGCGGATTCGGCGCGTGCGAATTCGTCCATAGAGAGCTTCTGGCTTCCAACTCCTGGCCGGAGGGCGCATTTTAGCATCACAACTGCACTCCGTGCCCTCTGCCGTTCATCCAAGCAAACGGCAACGACCGGACCGAAAGGGCGGAGCCGTTCTAGAACCTTTTTTCGAATGCCGCAAACTCCGCCTCCAGCTTCCACTGCAGGCGAGCCCGCTCGTTGTCATCAAGAAATCTCTGGCAACTGGGCGAGACCTTGTCCACCTCGGGCCGATCCGAGGTGCAGGTATTCACTGCGCGAAGTGGTTTGATTGTGGCCCACAGGCTGGCGCCCGGCAAGAAGCTATGTTCGAGGCTCTGTCGCGCCATGCGCTTGATCGTTTCATAGGTCAGGTCGTAGGTCTGAACGGCTCGCAAGTACTCATGGGTCATGTCGGATCGCGACACGCCCTCATCATCGGTCGCCAGCGCCACCGGCACTCCATAGCGCAGGTATGACGGCAATGGATGGTCGTCGCCCTTTATGCCCAGAATCACGTCATTCGAGGTCAGACAGATTTCCACCAGGACCTTGCGCTGCGCCATCTCCTGCAACAAATCAATAGGATGGTCCTCGGTCATCACATCCACGCCGTGCCCAATCCGCTCTGCATGCCCGCGTTCGATTGAATCACGAATATGAAACCGCAAGCCTTCAGGAGGCACTAATCCCATCGCCAGTTCTCCGGCATGCAAGCTGATGTGAACTCTTGGATACATCTCATGCAGGTAATTGATCATCTTCATGTGCAAGTCGAAATCGTGCATGGGGACATACCAGTCCTCCGGCATCACCAGATTTAACCCCACAAAGCGGGGATCCGCTTTGGCCAGTTCAAACCCCATCAGCATCTGGGCAAAGACAGCCTCGCGGGGCAGTCCGCGTAGCACCTGGTACAGATAACGAACTTTGACACCGCATCCCGGGCTCGCGTCCGGCATTTCGCACTTGAGCATGGAACGCATCTTGCCTTCGTCCTCGTCCAGCCACCTCCTGGTAGAAGTAATGATGTCTTTCAGGCCATTGGCCAGAAGCTTTTCGCGCATGCGCGCGAAGTCATCGTCCCACCCCAACTTTGCGCCCAACTGGCCGGATTGCGCTCGATCCGCAGTGTGCATCAATTCAAGGTACTGCAGGTGGTCTTCGGCCGCGCGTGACGCGGCCTCAGCAAAAGCATCCGCAGTATGGTTGTGCATTGCCAAAGAAAATTTGTCGAACGTGGCAAAGAAATGATCATGCCCCGATTCTTCGCCCGGCTCCCAATTGCGCATCGACCACGCGTCGATCATTGTGTTGTAAAGCACGTGATCTCCATAGGCGCAACGGACGGCTGGTTTGTTCGTGTACTTCTCGCAGGAATCATCGCAAGGCGGAGCGATCAGCACCGATGTGGTTCGGTCCACGCACAGATTGTCCGACACGGCAAAATCGATCAGATTCTCCGCGTAAATCGCGCCGCTCAGGTGCACGTGCAGGTCGCCGCCCTTCGGCATCTCGCGCAGGAATGCCAGCAGAAGAGAAGGCTGCCGCCGGATCGACTCCATATATCGTTCGGTTCTCTGCTCGGCATTGGGTTTGGCCGCCGGGCGGGCAGTGGCAGGCAGCCAGACCATCAGCAAAAGAAAAATCACACGAGCTGTTCGCGCCACGAGAGTCTCCTTTGTCACTGGAAATCGGCATTGTACTCCGATTGCCGGAAAGCTGGTTGTACCTGCCCTCAGCCGCTAGCGCGCGCTGTTGAAGCGCATTTGGTGGCACGAGCAAACTCCTGATTGTTCACTTGACAAAGGGTACGGAGGCGGCGCACGATTAGCCCGTTTCCGATGCCGTTCACCAATCCCTGCCAAATCTGAGTGTGACAAAATGTACCGATTTAGTTTTAAGGTTGGAAATGGCATCGGTACAGTGTTAACGGGAGGCGCTGGTGATGCACGTGTATTGTCGAGAATATAAAAAAATCCTCAAGCAGTCAGCCGCTCGAAAGTTAAAGGATCAGCAGTGGCCATATGACGCAGCGTGTCAATGAACAAATCCGAGCGCTTCCGGCGATTGAAACGGAACTCCATCTCTGCCAAATATGCAGGCAGATGTCTTGCAGAAACCTTGTGCCAAGTATTATTTCAATCGTTACCCTTTCTCAAGTGAATAATCATGACTTCACTGGTGCCGCAAGCATACCCAAACAGATGTGGGATTCAGCCCCTGAGGAAACTGGCCCACTGTTGCCTTGGAACTGGTCTAGCTCTGGTTCTGTTGGCCGCAGTCGGGATGATGGCACAGGCGGTGTCCCCGGCTGAAATCAAGGATCCAGAATTGCGCTCACTGCAGCAGCAATACATGGACGACTTGCAGGCGGTGGGCCGCGACATTCTTGCGGATCAGTTCGCATATCCTTTTTACCTGAGCCGCAAACTTGATCTCGACGAAGCGCAGCAGAAACGCGCTGACCAGCGTTCTATCCGCTTCGACCGTTACAACGGTCAAACCGTGCTCGCCATCACCGGCAACTACTACGCCGCCTACTCCGCCGAGAAGACCACGAGCGACCAGCGGGCTCGAAGTACTTTTATGAATGTGGTGATGCCGGTGTTGAAAGCGGCGGTGCCGCGCTTTCAGAGCAACCAGCACATTCAGGGTTATGCCGTGGAAATTTCTCACCACATTCTGGGGACGGTCATGGGAGTTTCCATGGAGCGGCCGGAGAATCTGATGGTCTTTCTGCCGCAGGCGAGCGCAGTGAGGCTGCTCGGTTCGAAAGATGAGTCCACACAACAAGCGGCTCTGCTGCAAGGGCAGGCTTTCCTGAACGCCGAGGCGGTCACGATTTGGCTCAGCGGTGAAGGACCTCGCCTGGACGCCGGTGCTCCGGGCACTAATGGTTCAGGCGACAATCACGCTGGTCCGGCGCAAGCGGGTGTGGAAGTAGTACAGAATAACAACGTCGACCGGCAGACTGCATCAACTCCTCCGAGCACCGCGCAGCCGAAAGAGCCCCCGCCGCCGCCGCGGGACACTTCCCCCCAGGCGCTGTCCGCGCTCCAGGCCTCCAACCAGGAGGTTTTGGCCAAGCTGGCGAAAGAACTGAATCCCCAAGCCCACTTTGTCGCCTACGCGGCTCCGAATTTCGTGGCTTTCCGTCAGAGCATCTATCTCGAGCTGTCTATCAACAGCAATCTGCCGGAGACGGCTGGCGGATCCCGTTACAAGGTTGCGGCGATGGCGTTCGACGACCACGTGGCCCACTTGGTCCGCCCGATCCTGGCCTACTTCAAAGAGGACGTAAGTTTTGACGGCATCAGTTTCAGCACCACGGTTCACGTCGCGGGCAAGGCGAACGCTGCCATGTCGGAAGCCGTGGAGTTTTTCTTCCCCTTCCCCGCCCTGCGTTGCTACGAAAAATACGATTGCACCGGCCAGCAGCTCATCGACGCCGGAACTGTCCTGATTAACGGTGAGCGGGTGGCGCTTGATCTACAGGTCGCCGAGGGAGGCTCCAGCCGCTGAGGGCAATGCGGCTGCGGAACCGCCCGGAAGAACTGTCCAACAACCAGGTGACATTGGTAACCTTTACCGAAATCCAACCCCCAATACAATTTAGGAATAACCGATAGGGCACTCAGGCGTTCCCACAAATCGGGCTCAGTTTGATTTGTCATCCCGAGCAAGCGCTCTTTGCGCAGCGAGGGATCTGGGCGAGCCGCGCGAAGGGGTCGCGTTCTTTGCGACCCAACAATCGCGCGTTTGGCTCGCTTCCATATCAAACTACCCATGAATCCGGACACCTGTCGGTTTCGCCGCTAGGAGAGTGCAGTCAGGCCTCGGGAAATGATGTGATCCTCATGAAGTGTCGAATTATTCCGGTCGGGATCGTGAAACAACTTTGCCAACTTGTGGGTTGGCTCCTGATCCTGAGCCTTGCGCTGTTGCCGGCAGCGCATGCCCAGGAGAGTGCCTCGGCGCCAGGTGCCGCCTTGGTCTCTCCCGAAGCGCCAGCGCCGGTCACCGCAGGGCCTTCCGAAACTGAGCCGAAGCTGCTGACCAATTATGTCGAAAGTGGAGGCAGTTATCTAACTTTGAGCAACGGCTTCGGCTACTGGGCGGGTGGATACAGTCGCGGCGTAGTGACCACAGGGAAGAACATCTGGAACGGCGAGATTAACGGCCAGCGCGAATTTGGCGACGCCGGAGTTTATTTTGCCGCCGGCGATACCTATAACTTCAATCCCGATTGGTATGGTTCGCTCACGTTGGGTTCCAGCGCCGGGGGTTTTTTCTGGCCGCGTTTCCGTGCAGACGGGTTTCTCAACAAGAAGTGGCTGGGCCGCAGGCAGTTGGTCACGACCTTCGGAGTCGGTTACAACATCGCCAAAGACGTCCACCGCGATCACACCTTTTTCGCGGGCAGCACTTATTATTTCAACCGGCCCTGGGTGGTCGAAGAAGGGATTTACTTCAACCTCAGCCATCCCGGAGCAGTGTTTGCGCCCGCAGGTTTCGTCGCCCTGACCCAGGGCCGCAACAAGCGGCACTACGTTACGGTTCGTACCGGGTTTGGAGAAGAGGCCTATCAACTCATCGGGCCGACCGCCACGCTTAACGATTTCCAGAGTCAGACCCTGACCCTCACCTGGCGGCAGTGGGTTGGGACTAACTGGGGTTTCAATTTCGTCGGCGATTATTACCGCAGTCCTTTTTATATGCGGGGCGGGAGCAGCTTTGGATTCTTCAAGGAGTTTTGAGGGTCGCGAATTGCCGGCAAAGAGGCCCGCCCGCTCCGCCCCGGCGGACCCGACGCGCTTCCGCGGGTATCGCGGCGGCGTCATTCCCATGCACCGGGCGCTTGCCCATTTTCGCCTCGGTCCCATGAACCTGGCTGCCGCAATTTCTCTGTTTGTCTTCTTTTCTTCGGTCTGGTTGTTCGTGCTGCCCGGGCTCTGCCGCTTCTGGGCACGGATCCTGGCGGCCGGAATCCGTCTTTTACCTTTGCGTGCAGAACTCGCACTGTCCCAGCACCGTCTAGCCTCCTCAATCAGGTTCGATATTCCCTACCTCCGGATGGAACCGGTGCTGCCGACTCCCGAAACCTGGTGGCTGGCTGGCGTCGCCACATTGTTGCTCTTCGCCGCCACGTTCTTTCTTTCCAAGAAATGGATCCCGATCATCTATCTCGCGCGCGGGGTGTTGCTGGTACAAGTATCGGGCCTGCTGTACTTTGCGCTCCTGCCGGCACGTTTCCCGCACACTCCAGACAGCTATATCGAAGGCCTCATCAGCTCCGGGACGGCGCTGATTTCTACGGTTCCGCTTTTACTCGGACTGGTTTATTACATCTTCGATTTCGGACTGCTGAGGAAAGCTCTGCTGACCTGCATCACGATGGCTTACCTTACTTTATTCCTGCCCTTTCAGATCCTTCTGCAGGCGCTGGTGCTGCAAAAGACGGTACTGTTCATGCCCGTGCTGTACATTGTTTTCGGCATACCACTCGATATCCTGATCATCGTTGCTTTCTATTCCTGGGCCATGACCTGGTCCTTCCGCCCGGTCAAGAGTGTTTGAGTTAAGGAAATTGCGATGAGGCAGTTAGAAAGCCTTCATTGACTGCCGCGCCAGTCGGGAGGATACTTGGAGCCGCTATTTTTGGGAGGGACTATGAAGCGGACATCCAGGAAGCCCTCGAACCTCTCTGAATCACTGCACCGCCAACTCAACTCGTATGCACTTGGGGCGAGTGCGGCCGGAGTGGGAGTGCTGGCGTTGGCGTCGCCCTCCGAAGCCAAGATCGTCTACACGCCTACTCACAAGGTATTGCACGGCTCCAACCCAGCGAAATCTCTGCCCTTGGACCTCAACAACGACGGCACGGTGGACTTCAGGATATTCGACTTGTGGTTTGTGGACACTGATTTCGGTCCAACAGGGTGGTTGTCCATTCTCCCCTCTCACTCCCCCAACGGCGTTGAGGGGCATACGGTGAATTTTGGAACCATATATGTCTCTGTTCTAGCTGGGGGGCTACGATCGGGCAGAAGGCACGATTCTTTTCCAACACTTTTCCTAGCCCCTCAATGTGCCACGCGACTGATTACTCTCATTCGGCCCTCTGGTGTAGCGTTCAGGACCACTACCTCGGTCTGAGATTCGTGATTAAGGGAAAGATCCACTATGGCTGGGCGCGGCTCAATACGACTCTTGGCAAACGCGCTCATATCACTGCTACCCTCACCGGCTACGCCTACGAAACCACCCCCAACAAGCCGATCATTGCAGGCAAGACTCACGGGAACGATGTCGTCATCCTTCAGGACGCCAGCCTCGGTCACCTAGCGCGAGGCGCGTCGACGATTTCGGCCTGGCGCGGCGGGAAATAAAGGCACGATGCGTGCGACGCATTGCCATGGAGGTCGCTGGCTTGAAAACCCGGTGTTAGTAAATTCACGGACTTGTGCGTCTTAGTGGTTACAGTGAGGGAGAGTATGGCCGCCAGTGCTTTTAGCCTGGTGGCCTTTTATTGAAATCGTTGTAGTGGTATTGCAGCACCCGCGTTTGTCTCTTGGGGCTCAAGGACGGTTCCCGAACAAGCTAATCATCGCCGGCCAGACCGAGGGACCGGATTTCATCGCTTCGAACCGGCCAGTCTCGGTCCTCTGGCGCAAGGCGCATCTGCGATTCCGGCTTGGCGGCAGAAAAAGTCAATCGGCGCCAGACCATAAACCACGGCCGTATCTCGAAAGCCCAGCCTGGTTGACCGCTCGTCCGCTTCGCGAATGCTCATTGACTCCCGCGCAAGGTGCGAGGATACTTGGAGCCGCCATTTTTGGGAGGAACTATGAAGCGGACATCCAGGAAACCGTCGGCGCTTACCGACTCACTGCATCAGCGGCTCAACTCGTATGCGCTCGCGGCCAGTGCGGCGGGAGTGAGCCTGTTGGCACTAGCCCAGCCAGCCCAAGCCAAGATTGTCTACACCCCCGCTCACAAGAGACTCCCGATTAACAATGACTTTTTTCTCGATCTCAACCATGACGGGACGAACGACCTTAGATTCCACATTCTGACATCGGAGGAGGATTGTTCTGCCCACCGGGGTACCTGCGAAAGTTGGGATGCGGCGGACTTGTTCGCTTATCCGCAGACTAAGGGAGACGAAGTAGTTGGTAAAGCGCCCTATGCTTCTGCATTGCGCGCGGGAGCCTCGATCGGACCGCAGGCGGGTTTCAACACCAGCAGAGGGATCATGGGAGCAGTTGCGTTGTTCCTCCGTTCGCAACCAACATACTCCGGCCCGTGGGCGGACGCGGGTAAGCCTGTCAAGGGTCGCTATCTGGGCCTGAAATTTATTATCAAAGGGAAAACTCACTATGGCTGGGCCCGGTTCAACGTAAGAATTTATCGCAATCCAGAATCAACGGTGAGTGCGGTTTTGACCGGCTATGCCTACGAAACTATTCCCAATAAGCCGATCCTCGCCGGCAAGACCCACGGGAAAGATGTCATCACCGTCGAACCCGCCAGTTTGGGAACTCTAGCGGCGGGAGCGAATGGGCTTCACACCTGGAGGTAAATGGGAGAATGCTCTCTCGGTAGCTCATCGGCTCAGCACAGATAATCGGCAGGGAGAGAGTCTTCTGAAGTAACGCTCACCCGACTCGGCGAGCAACTCACCATTCTTGCGCTGCCCAGTCAGCCTGGACCCGCACCATGGTAAAAAAGGACTCTGCTAAACTGCTGTTAAGTACTGCCCGGAGGGATGCGTGAGCGGTTGAAACGGGTGGTCTTGAAAACCACTGTACCCGGAAGGGTACCGGGGGTTCGAATCCCTCTCCCTCCGCCATTACCTTAGTTATCTAGCACTTGCAAGGTGGTGATACCTACACTGATACCAACATCAGAAAGGATCACCCAGATGAACCGGGAAGTCAATCTCACCAAGCGAGTCGAAACACCGCAAGGCTGGCGATATTGCCGTGTCGTGCTATCTGCCAATGGACGGGTGAAGCCCGACATAGTGGTCGTGAATGGGAACGAAGAGCGGCACCCGGAAGGTGCGTATTACCTGGAGTGGTACGAGGGACGCAAGCGGGTCCGTCTCTCTGTAGGCAAAGATGCCCAAGACGCGGCCTCCAGACGCCAGCGGAAGGAAGCTGAACTAAACGCCGTGAACAACGGTGTCTCCGTCGTGCCCGAGAGCGGCAACAACGGGCACAGTGTGGTTCTGGCGGAAGCGATTCGAGACTTTCTGGAAGAGAAGGGTCTTCAGCGGAAGAAGAAGACGCATTCCGATTACGAAACCACTTTGCGGTACTTCCAACAGAGCTGCACGAAGCAATATCTGAACGACATCACCCGGAAGGATTTGCTCGCGTTCAGCGCCTATTGCCGTGATGAGATGGAACTCTCCCCTCGCACCGTATTCAACAAGTTCGCCCGCGTCGTTGCCTTCCTGAAAGCGAACAAGATCAAGGTGCATGAGACCGGTGACGCTCCGAAGTTCGTGCAGGAAGAACCGGAGATTTATGAGAAAGAGGAATTGAAGAAGTTCTTCGCTGCCTGTGACTCTGAAGAGCATCTGTGGTTTGAGTTCTTTCTGATGACCGGAATGCGCGAGCAGGAGGTCATGTTCACCTGCTGGAAAGACATCAAGTTCGCAGATTACATCGTGCGTATATCACACAAGCCTGATTATGAGTGGACGCCGAAAGCGTACAAGGAGCGCGAGATTCCAGTCCCCGCGAAGCTGATGCGGTCATTGAAGAAGCTCCGGGCGAAGTCGAACGGCTGCCAGCTGGTATTCCCGACTGCGGGTTGCAGGCCAAAATTGGACTTCCTGGACTGCTGCAAGGCAATCGCAAAACGAGCGAAGCTCAACAAGGAAGACTTCTGGCTTCACAAGTTTCGGGCGACATTCGCAACGTGGTCACTGTGGGCCGGGGTGGACTTGCGAACGGTACAGCAGTGGCTTGGCCACTCTGACATGGAGAGCACGATGCGGTATCTCAAGCCGTCTCGCAGTCAGCAGGTACGCAAGAAGGTGAATGAGATTTTCGGAGGAATAGATGGCTGACTTCACGGCTCAAGAAATGGCGGAAATTGAAACTCTGACACTGACCAAGAAAATTGCCCGCAATTGTCGAAACAAAGGAGCGATGACGGCCAAGGAAGTGGCTGAGATGTTAAGCGTCAGCCCGAAAACCATTTTTAAGCTGGCCCGAGCAGGCCGGATACCGTCATTTCGAATTGGTACGGCGGTACGTTTCGATGGGCGATTAGTAATCGACTGGCTTCGCCAACAGCGACGAGGATGTCTGCCTCAAAAAGTGGGCACTAAATAAAAGGCAGCTGGCGTAATGAATGCGCAGGCTGGATTATCGCGGTCAGGACATCCGAGTCACCTACGGAACAGACCCTTGCGGACTGCCACAGTCCTCAAAACTGATATGGCCCACAGCGGACACACAAAAACTGCCCCTATCACCTGGAGCTGGATGCCTTTTGACTGACCGACAGTAAGCCGGTAATCGACCGCCGAATCTCCGCTCCCACGGACTGAAGGCGATACTTACGTCCCCAACCGGACGAGAGCTGATCGCACGATCCCTCTGCTTGCTGTGGTCCTGGTCTTGCTATCCTTAGCTTGGGCTGTTTTGTGATGTTCAGCAATCTGTAGAGGGGCGCGTGCAGGGTGAAGGAGTCTCTATGGCCGATCAAGGGAAGCCAAGGCCTATCGACATTGCACTGAAAGCTAAGATGAAGATGATCATCGACATGGCGATCGACTTCGCTGGAATGACGAGAGTATTGATGAAAGGTTCGAACGCCAAGGTATTCCGGAAGCTCGAACAGCTCTTTGCAGAACTAGACATCGTCGCCAGCCAAGAGCACTATGACCAGTTGCATGTGGGCTTCTGCGAATGGTTCACGCAGAATATTCGTACCGCAGAAAAGAAACTTAAGAACGGTCGCGTCAAGGCAGTAGGTCCGAGCTCCTACGGACACGCCGCAAAGGTTCTGGATATTACAGCCAAGGTATTTGTCTATTACTGCGGTCTGCCCTCATCAGACAAAGCCAAGGCACTCGTGCCGATGCTGCACGGGGCAATCGACAACCAGATCCTGGACCACTCGAAGCAGAGATTCCCGGCGGCTGGGATTACGGCCGGCAGTATCGCGGAGATGGACCGGGGCGAGTACGAGCTGTTACAGTCTCTCGTACAGCAGGAGATCGAAGAGGACTTTGAAACAGAAATCTGTCGTGCGCAGTACGATGACATCCTTTTCCTGCGCTTAAACCGCGAGCCGGTCAACTGACGAGACGTGCTGGCGCCCAGATCGAGCGAGTAACCAGTCCGTCGGTTACCTCCGCTTTCAAATCTCGCCAGCTGCGACCAAGTTTTCAGACTTTGCATCCCATATACTGAAGACAGATTTGGGTTGAAGCCGGCCAAGTGCTGGTGTCCGGCGTGGCGTGCTGTCGCCCATGTGGTTCTCGTCCTGTCGCTGGTATTCAACGTAGGTATCAACATCAACCTCAACCAGCCCAAGGAGGGCACGCATATGGCAAAAACCATCAAGCAGTCCGTGTTGTCGAAGAAGTCCAAGGCACGTAGCAAGAATCACCGCAACGTAGCAAAACCGACAGCGACGACGAATTGCATGGCCGCAAGTGCACGCCGGTCGGCTTGAGCCCAAATCCTGCTCGGATTAAGGGACACCTGCGTCACTGCACAGATTCCAGGGTGCCCCGAGTTCCTATACTAGCTAGAAGCAGGGACGGCGGTAGCTGTCATGCAACAGCCGCAACGTAACCCAACGGCATCGCTTACACAGGGCCGCCATCCCCACCTCAGGAGGCAACACGAGAGAGTATCGGCCTGTGCGGATGTTCGCAGTACCCGGAGAGGCATTGGATTGTCGCCGAGCTCGAATGGCAATGTGTTTCATCCGCCACGCGTGCAGCGAGCCGCCGGAGAGATATAACCTTGAGGTCCTTTGACGCGAACACGAACTGGAGAATACGCCATGAATCACGTGGGATGGGCCTGGTGACGCGCCACGGGACTACATCTCGCGCCGAAGATGTATTGCAGCGCTTCGACCTTGGGCGGCGTGGTCGGAGTTGGCGTCGGACCTGAGAGAACAAGAAGAAGATGATGCACTGGACAGTGATTTTCAGAATGAAATCGACAATTAACTTTGTGCAGTCCAATGCAGGAAAATGATACAATTTTTTTGATATCAGACGTGTATCCAAACGGGGCCCAAAAGGCCCCGTTTGGCGTGTAGTTCGCAAAATCCACACGAAAAGGCCTGGCTCATCCGAGCTGGGCTTTTTCTATTTACGGCCAAATGAGAAGTCACAAATTCTGACAGGAAGGTGTCACAAATGAAAAGAAGCAAGCATAAAAAATATACGAACTGCGGCGACCAGCTGCATCGCGCGCACTGGGTCGGTGATCAACTCGTGTGCTGTTGTGGAGCGCGAAGGTTCACCATCTTCCGCGAAAGCGTCGCTCGCAAGGTCCACACCCGCACTTCGCATCGGCGACGCCGTGTTGCGATCTGTGGCCAGGGATATAAGACAAGAATTGGTTTCCCATCGCATCCAAGAAAAAAGAAGTGAAAATCAAAGATCCGAGGCCGCGCTCTGCGCGGCCTCTGTTTTTCAGTTTTTGTCCCTGGTGTTGGTAACGTTTATTCTCTAGTGGATATGCCATTTCGCCCCCTGAAAAGTTTCTTCTCCACTGCTGACGAACTGCTGCAGCAGGATTTGCCTACGCTTGGTGCGGTTTTACTCACACACTTGCAAAGCTATGAAGGCCTGAATACGGTGTACCAACATGCCGGAGTTAATCGGGGCTACTTCCGAGCCATGCTTGAGAACCGAAACGTGGGCCTTGGGCCGCTACCGAAAGAGCCGGAATACGGAATCCGCCAGCCTGAGGTGACAAAGCGAATGATGGAGGCGTGGAACTGGCTGGAAAGGCAGGGAGTGCTGATTCGCAATGACGAGCAAACTGCTGACTGGTTCATTATCTCCACTGACGGAGAGCGATTGCTCAAGTCAGTTAGCGTTGCCGTGCAACACAATCCAGGTGCCGATCATTCACGGTATAAAGCGGATTCCCGACCATTTCGTTGGGAGGACCTCGATAATCGGCTTCTTTCTCCTAAAATCCAAGAGATTTCTAATGAGATGCAGAAGAGGTCCGTCGAAGGCGAGAGGAAGGCCGCCTTTGACACTAGACAGAGTGGTAATTCAGCCGGCTACCTACCGCGGCTGTTCGACTTTCAAGAACAGCTGACCGATGAGTGGGTACAGAGAGTCTTCGCCGCTCATTGCGAATCATGGTCTCAACAGAACCGAACCGTCACTGGAGAATTCATACGGACGGTACGGGACCGAGCGATAGTTCCGCTCATTGCTGCACGAAAGTCAGCAGTACAGTTTGAAGTTTCGCTGCGGGGCACTCGGATTCGAGAGGACCCAAATCCTGTTGCGCTTGCGGAATGGAACCGCCGGATGGATCGAATGGCGGCAACCTGGAGCCAGCGTCTGGAGTCCGACGCTGTCGCCGAGGAGTACCGAGCATCACGGCCATCTGACATTAGGGATGACCGCTATTTCGCGCTCCTGGCTATCGAAGAGGCGAAAAAAAGCATAGCTGAGGACGATAGGCCCCATCCTAAGGTTGGTGCAGTCATCGTGAAGGATGGCAAGATCCTAGCGAAAGCGTATCGCGGTGAGAAGCCGAAATCTCATGCTGAATATGTCGCACTAGAGATGAAGCTACCCGACGAAACGGTGGCTGGAGCCACGGTCTACACGACGCTTGAACCGTGCACAAAAAGGAACCCACCCAAAATCTGCTGCGCTCAGCGACTCGTGGACCGACGGGTTGCTCGCGTACTTATTGGGATGCCCGATCCCAATCCCGACATCCGCGGCCTTGGAGATCAACTCTTGAGCGAAGCGGGCATCGAGATTCAACTATTCCCGCGAGACCTAAGGATGCAAGTCGAAGAAATGAACCGGGAATTTATCCGCGATCAAAAACAAAAGTGGAAAGCGAGAGTGTCTTCGACGAATACTAACCATCCAGCGGAATTGTCTGACTTGCAGTGCACCACAGCGATGGTTTCTGAAATTATTCTTGAAGCTCGATATATAAATCGGGAAGACGACAGACACGTCTTCCAATGTCAGTCAATCTCGGAATACCCGACTAGATACGCGGAAGGCGATGTGCGTAGTCGACTTGAGCGACCACTGGTTGTGAAGGGTATCAACGTAACGGAAGTCGATGCTCTCACGTGGGAGCCGACACATGTCCTATACCGTGACCCGACCACTGGGAGAGAAAAGGAGTTCGCGGTCTACGCCGGTCACAGAACGAGCGGATCAGAGGTTGTGGTATTTGACATCAACTATTGATAGCAAACTCAGGAAAGGGAAAGCGGGAACAGAACGTCCTGCACTTTTCCGAACGAACGGACATTCGTGGACGTCCGGCTTGTCCCCAGTTTTTCCCGGACATCGGGAGCAACGTCTATGTTCAGGATGACAGACGACGGCTCGGTCCTTAGCAATGATGATCGCGTAATCTTTTTCAGTTTTCATCGGTTCATCGCCGATATCGTGCAGGGAAAGTGTTGCTTCATTTGTGGCGCGCGGCCCGGCACCGTGCCATTCAACGACGAACACATACTCCCCGACTGGATTCTCAGGAAGTTTGAATTGCACGACAAGACGATTACCCTTCCGAACGGAGAGAAATTTCGTTATGCGCGCTTCCGCATACCTTGTTGCGAACCCTGCAACAGCAAGATGGGGCGTGAACTGGAAACGCACGTGAGCGGGTTATTCGCAGGAGGATACGAAGCATTCACGCAATACCTAAAAGAAGGAAACCCCTGGTTCCTGTTCGGCTGGATGTGTTTGATCTTCCTGAAAACTCACCTTAAGGACAATGCCCTTTACTTCCACAAGGATCATCGTAAGGGTGAGCAACGAATCGGCGAACTGCACGCCTGGCAGGACCTCCACCATATTCACTGCGTGGCCCGATCCTTCTATACCCAATGCGAACTCAGAGCAGAAGTATGCGGCTCACTTCTGGTGTTGCCCGCGAAGATCATTCCCGGAGTCGAGTCGTTTGATTATGGCGATCTTTCCTTCGCGCAGACCATCCTTCTTCGAATCGATGACATTGCAGTCATCACAGTATTGGATGATTCGAACGCCCTGAACAGCGTCCGGATGAGCGAACAATGGAAAATCAATGGACCACTTTCACCATTGCAACTTCGTGAGATCGCGGTCCGGATGGCCGTTCAAAACCCTCTTCTGGAGGAGCGCCCTTTTTTTTCGTCAGAGATGGATTTGCAACGTGAGGAATGTGCCATCGTTGCCCATCGACCACCCGACGTTCGCTTTGTAGAGCCTACGGCGGAAAACGAGGAGCTATTTGGTCGGATGATGCAACACCACTGCGGCCCGATGATCCCCGAGGGACCGGAGAAGGACTACATCATGGAGCAAATGGGTGCGGGTCACTACACTTTCCTTCTTGACGAGCACGGCGAATTCCGGGCGGATCACATGAACGTAATTAACCCGGGAAATTCCGGATAGATTTCCGAAACAAAGTTGTTTGAGTTTGGTGGCCGTACCGGTGGCCCTGGGCACTTCCGTTCCTTACCTTACCCGCAATCTGCCCTGACGCCGGTCAGTCGCGCACTTGCTCCGTGCCCGCAATAGGCTTACCAAATTTGGCACGCTGCCGACACACAGCTAGGGGCCATGAACCGGCCCCAAGCGCGCTTATCAGTGCCCATCCTGGAGCCGGACTACCGGGCTAACGCTCCAGTTTTTCCGTATTTGACTGAGAGATCCACAACCGGGTTTCAATAGAATCTGGCGAGCGAAGATTTTACGTCTATGCTTGTTTAAGTGAGCATAGCGCAATTGTGCTTGTTATTTCAAGCGAACAGCGTTACAGTGGCGAAATGTTGGAGTCGCTAGGCGCCCTCTTAAAGAAGAGCCGTACCGACGCTGGATTCACCCTGCGTGCCGTTGAAACACAAACTTCGATTTCGAATGCCTACCTGTCACAGCTCGAAACGGGCAAAGCAGAGAACCCATCCCCAGCAATGTTGCGCAAGCTCGCCGAGTTGTACAAGGTCCGCTACGAGACACTGCTAACAGCTGCAGGATACGCCCCCGAAGCTGGTCCAGCAACCCGCGACTTGTTTCTTTCTCACAACTCGAAAGACAAGTCGGTAGTGCGCGAACTGGCAGGCGCGATCGAATCGGAACTATATGGAGGGCGGCGGCTCACGGTCTGGGTGGACGAAGCGGAAATTCGAGCCGGCGAAAGCATCCCAGGCAAAGTAAATGAGGGCTTGGAAAAGAGCCGATTCATTGCGGTAGTGATGGCGCCGGCGTATTTCCAGAGCGCCAGCGGCTGGACGGATGCGGAATGGCACGCCGTTTTACATACCGACCCGGACAATCGCAGAGCCCGTCTGATTCCGCTCCTCGTCGCAGACTGTCCTTTCATTCCGTTCCTGCTACGACATCTCAAGGCCATTGATCTCCGCGGCGATCGGTTCGCCGAAGGGCTACGCCAGTTGCTGGCGATCCTGCGAAACGAGCCCTTGCCGCGCCCGGTGATGCATCGCGGTCAGCTGATCACGGCCGATGGCCGAATCGAACGCGCCACGTTGATCGCCGAGCGGGCGGTTCCGGATGCTGATCCGGATGTTGTGACAGAAACTTTGTACTGTAATTTGCTTCCGATCGAGCGCCTCCCTCGGTACGTGTACACCGCGGAGATTGCCAGTGATCTGATCCGAGTCAGTGCCCAAGGAGAAACGCTTCCGCCTTCGAAGAGTCGGATTAAGCAAGTGATTCGCGCAGCGCAAGAGAGTGAGCGAATTGAGCCAGAACGACGCTTCATGCCGGCCTTTCGTATGTACGAAGAGCGAATCGTCACCTTCCATGACTTGGAAGATCCCGACGGAGCATTGGCTTCAGTGATTGATGAAAACACGGTCGAGGTTGTTGATATGGCGACCTTCGTTCGGGATGAGGACTTGCGGAAACTGGTGGTATCGCTCTTCAACATGGCGATTGGAAGGCATCTGGGTCGAGCCGGACTGGTGATTGACGAAGAGAAGCAGGGTCGGTTCTTTTTTCCCGATAGAGACGGGCAAGCGAGAACGATTACTTGGACTCCCCGGAAGAAGAAGGCGTTGCGCACCGTGGCCAAACCCGTGGTGAAAGATGACCGCGTGTTGTTTTGGAGAAACTTGGGCGCATATGTGCAAGTGATCTTTCTCGCAAACAAGTTCTACATCCAAGTGGTTCCGACGTGGGTGATTTCCAACGATGGGCACACTGCTGCCACAGGGCCGGACATTGGGCGGAAGGTCATACGCTGGACAGGCCCGGAACGCAACATGCAGGTTCTATTTCATATTCGCTTCTGGACAAGCATTCTCCGCGGGGGCAAAGGTGGACCGATCGCCATCCGCGCCGGAGATCAGTTTCTGGAGGTCGCTACTGCACCCGCTCATATCCAGCTTGCATTCGGCATTGGTAATGATCAAAGAGACCTGATGCGACTGCTAGACGAAGAGGCTCCGGTGATTGCTGCTGACGAAGAGGAACGGGCCGAGATTGTTCTCGATGCTTCTCTAGATGAGGACGTGGAGATTGAGGAGCTGGACGACGGGGAAATCGATGAAGCAGTGCCCGTCAATGAGGAGACCGAATGAATCGCACTGAGTACAGCCGCCGTCGCTCTGCCCCCCGTCCGATGGTGCGGGTGCCGAATTTCGAGTCTGGTCTGATTTCGGAGCCTCTTCTAGCATTTGGGGGACAACAACGTCACGTTGACCCCAAAACGGGGCTGGCACTATATGGCCCGTATAGCCTGGTCGGTCAATCCGGGCCGGCATTGAAAAACATAATTGTCGGCATCGTCGGTCCTTCAGGAATGATCGCAGACGCGGAGGCTTGGCTGAATGCCTGTCGAGGCATGTTGACGAACGAAGGCGCACAGCCTTTCCTATACCCACACTTTCCCGGAATCAATTCCAGCGGACAATTCCAGTGCGAGCTTAACTTCGGCGAGGCCTGGCGGGAGAGCGTTCGGGATGCGGAAATTAGGAGCGCCCTGTCAACTGACGATTACGCGCAGCGTGTCAAGAAGGTAGTGGGATTGTACGTCCGAGCCTTAGAGGTATTGGCGGCGCGCGACCAAAGACCGGACGTAGTGCTTTGCTGCATGCCACAAGACGTCATCGATCGGTGCACGGTCGAGGACCGTCGCGCGCGCGCCAAACGTGTGCGCGAACAGCGGGCTAAACGGAAGAAGAATTCAAAGGTCGATTCTTTGCAGGGTTCTTTATTTTCCACCCTCGATCCCGGCAGTTTGGAAGAAGAGGAGGCTGGACATCAGAATTTGCGGCGAGGACTGAAAGCCGAGGCAATGCAATTCGGAATCCCCACACAGTTGGTATGGCCGCGGACCCTGCGATTGACCGCTGCCCTCGCTAGCCCAGGCCAGAGAACACAGGATGTGGCGACACGTGCTTGGAACTTTACGACCGCTCTATACCACAAAGCCGGTGGCTCGCCGTGGCGCCTGGCGGAGCTCGAGCCCGGGGTCTGCTTCGTTGGCGTGTCTTTCTATCGTGAAGTGTTCGGAGAGACTCCGCGGATTCAAACATCAATGGCGCAGGCGTTTACGGCAGCTGGTGATGGATACGTCTTACGGGGTGGCACCTTTGAATGGGACGAACAGCGACAAGGCAAGTCGCCTCACCTCGACAAGCAGCTGGCCGCTAGTTTATTGCGCGATGTAATCGAGCTGTATCAGAAGCAGAATCGCGGCAGCCTGCCTACTCGGGTGGTTGTGCACAAGAGCTCGCGATTTTGGGAAGAGGAACTGGCAGGATTCGAAGAAGCCTGCGAGCTAGTCCCACGAAGAGACTTTGTGGCGCTTGGTTCGCGGGGCCTGCAGTTCTATCGAAAAGGTGACTACCCTCCGCTGCGCGGGACTTATGTGAAATTCAGTGAAGCAGACTTACTGCTGTATACGGTGGGGTATGTGCCTTTCTTGCGAACGTATCCAGGCGCAAGAGTGCCCCAGCCATTGGAGATATTGGAGCACGTTGGGGACAGCCCTTGGGACGTTGTACTGAAGGAAGTGTTGGCGCTCACGAAGATGAATTGGAACACCGCCGATTTTGCGTGCTGGGACCCGATTACAACAGCGTTTTCCCGTCGGGTAGGGCAGATCCTTGCCGAGGTTCCGGCCGGCATGAAGATCCGTCCTGAGTACCGGTTTTATATGTGAGAAACATAAATGTGGGATCCAACCAAAATCCGTGCGGTAGTGCTGGCGCTGGGTTGGCCCAAGGCATCGTTTTGCCTAAGTGTGGTGCTGTTGTTTCGTGGTGTGGTGACTTTTGATCAGTGCCTTCTATTGATTTTCTGCGGTGCATTGATACATTTTCTGCCACCTCGCAAAGAGTTAGCACAGCCGAAGAAGTCGGCGATCGCGCCCCGGGAGTCACAAATCGTGCGGCGCGGGTGACCTCATTCGATGTCAATAGGAAGTTTAGGTCTAGCGACAAAGGGACGATGGTGAATCGAGGATCAGAGTGGCGGCGCTGGGAGCCTCACATCCATGCGCCCGGGACCATTCTGAACAACCAGTTCGGAAGCGCCGACGCTTGGACGAATTACCTCTCCACGTTGGAGGGGCTCACGCCCAAGATCGAGGCCATTGGTGTTACTGACTATTACGTCACTGACACATACGAGGAGGTACTTCGGCAACGCACGGCCGGGCGTCTTCCCGACGTTCACCTCATCTTCCCTAATATCGAAGTGAGGCTCGATGTGGCGGCGAGATCGGGCTTCGTGAACCTCCATCTTTTGGTTAGCCCGGAAGACCCGGATTACCTCGTCCAGGTCCGGCGCATCCTTACACGCCTTCAGTTCAACGCGCACGGCGACCGCTTTGACTGTACTCCCGAGGAGCTGATCCGACTTGGCAAGCGCGCCGACACCACAATAAGGGATGATCGAGCGGCTCTCGCACACGGCGCCACGCAGTTCAAGGTCAATTTCGCTCAGCTGCGCGAGGTCTTCAGCGAGAGCGATTGGGCGAAGAAGAATATCTTGATCGCCGTTGCGGGAGGCGCCGACGATGGTACTTCGGGCGTGCGTCAGGCCGCCGACGCGACACTACGACAGGAGATCGAGAAGTTCTCACACGTCATTTTCGCAAGCAGTCAAGCACAACGCGAGTTCTGGCTTGGTGAGCGAACTGTCAGCGTCGACGAGCTACGCGTGCGCTACAACGGTTGCAAGCCCTGTCTTCACGGCAGCGATGCGCATGACCAGTTTGCAACTGGCCAGCCAACCGATGATCGCTTCTGTTGGATTAAGGGTGCCCTCACTTTCGACGCACTCCGTCAGGCCTGCATCGATCCGGGTAACCGCGCTTATGTCGGCGCCGAGCCACCGCTCCGCGCTATGCCGTCTCAAGTTATATCGCAGGTCGAGATTACAAACGCGTCCTGGGCGATCACGCCGACAATTCCTCTCAACCCCGGACTGGTCGCTATCGTCGGTGCGCGCGGGTCTGGAAAGACTGCGCTGACCGATGTAATTGCCGCTGGCTGCGACGCGATAGCCTCGGAGGCTTGGAATGCTGACGAAAATATTAGCCCGTCATTCTTGGTGCGGGCACGCACGCTAATCGGCGACGCCAACGTGACGCTGACATGGGGTGGAGGCAATACAATCACACGCGCGCTGGACGGTCGTGACGCAATTGAACCCCTAGCATATCCCCGCGCCCGATATCTCTCGCAGCAGTTCGTCGAAGAGTTGTGTTCTTCGAAGGGGGCTTCCGAAGGGTTGACCCAGGAAATTGAGCGCGTCATTTTTGAGGCGCACCCTGAAGATCAGTGCGAGGGTGCCATGAACTTCGCCGAGCTTCTACAGTCACGGATCACGCGCTTCCAGCAATCACGGCAACGCGAAGCCGAGGCGATCACCTTCATTTCCGAGCGCATCGCAGAAGAATTGGAAAAGGAGAGCCTTGTTACCGCGTTGAACCAACAGACCGTGCAGAAGCGAAGCTTGATCGCGGGGTATAACGCGGACCTCGCCAAGCTGGTCATCAAAGGCACGCAAGCGCAAGTGAATCGTCATGTAGAACTGAGCCAAGCCGCACAGGCACTCAATCTGAAGATCCAGGGTTTCGGCAACCAGCGTCGCACCTTTCTCACTATGCAGGACGAGGTGAGGAACATGCGCGCGACGAAAGCGCCCGAGATGCTGCGGGAAGTACAGGCACGTCATCCAGGAAGCGGATTTAATGCCGCGCAGTGGGATGAATTCCTGCTTGTCTACAAGGGCGACGTTGACAAGGCGCTGTCAGGCTACATGGTTTGGGTCGACCAAGAGATCGCAAAACTCAATGGTATGCCTCCACCTCTCGGCGATCCGAACGTTCCGCTGATTGCCGATGGGGAAGACCTCACGACGGTTAAGCTCGCAACGATCAAGGCCGAGATGGCACGCCTCGAACAGCTTATCAGCGCGGACACGATCATTCGTAATCAATACACTGCACTCTCCTCGCGTATTGCTCAGGAGAACAACGCGCTCAACATTCTTGACATACGTTTAGCCGATGCGCAAGGTGCGGCTGCACGCCGAAGATCTCTCCAAACCGAGCGTGAGGCCGCTTACGGCCGGGTGTTCGACGCAATCATTAGCGAACAGAACGTGCTGGTAGATCTATATGCGCCACTCATGGCGAGGCTTGCCAATTCACCGGGGACACTGCGCAAGCTTAGCTTTTCCGTCTCCCGCGTTGTCGATGCGAACACCTGGGCCGACTTCGCCGAAGACAAACTTATAGATTGTCGTAAGAGTGGGCCTTTTTATGGCCGCGGTTCACTGACTGCACGTGCGACCTCTGAACTCAAGCCAGCTTGGGAGACCGGGACCGCGGTTGAAATTCAGGCGGCGATCGCTAGTTTCATTGCGAAATATTGGAAGGACCTAATCAAGCACGCACCGTACGTCCCCACACAAAAGCTCGAATTCCGCGCCTGGCTAAAGCAGTTTGCGCAGTGGTTGTTCAGCACAGATCACATCACTATTCGATATGAGATCGCTTATGACGGCGTCGACATTCGCAAGCTGTCGCCAGGTACGCGTGGCATCGTATTGCTATTGCTATACCTTGCCCTCGACCATGCCGACGATCGTCCGTTGATAATCGATCAGCCAGAAGAAAATTTAGATCCAAAATCGGTCTTTGATGAACTCGTTTCGTTGTTCATCACCGCCAAGACCAAACGCCAAGTGATAATGGTCACTCACAACGCCAATCTGGTGATCAACACCGATGCAGATCAGATCATCATCGCCAACGCGGGCTCACACTTGGCGGGAGGTTTGCCTCCAATTACTTATGTCGCTGGGGGCATCGAAGACGCCAATATTCGCAAGGCGGTGTGCGAGATCCTGGAGGGTGGCGAGGAAGCATTCCGCGAGCGTGCGCGGCGCCTTCGGGTGCGGCTTGAACGATAGTGGCCAAAAGAGCCACCTTCAGCCAGGGTCGGGAGTCTATGAGCAACGGCTCCAACAAGAACCGGAGGCAGTTCAGTTCAATTGCCGATTCGAAGAGGTCTATCTGAATAAGACGAGACCACCATTACCTTGAGTTATTCGCGATGCCTCAAATATGATCAACTACCCAATATCCAAGGTGTCCAGTTAGCTCTATAGTATCTGCCAGCACCGACAAAGGCGGGGCGCAGTATGGTCGACCGTAAGACTGAAATCGCTCCCATTGACGGAACACCCGTCAAACGAATGATTTTGTCGATCATAAGCGATTACGATCTGAAAACAGGACTATGCGAACTTGTTGACAATTCTCTGGACCAATGGTCAGATCGCGCTTTCAGCGGCGAGCTCATTGTGGAACTGTCGTTGGACATCGAGCGACAGTTGATTTCAGTGCGAGACAATGCTGGCGGGGTCAACCACGATGATCTGCCCCTGCTAATAGCGCCAGGACGGAGTCGCAACGATCCCTCGGCCGTCATCATTGGGATTTTCGGCGTTGGCGGTAAGCGGTCGGCAATCGCATTGGCAGAATTCACCACAATCAAAACTCGATTCGCCAACCAGCAAACGCATGAGCTGGATATAACTCCGACGTGGGTCGAGTCAGAAAATTGGCTCCTACCCGCGTACGCTATTCCAGACATCGATCCAGGTACGACCGAGGTACACCTCTCCCATCTTCGCAACCCAATTACCGAATACGACGTCGACGCACTGAGACTACATCTCGGGCAGACGTACGATTGGTTTCTCAGACAGGGCTGCGTCATAAAGCTGAATGGCGATCCGGTCGCTCCCATCGGGTTCGAAGCCTGGGCATTTCCACCGGATCACGGGCCGCGCAGAGCCGCGTTTGCCTTTGATGTGAAAGGAGCTGGAACAATATCGTTCGAGATCACTGCAGGACTCATTCGGGATCGAGTAGCCGAAGAAGACAATTATGGAGTCTATTTTTACTGCAATCACCGGTTGATTGAAAAAGAAGTCAAGACTCGCGAGGTTGGATATCTTGTGTCAAATGAAGCCGGTGTTCCGCATCCCGACATCTCGCTCTGCCGTGCACTGGTACGACTCGAAGGTCCAGCAAAGGGGATGCCGTGGACCAGCAACAAAAGTGGTATTAATTTCGATCATCCTGTCTTTCGCGCTCTGCGGCCGACGTTAATCGATCTGACTTCGCACTTTAGCAAGCTTTCAAGGCGTTTTAAGGACGACTGGCCGGGACATGTAACGCGGTATGACAAAGGAGAAATAGAAGTAGCTCAAGCCGCGGAGACTCGTGCCGGTAGGCGTCTGATACTCCCTGCACTGCCACGCGAGACCAGGCCCCGTGGAGTCCGGCAGAAGCGTAAGAATCAAGCTCAAACAGATAAACAACCGTGGACAGTTGGACTAGTCGAAGCAATCGATGCGATTGATCTCATTGAACGCTATCAGTTGGAAACGAGGAATCGCATTGCTCTTATTCTCTTGGATAGCAATTTCGAAATTGCTTTAAAGGAATTCATGGTTCATCGCAAAGACTTATTCCCCGCCCATGAATTTACCGACGCCAAACTTCGTCAACTATTTAGCAGGCGGAGCGAAGTGATAAGGACCGTAAGATCGAAGATCACGATTCCTGATGACATCATCGACGTAGCCAACCACTACTACGAGTTGAGAAATAAATTCATACATGAAAGAGCGACTGTCGATGTCACCGATCGTGACATTGGCATCTACCGTACAGCTGTAGAGAGGGTCTTGAACACGCTTTTCAATTTGGAATTTGACCGATAATCTACCTGCGCGCGGTATACTCCGAGGCACACCGCATCAAAATAGTTGGGCACACAGTCGGCACACTGCATCTCCAATTAGATTGATTTTATCTGGGTCCGAGAGAACAGCCGACTGATGGGCCGTCAGTCTGACTATCGAGTCTTCGGTCTACAGGACTTGTCGACGTATCATGTTCGGCCGCTGCGGTCGGGAACGGACGGAAGCGAACGGAGCGACGGAGCGCAGGGGACGGCACCCCTGAGGTCGGCCCACCTGCGAGTGTTCAGAATGCCTGCTCAGGGAATACCAAGGTACGCCGTACGCCCCGTGCCCACCTTGAGGCTTGTTTTTTTTCTCGGCCCCCGTGGCCCCCGAGTCCCCGCCCCCTGCTGTTCCTCCAAAGGGGTGGGGCTGGCCTAAGTTCGCAGAGCCGAGTGCCGCCAATTTTCTGGAGCCATGGATGCGAAGGGGAGCAGGTTTCGATTTCGGCCGCTGCGGTCGGGAACGGACGGAAGCGAACGGAGCGACGGAGCGCAGGGGACGGCACCCCTGAGGTCGGCCCACCTGCGAGTGTTCAGAATGCCTGCTCAGGGAATACCAAGGTACGCCGTACGCCCCGTGCCCACCTTGAGGCTTGTTTTTTTTCTCGGCCCCCGTGGCCCCCGAGTCCCCGCCCCCTGCTGTTCCTCCAAAGGGGTGGGGCTCATTTCGCGAGTCTGATTGGGGGTTCACCCTTTTCTGTAAGTTTGTGGGAACGTAAAACTCAATTATCTTCGCCATGGCCCCGTCCTCTTACTTGCGAAAGAGCAGGTTGCCTGCCAACGGTGAAAAGGACTTACTTTTTTTATAACTCCCTCGCTGCGGGACGGACTTGCCCATACACCCGATCAAACTTCCCGCTTCTTATTCCGGTTCGTCAGTAACCCACATCCACCCCTCATCAACTCGTTCATGGTACGCCGATCTTCTTGAACCCCTTTCAGTGTCAGGATCGCTGTACCCAGATCGGGGCTAAGAAGCCCAGAGTGCAGTGCCCACATTCGGACAAAGCCCGTATTGAGGCACGTTGAGCCTCTCAGCGTCGGGCCGATGCCCGCCGATAGGAAGCAGTTAGTACTTTGTGCTGTGTTGGCACTCAAGTTGCCCCTGGCAAGGGTCAGGCGCGAAGTGTCAGGCCCAGAACGAGGGTATATCGCTGAACCCGTTGGTGGTCCCTGTCACTAAACCAGAAACGCTGACAAAACGGCCGTACTTCAGCCCGCAGGAATACAGGCCAGCCTCTAAACAGGCGCGCCCGGCACCGAGGAAACCAGAAGGAACGATGAGCAAAAAATCCAAGAACGACAAGAAATCAACATCAACGCTGGATAGCGACACTAAACACTCCGGCGTCAACGGACAACCGAAGATCGGCAAAAAGGAGTACGAGGCCGAGATCTTCAAGTTACAAGTTGAGTTGGTCAAGCTCCAGGACTGGGTCAAGGCCACCAACGCCCGCATTGTGATCATTTTCGAAGGACGAGACGCTGCCGGCAAAGGCGGCATGATCAAGCGCATCATGGAGCGTGTCAGCCCGCGCATATTTCGCGTGGTGGCCCTCCCCGCGCCGACCGAGAGGCAAAAGACGCAGCTCCATGCTCAGCGCTACGTTGAACAACTCCCGGCTGGAGGTGAAATCGTCATCTTCGACCGGAGCTGGTATAACCGCGCCGCTGTTGAGTACGTGATGGGCTTTTGTACCAAGGAAGAGCACAGGCAGTTTCTCAGGGACTGTCCAACGTTTGAGGGCTTTTTGGTCAGCCAGGGTATCATCCTCCTGAAGTACTGGCTCGAAGTATCGAAAAAGGAACAGCACAAGCGCTTCCTCGCGCGTATTGAAGATCCCTCCAAGCGCTGGAAGCTTAGTCCTATGGATTTGGAATCGCACCGCCGTTGGTACGACTACTCACGCGCCCGGGATGCCATGCTTGCAGCCACGGATACGGCAGCGTCGCCCTGGTTCATCGTTCCGTCAGGTGACAAAAAGCGTGCCCGCCTGAATTGCATTGCGCACATACTCAGCAGCATCCCGTACGAGGAGATTCCTTATACGCCTCCCAAGCTTCCGCCAAGGCAAAAGCGGAAAGGGTACGTAGAGCCGAAGCAGACGCATCGAACCGTCCCGCAGCTCTGGTAGGCCTGCAGCATGTCAGAGCGACTGTAGTCAAATGCCATGAGCCCCACAGAAATCTTGTCGCAGGCAATAACTCAGCCGAGGTTTCGCCTCTTGCCAGAGTGGCTTGTCTCGTACCGGCGGGACAGCCTGCGCCCCGACATCGTCGCTGGGCTGACCACCGGTGCGGTAATCATTCCCAAGGCGATTGCGTATGCCATGATGGCCGGGCTGCCGGTCCAGGTAGGCCTGTATACCGCCCTGGTGCCCATGGTGATATACGCGGTGCTCGGGACCTCGCGCGTGCTCAGCGTCAGCACGACCACAACGTTAGCGATCCTGACCGCCGCTCAGTTGGGGCAGGTCGTGCCCAACGGCAACCCCGCCGCCCTGCTGAGAGCCTCGGCGACGTTGACGCTGCTGGTGGGAGTCGCGCTTTTGCTGGCGTGCCTGCTGCGCCTGGGAATCGTGGCGAACTTTATCTCCGAGCCCGTACTCGTTGGTTTCAAAGCCGGCATCGGGCTGGTCATTGTGGTCGACCAGGTCCCGAAAATCCTTGGCATCCACTTCCCAAGAGGGACGTTCGTTCATAACGTGCTCTCAACGGTTCACAACATTCCGAAAACGTCGTTAGCAACGCTGGCCGTCGGGCTCACGATAATCGTGTTTCTGCTGGGAATGGAACGGTTCCTGCCGAAGGTCCCAGCGCCGCTGCTGGCTGCAGCTGCTGCGATCGCGGGCGTGTACTTGTTGAACTTGCAGGATCGGGGTGTCGAACTGGTGGGTCATATACCGCGAGGACTCCCTTTCCTGATGAGGCCAGACCTTTCGATAATAAGCGTGCTGTGGCCCGGGGCACTCGGGATTGCTTTGATGAGTTTTACGGAGACGGCTGCGGCCGGCCAAGCCTTCGCGCGAAAGGACGAGCCCGCGCCGCGAGCAAACACAGAGCTGCTTGCCACAGGACTGGCCAATATCGGAGGCGCGCTTCTCGGTGCGATGCCGGGCGGTGGCGGCACCACGCAAACGGCAGTCAACGTCAGCGCGGGAGCTCGCACGCAATTAGCGGAGATGGCAACTGCGGCGATGACGCTAGTGACGATGTTCTTTCTCGCTCCACTCGTCGCGATGTTGCCGCAATCTGCATTGGCAGCGCTGGTGATTGTTTATTCCTTCGGACTTATCAAGCCGATCGAGTTTCATGACATTCTTCGCATTCGCAGGACCGAATTTTCCTGGGCGATCGTGGCTTTCGCAGGCGTCGTGGTCGTCGGCACGTTAAAGGGAATCATCGTCGCGATAATCGTTTCCTTGGTCACACTGGCATACCAGGTTGCCGATCCTCCAGTGTATGTCCTGCGCCGCAAGCCAGGAACCAACGTGTTCCGGCCACAATCGCCGGAACATCCCGACGACGAGAGTTTTCCTGGCCTCTTACTGCTCAGGCCGGAAGGTCCAATTTTCTTTGCTAATGCGGCACAGATCGCACACAAGATTGAGCCGCTGGTCAGGGAAGCGCAACCGGGGGTCGTCGCCGTCGACGCTAGCGGAGTCCTCGACATGGAGTACACCGCGGTGAAAATGTTCGCACAACTCGCGAAGAGGCAAAGCCAGCATGGCGTTCAACTGTGGCTGATTGGCATGACTCCCAGAGTTTTGGCCATCGTACAACGATCACCGCTGGGGCAGTTGCTGGGACGTGAAGGAATGCATTTCAATCTGGAGATTGCCGTTGCGCGCTACCTGAGGGAGGAACTTGGACGCGAGCAGCCTTGAGCTATGGCGTGTTCGAGCTGATGCAGTGTTTCAGAGTAAGTTCGGTTATCCATCAGCGCCAAGCTCCAGCGGAAGCCCGTCAAATGATTATCTGATGATACGTGGCCTTAATTTCGCCACGAAAATTGCCAAGCAGGAGCTGGCGGCTAAGGCTTGTCGTTCCGAGTGAGGCTGATTGATGACCACTCGACACAAAGCAAAATGCCTGGTTATGCAAACGTCTGACCTGTCGCATTCTAACCATTACGCGTACGTCAGTTTCCCAATTGTGGTGCCTTCCTCTTCGGCACGGAGTCCAGTCATTGAACTTATGCGAATGCGGAAAAAAATCGGTTTGATCATGACTTCGTTTGCCTTAGCCTGCCGCTCCGCCAAAGCGTTCACCCACCACCGATACCGCTTCTGCAACAGAGTTCGGGCATGCGCGCGCTCGGTTGCATATTGTGGTTCAGGCAATTCCTCGTACACGCCGTTGACCACTACGCTCACCCACTGAGACTGATTCGCGATTTCGTCCACTTGGATGCAGACCTTCGGATTGCTCCGCATCCACTCAATCTTCTGTCCGAAGGTGGAGAGGACATAAATGGACTGGACCCCTCGACTGAGACAATCGGTTAAGTTACATTGCGCCGTTCGCTGGCGAAGCGTTGTCGGGCGCGGTTGATGATGGGCAGTATAGCTCCGGCTGGTGAAGCGGAAGCGGGCTCTGCTGGAGAGCAACCTGCCAGGAATAGCCAGCTGGAGACTCATCCACGGCGATGAGCGGGGGCGCGGTCGCGAGATCGCGCCCCCATCACAAGATCCGCTTCCATCGCATGGATAGATCTCCCCATGCCTCAGAAAACTCATACGGCCTCCTGCGCCACAGCCGCCACCAGCATCGGTCGCGACGATTGCAGGCGTTCGAACTCGGCGGGCGGACAATAGCCGAGAGACGAGTGCAGCCGCTTCTGGTTGTAGATCTCCTCCAGAAACTCGCCGATGCGGGCGCGGGCTTCGGCCAGGTTGCGATACTCGCTGCGATACACTTCTTCGCACTTCAGGGTTTTCATGAACCACTCACAAGTCGCGTTGTCCCAAGGATTGCCGCGGCGCGACATGCTGATCTGCACTTCGTGCGTCTCCAACAAAGCGACGTATTCGTGGCTCGCATATTGCACGCCCTGGTCGGAATGATGCACCAAGCCAGGCGCGGGCCGTCGCCGCTCCAACGCCATCTCCAGCGCCGTCACGGCCAACCTGGCTTCCAGCGTGGCATCCAGAGCCCAGCCAATCGCCCGTCGCGAAAACGCGTCCAGCACTACCGCCAGGTACACGAACTCTTCCAGCAGCCGGATGTAGGTGACATCGGCCCGCCAGAGCTGGTTGATGCCGCTCACCACCAGCCCCGCCGCCAGGTTGCGATACACTTTCATCCCGTGAGCGGAGTCGGTGGTCGCTACAAACTTACGTTTCCGCAAGCACAGCAGGTTGTCTTCCCGCATCAGCCGCTGCACCCGTTTGCGGTTGACCGACAGGCCGCCGCGGCGCAACTCCGCCGTGATCCGCCGGCTGCCATAGGTGGGCCACTCCAGCGCCACCCGCTGCACTTGATCGCGCAGTTCCACGGACGCGGACCGAGGGCTCACTCTGCGCCGGTAAAATCCCGCTCGGCTGACTCCCGTCAGAGTACACATCCGGCGAATGGCAAGTGGAGTTCCGGTTTTCACTTCGCGCTCGATTTGTTGGTAAACGGTGCGCCGCCACTGGCAGCCCGCAGCTGGCGCTGTTGTTCGACATGCTGCAAGGCTCGCTTCAAAAAATCGATCTCCAGGACCTGCTGCCCGATCTTACGTTCTAACTCCGCGATCCGCGTCTCCTCCATCCGTTTCTGGCCCACGCCGGGAAACGCCCGCTCCCCAAACTTGTCGACATCGCGGCTCCAACGGTACAGTTCCTGACGGCCCACTTCCAGACTGCGCGCCACTAAGCCCGCTGGCTCACCCGCACGCAGCCGTTGCACTGCATCCAGTTTGAACTCCTTGCTGAACTTCCTTCGAGACCCCATCCCAGTTTCCCCTTTCGCTGCATTTTAGGGCTTAACTGGTTGTCTCAAAATCGGGGTCCACTCCATAAATGTAATCATTCTCATAGGCGAAGTAGATTGGGATGACATACGGCTGGTTATCGAGAGAGCATCCTAGTCTCCCGATCGAGGCATGCGCTAAGACTTCTTGGCACTCTTTCCTATTCACTACATTGATCATCATGGTCGCAATCCTTATGGTTCTTTGGTACGTTCATGCAGGCTTCGCTCGCTCCGACTAACCACACCCGGACCACCCCCCGGCGGCGTCCGGAAAGGCGTGCCGTTCCGCTGGAGCGGCAGTCGCCATTTTCTAGTCCTTCAGTGATCCTGCAGGGGATTGCCAAGGGAGCCACATCTCATCGGACGGTCCGGCATGATCCCCACAAGTCGAGAGTCACGCGTAGAGCGATACCAACGAACCAGCTTGCGGCAGGCGTAGATAGACAATCCAGCGAACGCAACACCTGCCAAAAGGCTCCCCGCTCTGCCAACGTAGGCGGCCGCGCGGTCCAGGTCATGGCTGAAGACATGTCCAAGTCCGGCATAAACGCACGCATAGAGACTGGCGCCAACGGTATCAAAGGTCAGGAAACGGAGTCGGCTGGTGCCGGATGTCCCGGTCAGGGGAGGCGATACCGCGTCCAGTCCGGGGACGAACTTGGCCACAATGAGAATCGGGGGCCCATACCGGGCAAAGATCCTTTTCGCTCTACGATCATGGAAGTCAGGGTCTCGCGTGAAGCGATGAATGAAGTGCAAGACTCGGTCACCCTGGCGCCGACCCGCCTCGTACCACACCCAGTCGGCCAGCACACAGGCAGTGACGGCCAGACCGACCGCGGGGACGAGGCCCAACTTCCCGGCGGCTGCGAGCGCCCCGGCAGCAAGCAGAAACAGAGGTCCCGGCACGGGCAAACCTATCTGGTGCGCGAACATCGCAGCGAACAGAACGGAGTAGCCATGCTTCACAACGAACTGGAGGATAGCATTCATACCAAATTGAGCTCCCGGCAACGACTCTCCATCAATGAGAGCTCGAGGCTAAGCTTGTCTCTGTCGGAGCGTCACCACCTGTGGTCGCGGCGGAGCGTTCCTGAACCTCCCACTTAATCAACTTAAGATCCAGCACGAAGATTGAATAGAGCACAGGTACCAGCAGGAGCGTGACAAACGTTGCAATTGTGAGGCCTCCGATTTGCGCATAACACAGCGGCTCCCAGAGCGGCCCACCGTGGATGGCCAGCGGTACAAGTCCAAGCACAGTCGCGCCGACCGTGATCATCACGGGTCTGAGTCGCACGATGCCGGCATCGAGCAGTGCTTCCCGCAGTGGCTCGCCTCGCTCATGTGCTTCTTCGATGAAATCAAAGAGCACAATGACGTGACTGACGATTACGCCCACAAGGCTGGCGACTCCCAAGAACCCCATAAATCCAAAGGGCTGACCCATGACCACTAGGCCTGCGAGGGCTCCCGTCATTCCGTATGGGATTGCAGCGAACACGAGAAGCGGCTTGACGGCGCTTCGGAACTGCATGACCAACGCAATGTAGATAAGCAGCACGGAGATCGCCATGACCACGCTAAGCTCCTTGAAACCTTTCTGCTGTTCGTCGTATTCGCCTCCGATCTCGAGGAAATAGCCGGGAGGCAGGTTCTTCTGGAACTCCTTGATTTTCGGCAGCAGCGGCGTGAGCACTTGAGAAGGTAAAACACCCGGGATCGGGAACGCGGATACCGTAACCGTCCGGAATTGATTGCGGCGCTTGATCTTCGATACTGCCATCTCCGTGGTGATGTTCGATACCTGCCTCAGAGGTACGCGCTGATTGCTGGTCAAAGAGTAGACGTACGCATTTTGAACGTCAGACAGTCCTGCGCGTTCCTCCATCCGCAAACGAACGGCGATGGGGATCTGTTTGTCAGCTTCCCTGTAGGTTGACACCGGTAATCCGCTCTCCGCCGCCGCGGATGAGAGAGCTATGTCCAGATTCGTGATCCCGGAGAGGTTGGCGCGGTCCGGGTCAACCTTCAGCCGGACATTCATGGCAGGTTCTCCCCAGTCGTCTCGAACCCGAGTCGCATTTGGTTGGGCCCGAAAGACTGTCTGGAGTTCGCCAGAGAGACGGTGCAGAACGTCGATTTCCGGACCTGAAATTCGAATGGAAACGGGAATACCAACGGGCTTGCCGGTTTCGAGCTGCCGCACATCGACCCGGGCACCTGGGACCTCGCGGCTCAGCGCCGTCTGCAGCGGCCCAACCAGTTCGTTGGTGAGGTGCTTGTCGGCAACCTCGACGAGGATTTGCGCATAATTCAGCTGTTGTCGCTCGGGATCGACGGAGAACCAGAATCTGGGACCTCCGCCGCCGACAAAGGTGGTCACCGATTTCAGAACGTCTTTCTGATGATGTTCGTTTCCAAAGCGTTCGGACTCTTGCCGAATGACAGTTTCCGCTCGTTGTGCGACCGCGTCCGTTGCACCCAGCGGGGCGTCGGGTGGAAGCCAGACATCCACATACGAAAGGTATGACAGGTCCTTGGGGAAGAACTGCGGCTTCAGCATTCTAAAAAACACTCCGCCCAACACCAGAACGACGAGCGAGCCGGCGAATGTACTCCAACGATGTCTGAGCGCGAAGTTACCGACCCGGTAGTAGAGTGCCGGGAAACCGTGCTTTCGTCGCTCTGACATCGGCTGCTCCAGTTGCTTGGGCGGCTTGATCAGGTAATACGCGATCAGCGGCATAAACGTAAAAGAAACGATGACTGAAGCGATCAGTGTGCAGGTCATCACGACCGGCAGGCTGTAAAGGAAGAAGCCTGTATCGCCGCCCAGCATCAGGAACGGAAGATACGCGACGATGTTCGTGATGGTGGCAAACACAATCGCTTTCGCCAGCTTCGTCGGCCCCATCCAGGATGCGAGATCGCGCGGAGAACCCGAACCCAACTCGCGCTTGATCGCGTCCCCTGCTACAACAGGCATATCGACCAACAATCCGAGCGCGATGATCAAAGTCGCAATCGAAACTTGTTGAATGTCAATCCCAAGAACGTGAACGATTCCGAAGGTCATCGCCAGGGTCAGGGGGATGGAGGCTGCCATTAGCATGGCGGCACGCCAGTCCCAGAATCCGACCAGGGCGACGATTACGACGAGAACAATGGCCTCATAGAGACTACCCATCAATAGACTGACAAGCTCCTTCACTTGCCGCGGTTGGTCCGACGTACGAGCCACAATAAGGTCAGCAGGCAGTTGCAGGCGCACGATTGCAAGCGCCTTATCTACGGCTTCACCGAACTTGAAGATCTGTTCTCCGGACCGCATTTGCACGGCCAAGGTGATGGCACGGTTACGGTGCCAGCTACCGTTCGTCTCGCGAGAGACCATATAGTTCAAGTACCGCGTGGGCGTCTGATATGCACGGGATATGTCGACAAGATCGCGCAAGTAAAGCGGCGCTCCAGTGGGCGACGCTGCCAAGAGCACATTGCCAATATCCTTCGTGCTTTTGAACTCGGCGGTCGCGTCAACCAGGATATTTCGCGATTGGGTTTGGACGATTCCACCTGGAGCCGTCACATTCCGCGCGTTCAGGATGTCTTTGATCTTCGTCGGTTGCAACTTGAGGGCGGCCAGACGGCTATCCGAGTACTCCAAATAAATCTGTTCGGGCAAAACGCCCACTCGCTGAACTTTCGCTACCTCGGGTACACGTTGCAAAGTGCGTTGGATCAAGTCGGTAAAGTCGTCCAGCTGCCGATACGAATACCGGTTATTGGCTACTTCTGCGATTCGTTCCTTCGTGGATTGAGGATCGCGAATGATAATCGGGCCCCAGGCGTCGGGATGAAAGTCGTATTCTTGCAGCCTCTTCTCAATGAACTGCTGTCCATAAGCGCGGATTTCGTCATCCGACTTCGCCGTCGCAAAGTCGATTCCCGAACAGCTTCCTTCGGACAACGAACGAACATCATGCGCGAATCCGTCCCGTTCGGCCTGCCCAGCGAGGATCACAAATGGCCGCTCCACTACCGCAGGTGATACGGATGCTGGGTAACAATAGAGAACGGTGACACGCCCGCTCGTAACGCCTTGGCGCACTTTCTCAATCGCATCCTGCACACCACGCGCACGCAACTCGATTTCAAGGTCCGGGACAGTCGGACTGGCGACGGTCAACATCAGCGCTGCGGTGTCTCCGAAGTCGCTGATCCAGGTGATAGGTCCCGCGCCGTCGGGAAGGTCAGTAATCTGGTTCAGTCGTTGTCCAATGTCCTGGAATTCCTGCTGGGTATTCTTGATGTTGTCCAACAGCCTGACTTGCACAACAGAAATGTTGTCCTGGGTGGTGGACTCCACGCGGTCCACCTTGCTGTTTCCAGTGATGGCCTGCTCGACCTTCCGCGTGACCAGTTGCTCGACCTTGTCTGCCGAGATACCTGGCCAGGGAGTGATTGCCAGCGCGATACGCACGGGGATGTCGGGGTCCTTCCGCTTGGGCATGTTCATGTACCCGAACACGCCCCAGGCCAGAGTTGCCAGCAAAGCGACCCAGGCAATCTGTCGGTTGTTGACAAAGAATCGTGCGACATTACGACTGCTATTGGACTTCTCGGCTTTCATTGAAGGACCTCGACTCGCTGCCCATCCTTAAGCAGATTGGCGCCGGTGGTGATGATGCGGTCTCCTGTGTTCAGCCCATGGACTACGCTGATCTCGGTGCCACTGACGGCGCCGATTTCTACGCTGTGAAGGCGGGCTACTTCTCCTGCACTCGAGTCTGAGACAACGAACACCCCATATTTGCCGTCTTTGGCTTGCACAACTGCTGAAAGCGGGACCAGCAGCGTGGCGGTTCGGCCTCCGCCATCGGTATTCGCGAATTGCAAGGCACCGATCATGCCTACCTTCAACAAGTGATCGTGGTTCGGTATGGCGACCTCGACTTCGAAGTTGCGAGTAATCGCATCTGCCGCCGATGAGAGGCGAGTAATTCGTGCATGAAAGGTGCGTGTGGGGAAGGCATCAATACCAACCTCAACCGGCTTGCCTAGTCTCATTGAACGGACAACGGTATCGGGCACTCCAACTATGATCTTTACCGTGTCGGTTTTGGCCAGCGCGAATGCGGGAACTCCAGGGCCGACGAAAGCGCCCATCTCTACCGATTTCTTCACGACTTCAGCGTCGAAAGGCGCGATTAGAGACGTGTCGCGCAGGGCGATTTCCGCTTCGCTCGTCAGAGCACGGGCGGATTTCAGTTGTTCCTCGCTCGCGTCAAATTGTGCGCGAGCCGCGTCGAAATCTGGCTTGGTGAGGCTCTGACTGTCATACAGGTGTGTGGCGCGATCAAAGTCGAGCTTAGCTTTTTGAGCGACGGCTTCGGCGGCAGCTGCTTGCGACGACGCCTGTCGTACCTTATCTTCGTATTCAGAGGATCGGATGCGAACGAGCACGGCGCCACGGCCGACTCGATCGCCTTCCGCAATGTCGCGCATCCTGCCGTCCTCGCCGCGCACTTGTTTGAGCGAAATGACGTACCCAGGAATTCTGAATGCCAAGGGAACTTCCGAATCAGGCGTCACTACTGCCGAGAAACGCAAGCCGTCGGCTCCGTCGCCCGCCTGCTTCTCAATAGCTTTCGCCTGTACTCCCTGTGGTGGCTGATCTAGTGGTTTCTTCGAGCCACAGCCGAACATCATGAGTGTTAATGAAAGTATTGCGATTCTGGTTCTCACGTTCATTCCTCTCCTATCGCGCGGCGCAAATCTGCAAGGGAGCTCCAGTAAGAAGAGAGCGCCTGCTGATACTCAAAAGCGGTTTGCGAACTTCGAGCCTGAGCCTGTAGCAGATCTCTTATGAGTGCTGCTTGTTCGTTGTATTTGTTGCTGGTGACGCGGAATTCCTCGGCTGCGGCTTCATGTCCGGTGCGGGTGGCCTTCAGCAACAAGGCAGCTTCTTTCCACTTGCGGTACTTCGACCCGACTTCAACCACGATCTGCGATTCTGCCTCTTGTGCACCGTTGTGCGCTTGCGCCAGTGTGTTGGATTTTTCGCGTACTCGATTGCGGCGGCGTCCCCAATCGAATGGCTCCCAAGTCAACGCAAAGCCGGCCACCCCGACGTTCGTCGGAAGGACTTGCACATTCTGAACCCCCATATAGCTGACGGCGATACCGAAGTCCGGTATGTACTCAGCTTTGGCGATGCGGCGGTCGTAGTCGGCTTGTTTTTCTTTGAGATGAGCCTGGCGGATCTCAGGCCGATTCTCTGACGCCTGCTGGCGCGCCTCCTCCAGACTCAGAGTTGTCGTGTCCTCCTCAGGCATGAAATCAACCCGAAAAGGAGTTTCAAGATCCCTTGCCAAGAGTTGATTCAGGTGCTCGTGCTGTGTGGCAAGTCCGTTCTCCGCAACCGACAAGTCAAACTGCGTCTTGGCCAAACGCGCGTCGACCTCCAACGCATCCCCCTTGAGCACGGTTTTCTCTGCGATGTAACGCAGCGTAACTCGCTGCGCCTCTTCCAAAGTCCGCACTCCCTCCCGTGCTGCATCCACCGCAGCTTGTGTTGCTACAAGCTCGAAATATGCACTTCGCACTTCGGCCGCGATCTTCTGCCTCTCTGCGCGAACGTCTTCTTTAGCGATCTCGCGCCCAAGTTCTGTGGCGCGAATTCCCAGCCCGATTTTGTACTGCTGCAAGAGCGGCACGTCCATGCTGCCGGTTAGGTAGGCGGTTAGCTGTGCTGGCGTGTGAACCTTGGCATTAGTTGAAGGAATGGGCCCAACCCCTGGATACGTCCCGAAGGCTCCTTTGGCAAAAGTGAAATCAAATGGCTGCAGCAGTTCGCCACCGAGTGCGGCGAATTGGAAGTGTGGCAGCCGCCGGCTGCGAGCCGTGCTCACCTGGAAGTCGTATTTCCCCGCCTCCAGCACAGAGTTCTTCACGAGCCGATTGTTCGAGAGCGCAATGGAGACTGCGTCGTCAAGCGTAAGAAGCGGGTCCTGCGTAGCTTGTTGAGCAAGCGATCCGATGGGTGATGCAAACGCAATAATCGCAACAAACAGTAATAAACGGTTCGGTTTCGTCATTTTTCTACCTGAACTTCGGCTGAAGGACCGGATGGCGTTTTGAACTTGACCATGTCATGTTGTCACTCGCGGCTGAAACAATGCAGGTCGCGTGCCAACTTGTAGAGCTTGCAAGTTGTTCAAGGAAAAACGCCCGTTAGTCCGGGAAAATGCCAGCGCCCGTATTTGGTCGAGTTGGAGTTGGACACTGCCTTAATACAGGCAGATTGCAAGAATCGATTGGCATTCACGAGCCCGGAAACGCGACTCCTGAACCGCTGCCTGTGCAGCGGCTTCGGACTATGAAGTAAGGTGACGATCAGGGCAGGATACTGAAGCGGCCCGTTTCGTGAGCGAGATCGATCGTGACATGCACGATCGGGCGCTTTGTCACAAAGCGACCAGACGAACGCGCTAAGAGGCGCCGTTATGAGCCACGGGGAGATCAAGCCGTTCGCAAAAATCCAGCGGGTATGACGTTTCCGCGACGAACTCTGCCCCCAATCTGCGGAGGAACGAAAGAACTTCTTCGCCAACCGAATCGATGAACGTGACTTCCGTGAGATCGACCAGCAATTTCAGCTGCGTGGGGCAGCGCGTCACGAGCGTGCGGAAGTACTCTGCCGCTTCGCCGACGAACCGGCCCTCGAGCTTAAAAGTCAAAGCACTAACCGAATCCTGCATTTCGACGCGTAGCATAGTGGTCCAATCTGTTTCTGAGCAGCCATTGATAACCAGCTAGCCATGTAGGACGCAGGTCTGCTGCCGAACGGCCTCTGGTACTCAAGTGTTTGATTTGTAAGGTCTTGGAGACTGCCGAGAGTGCTGGGAAGCGCCCAAATTCTGCCCACGGGGTGGCGCGAGACCTAGTGCGGTCTGTAGGCGTAGTCGGCGCGAATGATTTTGAGTTTACGCATCTTGTTCTGCAGAGTGGTGCGTTTGAGGCCGAGGCGCTCTGCCGCCCCACCTTTCCCGCCTATTCTTCCAGATGCGCCTTTCAAAGCGTCAATGATCAGCTGCCGCTCGGCTTGCACGAACGTTGACGCCGCTTCGACTACGGTGTGACTGGAAGATCTCTTCATCTCCGAACTTGGAACATGCAGTTCCTCCCCTTGCGTGAGAATCACACATCGCTCAACGAAGTTTTCCAGTTGGCGAATATTTCCCGGCCAATCGGCGGTCACCAGAGCCTCCATGGCATGTTTCGGAACAGACCGAATGCGTTTTTGCATTGTCCGGGAGAGGCGCGACACAAAATAGTGAACCAGGAGCGGAATATCTTCGCGCCTTTCGCGGAGCGGCGGGATTTCGATCGGAAACACATTCAACCTGTAAAAAAGATCCTCGCGGAACTGATTGTTGCGGATCATGCCCTCCAAATCGCGATGCGTAGCCGCAATCATACGAACATCGACGTGAATGGTTCTTGTGCTTCCCAGCCGTTCGAACTCGTGTTCCTGTAAGACACGCAGGATCTTAGGCTGCAAGTCCATAGTGATGTCGCCGATCTCGTCCAGGAAGAAAGTACCGTGATCCGCCAACTCGAATCGGCCTTTCTTCTGCATGAGCGCCCCGGTGAAGGCGCCCTTTTCGTGGCCGAATAATTCGCTTTCCACTAGGCCGGAGGGAATGGCAGCGCAATTCAGCCGGATGAATGTTCGCTCCCGCCGTGGGCTGAGATTATGAATGGCTCGTGCAATCAACTCTTTGCCGGTGCCGGTCTCTCCGTGCAGTAACACCGTGGAACCGGTAGGCGCCACGATCGCAACCTGATCCAGCACTCTGCGCAGAGCGGTGCTCTTGCCGACCATATCTTCGAAGTTGTATTCGGAGCGGATCTCCGATTCGAGGTACAAGCGCTCTTCCTCAAGGCGATCTTTGGCCTCCGTGACGCGTCCATAAGCAATCGCGTTGTCAACCGCGAGCGCAATCTGAGTGCTGATTTGTGACAAGAGGTCCAGGTCTTCTTGCCCGAAGTTGTTCGGCAGGCGACTGCCCATCGTTATCACACCTAGAGGGCCGCTTGCGGTTACCATTGGGGCGATCGCCATCGAGTTGATCGACTCAGCTTTGAGCCTTTCGACGATTCGCGCCGGAAGCTTCTCGATGTCTTCGACCGACAACAGTTCAGGCACGAGGGCGCGCAACTTTTCGTGATCGGCACTCCTCAGTTCGGATCTCTCGATGGCGGTCAACGAACCTTTGCCGCTGGGGAAATCCAATACGACGCATTCCAGATGGTTCGATTTTTTATCGATGAGCCAAAATCCGGCGAAGTCGTTTCGAAAATAACTCCGGATGGATCCCGATGCCGACCGGAACAATTCATTAATGTCCAGCTTAGAAACGATGTGGTTGTTGATCTCCAGCAACAGCCTGAGCCGATCCCGCTCCTTCACCACTTGTCGCTGGTACAGTTCGGCGCTGTCCCTCGCCAGCGCGCACTCGAGCGCGACCGCAACATGCGACGCCAGAGAACCGAGCAGTTCGACATCCTCGGGGACAAATTCCTGCCCGCGGTCCTTTGTCACTACAAGAATTCCGTATCGTTGCTGGGAGGTCGACACAGGAAACGCGTAAGTGCTTCGGCCGACAGATTCGAGTGCAAATGGAGCCAACTCAGGATGTTTCAACATTTCTTGCGATACGTCCGGGAGGAAAACCGGTTTCTGTTCGTCAAGCACTTGTGCCACCGCACCAATGCGCGAGATTTTGGTACCAATCTTGATCGCAGGCGCGTCCGCCTCTCGATCGAACTCAAGCACGTGCAGACTTCCCCCATCACCGCCCAGGACGTAGAGAAAGGCTCCATGGAGACGACAACTGCTGGACAGAACCCCGCGCAGGCTGTGCAGAACGGCTTTGACCGTAGGCTGATCAGCCAGGGCGCTGGCCGCATCGAGCAAATTTCGATATCGATCTTCGGCGCTCGTCATGTTGCTATGCAGGCAAAGCTCGGATTACTTTATCAAACCACTCATCCACTCAAGAAGACTGTCCTCTCCGTCCGGTCGATGAAGGCTATGTAGGCCGACAAGACTTTTTCCAAATCGTCAACCCCCGACTTTTGGTTCATGCGGCTGTAGCCTTTGTAGCGTTCTCCACCACATTTCTGAATGCACGCAACGCATATAGTGCATCTTCCAGCGATTCCTTTTCCTCTTGCGTTCCGCTCACATAAAACAGCTCTCGTTGGCGGGTTAAGGCTGCTGTTTCTGCTACCGACACCTGCTGCAGAATGAGGCTGCTGTCAGTCTCATGGATAGCCGCTCTGTAGAGCGCTCTCCAGTCTGCATTCGGGCTAGAAGTACACACCGTCTGCATGACTCGACTCCAGATTGTCAGATGTTGCGGCCAAGAGGAGCAGGCAGCTCGCATTGGAGAAGTGCAACGCGGCCATCCCGCCCCCGGTAAGCACGTACCTCAAAAATTAGCTCACAAACCGATTTTGTGAGTCAATGACATCCGTCACCAATGTTGCCACATGCCCGTATCTGCTATCAGTTGCTATTCCTGACCTAGGGTCTCCCCCGGCATGCGCCTTGGATAGAACCAAAACCCAAACTTTCAGATACACTCCCTCGGTTCGCAGTTCCTAACACGCTATTACAGAGCCGTCGGAGGAGGTACGATGATTGACGCCTCCGACGACTCTGCCGTGCGCACATGCAAAGTCCTCCTCACTGCATTCGCTTGACCAAATTCTATTCTGCGTAACTCCCGGCATTTTCTTGCATCGCTCGCTCTGGGTTGTGCCTACATTGAGGCACTGCCCTAGGAAGGGCACGCTAGTCGTAGCTTAGGAATCTGAGGGCCGAGAAATATGACGCTAGTTGAGGAGGTGCAAGTTGGCAATCCATCTGCACTTGAGCAACCCGTAAACTCACGAGCGACTGGAAGACTTATGCGGCCAAGTGACTTGGCGCTGGCAATCCGTGCCACCATTTCCCGGCGACCTTGGAGTTGAGGAGCTACAACTCGGCCATTTCAAAGTCGGTTCTTCAATAAGGAGTCATACGTGGTGAAGAAGCGCATAGGCATACTCACCGGAGGCGGTGATGTCCCCGGACTGAACTCTGTGATCAAATCGGTGGTCTATCGCGGGGCAGATCTCGGATGCGAAGTAATTGGTATACGCAGGGGCTGGGAAGGATTGACTCACGTCGATCTGAATGATCCGGCCAGCAAGGCCCACTACATCCTGCCCCTGAACCGCGAAAACACCCGCACCATCGATCGCACGGGCGGAACCTTCTTGCACAGCTCACGCACAAATCCCACTAAGATGAAGAACCTGCCTCCCGCTCTGCAGGCGCAGAAGTTCGAAACCAAAGAATCGACTCAGAATGGCATTACCAGCACGACCTTCGATGTGACACCGGCGGTGCTGAAGAATATCGAGACGCTGGGGCTTGACTACGTGGTCGCAATAGGCGGGGATGACACATTGAGCTACGCCTCAGAACTCGATCGCAAGGGAGTCAAGGTGATCGCAGTTCCCAAGACCATGGACAACGACGTCCGCAACACCGAATACTGCATCGGGTTCTCCACCGCGATCACTCGTGCTATGGATGCCATCGACCGCGAGCGCACCACCCTCGGCTCGCACGAGCGCATTGGCGTCTTCCGCGTGTTTGGCCGCGATGCCGGCTACACCGCGCTCTACACCGCTTATGTCACCGACGTGCGCTGCTGTATTCCTGAGTACAAATTCGACCTCAAGTACCTGATCGATATGCTTGTGGACGACAAGCGCAACAATCCGAGCAATTACTCGTTCGTAATTCTTTCCGAAGGCGCTGAGTGGCAGGGGTACGCGGTCAAGGAATATGGCGAAGCTGACGCGTTCGGGCACCGCAAAAAGATGAGCGTTGCGGAAGACCTTGGCGATGAGATCAAGCGGGCAACGGGCGAAGAGACTGTCATTAGCGACCTGACTTATGACCTGCGCTCCGGCAGTCCCGATTTCGTCGATCGCCTGGTGGCGTTTACCTTTGCAGCTATGGCTATGGACGCTCTGGAACAAGACAAATCCGGGTTGATGACCGCCATCAACGAGGGGCGATACGCCATGGTGCCGATTCCGGATCCGAAGCTGGGGCCGCGCAAGCTGGATATCGCATCGATGTATGACACGGCAGGCTATCGCCCAAGTTACAACCACAAAATCGGCCTGCCGATCTTCATGACTCGACCGTAGCCAGCGATGAAGATCTTGCCTGATCAAGCTCTACCGTGGGGCCGTGATCAGGCTCACAACCTGCGGCGAGCCGGACGCTGCGACCATATTCAGGCACTGCATTCAGGCACTGCCCAAAGACAGGCACGTTAATCGCGGCTATGGGTTCAGCCGTGAAAGCAAAAGAGCCGTATTGAAAGCGACTTTGCTTTGCAGACGATCCGGTTAAGGGATTTGGCCCGCGATCTGCTTGAACACATCGGGCCAAGCAGGTCCCTGATACGGTTTCTGTGCCTAAACTCCAAGCTCTAACTCGGATCTCCGTTAGATTTGTTTCCGCTCTCTTGGGTGTCGGTTTATTGGGCTCCCTGGTGTTTCGAACCGGTCCGGGGGTCGTTTGGGAACAAGTGCAGACAGTCGGCTGGGGCTTATTCCTGATCATCATTCTGGGAGGGTTCTCTCAGTTGGTCAAGACATGGGCCTGGCGACAGACCTTTACATGCGATATCAGGGGACTCTCCTGGTCCCGCAGTTTGGGCACGCAGCTCGTCTCCGATGCGGTTGGGCAACTTGGCGTTGCTGGAAAGCTGGTGGGAGAGGGGCTCCGCGTATCTCTCGTGGGTTCTGCAGTGCCGCTGGCGAATGGAATATCAGCCTGTGCGATTGACGGAGGACTGCATATTTTTACCGCCTCGGTCGTTGCTGTGTTGGGAATCACTGCCACTTTGCTGCTTGCCCCGGTTTCTGGTACGTGGCGAGTACATGCATTGCTGCTCGCTGTGATGCTCGTAGCAGTGGTGATCCTGGCGGCTGTGGCCGTCGCAAGTGGTTGGCGGTTGATGGGAAACGCGGCCAGAGCGATTGGACGGTTGCCTCAGCTTCACAACTGGGTCAGTGGCAAACAGCCGATCATTGATTCAGCCGAACACAACCTCCTCACTTTTTATCACGAAGCGCCTTCCTCATTCTGGGCAAGCCTGATCCTCAATCTCCTATGGCACGGGCTGGCAGTCTTGGAGGTATATGTCATCCTGCGGTTTATGGGAGCTAGGATTGCGGTGGTTGGCGCATTCGTGGTGGAAGGTCTGACAAAGGTGATCAACCTGGTGGGCGCATTTAATCCGGGCAACCTCGGGACCTATGAAGGTGGGAACATGCTTATTGCGAAGATATTCGGTGTCACAGGCACTGCCGGGTTGACATTGGCATTGTGCCGACGTGCGCGGGGCGTCTTCTGGGCTGGGGTTGGAGCCATCTGCATGATCGTGATGAAGAGAACCGGCAGGACAGGGAAAAATGGAGGTGATGGATCTGACAGCGAGGCAGTCCGCCGCAACCAGCCCGCTCGATCATTGACCAGATGAGGTCCGCCTGCCCGTTGGTGGGCGGGGCACGGCATCCAGCATTCCCTCATTTCTTGCAGAACCCCAACACACATAATGACTTGATTCAGCAGATGCGTTCGGCAGCTGGCGTGCTTTAGTGGTCTGCTGAAAGTTGTTTGGCTTTTTTCGAGGAGACTTTTCAACCATGAAACCGTTGAACCGCAAATGTGTCCTGCTCACGATCGCCTTCGCGATGGTCGCACTTTCCCCTATCTGCCGCGCTCAAACTCAGGAGCTTAGTATTGGTTCGGCCATCGAGGTAGCGAGGGCCAACATGCAGGCAGACAGGGCCACAATCATCGGTGGAGCAATGAACTTCAGCGAAAAGGATAGTGCAGCATTCTGGCCGGTCTATCGGCAATACGAGCGTGAAAGATCCACGCTGGATGATGGACGCGTCGCTGTCATCAAGGAGTACACCGAGAAGTACTCGACGCTCAGCGATGCTGACGCCAAAGCGATGGCAGAACAAATGTTCGAGTACGACTCTCGTCTGGCAGCCTTGAAGAAAACGTACTTCAAGAAGTTCAACAAGGTTCTTCCGGCTCTTACGGTGACGAAGTTTTTTCAATTGGACCGTCGCATCGACTTGCTGGTGGATATGCAAGTGGAATCCTCGCTTCCTCCACTCACTCAAGTGCAGTACGCCGGGCAGAGAGGTAGCGTGGCAGAACCGCCTCAGCAATGAGGCACGTTGCTCTTCGAACGCGATTCTCATCCAGGGAGCACTCGATGTTCAGCATCATGAAGCGGCCCGTGATAGTCGGGGCAATGCTAATGTGGGCAGTCATGGCAGTAGCGCAAACGCAGGTCCAGAGAGAAATGCTCTCGGTGCAAGGCTACCAAGGGCAGGCGACAGTCGTTCGAAACCATGGGCGTGTGTTCGTGGATGTGCAGGACCTGGCGCGAATCACAAAAGGCTCTCTCAGCTTTGAGGAGGACCGAATCATTCTGACGCTGGCTCCGAGCGGTGCTTCGGAGGCGGCGCGCGACACCGCTGCCAAATCCGGCTTTTCACCCGCATTCATGAGGGCGGCGATAGAGGCGATGGCCTCGATAAGAGAATGGGGCGGGATGCTGCAGGTGATCGTTCAAAACGGGTATCCCGTGGGGAAGGCCATGGCAGGAAACACGATTCGCGCGTACCAGGGTCGAGCTGCCGACAGCGTCGCATTAGCCTCAGCCGCTGCATCGACGGATGATGACCACCGAGGGCTCGAGGTTTTGAGGAATGAGTTCAGCAATGTGCAGGCCTGGGCTGAGAGCTTTGTTGACGCTCGGAATTCATTGAGCGCGGCCGACCTGTCGACATCGGAAAACCCGCTCAAGGATGATGAGGACGCCCAGAAGATCCTCCGTTGTGGTCAATTTCTTGCTCAGATGTTCGCCGGAGGTGCCTTCCAGGACGATGCGGTGTGTCATTAGAGTGTGAAGCACGTGAACAAAAGGCGTCATGAAGTTTTTACTGCCACCGGCTGTGTATCCGAGGCAATGTCCCTACCTGCACTTGCTCCGCAAAAACGCCATAGCTGGGCAGAATCGGAAGGGCTCCCATTGCCGCTCGGGGCTACCTGGATCGAAGACGAGCAGGCTTTCAACTTTGCCGTATATGCTGAACGCGCCGACAGTGTGACTCTGCTCCTCTATTCTCCCCGCGATTTGGCGAACCCAATATGGACGTTCCAGTTCGATCCTATCCGCAACAAGTCAGGACGAATCTGGCACTGCAGGATCCCACTCAATCAAATGCACGATGGCCGCTATTACGCTTATTCGGTCTCAGGGCAGGCCGTTGCTGGTCTCAACGGCTTTGACCACGAAAAGGTCCTTCTCGATCCCTATGCGAAAGGTGTCTTCTTCCCGCCGGGGTTCGATCGCAGGCTGGCTATGCAGCCGGGCCCGAATGATGAAAAGGCGCCTCTGGGAGTATTGCCCCGGCCTCGGACCGCTTTCGATTGGGCAGGAGATGTTCCGCCTCGGCCTGAATCAGACGCGATCATCTACGAACTTCACGTCAAGGGGTTCACCAACAATCCCAATTCCGGCGTTCATCCATCGCGAGCAGGCACCTACGCGGGCCTGATTGAAAAGATCCCGTATCTGAAAGAGCTTGGAATCACCGTCGTCGAACTCATGCCCATATTTCAGCGCGATCCTCACGAGGGTGACTATTGGGGATACATGCCTCTGAGTTTCTTCGCTCCCCATGCGCAGTATGGGTCAAGTGTTGATGATGATGGGCAACATCTTGAGTTCAAGAATATGGTGAAGGCTTTTCACAAGGCTGGAATCGCCGTCGTGCTCGACGTTGTGTACAACCATACTTGTGAGGGAGATCACGTCGGCCCTACCTACAGCTTCAAGGGTTTCGACGCCGCAGGCTATTACATGCTGTCCTCCGACCCGACGAGCCCATACGCCAATTACTCGGGCACCGGCAACACGTTTAATTTCAGCCAGGCACACGTGCGCAAAATGGTTATGGACAGCCTCCGGTATTGGAAAAACGAGATGCACGTCGATGGATTTCGCTTCGACCTTGCATCGGTGTTTAGCCGTAACGCCGACGGATCGCTCAACTGGGGAGATGCCCCAATTTTCAGCGAAATCGCCGCGGACCCCGAGTTGGGCCGATTGGCGTTAATCGCGGAGCCTTGGGACGTCGGCGGCTATCAGCTGGGGCGCGGATTTCCGGGCACGACCTGGCTTCAATGGAACGCGCGCTATCGCGACGATATCCGCCGTTTTGTGAGGGGCGATGCGGGCATGGTCCCAGACCTGATGCGTCGTATTTATGGCAGCGACGATCTATTTCCGGACAGCCGCGACCATGCCTATCATGCCTTCCAAACGGTGAACTACATCGATTGCCACGACGGTTTCACGCTGTACGATCTGGTTTCCTACGATCAGAAGAACAATTGGAGGAACGGCCATGACAATCAGGACGGCATGGACGCGAATTACAGCTGGAATTGCGGGCATGAAGGAGATGAGGGCGCGCCAGCAGAGGTTCTGGCACTGCGCCGGAAACAGGTGAAGAATTTCTGCTGTCTGCTGCTGCTGTCAAACGGTATTCCGATGTTCCGCGCGGGTGACGAGTTCCTGAACACTCAATTCGGAAACAATAATCCTTACAACCAGGACAACGAAATCAGCTGGCTGGATTGGAGCAAGCCCCAGGCGAATCAGGACATATTCCGGTTCTTTAAACGCATGATTGCGTTCCGGAAGTCTCATCCTTCCCTGTGTCGCAGCAGATTCTGGCGTGAGGACATTTCCTGGTACGGCATTGGACCTATGGTCGATCTGTCGCCAGATTCCCGGAGTCTGGCGTTTTGCCTACATGGCGCGTCACAAGTCGACGACGATATTTACGTGATGATCAATGCATATTGGCAAGAGCTGCAGTTCCAAATCCAGGAGGGTGCGCCCCAAGATTGGGTCAAAATTGTGGACACCGACCTGCCAAGTCCCGACGATTTTAGTGAGCGGGGTTTGCCGCTGCAGCAGTCAACTTATGAAGTAGCCGCGCGATCCATTGTTGTTTTGAAGCGGTGCGATCGAGATTTCAAAAAATGATCTCTGGTTACTGACATCTACTTTGCTGAGGTGTGTCATGAGCGCGAACGAGTCTGCTGAAGTTCTCAGAAGCTGGCGCGCATTGTACCGCGCTGCGCTGTTCGAGACCGACACGAGCAAAGTACCATCACGCATCGAAGAAGCCCGGAGGGCACTCATCTTTCGATCGCGAGAGCTATTCAAAACTTCCCCCAATTATGACGGCGAAACTGAGGCTATCGAGGACGCCCTCTATGCCCTGCAAGCCTTGGAAAACTGTTTGAAATCGAATACAAAAGATCGCAGACACACTCCCCGAGCCAGTTAGACTGTTCCCAGACTGCAAGAATGCCTTGCCGTTGGGACAAGATTGCGGTCTCTTAACTGGTCGTGGCGGCGGACAAACACATTTCCTTCGCAGCGCGTATCCTTTTCAGAGATCACACCTCCCCGTCAGCGGTATCATGGTTTTGTTGTTTTTTCTTGATATAGACCATGAATAAGCGCGGCTGAATGAACCGTTGTCTCACGCTATTCGGGTACAACATGGGAAATATAGCTTCTCGTCAACCGCTTCCGCTTCGCTTTAACTGGCCCTCTGCCACGATTGTGGTGACGTTGGGGTCTTTGTCTCACCTGCGTATTGTTGCTGGCAGGCTCGGTTCACGCGCTTGATCCGAACAAACGTCTCACCCAGTACATGCATACATCATGGCGGATCCAGGATGGTTCCGCGCCGTCCGGCATGTACACGATTGCGCAAACATCCGATGGTTTCCTCTGGTTCCTATCTTCTCGCGGCGATATCTACAGGTTCGACGGTGTCCAGTTTCGTCCTTGGCATCCGCCTGCTGATGCTGGCTCAATCGGTAGGATCAGGAACATTGTTGGCGACCAGGCAGGTGGGCTGTGGGCATTAGGAGCAGACGGCATCGCTCGCCTGAAAGATGGGATTGTCACTTCTCATTTCGAGTTGGAAGGGCTCATGCCGAATGCCGGCAACGTGAGCATAGACACTGATGAGCTCGTTGTGGGTCGTACGAGGCGAGAATGGCATTTCGGAGCCCGTGTGTCATGTTACCGACCGGGGTGTCAAGTGTTTCGGAAAATCCAATGGAATACCGATCACCCCCGTCGATGCGATATTGGCGGACGGGAGCGGCGGCTTTTGGCTGGGAGGTCAGGCTGCCCTTGTTCACTGGCATGCCGGTGTGTCAGAGAAGTACCCGATCGAAGGCCTGAAATCCAATACGGGGGCGCCGGGGATAATGAGCCTGGCACGTGGACCGGATGGATCGGTTTGGGTCGGCATAGTTGGCGCAGGACCAGGGCAAGGCCTTGCGAGACTGGAGAAAGGCGCTGTCTCATCCTTCGCAACGCACACGTTCGATGGAAGTAAGTTAGGTGTCTTCGCCCTGCGCTTCGACCGCGAGGGCAATCTTTGGGTCGGCACTAATAACGACGGAGTATTTCGTGTGCATGAGAATTCTGTCGACCATTACGCACGGACGGAAGGCTTGTCCGGCAATTTCGTGCGGACTCTCTTTGAAGACCGGGAAGGTGTTATCTGGGCTGCTGGCAGCAATGGAATAGACAAGTTCCACGATCCGCGTATCACGTCTTTCTCTGCCGTCGAGGGGCTGGGAAAGGATTGGGCAGTAGGCGTCCTGGCCAGTAGGGATGGCACAATCTGGGTCGCAAATGCTGAGTCGCTCGATCACATTGAAGGCAGCGGTTTTGTCTCCTCAATTCGCACTGGAAGCGGCCTTCCGGGAAGCCAAGTCTCTTCTTTGTTGGAAGATCACACCGGAAACCTGTGGGTGGGAATAGATGACGGGCTTTATCTGTTCAAGGATGGGGGCTTCCGCCGCCTGCCCGAACCGAATCATCAGCCACTTGGACTGGTCTTTGAATTGATCGAGGACGCCGACGGAAATATTTGGGCAGAGTGCGCCGGTACGGGAAAGCTTGTACGTATTCGTGGTTTCCAGGTGCAACAAGAGTTTTCACGATCGCAAGTTCCAACCGGCCGCCTTGCCCCGGATCCGCAGGGAGGAATTTGGATTGGCACTCGCAACGGGGACCTTGTGCTGTTTCGCGATGGTGTTCTGAAAAGGTTCCCGGTCGGCTCTAAAGCCAATCCGTGGACGAACGAGATGATTGCCGAAGCCGACGGATCTGTTTTGGCTGCCTTCGACGACGGACTGGTCGGATTGCGGCAAGGTAAGGTGCAGCAGATGACCAAGAAAAATGGTTTGCCATGCGAGGGCATCATCTCTTTGGTTGAGGACAAGAGGAACAACTGGTGGCTAAACACTCAGTGTGGGATTGTGGAGTTTTCAGACTCCGAGCTCCAGCGATGGTGGGCAAATCCGGAAGCAGTGATCCAGGCCCGTTTGTACGACGTACTGGACGGAGCCCGTCCATCCGCGCGACCACCCTTCCATTCAGCGGCAAGCTCGCTCGATGGGCGCGTGTGGTTTGTGAATTCGGGCGTCGTGCAGATGGTGGATCCCTCCAGGTTGTCGCAAAAGGCGCTGCCGGCTGAGACGTACATCGATTCGGTCATCGCTGACCGAAAGGAGTTCGCAGCAACGGAAAAACTCAGACTCCCCCCGAACCCAAGGGACTTCCAAATTGATTACACCTCACCCACTTTTACCGTTCCACAGAAGGTGAAATTTCGCTACCGGCTTGATGGATATGAGCGTGACTGGCACGAGGCCGGCACGCGTCGGCAGGCTTTCTACACGGATTTGCCTCCTGGGAACTATTCATTTCGCGTGATCGCATGCAATAGTGATGGCATCTGGAACAACAGTTCCGCCAAGCTCGATTTCTCCATCGCCCCGGCGTATTACCAGACCAATTGGTTTCGCGCTCTCTGGGCGTGCATCCTTTTGGCGCTGCTGTGGACGGCGTACCATTGGCGTGTCCGGCAATTGCAACATCAGTTCGATATGACGCTGGAGGCGCGTGTGGGCGAGCGCACACGGATTGCAAGGGACCTTCACGACACTCTGCTTCAAAGCGCCCACGGTGTGCTGCTCCGATTCCAAACGGTTTCCCAGTTGCTGCCGGACCGCCCGATGGAGGCAAAAGAGAAGCTGGACAATGCGATCGACCAGACCGCGGACTTCATCACCGACGCCCGGGATGAGGTGCAGGGATTGCGGGACTCCACGGTACAGAGCAACGATCTGGCAATGGCCATAAGCACGCTCGGAGAAGAACTCACGACCGACTCAGCCAACCACCGACCTGCGTTCCGTGTCGCCGTCGAGGGCGAGGCGCGAAATCTGCATCCCATCCTCCGAGACGAGATCTACAAAATTGCTGCCGAAGCGCTGCGGAACGCGTTTCGCCACTCTCAGGCACGGCAGATCGAGGTCGAAATCCGTTATGACAATGAGCAATTCCGACTACGGGTGCGGGACGATGGAAAAGGCATTGATCCAGCGATTCTCTCCAGCCAAGGCAGTGAGGGACACTACGGCTTGCCCGGGATGCGGGAACGTGCCACTCTTATCGGAGGTAAGCTAGTGGCGTGGAGCGAAGTCGACGCTGGCACGGAAGTGGAACTGCGCGTTCCTGCGAGAACCGCCTACGCGACAGCACAGAGACGTTCGTGGTTTTCACGCAAGGCGAAGGCATGAAGTAGGAGCTCATGAGCGCCGGCATCGCTCAAATTCGAATTCTTGCGGTTGACGACCATCCAATTGTGCGCCAGGGAATCGCAGGTCTGGTTGGCATTCAGACCGATATGGTTTTGGTAGGCGAGGCATCCAACGGACGTGATGCCATTCAGCAATTCCGTACGCACCATCCCGACATCACGCTCATGGACTTACAAATGCCGGAGATGAACGGCCTCGATGCGATCATCGCGATTCGCAACGAATTTCCCGACGCAAAAGTGATTGTGCTGACGACGTACGTGGGCGACACGCAAATTCTGCGTGCGCTCAAGGCCGGTGCTCAGGCGTACCTGCTCAAGAATACGTTGCACAAGGAATTACTGGAGACGATCCGTGCAGTCCATGCTGGAAAGAAGACCCTTTCCCCAGAGGTCTCGTACCAAGTCGCCGAGCATGCTACTGATGACGCACTCACGCCAGCAGAAATTCTTGTGTTGCGCCTGATCGCGGCTGGGAATGCGAACAAGCAAATTGCGGATCAGCTCTCCATTACCGAGGAAACGGTCAAGAGTCGAGTCAAGTGCATCCTTTCTAAATTGGGCGCAAACGATCGAACGCACGCCGCGATGATTGGCCTGAAGAGAGGAATCATCGAGCTGTAGTTTCCACCAGCTTGCCTTCGTGCCACAAACGCAAAACTCTAAAGAGTGACGATGCTGACTCTAATTGGGGTTTCGGTTCGGCTCGTAACAAGGGAAACTAGTAATGTCTAGAAGGGTGTGTTTTGCGAAGGTTATATTCCACATTCGCTGGTGGTTGGCCTGGCGCAGGTTTGCTTCTCATGCGATTGGTTGTCGGCTCCGTGCTGGTTGTCCGCGCGAGCTCGAGGCTGTGGAGCGATCCACCACCCATGAACGTCACAATTCCCGCTGTGCTCTTAATGGGAGCAGGAATCCTGCTAATCGTAGGCTTATGGACGCCCATCACGGGAACTTCCATAGCGTTGATTGAAATCTGGAAGTTGCTTACGCTAGCCGGAGACAAATGGGTTTGGGTGCTATTAGGAACCGTCGGTGCCGCTCTCGCAATGTTAGGACCAGGTCTATGGTCGATCGATGCTCGCCTTTTCGGGTGGAAGCGCATCGAAGCTCCTCCTCGCAAAAAGTAGTTCTAACTCTCCTTAAGTGACTACCCCAAACGACCGAATTTATTGCCTCAAAAGAGGACGCTACTTGTACCCCCGAGAGTCTCCGATTTGGCTCCATGTGGGGCTGTGCGCAAATTGAACTTGGTTGACAATGGCTCCGTCAGTACGACAAGAGGTGTGATGGTCGGGAGGCGCTTATGTGGAAGATCACAATTCACGGGTTCACGCTACAGGAAGTCCTAATCATGGCTGCAATGAATGTTGCACCCGGACTGATAGCGACCGACAGAGGCGAGCGAACGATCTGGCGCAGCCGAGCGCACCGAGATTCACTAGGATCCAGGAGATTGTCATGGCAAAAGTAATTGAGTTTTACATACCGAAGAACTTTCGGAAACCGTTAAGGACGGTAGCTCAACCGCAACTCGGAAAAATCATCGAGTTTTGCCCACAGACGAGGAGATCAGCTTAGCTCCTATCCATTTTTTGCGGATTGAGAGGAAATATGACCTTCATTCCCACACAAACCGGCTTTATTCGTCTGGAAGAGTCCGAAAAACTGTTGCGAGCCATCTTCCCAAACCATCCCAGCGTGGAGCCGTGTCATTCCGCGCCACGTCTGGAACCGAAAAGAGTTGGCAAAGCACGGCAAATGTAAAGGTTCAGGAGGAGATTATGGGATGCGCCACTATGGATTTCACAAATCTCGGAGGCCTTGCAGCAACAAGCTTTCCCAAAGTGATCGCGGTGGAAGATGAGCGATTGCACCTGGGATGGGGAAAAAGCTCTGAGCATTGCTTCGAAGGAATCATCGGCAAGAGCCCAGCTATTCAGAGAGTGCTTGAGCAAGTCGCGATCGTGGCGCCGACCGACTCTACCGTCCTACTCCGCGGAGAGACCGGCACGGGCAAGGAGTTGATTGCACGGGCCATTCACAACCTGAGCTACCGGCGCGAGCACGACTTTGTGCGCATGAACTGCGCCGCGATTCCCTCGGGACTGCTGGAGAGCGAACTGTTTGGGCACGAGAAGGGAGCGTTCACCGGAGCCCTGATGCAACGAAAGGGCAGATTCGAACTGGCGGACCGCGGCTCGCTCTTTTTGGACGAGATCGGCGACATCAGCTTGGAATTGCAGCCAAAATTGTTGCGCGCAGTGCAGGAGCAGGAGTTCGAACGTCTGGGAAGCGCCAGGACAATCCAGGTCAACGTTCGCATTATTGCCGCGACTCACCGCGACCTCCCGACGATGATTCGGGAGGGGAAATTCCGCGAAGGATTTATTTTATCGACTCAATGTCTTTCCGATCGAAATCCCGCCACTGCGGGAACGGCGCGAGGATATTCCGTTATTGGTGGACTATTTTGTGTCGAAGTTGGCGCGACGCATGGGGAAGGAAATTACGTCTGTCCCATCCCATGCCATGGAGTTTCTGACGAATAATGCTTGGAAAGGAAACGTTCGAGAACTGGCGAACTTTATCGAACGCGCTGTCATTCTTACACGTGGAGATGAGTTAGACGTGCCAATTGCAGAGCTCTGCACCTCTTGCGAGGTGGGTGTTGCGCCTAGTTCCCCTCTAACCTTCCGACAGGCGGAATCCAGTGCAATCGTCGAGGCTTTGAGAGCTGCCTCGGGACAGATAGGGGGCAAGGGGGGAGCTGCTGAGCGGCTGGGATTGAGGCGTACGACTCTTCAAAATAAGATGCGCCGGCTAAACATCTCCCGTGCCGACTTCTCGCCCTCAGCTTAAGAGGCTCGCTGACCCCTGGCTCGTTTGGGTTCGGCACTTCCCACGCTGAGTTCAGCGATTGCCTCGATGACGGCGTGGTCCCAATATAGGCAGAACTCTGATCTATAGGCCCTATCCATTTAACCCGCTCCGATCACACACCGAATTCATTCGCGACATGGGAAGAATCAGTCGCTACTGGGTAATCTTCAGCATCGAACTGCCGCTGGTTCCGTTGACCGTTGCAGTGACAGTCGCGAATCCCGAGCCGCCCGTTCCAGTTGCAGTGAGTTGCGCTGTACCGCCTGCGGCTGTGAGGGATGAAGTCGAAGGAGTCATGGTGACGCTGCTCAAGGTCGGATCGACAAACCAATCACACCAACACCGAACGCGAATAGGACGAGGGCTCCTAGGGCACCTGCAATTTCAGGTTGATGTTCTGCATTCAACATCTTTGCGGGTGACCATCTCGGCGGTAGGAGCAACCATGTCGCGCAGGTTCTTCAGCTCTGCGCGCAGCTTCTCGGCCTCAACATTTGGCAGACGATCCTGCACCGAGTTGAACGTCCTGATGAGATTGTTGAGTGCATTAAAGACTGTCACAGCTTGAATCCTCCATCCACACGCAGCACCTGACCAGTGACGTAATCTGACATCGGCGAGCACATGAAGAGCATGGCGTTCGCCGCCGTTGACCGTAATACCAGCCGATGGTGCAAGTGGCTAGCCACTCCTTGTCCCTCGTAAGCTACAGAATGACTTGACAATTGTTTATGGGGAAATAAGCAGATTCGTGCCCGTCGGTGGGCATGGCCAAAATGTGGGCAGCGTTGTACGAACATGGATTACATCATTACATCGGTAGGGAAGACTCTATCCACCGGCGATCGGCCGCCTATCGAGCCCCGTCCCCATGAGACGTTGGAGGATGCACCGTGCCCGTGTGAGCCGGGCCTTTACTGTACCCTCAGGAACTCTGAGGATATTTGCTGTTTCGCGGATGGATAAGCCATCGACATGGCGCAATTGAAATGTATGAAACAGAGGAGGAGAGAGCCTTGGGAGGATGCGGTTGAGATGCTCTTTCATCTCCGCCGCGCGACACTGGTCCTCAGGGTTAGGACGGTCGTCTACGAGGCGCTCTGACAGCGCCGGTGTCTTCTCATCACCACAGGAGTAATCCAGAGAAACGAAGGTTGCCCGTAGCCTCCTACGTAGTTGCATTCGCGCAGAATTCACCACAATCGCCACCAGCCACGTTGAAATCCGCGCTTCTTGCCGGAATTGCGCGAGATGCCGGTAAGCCGAGACTACTGCATCTTGAACGGCGTCCTCTGCGTCAGCGGCATTGCCCAGGTATCGCAAGGCGTACCTGTAAAATCTGGGCAAGTAGCGGGCGAGGACTTCATCCAGTTCTTCCCCCTTTGCACGGCGGGCAACGACTGCAGTTTTCTGCAAAGTGTCGATAGGTGTTGGGGTCGCTGCCATTATGGTCGTCCTCCCAGGTGTGATCGAATTTCGCCAACTATCATTATGGACAGTTACCCGCCGGAATCGATGTGTTGATTCATCTCTGACTTAAACCCAGATCGTGGAGGCGCTCCTTGATCTTCTTCAAGGCGCGTTCTTCCGGTTCGCCGGCAGGTTGTAGCGCCTGATGCGTGATCCTAATTCGCAGCATCCCCTCTTCCTGGAATTGCACTTTGGTGTTCAAGACGAGGGTCGAGGGAAACGGAATGACCTCCACTAAGCAGGCCTCGCCGGTGTCAGGTAAGATCGTCTCCACCAGCTTCTTTAAGGCCACGTAACCGAGTACATAATCCCGGCCAGGGTGCCGCACATGGCTGGGTTTGATACCGTACACCTCGATGTCAAACCCAGCCTGAATCCTCTTTGCGGTTCCGTGCGGTTCCTTCTGGACTATGTAGTAGGGCAGTACCTCGTAGCGGGCATGGGTCTGCTCAATCAATTCGCGAATATTCTCTGACACGTTCGAAGCGCCTCCTTACCCGCCATGCCGAAGTGCATGTGGCTTGCCAATCGTTTTCTGCTCCTCTCCCACCCGACTTACTTGGACTGCTTGGGTTTCGCGGCAGGTTTCTGGCTTTCTATCGGTACCTCAAACGACCGGCCTAATATGTCGTTGTAGGTAATTGTGTTTTTCCCCACCAGCACGAGCAACTCGCGCCCTGCAACATATTCCGGGGTAATCTCGCCCAATGGTGGTGTGTAGAGCACTACATAAATCGTGTCGCCCACTTTGACGGAAACGTCATAGCTGGCGACATCAGAGCCATCACGAGCTGCAGCCTGATGAGGCTTGACTTCAGTGATGGTGCACACTTCATACTTCGATGTGGACTGGCAAACGGCCGGAAACGCCACCAAACAGATACCGATCGCCAACATTAGCCTCAGCATAAATCCCTCCTTCCAATACCGGACTTGCCATTGCGAACCTACCATGCAGAACTGCATGTGGCTTGCCAATCGTCTTCTATTCCGGAAACTGGCCCGCTGCTTCGCCAGGCTTCGACACTTAACTCTGTTGGCTCGCGGCGTGGTGAGCTTCGATGCAGCAGCACTTCTGCAACCATGCGAACGCTGTAGTCGTTATCATCGAGTGCCGCGAGGAGCTCTTGATAGGCACCGAGGTTCCCTCTGTTGTGCCACTCCAAATGGCAAACAAAGAGGTACAACGGGTCGCGATGTCCGACGTTCTCCGACATCTCAGTCAGCTCGATCTGTTTCCTTGCATTCGCCTCAACGGGTACCTCAATCGCCGACATCTTTGGCCGTTCGTCTCAGTGTTTGGTGTCGCCGATGACCTCCCTGGCCACCATGCTGACCGCATCAACCGTTAGCAGGAGAAATACAACACCGATCAGCGCAAACGCCGCAAAAAGGTTTTCATCGGCGGTTTCGGCGCGGTGCAAGAGATTGATCGGGTAAATTAGTGCCAGGACGTTAACCGTAGCTAACACCTTCCAGAACTGCGTATTTGGTTTGTTTCTTTTCATTTCCACAACCTCGAAAGAGCAACAAATAGTGCGTTCCGCTCACTTGCCCACATTTGTCCTGTGGTCTGTTCGTCGACTGCTAGCTCATTTACCAGGAATAAACTCATCCTGCAGTTGCTTTTGCTGCAGACCATGAGAGCTAGTTCTCCAGGAGTGCACTGCTCAACATTCACGCAGTGTTCAGTCCCGCAGGCCCAACAATGAAGCACCAATACTTCTCCATCGACTCGAACTGCTTTCAAATAGGCCTCTGTGCTCATCGATGGTCTCTCGGGTAATCTGCCGCCGGCCTCATGCTGCTTGTGCCAACTGACATCTCGATAACGCATGAAGCGAAAGTTGACGCCCATTGTGGTTCCTCACGCAATTCGAAACCTGGTCGGTACATGTGCCAGTGGCAGACGGCGCTTGATCGACATCGTTTCCAGCGAATACCCATATTTCGCCCCACAGGCACAACAGACGCGGTAGGTCTGACCCTCCAGAGTGAAAACGCGGCTGAGGCGGTGATGGCAACCGAACAGGAAATCAAGGACCGTCACGAGTCTCGCCATAATCCCTCCTTCCGCGGCAGAACTGAAATTCATCCTTGAAAGTGCAGGTCATTTGCCAATTCGAACCTTCCGTTAAGCTCATGGTCCTTTTGGCAATCCCAGCATTCTGCCCGCGTGATGTCGCGACCTTTCGAGGGCAGTGCCGCAATGTGGGCGCGGATGTAAGGCCAAACAGGCCCCATTTCGCCGGAATGCAGCCCGTTGCGGCGTTGGTCTTTTGGCAAGCTAAATGCGTTAACACGGCTGAGATAAGCAGCGGGACTGAAGCGGCTGACGAACGATGCACTGCCCCTGCGGTCGCACGGCAATCTCAAGTATCAGCGAAGGACTAGATATGTACTCCACAAAGTCAGTCAACGGCCTCCCTGCGATCCAGTACGACGGAAGGAACGTCTTGAGTGTCTGGAATCAGGACTGGAATTTTGCACACGAGCTATGTGAGCTACTCAACGAACTGGCGGATCAGCCGCCGGAACTGTTGCTGACTGAGGGTGACCGGAAATGGCTTAAGGCCATCGATCGCGCCTTCAAAGGGAAGGTGAAACATGCCTGACCTCAAGACCACGGGGGTGGTTTCTATCGTCGTTCCCTTTCATAACGAAGAAGCCAACGTCAGCGAATTGTACGCGCGACTACACGCGGTGATGCAAGGCATCAATCGTGACTACCAGTTCGTGTTTGTCGATGATGGAAGCACTGATCTCACCTACAAGTTGCTCAAGGAGCTTGCGCTGGTCGATCCTCGCGTTACAGTCGTCAAGTTGCGTCGCAATTTCGGGCAGACCGGAGCGCTGGCTGCTGGCTTTGCGCATAGCACTGGCGAATACGTCATCGCAATGGATGGTGACCTTCAGCACGACCCCGCCGAGATTTCCTTCTTTTTGGAGAAGTTGGAAGAGGGGTACGACATTGTGAGCGGCTGGCGCAAACATCGCATCGACAACTTGTGGCTGCGCAAAATTCCCTCTCGCTGTGCCAACTGGCTTATGGCAAAGCTCAGCGGTGTGAACATTCACGATTTTGGAACCACGTTTAAAGCATACCGTGGCGAACTGCTCCGGCAATTGCCGCTCTATGGTGAGATGCACCGGTTCATCCCGGCTATAGCTTCGGCGTACGGTGCATCGATCTGTGAAATCCCTATTCAGAACAACCATCGGAAGAATGGTGTGTCGCACTACAATTTGTCGCGCACCTTCCGCGTACTGTTCGATCTCATTACGATCCGGTTTCTTCTCCGTTACATGTCGCGGCCGCTTCATTTCTTCGGCCGGCTCGGGCTCATAAATATGACCGTGGGATCAACAATAGCCTTTGCGCTGTTCGCGTGGAAAGTCATTTCCGGGATCAGCATTGTGCAGCAACACGGATTGCTGATGATCTTTGCCGCAATCCTTATTTTGGTGGGTCTCCAACTGCTGGCGGTCGGACTTCTCGGTGAGTTGCAAGTCTGGCAGTACTTCAATCGATCTGCCCGGACTCCTTATTCCGTATCTGAGGTTCTCGAGGTGCGCGCGGTGGCAGCCGACTAGGTGCTATGTGCTAACTGACATTCAAGATCGTTCTTTTGCGTGGCGCCGGGACGCCGCCATTGCGCTTCTGCTGATGCTCCTGGCCTTTGCCGTTCGCATCAATAAAATCGGATTCAACAGTTTGTCCGAGGATGAATCGGCGAAGTGGTTGGCGGTGCAAGAGTATCGTCATGGGCACTTTGCGGGCATAAACAGTGAGCACCCCATGTTGCCCAAAATGCTCGAATGGGCCAGCCTCTCGATTGGTGAGCGCTGGAACGCCGTGGCCTCACTCCATAGCTGGCCATCGATGAATCGTGAGGGCTGGCTTCGACTTCCCAATGTGCTTTTCGGCGCAGCCACGGCCGCCATCCTTTATTTATTCTGCCGTCAACTGATGGGGATCGCTGGCTCTTTTGCGGCCGCTTTCTTCTGGGCAGTCGCTCCATTACCCGTCGCGATAAATCGCCTTGCCAAGGAAGAAACACCGCTCACATTGTTCACTCTGCTGGCTTGTTACTTGTACAGCCGGGCAAAACAGGCAAGCGCCGAGACCAGCACACGCCGATGGCATAACCTGAGCGGAATCGCCTTTGGATTGGCGATAGCATCGCAATACATGATCCATCTATTTGGACTGAACGCGCTTGCCTGGCATCTGGCTGGGCGAAGAGGGCTGGACCACAAGCGCCTGGGATACCTCCGACTGCTTGTCATGCTATTTATGGCTCTTTTGCTGGCGAATCCGCTGATCGTTTCGCCAACTAGCTGTATTTCTGCGATCCATTGGCTGCAGCACGCCGGGATCCGGCACACTGGATATGACTTTGCTGGCAAACTGTATCCAAACTTTCCTGGGCGGATGTTTTCTGGCGTGCCCTGGTATTTTTATTTCTGGCTGCTGCTGGTAAAAACACCTATTCCGATCCTGGCGGCGATCGTAATTGGGAGCATATTGCTTTTACGTGATCGCCTGACTCTCGTTTCGTGCTTTTTCTTCACACTCGGATTGGTTCAACTGCTCTCGCTCTCGGTTTGCGGAGCGAAGTGGATCCGCTATTCGCTTATCGTGCTGCCTTTTCTATTCATGGCCGCTGGTTATGCCATTCAACATATCTGGCACTATGTAAGGCAGAGAGAAGTATCGCTGGTTCCGGTCGGAATGGCGGCTGTCATTCTGTTTGGGTGGCCTCTGGTCGAACTGCGCGCCTGGACGCCATATTACCCGTTTTACTTAAACTCAATTGGCGGCGGAAGAAGCAACATTACCCGGTACTTTGCCCCCGATGAGGTTTCAGAATTTGACACGCGCCAAGTCGCGGACAAAATCTGCCCTACAGCTCCCGCAAACGTCAGGCTGGCAACGGCTCGTCCCCTGAGCATGAACTTCTATGTTGAGAGCTGTGGGCGCCCAGACATTCAAGTTGTGCCTCTTTACGATGCCTCATATGTGCCTCATCAAGGAGATCTAATCGTTCTTGAACCATCGCGTCGATTTCTTGAGACGCAACGATTTTTCGATTTTCTGACACAATCGGATATGCCCAGTGAGCAAATCCGTGTTGGACCGGTTATGGCGAGTACGGTTTATGTCTTCCAGTCGTCCGCACCTTTTCCGAACGGCGGTCGCCAGGAAATGACTGTTGCGCAATCGCGAAAGCCACAATTTTCGTTCTATCCAAACGCTCACACACCAAACTGGGCGAGTGCCCACATTGCTTCTTTGTGGCGGCTCCCCGTGAGGCGAAATCCATGACTATTTTTTCCGAACCCATGAATTCTCTTGCGCGAAATCTTCTACGCACATTAGTTCTTCCGCTGCTCTGCTTTCCGGGAGTCGCACAGCAGACTACGGTGGCAGCCCCACTGACAGCGGACGAGGTTATGCAGCGTGTAGCTGATAACAATGAGCTGCGCGCCAAGACGCTCGAGACTTATTCCAGTATCCGCAGCTACCACCTTGAATGCCACTGCCTATCGCACAAAAAGGCAGATATGGTCGTCCGCGTCGATTACCAGGCGCCCAATAAAAAGGACTTCACCATTCTGGAGGAAAGCGGATCAGGTACCGTGCGGCACAAAGTCTTCAAGAAACTCCTGGAGGCCGAACAGGAGTCCATGCAGGACGAAAACCAGCAGCGCTCGGCTGTGACTTCGAATAACTACACATTTCAAATTTCTGATTATCAAAAGAGGGAGGCCGGCGAATTCTACGTGCTCGATGCGCAGCCGCGAAGCAAGAACAAGTTTCTGTTTCGAGGCCACATTTGGGTGAATGCAAAAGACTTCGCGATAACTCGAGTCGAGGGCGAGCCAGCTGTCAACCCTTCCTGGTGGACTGTCAAAACTGACTTCAAACGTCGCTACCAGAAAATCGGTAACTTCTGGTTGCCGGAATCCAACGAGAGCGAAACGAAGGTGCGCGTTCTCGGCACAGCGGTTCTAAGCATTGAATATCGCGATTACCAGATCACGCAGGCTGGAGGCGCAATAGTAGCCTCACCCCACAGCGATGCACTCGCAGCTACAGTAGCCGAAGAGTTTTAAAGGCAAACCCATGTTTTCGCCAACCGTTGCGCCACCGAAACCAGTCGCGCCAGTTAGCACTTCGCCCGCCACTTCCAAACAGCTTTGAAAATGGATTGGGCCGCTGGCCCTGGGACTCATACTTATTCTGATACCGGCGCCTTCCGGCCTGACCGCGACAGCGTGGCATTACTTCGCACTATTCGCCGCTGTCATTGCCGCCCTTATTACGGAACCGCTGCCCGGCGCAGCCATCGGTTTTATCGGCGTTACAGTTGCCTCCGCGCTGCTGTTGGTTGGGAAAACGCCGGCCGACGCCACCAAATGGGCTCTCTCGGGATTCTCCAATGATGCGGTATGGCTCATTTTTGCCGCCAACATGTTCGCGCTCGGATATGAAGCCACCGGTCTTGGCCGGCGCATCGCGTTGCTGCTGGTCAAGGCACTGGGCCGCCGCACCCTTGGTCTGGGTTACGCCATTGCTCTCTCCGATCTCTTTCTTGCTCCGGTGATGCCGTCGAACACGGCGCGCAGTGGCGGCACCGTCTATCCGATTGTGAAGAATATCCCGCCACTCTACGGGTCATTTCCGAACGATAACCCGCGAAAGATGGGTGGGTACCTGCTGTGGACCGGGTTTGCCACCACCTGCGTCACCAGTTCCATGTTTTTGACCGCGCTCGCGCCCAACCTGCTGGCAGTGGAAATTGCGCGCAAGCTCGCGCACGTGGATATCTCGTGGGGCTTGTGGGCACTGGGCTTTCTGCCGGTCGGGATTCCTGTTGTTCGCGGCGACACCGTTGCTTGCCTATTTCCTTTATCCGCCCGAGATCAAGCGCGGCGACGAGGTTGCACGCTGGGCGGGCGGCGAGCTCATCAGCATGGGACGGATCACTCGGCCTGAAGTGACCATGGGTTTGCTGGCCATGGCAGCGCTGGTTGGCTGGATCGGCGGCAGCCGCTGGATAAGCCCGGTCACGGTAGCTCTGGCTGTAATCTCCGTGATGCTGCTCGCCAGGGTGGTCACCTGGAATGACATCCTTGCTAATAAACAGGCCTGGAGCGTCCTGGTCTGGTTTGCCACGTTAGTTGCGATGGCTGAAGGGCTCGGCAATGTTGGCTTCCTCGCCTGGTTCGGCTCCCGGGCAGCCACTTACATGACCCGCATTCCACTGGTTCCAATGTTGATCGCGGTCGTCACAGTCTTCTTCGTCATCCACTATCTATTTGCCAGCATCACGGCGCAGACGACCGCGCTGCTGCCCGTTTTCCTGCTAGCCGTCCTGTCGGTGCCGGGCGTTCCTGCCAGGGCCATCACCCTTGTTCTGCTTTACTCGCTGGGTTTGATGGGCGTCCTGACTCCCTATGCCAGCGGGCCTGCGCCAATCTGGTATAGCAGCGGCTACATCCCCACCAAAGACTTTTGGCGACTGGGTGCCAGCATGGGAGCGCTGTACCTGGCCGTGCTGCTGGCACTCGGCTTGCCATTCGCAAATCAACTTCCTGGACTGACGGTGCGTTGACTTGGTCGTTGGCGCAGTGGTCAACCGGAGGTTCTAGGCGATGGGCGAGCAAACTCTCCAGAAACTCAACCTCCAAGCTGTGGAAGTGGTACGAGTTGCATGTTGAGAGCTGCGGCCTGCTTAGCTGTCCAACGTAGTTGTTGCTGTCGATATTTGGCTTCGTAATACTCGATTCCCTGATCCACGTAGTGGTGACCGAACTTGAGCATACGATAAGCAAGTTCGGGCCAGGGTGTGCGCCATCGCGGTGATCGCTTTTGAAAAAGAACATCGACGTGCGCTGCATTTGTGGGCTCGGCGCTCCTAATGATCACTACGGCTGTCCCGCTAGCATAAAGCACCCCGCCGGGCGTTCGTGCAATCTCACGTTGGTCGGCGCAGATGGTGATCCTTCAGCGATCCCGGGGAACAGAACCCGCAAAAAATGCGCCGACTATCCATCTCTTTCGTGAACACAGTTGAGAACACCGCAATCAAAGCAGAAATGGTGGGCCGATCGAGGGGTGCTCACGGGATATGGTCCGCGGCTGTCGAGTCATGATATTTCGACACATCGACACACATCACACAACGAATTTGCCTATTAGCCTGTGCCCAAACCTGCATCTTCTCATGACCTTTTGCAGGCAGCTGACCTCATGTGGGCACACGGAATCCGATTTATATGTCCATGTCCATGCCCTGCAAAGAGTTCCACTTGGCCCACAAAATGCCTTTACAGAAATGAGGCAACACCCGGCAGCTGACGCTCTGATCTGATCCGTGGCGCAATTCAACAGGGAGAGCGATGCTGCCTGGAAAGGTATCAATGTAATGGCAACTTGGGACCATCCTACAGACTTAGTTCGTCGCATTGCATATCCGACCCTTGTGCGGCCTGGGTTGCGAACTGATCCGCGGAGTGCAGCATTGCCGGCAGAAGGCAAAGAACAGCTTCCCGTTCGTTCCAGCCTGGAAGGAAAAGAAGTCGGCGACATTTTTTATCTGATCGAATCGCGACCGCGAAATCCCTGGGCGGCAATTGGATCGTTGGCCTTCATGTCAGTCCTCCTGCTGGCGCTAATTGCCATTCCGCTGTTTCACACAGATCCGCTCCCCAAGAGGGAAACGCTGACGATGTTATATCTACAGCCGCCACCGGCCGCTGCTGGCAATGCGGTGAAGTTTCAGCCGCCCAAGCCCGCGTCCACATACAGCTCGACAAGCATCGCCATTCCCACTCCAGTGCACATGACGCAAGAGGCGCCACCGCCTCCGGTCGGCGTAAGCAGCGGAGTGGTCGGCGGAGTTCCTGGCGGAGTGGTCGGCGGAATTCCCGGTGGAGTGCTTAGCGAAGTGCTGAGTAGCACGCGCAGCGCGCCTGCCCCGGCGAAAATGTCCGACCCGATGCCGGTTAAGAGAATCCGTGTCGCCTCCCGGGTAGTCGAGGCCAACTTGATCCACGATGTTGCGCCGACGTATCCGCCCGAGGCGGGACGGGCGCGGATTGAAGGGACGGTAGTGCTGCTGGCCGTAATCGGCAAGGATGGCAGCGTGCAAGATGTGCGAATCGAGAGCGGTTTGCCAATACTCACGCAAGCCGCTATCGATGCGGTGAAGCAATGGCGTTACAAGCCGTACATGATAGACGGAGAACCGGTTGAAGTTGACTCCCGGATCACAATCAACTTCACCCTTTCCGCAAGCTAGGAATGTCGATGATGCAGAACAATTCACACACCTCGCCTAACAGGCCGTCGGAAGTGCTCCTGAAACGAGCGCACATGTTGGTGCTGATCGCCCTGGGCGCGATGATCCTTGTAGCACCGCTGTCCGCGCAGTCTACTGAAGCGGCCAATACAAAAACAGGAAGCATCCTGGGTACGGTGGTCGACACCAGCGACGATCCGATTCCCGGTGCCACAGTGGTCCTTCAAGGGCCGGCTGGCGATCGTCTCACATCTGTCACAAAGGACGATGGAGCCATTGCATTCCAGGAGGCCACGTCGGGAATTGCCTATCAGATCTCCGTCACTGCTGAAGGATTTGCAGACTGGAGCTCGTCCGTTACAGTCGAACCCGGGCAGAACAAGACGCTAGGCGAGGTCAAACTTCGCATTTTGGCTGTACAGCGCGCTGTCACGGTAAGTTATTCGTCGAAGGAGGTTGCTGCCCAACAGCTCAAAGTTGAAGAGCAGCAGCGCATTTTCCGTTTCATACCGAACCTTTATGTGACTTACGAGCCTCATCCCGAGCCTCTTAGCACGAAGATGAAGTTCCACCTAGCTTACAAAAATCTCACCCAGCCAGCTTTCTTCGCCCGTGTGGCTGGGTGGGCCGCCGTCCAGCAGGGTGCTGGCACCCCTCATTGGCCCCAAGATGCGCAAGGATATGGCAAGCGTTTGGGGGCGGGCCTCGCCGACGCCACTACCGAAGATTTGATAGGCAACGCTATTTTGCCATCGCTCCTGCATCAGGATCCACGCTATTTCTACCAGGGCAACGGTACAAAGAAGTCTCGGGCTGGCCATGCCATCTTAGCTGCATTTGTCTGTAAGGGAGACAATGGGGCGTGGCAGCCGAATTATTCCACGTGGGGTGGCAGTTTAATTGCCACTTCCGTTTCCATGGCTTACTACCCGAGTTCAGATCGTGATGCTGCGCATGTATTCAAGAATTTTGGGGTTGGCATGGGCCTACATGTTGCTGGCGGTTTGGCCCAAGAGTTTATCTTGGGCAAATTCACCAGCAGAGGTAAGCACTAGTCAGAGGACGCTGTTTAACTCGGTCTTAAATTGCACGCGGTACCACCGGGAGCTAAATCGACTGGCTTGATGTCCTCATAGAACTCGTTGACCTCACGCTAGCGACCGCGGCTGCTTTGGCAAGTTCTGTAACAGCATAGAAACAGTGTTTCGTGACAAGTTCGAATTCACATTTTGAAGGTCGTTGCGGTCGCCGGACGTTTGTCCACTGTCCGCATTTGAGAATCATCGATGTCTAGACCCCATGTGCAATTTCGGCAGCTTGTTCGTCTCTCAGTCGCTCTGCTGGGCGTCGCTTTGCTGGTTTCTCTGATACGTAGAACCGGACCGTCCACAGTGGTCGGTCAGGTAAAGACCGTGAGTTGGGGGCTGGGTCTGATAATCGCTTTAGGAGGGATTTCTCATCTCACAAAAACATTGGCGTGGCGGCTCACATTCCTGTGCGACATCCGCAATGTTTCGTTCGCACGTACGTTCGGCCTTCGTCTGGTGTCAGAGACCATAGGAAGCTTTGGTCTTCCTGGTCAAGTACTCGGCGAGACCGCGCGAGTGTATTTGTTGGGTTCCGCGCTGCCGGTTGCCCATAGCATTTCGTCGGTGACACTTGATCGCGGGCTCTACATCGTGACCTCAGCGTTGGTGAGCGTAACGGGAATTTTTGCTGCTCTTGTCCTGCTATCGCTTTCTGGGACTTGGCGACTGTATGCGTTTCTATTTGCATGCGCCTTAGCGGTATTGCTTGTAGTAACGGCAGTGGCGTTTCAAAGGCGTTGGCCGGTATTGTCCGGCGCTGCGAAATCGATTGGGCGTTTGCCGTGGTTTAAGAATTGGCTGGAGGGCAAGCAGTCAGTCTTCGAGTCCGCCGAGAGCAATCTTTTCAGCTTCCACCGCGAATCGCCCAAAGCCTTCTGGGCAAGCCTGATTCTCAACGTAGCATGTCATGGCATGGCGATATTGGAAGTCTATATTCTGCTGCGCTTCATGGGCGCAAGAACCGGGCTTTTCGGAGCATTCGTGCTCGAAGCCTTCACGAAGTTAATCAATGTCGTTGGCGCATTGAATCCAGGAAACTTCGGAACCTATGAAGGCGGCAACATGATTCTCACTCGGCTGCTTGGTATTGCAGGCGCCGCAGGATTAACCCTGGGACTGTGCCGACGGGTGCGGTCCCTTTTCTGGAAGGCCATGGGGTTCTTGTGTTTGATTGCGATGTCGAGATCAAGCCAGCAAGCACGCCGGAGTCTCCCGGTACGCTATAACGCTGTCGAAGTGAGCTGACTTGAGATGCAGTGATGCGGGGCGGAAATCGCGGTGCGCTTGGATGTTGTTCACCCGAAACCACGGCGACGTTGAGTGCACCGCGCGCCCCGCCAGAATGGCAGGCCAGTCTACGAGAACGCGAGAGACCAGAGAACCAGAGCCACTTCGGGAAAAAAACTCATGTCTACTTACCTGATTACCGGCATTGCGGGGTTTATTGGGTCGTCACTGGCAAGAGCTGTGCTGCAGGGAGGGGACCGAGTGCGAGGAATCGACAACTTCTCGACCGGCAAACCGGAGAATATCGCCGAAATCATCGATCAGATTGATTTTCGCGAGGCTGATCTGCTCGATTTGGAGGCGACGCAGCAGGCCTGCCGCGATGTGGACTATGTGCTGCACGAGGCGGCCATCCCAGCGGTGCCGCGCTCGATCAATAAGCCACTGGAAACCAACCGCGCCAACGTTGACGGGACCCTGAACCTATTGATTGCAGCACGCGATGCGAAAGTGGGGCGTGTTATTTATGCGGCATCGTCCTCGGCGTATGGTGATGCGCCAACGCTCCCGAAGCGCGAGGACATGGCTCCCAACCCGATTTCTCCCTACGCCGTTTCCAAACTTGCAGGAGAGTACTACATGACGTCGTTCGGGCGCTGCTACGGTCTGGAGACGGTGTGCCTGCGATACTTCAACGTTTTTGGGCCGCGGCAGGATCCGCACTCGCCGTACTCCGGGGTGCTGGCGAAATTCATCACACAAATGCTGGCTGGAGAACAGCCGGTAATTTTTGGCGATGGCAAGCATAGCCGCGATTTCACTTATATCGAAAACGTGGTGCAGGCGAACTTGCTCGCTTGCACAGCGCCAGTCAAAGATGTGGTGGGCAGGGTGTTCAATATCGCCAGCGGGCGGCGAATCGAACTGAACGAAATGTATTGGGGTTTGCAGAAACTCCGGGCTATTCCGCTCCGCCGAAATATGGACCGGAACGGCGAGGCGACGTGAAACATTCATTGGCTGATCTGTCACGCGCCGAGCAATGCCTTCGATACCAGCCCGTGGTGAGTTTCGAAGAAGGCTTGCGGCGAACTGTGGAGTGGTATCAAAGTGCGGCAGTCAGGAGCCGGGAACCGGCCATCAGTTGCTAGTCGCTTTGCTACCTCTGTTGTCTGTGACCACAAAAAGAAGGGACGGGCGCATTTCGACGATTGGCTCAAAGCTGTGAAATTCACAAAGTTTGCCGACTTCTGAACATGCTTCCATTCGCAACAAGCGATCACACGAGTTTGCAATACCGAAGAGCCAGGTCTTCGTCATTGAAGAGTCGGGTTAAGGTAATCGGGAACCTTTAAGAAACAAGGGAACCGCCCAGATTACGGTCGCGCTAGGAATTGAAGGACTCAATATATCCCGAGCGTGACTACGACACTGACCTGCAGGGCAACCGATTTGCCGTCTTTCATGGCCGGTTCGCACTTCCATGTGCTCTGAGGCTTTTCGACGATAGGCATAGACGTGCTTCTGGTCGATGGATGACGACGATCACGTCCCTGCAACATCAGATCAGCAGCCACAACGGGATGAGACTTAGGGCAGCAAGGCCGGTCAATAAGGCCAGGCTCTGCAACCCAGTTTTTCGATCAGCGAACGCATAGGCGTAGCAGCCCTTGGCCACATTGTTGCTGGCGATGGCAATCAAGATGCCCTTGGCGGCCAAAGAATTTGACGCGAGGGCTCCGGCAGACTGGGTCATCCCAAGGATAAAAGCGTCCACATCGACAAGGCCGATCAGGCTCGCAAGACCATACATTCCCGTGTTTCCGAAATGCGTGAGCACGAGGCGAGAGATAACCAGAACAGCAAGAAAGAGTACTGCAAACACAAGTGCGGACCGCAATTCCAAGGGATTCCTCGGCTGCAACTCCCCGTGGGTTTCGGCGGGTCTCTGTTGTTGCCGACGTGACCAGAGCCATCCAGTGATACCAGCTACACACCCAAGAACGAGAAGCGGCGCCGCCAGCATGTGTAGGAGTGTGCGATTAAAGAGCGTCAGGAGAATTACCAGACGGAGATACATCATCGCGGAGGCAACGAGAATGCCGCCTGAGAACAGATGCGCGGCCCTTTGAAGCGAAGCTTTCTTTGCCAATGCGACAGTGGTCGCGGTAGAGGAATAAGCACCTCCCAGGACCCCAGAGAGAAGCACGCCACTGCTTTGCCTGGTAAGAGCGAGGAGCACGTAGCTTCCGTAGGAAATTCCGCTTACGGCCACCACCAATAACCACGTCTTGAATGGGTTGAGCCCGAATGGAGTGAAGGCCGTGTTGGGCAAGGTCGGCAGGATCACGGCTGTCAGAGCCAGGAATTTCGTAAACGTCAGGATCTCCTGCGGTGCAAGTCGCTTTGACAATCCCTCCAGCACTCCCTTGAGTTCCAACAAGAACAGGCTGACGACGGCGATGGCTGCAGCAATCCAGTAATAACCTTGGGAGACCAGCGCACCGAGCACGTAAGTGGTCAGGCCCGAGATTTCAGTCGTAACGCCGGGCGCCTCAACGACTGCCTCAACTGCAGACAGCTTGTGCCGGTATGACATCAGGAGAAATGCACCCACCACGGCAAACCCGATGGAGAGTGGCAGCAGTTGGTCCTTCGACAACAGAGCCACCGCATATCCGATGAGTCCTATAAGTGGAAATGTCCGCACACCGCCGAAGGAATAGTCACCGTTCGCCTTATGCTCTTCTCGCTCCAGCCCAATCAAAAAGGACAACACGAGTACGATGAGGATTTTCACCGCTTCAGGCGGCGGCAAGATTTGAGAATAGTGTTCGATCATGACTACGACTTCCCAATTTGCCCAGATTGTTCATGGCCTTTGTCCATGGCTCATGAACGTGCATTCCCGTCGCCAAAGCTTATTAGCTGCAAATGTAGGTTTTAGGTCACCTATTCTCTTGAGTGCCTGCTGGAGGTCTGCCCACCTCGAGACAGTGCCCTCGGAAGGGCGGCGGAGTGTCCCCGAGGAAGTGACAGCCGATTTAGAAGCAAAATGACCTTCCGAAACCCTTGGATTTCGGATTCCCAATTCTCTTGGGGACACCGATGGTGCCTAGTTGAAAAGTGCATCAGACGCGCAACATAATTTTTCGTGAAATCTGCATTTTTCACTTGACTCGTGGACGCATCGGCCTAGATTAAGAACCGGCCTCCCTTCCACAGGTAACTAGGCACTAAAGCTACCTCGACGATTCGAGGCTGTGATTCCTTCTGGAGTTTAGCCATGGAAAAGGCACTTCCCCCATGCCCCATCGCTACGGATTGGAAGGCTCTCTACAGAGCTGCGATCTATGAAACCAACAGGAGCCTTAATTCACAAAGGGTCGCGGAGGCCGAAAGGGCCGCGCACGCCCGTGAACGAGAACTCTTCTACAGTGGCGGAACCCTGGAAGAAAAAGAAGCTCTCGAAGATGCTCTCTATGCTTTGCACGCCTTGAAGAACACCTGGCAGTACACCGAAGCCGCCTAACCGCCGCTCCCCTGTCTTGAGAGCTTTCCCACTACATTCGTCTGCCCGCATTTGGTCGGCTGTCCACATACAGTCACCCATAGCTCGCAGCTTGGCGCAGATCACGGCTAAGCGATTGGTGACACGAGAATTGCACGTCCTCAACTGGCCCTACAGTTGCACATGGGAATCACGCGCTGATCTTCCTGATTGTTCATCGTGGAGCGATCACGAACGCGGGGCGGAAATCGCGATGCACCAGGGTGCTGTTCACCCGTAATTTAATGGCGACACCGAGTGCATCGCGCGCCCCGCCAGGATGATGACCAACGGACGTTCGAGAAGGTAAAGACTAAGGCAACCAGCTATCGACTTCAACGTGGATATTTATTCATGGAGAGGGGGGACGCCAGAATGAAGAACACTCTGCGCAGGAAAACAGGATCGGCCGAGTCTCGGGAACAACTTCAGGAGAGAATCCGGCAACGAGCTTACGGGCTTTACGAACTCCGAGGAAGAGAAGATGGACGCGATTTGGACGATTGGCTCAAAGCTGAATCGGAAGTGACCGGGAAGGTCGATCAGCAATAGATCACAGAAGCGACCGTAACGATTTCACGCCGGCTCCTCCGCCGCGCCAAGAACCCACCCGCATCACTCGCCCCTCCGACGGCCCTATGATTTTTTGTCGCGTCTTCTTTGAGGAAAACGTTATGGCTACAGTCCCGAAATTCCGCATTGACGTAAACGTCCACAGTCTGTTGATGAATTCGCCGTCGGATGCCCCCGACCTTCCGATGGACAAGGGAATGAGCTTGCCCGAACCGGTCTATCCACGGTTCCCGGAGAAACTGTCCGATCCGGGACCGGAGACTCCACCAGAAAAGCGCGACTGGACGCTGCCCCAGGCCTATCACAAGATGAAGGGGTGGCTCTTTCCCTATGTCCGCTCTCGAGTATTGCCCGGAGAGCTCCACCCGATCATCGCGTATTTGTTCGTGGAGTATAAGTGCAACCTCGATTGCTGGTACTGCTGGGCCTTCAATAACAATGTGAAAGGCATGACCGAGGATACAGCTCGCCGAGCCATTGATTGGCTTCACGATCGTGGTTGCCGCGTATTGGCATTGATGGGAGGCGAACCGTTACTGCGCCCGCAGTTTGCGCAAAAGGTCGTCTACTACGCGGCGAAGAAAGGATTCTGGATCTACATCGGCACGAACGCCCGGCTTCTAAGGCCTGACGTTGCCGATCGTCTAGCGGATGCTGGGGCATCGGTCTTCAACGTGGCGGTCGATGCTTGGGAGGTGAAACCCGGCCTCCCAAAGCTCTGGTTCCGATCCAGCCAAATCTTGAGCATTTGATGCGGAAACAGTACGTCTACGGCTACATGGTCTTCCTGAACATTAATATCTGTCGCAACAATGCGGAAGATGTCCGTCAGCTGACGGAGTACGCGCACGCTCACCGGATCGCTACTGATTACCATACTAATGAGACCCCGATGCTCGAGCAGGACGATCATTTCAAGCATCTCTCCGACAACCCGACCTACATACATCCAGCAGACTGGCGCCGCACCGATGAACTGATTGACTGGCTGATTGAGAAGAACAAGGCCGGCTATCAGATGGTGAACTCAGTGCAGCGTCTCGACGAGATGAAGGCGTTCATGCGGATGGGTGGGAATGCGTCCGATCTGAAAACCTTTGGCTGGAACGGTGATGGCAACGGCGCCCATGGGACGGCTAAGCAACTCATGCGCATGCCGGGCATTGCGCAGGATGCCTCAGGAGATCTGCATTTCGCCGAGTGGAATTGCCGAGCGGGTCATAACAATGTTGTCGTTCGCACTGATGGGACCTTGGCTCCGTGCTTCCCGATGTATCCTTCGACGATTGACTGGGGCAACATCGATCTGCCGAAGTTCAATGAAGCACAGTTGGCTGATATGAAGAAGTCGTGCCAGCGGCATTGTTTCTCGACACTGAATCACAACCTGGCATATTGCTACGACGACTCGCGAGTCATCAAGTTCGTCTGGACGCAGCTCGTCAAGAATCGCATGAAGGGTGGAGCTCGCAGTTTTGATGACTGACAACCACCGAGTGGTGATCTCAACGGTCGAAGTTTTGGAATAAGGTCGGCTAGCGATGTGGAGGCAATATGAGTTCTTGCCTCGTTCGTGCTTCAAAGCCTTTCCGCCTGGTTTTCGTCCTGGTTCTGGCCTCATTATTATCGGGTTGGACCTGTACGGCAATAGTTGGTTTCAACAGTTGCCCTGATGCGGTGCCGCAGCCGCAGATAACTGCACTCTCACCCAATGTCATTTCTGCGGATGCAGCTTCGGTTCTGCTGACTGTAAACGGAAGCAACTTTGTTTCACAGTCGGAGATCCTGTGGAATGGAAACTCGCTCCAGACGAGGTTCATGGATTCACGTCACCTTCAGGCCACAATCACGCAGCAGACCTTTGACTCGTTCGGGGGCTCGGCGGGAACTGGTGTGCTGATTTCAGTGGTTTCTCCGGAATCCAATTTTATTGTCGGCTGCCCCAATGGCGGGAGTTCACGCACGCTGGTTCTGGTCGTCAACTAGCGAACGATTGTGGAAATACGATTTTGGGATTCCCCTCTAAACGATTCGGGTGCAATTCGATCGGTCAGAGCGCCTCAAAAGCCCCAGTCCCGACCGGTGCCAATGTTTACTTGGGCAGCTTGGCGGCTGATCTTTGGCTCACGATTGGCACTTCAAATGATTGACCCAAGATGTCGTTGTACGTAATTGTCTTTTTCCCGACCAACACAAGCAGTTCATATCCAGCGGCATATTTGACCGCATCCATGCCCAATGGCGGCGTAAAGAGAACCAGATAAATTGTTCCGCCCACCTTAACGGATACATCGTAGCTGACAACCGCCGAGCCGTTATCCTGATGGATCTGGACATCAGTGATCGTCGCTACTTCATACTTGCCCGACCCCTGGGCAAAGAGTGGAAGGGTCGCCAGGCAAATGCAGATCACACCAATTACCTTCAACATGCCATACTCCTTTCGGTGACCTCCAGAAACTACCCTCATGACGCATCCCCTAACCCAATCAGCAGTATTCACGCCGCCCAGCTATGGTGGACATTCCACTTGGCACAACGTGCACGAATCCTCCTGGCTTGTTCTGCCCATCCGTAGTAAGGATCGCTTGCCTCTTTATCTCAGGTAGACCTGTACGAGAGGAAGCGGATTGCGCCACACGATTCCCAGAGGCGTAACCTGTGCTGCAATCTTTTGTTCGTCAACAATCATTGCCAACTCCTAATTGATCCCTTGGCACCAACTCCGCACGACGAATGCTTCCGCTTAGCTTCGACTTGATTAATCGCAGCCATCAGCAATACTTCGGCGAAAGTGAAGTAACGGAGCGCGTTGTGCGTGATTCTGAACATGGCTAACGAGCCCATGGTTGACATTGCTGGCACCGCAGATTGCGTGCCAATCCGAGTTGCTGCTAAGTGGCTCACGTGCTTACGGTGCCATTAATCTGCGTGACACGCCCCAGTGCCCAGTTGAGGTCAATGCCTGAATTTGGGCAGATTCGGAAAAACGGCTAACGGGTATGTCATTGCCGAAAAGCAGCTTGCAACGAGCCGTATTTGGCGACCAGCATGCTATTACCCGCTTTGGAGAGGTTTCGTGCATTGGGAATCTCGCAAGTGCAAAAGGCCACGTGAAGGGAGCAGGGTTGTATGGAAGGACTCAGGAACTACTCACTGTGGTGGCTGGTCATAGCTGGAGCATGCCTACTCCGGCCATGTGTTCTACCGGGGCAGTCGAATGCGCTTAACCAAGTAGCCACCATGCCTCTCAGTCCTGCTATGAAGCCTGGTGTCTGCCGTGAATTACTGCCTGCTGAAAGTGTCCGGGCATCTCTCCGCCTGGTCTGCCTTCGACAACCCGTTCGGACCGAGAACATCACCGCGCGGAACGCGATCATTATCGGCTTTGTTGGAGGGTTCGTTCGGCACGATGACATGAAACATCCTGAGGTGCAGTTCGCCGCCTATCTTCGCGATAGTTATCCGTCAATTGTGCACGCGGAAGTGTTTGCGAACCACGAGGGAAGGCACGCTCTTCGCCGAGTGTTGCAGTTACTGGACACCGATGGAGATGGAGTTCCCACTTCGAGTGAAAAACAAAACGCAAGCATCATCATCTATGGCCACAGCTGGGGTGCTTCGCAAGCCGTCACCTTAGCCCGTGACTTGGGGCGCCTGGATATTCCAGTGTCACTCACGATCCAGGTGGACAGCGTTCATAAGCCAGGCCACGAGGATGCGGTAATCCCCTCTAACGTGCGGAATGCCGTCAACTTTTACCAGGCGAAAGGTTTCATTCATGGGCGGTCACGTATTAGCGCGGCTGATCCAGAGCGCACCAATATTATCGGGAACGTTCACATGACATATCAGGATCGTCGAATCAATTGTGACAATTATCCCTGGCTTGCTCGCCACCTGAACAAACCACATCACGAGATCGAGAATGATCCACGCGTATGGGGGCAGATTGCGTCACTGATCGAATCAGAACTGTCTAAGACACCTTCAGCGGTTGAAGCATCCGTCTTGGCGCCATCGAAATAGGGCCGATATGGCCCCGACATCTTCTGTCTGGCACCTCCGACGCCTGCTGAAGTAGCCGGAGACAAGTTGTAGGAAATCTGAAGAAAGGCGAAAACGGGCATGTGCAGCACAACGTTCACTATGCATTCAGCAACGATGCCGACAGAGCCGCTCATGCGGGCTTCTCTCTCTGACGTCTGCGGTCCAGTTCATGAGAAGCGCGAGGCAGAATTTCGTCCTCTATACATGAACCGGGTCGTTGTCACAGACACAAACGGAAATCGCCGGCCCGAAATGCGCTGGCGGGTTAACTAACAGGCATGCCAACCACGAATACTTATGTGCGATCTGCGGGCGTTGCTCGTCAATCAGCCGCAGGTGTTTGTCGCGCCTCAAGTGGTGTTCGTTTAGGCCGCGTGTTATTCCTCACCATTGCCGCATATTTTTGTTTTGGTCTGACGCTTTTCGCGCAGACAGCCGATTCCCGAGTGGCGGAGCAGCCAAACACGTCGTGGACGGCCGCAACCGACTTAAAGAGCGACGATCTGCTTCCCACACGTATCCCCGTGCGTATCATCGAAAGCCACAGACAGAATGGCAATCGGACGTTTGAAGACCGATCTGTTCAAATTCAGGGAGTGGACGGACGCCTTGCACCGTACCAGGAGATCGAAACGGAAACCTTGCAAGTAGACGCCACCACAGTGCGGACCACAATGCGCACGTTCGGCCGCGATGTTAATGGAGCAAAATCACTTATCCAGGTAACGGAAGAAGAAAAGCACAGTCTGCCGGGCGGTGACTCGAATGTGCTACGCATTACTTTCAATCCCGATGTGAACGGGAAGCTTCAACCCGTTCAGCACGAAATGGTAGAGACAAAGACGATCAGTAAGGATGTGGAGGAAACGAACACGACGGTGATGCTCCCAAACATCAACGGCGGTTTGGCTCCGGCCTTCAAGACCCACGAACTCCGGAAGCGGCGGGCGGATGGTACGACTGAATCTCAAAAGACCACGCTACTAGTAGATGGCGCAGGAAAGTGGGAATTGAGCGAAACGCGGCAAGTTACGACTAGCCAGGAGGGGGCGAACTGCACCGCGGAGGAGCGCGTTTTCCGGCGCAATGCCGAGGGAAAACTAGTCGAGGTCTCTCGTGTGGTGAGCAAGGAATCCGAGAGCACTCCCGGAGCAACGCGCAACGTGGTGGAAACCTATTCCATCGATGTACCGGGTGCGACTCAGGACGGCAACCTGTACCTGGTTGAGCGTGCAACCAGTACCCAGCACACCAGTGCAACTGGTGAGCAAATCACCGAACAGCGAGGTGAGCAGCCCAATCCCGGCGATCCGGACTCCGGCCTTCGCGTGTCTATATTGGTCAACGATAAGATGGTGCCGGCGCCGTCGGGAGAACAGTCCACGGTAACCATCCGAGCGCGCGACTCGAACGGGAGTTTTGGGGTAGTCTCGGTTGATACTACGAAGTCCGATAAAGTCCCCCTTATTCAGATTGAGCAAAGCCAATGAACATCCTGGTTGTGAACTCGGGAAGCTCGACTTTGAAGTTTCAGGTAATTGCCACCGACCTTGAGCGGATCGTGCAGGACAAAGACGATCGCATGTGCCGCGGCAAAGTTGAGGGCATCGGAGGAGAGGCGATCATTCGCATCAAGTACCGGAATCAGCCAACTCAGATTCTTACGGAACAGTTGCGGGATATCGCAGCGACACTCGAATATTTGATTCGCTATCTCGCTTCCGATCGGTCAGGCGTAGCAGAAATCAAGAGCGCGGCGGATGTAAATACAGTCGGACATCGAGTCGTGCATGGCGGTGAGATGTTCAAGGAATCGGCCTTGATTGACGACCGCGTTTTGAAAGGGATCGAGGACTGCATCGATCTGGCTCCGCTTCACAATCCCAACAACATCAAAGGTATTCGGGCCGCTCGGGAATTGTTCGGCAAGGACGTTCCCCAGGTGGCCGTGTTCGACACTTCGTTTCATCATTCGCTTCCCGAGAAGGCTTATCTGTACGCGATTCCGTATCATCTTTATCGGCGGCACCGCATCCGGCGCTACGGATTCCATGGCACCTCGCATCGCTACGTTGCTTTCCGCTATCGTACGATGCAGGGCCTGGCGCGCGAACAAACAAACATAATCACGCTTCATTTGGGCAACGGCTGCTCGGCGGCTGCGATCAAGGGCGGAGATCCCGTCGATACTTCAATGGGAATGACGCCGCTTGAAGGTTTAGTCATGGGGACGCGCTCCGGAGACCTCGATCCAGCTGTTGCCAGCGTCATCGCCAGAAAAGAGGGACTATCCCCCTTCGAAGTGGACACGTTGCTAAACACCCAATCCGGCTTGCTCGGGATTTCTGGGCTCACGAATGACATGCGCGAACTGCAGGCCGAGTTGAAAGAGCATGATGACCGCCGAGTCCGGCTAGCTATCGAAATTTTCTGCTACCGGACGCGGAAATACATTGGCGCATATCTGGCTGCCATGGGCGGAGCTGACGCCCTTGTTTTCACGGGGGGTATCGGAGAAAACTCGCCCGATGTTCGGGCAAAGATTTGTGCGGGGATGGAGTGGGCGGGACTTCGCCTCGACCAGGCGAAGAATCAGAACGCGGTGGGTCGCGAAGGCAAGATCTCAACCGACGAGTCCAGCTTGCTTGCATATGCCATTCCGACTGATGAGGAACTCCTCATCGCCCGGGACACCGTGCGAGTCATCCTGGGAGTGCCGCACCCGTCGTAAGTATGTCCGCGAGATCTCGAAGGTGGAACCATGACCAATACCCTAGGAACTCAGTCACCCGTAGCTGTAGCGGTTGAGAACTCAGTTTCGCCGCTCGCAGGCAAACCGGCACCCAAGGAATTGCTGGTGGATGTCGCCCGGCTGGAAAAAGACTATTTCGACCGTCGCCCTGACATAGAAGATCCCAACCAGCTTGTCAGCTTCGGCACGAGCGGACACCGTGGCACGCCTTTACAAGGAACATTCACTGAAGCCCACATCCTAGCTATCACACAGGCAATTTGCGACTACCGGCGATCGCAAGGAATAGACGGTCCTTTATATATGGGCAAAGATACCCATGCGGTGTCGAGTCCGGCACAGCGCACGGCCCTTGAGGTGCTAGCGGCCAACAACGTGGAAACCGTCATTCAGCAAAGTGACGGTGTGACCCCAACGCCGGTCATCTCACGCGCCATTCTTGCCTACAACCGCAATCGAAAAGAACATTTCGCGGATGGTATTGTGATTACGCCGTCGCACAATCCGCCAGAAGACGGGGGTCTTAAGTACAACCTGCCAAACGGAGGTCCTGCCGACACCGATGTGACTCATTGGGTGGAAATCAGGGCGAATGACTTCGTGCAATCGGGCAATGTGGGAGTGAAACGACTGCCTTTCAACAGAGCCGTAAAGGCAGCCACCACACACCAGGAAGATTTGATGTTGCCGTACGTGCTTGACCTCAAGAACGTTGTCGATATGCAGGCAATTCGCGGCGCGAAGTTACAGCTTGGCGTGGATCCGTTGGGCGGATCCGCTCGCCCCTATTGGGAGCCGATCAATTCGGTTTACGGATTGGACATTGTGGTCGTAAACTCCGTGCTCGACCCGACGTTTTCATTCATGACAGTTGATCACGATGGCAAGATCCGCATGGACTGTTCCAGTCCTTACGCCATGGCCAGACTGGTGGCGTTCAAAGACAAATACCAGGTGGCTTTCGCGAATGATACGGATGCAGACCGACACGGAATTGTCACTCCGACAGGCGGTCTGATGAACCCGAACCATTATCTTGCAGTGGCGATACGGTACTTACTCACGCACCGGCCACAGTGGCGCGAAGAAGTTGCAGTCGGCAAAACGCTCGTGAGCAGCAGTATGATCGATCACGTTGTAAACAAGTTAGGACGCGAGCTGTGTGAGGTGCCGGTAGGTTTCAAGTGGTTTGTACCCGGACTCGTCGATGGCTCGTACTGTTTCGGTGGAGAAGAAAGCGCGGGTGCGAGTTTTGTACGCAGAGATGGAACGGTCTGGACGACGGACAAGGACGGCATCATTATGGATCTTCTTGCAGCGGAGATTACCGCCCGCACCGGCAAGGATCCAGGTGAGCATTATCGCGAGTTGACAGTCGACTTCGGCATTTCCTACTACACGCGCATCGACGCGCCAGCCTCTCCGGAGCAGAGAAGCAAATTACGAAAACTCTCGCTGGATGCCGTGAAAGAGTCGAATCTCGCGGGAGAGCCAATCACGGCCAAGCTGACGCGGGCGCCCGGCAATAACGCCCCTATCGGAGGCCTAAAAGTGGTGGCGAAGAGCGGCTGGTTCGCTGCCCGACCTTCGGGTACCGAGAACATCTACAAAATTTACGCGGAGAGCTTTAACAGCGAGCAGCATCTCAACGCCATCGTGGCTGAGGCCCAGAAGATCGTGAACAACGCGTTGCGTTCCTCCGCAGCGGATCGGCACTGAGCTCCGTAGAAATCCAGAAGTGAAACACGCACTTGCGCCCGCATTCGGGCGGGCAGTCCACATGTGGTCTGCTTAGCTGGCACCATTAGGGCAGCTGCCGTCCCAAGTACTTGACCACCTTGGAATTACACGTCGCCAGTATGGCCATGCGTTTGCCATTAGGAATGAGAACGTCAGGACATCGTACCGGGAAGGAAGCGATTCCGTTGCTGAACGACAAAACCGAAACCGCCGGTAAGCCCAAAATTAACATCGTTGCCGAAAAAGATGGCACTCTGGTGACCCTGTGCGGTCGTATTGATATGGACTCCTCCCCGGCTCTTCGCGACCGGCTTATCGCGCTGCTCCAGGCTCCGTATCCAAAGAAAGTGAACGTCGACTTGTCGGCAGTGACTCATATCGACAGTTCTGGCGTTGCTACCCTGATCGAAGCTCTGAGGACCGCACGCAGCCATAAAACCGAGCTGAGGTTGCAGGGCTTGCAGGATCGGTTACTTCGCTTGTTTGAACTTACGGGCCTTCTGCCCCTATTCAATGGGAGCGTCTGAACATGAGCAATCTGGGTGCAAGGGGGGTCTGATGCCTAATCTTCTCGAAACTGCAGGCAGAGGGACACTTGATCGCCTCGGCTACGTTGGGAGCTTAAACATTCAGTTGTGGGCTACCTTGCGTGGGATGCGAACGGCTTTGCCCTTTATTGGAAACCGGCATCGGTGGCGTGCAGCCGTTCACCAAATGCTGGAGATCGGGGTTGACGCGCTGCCGATGGTTGCTCTCTTGGCGGTGTGCAGCGGATTCATTCTTGCCATGCAAGGAGCATCCGAGCTGCGCCGTTTCGGGGCTTTGCACTACGTTATCGATCTGGTCGCAGTCGGCTTTACACGCGAACTTGGGCCGCTGCTGACTGCGATCGCCGTCAGTGGGCGCTCAGGGTCTGCCTTTGCAGCCGAGATCGGCACGATGAAGGTGACTGAAGAGATCGATGCGCTGAAGGTCATGGCCTTTGAACCGGTGGAGTTCGTGTTAGCGCCGAAGTATCTCGCGGCACTGGTGGCCGTTCCGTGTCTCAGTATCGTCTCGAACTTCTTTGGCATTCTCGCCGGGGGCCTGTTCATGTTCTTCAGCACGCGCCTTGGTCTTCTGCTCTATTTCCACTACGTGCTGACTTCGATCGAGTTGCGGGATGTGCTCGCCGGGCTGATCAAGGCCTTGGCATTTGCCACCATTATTGCTCACGTGGGATGCCTGGAAGGATTTCGTGTGCGCGGCGGACCGGAGGCGGTTGGTCGCTCTACCACTATGGCAGTTGTGCGATCAACATTCCTGGTCATCGTTGCCGATGCGATTTTCACTACCATTTTTTACTTCGTGGGAAAAACATAAAAATGTCCATAATTTCCGTGCGCGATCTGGTGGTGGAATACGACGGCCGTCGAGTGCTCAATGGTTTGAACCTTGATGTCGAGCCAGGCCAGATCACCGTCCTGCTGGGGGGCAGCGGTTCGGGAAAGAGCACGCTCTTGCGCCAAGTTCTTGGTCTTGAGCGCCCAAAGTCGGGTAGCATCTCGATCAAAGGCACAGAAGTCACCAGCTGCTCAAAAGCGGAGTTGACGAAAGTCCGGCGCTCGATCGGAGTGGCCTTTCAGAGCGCAGCTTTGTTCAATTCACTGTCCCTTGAAGAAAATGTCGCCCTGAACCTGCGGGAGCACACGGCACTTGCTCCGACAATCATTGACCTGATCGTTTGGATGAAGTTGGCAGTGGTGGGCCTGGCGGACTTCGGCAAACTGCACCCACAGGAACTCTCGGGCGGCATGAAAAAGCGCGCGGCCGTTGCGCGGGCTCTTGCACTTGATCCCGAGATTTTAGTGCTGGACGAGCCCTCCGCTGGCCTTGACCCTATTGTGGCGGCGGAACTCGACGAACTGATTTTGTTCCTAAAGGAAACTTTTCAGATAACGGCGCTTGTTATCACCCATGAGCTTCCCAGCGCCTTCCGAATCGCTGACCGGATCGCGATGCTTTTCAATGGACAGTTACTCGCGGTCGGTACAAAGGATGAAATTCAGGCAAGCCAACATCCGCGTGTGAGGCAATTCCTCAATCGCGTGCCGGAGAATCCAGTACATGCGCCAGCCGTGGCCGCCTACTTTGAACGATATGTGCAGAATCAGGAGGCTAACTCATGAGTACCGAAGCAAAAGTCGGCGCTTTTGTCCTCAGCTGCTTCGCGGTGCTCACGTTTACCGTGATCTATCTACTGAACGCGCAATTCAGCGGCGGTACCGTGAACTATCGCACTTACCTTCGGTACGCTGGCGGCCTTGAGCCCGGAGCTTCCGTGTTGTACGGAGGGATCAATGTGGGCAAGGTTACAGCAGTGCGGCCTTGGGCTGCGGATCCAACCCGCATCGAAATTCTCATGGAAGTCAGGAAAGATACTCCGCTGAATGAGAAATCAGTGGCGAAGCTAGGCTTCGTCAGCGTCATGAACAGCGCTGCCTTGTCGATCACGACGGGCAGCATTGATGCCAAGCGCCTTCCTCCAGGCTCAACCATCGCCTCAAAAGAAGCGGCCAGCCTGGATGAGATCGCCGGGAAACTGGCAACCGTTGCAGACAGCGCGAACACGCTGATCGAGCAGGCGCAGGGAGAACTGAACGATATCAGCGGCAACGTGAACCATCTGCTTGCCAATCTGGATACGATGACCGGGCCGCCGAATCAGAAAAAGGTCCAAGCCATTCTAAACAATATTGACCGATTGGTCGCCGACGAGCGCCCGAAAATTGACCGCCTCACAGACCAACTGGCCAGGGTTAGCGAGCATGCCGACGAGACCATTCAAAATGTGAATGGCACGGTGACGGATTTGCGTGATCCGATGCGAAAAGACTTGGCTGAATTACAGACCACCTTAGAACAGGCAAAAGGCTTGCTGCAGTCCATGCAAATCATTGTTCGAGCCAACGACTACAAGATCGGCGACACGGTAGAGAATCTGCGGGAGGCGACCGATAACCTCAATCAGTTCACGAATTCATTGAAGCAGCGTCCCTGGAGCTTGATCCGGGTCAAGCAACCCGAGGACCGCCAGGTTCCGAAATAAGTGATCCGCCAGGAGAGGAGAATCGACATGAAGAAACTTCTAAAGGCGCTCGGGTTGATGTTGGCGATCTTAGTCGCTCTGACTGGCTGTGGCGGCAGGGTAAGATATCCCAGGTATTACACGCTCAATCTGCCGCCTGCGCCGGATCCGACCGCCCAGGAAACCGTCCGGAACTCGATAGCGGTACGAGAATTCCAATCGCCAGGTTATCTGCGGCAAGGGCCCATTGTGTACCGAACCACGCCGGAGGAAATCGGCTTCTACGAATATCACCGCTGGGCGGCAGATCCGCGTGTGCTTGTGACCAGCGCAGTCATCGATCATCTACGCGCCAGCGGTCACTTCTCCATGGTTTCGATGTATAACGGGCGTCCTGATATCGACTACATTTTCAGCGGAAAATTGGAGAAGCTGGAGGAAGTGGACTACGGGGCCGGGGTCAAGGTGGAGGTTGCAGTGTCTGCACAGATCACCAGAGTCGCGACCGGTGCAACGGTCTGGAGCAATGCAGTTTCCGAAGTTGGAACGGTCTCTCAACGAACTGTACCCGGGGTCGTGTCTCAGATGAATCGGACTACGGAGCTAGCCATTTACAAACTCCTGTCTACGGTTCCGGCCCCGCTGGCGAGTAACAAATAGATAATCTTGACTTCCAAGAACTTACGTGCCACGTCTTGGAGGAGGTGTTTGCGGTTTTTTGAAGTCCTAACAGCATCGAGGTGTTTTGCCCCAATGGCAGGTGGAGGTTCGGTGAGTTTCTCTAGGACGGCAGGATTGAGAGTTCGCTTTCTATCTCTCTTGGTAACTCTCCTCCTTCTCTTCGGATTCGGATTGGCTGTTTCTGGTGACGCACAGGTGCCGCCCGTGGCCGGCAGCAATATCCCTGGTACGGCGCAGGTGCTAAGCTCCGAAGCTCAAGCCTGGTTACGCGTGTCCATCGGCGAAGGCAAGTTTCCAGAGCTTCGTTGGCCGGATTTCGGCGACTACAGCAAGCACCTCAACAAGTTCTACGAACTCAACGATTATTCACTATGGTGGGTCAGGGGGCAGGAACCGACTCCACAGGCGCGGCAAATGATCGCGCTGCTTCTTCAATCAGACCTGAAAGGGCTCTTCCCGGATGACTACGACGGCCCACGCTGGCGCGACCGCTTGGCAAAGCTGAAGCCGATCACGCAACAGCCAACCGAACCGGACGCAGTGAAGTTTGACCTCTCCCTTACGGTCTGCGCGATGAGGTATATCTCGGACCTCCATGTTGGAAAGGTCAACCCCAACCGTCTTGCCTTTTTCGTCGACGACGAGTCCAAGAAGTATGACTTAGCTGAGTTCCTCAAAGACCATGTGATCAATGCGGCCGACGTATCTGCCGCCCTAGCGCAAGTCGAGCCGCAGTACCCCGCTTATCGCCGCACGATTCAGGCTTTGCAAAAATATATCGACTTCGCGAGAGAAGATGATGGGGAGCAGATTCCTCCCGTCAAGAAAGCGATCGTGCCAGGTCAGTCCTATTCCGGAATACCGCGGCTGGCGCGACTGCTCCGTCTGGTCGGCGACTTACCCCCTGATGCCAATGTTTCGACGGATCGCGTCATTTATGGCGGGGCCTTGGTAAATGCCGTCAAGAATTTTCAGCGCCGGCTTGGCCGCGATCCGAGTGGACTGATCGACGCTCAAACGGTGGCTGATCTGAATGTGCCGCTGAGCCGGCGAGTGCGGCAGATGCAACTCATGCTCGAGAGATTAAGGTGGCTGCCGAGTTCGTATCAAAAGGCTCCGATTGTTGCGAATATCCCCGAGTTCCGCCTCCGCGCCTACGACAAGGATTTCAACATCGGCGTGACCATGAAGGTTGTCGTCGGCAAAGCTCTCGGGCACGATACGCCAGTCTTCAGCGACACCATGCAGTACGTCGTGTTTCGCCCGTACTGGGAAGTACCCCCCTCCATCACCAAGGCCGAACTGATCCCCCACATCGTTCTCGATCCAGACTACCTCGCAAAAAAGGGCTTCGAGGTTGTGGACAGCCATGAGAACGTGGTTACGGCGGGAGAGGTTTCAAGCGAAGTGATGAACCAGTTGAGAGCCGGAAGACTGTCCATCCGACAAAAACCCGGCCCGAAGAACTCCCTTGGGCTGGTGAAATTCGTGTTTCCCAACAGCTATAACGTTTACATGCACGATACTCCAGCGACCGACTTCTTCGCGAGGTCACGCCGCGATTTCAGTCACGGCTGCATCCGGCTGGAACACCCCGCCGACCTGGCCGCCTGGGTGCTTCGCGACAACCCCGGATGGAACATGGAACGTATTCGGGCGGCGATGAACGGCAACACGACACAGCAGGTGAAGCTTGCGCGCCCTATCCCGGTCTTAATTGTCTATGGTACCGTCATCGTGTTGGACGACGGACTTGTCCGCTTTTACGATGACATCTATGGGCACGACACCGCGCTGGAGAAGACCCTCGCCAAGGGATATCCGTACCCCTGGTGACGAAGACCTACCACCGGCGCACGCGGCCCACATCCACGTGCACGAAGTCGGAAGCGCGATAATAGCCGACTCCGCCGCGATTCAGCTTAAGCGCGGCGTCCCTAACGGCTGCTGTCGGAACTCCCGGTAAACGAATGTCGATCGCCTCTGCCTGCATGTGGAGACTATGCTTGGCGACGCCCGTGTGCGCGCTCCGGTGCCGCAGAAACTCGTTGCTCCACGGCGTACGATATCCGCAGATAACGTCGATCTCCCCGTTGGCATCGTGAACGGAAGCGGTCAGATCGTGAAGCAGGTCGAACAGGCGCGGATCGAAGTGATGGACGTCACCGGTGCGATGATCCCGAAGAAAGTTGTCTAGCTTGGCCAGGGCCTGTTGCGAGTAGGAGTCGCCCCGCCGATAAACGATGTCGAGCCGTTCGCCAGAGTGCGTGGCGTGTGATAGAACCGCAAGCGATATTCCTGAACTGCCTGGGAGGTATCTGAGGCCCGCGAACGTGGAACAATCAGCAAAAGGAGAAAAAAAATACTCCTGCACATTTTCTTGCTCATCTTGATGTCAGTGTAGACGATCAGCACCGCCGTTGTCTGTGGCTCCGCGTGTGAGAGAGTCGCTTGTGTTCGAGGGGCAAGACAGGGCTGCATTGTCCAGAAGCGGTCCCGTGCCATGTTCGGCCCTATTTCAACGGCAGCGAGACGGAAGCCATGGGCGCTTCAACCGCTGACGATGTCTTTCGCAGTTCTGATTCGATCAGTGAGGCAATTTGCTCGCACACCCGCGGATCATTCTCGATCTCGTGATGTGGTCGGTTGAGGTGGCGCGCAAGCCAAGGATAATTGTCACAATTGATTTGTCGATCCCGATATATATATCTGAAAGTTGCCGATGATGTTTGTCCGTTCTGCATCAGCCGCGCGAATGCGCGACCGCCCATGGATGACACCGCACCATGGAGCTCGCCATTAACGCTGTTCTTCACGCGCGACTCGCAAATGTGTCCGTATCTCCGCGTGGCTTAGCTGACCTTTTCGGCTACTTGGGAAAGTGCATAGTCTTGCAGACGGTGGGAATCGCTGTTGAATTTCCTGATCCCTTCCGCCAGCTTCTCCGTAGCCATGGCGTCCTCGTTATGCATCCAGCGGAAGGTTTTCTCGTCCAGGTGCAAGTGCTCGCCCTTGCTCGCGTCTGCTTTTAAAGGATCCAGCTTGCGATCGAGAATGCCTTCGGAGTGTTCCAACTGCTCAAGCAGTTCCGGGCTGATGGTCAGCAAATCGCATCCGGCCAGTCGAACGATTTGATTCACGTTTCGGAAACTCGCGCCCATGACCTGCGTCTTATATCCGTACTTCTTGTAGTAGTTGTAGATGCGCGTGACAGACGCTACTCCCGGATCCTGGTCGGGCGGGATCTCCGCGCCACCGTGCTCTTTTTTGTACCAGTCATAAATGCGGCCGACGAAGGGGGAGATCAATGTCACACCGGCTTCGGCGCAGGCCACAGCTTGCGCAAAGCTGAACAGGAGCGTCAGATTGCAATGAATGCCGTCTTTCTCAAGAATTTCCGCAGCCCGTATGCCCTCCCAGGTGCTCGCGATCTTGATCAAGACTCGTTCGCGGCCTACACCTTTCTTTTCGTACAACGAGATCAGCTTTCGCGCCTTGGCTATCGTAGCCGCAGTGTCGAAACTTAAGCTGGCCGCGACCTCAGTGGAAACTCGACCGGGGACCACGTTCAGAATCTCGCACCCGAACAGGACAAACAGGCGGTCAATGAATTCTTCGGCCATCTGTTCGTGGCGCGCATCACGCTCGACAGCCTCCTCGGTGGCCTCCTCGACAAGGTGCCGGTACGCGGGCATTTGGGCCGCGTGATAAAGAAGAGAGGGGTTAGTGGTGGCGTCCTGCGGGCGGTGACGAGCAATTGCTTCAATATCACCAGTATCCGCTACGACGGTCGTGTACTTCTTGAGAGATTCAGCTAAGTTCATTATTACCTCCTGTCCTATCAACGACTTCATGTCCTTCGCCCGCCAGCGGGTCCATAAGCTCATTCTTCGTGTGCACCCTCACCGATTGCCGGCATGCCGCGCAATCTGGGTCTTAGCCGCAGCTACAATGTTTTCCGCGCTGAAGCCGAATTTCTTCAGCAATTGCTTGATCGGTGCTGACGCGCCAAAAGTTTCGATACAGATATTGTGCCCGTCTGTGCCGGTGTATTTCGTCCAGCCGAAGTCGGAGGCCTCTTCGACCGACACCCGCGCTTTCACGTGTGGAGGCAACACCGAGTCGCGGTACTGTTGGTCCTGATCATCAAACAACTCCCATGAGGGCATACTGACGACCCGCACCCGCACGCCTTGCTCCGTTAGCTGTTCGTAAGCATCGAGACACAGAGCAACCTCGCTGCCCGTGCCGATAAGAATTACTTCAGGATTGCCGCCTGGGGCGTCTGCCAGAATGTATGCTCCCCGGGCCAAGCCGGACGCCGCCGCGTATTTCGTTCTGTCGATCGTCGGCACTGCCTGGCGTGTAAGCACAAGCACGGCGGGCTGGTGGTGTAATTGAAGGATTACCTTCCAGGCCTCCTTCACCTCGTTGGCATCCGCGGGCCGGATCATGATGAGTCCGGGCGTCGAGCGCATATGGGCAAGCTGTTCAATTGGCTGGTGAGTCGGACCGTCCTCGCCGACCCCGATGGAATCGTGAGTGAAAACGTAAATGACGGGGAGTTCCATTAGGGCGCTTAAGCGCAGTGCGCCCCTCATGTAGTCGACAAAAATGAAAAAGCCGGAACCGAAGGGCCGGACCTTCACCAGACTCATCCCGTTCAGGATGGCGCCCATCGCATGCTCGCGAATGCCGAAGTGAAAATTGCGCCCGGCATAGTTCTCAGCCGAGAAGTCGCCGGCCCCCTCAAATGTAAGGCGAGTCTTCGTGGACGGCGCAAGATCCGCGGACCCTCCAATCACCCACGGTATATTCTTGGCGATAGCATTCAGCACTTTCGCGGACGATTCGCGAGTCGCCATGCCTTTTGGATCGGCAGGAAATTCAGGTACGTCGCGGTCCCAATGTTCCGGAAGCTGACGGTGTTGCATGCGGAATAGTTCTTCCGCTAATTCGGGGTACTGTTTGCGATACTCACCAACTTGTGAGAACCAGGCGTCGCGTAATTGCTTACCCCGTTGTCCAATCCCTTGACGGAAATGCTCGTACACCCCGTCTGGCACGTAGAACTTCTTGTCTTCCGGCCAACCATAACTGCGTTTGGCAAGACGAACCTCGTCCTCACCCAGGGGTTCGCCGTGGGCTCCGCTCGTGTCTTGTTTGTGTGGTGCGCCATACCCGATGTGGCTGTCAACGATAATCAACGTCGGGCGATCCTTCGTATTCTGGAAGGTGCGGAACGCTCGGGCCAACATCTCGAGATCGTTGGCATCCCCGACCCGCGTCACATTCCAGCCGTAGCCGATGAAACGCGTGGCTACGTCCTCCGTGAAGGTAATAGTAGTATTTCCTTCGATGGTGATGTGGTTGTTGTCGTAAATCCAGCAGAGATTCGAGAGCCGCAGATGGCCCGCAAGCGACGCAGCCTCACCGGAAATTCCTTCCATCATGCATCCATCGCCGCAGAGGGCGTAGACGTTGAAGTCGAAGAGGTCCTCGAAGCCCGGGCGGTTGTAACGCGCAGCGAGCCACTGCCTGGCAATGGCCATCCCAACACTGGTCGCGACGCCTTGCCCGAGTGGGCCCGTAGTCGTTTCTACACCTGAAGTCCACCGGTACTCAGGATGTCCTGGACAGCGGCTATTCAATTGCCTGAATGCCTTGATGGAATCCAGTGGTACCGATACCTCACCAAGTACTTCATAGTCCTTGCTGACGGCCTTAACTCGGGTCAGATGGAGCAGCGAATACAGCAGCATAGAGGCATGACCGATCGAAAGCACGAAGCGATCACGGTTCGGCCATACCGGGTCTTGCGGATCGAAACGAAGAAAATTCTGCCAGAGGCAGTAAGCCACAGGCGCCATTGCCATAGGGGTACCTGGGTGCCCTGAATTCGCTGCCTGCACCCCGTCCATGGACAGTGTTCGAATAGTGTTGACGCAGGTAATATCCATGTTTCCTACGGCCGCTGGTGCGGAGACAGTCGCTACGCTCATTCAACAATCCTTTCCCGCCGGCACTTGCAGGCGATCAATCACGGACGCACGCGTGAGCAGGGTTTCGATTGTCTCGTCGGCAGAGACAGATCAAACTCGCGACCTCACCATACATAATGCAGATAACATGCCAACGAGCGATCAAGGCAGATTATTGAAATTGCTGGACAGCATTGCTGCCCGAATTCTGTCAGTGCCCTTATTGGGTCTTGCAGTGCCTGCCCTTGGGCTGCCGAAGGAGCTAATGGATAGTGATTTTTGTTTAGCTTGCAAGTGCTCACATCTGGCAGTCGAATTGCGAATGCGAAATATCGATTCTCAATTCGCTCCAGGATGGTATGCCGTGCTCGGAGAACTCATAAGCATTCCCACTGACACACTCATTGACATGCTGTTCGTAATCGTCAACGGCGAAGTTGCACTTACTGCAAAGGATGTGGCGGAAAGCGAGCAGATTCAACGCGAGTTGCAAAGCAGAGGTGAAAAGCAATACTGGAGCCTTCGAGCTTTTGACTGAAAAACGTGCATCAGACTTTCATGGTGAGAGTTCAGCCTGGCGAAGGCTGACGCCTGCTGCACGGCAATCATTGAACAGCGCAGACGCTAGCGCCCAACGACGAGCTAAGGAATTTAGAAAATGACGTTACTCACAAAAACCGAAGACTTGGCGGAACCGTTGAGGGCCGAGGGGACAGCACGCTCGACGGTTGCGGGTTCGCCCTTAAGCCCCGATGAACTGAACAAGATCGATGCTTATTGGCGAGCGTGCAAGTACCTGGCTCTGGGAATGATCTACCTTCAAGCCAATCCCCTGTTACGGGAACCTCTAAAGCCAGAACATATCAAGAGCCGGCTGCTCGGTCACTGGGGATCAAGTCCCGGGCTGGCGTTCATCTACACCCATCTGAGTCGGCTTATACGGAGAAGTGATCTCGAGATGATTTTTCTTGCGGGTCCGGGTCACGGCGCGCCGGGAGTTTTGGCACCTGTATATCTCGAAGGCACTTACTCTGAGATCTATCCTGAAAAAAGCCAGGACGAGAAAGGCCTCCGAGAATTCTTCAAGCAGTTCTCATTCCCAGGCGGGATTGGCAGTCACTGCACTCCGGAAACCCCAGGCTCCATTCACGAAGGAGGTGAATTGGGGTATGTCCTGTCGCACGCCTGCGGAGCTGCGTTCGACAATCCCGACCTGATCGTTGCAGCTGTCGTAGGTGACGGTGAAGCAGAAACTGGCCCGCTGGCGACCTCATGGCATATCAGCAAATTTCTGAATCCGATCCGCGATGGAGCGGTTCTACCTATGCTTCACCTTAACGGATACAAGATCAACAACCCGACTTTGCTGGCACGGATCACGCACGAAGAGTTGGAGAGCTTATTACGCGGGTATGGCTGGAATCCTTACTTTGTGGAAGGCTCCGAGCACGACAGCATGCATCAGGCAATGGCCGCAACGCTCGAGCGCTGCATAAGCGAGATTAAGGCACATCAGGAAGAATGCCGGAAAACCGGCGTTGCGACCCGGCCACGCTGGCCCATGGTGGTGTTGCGCTCGCCAAAGGGATGGGGTGCGCCCGCCGAGGTGGATGGACATCATCTCGAGGGCTTCTGGCGTGCGCATCAGGTTCCGCTGACGGACGTCAAGACGAACCCCGAACATCTGCGCATCCTGGAAAACTGGATGCGTTCATTGAAGCCCGAAGAACTGTTCGACGAGTTCGGGAAGTTGCGACCGGAACTCGCTGAAGTCGCACCATCGGAAACACGTCGCATGAGCGCGAGTCCACATGCGAATGGAGAGCCCAGGGAAAAACTGCGCTTGCCCGACTTTCGCGATTGTGCCGTCAGGGTCGACCGCCCAGGAAGTATCGAAGTCGAGAACGTACCACCTTTGGGTGCTTTTCTGCGGGATGTCATGAAATGTAACATAAACAGCTTCCGGGTTTTCGCGCCTGACGAGAACACTTCCAACAAGCTGGACGCGATTTATCAGGCTTCGAAGAAATTCTGGATCGCCGAAACTTTCCCCGAGGACAGTGACGGAACAGAACTGGCTTCGGACGGACGTGTCATCGAAATGCTCAGTGAGCACACGATGGAGGGCATGCTCGAGGGCTACTTGCTTACCGGCCGCAACGGTTTTCTCTCCTCCTATGAGGCCTTCGTTCATGTGATCGACTCCATGTTCAACCAGCATGCGAAATGGTTGTCCATTTGCAACCATTTATCTTGGCGTCGCAAGATTGCTTCCCTGAATCTTCTCATTACCTCGACCGTTTGGCGTCAGGATCACAATGGCTTCACGCACCAGGATCCTGGATTTCTCGATGTAGTACTCAACAAGAGTGCGGCCGTGACACGCATCTATCTGCCACCGGACGTCAATTGTTTGTTGTCGGTAGCAGATCACTGCCTGCGATCGGAAAACTATATCAACGTAATTGTCTCGGACAAGCAGAAGCATCTGCAGTATCTGGACATTGATGCCGCCATTACCCATTGCACGAAAGGCATCGGCATCTGGGCTTGGGCCAGTAATGATGAAGGTCAGGAACCCGATGTCGTGTTTGCTGCAGCCGGCGACATTCCAACGCAAGAAGCGTTGGCTGCGACAGCACTGCTCAGGGAACGATTTCCTGACCTGAAAATCCGATTTATCAATGTCATCGATTTGTTCAAACTACAACCTAGCAACGAACATCCGCATGGACTGACGGATGCCGACTTCGATTCTCTCTTCACGGTAGACAAGCCGATCATTTTTAACTTCCATGGCTATCCCTGGTTGGTTCACCGTCTCGCCTACCGCCGCACAAACCACCGGAACCTGCATGTACGCGGTTACAAAGAGAAGGGGAACATCAATACGCCGATGGAACTGGCAATTAACAACCAGACGGACCGGTTCAGTCTTGCGATTGATGCGATTGACCGCATCCCGAGACTGCAGCGGATCGGCGCACACGCGAAAGAGGAATTCCGCGATCGCCAGATTGCATGCCGGCGCCACGCTTATGAGTACGGGATCGACAGCCCGGAAATAACCGGGTGGAAGTGGCCTTACGACAAGAGGTGAAAGGACGAACCCTTACGTCTGGCGATGTCAGAATCGCTCTGCTTTAGGCGCGAGTTTCGAGCATTTGGCAAGAGTTATAGCTCGAACCGAGCAATCGAGTCGAGCTTGGAGGGAGGATGAATCGTTTGTTTATTCTGAGAAACCATAGAAACAGTGACTTCGTCGGACGCGCACTCATCAGAGTCTGGGCACTATTGTTCTGCTCCAGCCTAGGCGCATTGGCCCAGAACACCGCTCCCCCAGTAAACGCGAGCGCACCATTCAGCATTCGGGCCACTCATCTTATGGGTTTGGAAAACACGAAGAGCAACTGCAACGGAACTCTATCAATTCAAGACAATGCGCTGCAATTTCAGCACGGTGGCAAGCCCGGAACAAAGCTAAAGTTCGCTTCTGTCCAGGCTGTTTTTGTCGGCGGCGAGAGCAAGCAGGTCGGTGGATTGCCGATGAAGTTGGGCAAGGCTGCAGCTCCCTACGGCGGTGGCCGGGTCGTTAGTCTCTTCGCCCACAAGAAGTACGACACCGTGACGCTGGAATATGTGGACGATGATGGAGGTCTTCACGGCGCGATCTTCCAACTAAGTAAAGGACAAGGTGAACTCGTAAGGGATGAACTGGTGGCTCGGGGCGTGCCTGTCAGACCTGGCGAAGACCAGCCCACGAAACAAAGCACTGCAGAGGTCGCGCATGAAAACAAGTAAACGGAGTTCATGGATCATTTGGATGGCAGCAGTCGTGGCGATCATGGTTGCATTACCCGCTTGGCTACCTGCCCAAAGTGCCGCAGTGAAATCCTTCGCTGTAGGAAGCGATTCCGCCACGCAATGGAGCGTACAAGTGGACAGGGTCGACCCCGGCGACCTAGACCTCGCATATTCCTTCCAAGTCGCGATCTACGAGAACCTCTTGGAAGAATTGAACAAGACAAAGCAATTCAAGCAGGTGTTTCGCGACGGCGACCGTAGCGCTAGCGACGTCCCGAACTTGCTGTTTTTGCAAACAACTGTTGAGAAATACACACCTGGGAGCGAAACGCGCCGTGCCGTGACTACCGTGAGCGGCGCCACAAAGTTAAGGGTGCGGAGTCAACTCCTAACGCGCGAGGGCAAAATTGTTCTGGAGCGCAAAGTGAACGGCGACGTTCGCTTCTTCGGCAGCAATTTGCGGGCTACTCACAACTTGGCTCGCAATATAGCCAAAGCCATAAAGCAATCACCGTGGTCAGTGTCCGAGCAGCCTACCGTGATACCCACCGGTCAGCTTTAACTGCCGGTGGTGAGATATACCCACCCTTTTGGGCGGAAACGGAGAATCGTTGAAGGAGTCGACCATGATCACTAAGGCGGCAGCAAAACGACCGGCGTTGCCAGACGCGGAGAGACTCACGGCCCAGTACGGATGTGGTCCAGTGCAGTTCTCCGGAACGGACGAAGCACTTTATGAGAGGCACCTGCTATTTGACAGCGGCGTCGATCTGACGGCGGCGACGGCACGAGACCGGTTCGAAGCCCTTGCCCGGTCCGTGCGCGACGTTCTATCTCAACGATGGCTCTTAACTGAGAAGACCTACGAACAACGAAACCCTAAGCGCCTCTACTATCTCTCAATGGAGTTCCTCATTGGCCGCTCACTCGCAAATAACATCACCAATCTTCTGCTCGCACCGCTGGCAGACCAGTTCATCGAGGACAAGAAACTCAACTTGGTCGAGATATTGGAGCAGGAGCCCGATGCAGGCCTGGGCAATGGCGGGCTCGGACGTTTGGCGGCCTGCTTCATTGAATCCGCCGCGACCATGCAACTGCCGGCCATGGGCTACGGACTGCGATATGAATATGGCATCTTCAAGCAATCCCTCCAGAACGGATGGCAGCGAGAAATGCCGGACAACTGGCTTCGTTCTCCGGACCCGTGGGAGGTCGCACGTCCGAATGAGAAGGTGGAAGTACGTGTGGGTTGCTCGTTCGAGATCAGCGGAGGCAGTCTGCGTCCCGTGCCGGGGCGTCCATCAACTCTGATCGGCATCCCATTCGATCGCCCCGTAATCGGCTACGGCGGTTCCACGATCAACACGCTCCGCCTCTGGGCGGCGGCCGCGCCCGACTACTTTAACTTTGAAGAGTTCTCGCAAGGCGATTTCATCGAAGCGTTTACCCAGACCCTCTCGGCCGAAACCCTGACACGCGTCCTTTATCCCGACGACTCAAAAGTTATGGGGCAGGGACTGCGTCTGATGCAGGAGTATTTCCTTGTGGCCTGCTCCTTGGCAGACGCCGTACGCCGCTTCCAACGCTCCAACTGCGATTGGAGTTCGTTTCCAGACAAAGTCGCAATTCAGATGAACGACACGCACCCCGCTCTGGCTGTGCCAGAGCTCATGCGAATCCTAGTTGACCAGGTGCACCTCGGGTGGGATGAGGCCTGGCAGATCACACAGAACACGCTCGCTTACACGAATCACACCTTGTTGCCAGAAGCGCTCGAAAAGTGGCCAGTGAAGTGGTTTGAAGAGATGCTCCCCAGACAACTCGAGATCATCCACGAAATCAATCGCCGTTTTCTCGGCGATGTTCGCGGGCGCTTTCCCGGAGACAAAGACCGTACGCAGCGCGTGAGCCTAATTGAAGATGGCACCGACAAGAAGGTCCGCATGGCCAATCTGGCGGTCGTAGGTTCCCACAGTACCAACGGAGTGGCAGAGATTCACTCGAACCTGTTGCGCGAGACGACACTCAAAGACCTGGCAGAAATCTTTCCGGATCGTTTCAACAACAAGACCAATGGAGTGACACCCCGACGCTGGTTGCAATTGTGCAATCCTCAGCTTTCTGGGTTGATCACGGATGCGATCGGCGATGGATGGATCAAGAACCTGAACGAATTAAGGAAGCTGAAAGCATTCATCACTGACAGCGAGTTCCTTGAAGACTTCCTCAAGGCCAAGCGCGACAGCAAGCGACAACTTTGCGATTGGCTCCGGTGGTCTACGGGCCAGACCGTTGATCCCGATTCGATTTTTGATTGCCAGGTCAAACGCATCCACGAGTACAAACGTCAGCTCCTGAACGCGCTGAGGATCGTAGTGCTCTACAACCGACTACGGCAGGACCCTGGGCTGAACATGCATCCACGCACGTTCTTTTTCGCCGGCAAGGCTGCGCCTGCATATAAGCTCGCCAAAGTGATCATCAAGTTCATTAACAACCTGGCAGCCGCCATCGACGAAGATCCCGCAGTGCGGGGGCGGCTTAAGGTCATATTCCTGCCCGATTACTGCGTCTCACTGGCGGAGCACCTGATCCCCGCCAGTGATGTCTCCAACCAGATTTCGACGGCAGGATACGAAGCTAGTGGCACAAGCAACATGAAGTTCATGATGAACGGGGCGTTGACAATCGGCACGCGCGACGGCGCGACGATCGAGATGGCCGCGGAGGCCGGCGAGGAAAACTTTTTCCTTTTTGGCCTGACAGCGGAGGAAGTCATTGGCAGTCGCGGCTGGTACAAGCCGCACTGGCACTACGAACATGAGCCCGAGACCCGCCAAGCTCTGGACCTGATTTTCTCCGACTATTTCAGCCGCTATGAGCCGGGCGTTTTCGGGCCGTTGCGCGAAACGTTGTTGATACACGGCGATCACTATATGCACTTGGCGGACCTGAAGTCGTACGTTGAGGCAGACGAGCGGCTGTGCGCGCTATATGCCGATCGCGACGAGTGGGCACGCAAGGCCATCTTGAACGTGGCGGGCTCGGGGAAGTTCTCCAGCGATCGCACTATTGCCGAATACGCAGCCGAAATCTGGAACGTAAAACCATGTCCAATTCCAGAGAGAGCGTAATGCCGCGCATTGTTCGCCTGCTCGTCCCGCGAGTTAAGAAGTAACCCGAGTTTTTCGCTAGTCCGCTCCCATGGAGCTGACGATGACACTGAAAGGAAAATTGCAATGATAAACACGAACCGACTAATACTCTTACTAACTTTCTTGTTTGCGTTCGCTTGTGCTTACGCCCAGGATGTTCACTACAACTATGACCGAGGCACCAACTTTTCGAGCTACAAAACCTACCAATGGGTCGACATCCCGGGCGGCGCGGTCTCGGATCAGTTGATCGACCGCGATATTAAGAGGGCAGTCGACGAACAGCTCGCTCAGAAAGGTCTCACCAGGGTCGAAAAGAACGCGGACCCTTACATCGGCTACCAGGCTGCCGTCGAACTGGAAAAGAGCGTGGACATGTGGAGCACTGGCTTTAGCGGATGGGGCGGGTGAAGCGACCGTACAGTGCAGGGCCAGACTTCTACCGTTCCCGTGGGGATGCTAGTGGTGAACCTATATGACCCTGCTCGGAAGCAGCTAATCTGGCGCAGAGATGCCAGCAAGACCATCGACCTCAAGAAGGACCCGGACAAGAATTACAAGAACCTGCAAAGAGCTATGGCCAAGCTTTTTAAGAATTATCCGCCTCAGCCCAATAAGTAAGGAGCGAGAGAAGAACCAACAAAGAGCAGAGCGGTGATGAGCGAAGATAGGCGTGCGTCCTTTAGGACTGCGGCGTTTTTGCGGCCAATTGCGCCGGCTTCAAGTTCTCTCGATTGAACTTGTACAGACCAGTTGCCGGGGATGCCAAGACAAAGGAAGTCGAGAATGTGACCACGCGACCCGTCGGCTGCTGGGTTCCGCTGTCGATCTCTCTTAGCTGAAATTGGAGCCAACCGATATCGGTCACATCGCCGGTCACTCCTGAAATCTGCACCCTGTCTCCGATTCTTATTCCGCGCCTTCCGACAAGCACGAAGTAACCAAGAGCCGCAATGATCACACTTTGGAGCGCAACCGCAACGCCTGCCGCCAGAAGCCCGAAGAAAGTAGCCAATGAGGTCAAGTCGGACGCGAAGGCAAGTGCAGCGACGACAACCATGATGAACCAAAGGACAACTCTCTGGATCACCAGCATGATGTGGCGGCGCTCAGCGTGGTGAATATGCCTGCGCGTGGCTCTTCGCACAACCGCGCCCATCATCACCAGCGCGCCAATCAGCACGGCAGCACCGACCACCCGTGAAATTAGGGTCTTCCATGTTTTCTTATCTTCGGTGACTATGGCGGCATGCCAACTTTTCAAGTGCGCTGTGTATGCGGCGAGCAATACTCTTTGCTTGTCTGACGCCACGATCGCCGGAGAGAGTGCCTTGACCAAGGCTGCAAACTCATCCAGTTTGGCCTTCTGCTGTTGTGACGCGCCAAGATCGCTCACCTGGAGATAGTTCTCAGCGACGGCTGGAAGACGTTTGTTGATGGAAGCCAGCAACGGACTGCGGAGATTATCGGAAGATTGCCTCAGCTTGTCGGTTCGGCGAATTTCGTCGTCCAAAATGCTGAGTTTCCTTCCCAGTGCTGATACTTCTGAGCTGAGAGCGAGGATTCCGGCATCCGACGATTTAGCAGCCGAAGAAGGGGTCGAATTTTGCGTTTGTGGAGCCACAGCCGTCGGGCTGGTCACTTCGGGAACAGTTCGTGCGAGGTCATCGATACTCGATGCTAAATCTCCGGTCTCGTGACCTGCGAATGCCCGCATAAATTCAACCAACTGCCGAAGAGTCGCCAATCCCGCCTGCGAGACATCAAGGCGGCTCTGGGTCGTGTCCAGCGCGGCCTGCAACTTATGACGCTCGGCTCCATGCGCCGTCTGGAGCTTCTTCTTGATTGCCTCGATTTCCTGACTTGCTTGCTGGCCCCACAACTCGGCATTGTTTTCCAACTGAACAACCTGCGCCAGTTCCGGCGATGAGCCGGTCGTGATCGCAATGCTCCCTTTCTGCGTCGCCGCAACCGAGGCATCGGCCCGTGCAAACTCAAAAGATAGTTGGACAATCTGCGCAGCCATTGTTCGATTGTCTTCCAGGAACACAAGATCGACTGGGTCAGTTGCAATCTGGCGCTCGATCGCGCAATGGCGATACCAATCGATCGACTCGCTCAAAAACGCGATTACTTGTTGGTTTGATGGGAGATCGGATGCTGCCGGCGAAACTTCGGCCGAGAGCCCAACCGTAATCACTGCAGGCAGAAGCAGATAACAAGCTTCGCGCATCCTAAACTTGCCCAACAGCGGCTTACACACAGGCCATGACCTCATCCACATGACATCCTCCCTTCTCATCGAGGTGCCAGAGCAGATCGGCCGGATCGCTATCTAGCAGCGTCCCATCGAAATCAAACAAAAAAGCAGGCCCACCGGATTGGTTCTTGGCTAGCTTTGATTGTGAATTAGGCATTTTTCCAGTCTGTGAAATGTCGCTCATTCTATCCTCGACGTCTAGCACCAGGAGTGGTGGTTCGCCACTCAAAAAGGCTGTAGTCACGACCTATGTTAAGTCGCAATCGCCATGCCAAATACTCAGCAACAGTTTTGTTATCGGCTCTTATGCGCCACTCGCTTTTGGCATTTCGCTTGCACTCTCGCTGCGGGAGCGAGGCGGCAGGCAATTGATATGGCCGAGACGGACTCCGCAACCAACCAGTTCGGAGCGCCAAAGAGCGCTGAAGACCCGCGCGGTGTATTTCCGTTGTTTGTGGCCCGTGTCTGCCCCTCGCATCCTTCTCGGATCTGTGGATAGGAGAACGATTATGAGGACCTTTGACACACTGCCGGGCGAATCGAACGCGAGCGTCATCTCATCGATCATTAACCTGGTCTGCCCACAATGCGGCGGAAGAATGCTGGAATTCCAATGTGAAGGGAGATGCCGCAGAAACTGGCTTGAAGAATGGGAATGGGCAAATTTGGCGACGAGAAGCTCTAAGTCCGAGCGCCGCAGGTGATGCCGCCCGCCGATGGACCAGATGAGGTCCCGTCTGCCCGTCGGCGGGCGCGGTCGGCCTCTAGCGTCGCATTTTTTTTGCAGAACCCAGATAGGCGAGGTGACCTAAGGCTGGCTAGAATTGCAGCTTGAGCGCGGGTTGGATCAAGCGTGGGCCGCCGATTTCGTATGGCAGGATCACGAGTGTTGTTGTCTTGCCGACCGCGTGCCCATCCCCTGGATCGACATAGCAGGTATGAGCCATCTTCAAGATCACAGTGGCCTGTGATCGGTGTCACTTTCTGATGTTTATCTGCGGGCTAGAGTGGCGGCATTCTCTCAGGACGGTGGAGCATGGCAATTAAGAAAAGTATGCAAGCTGCGGTTGTCGAAAAGTTCGGCCAACCCTTGGTCGTCAGAGAAATTGCTGTTCCCGAGCCAGGACCGGGGCAGGTATTGGTAGAAATCGTCGCAAGTGGAGTGTGCCATACCGATCTGCACGCGGCTGATGGTGATTGGCCCGTAAAACCAACCCTGCCCTTCACTCCTGGCCACGAAGGCGCTGGCATCGTGGTCGCACTGGGACGCGGCGTCACGCATTTGAAGGAAGGTGATCGGGTCGGCATTGCATGGCTGCATAGCGCATGCGGGTACTGCGAGTTCTGTTTGTCGGGGTGGGAAACTCTGTGCCCGGAACAGAAGAACTCCGGCTATTCAGTCAATGGAAGCTTCGCGCAATACGCGTTGGGGCAGGCCGATTACCTGGGGCGAATTCCGAAGGATCTGTCGTTCGTGGATGCGGCGCCGATTCTCTGCGCTGGCGTCACCACCTACAAGGGACTGAAAGAGACCGGGACAAGGGCAGGCGAGTGGGTCGTGATCTCAGGTGCCGGCGGACTGGGCCACGTTGCGATCCAGTATGCCAAGGCCATGGGGCTGCATGTTGCGGCAGTCGATCTCGGGCCGGAAAAGATTGCATTGGCAAAGAAACTGGGGGCGGAACTCGCGATCGACGCAAAGACCCAGGACCCACCCACCGAGATTCAGAAACAGATTGGTGGTGCGCACGGGGTGCTGGTAACGGCGGTCTCGACCGTCGCTTTCAAGCAGGCGATCGGCATGCTCCGCCGCGGCGGCACCTGTGTGCTGAACGGGCTGCCTCCGGGAGAATTTCCAGTTTCCATCTTCGACATCGTGCTGAACGGCTATACCATCCGGGGCTCAATTGTCGGTACGCGGCTAGATCTGGAAGAGGCGCTGAGCTTTGCCGCCGAAGGCAAGGTGAAGGCGATCATCGAGACGCAGCCGCTCGAATCGATTAACGATGTTTTCCAGCGGCTCAAGACTGGAAAGGTCAACGGACGCGTGGTGCTGGGGATCGGTACGGAAGCCTCCCAGGACGCATTCAAGAAATCCGCTTGAAACTAAAACTGCAGCTTGAGCGCTAGTTGGATCGAGCGCGGGCTGCCGCTGATATAGGGGATTGAGGCCGTTGCGGCGATTCTCTCGGTAGTAGAAGGCTGCCGCAGGCTGAAAGTCCCAGTGCGCGACTACTTTTCTGCGATTCTCCCCGGACTTGCCGATCTCCCGATTCGGTGCCTTTCGGACCTTACTCCCGCTGTGTGGGTCGCCCGGCATTCATAGACCGGGGTATTAGCGTGACAGGGTTTTACGAAGAATAGCTCCGCTCTGAGAGTCCTGGCTGTTGCTGTGATGTGCTGCTCTCCTTCCGTTCTGGCGCTGGACCCGCCGCACGAGACTTGCGAATGGAACACAGCCTTACCGGTTGTAGCTGAAACGTATCACGCAGGGCGCGGTCGGTAGTCGTGCTGATTGCAGGGTGGGGAGTGATTGGCAATTCCTCTGTCAATTCGTTTCTCTTATCATCTCCGACTGAGCAGGATGACGGTCTGTTGGTCGTTCTTGAAGTACACTACGAGTGAGTCCATTGGACCGGGTAGGATTACTGTCTAATGCTGTTCGGATGCGAAGGTGGGAAAAATGGCTTCTCGCCGACGGCTTCTGCTTCGGGTTAGCTGGCTCCGCACGACGATTGCGGCCGCATTGGCCTGTCATCTCACTTGCATATTGTTGCTGGCAGGCTCGGTTTACGCCCTCGATCCGAACAAACACCCTAAACCCCCTAACGGACAATCGAACCCGCCGCAGTACGTCGCCACGGTTTGGCAAACGGAACAAGGTTTGCCGGTGAACTCGGTCCAAGCGATGGTGCAGGACCGTGAGGGCTATCTCTGGTTAGCCACAGATGGCGGGCTCGCGCGCTTCGATGGCGTGCGCTTCAGAGTTTTCGGCGGGGAAGATTTTCCGAGTCTCCAATCCAGCCGATTCCAATCTCTGTACGCAAGTCGCTCCGGAGAGTTGTGGATCGGCACTAGGAATGGCGGTCTCATCCGGCTGCATGACGGCATTGTCACTACATACCTGGAGCGCGACGGCTTGCCCAGCAGAAACATTAGGTCCATCCGCGAGGATGCAGAAGGCAAGCTCTGGATCAACGCTATCAGCGGCATAGCGTGTTGTGCCGGCGGGAAGCTGCAGGCTTACACTACTTACCGGGGAAAAGCGGTCAGCGAGTTCTTCTTGCAGGCGCGGGACGGAAGCATGTGGTTCCGCTCCGGGATGGACGTCGTGCGTTTCGGGGCCGCTGGCTCCATTGCGACCCTGGCTGGCGGCTTTATGGTACAGGAAGCTCGCGACGGAAGCGTTTGGGTTGCTTTTCAACACCAGTCTCGCCTGGTGCGCTATCACCAAGGGGTATTCTCCGATGTACCACTTCCAGTGGCCAGAGTGCGCCAATGGACGGGCGCGGATCGCTGGCAGGGGGTGGCGATGGTGGGGGATCCCCGGCAAGCCGTGCTGGCCATGGCGACAGACACGGATGGCGAGTTGCTGCTGCTTTTGCCGGCTGGACTCGTTCGGGCTGTGGACGGGAGGCTCAGTCCGCCCGAAGTCCTACCGCTGCCTGTCAACATCGGAGATGTGCCTAGAGTGCTCAGCCTGGTGGTGGATCGCGACGGCAATCGCTGGGTGGGAACGGTTGGGAGAGGGCTGTTTCGTTTCCGCCCAGCCCCGTTGACGGCCTATGGTAAGGACGAGGGTTTGTCAGATTCACCCTTTCGTGCCGTGTTTCAGGATCGCGACGGCCGCATCTGGCTGGCCGGAGATGCTGCAGTCTACTGGTTCGATGGGCATCACTTTCATCTTGTTCCCGGCCTGGCGGAGATTGGCACGATCGCCCAAACAAACGATGGCGACCTGTGGTTCGGCGGATCAGGCGCGGTGTATCGCTGGCGCTCGGGCGTGCTGACCCGGTTCAAGATTGAATCACCAGGCGTGTTCCAAATTCTTCAGGACCGGGAGGGTACGCTTTGGATCGTTGCCCCCACCTACGAGCAAATGTGGCGGCTTTACCGCTTTCGTGAGGGGGAATTCGAGCAGGTCGACGCCGACGTGGTTCACATGGCCGAGGACCGGGATGGTGGCTTATGGCTTGCGGGCGTGAACCCGCCAGCGCTCCGCCTTGTGCGCGGCGGCAAAACCGTCCTGTACGATGAGAGGCGCGGTATGCCCCCCAACGGGGTGCATAGCTTTTGCCAGGATCCGAGCGGGGCTCTCTGGTTTGCTACCACGACCGGATTGTACCGTTTACGGGATGGCCGGTTCAGGGCGATTACGGCGAGGAACGGCCTGACCAGCGAAGTCACCAGCATCCTGGATGATGGCAAAGGCAATCTCTGGCTCCCCTCCGAGCAGGGGATCTTTCGCTTCAGTCTGAAGGAGGTGAATGATATTGCCGATGGGAGAATCTCTTCCATTCCGCCCATCTCGTACAGGGTCGCCGAAGGCATGAAGACCAGCGAATGCAATGGGGGGGTCCCGGGCGCCTGCAAAGCCCGGGACGGACGGTTATGGTTTCCGACCATGCGCGGCGTAGTGGCGATTGACCCCAATGCGGTCAATGGTCCTCCGCCTGTTGTGGTGGAGGAGGCTTGGGCAAACAAGGTGACGCTGGGGCGCGACGGCCGGACTTTGGTACCAGCCGGCAGCGACACGTTTGATTTCACCTTCACAGCGCTGAGCCTTTCCGCTCCGGAAAAACAGCGCTTCAAGTACCGGCTCGAACCCTATGATAAGGACTGGGTGGACGCCAGCACGCGACGCACCGCTCACTACACGAACATGGCGCCCGGAGAATACACGTTCCAGGTGATTGCGGCGAACAGCTTCGGTGTCTGGAACAATCAGGGGGCCGGCGTGCGTTTCGTGCTGCAGCCGCACTATTACCAAGCGAATTGGTTCCGCGCTCTCTGCGCTTGCATCTTTTTGGCGCTGCTGTGGACGGCGTACCATTGGCGTGTCCGGCAATTGCAACATCAGTTCGACATGACGCTCGAGGCGCGTGTGGGCGAGCGCACACGGATTGCAAGGGACCTTCACGACACTCTGCTTCAAAGCGCCCACGGTGTGCTGCTCCGATTCCAAACTGTTTCCCAGTTGTTGCCAGACCGCCCGATGGAGGCGAAAGAGAAGCTGGACAGCGCGATCGACCAGACCGCGGACTTCATCACCGAAGCCCGGGATGAGGTGCAGGGATTGCGGGACTCGACAGTCCAAAGCAACGATCTGGCAATGGCCATAAGCACACTGGGGCAAGAACTCGAGACCGACTCAGCCAATCACCGACCTGCATTCCGTGTCGCCGTCGAGGGCGAGGCGCGAAATCTGCATCCCATCCTCCGAGACGAGATCTACAAAATTGCTGCCGAGGCGCTGCGGAACGCCTTTCGGCACTCTCAGGCACGGCAGATCGAGGTTGAAATCCGTTATGACAATGAGCAATTCCGACTACGGGTGCGGGACGATGGAAAAGGCGTTGATCCAGCGATTCTCTCCAGCCAAGGCAGTGAGGGGCACTACGGCTTGCGTGGTATGCGGGAACGCGCCACACTCATGGGAGGTAAGTTAGTGGTGTGGAGCGAGGTCGATGCCGGTACCGAAGTGGAACTGCGCGTTCCTGCCAGCAAAGCCTACGCGACAGCTCAGAGACGTTCCTGGTTATCGCGAAAGCTGGTCGGGAACGCGAAAGGCATGAAGTAGGAGATTGGTCATGAGCCCCGGCACCTCGCAGATTAGAATTCTCGCGGTCGACGACCATCCAATTGTGCGCCCGGGGGATCGCCGGTCTGGTCGGCATTCAGGCGGACATGGTTTTGGGAGGCGAGGCATCCAACGGGCGCGATGCCATTCAGCAATTCCGAACGCACCACCCGGATGTCACGTTGATGGACTTGCAGATGCCGGAAATTAACGGCACCGATGCGCTCATTGCGATTCGAAATGAGTTTCCCGACGCGAAGGTCATTGTGCTGACGACCTACACAGGCGATGTGCAAATTCTGCGTGCGCTCAAGGCCGGTGCCCAAGCCTACCTGCTCAGGAATACGTTGCACAAGGAATTACTGGAGACGATTCGTGCCGTCCATACTGGAAAGAAGACCCTTTCCCCGGAAGCCTCGTACCAGATCGCCGAGCATGCGACGGATGACGCCCTGACGCCAGCAGAGGTCTTTGTCTTGAGACTGATCGCAGCTGGGAATGCGAACAAGCAAATTGCGGATCAGCTCTCAATCACGGAGGAAACCGTTAAGAGTCGAGTCAAGAACATTCTTTCTAAGCTAGGCGCCAACGATCGAACGCACGCCGCAATGATCGGCCTGAAGAGAGGAATCGTCGAGCTGTAGTTTTCCACTACTTGCCGCCCGCCTCAGAAAAATGCAGAACTCTAAAGAGTGACGATCAAAGCTCTTTTTACGGTTTCGATTCACCTCCGAAAGGGAGGAGTCTAGTTATGTACTGAAAGGTGCGTCATTGCGACGGCTGTATTCCACATTCGCTGGCGGTTGGCCCGGCGCAGGTTTGCTTCTCATGCGCGTGGTCGTTGGCTCCGCACTGATTGTGCGTGCGAGCTTGAGGCTGTGGAGCGATCCACCACCGCTGAATGTGACAATTCCCGCTCTGCTCTTGATGGGAGCGGGAATACTGCTAATCGTAGGTTTATGGACTCCAATCGTGGGAACTTCCATAGCATTGATTGAAATCTGGAAGATGCTTACGGTAGCCGGGGACAAATGGGTGTGGCTGCTGTTAGGAACTGCCGCTGCCGCTCTCGCAATGTTAGGACCGGGTCTCTGGTCGATCGATGCTCGCCTTTTCGGGTGGAAGCGCATCGAAGCTCCTCCTCGCAAAAAGTAGTTCTAACTCTCCTTAAGTGACTACCCCAAACGACCGAATTTATTGCCTCAAAAGAGGACGCTACTTGTACCCCCGAGAGTCTCCGATTTGGCTCCATGTGGGGCTGTGCGCAAATTGAACTTGGTTGACAATGGCTCCGTCAGTACGACAAGAGGTGTGATGGTCGGGAGGCGCTTATGTGGAAGATCACAATTCACGGGTTCACGCTACAGGAAGTCCTAATCATGGCTGCAATGAATGTTGCACCCGCAGCGATAGCGACCCACAGAGGCGAGCGAACGATCGGTCGCAGCAGCGTGCACCGAGACTCACCAGCATCCAGGAGACTGTCATGGCAAAAGTGATTGAGTTTTACGTACCGAAGAACTTTCGAAAACCGTTGAAGACGCAGCCGCAACTCGGAAAAATCATCGAGTTTTGCTCGCAGACGAAGAGATCAGCTTAGCTGCTATCCACCTTCTGCAGATTGAGAGGAAATATGACGTTCATTCCCACACAAAGCGGCTTTATGAATCTGGAAGATTCCGAAAAACTGTTACGCGCTATCTTTCCAAACTATCCCAGCCTGGAGCCGCGCTATCGGGTGCCAAGTCTGGAACCGATTGCCCAGAGATCAAGGAATACTTGAACGAAGAGACGATGTCTCTCTGCTAGTCACTTTTGTTCGTATAAGTGCTCGCAAACCACTGCAAGTGTAAAGATTCGGGAGGAGACTATGGGCGCGACTGTTGCTTTCACCGACTTCGGGAGCCTCGCAGGAGCAGGTTTTCCCGACGTGAGCGAGATCGAAGACCAGCAACTTCATCTGGAAACACAAATCAGCTCCGAGCACTGCTTCGAGGGCATCGTCGGCCGGAGCCCAGCTCTGCAGAAAGTGCTGGAACAAGTGGCGATCGTTGCACCCACTGATTCCACCGTCCTGCTTCATGGAGAGACAGGCACAGGAAAGGAACTGATTGCCCACGCGATCCACAAACTCAGCTCTCGCCGCGAACACGCCTACGTGCGCATGAACTGCGCCGCCATTCCTTCGGGACTGTTGGAAAGCGAACTGTTTGGCCACGAAAAAGGGGCCTTTACCGGCGCCCTGATGCAGAGAAAGGGTAGATTCGAGCTGGCGGATGGAGGCTCGCTATTTCTGGATGAGATCGGCGACATCAGTCTCGAACTGCAGCCGAAATTACTGCGCGCCATCCAGGAACAGGAGTTCGAGCGCCTCGGAAGCTCGAAGACGATTCAGGTCAATGTGCGGCTGATTGCTGCGACCCACCGCGATCTCCGAGCCATGATTAAGGAGGAGAAGTTCCGCGAGGATCTTTTCTATAGATTCAATGTCTTCCCGATTGAGATCCCGCCACTGCGCGAACGGCGCGAGGACATTCCTCTGCTGGTAAACTACTTTGCCTCAAAGCTATCTCGGCGGATGCGAAAGCAGATTAATTCGATATCAATGCAAGCAATGGAGATCCTGACGAACTGTCCGTGGAAAGGCAACGTGCGGGAATTGGCAAACTTTATCGAACGCGCCGTCATTCTTACGCGCGGTGAGGAGTTAGAAGTGTCGATCGCCGAGCTTCGCTCTTCTTCGGAAATTGGTGTTGTCAGCAGTTCGATCTCTGGCTTTCGACGAGCGGAATCCAACGTAATCATCGACGCTCTGAGAGCCGCATCGGGACGCATAGCAGGGAAGGGGGGAGCCGCCGAACGGCTCGGATTGAAGCGTACGACTCTGCAAAACAAAATTCGCCGGCTCGGAATCACCCGCTTCACTGCTGATCCAAGGAGCAGGAACTTTCTTGGGAGCAGTTAGAAGGAATTTTCTAGGGAGGCGGTTGCGCCAAAGCGGTACATCGCCTTTAGATTTTTGAGGCAAATCTCGGCAGGCTCAGATTTGTACAGCTTGGCTCCATTTTGGCTCCAATAAAGAGGTGCTCTACCGCCTCTGTTCATGACGCCGCGCTTCGGGTGACGCGCTACCCATCCGATAATCTGCTTCCTCGTACAACCTAGGTAAAACTGGGTGAAGGAATGCCAGCAGCACCCTGGCCTACTGATACTAGTGATACCGTTTTTCTTGGAACTACAGGTCATTGCGTAGACTGTGGAGACTTCAGCCTGCGTTCCAATATGCTTGTAACCCGCACAAACATAGGGTACTATCGCGCAAGTGTAGGTGTGACCGCGAGTTGCAAGTGAGGGCCGAAAGAGAATCCCTCTCCCTCCGCCACTCCAATCCATGTCCCTCGCGGCGCCGGGATTTCCGAGATCACTTAAAGTGGTGATGGGATAGGTTCGGGTGCTCGTACGAGTGCTGCAAACGTTAGTGTCATAAGCAATCAGTTCCAACAGGCGCGACGGCCGGGTACAGCGACAACGCTCCTGCGTGGTTGCCGCTCGGGTTGCGGGACGTCTTGATAGTGCCCGTTCGGATCCGCTTTCCCCGGTCATTGCCACGGACCTGGGAAAAGATTTATATCTCGCCCGCCGCTATGACGAAGCCGTTGTCGAACTTCGTCGCGCACTGGAACTCGATCCTAACTTTGTTTCTGCACACAATTGGCTTTCAGACACCTTCCTGGAAAAAGGAATGTTCCCCGAGGCGGTTGCGGAGTTGGAGAAAACGAAGCCATTCAAAGAGGAACGAGTCTACATACGGCAGACGGCTTATCTATACGCCCGCATGGGACGACGAACCGAGGCAAAAACGGCGCTGGCAAAGTCGCTACAACTGTCGCAAGGGAAACCAGTCAGCTTGGGCGCGATGGCTCTCGTCTACGCGGCATTGGGCGACCAGGATAAGGCATTCTTATGGCTGGACAAGGCTTATGCGCAGAAATCCACTTTTATGACTACGCTCAAGTACCGGTCCGTCTTCGATCCCATTCGCTCCGACCCTCGTTTTAGCGACTTGGTCAGTCGCGTTGGGTTGCCGCAGTGAATCACGATGCTCCGTTCCTGGATCATCTGGGTTGTCGAAATGGCGGCCACCACAAGAGTGATGAGTCGCAGGAGAGCCTGATCTGCTGACCGGGACGCGCACTCACCTTCCGGAATTCTCTTTCGAGTAAAGGAGAATCTGCACTCCGAGAAAGTCCTTCTGCTCGACCATGCGGTAGGAGCCTGCCAGCAAGCCGGACAGTTCTGTGGCTCGGGAGTCCATCTGGCCCGAAGGAGTTCTCGCGTAGCTCAGCACCAGCCACGCACGCTCATGTCGCAGCAGCGTACGCTCCAACTGGGCGTCATCCGGCTTCTCAACAAAATCCAGAAATGTAATACGGTCGGCGTGATGGGGATAAAGCACCAGAGGCCCAGCCGCAGTGGATCCCACGAGCGAATGATAGAACTCGTAGGGCATCCGGCCCATGGGGACGTGAAACAATAACGCATCCCCGGGCTGGGCATGGCTGAGCAGATACTGGGTCGCAGACCGCCAGTCGTCGCGATGAATGTCAATATCTTGCCGGTAGCCGGAAACGGTCCCCTGAAAAGAGAGTACGAGAAAAAACAAAACAGCGGGCACGATGAGCCAGGCAGTGCGAAGGCGGGCGATGCCACGAGCTGCGAGCACACACAGGGCGGGCAAGCACGAAATGAAGTACCGCGGAACGAAGAGCGGTTTGGCCAACGACGCCCCAAGAACAACCAGGGGAGGAAAAACCAGCCAAAGCACAAGGAAGCGGTAACGCCACTGCTCCCAAGGGACCCGCCACGCTCTCTGTGCGGGCGAGAATGGGAGCAGCGCTGCCAGACCAGCCATCCCATATGCCAGCAGCAACAGTGGCCCGCCGTTTCCCGTGAAATGCACCGCAAAAAGCCAGAGGTCTTTCAGTCCCGGCCGCTGCACCCAGCGCAGTGGACCTGCTCCGGTCGTGGCCACGAATGCGGCAACGGGCGAAACTAAGAGTGCAACCCAGCGCCAATCTTTTCTGATCTGCGGGGGAATCTGTTCCCGGTCCAGAAAACGCAAAGACAACCATTGCGCCAGCAAGAGCAGCCCGGAGAAAAAGTGAGCATAAACCGCGAGAACACTCGTGACAACATAAGCGATCCGGTTGCGGCGGGAAGGCTCGGCAAGACTCTGCAGAAAATACCAACCGGAAAGCAGGCAAAGCAACACCATCAGCGGGTAGCTGCGCGCCTCCTGCGAATACTGGATGTGATAGGCATTGACGGCCAGCAGCGCGGCTGCGATCAGACCCACGCGCGAGTCAAACAAGCGGCGACCCAGCAAGTAGATGACCGGAATTGAAGCAACCGCAAAAAGGACGGAAAGCGTGCGCACACGGAATTCGCTGGCCCCCAGGTGCAACCAGGGATGGAGAAGAAGATAGTACAGCGACATGTTGGCTTCGCGACGCCACAGGATGCGCACGAAATTGTACGCATCCAGGCGGGCAATCGCGACGCTGACTCCCTCGTCGAACCATAGAGATTTGGCGGCAAGCGAATGGAAACGCAGGACCGCGGCCAGACCGGTGATCCCAGCCAGCAGGCTTAGTTCCAGCGGCGATGCACGCCTCTGAGACCCGTTCAAAACGGACGGCGGTCCCACCGATCGCGGCTGAGCGGCATACGAACGAGCGGCATCTGTTAGCTTCACGACGGACTTCATGGTATCGCGAATCGGCGGGCGCGGTGCGACGGAGCACTTGCCGGACTTTCTTTCCTACTATTTGACAAGGTGTAGCGAGTAAAGCCATAATCGCAATCCAAAGACCCTCGCCCCGTCCCCCGTCTGCGAGAGAGCGATACAAGCCCGGAAGGAGTTCGCCATGCAAGAATCACAGCCCGCGAAAACCATTCGAACGCGTCCCACTGTGCGCCTGAATGCAAAGTTGGAAAAGCGTCTGTTTGCCTACGCAGCGGCGGGTAGTGCGGCGGGAGTGGGAATGCTGGCGTTGGCCCAACCTGCGGAGGGCAGGGTCATCTACACCAAAGCGCACCAGCAAATCGCCTCCGGTACTACCTTACACCTCGATCTGAATCAGGATGGCGTAACGGACTTCAATCTAAGAAACACCTATTTCGCCACTGGGACGCCCGGTACCGTCGTCGGTACCCTCTCGGTATTTCCCGCGGGGCAGGGCAACAGGATTTGGGGACACACGGCCTTTAAGCAAGGTTATGCATCGGCGCTCTACGCAGGCATCCGCGTGGGGCCGAAAGGACGGTTTCTGGCAGGTGCGGGGATTATGGCGGATACAGCCCTGCGCGCCTCAAGCTGTAGGGGACCCTGGGGGAATGTCAGCAACCGCTACCTCGGATTCAAGTTCGTTATCAAGGGACAGGCACATTTCGGCTGGGCGCGGCTCAACGTGACCTGCAGCCATGGCACGCTCAGCCCGCTGCTGACCGGATACGCATACGAGACGATCGCTGATCGGCAAATCCTCACCGGCAAGGAGCGCGGAACCGATGAATCGGATAACTCACCTTCAGCCGCTTCGTCAGGCACTCTCGGGCGCTTGGCCCAGGGAGCCGGTAGGACGCAGCAGGACAGGTAGAGCGTTCGGCACAAAGGAGGATATTTTCATGCGCGGTTCCTGGTTGTCTGCACCCCACAGGTTCTCGGTTCTGTGCCTCGGCCTGGCGTTGGCGCTTACCCCCGAAGTCTGGGCCGGTACCCACTGGAAAGTGCTGCATAACTTCTTGGATGGAACCGACGGGGCATTCCCAAACACAGTCGTCCTGGATCGTGCGGGTAATCTCTACGGCACAGCCCAGGAGGGTGGCGACCTCAACTGCATATACCCATATCAATATTACGGATGTGGAGTAGTTTTCGAAATGACGCGCTCTGGCAAAGGCGAGTGGCAAGAGCTTGTTCTCTATGCTTTCCACGGCGGCGCGGACGGAGGGCAACCTGTTGCCAATCTCGTCTTCGATACGTCTGGTAACCTCTACGGCACGACCTCCCTTGGAGGCACAGGCAGCTGTCAGCTGGGATGCGGAACGGTTTTTGAACTCTCTCCCAGTCAGAATGGTTGGACCGAAACCGTGCTGTACGACTTCCAGAATGGCTCCGACGGCGGGTTCCCCAGCGGACTGACGTTCGACGCATCGGGCAACCTCTTCGGTGTGAGTCAAGTTGACAGCTACGGGAGCGCGATTTTCGAGCTTGCTCCGCCTCAGCAAGAGGGAGGCTCCTGGACGGAAACGACACTCTACTCGCAGAGCTTCGGTACGTTCAGTCCCAATCTCGTCTTCGACAAGAAGGGACGCCTATACGATACTTCCCCCTTCAGTTCCCAAGGGTTCGGCATGGTGTTCGATCTGGGGCAGGTCGGCCCAAGCTGGCAGGAAACGGACGTTTTTGACTTCGAAGGCGGTGGCAACGGAGGCCAACCCGAGTCCGGAGTAATTCTCGACAACCGAGGACGGATGTACGGAACCGCGGTAGCGGGCGGAAATAACTGGGGCATCGCGTTTGAGCTGAAACGCTCACAGGGCCAATGGAAGCAAGTCATGCTGCACAATTTCTGCAGCTGGAACAACTGCGCCGACGGCGCTTGGCCCTACGCCCCGCTCACATTCGATCAAAATGGCAACCTTTATGGCATGACGACAGAAGGTGGCACGATAGACGGGGGCGGATGTAGCATCGGCTGTGGTGTGGTGTTCAAGCTGTCGCCCACGAAGACCGGTAAATGGACAGAGACCGTACTTTACAATTTTCACGACGGATCGCTGGGTCAAGGTTCCGCTAACGGCCTAACCCTGGACGAAAAGGGTCATATCTACGGCACCACCGCCGGGCCGTCTTCCTTCGGCACGCTGTTTGAGGTAGCGCCTTAGTTTTCTCGGCCATTAAGCTACAGGACGAACAAGAGACAAAATATTCCGTCCACAATCAGGAGAGACCGCCGGGGACCGGTGGCCCTTCAAGCCCTCCTTCGACTTTGAGTGTTGGCCACGAGCAACGGGCAACTTCCCGCTGCCAATCCGGTCGGGCAAAACGGGGTGCTCGGAGGTCGCTAGAAGGAATATCGGCCCCGTCCGATCCATGGAACCTTGACAACCCTGTCCGCAAGCTCGAGTTCAAACTATTACACATGAGCGCAGCGAGCTGAGCCTACGCCGAGCGACCCAGTTCTTGCTTCCCGGCGGTGACGCGTGCACACTATGGAATTCCCTATGTGGAACTTCAGAAGAGTGGCCGGTATTCTGAGTATCGGGTTGTTTCTAATCTATGGAGTCATCTTTTTTCAGTTGAGGCATCGGCTCGCCGAAGGATATTCCGATTTCATAAGTTTCTATACTGCGGGCAAGATTCTGCAGCGTGGCACCCCAAAGCAGCTCTACGATGTACATCTCCAGTACAAGATTCAACTCGAAGCCGCTCCAAATGTCGGGATTCGGCAAGGCGCGCTGCCATTTGTGCGGCCTGCATTTGAAGCCTGGATTTTTTGGCCGCTTGCGCACCTGTCCTATCGCACTGCTTTTGTGTTGTGGAGCGCATTCAACTGCGCCTGCCTGATTCTCGCGACCCTCTGCTTGCGCAGGGAAATCCCGGAACTTCGCAAGCTTTCTGCTCTTCTGGTGGTTGCCTTGAGCCTGTCCTATTTCCCCGTATTTTTCACCATCCTGCAAGGTCAAGACTCGATCTTGCTCTTCTTGATATACGTAGTCGGTTATGGGGCGTTGCGCCGCCACCGGCAACTCCTGGGCGGTATGACGCTGGGTCTTGGTATCTTCAAGTTTCCATTGCTCATTCCCTTCCTGGTTGCCTTTGCAGTGAAGAGAAAGCTTCGTGTTGTTCTCGGGTTTGCCCTGACTTCACTGATGCTCGCTGGCGTGTCGATTGCGACAGTCGGAATACCCGCCGCTCTGTATTATCCAAAGTATCTGCTGAGCATTGACAGCATCGCGCCGGGAGTCAATCGTCCTCAGGACATGCCGAATCTACGGGGGCTGTTGAGTGTATTGCCGCGGACACTATTGCCGCCTAAAGCGGAGGTGTTGCTTCTTCTGCTTTTGTCGATTCTGTTGCTTGGCTTTGTCGTTCGCAAATGGTCTCTCGCCTCTTCCGATCGTGGCGTAGTTTTCAATTTAGGTTTTGCGCTGAACGTTGTAGCCACCGTGTTGGTCAGCTATCATTGCCATGCTTTCGATTTGTGCATATTGCTGTTGCCCATTGGTTTGGCAGTTGGACTCATTCTGTCGAATGAGCCGATCGCCCCTCAGGTGCGCAGGCTCCTGATTGGGGTGCTTTGCGCACTGATGTTCAGCCCACTGTACCTATTGATAATGTTTCCGGCGAACGCTCCAAGCTTCTTGGCCATACTCCTGATCGCCTTCGCCTTTGCGATCGGACTGACGATCTCAGACCTGCGGAAGAAATCGATTCATAGAGCGACCGTCACCGATTAGGATTTCCAGTAGTGGGTCAGTTTGATCTGTCATCCCGAGCAAGCGTTCTTTGCGCAGCGAGGGATCCCCTGATTTTGCTCTTACTGAACGCGAGCATCTGAAATACTGCAAAACTTGCAACCAGCATCATAAAGGGTTCGATTGGGTAACGATATCTTGCGTAAACGTCAGTCAGGTAATAGACCACCGGATATACAAGGATTGCAGCGACGATCGTAAGAACGCTTCCTTTTTTAACAGTGCGTAATGCCAGCGCCATACCAATCAGAGAAACCAGAGCCAGGAAACGGTAAAAGATGAAGAGTGGAGCAGTCTCTCCCTCGGCAAACCACCAGTACCGAAGTCGGTAGCACGCCTGGCGCAGAAACTGGGTACGGTTTTGAGAAATGAAATTTATTGCTTCTGTCCTTCGTTGCGCCAGGTAAGAAATCTCACCAAGCGCACGATAACGTTCTCGCTCGCCCTCATTGTCAGCCGGTCCGGCCCCAAACTGGATTCTGCCGGTTCCGCCCTCGTGATTACCCACCCAGAGCTCCTCTCCGAAGTTGCTGCGCACTGGAAAAACCGCGCCAAATTCCTGCCAGTTTCGCAGCAACCAGGGGCATACCACGAGAGCTGAAACAACCAGGATGGTGGCAATCGCCTTCCCTGGAAGATGCAGTGGCTTCCTAAGATAGGGGCAGAGCAGGAAGACTGGCATTACTGAGAGCAGTGCGGTATTCGTCAGAGCAGCAATTCCCCAAAGCACACCTATGGCTATTTGGGTTGAAACCCGAGCGTGTGGCAAATCCAGGCATAAATAGCAGAGGGAGGTGAGCAGCAAACCAGACAGAGCAGTCTCCCACACGAATAACCCGGGAATCACAATCGCGTATGGGAACAGCGCCCATCCCCAGCTTGCCCCAACGGCAACACTTTCATCAAAGGCTTGTCTTGCGATACGGTAGATGGGAATACACGTCAGCGCCGAGAATATGGCCTGCATCGTCAGAATTGACAGCGCTGCCAAATTCGATTTTGAACCTAGCGCCCGGAATATTGTGGCGACCAGATAGGGATACACTGGAGGTATCCAAGCAGTGGGACCGCTCGGGACTCCGAATGGGGAGCTAAAGCCTCGATGGCTTGCGATAGAGGCGGCAATATTAATGATTTCCGGGCCTGACTTCCATAGCGGGGATCGTTCATTCATCGGCCACTGTTGAACTATGACCAAGGCCGCTAGCCGGACGCAAAAAGCAACAAGACAAATAAAGCGAAGCGAATGAATACTCCGAGCGCGAACCCGTAGTCCAACACGCGAATTTGTCGACTGAACCTCTGGGTTTTTGTTTTTCATCGATAGACCACGCACACAGAGCATTTGCTCAGAGATCGGCCGCAAGCGCGATTTCAAACCGCTTTGTTCGGCGTTGATTCCTGGCTGTTCAGAGTCGATGAAGTACCGAGTTAGTGCGTCGATCGATTTCCGATTCGCCCCACCGTAGAAAACCGCCACAATCGGAGAATGCCCAGGTGGAGCAAGTAGTCCCGGCATGTCCGCCAAGTGATCTTGCTTTCATCTCCCACCCGCTCCCGAAACACGTAGCCCACTTCAGCGATTTTCCCTATCCGGCTGCGCCCAAGAATTTCGATCAGGATCTTGTAGCCCCGCGGCCGGAACGTTACTCCCTCCAGTTTATCTCTGCGCACCAGCAGGTACCCGCTCATCGGGTCGGTCACTCGTCCGACAACTTCGGGCAGAACTACCAACCCGATGCCTTCAGCCGTTCTCGAAATAAGTCGTCTGCGCCAGCTCCATTGGCTGACGCCTCCCCCTGCCACACGTCGGCTGGCAACGGCCAGGTCAGCTCCTGATTGAATCTGGTCCCATAGCTTGGGGATGACTTCAGGGGGGTGCTGCAGATCGGCATCGATCACGCCCAGTACGTCTCCACCAGAAGCTTGCCAGCCACGAATCACGGCTGTGGCCAGACCCCGTTCGCTGGTTCGACGCATCACGCGAAGGTGCGGAAGGGAAGTGCTGAGCGACTGAGCGCGGCTCCAAGTGCCATCCGGGCTGTCATCGTCCACCACGATGAGCTCATAGGGGATCTGGGACTTTTCCAGGATCTCGCTCAGCGCCCGAATCATCGGCTCGATATTTTGGGCCTCGTTGAATGTGGGTAAGACTACGGAGAGTCTAGTCGTGGGGCTAGGATCGTCGCCCTTCGAAACGCACAGAGGGCCAGTTGGCGTCGGGATCAGATTCAAATCGATGCCCGCATACTTGGCAATCTCGCTCTCTGCCATCCCGCCCATCGAATCGGATGGCGGCGGTGGACTCGAACCTGAGCCACTTTTCGGGCGGGAGCGCAGCGCGAGCCCGCAGAGCTTGCCCTGAGCGAGTCGAAGGGCGAAATCCCGAGCCCGCGACGGACCTCGCAAGCTAATGGTGGCGGCGGTAGGACTCGAACCTACGACCTACGGATTATGAGACCGTCGCTCTAACCACCTGAGCTACACCGCCACTCCGAGGTAAACCCATGATAACACGCTGATTTTTGGATTCGGGCCGAGGTGCCCCGGGCCCTTGTCTCTTCGCTTGTAGCGAGACCAGGTCGTGTCTGCAAAGGCGAGACGATAACGCATCCTGCGCGATTATTTCGCCGAGTTCGGGCCGCGCCACGTAGAAACCGCGGACGCCCCCCGCGCTAAGTGACCTAGGCTCGCGGGCTCGACGGTGATGACATCTTTGCCGTGAGTCTTACCCGCGATGATCGGCTTGCCGGGGATGGTTTCATAGGCGTAGCCGGTCAACGTGGCGGCCACTTGAACTCCGTTTTCAAAAACTCTGACGTTCAGTCGTGCCCAACCGTAGTGAACTTTGCCTCGAATGACAAACTTCAGACCGAGATAGCGATTCTTGACACCCTTCCCGCCATTGGCCCACGCGCCAACAAAGTGATCCGAACCATCCCAGAAGGAATGCCGGGCCATCGTGTTATCGACGCTGAGAAATTCTCCAGACGATCCGATCTGGACGCCAGCGGTCAACGCAGAGGCCCAGTGGCTCTGCCCAAGAATCCCATCGCCGCTATGTTGCGGGTGGATTTCGATTCCCTTTGCGGAGCTGTTCTCCCCGAAATAGGAAGTATGGGACAGCAAAAAGTCTCTGACGCCGTCGTGGTTTACATCCAGATAGAAGATAGGGTTGGTGTGTGAGATGCTGCGATGAGCAGGCGTATAGATTATCTTGGCTTCGACAGGCTGCACCAGTGCCAGAATTCCCACTCCCGCCGCACTCGCCGCAAGCGCATAGGAGTTAACGTGATGTTCCAATCGAAATGACAACTCCTTTACTGGACGCTTCAATTTATTTGCTCCTGATTTTGTGCTGCCGACTGGAAAGCGCAGTTGATCCTGCGGCCAATGCTCCGAGGCTGGCTCCCCCGTGAGTCTTGCCTGCAATGATAGATTTGTTGGGGATGGTTTCGTAGGCGTAGCCGGTCAGGGTAACAGAAAAGCCAACATTGAGCCATGGAATAGTCAGCCGCGCCCAGCCATAGTGGGTCTTTCCCTTTATCGTGAACTTCAGTCCAAGGTACCGGTTGGTAGCGTCGATCCAATTTCCTTTGAAGTAGGTGGTGCCAATACAAGAGCGTATCTTACCATCGCATTCGTATGCCATTAGCGCATTCGTTTCGGTGACGCGTTGGCGATTGCTGATGCGTGTGCCACGCTTCAGGGCAGCAGCAAGAAATCGGTGTGCACCAGGAGCGCCCTCGACCGCATTGCCGGTGGGCACCAGGGCGTAGACTGACCGGAAGGTACCGGATGCCTTGGAAAGATGATAGTATCCCAGCGTGAAATCGGCGATTCCGTCATTGTTGAGATCGAGGTTATAGGTTGTGTTCACCCCGATGACCTCGTAGGTTTTCGTGTAAACGATTTTGGCCTCGGCCGGTTGTGCCAGGGCCAGTATCCCGACTCCCGCCGCGCTCGCCGCAAGAGTATACGAGTTGAGCCGCTGATGCAGGGATTCGGAAAGGTCCGAGGGTGTCCTGGAAGTGCGCTTCATAGTTCCTCCCCCAAAATGATGGCTCCAACTATCCTCCCGTCTTGTGCTGCTGTCAATCAAGGACCGTCGCGGACCCCGATTGACACGCCGTTCGGCTAGGTCCAAAATGATCCACGCCCGCGTTGAAGGAGGAATCATGCAACGCCCCCGGACACCCTCTCGGATTTCCGATTCCCTGCATCGTCAACTCAACTCCTACGCCCTTGCCGCCAGTGCAGCGGGAGTGGGAATGCTGGCATTAACACGACCTGCCGAGGCAAAGATCGTCTACACGCGAGCCCGTCAGCAAATTTATCAAAATATATACTATGCCCTTGATCTCAATCACGATGGAATTGCTGACGTTTTTCTGGAAAATACCACATCCAGCACCAGTCTCTGGGTAGGAGGAAGCGTATTAGTAAGTAATATTGGGAGCAATGCTGAAGTAGGCATCCAGAAGAAGTCGTACGCCTTTCCGTCGGCCTTCGCGCTCGACGCTGGCGTTAGGGTTGGAGCGAACAGGAGGTTTGTTAGGGGCCAAAGCTCATACCGACGTCGCGGAAAAAATATCGTATTCATGGCCGACAGTGGCTTTTTCAATGGAAGGTCGTCGGTTGATGGCGGTCAGTGGTTGAACGTAAGGAATCGCTATCTGGGCATTAAGTTTGATATCAAAGGACAAACACACTATGGCTGGGCTCGGCTCGACGTAGGCTGCGCAAACCGTCAGTGCAATGTCTGGTTGACCGGCTACGCGTACGAAACCATCCCGAACAGGGCGATCATTGCCGGCAAGACCAAGGGACCCGATGTCATCACCGTTGAAGGCGCGGGTCTCGGCCATCTGGCGCGAGGGCGGCGGCAGCGAAATAGCGATCGTTAACACATCGTTGCGGCTCCTGCCGCGCTGGACCGGCGTCCGGGGCTACCGCTCACCCCGAGCAACTTGCAGATCGAACAAACGGAGACCTTAATTGTGACCAACAAAATGCATGTAATGGCATTCCTGACCGTGCTTGTGTCGGCGGCTCTCGCACCAGCCCAAACTTTCAACGTGCTTTACAACTTTACGGGCGGCGTAGACGGGAGCGCTCCCGTCGCGGGCGTGATTCAGGACCAGGCCGGCAACCTGTATGGCACCACCATGGAGGGCGCCTCCGGTGCGTGCCCTTACGGCGGCTGCGGCGTGGTGTACAAGTTTGACACCGCCGGAACTGAAACCGTATTGCACGCCTTCGTCGACTCGGACGGGGCATGGCCGGTCGCACCGGTGGTTCGGGACGGCAAAGGCAACCTTTATGGGACCACCGAAGTTGGCGGCTCCGCCGGCTATGGCACCGTCTTCAAGATCGAAACCACGGGGCGCGAGAAGGTGTTGTACAACTTTACCGGCGGCTTGGACGGCTGCGAACCGGAACAAGGCCTGGTCAGGGACAAAACCGGAAATCTGTATGGCACTACCTACAGCTGCAGCCCTTCCGGCGATGGAACGATATTCAAGGTTGACAGTGCGGGGAAATTTACCCTCCTCCACAGCTTCACCGGATCCGGGTCAGACGGCGCGAACCCGCAGAATGGGCGTCTGGCGATGGACGAGTCTGGCAACCTATATGGCGTGACCCCCGCGGGTGGGTTGTCTGGGTGCCGCGGCGGTTGCGGTGTGCTCTACGAGTTGAGTAAGAACGGAACGTTTACAGTGCTGCACAGCTTCGCCAGCTACCCGTCAGACGGCTGCAACCCGTACGGATCCGTGCTACAGGACCAGGCTGGGAACCTCTATGGAACCACCTCCTACTGCGGTTACTTCTACAAAGGGACTATATGGAGGGTGAGCAGGAAAGGCCACGAGGCCATCTTGCACAGCTTTCGTAGCAGATTGAGCGACGGCTGCTATCCCGAGGCGGGCGTGGCTCGGGACGCGAAGGGCAATCTGTATGGGGTCACCTTGGGTTGCGACGCTAACGGTTACGGAGCACTGTACGAGCTGAGCGCGAGCGGCGGGTTCACTCTGCTGCACAGGTTTGACGCCTCAGACGGCAACAGGCCCCGTGGCGAAGTGCTACGAACTAGCAAGGGCACGCTGTTCGGCACCACCGTGGTAGGCGGCACCTACGGCTACGGCACGGTGTGGTCGTACGCGCCCTAAGCCACTGCTCCGAGTAAATGAGTAGGGCCGGGTGGCTCAGCGTTTCGCGTTCTGTGCGAAGGCTGGGGCGGTTCGGCCCCCATCAAAATACGGTGCAAGTCAGAAAGCCAATCATTGACTCGCCTACGAACATTTCAACCGCAGCGAAATACCGGTCGCACAGTGGTTTGGGCGAGTGTCTTGCTTCCATCGAACATTTCCAACACAACAACCTGAAGCCGCTCTAGTACTCTTACTAGAGTCAATTGCAAATCCACTGCATCCATTGGCTGGAGGGACCGACCCGACTATGAAAATCGCAAACGATGTCACCGAACTCATCGGCAACACGCCGCTGGTGCGGTTGAACAAAGTCACCGAAGGCTGCGCCGCCCAGGTAGTGGCGAAGCTCGAAGGCCAGAATCCCTGCGCCAGCGTAAAAGATCGCATTGGCGTCAGCATGATCGCCGAGGCTGAGCGTGCGGGCAAGATCCAGCCCGGCAAGACGGTGCTGATTGAGCCGACCAGCGGCAACACCGGAATCGGCCTGGCTTTCGTGGCGGCGGTCAAGGGATACAAACTCATCCTCACTATGCCCGAAACCATGAGCCTGGAGCGGCGCGTCCTGCTGCTCGCTTTTGGCGCGGAGATCGTTCTCACTCCGGGTCCAAACGGCATGAAAGGCGCCATCGCCAAAGCGGAGGAGATTCTGGCCAGGACTCCGAATGGTTTCATGCCGCAGCAATTCGACAACCCGGCCAATCCCAGGATTCACGTGGAAACCACCGGCCCTGAAATTTGGAACGACACCGACGGGCGTGCTGACATCCTGATCGCAGGGGTGGGCACGGGCGGGACTATTACTGGCGTCTGCCAATACATCAAGCCCAAGAAGCCTTCCTTCCGGGCGGTTGCCGTCGAACCCGCCGACAGCCCAGTGCTCTCGGGCGGCAAGCCTTCGCCGCACAAGATTCAGGGCATCGGCGCCGGGTTTGTGCCCAGCATTCTGCGCACCGACTACATCGACGAGATCATCACCGTCACCAACGACGACGCGGTGAACATGGCGCGCCGCCTGGCAAAAGAAGAGGGGCTGCTGGTGGGCATTTCGTCGGGCGCTGCCGCAGTTGCCGCTCTCAAAGTGGCCGGCCGGAAAGAAAACGCGGACAAGCTGATCGTGGTGATTCTGCCGGATTTCGGGGAACGTTACCTCACGAGTATTCTGTTTGATGGACTCCGGAACCAGGCGCTGCAGATTCCGACTTCGGCGCTTCCGGCCTGATCCATGCCTCATCTCGTCGCCCTAATTCGCGAGGACGTGGCCACGGTGCTGGAGCGCGATCCTGCTGCCCGGTCGCGCCTGGAGGTTTTCTTGTGTTATTCCGGGCTGCATGCGGTGTGGTTCCACCGCATCAATCACTGGCTGTGGAACCATCGTCTCTTTCTGGTTGCGCGATGGCTCTCGCAAGTGGCGCGCTTCCTGACCGCAATCGAAATCCATCCGGGCGCGAAAATCGGCCGACGGCTGTTCATTGATCATGGGCTCGGGGTTGTGATCGGCGAAACTTCGATCGTCGGCGACGACGTGACTTTGTATCAGGGCGTGACTCTGGGCGGCACGGGCAAGGAGCATGGCAAGCGGCATCCGACCATCGAAGACAATGTGGTAATCGGTGGAGGCGCGAAAATCCTCGGCAATATTACTGTGGCCCGCAACTGCCGTATCGGCGCCGGTTCGGTCGTGCTGCGCAGCGTGCCCGAGCATTCTACGGTCGTAGGTGTTCCCGGCCACATCATTTTCCGCAACGGCGAACGGGTCGTGATCACCGATCCCAAGCAGATCAACGACCCGCTCTCCGAGGCGCTCGCAGCCGTGGCCGGCGAGGTGAACAAACTACGCGAGCGCGTGCAACGGCTCGAAGGCTCGGAAGCGGTCAGCGAGCCGCTTTCCGCGTCTCTGCAGCGGATCATGGAAGATATCGATTATCAGATTTAGAACAAACTTTGTCATCCCGGCCGGAGCGAAGCGGAGTGGAGGGACCTGCTTCTTGAGCAGCAACTGCCGCGTCCTGCGGAGCACAGCAGGTCTCTCCGCTCCGGTCGAGATGACAGTTTCGAAACGGCATGGCACGCGCTAAGCCATACCAGCCCTTGCTCGCGATATATCATGTCAAAGTTAAAACATTGATCCCATGAAAGCGATTGCGGTGATTCCCGCCCGGCTGGCCTCGACCCGGCTGCCACGAAAAATGTTGCGCGAAATTGCCGGCGAACCTCTGCTTGCCCATGTGTATCGCGGCGTGCGATCGTCGCTGCTGCTCGATGACGTCATTGTCGCCACCGATTCGGACGAGATCATGCAGGTCTGCCAGAGGCGCGGGTGGAATGCGCGCCTGACTTCGACTGCACACCGCAGCGGCACCGAGCGCGTGCACGAAGTTTCGAATTCCTTGGTGGCGGATGTTTACGTCAACGCGCAGGGTGACGAGCCGCTGACCCGCGCGGAACACATTGCGGCACTGCTTGCGCTGATGAAAGATCCGCAGGTCGAGGTGGGAACGCTGAAGACTCCGGCGTCTCCCGAGGACATCCACAACCCCAACGCGGTGAAGGTCGTAACCGATGGCGGCGGGCGGGCGCTTTATTTTTCCCGCGCGACCATCCCTTACGACCGCGACGGCGCCGATCCGCGCTACTTCAAGCATCTGGGCATTTACGCCTATCGCAAGCCTGCGCTCGACCGTTTCTGCGCGTGGCCCGAGTCGTCCCTGGAGCGCAGCGAGCGCCTGGAGCAATTGCGCTTTCTGGAAAATGGAATTGCGATCCACGTCGCCGAGACGCCTTACGACACAGTAGGCGTGGATACGGAAGAGGATTTGCGGCGGGTGGAAGAGATTCTGCGAAGGTGATGGCCGGGCGAGGCGAATCGGAAGCGCTCTATTCCCGAAACGGGAATCTTGGACGGTCGATTATCTAGCAGCTATATTTTGACGCTAGGCGCATTTGCTGGCGATTTGGCGAGGCGCCGCGCAGGGATGAGGGAAATCTTCGTCCCGGACCATGATCGTCGATTGTATGGCATTCCAGGCGGGCTGGCGGGGCATTGCAGAGGGCGCGCGGGTCGTGATTGCGAGGTTCCGCCGTGCGTTATCTCCTGGCTAATGTATTTTCAGAGACTTGCACCAGCGCTCAATCACTTAGACCAGCTTTCAACGAATTGCAGCAAACGTCAATCACTTGCGCGCGATCTGCTCCGACGCTCACCGTTCCTCGTCGAGCAGACTCTTGCCAAGAAAAGGCCGCCCGGCGAGTGCGGAGCGGAATCCGTAGAGAGCCATTCCCACCAACACGGCCAAGACAAACGCCGTGCGGCTTGCGTACCACCTGGAAAAGTCCAAAGTCATGGGATAGTTGAGGAGCAGGCTTGTGACAAAGACGCCGATGGCCAGGGCAAGAATGCCGAAGCGGACCAGCAGGAAAACGCAGAGCGCCGCAGTCAGAATCACGTTTGGCGTTTCCACGCCAAAATTCTCTGCGCCTAAAGTGATGATGGCATAGACGAGTCCGGTGGCCACAACCGCTAGCCAATATCTGCGCAGAGTGGTGCGCGCCAGAAACAGCAGAAACATGAGGGCGAATGCCAGAAAAATCGCATTCGTCTGCTGACTAAGGAATATCCCCAAAACCTGGAGTGGCGAACCAAGAGTAAGTGAATCTCCGGGAATCGGCGTCTCGCCCGGCAGGTTGAACCACGCGGGCATCGCATTGACCAGATGACAGGTGACCGCCGCGACGCTACCCACCAGCCCGCCAAACAAAATGTCGCGGCCCACCAATGGGTCGCTAAAGCGGCCCGACACCAGCCGAGTCCAGGAAATCAGCAGCTGCGGCCATTGCCTCCGCACATAAGGCTCGAAGGCCATGTAGTACAGCCAGACGAAGGTTCCGAAAAATAGCGCTCCCGACATTTGGCTAGCGAAGAGTGCCCACTCGGCGCGCAGGTCCGAAACATGGTGAGCCGTAAGCATCCCGGCAAGCCAACTGATCGAGAAGATATAGGCGGAAACACGAAAAGCGCCTTTGCGATCGCCTCGCCCCAGCCGGATGTTGCGCCGGGCAAGAATCGCGGCCACCAGCAAAGTAACGAAGCCGGCGATCAAGAAAGTCGCATCGCCAATGACCCGGGTGCGGCTGCGCGGCGCTTCCTGCATCCGCCACGGACGGGTCCACGGACCGATCACATGAAAGAAAACCGGCTTGCCCTCGTAGCTGGCGGCCAGTACGTGGATGGGGGTATTCGGATCCTGGGTGTAGCTGCCGTCCCATTCCAGCCGGCGGTCAAAGGGCAAGGGCGGAAGCCACTTGGGTTGGGAGGGCCGGAAGCGGGCGGGATCAAGACCAGCTTCCACGAAAAGATTGTTCCAATCGGGCTCGTGAACTGGCACGCCCGGCTGCGCACCGGGTTGCTCGAGCTGAGGAGGAACGGCTAGGAATGCCTCAAGCTGGCCATTGGAATCCAGGAAAACCAGCACCATTCCCGATACTTCATACGGTGGATCCCACACGCCGACTCTTCCGCTGATGGGGGAAGGCACCATGGCTCGCGGACTCTGACGATAATAGAAACTGCGTACGCCCTGCTCAGCGTTGGCAAGTTCGCGTATGCGCTGCGGCGAAGGCAGATGCTGAGCACGATAAAACAGAAACTCATAGTTCCTCTCCGACCACGAATCGTGATCCGCAGCAGCCTCGGTGTAGCCTTGACTTTTTATGATCTCCTGAGCGCGATCCTCCAGAACCTCAGGGGTCTTCCGCGTGGGAGCGATGCCCAAGTCGGTAGAGTAAGGCGCCAAGCCTAAAACGACGGCTGCGCAAGCCAGCGTCGCCAGGAGTAAAATCCAGGCTGTTCTTGGGCGTAACGCGCCTTCCCCGCCTGCCGCCGCCACCATCTCGGGCGAGGGAGTTTCGCCCGCGGCCAGTGCGGCCGCGAGTGGGTCTCCGCCGGGCAACGCGGCAGCCACTTGCAGAGCGGAACTCGGCCGGTGGCTGGGTTCGGTTTCCAGACATCGGAGGATTACGCGCTCCACCATCGGATCGAGACCCTCCACCAGCTTGGTGGGGCTTGTCGGAGTAGTGTGCGCACGCAGCCGAATCAGTTCTGCAAGAGTGGCCGCATCGAAGGCGCGCTTGCCGGTGAAAATCTCGTAGAGCACAAGCCCGAGAGAATAAATCTCGCTTTGGACCGTGGCTTCCTTCCCGGCGAGTTGCTCGGGGGCCATGTAGGCGGGCGTGCCCCCGCTTGAGTCGTCACCGTGAACGCCCGCTAAGCCAAAGTCGGTGATGCGCACCTTGCCGCGGCTGTCGAGCATCACATTTGCCGGCTTCAGATCCCGGTGGAGCACACCGTTGTCATGAGCGGCGGCCAAACCGGCACACAGTTGGCGCGCAATTTCGATCGCCTTGTCCTGGGGCAGGCGACCGATCCTGCGCAATAGCGACGCCAGATCCTCGCCGTCCACGTATTCCATGGTGAGGAACGGAAGTTCGGCGGCTTCGCCGACGTCGAACACGCGGCAAACATTGGGATGTGAGACTTGCCGAGCGATACGAACCTCGCGGTGGAGACGCGCCAGGGCGGCTCCGTCCTGCGTCAAACGCTCGGGAAGAAACTTCAGGGCCACGGTCTGACCGAGGCGCAAGTCGTCGGCGCGGTATACCTCGCCCATCCCGCCTTTGCCGATGAGAGCAACGATGCGGTAGCGCTCCAGCAACACTTGACCGGGAACAAAGCGGGCCTGGTCAAGCGGGGAGGACGAATCGCCTGACGGCGACTGGCGCCGGGGAGTGCTTGGCCCTGACTCCAGAGTGAGTGCTTCCGGCGAGTAAGCCGGCTCGGCACAAAAAGGACAGAACTTTGCCAGCGACGGCAATTCGGCGTCACAGCGGCTACAACGAAGCGTTGGCGTAGTAGACATGAAAACCGCCGATGCAAGACGGACTAAGAATCAACCAAGATACCTCGTCCCGGCAGTGACCCCAATCACATGAAGCATGAAGAAGGTGAAGCCGCGGGCGCCGGGGTGGTTCTCAATGTTGTTGATTTTAACAGTCCGACGGTTAGTTCCGGCCTCAGGCGCGTGAATTCGCCGAGCGCGGCTGCTTCGCCCAGGCTTCCGCCGCGGCAACGCGCCTCGAAATCGCCGGATGGGAGTGGAAAAACCATTCCACCCACTTCGACGGAGTTCGTTCCGCCAGGTTCTGGTCGGCGAGTTTGTTCATGGACGAAATGAAGGGCTCCACATGGGCGATGGACTGAAAGGCGTAGCGGTCGGCCTGGCGCTCGTTGAATCGCGAATAGGCATTCAGCGCAGGCAGCAAGAAGAATGACAGCACGGTAGAAACCAGCACCAGCAGAGGCAGATTGGCGAAGTCGGAGAGTGTGTCGAAGACGTGCCAGCTCTCCATGGCATAGTGCAGCACCCAGTTCGCCGCCCAGAATCCCACGAACGCAACGGCGGCCTGTACTGCGATGCTTTTCAGAATGTGCCGATGCACGTGATGCCCCAGTTCGTGGGCGAGGACGGCTTCGATCTCATCGGGCGAGTAATGATCGAGAAGCGTATCGGCCAGGATGATCCGGCGGGTGTTGCCGAGTCCAGTCAAAGCAGCGTTCGCTTTCTTACTTTTCTCCGAGAGATTCCATTTGTAGACGCCGCGCACCCGCGTTCCGGCGCGCTCACTCAACCTGACGAGACGAGATTTCAGTTCCTCATTCTCGAGCGGCTCAAACTTGTAGAAGATGGGAAACAGAATCACGGGCGCCAGTTGCGCCAAGAGAACGAATAATCCCAGAAACCCAGCCCACGCGATCAGCCACCAATACTGCGGGGCGGCGCGAATGATGAAGTACAACAGTTCGACGACGATCGCCGCCAACACCACGCTCACCAGGAATCCCTTGGTTTCGTCCCACAACCAGGCGCGCGGCTTTTGATTGGAGAGGTTGTAGCGATGCTCCAGCCGAAACCCGTAGTAGTCGAGCCCCAGTCCGAGCAGTTTGCCGATTAACATGAGCATCAGGACGTAGAGAAACACAGCGAGTGTGTAATGTTCGTAAGCACGGTGCCAGGCAAGGTCGCGCAGCGTGCCGTTCCATCCGGTCGCCAGCAGCACGATGAGCAGGACCAGGCCGAGTATGAAGTCGCCAATGCCCAGCCATCTGCGGACGCGGTTGTAGCGCCGCGCCTCAGGCGAATCGGTCGGAGCCGGTATGGTGACAACGGCAGAGCTCATCGCTGACATTGATTATTGTACTCAGGGGCAGCAAACACCAGACACAAAAGTGCCGTGGAACAACAGGGGTTAGTGGCTGGGCAGTGGGTAAAGCAGGTCCCTCCACTGCGCTTCGCTTCGGTCGGGATGACAACGACTAGTCCCCACTACTCTTCACAAAGGCCTCTGCGCTCGACAAAATCTCCGTCACCAAGCCGGGCGATGCGGCTTCCGCGTAAACGCGCAGAAGCGGCTCGGTCCCCGAAGCGCGCAACAAGACCCAGGCCTCCGCGCCTCCGCCGTTGGTGGGCGCGTTGAGAAAAAACTTTACGCCATCAAGCGCTTCTTTTTTCTGGATCGTGTACGAGCCCAAACGCTGGGCGCCGTCAGAACGTGCTCGCAGGATGGCCCGCTGCTTAAGGTCCTCCGGAATGTGAAGATCGAGACGTCCGTAGTAGTGCGGTCCATATTCGCGCTGCAAGTCGGCGACCAGTTGCCCCAGCGGCTTGCCTTCTTCGGCCATCACATTGGCCAGCAGCAGCGAGTTCAGAATGCCGTCGCGCTCCGGAAGAAACCGGGAATATCCGATGCCGCCTGACTCTTCGCCCCCAATCAGGATGTCGCGTTCCATCATCAGGTCGGCGATGTATTTGAATCCTATAGGACATTCGTTCAACTTGCGGCCATAGCGTTTGGCGATGCGATCGAGCATGCGGGTCGTGTTAAAGGCACGCACCACTTCACCCGGCCATTTCTTTCTTTCCAGCAGCCATTGCAGGAGAACAGAAAAAATCTTATGGGAGTCCACAAAGCTGCCATCTTCCGCTACCGCGCCGATGCGGTCGGCATCGCCGTCGGTGGCAAAACCGGCGTGGCAGCGCTCTTTCACCACCGTCTGCTGCAGCAGGGCCACATGGGGTTCGATCGGTTCAGGATTGATGTCCGGAAATAGCGGGTTCAACTCCTGCCGAATGGCAACGTGTTCGATACTGCGATCGCGGAAAATTTGAGCTAGAACGCCGCGTCCGGAGCCGTACATGGCATCGATTGCGAACTTGAAATTGGCTTTGGCGATCCGATCGAGGTCGGCGAAGCCGCAGATGGTTTCGACGTAGGCTCGCTTGAAATCGGTATCCTCAATCGCAGCCTTTTGGCCGCTGGGCATGGCGCCGGCTCGAAGTTCGTCTTCGATTCCCTTCATGATCGCCGGAGTGCCTGAGCCGCCAAACTTTCCCTTGAACTTCACTCCATTCCAGTTCCACGGATTATGACTGGAGGTGATCACAACGCCGCCGGCGGCGCCAAGTTGCTTGACGGCAAGGGAGATTGCCGGGGTTGGAGTGTAATCGTTGGCCAGTTTAACGGGAATCCCCGCCGCAGCCAGGGTTTCCGCGGCGATCCGGGCGGCGCGCTGCGAGGCAAAGCGGGTGTCGTAGCCGACGATCAATCCGCGGCTGGAGTCTTCGTGCTTCAGAACGTAGGCGGCGATTGCACCCGCAACCCGCCGTACATTCTCGAAGGTGAAATCATCGGCGATTACGCCGCGCCAGCCATCAGTGCCGAATTTGATGGGAACGGTCATGAGGTCCGTCGTTGGTCGTTCGTCGTTGGTCGTTCGTCGTCCGTCGTTGGCGGGGTCGCTTTGGGTTTTGCGAATGACCAAGGACGAACGACGACCAGCGACTAATTTCCACTACACCAACTTGTGCAGTTTCTTTTCATCCAGATGCTTCACTACCTTGCCCACATCCTGGGCTCGCTCGCGGGTGGTGATCAAAAGCGCGTCATCGGTTTCGACCACCACAAGATTATTCACGCCCACCGCCGCCACAAATTTTCCCGGCGCATGAATGTAATTCCCCTCAGCGTTCAGCGTGAAACTGCCTTCGCCGGAGATCAGGTTGCCGTCGGGCGGCTGGCTTTTGGCGACATGGTGCTCGTGCAACGCCGTCCAGGATCCCAGATCGTTCCATCCGAAATCAGCAGGCAAACAGAAGATGTTTGAGTTCTGCTCTCCCTTGGCCGAGCGCGGTTCGAGCACGGCGTAATCCACGCTGATGTTTTCGCACTTGGGATAAAGCCGGCGAAAAGTCGAGGCAAACTTTCGCGTTCCAAACGCGGCGGCGATCTCTTCGAGGATGGGAGCGGTCTTTGGCAGATGCTCGCGCAACGCATTGGCAAGGGTGCGCGCGCTCCAGAGAAACATGCCGCTATTCCAGAAATAGTTCCCCGCCTCCAGGAATCTGGCGGCACGTTCGGCGTAGGGTTTCTCGGTGAAGCGGTGGACATGCGATGCACCGCCGTCGACGGCTACGCCTGCCTCGATGTACCCGTAGCCGGTTTCGGGACGAGTCGGGCGAATTCCGAGGACAACAATGTTCTCACCGGCGGCCGCAATGTCGATGCCTTTGCCTAATACTTCGCGATAACGTTTTTCGTCTCCGATGACGTGATCCGACGGAAACATTCCGATCACGGCATCAGGATCGCCGCGCAGCAGTATGAAGGCCGCCAATCCAATGGCCGGCGCGGTGTTTCGGCCAACCGGTTCGGCAATGATCTGTCGCTTGATGAGCCGCGGAAGCTGACGCGCAATTTCCCGTCGCGAATCCTCGTTGGTGATGACCCAAACACGTGCAGCCGGGGCGAGTGGCAGCAAGCGAGCAACGGTCTGCTGGATCATTGTCTGCTTGCCATCGAGCGCCAGCAGTTGCTTGGCGCGGCGCTTGCGGCTCAATGGCCAGAAGCGCGTGCCGCGGCCGCCGGCAAGGATTACGGGATAGAAGGTCGTTTTGGGCACCGATTTTGAAATTGGTACTGTGAGCGCAGATGAGGAGAACTCCCTGGAACCTCATGGTGGAATCGCGGTTTAGGGGTCCTTCGACTCGTGTTCCTTTCGCAAGCGAAAGGAACAACTTCGCTCAGGATGACAGTGTAGCAATAGTTTCTACATCAGGATGACAGTGTAGCAATAGTTTCTGCATCAGGATCACAGTGTAGCAATAGTTCCTACATTCTGGTCGCAGGTTCGGGCATGGCCTGACCCGGCAAGGTAGCTTTCAGAAACTCAACCGCCCATTGTGGCCGCACGGAAAACTCCCCAAGCGAGGCCGGTACTACGACTGCATCTCCCTTCGCCAGGGTCACAGCTTCCGCGCCCTGCGCTTCGACCGTGCCACAGCCCTCGACGACGACCATAATTTGTACTGAATCCTTGCCGGATTCGGTGCTGGTGCGGAAGTTTTGCGGCTCCTTCAGATCAAGCATTTCCACCACAAAGTGGGACGACGCCACAAGTGGCGCCCGGAGGTTCTGTGTACCGTTTATTGGCGCCGGTGCGGGGCGGACGACTTTTCCCGACGACACTTTTTCTTTCAGCACGCTCATCCCCTCGCGCAAATGCAATTCGCGGGGACGACCGTAATCGTACAAACGGTAAGTTGTGTCCGACTGCTGCTGCGTTTCCACGATGATCGAACCCGGCCCCAAGGTGTGCACCGTTCCTCCGGCGACGTAAATCATCTCCCCGGGAAAAACGTTGATCCAGTTCAGCAATTCCTCGGCCCGCTGTTGGTGAATCGCTTCTTCGAATTGGGCGCGAGTAACTCCTGCCTTCAGGCCAAGAGCGATCTGCGCGCCGGGCTTGGCATGAGCGATGTACCAACACTCGGTCTTGCCGCAAGGCTGGCCCACACGGCGCGCGGCTTCGTCGTCGGGATGCACCTGGACCGAGAGCTTTTCATGGGGAAACAGAAACTTCGTAAGCAGTGGGAAGCGATGGGGATCATGGGCTGCTTCCCCCACCAGCGCCCGGCCGTATTGGGAGCTCAGCTCGGCCAGCGATTTTCCCTGCAAAGGTCCGTTGGCCACTTTGCAGTTGTCTCCCGTCAGCCAGGCTTCCCCGATCTTTTCCTCGCAGCGGTGATTGGGATAAATGGGAGCTAAGTCGAGCGTGCCCCAGGGACGCGGGTCAAAAAGCGGCGACATCAGAAGTGGGTAGAGATCAGTCATGAGGCCGGGATGCAGTGCAACAAATCAGCGAATGTATCCGACGGCTGGTGGTCCAGTTTGATAAGGAAGCGAGCCAAACGCGCGATTCATGCGTCGCAAAGTACGCGACGCTTCGCGCGGCTCGCCCAGATCCCTCGCTGCGCAAAGTACGCTTGCTCGGGATGACAAATCAAACTCAGCCACTTCCCCCGGGCCGGCGATATTGGGAAACCAGTTGTCAGTTCCCTGTTCTCAGTTCTCAGAATGGCTTACAGCGCCGCCAGGAACTTGCGCATGCGCTCCAGTCCGCGGTCGAGTTCCGCTTTCGACGTGGCATAAGAAACACGGATGTGCTCGCGAGTTCCAAAGCCCTCGCCGGGCACGGTGGCCACGTGCGCGTCGCCCAGAAGTTTTCCTGCCAGGCCCGAAGCTGAGTTCACACCGCTACGTCCAAAGAAGGCCGAGACATTCGGATAAGCATAGAAGGCGCCTTCCGGCAAAGTGCATTTGATCCCAGGAATCGAACGCAAGCCGTTAACCACGTGATCCCGCAGATTGATGTACTCCTCGCGCATCTCCGTGACGCATTGCTGCGGACCTTTCAGCGCGGCCACCGCCGCTTTCTGTACGATCGATGTCGGATTCGACGTGGATTGGCTCTGCAACTTCTGCATGGCGCTGACCACGGGAGCGGGCGCCAGCGCGTACCCCAGCCGCCAGCCGGTCATGGCGTAAGTTTTGGACAGCGAGCCTACGATCACCATGCGCTCGCGGTACTCACGCAGCGATCCCACCGAGAAACACTTTGCGGTGTAATTCAAGTACACATAGCACTCGTCGGAAACTACCCAGATGCCACGCTCGTGCGCCACCCGCACCACTTCCGTCATGTCCTCCGGTGACATGACCGCGCCCGAAGGGTTCGACGGCGAGTTGAGAATGATGAGCTTGGTGCGCGGCGTTACCACGCGCTCAATCATCTTTGCTGTGAGGCGGAAACCCTGACCTTCGTCGGTTTCCAGCAACACACAATTCCCCCCGGCATAACGCACAATGTCCTTGAAAGAAACCCAGTAGGGGACGGGCACAATCACGTCGTCGCCGTGATCGACCAGCACCTGGATGGCGTTGAACAGGGCGTGCTTGCCGCCGACGGAGGCAATTGTCTCCTCACGCCGGTAATCCGAATCGAAGTCAACGGCATGGCGATGCACAATGGCATCGCGCAGTTCAGCCGTGCCGCCGACCGCCGTGTACTTGGTGAAATTGGCCTGGATGGCGGCGATGCCCGCGTCCTTGATGTGCTGCGGGGTGGAAAAATGCGGCTCGCCGGCTCCGAAGTCCACCACGTCAATGCCTTGCTGACGCAATTTGTCTGCCTCCGCCACCACGGCCATGGTGGCGGAGGGTTCGATGCGGTTGATTCTTTCGGTGAGTTTCAGCGCGGGAGTTGCTTCGGTAACTGGAGTCATCCTCGTGTCATCCTCGTTTCCTCGGCTTCGGTTCTCTGGCGTGTTGCAGTTTGATGGCTGGGTCGAGCTTCTCTTTGAGCCTCTGTTCTACCAGTTCCGGCACCAGGTCTTTAACGGAGCCGCCCAGTTGCGCAATCTCGCGCACCAGGCGCGAACTCAGATAAGAATACTGCTCGGCCGGCATCATGAAAATTGTTTCCACGGCGGGCTGCAATTTGCGGTTCATCAGGGCCATCTGCAGTTCGTATTCGTAGTCGCTAATGGCCCGAATGCCGCGCAGCACGGCTCCGGCATTAACCTTGACCGCGTAGTCCATGGTCAACCCGTCGAAGCTATCTACACGGACGTTGGAAAAGTCCTCGGTCATGGCTTCCAACATATGCAGGCGCTCGGGCAAGCTAAACAAGGGAGATTTCTCGGTATTGCGCAGCACGGCCACGATCAGTTCGTCGAAGATCTTGCTGCCACGCTCGATCAGGTCAAGGTGGCCATTAGTGGGCGGGTCGAAGGAACCGGGATAAATGGCGACGATCTTTTTCAATAATCCTCACACAAACCAGGGTCAGTTTCGGTAACAGAGGATTCTATGCGCGGGGTGAAGTGAATGGCAATTGTTGTTTGGGCGGCATCGCTTTTTCGTGGCCAGCACTGTCCAACCGGACAGGGTAACTGTCTCCTCGGTTACTGGCCGTTTGATATGGCACGATAGTGGTAGTTCGTAACTTGCTGGTTTTGCAATGGGAAACTAGTCTCGTAGTCGATGCCGCGTACCCTCTTATTCTCCTCCGACGAGGAGGCATCGAGCCGGATGGCGCAAGCTCTGAAGGAACTGGAGCTTGAAGTCGAGCCTTGCAGTGACATCTTCGCCGCGGTAGAACGGCTTACTCATGAAAGCTACGATGCGGTTGTGGCTGATTGCGACGACGGTCCGGAAGCCAGTTTCCTGCTGCGAACGGCACGAGAATTGAGGCAGAACAAGATATTTTTCGCGCTTGCCGTCACGAGTGGGCCAGTGGGCTTTGGAGCGGAGGAAATCGGGGCCGATCTGGTACTCACGAAACCGATCATTCCCGAGCAGAGCAAGTACGCCCTGCTCCTCTGTGACGCTTTTCTAGCTTGCCTAAGGACTTGGCTGACAGGCGCCGAGTTGGCGACAGCGCCTGAAACCGCGGTTCGCCCGGCGGTAAATCGAACATCCCCCGCACCACCGCAAGAACGACCCGCAGACGTGAAGTTGGCGGCACGCCCGGCTGAGCCCTCCCCCCCACCCCCCTCCGCCGAGACCACCGTGCCAGTGAATCTTACGTTTGCGACCCTCGACCGGGGACTTTTCGGTTCGGGCAGCCGGCTGACGAAGCCGAATCCCAGGGGTCCGTCTGGCCAAACTAAACCAAACCATGGTCCCAACAAACCAGGTCCCAACAAACCAGGTCCCAACAAATCCCTGTGGACGACGGCCATGGGTGTGGCCTTTCTTTCCATCGGCTATCTCTCCAGCCGGCCGGCGCAAGTCGAGAGCGTTGCCGCCAGCCCGCCTGCAGCGTATGAGCAGGCCTTGGCTGGCAACACGAGTCCGTTCCCCGAGGATGACGGCGCCAACATCCAAGTGATTCCAGTCTACCGCGCGTCCATTCCCGGCCAAGCTGCTTCGGGTAGCGGGGAAGCCCTGCCCGCCGCCCTGCCGCCAGACCAACCTCAAGTCACTGCAACCGCGGCGGATGTCCACATTCCCGAGAGCATAAAATTCCCCCAGCCGGGGGCAGACAGTGCTCGCAACGCAGCCGCCAGGTTCACGCCATCGCTTCTGGGTGAACTGGAACCGGTAAACCTCTCGGAAGATTCTTCCGAGCCGTTGCTGGTGCAGAAAGTGCAGCCGAGCTATCCCGAACAGGCTCTAAGGGCTGGACTACAAGGCGCTGTGGTCCTGCAAGCCTCGATCGCCCGCGACGGCAGCATCCGGGATTTAAGGCTGATCCAGGGCTCGCTGCTGCTGGGGCAGGCTGCATATCGAGCCGTGAAGCAATGGCGATACAAACCCTACTTGCGGAATGGGAGAGCGGTCGAAGCCCAGACCTTCGTGACCGTAGATTTCAGGCTTCCCCAGCAATCTCTTCTCTCGCCTCGCTCGCACTGATCTGAAGGTCAACCCAGCACCTCGAAAGGAACTCAGTTCACAACTTTTTACGTCTTTTTACCCCGGATTGACACATCTCCGGGGCTGGTCAACTATGTTTCTTTGCGGGCTGGTCCAGAAATCACCCGGATCACGAGGCCTTTATGAAAAGCAAGCGGCGCTGGAACGAGCGAACCCGGCTGATGCTGACCCTGGAACTCGCCGTGGTCTTGCCAGCCGCTGCTTTGGTGGTTCTCAGCGCGTGGCATTTGAAGTCAATTGAACGGGATCGCGGCGTCGAGGCGGCCTTCCAGCGTGACTTCAACCAAGTGCTCACCATTTCCGAGAAGGAGATCAACCAAAAGGCGAATGACTTGGTGGACGACGTGCGCGTCGGCTTCCCGGGCGCCAGCAACGCTTGCGCCGAGACCCTGGACCGGATCCTGGCGGACCATCCCTACATAGCTCACCTATTTGTTTATGACCCGAAGACTGGGTTGATCTTTCGTTCGCAAGCCGGGGCCAACAGCGAAGAGTACCGCGCACAACGAGATTATCTTTTCCCCATGTACAACGGGTGGATGCAGCTCGAGTACAAGGACTTGGCGAAGAGCGTGGGCGAGGCGTCCAAGAAGGGAAGGCGCTTCCCCATGTTTGACTGGATTCCCAGGGGCGACAAGCATGTGTATGTTTCGGGACAGGCCTTCCTGACGAGGGACAGTTCGGGCGGCGACTTGGCCATTGCGGGCGTCATCTTTGACGCCGATTTCCTGCACGACCGTTTTTTCCCGGAAATGCTAGACACCGTCTTGAGTCACCAGGAAGAAAAGGGCGAGAAGAACCACGTAGTGATGATGCTCCATCCCAAGTATGATTACGCTCCCTTCGTTGCCTCCAGTGAATGGGATGGGGGCAAGCCCGAGGTGGAACGGAGTATGGAAGGCGCCTTCCCTGGCCTTACGCTCGCCATCAAGATGCGGGGAACCACGCTGGCCGCTCTGGAAGAGCGTTTCGTCCGCACCAGCTTCCTCATTCTCGGCGCCATTTCTCTGCTGCTGACCGGCGGAATCATCTTGACCCATCGCAACATTTCCCGGGAGATGGCGCTGGCGCGATTGAAGTCGGATTTCGTGTCGAACGTTTCGCATGAGCTCAGGACGCCGCTTTCGCTGATCCGCTTGTACGCGGAAACCCTGGAAATGGGCCGGCTCAAGTCGGCGGAAAAATATCAGGAGTATTACTGCATTATCCGGAAGGAGAGCGAACGGCTGACTGCGCTGATCAACAACATCCTGGATTTCTCGCGCATCGAAGCGGGAAGAAAGGAATACGATTTCCGCGAGACCGACCTGCGCGAACTGGTGCGCAACACGCTGGAATCGTACCGCTACCAGATCGAGCAGAACGGATTTGCCTTTGAGGAAAAGATTGCCGAGGATGTGCCGCCGGTCAAGGTGGATCGGGAGTCGATGGCGCGTTCCCTGCTGAACCTGGTCAACAACGCGCTCAAGTATTCGCAGGACCGGAAATACATCGGGGTCAACCTGTTCCGCGACAACGGATCGGTGAAGCTGGAAGTGGTGGACCACGGCATCGGCATCCCACAACAGGAACAACAGAAGATTTTCGAGAAGTTCTACCGGGTAGGCGATCCGCTGGTGCACAACACGAAGGGCAGCGGCCTGGGACTCTCGCTGGTGCGTCACATCGTGCAGGCGCATGGCGGAGAGGTTTTCGTAGACAGCGCACCCGGGCGGGGCAGCAAATTCACGATTTCTTTGCCGGTAAATGCGCCGGTGGCGGCGAGCAAGGCAGCGCCAGCGTAAGGTTTCGAAAAGGTTAGAAGCATGGCCAAAATCCTTATCGTCGAAGATGAACCTGCCATGGTGGCGGGCTTGCGCGACAACTTCGAATTCGAGGGACATCAGGTGATCACCGCCGCGGATGGGGTTGCCGGGTTGGAGCGGGCGCTCTCCGAGTCTCCTGATCTGGTCATTCTGGACGTCATGATGCCGCGGATGAGCGGTTTGGACGTGTGCAAGCAACTCAAGGCGAAGCGGCCTTCGGTGCCGATCATCATGCTTACCGCCCGCGGACAGGAAGTGGACAAGGTGGTGGGGCTGGAGTTGGGCGCCGATGACTATGTGACCAAACCATTTTCGATTCGCGAGTTGCTGGCGCGGGTGAAGGCGGTGATGCGCCGGGCTCACGCCAACCCAAGGGGTAACGAGCAATTTGCGTTTGGCGAGATCGAGGTAAATGTGCGCAGCTGCCAGGTGTCGCGGAAGGGGAAGTCGCTCGAGTTTTCCTCGAAGGAGTTCGAGCTTTTGAAGTACTTCCTTCATCATCCGGGCGAGACCCTGAGCCGCGACCGGCTACTCGAGGAAGTCTGGGGATACGATCATTTTCCGACCACGCGCACCGTGGATGCCCATATTGTCCGGCTGCGGCAGAAGGTTGAGCCCAAGCCGGAGGAACCGCAATTCATCCTGACCGTACACGGTACGGGGTACAAATTTGTCGGCTGAATGTTCCAGGTGGGGAGAAACGAAGTTGGAAAAAGCATTGCAGCTCCGAGGCCGGCAGCGGCAGAACGGCGCATCCCCTGCTCGGGTTGATGACAGTCTGCTCATCCGCGAAGCTCAGATGGGCAATACTTCAGCCTTCGAAGAGTTGGTGCGCCAGTACGATCGCGCGGTACTGCGCCTGGCGGTTCATCTCACCGGATCGCAGGAGGATGGCCAGGACATCTATCAGGAAGCCTTCCTTCGCGCCTACATCAACCTGGGAAGCTTCCGGTTTGAGTGTTCCTTCTATACCTGGATTTACCGCATCGTGACCAATCTGTGTCTCGATCATCTGCGCAGGAGATCCTCGCGTGCCCGTGATCTGACGACCACGATCTCGCCCGATGGCGAGGAGGAACAAGTTCTGGACCGCGTGCCCGATCAGCGCGCCGGCGCCAGCCCGGAGCGCAGCTACATCAGCCGGGAACTGCGGGCCTGCATCGTGCGGGCCATGGAACGTCTTTCGCCCCGGGAGCGCGTGGTGTTCGAGCTGAAGCATTACCACGGATTGAGACTGCGCACCGTGGCCGGCATTCTCAATACCAGCGAAGGCACCATCAAGAACACCCTGTTCCGCGCCACTCACAAGTTGCGCCATCAACTCGCTGAAGTTCGATAAACCGGCGCGATAACCTCTTCTCTCGTCCCGTCATCTGATAGCCTTTAGGAATCCGCCCGGCACTTTGATAAAAGGGGCGAGAACCCGGCTACGCTGGCGGCTGCGGCTTGGCAAGGCGATTCCTGAAATGAAGCTTTGCGCACGAAACCTGAGAAAGAACGACAAGATGAGCTTTCGCCGCTCTGACTCTCCAATCGGAGCCCGGATCCTCCTGCTGGTGGCGCTGACGGCCGTCAGCGGTGCGGAGGTGAACCCGCCACCGCCGCCGGTGCTCTCGACGGATGCCATTGTGCAAAGGTTGATAGCGGCAAACGCCCAGCGCGCCGAGGCGTTGCACGGATATCAGGGTAAGCGAGTTTACCGCTTGACCTACCACGGACTTTTCGGCAGCCACGATGGTGAAATGCAAGTGCAAGCCACTTACATTGCACCCAACAAGAAGGATTTCAAGGTGGTTTCCGCGAGCGGTTCGAGGTTGCTGGATCGCGTGCTTCTGAAACTACTGAGCAGCGAACAGGAAGCGCAGCAGCAGCAGACTCGCGAGGAGTTGGAAATTAGCCCAAGAAACTACGCATTTGCGCTGGAGGAGGTCGAGAACACAGCGGCAGGCAGGCTCTATGTTCTTAACGTAACTCCCAAGGGAAGAAGCAAATACCTCTATCGCGGGAAGATCTGGGTGGACGCCCGGGATTTCGCCGTGGCGCGCATGCAGGGTGAGCCGGCCAAGAACCCCTCCATCTGGGTCAGCCACACTCAGATTGAATACCGCTGGCAAAAGATCGAAGGCTTCTGGCTTCCCGCCCACAACGAATCCATCACCCAGGTTCGAATGGGAGGCCGAGCGGTGCTGACCATCGACTACACGGATTATCACATCACCGGCGCAAGTCGTATTGCAACCCACGGCTCCGAAGGAAACCAGACTTTGCCGGATCCTTCCGCCGTGACTGCGGATCCGCGTTAGCCGGGTCGCCGCTTCGCCATTCGGACCTGAAAACACCCCAAACGCTGCGGCCAACGACGCAACCGGCAGCCACGTGTGTTTTAATAAGCAAATAACACTTACATGCCGTCCCGCCGAACAATTTTGCGGCGCCGCGTGAAGGCGCTCTATCGCAATCTCCGCGGCGCGAGAATGATTACCCGCGCGCTCGCGTCCATCGAGCATCCGCTGTTGGCTCACATTATTCCGATCCGCCGCTGTAACCTGGCGTGCGAATACTGCAACGAGTTCGACGATTTCTCCAAACCGGTCCCGACTGAGACCATGTTCCAGCGAGTGGACAAGCTGGCTGAGCTGGGCACGTCGGTGATCACGATCAGCGGCGGCGAGCCGCTCCTACACCCGGAACTCGACGCGATTATTGACCGCATCCGGAAGCGTGGCATGATCGCCGGACTCATCACCAACGGCTACCTGCTTGTGCCGGAGCGCATCGAGCGCCTGAACCGGGCGGGCCTCGAATGGCTGCAGATCTCGATTGATAACGTTACGCCCGATGAGGTTTCCAAGAAGAGCCTGAAGGTTCTCGACAGGAAGCTCGAACTGCTGGCTGAACATGCCGATTTCCATGTAAACATCAACTCCGTGGTGGGCGGCGGCGTGCGCAATCCGCTGGACGCGTTGACCATTGGCAGGCGCGCACTGGAGCTGGGCTTCAGTTCGACGATCGGCATTATTCACGACGGCGGCGGACAGTTGCAGCCGCTGAGCCCGGAAGAACGCCGCGTCTATCACGAGATGAAGGCGATGGAAAAACGCAGCTTTACTCGCATCAACGCCTTCCAGCAGAACATTGCGCAGGGGCGGCCGAACCAGTGGCGCTGCCGGGCGGGCGCGCGGTACCTCTACATCTGCGAGGACGGCTTGGTGCACTACTGCTCCCAGCAGCGCGGTTATCCAGGCATTGCGCTGGAGAATTACACCATTCACGATATCCGGCGCGAGTACGTGACCGAAAAAAGCTGTGCCCCACACTGCACCGTTTCCTGCGTGCATCAGGTTTCGATTTTCGATTCCTGGCGTGCCCCGCAGCAAGCCGCCCTGATCCCATCGCGGCCGGGCGGCCTGGTGCAGATCGAGTAACGATCCGATCGGACTTCCCCGGCCTGCTAGTGACCTCCGATCGCGTGGCCGGTCCCTTGGAATGAAACTCACCTTAGTAGGTTTGCGTGACGACGGACGGCTGGCGACGTCGGCCTAGATCTTCTGCAGCCTCTGCACGTCGTGCACGCCGGCAATCTTGCGCACTCCGTTGATGAGGTTTTCCAGGTGCTTCAGGTCAGCGATATCGAGAATGACGTCAATGTTGGCTTGGCCGTTGGAAGTGCGGGCTTCGATATTGCGGATATTGGTCTTGGTATCGCTGATGACAGCGGTGATCTGCTTCAACATGCCGAAGCGATCGTCACAAAAGACCGTAATCTTCACCGGGTACGAGCTGGGTGTGCCCTCGTCGCGCGCCCATTCGACATCAATCCGCCGTTCCGGCTCATACAAAAGATTGACCACATTCGGACATTCCTGGGCATGCACGGCCACGCCCTTGCCACGGGTCACGTACCCTACGACGGATTCTCCGCGAATCGGATTGCAGCAGCGGGCGCGGTATACCAGCAGATCACCGTGACCTTTTACCCGGATGGCATTGCTGGAGTCACCGCCGAAAACCCGCCGCACTACGCTGCTAATTCCGCCAGCCTTGTCTCCCTCGGCTTCGCGGGCCAGAGGCCCGCCGGCGGCCGGGACCAAGCGGGCCAATATTTGCCGTGCCGAATACTTGCCGTAGCCAATTCCCGCCATCAGATCGTCGGGCTGGCCCAAACCATAGTCAGAGGCGATTTTGCGCAGCTCTTCGTCCTTGATCTCTTTCAGCGCGACCCGGTATTTGCGGGCTTCTTTTTCGATCAGCTTGCGGCCGATTTCGATGGCGCGCTCCCGCTGATGCATGTTGAGCCAGTGTTTGATCTTGTTGCGGGCGCGCGAGGATTTGACGGCGGCCAGCCAGTCGCGGCTGGGTTTATGCCCCGGCTGAGTAAGAATCTCCACAATATCGCCGCTGTGCAGTTTGTGGCGCAGCGGCACCATGCGCCCGTTGACCTTGGCGCCCACGCAACTGTGGCCCACTTCCGTGTGAATGGTGTAGGCAAAATCAATGGGCGTCGATTCCCTTGGCAGGACCACAACCTTGCCCTTGGGCGTGAAGGTGTAAACCTCTTCGGGATAGAGGTCAATCTTGAGGGTGGAAAGGAACTCAGCGGGATCGGAGACATCGCGTTGCCATTCGACGACCTGCCGCAGCCATGCCAGTCGCTGCTCGTCTTGCGCGGAAACTGGACCGTCTTTGTATTTCCAGTGAGCCGCGATGCCCTCTTCCGCCATGCGGTGCATTTCCTCGGTGCGGATCTGAATTTCGAATGGCGTGCCCTCTTCTGTGATGACGGAAGTGTGCAGCGACTGGTAAAAATTCGGGCGGGGCATGGCGATGAAATCCTTGATCCGTCCCGGTACCGGCCGCCAGACGTTGTGTACGATCCCCAGCACGGCATAGCAGTCTTGCACCGATTGCGTGATCACGCGCATGGCATACAAGTCGTATACCTGCTCCACATTGATTTTTTGCCGCACCAGTTTCCTGTGGATGCTGAACAACCGCTTGATGCGGCTCTCTACTTTCGCCGTGATTCCCGCCTCTTTCAGCTTGTCCCGCAGCACCTGCTCGACACCGGTGAGAAACTTTTCGCCCTGCTTGCGGCGCGCTTCCACGGCGTCGTGCACCTGCTGGAAGGTGATGGGGTCCATGTAGCGGAAGCCCAGGTCTTCAAGCTCGCCGCGAATTTTTCCCATGCCCAGGCGGTGAGCGATGGGGCCGTAAATTTCCAGAGTCTCTTTCGCGATCTTGTGCTGGCGCTCAGGCTGCAGATGTTCGAGGGTCCGCATGTTGTGCAACCGATCTGCCAGCTTGATCAGTACCACGCGGATGTCGTCTACCATGGCCAGCATCATTTTGCGCAGATTCTCGGCCTGCTGCTCCTCCCGGGTAGCAAAGTCAATCTGGCTGATCTTGGTCACGCCCTCGACAATGTGCGCCACCTGCTCGCCAAACTCCTTGCGGATATCCACAATGGTGACCGAGGTGTCTTCGACTGAGTCGTGCAGAAGGCCGGCGACGACGGCCACCGGGTCCATCTTCATTTCGGCCAAAACCAGGGCGACTCCGAGGGGATGCACCAGGTAGGGTTCACCGGAGGCGCGAGCCTGTCCGGCATGATGCTTCTGGGAGAATTCGTAGGCTTTGCGCACCAGCTCGAGATTGTCGGCGGGCCGGTTGTCGCGCATCCGGCGCAACAGCTCACGGAATTTGGTGACCGTGAGGGCCGTGGTCGCGATCTGTTCGCGCAAAGTCGGCATGGTGGATTATATATCTCGGGCAGAGGCTGCAGGCTTCGAAGCGCACGCAACGGCTCTCCTCGGTCTGCCTCCCAATTTCCCATTGGCTCTGGAAGCCGCTTTCTTGGCCTTGCTTCGGGATTGCCCTCCGATCTGGCCGAGCCTGGCAGCCATCCACTTCTTGGAGCCGAGGAAACCCTCCAAGAGCCCTGGCAGGTATAGATCCGCGTCCAGCTTTGGGAAGTAAACCCCGAAGCCAGATGGGCTGATCTCGATTTCTTCCAACTGGGAAGGCCTGGCATTCTCCAACCCCTGTGCGTCGCGCGGTGAGAAGCTCAGAGTCAGCTTGGAGCTGAGATTGATTACGACGTGGCCGCTTTTCGCGTCATAATGAGCAGAAACCGCCCTGGGAATGCCCCCCTGCAAGCCCCGGGTACGCTGGTTCGCTCGCTCGAAATTGTCAGTTGCCATGAATACCCTCCCACGCGCGGCACAGTTGTCTCAGACGAGTCTCCAACACGGCATGGATATGCGCGACTTCCCGCCGTGAAAATCCGTAGTTCTCTCGCAGTTCCACTGGCCCTGCCCTACAATTCAGATTGAATACCGCCTCACAGCCTCTTCCGATCACGTGGACATGAGCGGGCCGATGATCGTTCGGATAGATCACAACTCGCAGCCCTTGAAACCTGTGAGCTGTGGCATTGCTTATGTTATCACAATTCCTAAACGCTTAGGTTAAAAGTTAACCGGAGTCAAATCAGTCCTTGCATGCTCGATTTCTGGCGGTGTGACCCAAGTAATTTGAGGCTTTCAAAGGAACGCCATAGCCTTTCTAAATGCAGAGGAACCGTCGTCAAACCGCACCCTTTGTTGCCTTTCGAACGCTTCTTGCCGTTCTGCTATTGGCCGTCGCTCTCGTCAGCCGCGCGGACGGTCAGCAACCAGCGGGAAAGATCACCGAGGGCGACCAACTCCCGGTGCCGGGCAAGCCGGTTTCGGCGGACCACGCCAAGCTGTCGGAACACAATATCGAGTGGATGCAGACGCAGCCGCCGCAGGTGGAGATGGAATTCCTGCTGTCGTCGGCGATCAATCACGACAAAGGCGCTACCGACTGGATCAACAAGCTGGTGGACGATTGGCACGGAAAGCTGAAGCCGACGCAGCGGTGGGAGGATCTGCAGGATACCGCGCTTTATTCCAACGATCTGCGGGTCCGCGCGGCGGCGATCGAAATCAACCTGGCTGTGCGCAATCTGTCCACGACGGAGGAGACCGCCGAGCAATTGATTCGCTCGGCCGAAGATCGCCCCGGCAATCGGCCGTTTGCGGCGTGGGAACTAGGTATGCTGGCCAACCGCGGCATCGAGTCCGAACGCATTCACGAGTTGCTGGTCAAGTACATCCACGATCCTGACGAACAGACGCGTTTTTGGGCGGTGGAAGGGCTGGCGCACCTTGGCACTGACGATACCATCAAGGACTTTCTCGAAGTATTTCGCAGCGACGCTTCGATGGAAGTGCGCGAGCGCGCCGGTTGCAGCCTGGCGAAATCCGGCATGTTGACCCGCGAGCAGCGCATGAAAGCCGTGCCCGGATTGATCGACCTTGGGGATGACAATTCTCTAAATGCCGTCACGCGGACCTGGGTGTATCAGGCGCTGCGCGAAATCAGCAACGAACCTCTGCCCAATGATTCCAAAGTCTGGAGAAGCTGGTACGAAAAGTTGGGCGCACAGAGAATTCAGGAATTCCGCCAGGGCGAGCAGTGGGCCGTGCTGGGCAACAACTAGTTGAGACTTGCAAAATACTCTCGTAGTTCACCAACTTGTCATTGCGAGCGCAGCGAGGAATCTGCAGTTTGTTTGGAGTTGGCAAAATGCAGATTCCTCGCGCCAAAAACCGGCGCTCGGAATGACAATGTCTTTATTGAATCGCGTGACAATAGTATGCAATTCTCCATAAACCCAGGTTCAGCGTAGGTGCGGGCGTCCCCGCCTGGGCTGGAGCACCCCGCTCTCAGCCTCTATTTCCTCGATCCCGCCAAGCTGCTAAAGTTGAGCTGCTGCCTGCAATATGTCTGGGAAAATATTGGTCAGCGGAGTGTCCGGCCCGATCGGCGCCGCCCTGCTGCCCTCGCTCAACTCGCAAGGCTACAAGGTCACACGCCTGGTGCGCGGCGTTGCATCTGGAGAAGACCGGATTCCGTGGAATCCCGGCCAGCCTCTTGATCCCAAATCGGTGTGTGGTTTTGACGCCGTCATCCATCTCGCCGGGGAAGCGGTGGTGGGCCGCTGGACCGAATCGAAGAAAGCCCGTATTCGCGATAGCCGCGTCCTGGGCACGCGCCATTTGGCGGAAGCTCTTGCCAAGGCGACACAGAGCCCTAGCGTGCTGATCTCCGCTTCGGCGGTTGGATATTACGGCGATCGAGGCGAAGAGGTTTTGCGCGAAGACAGCTTGCCAGGAAGCGGGTTCCTCGCCGAAGTATGCCGCGAGTGGGAGGCTGCGGCGAAACCCGCGGCCGCAGCGGGAATCCGCACAGTCCAAATCCGCATTGGGTTAGTCCTGAGCCAGGTCGGGGGAGCATTGCAGAAGATGTTGCCGCCTTTTCGCATGGGACTGGGCGGCAACATGGGCAACGGCCGTCAGTGGTGGAGTTGGATTGACGTGCAGGACATCGCCGGCGCGATTCACTACATCATGAAAACCGAGTCACTGCAGGGACCGGTGAACTTCGTCGCGCCCCGCCCGGTGACGAATGCCGAATTCACCAAAACGCTCGCTGCGGTGTTGTCGCGTCCGGCTATTTTCCCAATGCCTGCGTTCGCCGCCCGGCTCGCCTTCGGGCAAATGGCCGACGAACTGTTGCTCGCCAGCCAGAGAGTGGAACCCGCCAAGCTCCTCGCGAGTGGATATAAGTTTAAGCATCCGGAATTGACCCCGGCTTTGCAGGACATTCTGAAGCGCTAAGGACTCACCACGAGGATAGCGCCACTTCCCGCTGCGAGCGCCGCAGAGGCAAGCCCTTCACCATGCTGTGACCCCAGTCACAGACAAGGCGGTCAACGTCTTGCGAAGCTAGTCGTGCGAGCGGCTTCCGCTATGAAGAATCGATGGATCGCCGGGGTGTTGGTGATCGCCCTTCTGGCCTGGGCGAACGCTGCCGCATGGCCGGGAACGCAGCCTTCGCATGGAAACGTAGCCTCCAGCGGGCCCTCAGGACATCAACATTCGCCAAACGGCCATCACCCGTGTTGTCCTGGCAAACCGTTGCAGACTGTATTCCGAGTTCCCTCGGCTCCGGCGATGCCCTGCGGAAGCCAGCATCGTTGTTGCGTCTCGCAGAGTCCCGACCTCCCTTTAAGCCTACCCGTGAATGAGGGAAGATCGTGCGGCGCCGAGATTGAGGGCGGCATGGCGGTTACAGCGCCCGCATCTGTTTCTTCCAAACGGCCCATCCGCTTTCTCAGCGGCGATGTCTCACGGCCCGGTTTCGCGTTAAGCATGATCCTCCGCGTCTAGTTCTGCCTGCGGTTCCTCGGCAAAGAAATTTCCTGAGAGTCCTGGAGGACTCCCATGTCGGGTTCAACACCCGTAATAAATCTTGCTCTAGAGAGCACTCATAAGGAGATCAAGTTATGAAATTCAGAATGTTCGTAGTTATCCTCGCCCTCGCCGCGGTTTCGTGGGCCCAAACTGCAACTCAGAACAGTTCAAATCCAACCCCTAACCAGAATGCAGCTGCGACCGCGCCGTCCGACACCAAGGCACAGTGTCCCTGCTGCCAGAAGATGGAGGGCAAGGACGCGCAGTCGTGTTGCGCACACCACGACGCTGTTAGCAACGACAAAACTGAAGCGATGTCCTGCTGCGCAGGCAAGGGCGCAAAATGCAATATGAAGAATGAAAAGTCGGCCGGTGCGTCCTCCGGCCAGGGGAAATGCTGCGGCGGCGACGGAAAAGACTGCTGCGCCGAATCAGCTAAGAACGCAGAAAAAACCGCAATGGCATGCTGCTCAGCGGGGCACTGTGGCATGCAACATCATCACGAGGACCACAGCACGAATTAACCGGCCTCCCATCCAGACAGCCCCGTCCCCCAGTGGACGGGGCTTTTTCGCGTCTTAAAAGCTGTCAGTTGGGCGGGTCGTCGCGGTGCATTTCGTCCAACAGTTTTGCCAGCAACTGCGCCCGCTGGTCACTATTCAGTTCGCGCTGCAATTCTTCCAGCGCCAGCGCCACGATGTGGTAATGGTGGGCTCCGGCGTACCTGGGATCCGACGTAATATCGAGCCACACCTTGTGCATGAGTTCGAGATCCTGCGACCGCATGCGCGGAGTGTGCGGTCCAAGCGGGTATTCGCGGACGCTGCCGTTCGGCGAATGGATCTCTACCGTCAGCCGGGGTCTGGGTTCAGGCAACCGCTCCCAGGCGTCACCTGTGAGTTTAGCCTGCTCGTCCGGAGTGAGTTTATTGGAGAGGCCGCAGACGATGCGGCTCGAGTCCAGTCGCTGCGCCGTCACGATAATCGCCTCGAATACATCGCTGGCCGGGACCACGAGCAGGGAAACCGGCTTGCCTTCTTTTTCCGCAACGGCGACTGCGGCGGTGAACAATTCCTGCTCGTAGTGGTCAAAAATGTCGGCGGTCTCGAATACTTCGCTGCCGCTAAAGGAATGCTCGCGGTGATAAAGGCGCGCGGTCATCACCACCACATCCTGGCGGGACGTATCCGTGGTTCGAAGGACGTCGCGTAGGTAGTAGAGATTCCTGGGATCGCGAACCGCGACCAGGATGTTTCCGGGCCGGACGCCCAGGGCGCCGCTGCCTAGTTCCTGATTCCCATATACCCGGAATTGATCCAGGGTTTCCGGCTTGCCGTGCCTCTCTTTCGTAACCCGGTGCTCGGAGTACGCAAAAATGGCAAAGAAGACCGCGCTAAACGTCACTCCCGCGATGGTCGCTTCCGACTTCGTGAGCAGATTGACCAACGCCGTCATCAAAAGCACAGCAGAAATCACAATGAGCCCCAGCGGTACCTCACGGCCACCGATGTGGAAATTGCCCGGCACCTTCCACTGGCGATTCTCCGGCTCGGTGTAGCGCAGGACCAGAACTGCCAGGGACTTGAGGGCAAAGCTCCAAATCACTCCGAAGGCATACAGACCGGCAAGCACGTAGACGTTGCCTTTGCTGAGAATGATGGTCAGCAGCTGCATTCCAACAATTAAATTGATGATGCGATAGCTGGTGCCATACCTTCGCTGGGGCTTCTGAAACCAGTCGGTAAGGACACCGTCCTCAGCCACACGATTTAATACGCCGTTGGCGCCGACAATTGAGGTGTTTTGCGCCCCGGCCAGAATCAGGACGCCTACCAGCACCACAAATCCGTGGAATAACAGCCTCAGCATGACGGGGCCAACCAGGTACATTGAGATACCACCGATCAGGTTGGCGAAATAGTCGGGCCGAACCTTATCCGGGATGATCATGACCGCGAAAAACGAGACCAGCGAGGTGAAGAGCAGGCTGTAGATGAAGATCACCAGACCGGTTTTTTCCAGGTTCTTCAGCTTGGGATGCTCGATTTCGCGGTTCACCTGCGCCAGTGTCTCTTCGCCACTCATGGCCAGCACCGAGTGTCCGAAGCCGACGAACAGTATGATCCAGGTCAGATGGCTGAGCCATGTTCCATGCAGCCAACCCAGGGATTCCTTGTTGAGCGGGATAACTCCAGGATGCAGCGGATTGGGCGGCGTCTGAATCGGCACTCGGAACACCGTAATCGTGCACCACACGATCAGGATCACGACCATCACAGTAGTGATGACCATGATTTGCAGGGCCTTCTCGCTCGATTCGTGGATGCCCTGAATGTTTTTCCACCAGAAGTACAGCACGACCACAATGGCGCAGCCAGCCGCGAAGTGATCCTCGGAAAACCCCAGGGGATGGTGGAAATACTGGCCGATATCCTTGATGAAGCCGGCCAGATACTGGCCTGCCGAAACCGCGCTGATGGGGCCGGTGAGCACGTAATCAAACAGCAGCGCCGACACCGAGAACTTGGCCAGCGTGCCGCCCATAGCTTCCTTGACTACACGGTACACGCCACCACGCACAAACATGCTGCTGGACTCGATGTAGAGCGCGCGGACGGCATAACTGAACAGCATCACCGCGAGGATGAACCAGGGCGCGCTCTTGCCGATGACCTTCTCGGCATCGCCGCCCGCGTAATAAGCCGAAGAGGCCAGGTCGGCAAGGACAATGGCCGCCGCCCGCCAGAAGGAGATGAACGTCAGCATCACCGTGGTGGCAACGAACACCTTGACGGCGGGCCTGACGTTATGGATGGATGAGGACATCGAAGATTCAGACAGGTAGACGCAAACCTAAGAATTTAACATAGTAATGGAGTGGAGACCGTGGTGGTGAGCACGCAAGGAGGTCCTCATTCTGATTCCGGGCTTGCCGGTGGAGATTGAAGGAGGATCAGGCAAATTCAACTGTTCGCTCGAACGTGGACGTGGGTGCGGGCACTATTGGGGATTTCCCGGCGCCATGTAGGTTCGGGTGATCCGGTCGTGCCAGCAGAGTTCGTCTTCGTCGAGGAAGCACCAGGCATATCCCAGAGCCAGCGACAAGCCGGATAGCACCGAGGCCAGAACGCGCCAGCGCCGGATTCTTCGCGGGACCGCGCTGCCGTCGAACCGGCTCAAGTGCAGCTTCGCCAACTTCAGCCCCGGGGTGCTTCCGGTGTATACCAGCAGCAGATATTGGTAAGCCATCCAAAACATCCCGATCAAAGCCGTAGAGATTCCCACTACCTGCTGCAACGGCGGCACGACGGCAGTGATCCGGAAAAACAAGTATGCGAAAACCACGAATGCTGAGACTACGAACAGCGCGTCGATGGCCCCCGCCATAAGGCGGCGTGGCATCGGAGCCGGTTGCAGCGGCAGTTCAAATCCCCGGCGCCTTTCTTGCGCCGGCTGTTCCACCGGTTCGATCAGGATCCCGCCGAGCGCCGGAGGGGGAGGCAGAAGCTCAGGTACCTCCAGGATACGTGGACGGTGGAAAACGGGGTCGGCGAGTTCAGCGAGAACGGCCGGCGGCGCGGCAGACGAACGGGGGAATTCCAAAATCCTCGTGCTGGGTTCTGCCACATTCAGATGGACGGACAGCGCCTCAGCCCCGGTGCGTATGGTGGATGTTTCCGCAACAGCAGGGGTGGGGATTGGGTCCCGCAGCGCCAGCGCGAATGGGCCGACAACAGTTGCCGTTGCGGGATTGGCCGCGGGGGCGCTCCACGAAGACTCGGGAGGGTCGAACTTCAATTGCAACGAGGGATAATGGGGCGAACGAGGCCGTTTACGCGCCCGGTAATTGTTAACCCGGGATGCCACTTCCTGCCGCCAGGAATCAGAATCCGGCACTGCAAGAAGCTCCGCCTGACCTGATGACTTCAGCGGCACAGCTGGCCCGGCGGGTTCTAGACTGCTCTCGGCTGGTGCAGTTTGCGGTGGAATATCTCCCGCTCGCGAATCGTTTAGACCGTCCCCCGACCCATCGACTACAAAGCGCGGTTTCGGGGACGCAGAGCCTTGCTCCAGGCTGGCGGCGAAGCTCTGTTCGCTCGCATCATGCGCTTCAGGGTCGACAAGCCTTGCCGCGGGAGTTGGACTCGCGCCTTGACTGGCATCGGGTTGAAATCTGGGTTTCATGTCAGGACGACTCGCGGCCGGACGAATTTCCCAAAGCACAGCGGCACACTACGCCACCGAGCGGGCAGAACACGGGCCGGGTTAGCAGTAAGAAAAAAGAAGCCAGAACTGCTAAGAATACCGCGCCATCCAATCCGATGCCATTCGCTTTGCCTCTCGGGCCAGCGCCGTGCTAACGTCACGATACCCGAGCGTGGCCTTGCCCCTCGGCGAGTTCGTGCGTTTCCGATGACTTCCCGCAAACGATTCCTTATCACGACGGCGTTGGTTTGTCATCTGCTACTCGCACCTTCCTTAGTAACCAGCCAGTTGCTTGCTCCTTCCACCGCGCCGGTTTCGTCTCAAGGCCTGCCGAACACACCCTCGGTGCCCAGGGAGGAGGAGGTAACCATACGCGCGACTTCTCAGGAAAAAGAAGGCGCAATCTACAAGTTGCACGGAAAGGTTGAGATTCACTACGGCACCTACATCCTCTATGCCGACGAGGTCATCTACAACTCCGAGACCGGTGACTCCACCGCCGATGGTCATGTGATTCTCGAAGGCGGGCCCAACGACGAGCATATCCAGGCCAGTCACGGCACCTACAACGTCCGCGCCGAGAGTGGACGCTTCCAGAACGTAACCGGCAGCATCGGAGTTCGTTTGCGCGGCAACCGGCTCATGCTGACCTCCTCGAATCCCTTCTTTTTCACGGGAAAGATCGTCGAAAAAACTGCTCCTGACCATTACAAGGTCTATGACGGCACGGTCACAACCTGTGAATTGCCCCATCCCAAGTGGAAGTTCAGTGCGCAAAAAGTTGTGGTTGAAGTCGGAGACAAGGCCAAGATCTACCACAGCACTTTCGGCATCAAAGGAATTCCGATTCTGTATTTTCCTTTTGCCACGCTACCGGCCGAGCGTTTGCCGCGACAGTCCGGCTTTCTCATTCCCAATATCGGGACCTCTTCGGTCAAAGGAACCATTCTTGGCGAATCGTTGTTTTGGGCCATTAACCGCAGCCTGGATGCGCACATCGGCGCCGAGTATTTCTCAGCACGGGGATGGGCCCCGCAAGGGGAATTTCGCGCCCGGCCGAGCGACACATCGTTCGTGGATCTTAATTTTTTCAGTGTGCTCGACCGCGGCGTCGGTAATCCTCCGGTAGATCAGGGTGGCGAAGAAGTGCGTCTGAATGCTTTGGGTACATTCGGCCACAACTTCCGCGGCGTCGCCAACATTGACTATCTCAGCTCGTTCGTTTTTCGACTCGCCTTCAGCGAGGTTTTTACACAGGCGGTAGATTCGGAAGTAAAGTCCGACGCCTTTCTCTCGAACACAACGAACAACTTTTTCGCCAATGCTTCGATGCAGCGTTACCAGGACTTCGAAAGCACTACGTCGGGTGACGTCATCACCATCCTGCATGCTCCCAGCTTCGAAGTGTCGAGCGTGGACCGCCAGCTATGGCACTCGCCTTTGTACTGGTCCTATGACGCGGCGGCTGAAGGACTGTCCCGCAGCGAGCCGGGGTTCAGCACAGCTCCGCTGCTGGGGCGCTTCGATCTGAGTCCAAGCTTGTCTTTGCCGCTGCAATTGCGGGGATGGTCTTTTCGTCCGGAACTCTCGCTTCGGGATACGACCTACACTCAGAAACTTTTATCTTCTTCCAACGGGACCAGGTTGGCAGTCTCCGACGCGATCAACCGCAAGGCCCTGCAAGGCTCGGTGGAGCTGCGGCCACCGGCCGTGGGCCGGATTTTTGACCACGAGTTTATGGGACGGAAGTGGAAACACGTCATCGAGCCCCGCGTAGTTTACAACTACGTAACCGGCGTCAGTAATTTTGCCAACATCCTGCGCTTCGACGAGCGGGACATTCTCGCCAACACCAATGAAGTCGAATACGCGGTGGTGAACCGGCTCTATGCCAAGCGCACGTCCAAGCCCCCGGAAGACTGCGGCCAGCCCGGCATGCCTTCTCTCTTTGTGGGCGGTGTGACGCCCCACAGCCTCATACCGTGGGAACGACAAAGCCAACCGACGGAGGCGCCGTGTGACGCGGGACCGGAGGTGCGGGAAGTCGTTACCTGGGAGTTAGCGCAAAAATACTTTGTCGATCCCACTTTCGGAGGCGCACTGGTGGCCGGACGCAGCAATGTGTTCACTAGCACGGTGGACTTGACCGGCATTTCGTTCCTGACCGAACCCCGTCACCTTTCCCCGCTAGTCTCCCGCCTGCGTATTCAGAGAAGTGCGCGAACTGATATCGAGTGGGATGTGGACTACGATTTCAAGCAAAGCCGCATCAACGCCAGCACGGCATTCGTTAACTACCATATCGGCCCGTTCACGGTGGGTGGGGGCGATGCCTATCTGCAGGTTCCGGGTGAGACGGTGGGGACGACTCCGACTTTTTCGCCACAGTTGTTTAATCAATTCCGGCTGCTGTTGGGATACGGCCATACCAGCAAACCGGGTTTTAGCGCCGCCACGAATGTGGGCTTCGATGCGAATCTGGGCTTTCTGCAGTACGCTGCTGTGCAAACCACCTATAACTGGGACTGTTGCGGAGTGAACCTCGAATTCCGCCGCTTCGCCCTGGGTTCGGTGAGGAATGAGAACCAGTACCGCTTCACCTTCGCGCTCGCCAATCTGGGATCGCTCGGCAATCTCCGGCGGGCGGAGAGGCTATTCTGAAAAATCAGGCCTGCTTTAGTCACCTGCAGCGACCACGGTTGACCGGTGGTTGTCGGTTCGATTCATTCGCACCCATAGGAAAATAGCGAGAGCCCACCCCGTCAGCAGCGGAACTAAACTGGCAAGACCATGCAACCCCGCGAGTTCTCCGAGATTGAAGGCCCCATGGCTGTGTTGCTCAGGGTCTTCGGCCAGCGTCAGCATCGATGTTGAATTCAAGGAAAACCGGCCTGCCCAGAATGAGGGCCAGAATAACTGCAGCAAAGGACAACGGAATTCATCGGGAGGCTGTGGTGTGGTCGACACCGCCATGAGAGCGAATAAGCCGCCGCAAACTGCGAGTACGGCAAGCACTCTTCGCCAACCCGGGCGCGCGCCGTCCCATACAGGAGCTAACCCGACACATAAAAGCGGCAAACCTGCTGCCATGTAGCGCGGACCGTACGACCAGCCTCCGGCCCAGGCACGGAATGAAGCGTGGAACAAGAAATAGTAGCCTGCGATAGCGGCAGCGGCTGCTGCGGCAGGCCGGGTTGAATCCTGTTGGTACAGCCGTCGTAATCCGCAAGGTGCGGCAAAAACCACGGGAGCGACAAACAGCAGCCCGCGCCGGCACCCGAACAGCAATTTCAGCATTACGTCTGCCCTGGGATAAGTGAGCCCCATGTAGCCGCGCTTCATCCAAGGAAACGCACCTTCCGGATAATAGGAATAGCTGGCATGCAGCGCGGAACCAAAAGCAAGATACTGATAGACCATCAGCACCAGCGCGCAGGCAACCGCCCCGATGACAATGCCAAGAGCAACGTGCAAGCGTCGAGGCCATCCTTTGCCCCAGACTTGCGCCAACGCCAGAACACCTAATAAGGCAGACGCCGGCGCTGCTGGATATTCCGTCACCGTCGCCCATCCTGCAACCAAACCAATGGCGAGTCCCCAGAGCGCGTCTCGTCGCCCGCTGCTATTACCGGGTGGAATCACGGCGATCGTAAATGCGAACACCAGGCATGCGGCGGCCAAGGCGTGCCCCCAGAACAGAGTTGCGTATGCCCACATGGGAGTGGCCAGGCCCATGCCGATGGCGGCGAAGGCCGAGCCGCCTGGCGTACTCCCCAGGCGCAGCGCGATCAGGAACAGACACCCGCATACGGCCGCCATCGGGAAAGCCACTCCAAATACCGTGGTGGAATAAGAAAGAGCGACCAGACCGCTAGGCGATGCGGGATCCACCCCTACCACACGCAAAATGGGCTCCGTCGCCTCAACTACGGGCACTGCTAGCAACGCCAGTCCGGGCGCTTTGTCGGAGTAGTAGTGGCCGCCGACAAAAGTCTTGTCCTCCGTATTTTCATGGTAAGCATCGATGCGGAGCGTTCGCTGCTCGACCAGAGCGCGCACCAGGTCGAAGCGGGAATTCTGATTCCATCCGCCGCCCGGATAAAAATATGCGTAGGAAATGAAAGTCACCGCGACGATCAGCAGGGCACGCTTCCGGGTGGAATGGGAACAGATTGGCGGCGCAGGATTCGTAGTGTTGATTCCGAGTTCGGAATTCGGTATCAGGAGGCTTCCAAGATAATTTAGCCCACCTCGTCAGTAAAGCCTTGAAATTATCCGAGTCCGAGACTGTCAACAGAGTCCAGACCGCTTGTAGACCGTCGCGCAAAAAATCAGGACAGCTCGGAGCCCCCCGAAGCTGTCCTTAAAACCCTCCCGGTTAGAAGGGCGTGTAATGAGCTAAGGGTAGAATCGGCGTATTTCAGGAGTATTGCGAAATTGTAAATTTCTCGTGAATCGGCGAGCCGATGAACCGAGCACAAACGGCGGTCTCGAAACATGAGCTCGGCGGTTGTCACATGTGCGTGTGATCCGGCCGCTGCGCCGATTGCCCCCGCTGTTACCATGGTTACAGTTCCTTTTCCAGGAGAAGCCATGGCCCGCAAAACCGAGATATCGCGCAAGCTGCAAAAGCGCGCCGAGCAGATGATTCCGGGTGGCGTGAATTCGCCCGTGCGGGCCTTTCGGTCGGTGGGTGGCGACGCGCCTTTCATGGTGCGAGGCGAAGGTTCGCATATTTTCGATGCCGATGGCAATGAGTACATCGATTACATCGGTTCGTGGGGCCCGCTCATCCTCGGCCACGCCGCACCTGGCGTGGTAGAGGCCGTCATTGCCGCGGCGCGAAATGGGACCAGCTTCGGCGCTTCGACTCCGGCGGAGGCCGATCTTGCCGAGATCGTGCTGTCCGCGTTTCCGCATGTGCAGAAAGTGCGATTCGTCAGCTCGGGGACGGAAGCCACGATGTCGGCCATTCGGCTGGCTCGCGCTTACACCAAGCGCAAGTACATCGTGAAATTTGAGGGCTGCTATCACGGCCATGCCGACGCGCTGCTGGTGAAAGCTGGCTCGGGAGTGGCCACGCTCGGTATTCCAGGCTCGGCCGGCGTGCCGGAGGAGTTCACCCAGTTCACTCTGGCTCTGCCCTTCAATGACACGGATGCGCTGGAGCAGGCATTCAAGAAGTTCAGGCATCAGATCGCTTGCGTGATCGTGGAACCGGTAGTGGGCAACATGGGTTGTGTTCCGCCGGCGCGTGGATATCTCGAAGCGGTGCGGGCCATCACTCAGCGCGACCAGGCTGTGCTCATTTTCGACGAAGTCATGACCGGGTTTCGTCTGGCCTTCGGCGGCGCGCAAGAGCTGTACGCAATCACACCGGACCTGACCACGATGGGCAAGATTATCGGCGGCGGCCTGCCGGTCGGAGCCTACGGGGGTCCGTCGGAGATCATGGACCTGGTGGCGCCGCTCGGACCGGTGTACCAGGCAGGCACGCTCTCGGGAAATCCTTTGGCGATGGCGGCCGGGCTGGCCACGCTGCGGCATTTGCGCGAACACAAGAAGGAAATCTATCCGCGCCTGGATAAGCTTTGTGGGGAGCTGACGGCCGGGGTTGCAGCGGCGGCCAAGGAAGCCGGTGTGCTCTGTCTGCTACAACCGTGTGGGTTCGATGTTCACCTGGTTCTTCGCTCCAGGTCCGGTGACGGACTGGGATTCGGCGGCACAAGTCCGATATCGAAGCTTTCGGCGCGATTCTTTCGTGCCATGCTGGAAAACGGAATCTACCTGCCGCCGTCGCAGTTCGAAGCCGCGTTTCTGAGCGTGGCCCACACCGATGAAGATATCCAGCAGACGATTGCGGCGGCGAAGCAGGCGTTCGCGCTGGACAACAGCATAGGTCGAGTTCTGGCGAAAACCGACGTCAAGGAGCGACTGAGGAGCGCAGCCCACGAATGCTGAGCCGAGATCCGTCTAGCTGATTGCTGAAAGCTGAGAGCTGATAGCTTCTTTCGCCATCATTTCCGGAATGGTCACAAACTCGTATCCTTCAGATTTGTAGCGGGCAATCAGACGATCGGTCGCGATCACAGTTTGGGAACGATCGGCCCCAAAGACGGCGTGGCTGCCGTCGTGTAAAAGGATCACGTCGCCGCCGCGGACCTGTTCGCGGATCTTTTGTTCAACGTGCTCTGCGGGCTTTCCCTGCCAGTCGAAGCCGGTGACGTTCCACATAACCGGCTGCAGTCCGATGCCCCGCACTACTTGCAGGGTGCCCGGCCTGCGTCCCCCGAATGGCGGACGAAACAGCCGGGAATGCTCTCCTACCGCGTCATCCAGCGCCTGTTCGCATTGTTCAAGTTCCCTGCGGGTCTGCTGGCGCTGAAGCAAAAATCAGATTGGGATGGCTGAAGGTATGGTTGCCGACGACGTGGCCAGCCTGCACCAGCTCGCGGACAATGTCAGGACGCTGTTTCACGAAGCGGCCGATCAGAAAAAATGTGGCGCGCACACCGTGTTTGGCGAGAACTTCGAGCAAGCGTAAGGTGAATGGATCGTTGGGACCGTCGTCGTAGGTAAGCGCGAGTTGCCTGGTTCCGCGGCTGAGTCCAGTAAAGGTTGGGCCATACCACTGCCCGGCCGGCGCCATGGACTGGTAGCCAGCCGCCGAAGCCGCTGCAGTTCCTAAAACGCCAGCCGCGAGGTAACCGAACATGATGCGCCGATTGTAAATGCGATCAGGCCGCTTCACCACTTTCACCACAGAGACACGGAGACACGGAGACACAGAGAAAATTCCTTTATTTCTTCGGCTTTCCTCTGTGTCTCTGGGGTGAAAAACAGGGGTTACTCTTCCCTCAATTGCACGCTACGCTCTATCGCGCTATCCTGCCATGCGAAGCGCAATTCCTCTACGAGCCCATGGCCAATCTTTTTGAGCTGCCCCGCTACATTGCAGTGGAAGGACCTATACGCGTCGGCAAAAGCACGCTGGCGCGGATTCTGGCGGAGCGTCTGAATGCGCAGCGCGTCACGGAGGTGGAGGAGAACCCATTCCTGCGCGCCTTTTACGAGGGTGAGCACGGGGCTGGATTCCAGGCGCAGTTTGCTTTCCTGATCCGACGCTTCGAGCAGTTGAAAGCCCTTGACCTCGGCGCCCGTTCGCAGAAAATTGTGGTCAGCGACTTCATCTTCGAAAAAGACAAGCTGTTCGCCTGCCTGAACCTGACCGACCAGGAGCTCGACACCTATAACCGCTATTACAACTACTTCCGCGAGCAGCTCCCCACGCCCGACCTGGTCATCTATCTGCAAGCCTCTCCCGACGTCCTGAAAAAGCGCCTGAAGAAAAAGAATGCGCCGGGCGAGAAGGCGATCAACGAAGAGTATCTGGAGGAAGTGATCAAGGCCTACGAACACTTTTTCTTTCACTACACTTCGTCGGACCTGCTGATCGTCAACACCTCGGAGATTGATTTCGTGGAGCGCAACGAAGACTTGCAAGAACTGCTGCGGAAAGTCTCCGCTCCGATCAAGGGGACACAATATTTCCTGCCGCTGGGGAATCAAGAAGCGGCCAGCGCGTGAGAACCGTCGTTGGTCGTTCGTCGTTGGTCGTTGGCCGTCGGTCCTACGAAACGGGGCGTTGCAGAGCACCTCGGTGATATATGAACTATCTGAATTACTATTGCTGTCCAAGGGACCGGACGGAATGGGCCGACGCTTGGTCTTGCATGTGCAACGCAAAATGCCCCGTGTGCAACGCGGAGATTGAGCCGTATCGAAGCGACGAAATCCGTGTCCATTACGATGGCCCACCGCTGAACTTTGGCGATCCGCTACTTCTCGTGCCGCGGCAGTGAATAAACCGATAATCCTTTCCCTACTTTCGCAAACTCGGGGTCGGCTGTGACCAGCCAGGCGCCGCGCTCGATGGCCAGTTCAGCAGCGAAGGCATCGGCGTAACCCAAGGCGTGCTTCTGTTTCAGCGTCCCTGCTCGAGTGGCTCGGTCCCGATCCGCCGCAACGACAGCTATGGGGAGTTCCTTCAGTCTCGCTTCGGATTCGCGGGCCTTGGCCTCGCCGTGGCGTCTCCACGCGATGTAGAACACTTCAGCCCAGTTGACCGCGGATAATATCAGTGGCAAATCCCGTCGCAGGGCCTCCTCGAGAAGATGCTGCACCTTCGCGGCGGTGACAGGCCGATCCTCGAAGTAACCGAGGAGGGCATTGGCATCGAGCACATAGCGCCGACCCTCGCGATTCGCAGACGGAGTCATTGCTTGTCTCGTTTTCGCTCTCGCTCCCGTTCAGCGAACAGTTCGTCAAACATAGTAGGTTCGCCTGGCCCCGGCTTGAGGAAGCCTCTGATCTCGTCGATCCGACGAATGGTCATTGGAGTCAGCACCAGTTGACCCTTCTCTTCCCTCCAAGTTGCGCGGGTACCCTTGTCGAGTCCAAGCTGCTCACGCAATTCGGCCGGAATTACCACCTGCCCTTTGGAGCTCACCACCGTCTGGTAGGATTTCATTGTGGTATCTTACTATAATGTAAGACCTTATATCAATGGTCTTACAGAATGCCAAATCCTGCACCGAGGCACAAGCCTCCGTAAAATCAATGGGTTAGGTCGGCATCTTGGCCAACGACCAACGACGGCCGACCAACGGCAGATTTTGCGCTACAATACCTGCAGCAGTATCCAAGATGTGTCAGGCTCTATCCGCCAAGGCGGAGGGGCACTGGAGGATATCGTGAGTCTCACGCCCATTGGCGAACCTCGCCAGAAGATTACCGTTGCTTCTCTTCGAGAAAAAAAACTCCAACATCAACCCATCACCTGCCTGACGGCGTACGACTATTCCAGCGCGCGCCTGGTCGACGAGGCTGCGATTGACATCGTGCTGGTCGGCGACTCGCTCGCCCAGACCATGCTCGGCTACGAAAACACCCTTTCGGTCACGATTGACGAAATGCTGCACCACACTCGCGCGGTGCGGCGAGGCGTGAAACACGCGTTCCTGGTCGCGGACATGCCGTATGGGTCGTATCACGTTACCCCGGACGAGGCCGTGCGGAATGCGGCGCGCTTCGTGAAGGAGGCCGGCGCCGAAGCGGTGAAGATGGAAGGCGGCGAAAAGCGCGCCGACCTGATCCGCCGCGTCATCGACGCCGAAATTCCCGTGACTGGGCATATTGGGCTTACTCCGCAGTCGGTAAATGTGATGGGCGGATACAAGGTCCAGGGCAAGTCGCTGGCGGCGGTCGAGCAGCTCATGCGCGATGCCGTGGCCCTGGATCGTGCGGGAGCGGCCTGCATTTACCTCGAAGGAATCCCGCGCGAAGTCGCAGCTCTGATTACAGCGGAAGTTGCGACTCCGACGATCGGCATTGGCGCCGGCCCGCAGTGCGATGGCCAAGTGCTCGTTTTCCACGACATTCTGAACCTGACCTTCGGTCCCCCGGCCAAGTTCGTGCGCCGGTACGGGGACGCTGCTGCGCTGATCAGCGACGCGGTACAGGCCTTCCGCGCCGATGTGATCTCACATCAGTATCCCTCGGACCGCGAGTCTTATCATTTGCCTAAAGAAACGCAACAGTCGTTAGAGACGGTGCTGGAGCGCAAACGGGGGATGCGGCGATAGAGCGAACCGGAATGAAATACTCGTGCTTGGCGCTGACCCTCGCCCTGGTGGTTGGTTGCTCTCTTCCGCCCAAAACGGCGGCGCCGTCGGCTGCGGCGACTACTCCCGAGGCCCGAATCCAGCAGATTCCATTGGCGGACCCTCAGAAATACGCCGCCATGCGGGATATGAAGGGCTGGCAAAATCCCTACCTGATCGTCAGAGTCGACGGCGTGGGATTGCTGGACGCCGGCAACAACGAGCAGCAGATCGTGGATCCAGACAAGTTGCTTGAAGTGCTGGGCAAGCTGCCCGCCTCGGCATGGCCGTACGGGCGCGTCGTTGCGATCCAGGAAGCTGCCGGGGCAAGGGCTGACGCAGATAAGGCCCAGCTCCGCAAGAACCGAGCCTTGGTCGCGGGCACATTGGAAAGCGTGCAGGTAGTCATACAATGGGTTCCGTCGGCTTAAGGCGAACTCCTGGAACCTGCTCAGCGCAGAATGGAAACCTGCAAGACCATTGAAGCAATGCGTGGTGCTTCCCGCGTGGCACGGCACGCAGGCCAGCGTTTGGGCTTCGTACCCACCATGGGCGCGTTGCACGAGGGCCATCTGTCGCTGGTGCGCGTCGCGAAGGCACGATGCGGTGCGGTCGCCGTGTCCATCTTCGTAAATCCCCTCCAGTTTGGGCCGAATGAAGATTTGGCCAAATATCCCCGCACCTTCGGGCGCGACTGCGCCTTGCTGGAGAAAGAAGGCGTGGATTTTTTGTTCGCGCCAGCGGTGGAAGAAATGTATCCCGCAGGAGCTGTCACCTATGTCACGGTTGAAGGTCTAAGCGAGAAACTCTGTGGTAGGTCGCGGCCAGGGCACTTTCGCGGAGTCACTACTGTGGTTGCGAAGCTCTTTCACATCGTCGAGCCGGACTTCGCCTTCTTCGGCCAGAAAGACGCGGCCCAGGCTGCCATCATCCGTCGCATGGTGCGGGACCTGAATTTTCCGGTCGAGATCGTCGTTTGCCCGATCATGCGCGAGCCGGACGGTCTGGCCATGAGCTCACGCAACGCTTACCTTGATCCGAAGGAGCGCCAGACAGCGCTGGTGCTGCACCGCTCACTGATGGAGGTAAGAAGTCGCTTCGAAAAAGGCGTGCGGAACGCAGGCAATCTGATCGAAGCTGGCAAACAAGTCTTCGCCGCGGAGCCCGCCGTTCGCCTGGATTACTTTGAAATTGTGGATCCGGACATGCTCGATCCGGTGGCAGAACTTAACCATCCTGCGCTCGTTGCTGTAGCAGGATTCGTTGGAAAAACGCGGTTGATTGACAATGTTGTGCTGTCCTGATTGAGTCAGATACCTGCTTGTTGTCATTCCGGGCGAAGCGAGGAATCTGCAGTTTCTTCTGGCGCTCGGCGAAACTGCAGATTCCTCGTCGCTCTAGCTCCTCGGAATGACAATTCTTATCGGTCTCCCTTCGAGCGCTTCTCTACTTCGACAATTCGCAACCACGGAAAAGTGAACAGGAAGTTGAAGCCCGTGCGAGACGCGACTGCTCCTGCGGCCTTGAAAGCCTTGACGTAATCCCCAGTATGGATGAAGTCAGAAATCAAGGCCCTGCCGCCGGGTTTGAGGACGCGAACGATCTCCCGGCAAGCCTGGTCACGCGCCGCCCGGCCCGGAATATTGTGGATGCACACGTTAGAGAGGACCACGTCGAAACTGGCGTCGGGGAACTTCATGGCCGTGGCATCGCCGTTTTGCACATCGACCTTTTCACGCATCTGCTCGATTTCCGCATTATGCAGCGTTTTGTCCATGGCGTTGCCGGAAAGATCCTTGGCGCTCCAGATATCAATGCCCACGGATTTCCCCGTGGTCAGCTTCTTCGCCGCGCCAATCATTAACAAGCCGCGCCCAGTGCCTACGTCCAGCACAGTTTCATCGCCCTCCCAATTCACCATCTTCAACATTCGGTCGCGATGACGAAACTTGCCGACCTTCGCATACAGGATCATGAGGAAGCCTTCGACCAGACAAAACGCGCCCGTCGTATAGCCCATTGGCCCCATGATGACGGTTACCGGACCGAAGTGCACAGCCGGCACGAACCACGCCAGTATTGGAAGGCCAACGCCAAACAAGAACAGGTTGCGAATGACTCCGGGTGCGTCGATTCCATAGTCAGGTTTCGATGAAGTGGCGCTCATGGCGACCCAACGAGGATAACTCAAAAAAGGGAGCCCTCGACAGCACTGAGTCCTCCATCATCCATAGCGAACGCGAAGGAATGTTGACCGGAACCCAGTTGTCAGTTCTCGGTTCTCAGAATCCTGGGCCCCGAGACGAATTCATTGCCCGCGATCAGGTATCGCAGGCGCAGGGCTGCGGCTTTCGTGATTCCGATCCGTGTCGTCGTCAGAACGCGCCGCACCTTGTAGCCGTCATCGGCAATGAACAGGTCGGAACGAACGCTGGTCAGGTCTTTTCCGTTGTCCCGCTCGCGCGTGATGCCGAATGCCTCGGCCAGCCGGCCGGGCCCGCTGGTCAACTTTCGCAGATCGCCGGCGCCGTTTACGGAAATGCCTCGCAATCGCCCCATTTCCTCGATTCCAGCTAGGGGTTCCACCGCGCGAAACAGGATTCCGCCGGCGACTCCATCCGGCAAGCAGGAAACATTCAGGCAATAGTGATTTCCGTAGATGAAGTAGACATAGGCATAGCCGGGAGGCCCGAACAGCACGGCATTCCGCGCCGTGCGGCCGGCCGCTGCGTGGGCCGCCGGATCGTCCTCTCCGAGATAGGCTTCTACTTCTACGATCCTGGCAGCCAAAGCCTTCTTTGCTTCCCTTCGCACCAGCACTTTCCCCAACAGCTCGCGGCTCACACGACGCGGATCGCGATCATAAAAGCCGCGCGGCAAAGCACTTCGAAACTGGAGGATAGGGCTCGTCAAGTTTTGCCTTCCTGTTGGTAGTCGGTCAGTTTGGCTCTCCGTTTTCAGATGGCGTCATCCCGAAGCCCCGCGTTTTTACCAGCGGAGCAAGGGATCTCGCGCGAAGTATTTCAAACTGGCCCACTCTTCCTGCCGGTGCCCTGGCTGAATCGTCACTGAGAGTCGGTCCAAAAGGTCAGTGCCGCCATAGAACTTCCGGTACAAGACTCGGAACCCGGTTTTGCCTATTGTGATGGAAAGTCTCTGGCCACTCAATCGCACCATCAACAACTTAAGGAGATTGTATGCTCGGGAAAAGCCTCAAGGTTGTTTCGCTGTTGTCGCTAATGACCGCGGTCGCCGTCGCGAGTACCGTTCCTGCTGGCACCAGGCTGACCGTGCGCCTGGACTCACAAATCAATTCACGCACCGCCAAGGCTGGCCAAGCCTTCCACGCAAACCTGGCTCGCGGGCTGGTGCTTAACGGCAAGAGCATCGCCCCTGCGGGCGCACCAGTCAAAGGCAAGGTCACTTATGCGAAATCCAGCGGACGCCTGCACGATCCCGGCGAACTGACCCTGCGGCTCACTGCAGTGGAGATTAACGGAAACATGGTCCCAGTCTCAACCACCGCTTACCACGCCAAGGGCAAGAGCCACACCAAGGGTAACGTCGAGAAAATTGGCGGCGGAGCGGCGGCAGGAGCTTTGATCGGAGGCTTGGCAGGAGGCGGTAAGGGCGCGCTGATCGGTACCGCCGCCGGAGCAGGAGCTGGGACAGGACTGGCAGCCGCGACCGGCAAAGAGGAAGCCGTGATCCACGCCGAGTCGGCACTAACGTTCACCACAACTTCGACTGCGACGATAAAGTAATACCAGCGTGAAGTGTGGGGGCGCGGGGCGGTTCAGAGACCCGCCTCCACACACGAAAGCATCAACCGCATCCTACGCCGCGCTCTTCAAATATGCCAGTACCTCCTCCGCATGGCCTTCCGGCTTCACTTTGCGGAAGACATGTTTGATCTTCCCGTCCGGGCCAATGATGAACGTTGTCCGCACCACGCCCATCACCTTCTTGCCATACATGTTCTTCTCCTGGATGACACCGTAGAGGTTGCAGACTTTCTTGTCGGCATCGCCGAGCAGCGTAAACGGCAAGCTGAACTTCTCCTCGAATTTCTTTTGCGCCGCGGAGTTATCCGGCGAAATGCCCAAAACCACCGCGTCTGTCTTTTCGATCTTCTTGTGTGAATCGCGGAACTCACAGGCTTCAATGGTGCAGCCGGGAGTGTCGGCTCTGGGATAAAAATAGAGCACGACGTACTTTCCGCGAAAATCCTTGAGCGAAACCGGCTTGCCATTCTGGTCGGGCAAAGTAAACTCCGGGGCTTTATCATTGATATCCATGGGTGTCTCTCCCTCCCGCTCAACGTTATACCTTACCGGCCGCCGGGTCGTCATCCCGGGCGCACTGGCATTGATCCTCGGGCTGACAGTCGTTGTTCTCACAATGCTGCCGCAAATTGCGCCGGCACAAATCACGCGCAGCACGAAAGTTATTAAGGGACCGCGCGCCCTGGGTCTGGTTGAACTGGCGCCGAATGGCAAAGCTCACCTGATCCCCATCACCATCCTCTACGATGGCAAGTATTACGATGCCGGCGCGTACAAGGCATCTCCCGTTCCGATGGCGCTCGAATCAGAAACCGTTTATGAAGGGATTCGCACGGGCGTTTCCCAGGGACTGTTTACCGTGACGGCCGCGCTGGAACGGAAAGTTGACAACACCTGGATTGCCGAGGGTACGTGGCTGCCGGCGGGTTCGATTCCGCCGAAATCGGCGAATAAGCCGGCCGGGTCGTCGAAGCCTCGTGGTATGGACGAAGATGAAGGTCCACCGAAGCTGAGACGTTCCGGGCCGCAAAAAGCCAAGGCTCCGGAGACCGCGCCAGCGCCCAGCGCGCCAGCGCCCACGCCGCCAGCCCAACCGGCGGCTTCGCAGGCGGCGCCGTCATCTGCGTCCGGAGCTGCATCCAGCGCGGGTCCTGCAACCAGCACGCCAGGGGCGGCCACGGCCACAGCTACGACGGCGTCAGCATCCTCGGCGGCTCCGCCCGCAGATCAAGTAGACGCCGGTCAAACCGACAAAGACCGGCCCGTGCTACGCCGGGGCAAGCCCGCTCCTAAGCCGGCAGAATCGCCCGGCAAGCCGCTGGCGACGACGCCAAAGACGGCTGCCCATCCGCCGATAACTCCGGCTGCCTCTCCGGCGAGCCAGGTTCAGCTCATTCCCGCCATTTCCGACGCCGACGGTCCCGAACCTCGTCCCTATACCTATAGTCTGAAGCCGGAAGAAGAGCAGCAATTCCGCAGCAAGATGCTGGCGCTGGCGGCTGAGGAGATCCGCGCCCGCGCTAAGCAACTAGCAGGCGAAACGATTGCCTCGCCGCCGCCCCATGCTTCCTCGCCCCGGGCTAAAGCGGCCAAGCCAGCACAGCCCAGTTTCGAGGACGTGCAGCTTCGGGTGTTTGATCTATCGAACAGCAACGAGCCCGAGGCGGTGCTGACCGCTAAGGCGCAGCTTCCCCGGCGGACCGGTGGGAAGGAGAGCGCAGCGCCAGACCTGCAGTATTTCGTCACCCTGGTGGCCAGGCAAGATATCAACGGTGATTTTCACAAGGCGTTGGCGAACGTGACGGACACACAACACCTGGATGTCCTGCCCCGGTTCGAGTTGATTGACGCGGTTGATGCCGACGGAGACGGGCGTGGCGAACTGCTCTTCCGCCAGGTGTCCGACGCGGGCACGGCGTTCGTGGTGTATCGCGTGATCGGAGACCAGTTGTGGCCGCTGTTTCAGGGCACGCCGGAATAGTGGAGCTGGCCGCTGATGTTCACAGATTTACCCAGATAGGACCGCTCTGAGAGGCTGTGCCTTTTTGACTTCTCGCATTCCAGGATGACATGGCATTTCACGAATTCACCCGCCCCCCAGACCTGTCATCCTGAACGAAGCCGAAGGGCCCGCCCAGCCGGAGCGAAGCCTGCGGTGTCGGGTCGACCAATGGCGCGAACCGCTTTAATGCTATTACATTCAAAAGCCCCTTCCAGCAGCAGAAGGGGCTTCCATATCAGAAACAAAGAAACTATTTGCCCGATGAATCCATGGTGATGCCCTGTGCGCCGGGCTGCTTCTCGGCCTTGGCCTTTTTCGTAGCCATGGTCTTATCCACCCAATCATCGGCGGTCTTCAAATCGGCGGCGCGGGCCGCAGGATCATCGCATTCCACGTCCGCTCTCTCGCGATACATCAGGTTCATATAGGCCATGGCATCGTCGTAATCAGGGCGCAGTTGGAGCGCCTTATTGAGAGCATCAATACCGTCCTGAATGTTGGCCGAATTCTTCTCTTTGAGCAGCGCGCAGACCTTCTTGTCCTTCAGCGGCTCTTCCGGCTTGAGTCCTAACTTGGCGCGTTCTTCCATGCGCGGCTGATAGGTCTGGGTCCAGTCGATTACGCCGACTGAGTAATACGGTTCAGGATCATTGGGATCGATTTCCAGCGCCTTGCGGTAGTAGGTCTTGGCGTCGTCGAATTTCTTCATCTGCAGATAGATGTAAGCAATTCCCTTGACGCTATTGATGTTCTTGGGATCGCGCTCCAAAACTGCCTTATATTGGTCAATCGCCTGCTGCCCGAGGCGGGCGTTGTCTTCCGCTTCGACGCCTGGAATGTATTGCTGCGCGTACGCGGTGGCCAGGTAAAGGCGAGCGTTCAACAGACTGGGATCCAGTGTCACCGCCTGCTGGAAGTGCTCAATGGCCTCTTCATATCTAGCGTTCTTGTAGGAATTGACGCCCTTGTTCAACTGGTCGCGCGCCTTCAACTTGTCGCAACCAGCGGAGGAAAGCAGCACGCAACCGACTGCCATGAGCGCCAGCACTCGTATGTTTTTTTTCATTGCCTTATGACTCTCCCTCGCCAGGAAAACGACGTCAGAAAAATTGAGACACGTCCAGCCCGACCGCGCACGACCGCTTCGGGTACAGTTGGTCGGTGACTGCGCCAACCATGCGCGTCCCGCTGTGGTAAATGAAAATCTCCGACCGCGCGTCTCTAGCCGCCGGCCTCGATCTTGGCCGTGATCAGACCCACCTTGTCTACGCCCGACGCATGGGCAATGTCAATGACATTGGCTACGTCAGCAAACGGCACGTTGTCATCACCCTTGACGAACATCACTTTCTCGGCGCGGGTTTTGAAAATATCGGTCAGGCGTCCCTGCAGGCCTTCCCAAGTGGTGTCTTCCTGGTTGATTTTCAGTCCCGGCTCCTGCCCCGGCCCACGATCGATCAACTGAACCACGATCGTGCGGTCCGGGGTGTTGTTCTTGGGCGCGTTCGGCGGTGGCGGCTGAGGTACCAGCGCCTCCAGTCCCTTGGGGGTCAACGGCGTGATGACCATGAAGATGATCAGCAACACCAGAAGGACGTCAATCATCGGCGTCATGTTAATGCTTGCAATTTGCGACCCGCCCCCACCACTAACTCCCATTCCCATAAGATCTCTCCTCTATTGGCCGCCGGGTGCTGGCGGTGGCGGAGTTCCCGTGGATTTTCTCTGATCGGTCAGCAGACCCAGTTCGTCCACGCCCGCCGCGCGCACGTTATCGACCACACTTACCACCGCACCAAAGTGGGCCCTGGCATCGGCGCGGACGAAAACTCGCTTGTCCACGCGGTTGGCCAGACGGTCCTTGACCTTTCCGGTCAACTGGTCGGGCGCAACCTGATCGTTGCCGAAGAACACCTTGCCATCTCGCATGATCGCCACGATCAGCGCATCTTCCTTGTCCGCATCCGGCATCTGCTCCGGATTGTTTACCTTCGCCAAGTCCACACTCACGCCCTTTTGCAACATGGGCGTGATGACCATGAAGATGATCAGCAGCACCAGCATCACATCCACCATGGGAGTGACGTTGATGTCGGAGTTGACCTTGGCTCCTTCGTTTCTCTTGGCCAGTGCCATACCTGTCTCTCCTGCCCGCCAGATTCCGCGCCGCCAGCCCCGTGAACCGATGTTCCCTCAGGGTTCAAAACCGGGCGCCGAAGGACTCTCCGGCGCCAGGCCAGCAACTCAGGGTCGAAGCCAATCCCGCTTACAACGCTCAGGACCGGCGCATTCCCCGCCGCTTGAGGAAGTAATCGATCAGTTCGCTCGACGAGTTATCCATCTCCACGTCGAAAGCCTCTACGCGCCCGGTCAGATAGTTGAACATCATCACGGCCGGGATGGCGACGAACAAACCGATGGCAGTGGTCACCAGCGCTTCCGCGATACCGCCTGCGACCGCGCCTAGACCGGTAGCCTTCTGCTCGGAAATACCTTTGAAGGCGTTCAGAATGCCCATCACCGTGCCGAACAGCCCGACGAACGGGGCAGTCGATCCAATGGTGGCCAAGCCGCCCAGACCGCGCTTCAGCTCGGCGTGGACGATAGCTTCAGTCCGCTCCAGAGCGCGCTTGGAAGCCTCGATGGTCTCGCCCGGAATTTCGCCGCTCTCCTGGTGAGCGCGGAATTCCATCAGGCCGGCGGTAACGACCTTAGCCAGGTGACTCTTCTTGTTGCGTTCCGCCACCTTGATGGCTTCGTCAATCTTGCCATCGCGCAGGGCACCGGCCACGGCGGGAGCAAACGCCCGCGACTGCTTTCTCGCCGCGCTGAACGCCATCCAGCGGTCGATCATGACGCCGATCGACCATCCAGACATGATGAATAAGATGATGACCACGCCTCTCGCCGTGGGCCCCATCTGGTGCCACAGCGAAATCGGATCCCAACCGATCGGCTGCTCCTGGAACAACCAGGCCGCCATGGTGGACATGTTGCTCAGGCTATGGGTTGCTAAATTGGCTAGGAACATGAGTTGCTTTTTCCTCCTCGGAACTTGTTTGTCGCCTAATCGCTTCTAATGGGCTTGCGTGATGACCTCTTCGGGTCATACTCGAGGGCAGCCTTCGATGCTTCCGCACGCCCCGTTCCCGAGTCGCGACAAAGGTAGGATTGGGGGAAGGCACTGGTCCTCGTACTGCCTCACATCTACACCGCTCCCGGTCCGGGGGTTTAGCCTCCGGACAGAGTAAAGTTCACCGTAATCTGCGTTTCCACTTCCACCGGTTCGCCATTCAGAATGTAAGGCTTATACCGCCATTGCTTCACGGCTTCGATGGCCGCCGGCGCCAGCATGGGGTGACCGCTGATCAACCGCAGGTTCTCGATCGTCCCATCTTTGCTGATTTCAGCCTGCAACAGCACAGTACCTTGGATGCGCGCTTGCCGGGCCAGCGGTGGATAATTCGGTTGCACTCGGCGGATCAGCAATCCCTGAGTCACGCCCTGAGATACGCGGACGCGCTGCGGCGTGGCCACTTTGGGCACAGCCACCGGGGTCGAGCTGATAATGCCGCCGATTACGCCGCCCATCTGTCCGCCGGGAATACCTCCCGGCACGCCGCCTACGACACCACCGGACGCCACCATCGGAGGTGGCTCGTCTTCCTTGATCATCTGCACTTTCTCAGGAATCTTGGTGGGTGTGCGCAATTGCCCGTTGACGATGTCGGTCTGCACGGTCTTGACGATCTTCACCGGGGCTGCTGCCGGGGGCGGTGGTGGCGGCGGAGGCGGGGGCGGAGCTACCAGGAATGTCATCAACTGCGTCTTGGGCAAGGCTTCGGTAAACAGGAGGGGCACCAAGACCAGGATTCCTACCAATGCCATCTGAAGAACAAACGACAAGGCAGTTGTCACGCCCCGCTTGCTTTTCAGCCGTCCACCCGATTCGATCAGGCTGTCTTCAAACATGAGATTTCTCCTACACGGACCCTAACTGCTCTTAGACACCAACTGCCTCCTGTTTGCTCCCAAGAGCCGGCTGCTTTTGCCGGTCTTCTTGAAACCGCATGATACTACCTCAAATCCCTAACATTCACAAACTTACACGCTCATACCCAACCTGCTGGCGGGTTTCAGGCTTTGACCTTCACCTTTTCCCCACGGCGGTTAGCGTCCTTGGCCGCAATCGTAACCGGCTTCCCGCGATTGGATTTCCAATCCTGATAGGCCACCAAAATCGGAGCCGCAATCGCGATGGACGAGTAGGTTCCAATTAAAATGCCAATCACCAGGGCAAAGGAGAAGCCATGCAACACCTCGCCCCCGAACAGGTACAAAGCCAGCACGGTCAGGAAGGTCAAGCCCGCGGTCAGAATAGTCCGGCTCAGCGTCTGATTGATGGCGCGATTGACGATGTCCGCCAACTTCTCGCGCCGCATCAGCTTCAGGTTTTCGCGGATGCGGTCGAACACCACGATGGTGTCGTTATTGGAGTACCCGACCAGGGTCAAGATCGCGGCAACCACGGTCAACGAAATCGATTTATTGGTCAGGGAGAATGCTCCCACGGTGATCAGCGTGTCATGGAAGACCGTGATCACGGCCGCTACGCCGTAGATCCATTCGAAACGGAATGCCAGGTATACCAGCATGCCGAGCAACGAATACAGCACGGCCAGCTTGGCCTGAGTCTGTAACTGGTGCCCCACTTGGGGCCCGACGATCTCCACGTTGCGCACGCCAAAATCGGAAAGATAAAATACGTCCTGCAGCGATGCTACGACGGCGGGGTCCACCGCGCCCTTCAAATCGTCCATGGAACTCAGCACGCCGCCCTTCACCTTGTCCCGAACATTGACGATCCCCTGCGCCTGGGCGCTGTAGCGTTGGTTGGCATCGGTGCCCGCACGCAGCGGATCTTTCTCCATCAGATAATTGGTCAAGGTCAGCACGCTGGCATTATTCAGGTCCTGTTTCCCCGGGGGAGCGTTGGACTCGAGCGCGTTGATGATCTGCAGCTTGCCCTGATCGAGCGCCTGCTCACTGGTCTCCTGCTCGGCAAGGTCAATCAGCACCTCGTTGTTGGCGATCTGGCCGTAACGCTGAATGCGCGCATTGTGCAGGCCGGCTCGATCCATGGCGGCCCGGATGGCGTTGTCGTCCGGCGTATGCGAGAACTTTACGTAGACCAGCGTGCCGCCGCGGAAGTCTACGCCCAGCGGAATTCCGTGCCAGAACAGCATGGAAAGCACGCCGGCCACGCTGAACAATAATGAGAAGGCGAGAAAGTACCACTTCTTGCCCAGAAAATCTATGTTTGGATCACGAAAAAATTCCACGCTGCTGAAAACCTTTCCTAGCTACCAGCTACTAGCTACGGTCAAATGCTCAACGCTTCGCCACGCTGCTTGCGGGTCAATATCCAGTCAAAGATCACGCGCGACACGAACACCGCTGTAAACAGGTTGGCGAACAAGCCAAAGCTCAGGGTAACCGCAAACCCGCGCACCGGACCAGTTCCGAAAATAAACAGAATCACCGCCGAAACAATCGTGGTCACGTGGGTGTCCACGATGGTGATCCAGGCATGGCCGAAACCCTGCTCGACCGCCGAGGGCGGCGTCTTCCCATTCCGCAGTTCTTCCCGGATGCGCTCGAAAATCAGGACATTCGAGTCCACGCCCATGCCGACCGTCAGTATCACTCCCGCAATTCCCGGCAGAGTTAGCGTGGCCCCACTGTAACCGAGGAACCCAAGCAGGATAACCAGATTCAGAATCAGCGCCAAATCTGCGTTGATCCCAGCCGCCCGATAGTAGATCAGCATGAAGACCAGCACTGCCAGCATGCCGATGATGGCCGCCCGCACGCCGGCGCGAATCGAATCCGTGCCCAGCGACGGACCCACCGTGCGTTCCTCCAGGTACTTGATACCTGCCGGCAGCGCGCCCGAGCGCAGAATCATGGCCAAATCTTTGGCCTCCTGCTCGGTGAAGCGGCCATTGATCACGCCCGTGTCATGAATCTGCTCCTTGATCACCGCGACTTCCTGAACCTTGTGGTCTAACACCACGGCCAGGTTATCGCCCACATGAGCGCCGGTGAAACTGGCGAACCGCCGTCCGCCCTCTCCGGTCAAAACAAACTGCACCGCCGGCTGTCCGTTTTCATCCCGGGAAGGCTCCGCCGAGCGCAGGTCGCGGCCGGTCACTGCTGACGCACGCGAAATCAGGTACCAGGTCTGCCCGCCCTCGGCTGCGGTCACCCCGATGCTGCGGCCTGGCATCAACTCCGCATCCGGCGGCAGGACGCCGCCGTGTTCTTGCAGAGCTTGCTGCTCGCTGGAGTAGGGGCCGCCCAGTGACTGCCGGATCTCCAGCATGGCGGTGGATTGCATGATTTCCTTGACCCGCGCGGGATCGTCCACGCCCGGCAGTTGCACCAGGATCTGATACTGCCCCAGCCCGTGTTCCTGAATGGTGGGCTCGGTCACGCCCAGTTGATCGATGCGGTTGCGGATGGTCTCAATCGCCTGGGTCACGGCGCGGTTTTTCAGGTCGGCAAGAGCCTGCGGCTTCATGGAAACCGTCCAGGTATTTTCCGCACCGGATGCCAGGTCGTACTCGGGGAGCCGGTCGCTTACCAGCGAACGCAGATCGGAAGTCGCCTCGGGCGGTACGCCTTTGAGTACGACCTTCTCGGGATGATTGACCGGATCCGGTTTGCTGATATCGGCGTAATTGATCTTGTGAGAACGGAGATCCGCTTTCAGCCGTTCGATCGCGTGGTCGGAATCGACGCTCACCGCGTCATTCACCTGCACCTGCAGAATCAGGTGCGTGCCACCCTTGAGGTCCAGCCCCAAATGAATGCGGTTCTGCAAGGACGCCAGCAGCCCGCTGCCAGACCAGCTGTCCGGTATGCCGACGATGCCGAACACGAAAAACAGCAGCGTCCCGATAATGACTAGCAGTTTCCAGCCCAGATTCTTGTTCATGTCTTGACTATTATTCCACCAATGAACTTGGATGCGCGCAGTGCTTGATCCTACTTCGCCGGCTTGCTCGTGTCTTCGGGCGTTGTTACCGATGCCACCGAACCCCGGCTGACCTCAATGCGCAGGTTATCCGGCGGCACGCGCAGATGGAGGTAATCATCCTTCAGCGCGACGATCGTGCCCCGCAGCCCTCCGCTTGTCACAATCTTGTCACCTGTCTTCAGTTCGCCCAGCATCTGCTGCCACTTCTTCTGCCGCCGCTGCTGCGGCATGATCAGGAGAAAATAAAAAATGGCAAAGATAAAGATCAGCGGGGCGAACCCTAACCATCCCATGGACCCGCTGCTCTGCAACGCTAACAGCTGCTGAACGCTCATGAAAACTGAAACCCCGCTTCCGCCAGATGAATTCTGGAGCACGCGTCCACTGGCGCATTTACCCTTTACAAGTTTGCCGCTGGAGTTCTCGCGCTATTTAGGCCGGAGATTCCTTCAGCTTCGGACACAAACCGGGGGTGCCGAGCTATGGTTTCGGTCGAGACCAGACTTCAGACGAAAAACGGGCCCCGGTCCCAAGTTGAATAGAATGACGTACCGCCCGCATGGTGTCAAGGTAGAAGCTCAGGTTGTGGATGGTATTTAAGACTTGGGCCAGAACCTCGTTGGCGGCATAAAGATGACGCAAATAGGCTCGGGAATAACGGCGGCACACCCGGCAGCCGCAATTGGGGTCGAGCGGACCGCCATCCGCCGCGTACTGCGCCTGTTTGATGGAGATTTTCCCTTGTGATGTGAACAGCAATCCATGGCGCGCGGCCCGCGTAGGCAGCACACAATCCATCATGTCGATGCCCAGGCCGGCGTACGCAGCGATCTCCTCCGGCGTGCCCACCCCCATCAGGTAGCGCGGCTTGTCAGCGGGAAGATGCTCCAGAGTGGCCTCGACAATTTCCCGCGTCATGGAGCGCGGCTCGCCTACGCTCAACCCGCCAATGGCGTAGCCGGGGAAGCCGATTTCGATCGTTCGCTCGGCCGATTCTTTGCGGAGCGCCGCCTCCATCCCGCCTTGAATAATGCCAAACAGAGCTTGACTCGCGTTGGAACACGTAGGGGCGGACGCCTTGGGCTGTCTGGCCGAGCAAAGCTCGGCAGGCTCTGGTGCGGCGGGGATTTCGTGGCCGACTGCTGGCGAGCTGCCCTCGCCCGGACAGCCGGGGGCGGCTGTCCCCACGCAACCCTTGGCCCACGCCACTTCCCCCTTGTGCTCCTCAAAATATTTCTTGCTTCGCTCGGCCCAGCGCAGCGTCAATTCCATAGACTGCCGCACCCGCTCACGATCCGCCGGGTACTCGGTGCACTCATCGAAGGCCATGATGATGTCGGCGCCCAGCCCGATCTGCGCTTCCATCGCACTTTCGGGGCTGAAGAAGTGGGCCGACCCATCCAGATGCGAACGGAAGGTAACGCCTTCCTCGGTCACCTTGCGCAGATCGTTCAGACTGAATACCTGGAATCCGCCGGAATCGGTGAGAATGGGTCGCGGCCACGACATAAAGCGATGCAGGCCGCCCAGCTTTCTGACCTGCTCGACTCCGGGCCGCAGATAGAGGTGATAGGTGTTCCCGAGAACGATCTGAACGCCGAGTTCCTCAAGAATGTCCTGGGGCACGCCCTTAACAGAAGCCAGAGTTCCCACCGGCATAAAGACGGGGGTTTCGACTTCGCCGTGGGGCGTGAGAAGACGGCCGGCCCGCGCGGCACCAGAGGTAGCTTCGACTCTGAACTCGAAGGACATTGTTTGGAATTGTACAGAACCAGACAGAAACAGCTTCTGGCGAACTCACGTCGGACAGCGGCAGTCGACGGGCCTGTGCGGCCTGCGCGGTTCGTGGTCAGAATGCGAGTTCGAGAATTTCGCCTCGCACCTCGCCGTCTTCCACTGTAAGGCGTCCGGCGCTCACGGGCAGGCGGAACCTCCTTGGGCCCGCGCTCCCCGGATTGAAATACAGCACGCCGTTTCTTGTCTCCTGCTTAGGAATATGGCTATGTCCTGAAATGACTGCGGCAAATCCCGCCGCTTCCGGCTTCAGGTCCAATTCATGAAGATCATGCAACACGTAGATGGATATGTCACCGACCTCGAGCACGTTGGTCGCAGGAACTGGTTGTGCCCAAGCTTCGCGATCCACATTGCCGCGGACTGCCGTCACCGGCGCGATCTCAGCCAGGCGGCCGAGGATGGTGGGATCGCCGATATCCCCAGCATGGATTATGAATTGCGACCCACGAAGCGCCGCGAGTGCCTCCGGCCGGAGCAGGCCATGCGTATCGGAGATGACGCCGATTACAGTCGCTGCAGGCCGCTCCATATTTCAGATCTTCTCATGAAGCCGCTCAGCGCCAGCGCTTACTGGTAGTGGCTCAGTTTGATTTGTCATCCCGAGCAAGCGTTCTTTGCGCAGCGAGGGATCTGGGCGAGCCGCGCGGAAGCGTCGCGTTCTTTGCGACGCAAGAATCGCGCGCTTGGCTCGCCTCCGTATCAAACTGAGCCACTACCCGCTTACTTCGTTATTTCAGGCGTGTCGAGCTCCCGGTCGGCGACAAAATCCGACAACTCCAGGCGAAGATTCCCGGCGTTCGTGGCATAGGCGAGACCAGTTTCGAGATCGATCGTGCCCGCGCGAACAAGTTTCTCGATCTCCCCGTCGAAGTGCTGCATCCCTTCAGCTCCGCCCACGCGCATGGCATCAAGCAACGTCTTGCCCTCAGCTTCGCCTTTCTCGACATATTCGCGAGTGCGCAGGGTGGCTTTCAGAATCTCAATTGCCGCCACTCGCCCGCCACCGTCCTTCCGTGGAATGAGCCGCTGCGAAATCATGTAGCGGAAGCTCTTCGCCAGCCGGGTGCGAATCGCGTGCTGCTCCGCCAAAGGAAATACGCCAACAATCCTCTCCACCGTTTTCGACGCATCAATGGTGTGCAGCGTAGACATCACCAGGTGGCCGGTCTCCGCCGCTTCCATGGCGATTTCGATGGTTTCCTTATCGCGCATTTCTCCCACCAGAATCACCTTCGGCGCCTGGCGCAAAGCCGCCCGTAATGCCAGAGCGAAACTCGTAGTGTCGCTGTGCAATTCGCGCTGGTGAATGATGCAGTTCTTATGGATATGCAGGAACTCAATTGGGTCTTCGATGGTCAAGATGTGATACGACTGCTCCTGATTAATCTTGTCGATGATGGCTGCCAGCGTCGAAGATTTACCCGAGCCCGTCGGACCCGTTACCAGCACGATGCCATTGCGGAGATGGACGATTTTCTCGAGCTCAGCGGGCAGATTGAGAGTGGCAAAATCGGGGATCTTGCCGGGAATCACGCGCATTACGATGGCGGAACTGCCGCGCTGCATGAAGATGTTCACCCGAAACCGCGACGCGCCCGGCAAACTGTAAGACACGTCGCAGGAGCCATGATCGCGCAGGCTGTCCAGCGCATGCTGATTATTGCTGATAAGGTCAGCGGCAATTCGGCGCGTGTCGTCCGCGGTCAATGCGCGCGGACCCGTGGGCGCAAGCCGGCCATTCACCTCGACCATGGGCGGTTTGCCCGGCGAAAAAAACAAATCGCTGATCTTGGAAGATGTTCGCAACATCGCGGTCAATAGCGCGGCGGTGGGAATGGCCGCGGGCGTCGTCGCGGGCGCTGTGGCGGCGGCGACAGTTCCGGTAGCAACATTTGGCGGGGCGTTCGTGGGCGAAGACATGAAAAATGGCCTCTTTTCGTGAAATGAGCTTCGTCGTGCTGGAGTTTCGCCAAGAAAACAGCCCACACCGACTGTTCTCAGCAGGGTGAAGCATGGTTCAGAGCACGGAACTGGCCAAAACTACGGTCGGGGAACGGCTAGAAACCCGCGAATTTGTGGGACAGGCAAGACATCAACTGTCTCACCTTTGTCGAAACGAGCGGGTGCGCGTCTCGTTCTGGAACATTGTCTGGAATCTGGACGGAAGTCTCAGCCTTGGACAAGTACGCTGACTACAATCCCGAGCTTCGCTCTGCGATCAGTTTCCTGATCTTCTCTACGAACTCCGACGCGGGCATGTCTTCAGTCTTCTCTTTGCCGCGGATGCGTACGTTCACCCGGTTCGATTCGGCCTCTTTGTCGCCGACCACCAGCAGGAAAGGCACTTTCTGCAGCGCATGCTCGCGGATTTTGGCATTCATCTTTTCATTGCGGGCATCGACTTCCACCCGAACACCTGCTGCTTTGAGTTGATCGGCAACTTTGTTCGCGTACTCGACGTGCCGCTCGGCGATGGGAATCATCGCCGCCTGGACGGGCGAGAGCCACACCGGAAATGCGCCTGCATAATGCTCGATGAGGACCCCAAAAAAGCGCTCTATGGATCCATACAGCGCGCGATGCACCATGACGGGCTGCTTGCGCGTACCATCTTCTGCGACATATTCCAGACCAAAGCGGGCCGGCAGGTTGAAGTCGAACTGGATCGTTGAAAGCTGCCACAAACGCCCGATCGCGTCTACCAGCTTGACGTCAATCTTAGGCCCGTAAAACGCCGCCTCGCCCGGTATTACTTTGTACTCAATGTTCCGCCGCTTGAGCGCATTTTCCAGCGAACGGTTGGCCAGATTCCACTGGTCTTCAGACCCAAGAAAATTCTTGCGATCGTTGGGGTCCCAGGTGGAGAGATCGGTCTGGAACTTGTCAAAGCCGAAGTCCTTGAGCACCTCCAGCGCGAAATCCATGCAGCTTACGATTTCTTCTTCGATCTGCTCCGGAGTGCAGAAGATGTGGGCATCGTCCTGGGTGAATCCACGCACGCGCAACAGACCGTGCATCACGCCGGAGCGCTCATAGCGATACACCGTCCCCAACTCGCCCAGGCGCACCGGCAGATCGCGGTACGACTTCAGCGAATCCTTGTAGATCAGAATGTGGCCGGGGCAGTTCATGGGCTTCAGGCGGTATTCGGCGTCGTCGAGTTCCATGGCGTCGAACATATTCTGCGCGTAGTAGCCCTCGTGACCCGAGGTTTGCCACAGCTGTCGACGCATTACGTGTGGCGTGTACACGAGCGAATAGCCGCGCTTGATGTATTCGTCGCGCATCCAGTCTTCCATCTGTTTGCGAATGATTCCGCCCTTGGGGTGCCAAAAGATCAGCCCCGGCCCAGCGAGGTCCTGAATGGAAAACAGATCGAGCTGCTGGCCCAGCACGCGATGATCGCGCTTCTTCGCCTCTTCAACTTTGTTGAGGTGGTCTTCAAGATCTTTTTTCGAGAAGAACGACGTTCCGTAGATGCGCTGCAGCTGCGGGTTCTTCTCGTCCCCGAGCCAGTACGCGCCCGCGATATTCAGCAGCTTGAATGCCTTGATCTTCCCGGTCGAGGGGATGTGCGGGCCGCGGCAGAAGTCGGTGAACTTGCCGGTACGGTAGATGGAAATCTTTTCATCGGGCTTGGTGAACTGCTCGATGAAATGGCACTTCATGAAATCGCCCTCTTTCTTGAATTCCTCCAGACCCTGATCGCGGGGCAGAAACTCGCGCGCGTAGGGAATGTTTTGCTGCACCAGTTCCTGCATTTTCTTTTCGATCTTTTCCAGATCCTGCGGGGTAAATGGAGTCGGGCGATAAAAATCATAGAAGAATCCGCTCTCGGTGGCGGGCCCGTGGCCGAGCTTGGTCTCGGGAAATAGCTCCAAAACCGCCGCCGCCAGAAGATGCGCGGAGGAATGCCGGTAAACCTCCAGCGCCTCGGGATCGCGGTCGGTCAGAATGCGAAGGTCGGCATCTTTCTCGAGCGGCCGGGCCAGGTCGATGAGATCGCCGTTGGTCTTCGCCGCGATCGCCGCATCGGCCAGCCGCGGGCTGATGGACTTGGCGATATCGAGCGCGGTCGTGCCCTTGGGAACTTCTTTGGCGCTGCCGTCGGGAAGCTTGAGATGAATAATGTCTGCCATGGGACTCTTCAGTATAAAACACGCGGCGGGACATTTTGGAACACGTAGGGGCGGACGCCCTCGTCCGCCCAGCGGAGCAACGCTCGGCAGTTTGCGATCAGCCGCGCGAAAAAGGCGAGCTTCGCCCGCCCGGGTCCTGAGCGAAGTCGAAGGAGAGCGTCCGGGGCTACGTGTTTCTTGCCCGCGCGTCCACTCTGCTCACCAGCCCTCCTTCATCCCCTTGTTCTGCTCATCCAGCCACGTTTTCAGCGGGGCGAAGTAATCCAGAATTGCGCTGGCATCCATCTGACGTTGGCCGGTCAAGACCTCCAGTTCATCCGGCCACGGTTTGCTCTGGCCCATTTCCAGCATCCGGTTGAATTTCGCGCCCGCTTCTTTCGATCCATAGAATGTGCAGCGATTCAGCGGGCCGGTGTAACCCGCCTCCTTGCACAATGCACGGTAGAACTGAAATTCCAGAATGTGAGCAAGAAAATACCGCATGTACGGCGTATTGCTGGCCACGTGGTACTTGGCGCCCGGATCGAAGTCCGCCTCACTGCGCTCCGCCGGCGGCGACACGCCTTGATACTTCAACCGCAGGTCCCACCAGGCCTTGTTGTAATCAGCAGGCTTGACTTCTCCGGAAAAAACCTTCCATCGCCACTCATCGATGAGCAAACCGAAGGGAAGAAACGCCACACGGTCGAGCGCTTGCTTGAGCAGAAGCGGAATGTCGGACTCGGCTGACGGCACCTTATCCAGCAATCCAATTTTTTTCAGATACTCGGGCGTGACGGCCAACGCGATCGTGTCGCCAATAGCCTCGTGAAAACCGTCATTGGCGCCACCTTCAAACATAAAGGGCTGGTCTTTGTAGGCGCGCTGGTACATGTTGTGACCGAGTTCGTGGTGAATGGTGACAAAGTCAACGTCGCGAATCTGAATGCACATCTTGACCCTTAGATCGTCGCGGAAATCGATGTCCCACGCGCTGGCGTGGCAGACCACATCGCGATCGCGAGGCTTGGAAAACAGCGAACGCTCCCAGAACGTTGGCGGCAACGGAGCAAAGCCCAGCGACTTGTAGAATGCTTCGCCGTACCGCACCATGCCCTTGGGATCGAGGTTCTTGGCCTTGAGCAGTTCGGTCAGGTCGTAGCCACGGCTATTCTCCGGGAGTCCCAGCAAAGGGAAAATGTTGCCCCACTCCTGCGCCCAGGGATTGCCCAGCAGATCGGCGGGAATGGGTCCATCCAGCGGCACCAGCTTTGCCCCGTAGTGTTGCGACAACCGGGCACGCACGAAGGTGTGCAGGGAAAGGTAGAGCGGCCGCACTTGCTGCCATAGCCTCTCCAGTTCGGCGTTGAATTCGTCAGGGGTCATGTCGTAACCGGCGCGCCAGAGTTCACTCGTGTCTTTGAAGCCCATCTCGCGAGCACCCTGATTCGAGAGTTCGACAAAACGCGCATAGCGCGGGCGCATGGGAGCACCCACCTTATGCCATCCCGCCCAAACCTCTTTCAGTTCGTTGGGGTCGCGGCTTTCTCCCATGATTTTTTCGATGGCGGTGATGTCGAGACAATCGTCCGGCTTGCGGCAGTACTTGCCTTTGCCGTAATCGCCATCGAGAGAGGTCGCTATCTGGGTCAATTCCTTGCGCAGCGCCGGATCTTTCGGCGCCGGCGCAACCAGAGACAACTTCAGCAACAGGAACTTCCGGGCCAGATCAGGTGGCATCGGCAGCCCTTCAAAGCGCTTGCCCTGTTCGACAAGTTCTTCTGTGACCGCTGTGATTTCATCCTGGGCATCGGCGGCCAGAGCCTGGGTGTCGTCGGTGATGAAGTTCTCCTCCACCCAACCGGCCTGATTGACTTTGACGCTGAGTTCGCGGAGGCGAGTCTCGGCCTGTTTCATGAACTGTTCGGCGTCGGCGACGGTGGGTTTCGAGGCAGTCTGAGCCGGCGCGAATAACGAAGCGAGCAAAAGAAAAACAAGAAGGCGGGTCTTCATAGAATTTCTCCCGCCGTAGATTATAACGAGAGAACAGAAAATGTCAGTGTTGCGATGCTGGCGGAGGGGCGGACGGGCCTACGTGGACCGTGGCGTTGCTGGCGAGTAATACAGCTCTTCCATTGCGGTTTTCACTTTCGCCGACAGCGTTTCCATGTCGCGTAATCCGTAGCCCGCGGTCGAAATGGGCTCGCCCACCCGCATCTCCAGCGGGCGGGACTTGATGTGATAGGTATTCATCGGAAGCAGTTCGAAGGTCCCCACCAGCGCCACCGGTACGATGTCCGCCTGCGCCTTGATGGCCAGATAAAATGCACCCTGCATGAACGGCTTGATTTCGCCATCGGGTGTGCGGCCACCCTCAGGAAAGATCACCAGCGGCAGCCCGCCTTGGAGGCTCTTCACCGCCGACCGGATGTGGGCGATCGATCGTGAGGGTTTCTGCTGATCAATACAAACCTGTCCTGACCGTTTCAAGTGCCATCCGATGATGGGGTAGGAGAGCAGTTCCTTCTTGAAGAGAATCCGGAACTGGAAGGGCAAATTCACGTAGAGCACCGGAATGTCGAGCGCGGAAGCATGACTCACGGCATAAACATGCGGCTTCGACGTGTCAATCTTTTCCAGACCGATTACGTTGACCGGGGAAGAAATGGTCTTCATGATCAGCCGCGACCAGAGCCGCGCAAAGCCATGCAAGATGCGGCCTTTGTCGCCGAAGAGAGAAACAGGAATCGACACAATCCCGAGGACCACGGTGTACAACCAGATCAGCGGATCGAAGATCAGGTAGGAGCGTAGACGGCTGAGCCAGCCATACTTCTTCGCAACGGTTTCGCCGGTGGAGCGAGCGTCCGGCCAATCGCGATTCGTTTCCACGGAAGTCTGCGCCCGCGTCGTGTTCGGCCTTTCGTCGCGAATTGATGTGTCGAGTTCGTGCATGGGAACTAACACTGCTCTTTACTTAAATTGTCATTTCGAGGGGATTCATCCCCGAGAAATCTGCTTCCCTTTTTCTACACGACACAGCAGATTCCTCACGGCTGAAAGCCGTTCGGAATGACAAAGTCTGAAGTACAAAGTGTTTGACACAGCCAGTTCAGTTCTCAGATCCTCATCCCCTGGATCCGCATGGCCTCTCCCACAATGTAGATGGAACCCGTTATGACTACAACACCCTGGGGACCGGCGAACGAACTGGCTCGCTCCACCGCAGAAGCCACGTCTGACACTTCTTCGATGGCGGTAGAAGTACGTGCTGCTGCCTCGCGAATCTCGTTCGCGGTCGCTGAGCGCGGATTATCGGCGCGAGTGGCAATGACCCGCTCGGCCAGCGGGAACAGGATTTCGGCAATCTCCCCAATCGCCTTGTCTCGCATCGCGCCAAAGACGAGGGTCAGCGGCCGGTCCCCATAAACGGCAGACAACGTGGATCGCAATGCCCACGCTCCTGCCGGATTGTGTGCCACGTCGAACACATACTCCGGCGTCCTACCCTTGGCGGGAATTACCTGGAAACGTCCGGGCCACCGTGTTTCGCGGATACCGCGTTCGATGGCGTCCGCGGTGACCGGGAATCCCTGTTTGCTCAGTTCCTCCGCCGCCGCAATCGCCAGCGCCACATTCCTCAATTGATGCCGGCCGACCAGCGGCGTTTCCACCAGAATCTGCTGGCCCATGAACTGCAGCGGATAGCGGGAAATCGGCCCCCCTAGTCGGACATTGCTTTTCTCCGCGCCCTCCGTGTCCTCGGTGGTTGAAAGTTCTTGCTCGGTCCTGGGTAGAAGGTACTCGGTACTGCCAGGCGAAACCGGCGGAACGTACGGCACCGCGCTCACTGCCTGCGCTCCCAGCTTCAGAATCGCGTTCCCGATCACTTCGTTGGCCTGGGGCTGCTGTGGCAGCGTCACCACGATCCCGCCGGTCCGGATAATTCCCGCTTTTTCGCGCGCGATTTCCGCCACTGTGTTGCCCAGAAATTTCTGGTGGTCGAGCGCGATGTCGGTAATCACGCTCACCCGCGGTTCAATCACGTTGGTAGCGTCCAACCGCCCACCCATGCCGACTTCGAGGACGGCGATCTCCACTTTGTTTTGCGCAAAGTATTCGAAGGCAATCGCAGTCAGCATCTCGAAAAAGCTGGGATGCCAGGGCAATTCGCCTTCCTCGACCAGCCGCTCGGCCGTGCGATCCACCAGATCGTGCAGCAAGGCGAAATGGTCGTCGCCGATCCCGATGCCATCGATGCGAATGCGCTCATTGATCCGCACCAGGTGGGGCGACGTGTACAGCCCAGTGCGCAAACCGGAAGCCCGCAGGATTGACGCCAGCGTGGCTGCCGTCGAACCTTTGCCATTAGTTCCGGCGATAAGGACGCCGGGAAACCGCCGTTCTGGATGATTCAAAGCTCCCAGCAACACCCGCATGTGCGCCAAGTCGAACTTCTGCGGTGGCGTCTGCGCCAATTCATGGCCCAGCGCGTACATGCGGGCAAGGGCTGTTTCGTAGGACATGGATTAGGTCAGCCCTTGGCCGTCAGTCGTTGGCCGTTGGCCTAAGCTTTCCCCCATCAGCTTTCAGCTTATCAGTTTAGGGTGTTTCCGCCTCGATTCTCTAGAAGGCAGCGGTTGGCGGTCGAAGGTGAGCATTGAACCGAGCAAGAAGAGCGTTTAGCTGAGAGCTGACGGCTGAGAGCCGAGAGCCGAGAGCTACGCGGCGGCCATGAACTCCAGCGCCCGTCCAATGTAGGGCTTGAGCTGCTTGCGCGGCACCACTGCGTCCAGCATTCCATGTTCCAGAAGGAACTCGGCGCGCTGGAACCCCAGCGGCAGTTTCTGCCGGATGGTCTGCTCGATGACGCGCGGCCCGGCAAACCCGATCAAAGCGCCGGGTTCAGCGATATTCAAATCGCCCAGCATGGCAAACGAGGCAGTCACGCCCCCCGTGGTGGGGTCGGTCAGCAAGGAGACGAACGGCACCCTGGCTTCGTCCAGGCGTGCCAGCGCAGCCGAAATCTTGGCCAGTTGCATCAGGCTGATGACGCCTTCCATCATGCGCGCCCCACCTGACGCCGAAACAATGATGATGGGCGCTTTGTTTTCGGTGGCCTGTTCGATGGCGCGGGTGATCGCTTCGCCCACCACTGCGCCCATGCTCCCGCCAATGAATGAATACTCCATGGCGCTCACAATCACAGGACGGCCGTTTAGTTTGCCCCGCGCGTTGATGACGGCATCTTTCAGTCCAGTATCGGCCTGCGCCTGCCTCAGACGCGAAGAGTAGGCTTTCAAGTCCACAAACTTCAGCGGATCGGTCGAAACCAAATTGGAGTCGAAAATCTCATATTCGTTGTCGTCGAGCAGTTGTGCCAGGCGTGCCCGCGCGTCGATCCGGAAATGTTTGTCACATTTGGGGCAAACGTTCAGGTTATCCTCCAGATCTTTTTTCCAGATAATCTGGCGGCAATGCTCGCACTTCACCCACAGCCCCTCGGTTCGGACTTTCTTTTCGCCCGAGGTATCTAACTCGCCGGATTGTCGCTTGAACCAGGCCATAAAAGCAGTAGCTAGTAGTCAGGAGTCAGTAGTCAGTGACACCGACTGACTCCTGGCTACTGACTCCTGACTACTCAATACTCGATTCCTCTCTGCGCCATCACGCCGTTCTCATAGGCGTGCTTTACCTGGCGCATCTCGGTGACCGTGTCGGCTAGCTCGACAATTGTCGGATGTGCATTCCTGCCCGTCAAGATCACATGAACCATTTCCGGCTTCTTCTTCAGGCTCTCCACCACCCTGGCGGGATCGAGCATGCCGTAGCTGATGGCGTAATTGATCTCGTCCAGGATGACCAAATCCCACGCGCCGGACTGAATCGCCTTTTCGGCTTCTACCCACGCTTCATCGACCATCCGCACATCTTCGGGATCGGGCTTCCCAGTTCCCACTTTCACGAAGCCGCGGCCCATCTGCTTCATGACAAACTTGTCTCCGAAGGCCTGTACCGCGTCCAGTTCGCCGTAGTGCCACGAGCCTTTTAGAAATTGCAGCATCAGCACGCGCATGCCTTGACCCACCGCTCGCAACGCCGTTCCCATGGCAGCGGTGGTTTTGCCCTTGCCCGGGCCGGTATTCACGATGATCAGACCACGGCGTACGTCCTGCATACTGGATAGTTCTTGATTGTACCTGCTCGGAGGGTGCGGCGGTGGTCGAGCAGGGTAGTGGCGGGTTATGCCGCGGCAAGCAGCTACGGCATCTCGATCACTTGCCGCAGGTCAACTTTCTCGTGCGTGGTGGGAGTCTGATCCGAAAGCAACTCTGCTGTAATCCGCAAAGCCTCGATCTGTTTCTTGACCTTCAATATTTCCTGCTCTTTTGCCCGCAACACTTCTTTGGGATCTTTCATAGAGGGCTCCTCGTAACCAGTAATGCTAAAACCGTTCCACGACTCTAATCCTCTCCGCGTCGGTCCGAAATATCACGAAGGTACACGGCTGATCTCACGAATAAAGTTAGTGACCAAGATGATAAGGATGTCCCTTCAAGATGGTGAATGCCCGATAAAGCTGTTCGAGCAGGACCACGCGCGCCAACTCATGCGCAAACGTCATCTTACCAAGGGAAAGCGTCAGAGTGGCAGCCCGCCGGGCCGGGTCAGCGAACCCACTGGCCGGCCCCACGGCGAACAGCAGCGGTAACGGATTCCGATTCTGATACTCTTCCAAGAACTTTGCCAATTCTTCGGAGGAAAGCTGCTTTCCGCGGCTCTCCAGCAAGATCAACGTGTGCCGTGTGGCGCGCGCCGCCGGCTCGCACAACCTCAGCAAGGCAGATTCATCTTTCAGCGCGATCCCTTCAACCTCGGCGTAGCGGGCCAGCCGCTTCATGTACTCGTCGGTTAACGCCTGGATCGCGGGCTCTTTCGTTTTGCCAATCCAGGCAATTTTGAGTTTCACAAAGAGATTTAACCACAGAGGGTCCGGCTGATGCGGGAAACCACCTCACGCTCTTTGCGAATCTCGATTCTGATCTGTTATTGGGTTCCGGCAGTTTTCTCCCGGCGGCTGGCTTTCATCGGCGCTCCTCGCGCCAGGCGGCCCAGCGTGGCGGGTTCGACAGTGATGACATCGGGCCCTTTGGTCTTGCCTGTGATGATGGGCTTGTTGGGGACGGTTTCGTAGGCGTAGCCGGTCAGCCAGTAACCACCACTGATAGGGACCTCCACTCGTGCCCACCCGTAGTGGGTCTTACCTTTTAGATCATCAAACTTCAGCCCCAAATAAGCCTCCAGACCATAATACATCTCGTACCACGGGCCGTCACAGCTGGGCCCAGGCGCACACCCGATCATGAAAGCGCGCTTGCTCAGAAGCTTCTTACTCGCATGAATTTTCACACCGCCTTTGAGCGCCGAAGCAAATCCACGACCGCGGAAAGTGGAAGTGTATCCCCAAATCAGATTTCGCCCTGCCCTCCCATTGGGGGTTATAGAGAGGTCACTAATGATCGAAGAACACCCAGTATGAACAAAGTAGAAATCCGTGACGCCGTCATGGTTAAGGTCCAGCGGGGTCCGCCCACAGCGCAGCACCCGGTCAGCGCGATGGTACACGATCCTCGCCTCGGCGGGCTGCGCTAACGCCAACAGACTTACGGCCCCCGCACTGGCTGCGAGAGCATACGCGTTGAGTTGGAGATGCAGGGATTCGGAAAGATGCGAGGGCTTTCGGGGCGTCGGTTTCATAAATCCTCCCCCAAGAATGGCGGCTCGAAGTGTCCTGCCGCGTTAGCCGCAAGTCAAGGACGATTTGCGAGCGACTTGGCTAGGCCTTTGTTCCTGACGCCAGCACCACGACCGCGCCAAATTCAATGCTGCCGTCTCCAGCGTACTGCCGAACGCTCTGCAGCACCTCCCGATTCACCTCTTCCCACTTTTCCGTGGGAACGCGCTTCAGCATGGGGAGAAAAGGGGCGGAAACCTGCTGCGTATGCTCCCAGATTTCTTCCGCCGTGCCCGGCCAGGTCCAGGGAAGGGTTCGACTTTCTTCCTCCACCCGCTGAAGTCCTGCTTCGCGCAACACGGCCGACAAACTTCCCGACCGGGAAAACTTGCACGGATCCTGACCCGGCGCAGTCAGCGGCCCGCCGGCATATTTGTGCGCTACGCCTAACATGCTGGACCAGAAAGGCTGCTGGAATGGTCCCCAGGCCAGAAAACAAGCTCGCGCCCCGGGCTTCAGTTTGCGATGCACCTCGCGGAATGCCTGGACGCAATCTTGAAAAAACATGACTCCAAAGCGGCTTGTGACCAGATCGAAGCTTTGATCGGGAAAGGGAAGGGCGTGCGCGTCCGCCTGACGCGTGGAGAAATTCGTCAACCCGCGCTGCCGGGCCCGGTCCGCGGCGATTTCCAGAAGCTCGCTGCTGAGATCGAGCGCCGTGACATGACCTTCAGCTCCGACCCGTGATGCCAGGCTGATGGCTGGTTCGCCCGTGCCGCTGGCCAAATCCAAAACCTTCATGCCCGGTTCCGGCCGCGCGTATTCGACCAACGCCTCCGTCACATCGCGCCCCATGGCGGCTGACTTTGCTTTCCACTTTTCCGAAGCAATCAGGCGGTACGACGCGCCCCACTGCGGGTTCGACTTTTCCGGTGAACTCATAAAAGCTTGGGCCACGGATTTACGCGGATCAGCACGGATCAGAATCTTAGCCTGTATTCTCTCTTGCTGTCCGTGGAATCCGTGAGAATCCGTGGGCCGGTTCTTCCTAGGCCCGTTTCTTGGTCACGCCGCGGCTTGGCGAGCGCTTCGCCTTGCCGCCAACCGCCCCTGGCTCAGACGGCGCCAGCCGCTTGGCCGACTTCCACAGACGCTCCAAATCGTAATATTTGCGGGCCTTCTCCGAGAAAACGTGCACCACGAAATCGACGTAATCCAGCAGCACCCACTCCGCTTGTTTGTATCCTTCCACATGAGTGGCGCGCAGCCCGGATTTCTCCAGCCGCTCCTCCACTTCGTCAGAGATGGCCTGGATCTGCCGCGGATTCGTCCCGCTGCATACCACAAAATAATCGGTGAATGCCCCGGATCCTTTTTCCAGTTCCAGAACCGTGATTTCTTCCGCCTTCTTTTCCTGGCAGGCGCCGATGGCCTCGGCTAGCTGTCGCTTCAGATCGTTCTTCTTCATGTGGTGGTGAGTCGTTGGTCGTCCTTCGTCTTTCGTCCTTCGTCGTTGGTCGTTGGCTATCTGCTACCGGCTTCTCATTGTAAATTACCGCGCTACACTGATTCTTGGAAGCCCGCCTATATCACTGCGAATTGCTAGGCACTTTGACGAAGGGCGAACGACGAAGGGCGAACGACGAACGACCAAGGACGAACGGCCAAGGACCAACGCCTAAAGGCCGCCTCTATACAATTCCGTCTTCTTGATGTATTCCGCCACGGCCGGGTCCACAAACTTTGTCAACGGACGCTTGGCAATCACCGCGTCCCGGATCGCCGTTGCCGAAATGCTTTGATGTACATTTTCCAGCAGGTGCAGGGTTACGCCAGCCAGCACCAGATCACCTTTCGCGGGTTGCTTGGCGAACGGCTTGGTCACGGCCGCTTTCGGACGCAGCCGTTCCGGGAGCGCATTGGCCACATCGGCCAGCGAATATCCCGGACGGCTTGCCACAATGAACTCACATTCGCGGAACAGAGCCTCAGCCTCGTGCCATTTCGCGATGTCACTGAAAGCATCCATGCCAATCAGAAAAAGCAGGCGGTCACTCTTCCTCAGCGTCTGCTTCAGCCGGCGTACGGTATCGATCGAGTAATTCACGCCCGGAACCGCAGGCTGAGGCTGAACTTTTTTGGCGGTAATTTGGGGCGCGGCCACCTCTGGCGGAGCCTCCAGAAGTGACGGAACGAATGCCTTCTCGCCCATAGTCGCCAGAACCACCATTGCGTAGCGATGGAAATAAGAGGCCAGAGGCTGCCGCTGTTTGTGGGGGGGAATGTTGGCGGGAACGAAATAAATGCGGCTGAGATCAAAGCGCTCTCGTGCCGCCCTCGCCAATGCAAGGTGCCCGTGGTGAATCGGGTCAAACGTCCCGCCAAAAAGTCCGATGTTCATGTTGGTCTAATAACTAGACAATGTCGGCATGTTTTTGTCTCCGCCGCCCCTTGCCGGTCTTGATACGGATTCCGGAAATTTAGGCGATCGGCGAAATCCACAGCCGCATCTCGTTGTAAATTCAGAGCCACAGTTACCGTTGTGGTTGTCTGCATGGTCAGCGCCCATCCATCCGCAATCACATGAACTCCCGTAACTCGCGGAGTTCCCATTTTGGAACTAGAGTTGGTTCGTATGCGAGTGAAGCTCCCCCTTCTCCGCACCCGCATTGCTCCGGCCCGGGCCCCCATCCTGCGGTACGGCGTCGCTGTTCTCAGCATTACCCTTGCCCTGATCCCAGCGTTAATGCTCCGCGATGTGGTAGAGAGCCGCCTGGTCGTCTTTGCCGTCGCAATCATGGTCAGCGCATGGTACGGCGGCTGGAAGCCGGGGCTGGTGGCCACATCTTTCGCTCTGACCGTCAGCGCCTATTTTTCCCTGGCCGGAGAGCACTCCCCGACCGAATATCGCAAAGCCATCATACATCTCACGCTGTTCGTGTTTGTGGCCCTGCTGATTTGCTCCTTCAATGCAGCCCTGCGCTCGGCGCAGGAGGGTTTACGCCGTTCGGAAGTCAATTTCCGCTCACTGGTGACCAATGCCCCCTATGGGATTTGCCGCTGCGACTCCGCCGGCATATTGCTCAGCGCCAACCCTGCGCTGGTCAACATGCTGGGTTACGCGTCCGCCTCGGAACTCGTGGGGCGCAACCTGGCAAACCTATACGCTGATTCGCAGCAGTGGTTCCTGGTCGCCGACTATTTTCGCGCCTCGCAACGCTTCAACGGACTGGTTGCCGACTGGGTCCGCAAAGAGGGCAATCCCGTCACCGTGCGTCTTTCCGGGAGCACCATCCGCGGGGAGCAGAATGCCTCCTTCTTCGAGCTCTTTGCGGAAGACGTGACCGAGCATCGAGCGTTGGAACAGCAACTGCGCCAGGCGCAGAAGATGGAAGCTGTCGGCCGTCTGGCCGGCGGCATCGCGCACGACTTCAACAATCTGCTCATGGTGATCTCCGGCTACTGCGAGTTCCTGCTGGATCGAATCGGCCCCGACCCCATTGTGCGCGGGCCGGCGCAGGAGATCGCCAAGGCCGCGAACCGGGCGACTGCGCTCACGCGCCAACTCCTGGCCTTCAGCCGCAAGCAAATGTTGATGCCCAAGGTTGTCGATCTCAACGCCATCGTCACTGAGAACTTCAAAATGTTGACCCGCCTGATCGGAGAAGACATCGATCTGGTCATGGTGCCGGGCAGCGATCTCGGCGCGGTCAAAGCCGATCCTGGCCAGATGGAGCAAGTGATCATGAATCTGGCCGTCAATGCCCGCGATGCCATGCCGCGAGGCGGCAAACTCACCATTGAAACCGTCAACGTTTCCTTGGATGAAAGTTATGCCCGCCTGCATGCTCCCGCCGAACCCGGCGAGTACGTGATGCTCGCCATTAGTGACAGCGGAATGGGCATGGATCCTGAAACCCAGAGCCACATCTTCGAGCCTTTTTACACGACAAAGGGATCCAAGGGCACCGGTCTCGGACTTTCCACCGTTTACGGCATCGTCAAGCAGAGCGGGGGCTACGTCTGGGTCTACAGCGAACCCGGCAAGGGAACATCGTTCAAGGTCTATCTGCCCCGCGTAAGCGCGACTGGAGAGCCGATGACAATCATGCCACAGCTATCATTTGCAGGCGCTGAAGCTCCGCCTGGCAACGAAACTATCCTGCTGGTCGAGGACGAGCTCACGGTCCGCCAGCTCGCTCGTGAGTATCTGGAAGGTCAGGGCTACACCGTGATCGAAGCGCCCGATGGGGCCGCCGCCCTGCAACTGTCGCAGACTCACCAAGGCCCCATTCATCTGTTGCTGACCGACGTCATCATGCCCGGAATGAACGGCCGCGAACTAGCCAGCCAGCTGACTCCCCGGCGGCCCGAAATGAAAGTGCTGTATATGTCGGGCTATACCGAGAATGCCATTGGCCACAACGGCACGCTGGACGCCGGTATCACCCTGCTCCAGAAGCCTTTTACCCTTCCCGCACTCAAGGTAAAAGTGCGGGAAGTGCTCGACACACAGCTCCCCACGGAGGTTGCCATGCCTGCTCGTTTAGTCGGACAAATTCGCGTCAACCACGCCAAAGAAAAGTTGTCTCCGTTCCGCGCCCAACGTTTCAAACTCCACCTGCCGCTGAAGTACCGGCAGCTTGGAGAAGACGATTGGCGTGTGGGCACCACCGAAAACATCAGCCGCTCGGGCCTGCTATTCCGCGCCGAGCAAATGGTTCCCGCCAGCGCACAGCTTGAGATCAATCTGGTGCTGCCCGCGGAAATTGCCGGGCTGTCGGCGGCAGAAGTGATCTGCCGCGGTGAGGTGGTGCGCACCATGGAAGCCGAAACTCCTTCGATGAGCCCGGCTCTCGCTGCCAGGATTCTGCAATACCACTTCCAGCACGGCTCGAGGGTGCAAGAGGCGTGAGCGTTCAGGTAGGGGCGGGTGCCCTCACCCGCCCGGCGGAGCAAAGCTCCGCAGTCCGAATTGCCGGAGAATCGGCTGCTTGGTACTCTGGTGCGTCTTAAGCCTGATCCCGTTGGACTCAGCCGTCCTTGTGTTGAGGTCTTCGAGTACCTGATACCAAGCCGTCTCTGTGTCCTCCGTGGTTAACCGGTTTGCCTCCACAACGAATTATCAATAACTTGCAGATATCAGGTTCCGACGGGGGAGTTTGCCGGGCATTCTCCTGATGGGATCGCTGTGTAGAATGCCATTTGCTGGCATTTGCAGGGCCGCTGAGCGACATCTGTGGGCAGGGTGAGGGAAAAGGGTCACCCGAGACCGGCAATCGCTTAGAACGCATCCTTGGACGCCTGGCGTCGTTTATTATCTCCAGGCTATTTATGTATGTACACTCATATATGTACTGGGAATTGATTCCGCGCGGGCGGTCAAGACGAAAAGAACAATTTAGAGCTTTCCCACGGATTCGCCGGCCGCCTCATTGCCTGCCCGCGCAAAGAACGTTTGCTCGGGATGACCAATCAAACTGAGCCACTACCATCCTTTGACTCGCTTTGACGGAGTTCCTCCACCTTGTCAGCCATAGCGTACTTCAATGCATCAATGCCTTTTCCACTCACGGCGGAGATCGGAAACAACTCCAGACCCTGCTTTTTGCAATATCGTCTTAGCTTCGCCAGCTTGTCTTTGTTGGCGATATCAATTTTCGACGCGACCATGATCACGGGCTTCTGGTCGAGTCCCGCCCCAAAGCTCGTCAGTTCGCCTTCGATCACTTCGACGTCTTTGACGGGATCCGGCCGCCCGCTGGCGTCAGAAACGTCCACCAGGTGTACCAATAGCCGCGTGCGCTCGATGTGCCGTAAGAACTGCGTCCCCAGGCCCGACCCCGTGTGCGCCCCTTCGATGAGCCCGGGAATGTCGGCCACGACGAAGCTCCGCTCCTCCGGCCCTTGGCCGACGGCGACAACGCCAAGATTGGGCTGCAGCGTGGTGAAGGGATAATCCGCGATCTTGGGCCGTGCAGCGGAAATGCGCGAAATCAGCGTGGACTTGCCAACATTGGGATATCCCACCAGCCCTACGTCGGCGAGCAGTTTGAGCTCCAGCCGAAAGACGCGCTCTTCGCCGGGCCGTCCTTCTTCGTGCTCGCGGGGCGCCTGGTGGGTCGAGGTCGCAAACCGCGCGTTTCCTCGTCCGCCCCGGCCACCGCAGGCAATCACGATCCGCTCATCGGCACGCGAGAAATCGTGCACTTTCTCGCCGGTCTCGCCGTCGTACACAATCGTGCCTACGGGAACTTTGAGCAAGACATCCTCGCCCTCCCGTCCCGTGCGATTGGAGCCTTCGCCGTGCCGGCCGCGCTGCGCTTTGTATTCGGGATTGAAGCGGAAGTGCACCAGCGTGTTATGGCGCTCGCTCGATTCCATGAGGATGTCGCCGCCTTTGCCGCCATCGCCGCCCGACGGCCCGCCGCGCGGGACAAATTTCTCCCGCCGGAAAGCCATGCAGCCGTTCCCGCCGTCTCCGGCCTTCACTCGGATTGTGGCTTCATCAATGAACATGGGTCGATGGTCGTACGTCGTTGGTCGTTGGTCATGCGCCGAACCATGTTTCTGCGGGTAGCCGACCAAGCGACACAAAACAAAAGCCTCGGCCCGAAGGCGAGGCTGTTTCGGTCTTGTGTGGCGCGGACATTCTTGTCCGCGGCATCAGCAGCACAGTTTACTTTGCTTCGACTGGCTCGATCATCACAAACTTGCCCATCGAGCCTCGATCCTTGAACACGATCCGGCCGGTGATCTTGGCAAACAGGGTATCGTCCTTGCCGCGGCCGACGTTCAATCCTGGCTTCACGCGGGTCCCCCGCTGCCGCACAATGATCGTGCCGCCGGGGACGAGTTGTCCGCCAAAAGCCTTAAAGCCGAGCCGCTGCGCATTCGAGTCGCGACCGTTTCGTGAGGTGCCTTGTCCTTTTTTGTGTGCCATATCTAGTTTCCAGTTTCGAGTCTCTTGTCAACCGACACATCCGGTTTGTCATCCCGAGCGAAGCGAGGGATCTGCAGTTGCTGAAGACTCCAAGGAAGCAGATTCCTCGTCGCTCCGCTCCTCGGAATGACAATACTTGTGATTTCGTCCACGACCCAAGTTTCGAGCTGATCCCGAGCCGTTATTTCTTTTTCTTCGGTGCGGCCTTCTTCGCGGCCGGCTTCTTGTGCGCAACTTTCTTTTTCGCCGGAGCTGCGGCCTTGGCTTCGGCCTTGACCTCTTTCGCTTCGGGCTCTACCGGAGCAGCCTTCTTGGGCTTTACGACCTTCTTCGGAAGCTCGGGAGCGGTGAACTTCTGCCCGTCAAAAGCGATTTCGGTGATGCGCACCGCGGTAAACGGCTGACGATGTCCCCGAAGCTTCTTGTACTGCTTCTTGCGCTTGTAGTGGAAGACCAGGATTTTCTTCTCCCGGCCCTGCTCGACCACCTCGCCCACAACCCGCGCTTCGGATTGCGGCTTGCCGATCTGGCCTTCGCCGGCCGAGACCGCCAGCACATCGCTGAACTCAATTTTGCCGTCGGTGCCGGTGCCACGCGCTTCCGAACCCACGCTCTCCACGCGGATCACATCGCCGGGCGCCACCCGGTACTGCTTCCCACCTGTGCGGATGACCGCGTACATGCTTATGCCTCCGTCAAAATCCTATCGGACACACGCTGGTGCGACCGGACGAACTCGATGATTTCTATGCTTGCTGCTTTCCGCGTCGGCGCTCTCGGCAACGATAGCGGACGGCCCCAGAACGGAACCGCGAGTACAGGCAAACCTAGTTATTCTAGCGTGCGCAGTCGAACAGCGTCAAACCGCGCGCGATTGATTGCGAGCTGCCGCTATACAGGTTTGCGTTCCTGACCGGCCTGCGGATGCTATGATGTCGCATCGTTGACCGTTCCCGGCGTTACCAGGCGAGCGCGTCTTTCGCCAGAGCGGCCCGCTCTTACATGCGCATACGACGACGTCTCCCCATCGTTTTGGCCGTCCTGCTGGTGGCAGCGGCGGTCGCAGTGGTGGTCGTGCTGCGCAAACACGCGCCTCCGGAACCGGCCCGCCTGCTTCCAGGTGCGGATGGTTTCGTATACCTGAATCTGCAATGGATGCGCCGCGCCAATCTTCTGGGCGAGTTGCCGGCAGTGCCGCACGATCCGGACTACGAGCAATTCATCCAGGCCACGGGATTCGACTTTGAGCGCGATCTGGAACAAGTAGCGGTAGCTATTCACTATCCCGCAGGTCCCAAGCCCGCAAGCCCAGAGGACGCAAGGTTCTCCTATGTTTTCGTGGCGAAGATCGACGGCGAACGCCTTCGCACCTATCTGAAGAAAATCGCGGGCTCGATTGACAGTTACCGCTCCGTCGACATTTACAACATTCCCCTCGAGGGAAGAACGGTCCGAGTTGCCATTCTTGGCGTGGACACCGTTGCCGCTTCCAATCACGCGGACGCGCAAGTGATCCGCGGAATTGTTGATCGTTCGCGCAAGCTGGCCTCCCCTTTTGGGGGACCGGCACTCCTTCGGCAGTATTACAAAGAAGTTCCCTTTGCAAGTCTGGGGTGGGCGGTTTTCCGGGTTCAGCCCGAGACAGGTTCTAGTGTGCCTCCATCAGGACCGAGCGGCTTGGCGTTTCTCTTTCCAAAACCTGCGGTCGTGGTGGCATCCGTCCGCTATCTCGGCGCGGTGCATTTCAAGGCGCAGGCGTTTACCGGAGGTGAGGATGAGGCTAAACATGTTGTGGATCAGCTCGGCACGTTCCTGAATCTTTTTCACGCCGCGGAAAACACAGTTTCCACGCCGGGCACGGATGCCGATGTCAAAGCGCTCTTCGACAGCGTGAAAATTGAGCAACAGAAGAATCGCGCTGTGCTGACGGCGACTGTGCCAGTAGGGTTCATCCGCAAAGCGCTGGCGGAAGCTCCGGCTGAAGTGGCTCCGGAACCGGCACAGCCACAGAGTTCCGCGCCTCCAGCGGGCAATAGAAAGAAGGCTCACAAATAGCGGGGTTACTGCTGATTACCGTAATCCTGGTGTGCGAAAATGAAATACAGCCTGACTGGGCAACTTTTTCAAGATCCGGGCGTCAAATCGATCAAAGGGCAAATCCGAGGCGTGACGCCAAGTACTTATTCGCGACCATAAACGCGTGCTGCAGGTAGAATAACTCTGAATGACAAGCCTTCCGCTTCCTATCGCGGCCTTTCTCGCGGGCCTGGTGTCGTTCCTCTCTCCCTGCGTCTTGCCCCTGGTGCCGGGATACGTGTCGCTGATCTCCGGCGTGGGGGTCGAGGAGTTGAAGGTCCGCGAGTCGCAACTGCTCAGCAAGTTGATGCTGAATTCCATCAGCTTCATCTTCGGCTTCAGCATCGTGTTCATCATGCTGGGTGCCATCTCGACCGAAGTTGGGCAGCTGATCGCGCGCTACAAGTCGCTGCTGGCACAGGTAGCCGGAGTGGTCATCATTTTGTTCGGGCTGCACTTGACAGGGATCTTCCGGATCAATGCGCTCTATGCCGACAAACGCCTGCATGGCGTAAAGGGCGGCAGCACGGTGGGCGGAGCGTTCCTGATTGGCTTCGCCTTCGCCTTCGGCTGGACGCCGTGCGTCGGCCCGATTCTGGCGGTGATCCTGGGTTTCGCCGCGGCGCAGGATTCCGTTCTGAAAGGAATAGCCCTGCTGGCGGTTTATTCCCTGGGTTTAGCGGTCCCGTTCCTACTAACAGCGCTGGCACTGGAGCGTTTCCTCAAGTTTTACGGGCGGTTCAAAGCATTTATGCATGCCATCGAAGTAGCCAGCGGGGCATTGCTGATCGCGTTAGGAGTGCTGCTGGTGTTCGGGCGTTTTACCATTCTTTCCAACTACTTGTCTTTCTTGAATCGATTTGCGCTGTGATGGGAGTTACTTGTGAGACGTGATCCGGTCGTCATCATTGTAATAGCGATGGTGGTTTCTCTGATGCTGGTGTTTGCGTTGAATCTTTCCCGCCACTCAACGCGTGGAACCGCATCTGGCTTGCAAATGAAGGGCGACGTGGCCCCTGACTTTACTCTGGAATCGCTCGATGGCAGGATGCTTCGGCTTTCGGATTTTCGGGGCAAGGCAGTGGTGCTCAACTTCTGGGCCACCTGGTGCCAGCCTTGCAAGATCGAGATGCCGTGGTTTGTTGAGCTGCAAAAACAATACGGACCCGACGGGTTGCAGTTCCTAGGCGTCGCCATGGATGACTCCAGCCCGAAGGATATCGGCGAATTCGCCGGCAGCATGGGCGTGAATTACCCCATCCTCATCGGCAAAGAGGCCGTGGGCACGGCTTACGGGGGGGTGCAGTTCCTCCCGGAAACGTTCTATATTGACCGCAACGGCAAGGTGGTGGACCGGGCGTTTGGACTGAAGGGCCGGGGCGAAATCGAAGATGACATTAAAAAGATCCTGGGACCAGGGAAGGTCGCCCAGAAGTGACGCCGGTTTGCGGGGCGCACTGGCGCAAAGCGGACGGTAGTGGCTCAGTTTGATATGGAAGCGAGCCAAACGCGCGGTTATTGCGTCGCAAAGAACGCGACGCTTCCGTGCGGCTCGCCCAGATCCCTCGCCGCGCAAAGAACGCTTGCTCGGGATGACAAAACTACCAAGCGGACGAAAACGTTGACCCAAATTACAAAACTCGCGTTGCTTTTCCTGCTCATCGCCGCGCCGTTCTTGATGACGACGCAGGCGCAGGAATCATTGGGCAAGAAGGCTCCCTCCGTGACGATGTCGCCCCCGCCGGTCACCGCGATACCACGCGGTAAAGCCGGTGCGGTGGAACTGCAATTTCGGGTCAACTCGGGCTTTCACATCAACTCCAACACACCCTCGGCGGAATACCTGATTCCCACCGCACTCAAGCTGGACCCTCCTACCGATATCGTGGTGGGAAAAATCACCTATCCAGCAGGCCAGGAGATGAGTTTCGCCTTCGCTCCCGATGAGAAGCTGAGCGTTTATAGCGGGAGTTTCACGGTGTCAGTCTCGGTGCGGCCACTGGCCAGTGTGCTGCCGGGAAAGTACGCATTTCGCGGAGAACTGAAATACCAGGCCTGCGACAACGCCCAATGCTTCCCGCCGAAAAAATTGCCGGTGACGTTTGAAGTGAAGGTGGTGAAGGCTCCGCCGACGCACAAAGGCAATCCCGCGCAAAGCCCGCACGTGCACAGCTAGGAGCCTGGTCTTCGTGCGGAGCCCACGTTAACAGCCACTCCCGCGCGCGGAATTGGACAAGATGCCGGCGGGGCCTAGCGGCGTGCGTTATGCGCGGCGCCTAGGCCAGGAGTTTCTCGAGCGGCTCCCAATAGTGTGCTTTCCATCCCGAAGCCAGGGTTTCCGCCTCGCCCTTAGGAAAACCCGTATGGTCAAATACGATTTTGGTTCCGGAGCTTTGCTCCACGAGTTCGAATTTCGCAATCGAATAGACGCCCGGGGCCCAGTTGCCCGCTCGCCAGGCCTGCACGATGCGCTCGTTCGGCACCAGTTCGACGTGTCGTCCCGTGATATGCCCGCCGAAGAGCGTGAACGCGCCTCCCACTTTACGACTGATCTCGGTGCGTTTGTCTCCCAGGTGCATGGACTGCATGACTCCACTGAGCTGTATGACCTTGTCGAACTGTTTGGCGTCAGTAAGCGCTTCGTAGACGCGCTTCGGGCTCGCTTTGAAAACAGGCTCTTGGTGAATGGCTTCCGCCGTACGAGAAATCTCCTCCTCGGTTCCCGCCCAAGCCTCACTTGAGCCCAGGACTAAACCACCGAATGCCATCGCCACACCGGCGATGGCTTGCCGCCGCGTGGGCGCAGTGGCTGGCACTGCCAAGTCATTTCTATCGCTCATCATCGTCCTCCAGGATTCTTGCCTTCAAGCGTCACCGCATCAGAGCATCGCACGAAAATATGTTCAAGATAATATTTTCTTAGGCAGGTGAGCCCGCTTCGAGGCATACTTCAAAGAACTAGGAGGCCTCATGCCTTACCCCGCTGGTCATCGCGCAGCAGTAAAGAAAAACATCATCGACAGTGCACGCAAGCTGTTCAATCGGCATGGCTTTGAGAGTGTCTCTCTCAGCCAGATCATGGCCGGTGCGGGGCTGACGCACGGTGGATTCTACAGCTATTTCCAAAGCAAGAGCGATCTGTATGCCGAGGTATTAGGGTGCTTCTTCACCGACCCGCAGTGGAAAAGCTGCTGGGAGGGTGTGCATGTGGATCTATCATCGACCGACGTCGGGTCGCAAGTCGTCCGCGCCTATCTGTCCCGCCAGCATTTCGAGGACGTCGAGAACTCCTGCCCCATGGTCGCATTGCCGACTGATGTCGCCCGTAGCGGCGTAACTGCGAAACGCGCCTTCGAGACCGTGTTCAAAGCAATGGTAAGCGTCTTGGAGCGGAGTTTAGTCCAGGATGGACGGCGTCGCCGCGCCACAGCCCAGAGCATAGCTGCCTTGTCCATAGGAGGCATGGTTGTGGCCAGGACCATGGTCGACCGTGCTCTTGCGGATCAATTGCGCGCGGCATGCATGGCGGTCGCCCTGGATCTTGGCGGCTGGAACAAAAAGAGCAAGTCGAAAAACGGCAAATCCAAGCGATCCCGGCCTCTCCGCGTGGCATAGCAATCAGTTCCAGCGGAGGTGATGCAGCTCACGCAGATGCGGTTTGCTTCTTGGCCCTGGTGATTGCGCGCGAATCACTCGGGCGCACCCGCCAGGGAGGCGCGGGCTGCTAGTGAGATCCCGGCGGCGCTTCCCAGCAGTGCAAATAGGCTGGAGTGATAACGGACGGAATCATCCTGCCTTCGAACATCCGTTTGTGGTTCGCCTCCGCCGCATCCGCAGCTTTGATCAATTCGAAGGTGAACGTGTTGATCGTACCGTCGCGATCAATGACCAGCGTCATCGTGGCGGGCTTCGGACTGCTGAAGAGCCGCTCCAGTTCCGCCATCGACTTTCCACGCGGGTTAACGCCGTTCACGGAGACGATCGCGTCACCGTAGTGCACTCCGGCTACTCGCGCGGGGCCGTCCTCTATACCGCCGATCTCCATAGCCTTCGGCTCTTTCCAGACGAATATCTCGAAGCCCGGATAGTAGAGTTCGAGATTCGCCGGATAATGCTGTATCGGAAAAACCTTTTCGCTCGGTGGCGGTTCGGCAGGGTGTTTGCTTACTCGCTGCATCTCGGCTTCGGTTGCGTTCTTCGGATACAACGAAACGCCGTCCGGGCCCACTTTCCAACCCCCTCTTTCTAACAAAACAGAAGCTTTGATGCGTCCTACGGTAACGCGGTACAAACCGTGTTCGCCTTCGAGTTCAATCGTGCTCGGCTTTGGATCTTTGCTTCGAAGTAACGGCACGATATCGATCCCGCGATGGCCGTCAATCGCGAGTAAGCGGTCGCCCGATTGGATTCCGGCCTTTGCAGCAGGCGTGTCTGGCTTCACCACCCAAACGATAGGCGGGCAGGAAGAATCCGAGCCCGACCCGATAATGGTCATTCCCGTGACGTACAGGTCGGCACTGAACTCCTGCGCCTGCACGAACGCACCCGGCACGCAGCAGAGAATCGCAAGACAGGTCAGTTTCGAGATGGCATTTATCCCGGGCTGCATCTATCATCGGCCCTTCGCGCTTTGCCCCTTTTCGATCTTCGCCCAGCTATCTTTCAGCGCGACTGTGCGATTGAACACTGGTGTTCCCGGCTTCGAGTCGGGATCGACGCAGAAGTATCCGAGACGCTCGAACTGGTAACGGCTCTGCACCGCAGGATTGGACAGCGATGGTTCGAGCTTCGCGTGGCTCAACACTTCGAGCGAATTTGGATTGAGATTGGAGGTGAAATCTTTTCCCTCTTCGCTTTGATTGGGATCTTCCTTCACGAAGAGGTTGTCGTAAATCCGCACTTCGGCATCGACCGCGTGCGCCGCCGAAACCCAATGAATGGTGGATTTCACCTTGCGTCCGTCGGGAGGAGAATTCCCGCCTCGCGTGGCGGGATCGTAGACGCAGTGAACTTCGACGACCTCGCCCTTGTCGTTCTTGACCACGCTGGTGCAAGTCACGAAGTAACCGTAGCGCAGCCGTACCTCGCGTCCCGGAGAGAGCCGGTAATACTGCTTGGGCGGGACTTCGCGGAAATCATCCTGCTCGATGTACAGCACGCGGGAGAACGGCACCTTGCGCGTGCCCGCGCTGGGGTCTTCGGGATTGTTCACCGCCTCCATCTCTTCGACCTGATTCTCCGGATAGTTGTCGATGACGACCTTCAAGGGCCGAAGCACGGCCATCACGCGCGGGGCCCGCTTGTTCAGATCTTCCCGAACAAAATGTTCCAGCATCGCCAGTTCGATCACGCCGGTGGTTTTGGAGACGCCGATCGCGCCGCAAAAATTGCGGATGGCCTCGGATGTGTAGCCGCGCCGTCGAATCCCGCAAAGGGTGGGCATGCGCGGATCGTCCCAGCCGCGCACGTGGCCCTCCCGAACCAACTGGAGCAGCTTGCGCTTGCTGAGCAGCGTGTAGGTGAGGTTGAGGCGGTCGAATTCGATCTGTTGCGACGGGAAGATGCCCAACTGCTGGATGAACCAGTTGTACAGCGGGCGATGATCCTCGAACTCGAGCGTGCACATGGAATGGGTGACGCGTTCGAGCGAATCCGACTGGCCGTGTGCGTAATCGTACATGGGATAAATGCACCACTTGTCGCCGGTGCGGTGATGTTCGGCGTGCAGGATGCGGTACATGACCGGATCGCGCAGGTTCAAGTTCGGCGAAGCCATATCGATTTTCGCCCGCAGCACGCGGGAGCCATCGGGAAATTCGCCCGCGCGCATGCGGGTGAACAGATCGAGATTCTCTTCGACCGACCGGCTGCGATATGGGCTGTCTTTGCCCGGCGCGGTCAGCGTGCCGCGATGTTCGCGTATCTCGTCGGCTGAGAGATCGTCTACATAGGCCTTCCCGGCTTTGATGAGCTGCACCGCCCATTCATAGAGCTGGCCGAAATAATCCGACGCATAGAACAGGCCGTCCCAGTGGAAGCCCAGCCACTTCACGTCTGCCATGATGGAATCGACGTATTCGGTTTCTTCCTTCTCGGGATTGGTGTCGTCGAAGCGAAGGTTGGTATGCCCGCTAAATTCGTCGGCCAGCCCGAAGTCGAGGCAGATCGCCTTGGCGTGGCCGATGTGCAGGTAACCGTTCGGTTCGGGTGGAAAGCGGGTTTGCACGCGGCCGGAGTATTTGTTGGTCTTCAGGTCGTCGAGAATGAAGTCGCGGATGAAGTTCGATGGCCGGAGCGCAGGCTCGGGAGCGGCTTTCGCTCCAGCTTCGGTCGAGGGATTGGGTGGATTCATGCTCAATCCTTCATTCTATAACCAGCGACGGGGCAGTTACATTCCGAGCGCATTCAAGATCTTTTCTCGAAGGCGCACAAGGATTTCCGGCCACCAATTGTTGTAGTGCAGGGTCGATACGGCATGGATCAATTTTGGCGTCCGCAAGGAAAACCGATTGTCGAAGACCAGGTAGTAAGCGCCGCCACCGAACGGGAGGGTTGCCTGGAAGTTGCTTTGACTGACCCTGCCGCTGTCGTAGTAGGTGCTGGCGGCGTAGCCGCTCCGCAAGGTGACGAAGGCGTCGTCGGTTAGCACATACACTTCCACGTCATTCTCGGAACCGCCGGTTGCGCTGAACTGGCCGCTGACGACCACGTTGGCAGCACCGGGTGGAACGGTGAATTTATAGGAAGAGAAGCTGCGCGGTTTCACTGAAAAGACTGTTTCGCCGACAGCTTCTGTGTGCGAACCAGCGTATTCTCGAAGTTGCTGCGCGACCGGGTGGTTGCTGCTTGCCGCCCATAAGAACCCGAGCAGCAGCACGACTCCAAAGATCCAGACTGTGATTCGGCTCCACGGCCGGCTCGGTGTGCGTGCCCACCGCGGAACTGCGGTCGCCTCTGGCGTCGTGCCTGCTTTCGTCGCAGGTGCGCCGTTGGTTACGAGCAGGGTGGTCTTTGCTGATCCATTGACTGCCTGCCCGCACTTCAGGCAAAACTGCGAGTCATCGGGCAAAATCGTCGCACACTTGCTACAAACCACTGAAGCCTCTTGTTCCTGCTCGAGAAAAGTTCTAAGGCGTTCGCCCGCTCGTCAAGCCCAGGCCGTCGTCCCGGCACGGCTCTCGGCTCACCGAATGAGTTCACCGCATGTTGGCGAAACTTCCTCAAGAGAATGCGGAATTCTAGCAAAAGCACAGGGGTTTGACTCAGCTTCCCATGGTTAGTACCACTCTAAAACGCGCCTTGCCGCTAATCATCTGATTGTAGGCTTCGGCGGCCTTCTCCAGCGGGTACTTCTCGATCATGGGGCGGACGCCGGTGAGCGAACTGAATTGCATGGTCTCCTCGGAGTCTTTGGCAGAACCGGAGGGCCATCCCTGGATGGCTCGGCGTCCCATGATGAGCTGCAGCGGAGTGATCGAAAGCGGCTCGAAGCCTGCCCCGACGATCAACAGTTTGCCGTTCGGCGCCACGCCGTCGATCAAAGCGGACATGGATTTCGAATCCGGCGCGGTGCAGAGAATCACTTTGGCGCCGCCCAGCTGTTGCAGGGCAGCAGCAGGAGAGCCGGCGCCGGAGTCAACGTATTCGTGGGCGCCGAGCTTCTTGGCCAGGGCCTCCTTGTCCTTGCCGCGACCGATGGCGACGGTGCGGAAACCCATCTGACGCGCGTACTGGATGCCCAGGTGACCGAGGCCGCCAATGCCTTGTACGGCGACCAGATCGCCCGAGCGGGCGCCGGCGTTGCGCAAAGAGTTGTAAACCGTTATTCCGGCGCACATCAGGGGCGCGGCCTCGTCGGCGGGAAGATCGTCGGGAATCGCAGCTACGGCTTCCGCCGGAGCCACCATGTATTCGGCGTAACCGCCATCGAAAGTGATGGCCGTGATCTTCTGGAACTGGCAGAGGGGAAAGTCGCCCCGGCGACAGGGTTCGCAGATGAAGCAGTGTCCACCGTGCCATCCGACGCCCACACGCTGCCCAGTTTTCCATTGAGTCACGTCGGGACCGACGGCGTCGACACGTCCGGCAATCTCGTGGCCGGGGATGCGCGGATATTGGATGCCGGGCCAGAGTCCATCTTTGACCAACTGATCGCTGTGGCAGATGCCGCAGGCTTCCACCTTGATCCGCACCTGCGCGCGGCCGGGTTGAGGAATGGGGCGCTCGACTAATTCAAAATTGCCACCGGCTTTGCTGACTTGCACGGCTTTCATGAGAGGTACCTTTCTTTATGAAGTTCCTACGGCCTGCAGAATTTTCTGCGGTTACGGAGAAGCAAGACGAGATGTAGATGGAGAGGCACGGTGCCGGGATGCAGAAAGTTGAAGCAGACAGAACAGGCACTCGATCTGTCTCCGCTCACCCAGCGTGGTTTCTACTGAATTTTTTGAACTGCTTGCTCGATGCGGGCCAGGGTTGTGTCTTTCCCAAGCACTTCCAGCGTTTCAAACAGCGGCGGCGCGTTTTTGCGGCCGCAGACGGCGACGCGGATGGGCTGGAACATTTGTCCGGCTTTGATCCCCAATTCCTGAGCCGCGGCGCGGAGAGCGTGATCGAGCGGGTCATGCTTGAATTCGGTTTGCGCCAGCACTTCGCAGGCACGCTTTAGGACCTTCAGCGCCATCGCCGCATCTCCCTTTTGCGGGATGAGTTCGGCGGGATCATAGGGTGGTAGTTGATCCACGAAGAAGAAATCAGCTGCGGCGAGCACATCGCGAAGCAGTTTGATTCGTTCCTGGATGAGCGGCGTGATTTGCAGCATCTTCGCAGGGTCCACGTTGTAACCTGCGGCGCGCACGATGGGCAGCAGACGGCCGGCCAGGTCCTCGACCGGCAGCGCACGGATGTGCTCGGCGTTCAGCCAGAGGGCTTTCGGATCGAAGGTTTCCTCTGGTGTCGCCGCAGGCTCCTTGAAGTTCACCACGGCATTGGCGCGATTGATGCCTTCGAGCGAAAATGTCTCAACCAACTCTTCGCGGCTCATCTTTTCGCGGTTGTCTTTCGGCGACCAGCCCAGCAGGCAAAGAAAATTGATGAATGCCTCGGGCAGGAAGCCGGCGTCACGATACGTAGTCACGCTTACCACCGGCCCGTGACGGCGCTTGGAAAGCTTAGTGCCATCAGGCGCGACCAGCAGTGGAAGATGAGCAAATTGGGGTGGCGCAAATCCTGCAGCTTCGAAGATCAGAATGTGCTTGAAAGTGTTGGTGAGGTGGTCCTGGCCGCGAATGATATGACTGATGCGCAGGTCGGCATCATCGGCGCATGAAGCCAAGTGATAAGTCGGCATGCCGTCGCTGCGCAGGAGCGCGAAATCTTCGATGTCGGCTGCTGACTTCGCTTGCTCGCCGTAAACAGCGTCAGTGAAGCGCACCAGTTCACCGCTTTCGCGCGGCACTCGGAAACGTAGGGCAAACGGCTCTCCGGCGGCGGCCCGGCGGTCGCTCTCGTCGCGAGGAAGCTCGCGCATTCCTGGATTGAAGAGCCAGGTTCCTTGTGTGCCGGATTGCTCGCTGTCTTCGGTACGTGCCGGCGTAAAATCGCGGTAGGCAAGGTCCTTCTCAAAGATCCCCTGCGCCATCTGGCGGTGCAGCGCGAGACGCTCGGATTGTTTGTATTCTTCATCCCAACTCAAGCCCAGCCACTTCAACCCCTCAAAAATGGATTGCACTGAAGCCTCGGTATTGCGCTCCACATCGGTGTCGTCCAAGCGAAGAATCATGGTACCGCCGTGATGCCGGGCATAAAGCCAGTTGAATATGAAAGTTCGCGCACTGCCGACGTGCAGAAATCCGGTGGGTGAAGGGGCAAAGCGAACGCGCGGGCGGGTGCCTGAGGCCGGTGCAACGGCAGGGATCGAAGAAGCGGTCATGGCAGGGTGGTCCCTTTCGATGTTATGGGCGGCGGAAAAGAAGCGTCAAGCTGAGCGGGAGTCCAGTAGTGGCTCAGTTTGATATGGATGCGAGCCAGACGCGCAGTTATTGCGTCGCAAAGAATGCTTGCTCGGGATGACAAATCAAACTGAACCACTGCCGGGCGTCAAGTACCGCTGGTAACCACTGCGCTGGTTACCCCGGGAGACGTTCTTCCTGGATTCCGCGAAAACTATTGTTTTGTCCAGTGTGGTGTGAAAACATTGAGCAGAAGCCAGCAGGGGCGTTACAGAGCGACAGAGAACTGTTTCCAGCAGCATGGACAGCATTGCTATCAACCTGGTCCTCGTTCCGGGGCTCGTGGCCCTGCTGCTGTTCCTGCTGTTCACCTACCTCTACGAGCAAAGCCGCCATCAATACTTCCGCGCCTGGCAGTTGGGATGGGCGGCCTACACGCTGCACTACGCTCTAGACGCCTGGCTTGCGTTTCGCGGGCCCTCGGCTCTGGTTTCATTCTTGAGTTCTTTGCTGCTGGCGGCTATGGCGCTTTGTATTTTCGTGTCCACCCGGCTGATGCGCGAAAAATTCCGCCTGCGCTGGTATGACATCGCTCTGGGTGTGGCCGGAATCGCGCTCGCCTGGTGGAATCTGAAGGCGCAGACGGTGGCGGCGGCATCGCGTCCCGAAAGCGTTCTTAATTCTCACCTGCCGTTGGACGTCGGCCTGGGTGTGGTGCTGCTGTACTGCTCGTTTTATTTTTATCGTTACGCACATCGCAAGAATTCGCTCGCTTTCACGCTGCTGGCAATCTCGCTGGCGTTGTGGGCAGTGTTGATGATCTTCGGAAAACTCCAGAATCCGTTTGTTGCGATGTTCGGCACGGCGGGGCACTTTCTGGGCCCGGTGCCGCAGATGCTGCTGGGCATCGCCATGGTCATGGTGCTGTTTGAGAATGAACGCAATGCCGTGCAGGAAAACGCGCTGGCCTTTTCCACCCTGGGCGTGGATCCCATGCGGCTGCTTTCAGCGGACGAATTGGTGCCCAGCCTGCAAGGAATTCTGGATCGGCTGGTAGCGCCGTTGCCTACGGGCCGCGCGGTGATCTACATTTCCGAGCGTTGGCGCGCCGTCCTGCCCTCGGTGCAACGCGGGTTTTCGCCCGAGTTAGTCAGCAAGATGGAAAAAAGCGGCGCGGGGGAGTACATCTCCGAACTGGCTTACCGGCGCGGCGGATTCGTAACCTTCCACAACGTTCCCGACATATCCGAACCGCTTCCCGCATTCCCCGGGGCCCGGTTTGAGCAATTTCGCCAGGTGCTGTCGGAAGAAAACATCCGCAACATCACCGCGGTCAGCCTGCAGACCCGCGAGCATAATTTTGGCGTGATTCTTTTCCCCCATGCCGAACGCCGCATGTTCGGCTCCTCGAACCTGAGGCTGCTGATTGGCCTGGCGCTGCAGATCGGGCTCACTCTGGAAAATTACGTGGTCATGCACGATGCCCAGCGCCGCACCAAGGAATATGAGCTCCTCACCCAGATTGGGCAAGCGATCAGCTCGCGTCTGGACCAGGACGAGATCCTGCGCACGGTCCACAAGGAACTGGGACAGATTTTTGATACCAGCGACTTTTATGTGGCCTTCCAGGATGGCGAGCAGGTTCGTTTTGAGCTGGAAATCGAGAAAGGTCAGGTTCTACCCAAGCGCTGGCGCAAAGTTGATAACGGGCTGACCGAGTACATTCTTCGCACCGGGCAACCGCTGCTGATCCGCGCCGATGTGGAGAAAACCCGCGAACGCCTCGGAACAACTTTCGTCCCTCCACATCCGGCCAAGTGCTTTTGTGCCGCGCCGATCATGCTTGGTGGTAAACCTGCCGGGGTGATGGCGGCCAGGAGCACGGAACGCGAGTACGTCTTCGAGCAGCGCGATCTGGAAGTGATGCAGACCGCGGCCGGCCAGGTTTCAGTGGCGGTGGAAAACGCCCGGCTGTTTGCCGAGGAGCAGCGCCGGTCGCGCCAGTTAGCGTTTCTCAACAGCATCTCCAAAACCGCCATCTCCAGCGAGGACGCCGAGCAGATGATGTTGGAGATTGTCGCCCACATCCAGAAGAATTTTCGCTTCGATCATATCGGGATCGGAATTTTCGACTACGTCCGCAAAGATATCGAGATCAAGGCCGAAGCCGGCACCACCGCCAAGGCTTTGGGCAAGCGCATCCCGCTTGGCGTGGGCATCCTCGGGCGGGTCGCGCGTACCGGTGAAAGCGCTCTGGTGCAGACCAGCGGCGAAGCGCATTTGCAAGGGGTGCTGCCCGATTCGCGCGGGGTGTTGTGCCTCCCCATCACCTACGGTGAAACTCTGCTTGGGGTGCTCAATGTCGAGAGCCGGGAAGAAGACGCTTTCTCGCCCGAAGATGTTCTGATCATGAACACGCTGGCCGATCTGCTGGCGACGGCGCTGCACAATTCATTTGTCTTCCAGAAACTGCAGCAACAATCCATTACCGACGGTCTCACCGGCATCAAGACGCGGCGTTTTTTCTGGGAGTCCCTGAGTTCGGAATGGAAGCGGGCTTCCCGCTCGGGACGGCCCTTCTCGGTAGTTTTGATTGACCTCGACAAATTCAAAGAGGTCAACGACACCCTGGGTCATCTTGAGGGAGACCTGGTCCTGTACCGCGTGGGCCGCCTGCTGGAACAGAAGTGCCGGCAATCGAATGTCGTAGCCCGGTACGGCGGCGACGAATTCATCATCCTGATGCCGGAAACCGGGGTCGAGCAAGCCCAAAATCTGGCCGAACGCCTGCGGCTCTGGCTCTCGAGCGACCCCATGCTGCAGGAGCATCACATCACCGGTAGTTTCGGGGTGGCGAGCTTTCCGGTGCATGGATTCTCGGTGGAAGACATCATTCGGGTCGCCGATGCCGGCATGTATGTATCCAAGCATGCGGGCGGAGACCGAGTTTCGACCGCCGATGAATTTGGAGCCGACGAGGGGGGCGCGGTACAGCGGCAGCTCATCTCCGGCTACATCGAAGGCTTTCTGCGACGCGAGCACACCGGCCCCGAGCACTTAGATGAACTGATTACCACGCTCAAGAAGCTTTGCACGGGCGAGGATGGTGAGGGAGAGTGCAATTTCCAGGCCGTGCGCGAATCGATTGAAGGGCTGACCCATGCCGCGGAGTTGCGTGAACTGAACGGCGTGGGACATGGAGAAATGGTGGCCCGGTATTGCGAACTGATGGCGCGCGCGCTCGGACTGTCTCCGGAAGATGTGGACGATCTCGCGTATGCCGCGCGCGTGCATGACGTGGGAAAGATCTTCGTCCCCGAGCGCATTCTCAACAAAGCCGGACCCCTCACTGACGACGAATTTTACCTGGTGAAAATGCACGCCCGTGTGGGAGCGGAGATCGTGGCCACCGTGCCGGGCAGCGAAATGCTGCAAAGAGCGGTCGAGCACCACCACGAGGCCTTCGATGGAAGCGGATATCCCGGCGGCTTGCGCGGCGAACAGATTCCGCTCTGGGCGCGCATTCTGTCCATCGCTGACGCCTACGTCAACATGACCACGGAGCGCTCCTTTGCCTCGGCCAAGACCAGCGAGCAGGCCTTGGCGGAACTGGAAAGGCTAAGCGGGATTCGCTATGACGGGATGCTGGTGCGGATCCTCTTCCACGAACTGAAGACCGAACGGGCTCCGTCAAGCCAGAGCAACTGAGACCCCGGATTTCGCGCGAAGCAGCATTTCATTGTCGTGGCGAATGCTTCACTTGCAACCTGGAACTTAAAACCTGAAACTATCCAGCATGAATCTCTCCCTCTCCGGCAAGGTTGCCCTGGTCACCGGCGGTTCCCGCGGCATCGGCGCGGCCACAGTGCGGATGTTCGTGCAGGCAGGGGCGCGAGTCCTGTTCAACTACGAGAAGGCAAGGCAGCAGGCCGAACAACTGGTCAAAGAACTCGGGGAGGACAACTGCGCCGGCGTCGCCTGCAATCTCTCCGGCACCGAGAGCGCGCGCGGACTAGTCGCCAAAGCGGTAGAGCGCTTCGGCCGCCTCGATATTCTGATCGCGAATCACGGCGTGTGGCCGTCTGAAGATGTACCCGTCGATCAAATGTCCGAGGGGCAATGGCGCAACACCGTCGCCATTAATCTCGACAGCGTTTTCTCGCTCATCAAGCACTCCGTCGCCCAGATGAAGAAGCAAGGAAAGTCGGGCAGCGCGGCGGGGCACATCGTGCTGATCAGTTCCACCGCTGGACAGCGGGGCGAAGCCTTTCACTGCGACTACGCCGCGACCAAAGGCGCCGTCATCAGCATGGTCAAAGGCTTGTCCACGGAATTGGCAAGAGACGGGATTTATGTCAATTGCGTGGCGCCGGGATGGGTGGAAACTGACATGTCGAAGCCGGCCTTGAATGATCCAGCGACCCGGAGCCAAGGTTTTCGCGACCATTCCCCTGGGACGTGTGGCCAAGCCGGAAGAGATTGCAGCTCCGATCCTGTTTTTGTGCACGCCACACGCAGGTTTTGTCACTGGTGAAATCCTCAATGTAAACGGCGGGGCCGTGCTGGTGGGCTAGAGGCCGGCCTCCTCTGGCCGGACAGGATGCAGCCTACGCAAACGGCGTTGGGTGCAGGCAGCTACAATGGTTCAGGTAGCGTCTAACTATCGGAAACATGAAGCATCTTGTCATCCGTCATTCTGTTCACCGCGATCGCCTTCGGACAGGCAAACAACTCCGCTCCGCTGCGTCTTCGCAGGCGGCATCCTCGCAGCCAGCGTCGTCGCCGTCCATTCCGGTTGATCAGGAAAACACCCGCAAGGCCAAGGCGCTCATCGATCAGATGATCCAGGCCCTGGGCGGAGAGGCTTACCTGAACATCCAAGACATCAGCCAGGAAGGCCGCACTTACAGCTTCCATCTTGGGGAACCAAGCGGCGTTGGCGTTCTTTTCTGGCGTTTCTACAAGTTTCCCGACCAGGAACGCGTAGAACTCACCAAGAAGCGCGACATCGTGTACGTCTTCCGGGGCGACCAGGGTTTCGAGATCACCTACAAAGGAACCCGTGCTCACGATCCCAAAGAGGTGGCGGACTACGTCCGGCGGCGTGAGTATTCGCTCGATTGGGTGCTGCGCAAATGGCTTTCTGAACCGGGCGTTGCCCTGTTCTACGAGGGCTCGACCGTGGCCGAGCAAAAGGACGCGCAGCAGGTCACCATCATGAACGCGCGCAACCAGGGCGTGACTCTCTACATCAACTCCAATACCCATCTGCCGGTGAAGAAGACGTACTCCTGGCGCGATCCGACCGACAAGCAGCGCAATATCGAGGCTGAAGTCTATGACAACTATCGTCCGGTGCAAGGCGTCATGACCCCCTTCGACATCGCGCGCTACTACAACGGGGACATGTCCAACCAGCGGTTCTTGAACTCGGTCAGCTACAACAAGGGGCTGAGCGATTCGATGTTCGCTGCCAGCATTACTTACGACCCAAACAAGCCCGTACCGCGGAAGTGAACCTCCGTTTTCCACTCGCTCTAAATGATTGTGGAGTCAACGGTTAGCCGAGAAGGGTCGGGTACACGTCGGGAAATACCCACGGAGTGTGGCCAAATTACCACAGCCAGACTTTTGGCCTCAGGAGGTAATCTCTTCATCAAACAACAGATAGCGGAAATATAGGCTGAAACACGAACACACAATTCGTGCCGCTGTGGAGTGTGCGGGCGTCGGTTTGCACAGCGGCGCTCCGGTGCATTTGCGCATCCTGCCGGCGCCGGCGGGATCGGGCATCATCTTTCGCCGGGTGGATCTGGATGGCTTCGAACTGGAGGCCATCGGCCGGAATGTGGCACGCGTCAGCTACGCCACCAGTCTGATGAAGAAGGGCGTGCTGATCTCGACCACCGAGCATTTGCTCTCGGCTTTCGTCGGAACCGGGATCGACAACGCCATCGTCGAGCTCGATAACCTGGAGTTGCCTATCCTCGATGGCAGCGCCCGTCCTTTTGTAGATCTCATTCACAAGGCCGGAATCCGCAAGCAGCGGCGTCTGCGCACTTATCTGCGTATTAGAAAGGGGATGGAATTACGGGAAGGCGGAAAGTTTATCGGAGTCTATCCAGGGGAGACTTACTCGGTGTCCTATACCATCAACTTTCCCCATCCGCTGATCGGCAAAGAAACATTCCGCGTGGATCTGGAGAATGGCAGTTACCTCCGCGAGATCGCACCGGCCCGCACGTTCGGTTCCCGCGAAGACGAACAGACCTTGCGCAATATGGGCCTGATCCGAGGGGCGTCCAGCGAGAACTGTATCGTACTCACCCGCCATGCCGTCGAAAACCCGCCCTTGCGCTTTGCCGACGAATTCGTACGGCACAAGGTTCTGGACCTGATCGGCGATCTTGCGCTCGTGGGGAAGCAAATCCTGGGCAACGTAGTCGCGGACCGCGCCGGCCACGCCATGCATACCGCTTTGGTGTCCCGCCTGCTGCGCGACCGAACCCTGTGGGAGGAAACTACCCTTGACGACGCGCCGAGCCCGGTTTCGTTGGAACTCCAAGCCGAAGCTGAGGAGATGGTCTCCTAATTTTCGAGCTGGCCCCACGCTCTAATCGGCGGCCTGAGGAGTGGGATCGTTGGAATCCCAAAAAGATCCTTCCTCGATCAGCCTCGCCAGTTCTGCCCGAGCATGCGTGGTCAACTCGTTCGCATACTCTTTCGCGGACTGCTGGTGTTCGGGAGTCAGCTCAGCGATGCGGACGGCAAGCAGCGGGGCGTCCTCTTCCAGCATTCGAACCAACCGCTGGGCACGATCGATCTTGGCGTGAATCGAAAGCACTTGGTTCACCTGTTCCCGGAAAATAGATTCACTATGAAGGACACCACGTTACGTGAAGGCGCCTCTCGAGCTGACGTCCGAGAGTGGCCTTCGAAGAGTGCCCTTGATGCTTTCTCAAGCTTCTGTGCCCCTGCGAGCACGCCGCAAGTCTCAAGCTAGATACTCCCGAAGAGTTTTCTCTGGAAACTGGAGACTGAAAACCCCACACTACTTGCCGTGCACAAAATCGTCTTTTTCTCTCTGGGCTCAAATGTCGGCGATCGTGCGGCTAATCTGAACGCGGCCATCGAACGCTTGGGCGCGCTGGGCGAGATTGTGGCCGTTTCATCCTTCTACGACACCGAACCGGTGGGACTTGCTGCCCAGCCCTGGTTTCTGAATTGCGCCGTCAAGCTGGATACCGAAAAAATGCCCAAGCAGCTGCTCGCCGGCATCCTCGATATCGAGCAACAGATGGGACGGCGCCGAGTGCAGAAAAACGGTCCCCGCACCATCGACATCGACATTCTCTTGTTTGGCAACTCGATCATCGAAACCAAAGGCCTGACCGTTCCCCATATCGGCATGCACGAGCGCCGCTTCGTGCTGGAGCCGCTGGCGGAAATCGCGCCTGAGGTACGTCATCCAGTGTTCAAGCGCACGATCCGGGAGTTGCGCGATGCGCTGCCGTCAGGCCAAGCCGTGCGAAAAGTCGTTGAAAGATAGCAGAAGATTTGTCACCCACCATGCGGCGGTGCCTTCTGATCCAACATCGCCCGCAGCCGGGCATAGCCACTCCGGCTGACCGGAAGCTGCGTCCCATCGTTCAGAACTACCACGTGATTGTCTTTGCTGTAGGGCTCAATTTTCGTGACCCTTTCCAGATTCACGATATAGGAGCGGTGGATGCGCAAAAAGAGCGTTGGGTCGAGAACCCCTTCCAGACTGGAAATCGTCTGTTGCTTGAGGTGCTTCTTACCTGCGGTGCTCAGGGCGACATAGTCGTCCTGCGCCTCCGCGTAGTCAAGCTTTGCGATGGGGATGATGTGCACCCGGGCTCCGTCCCTGACGACGATACGTTCCGAATATTTTGCGGGAGGCCGGGCGCTGGACGAGAGTTCCGATGGGGCCGGAAGTTTTCCTCCCAAACGTTCTTTTCCACGCTGCAGCGCGGTTTCGAAGCGATCTGCGCTGAAAGGCTTCAAGAGATAGTCCACCGCATGGATGTCGAAGGCGCGGATGGCGTACTCGTCGAAGGCAGTCACGAACACGATGGCCCGGTCGGTACCGATGAGTTCCAAAACTTCAAAACCGTCCAGCTTGGGCATTTGGATATCGAGAAAAAGAAGGTCCGGTTTCAGCTCGGTGACCGCTTTCACCGCCTCGAACCCGTTGGCGCATTCGGCGACAATTTCGATTTCCGCGTGGCTAGACAAGAATTCGCGCAGCATCTGCCGGGCGAGATCTTCGTCATCGACGATCACGGCACGAATCTTCTTCTCAGCTGCGTCATTCATCATGCCTTGACTCCGTTCTCGTCGGCAGGCAGGCGCAGGCTGACCAGAAAACAATTGCCGTCGGTGCGGACCGAGATGCTCGCATCCCCTCCGTAGCGCGTGTGCAGACGCTGGCGGATGTTGTCGAGTCCTAGTCCAGTTTTCAGCGAAGATGGCGAGTCGGGATCAAAGCTGTTCTCCACCACGATGGATACGCTGCTGCCATTGCGCTCGGCGTTCAGCCGGATCACTCCGCCTTCCGGCAAATTGGCGATGCCATGCCGGATAGCGTTCTCCACCAGGGGCTGTAGCAACAGGGGGGGAAGCAGCAATGCCAACGCTTCCTTCTGGACTTGTTCCTCCATGCGCAAACGGGCGCCAAAACGGACCTGCTCAATCGCGAGATAGCCGCGGATCAAGGCGAGTTCTTCCTCCAGGGTGACGGTTTCTTTTCCTCCCAGACGCAACGTGGTGCGCAAGAAGTCCGCCAGCAAAATGCACATCTCACGGGCACGAGCCGCGTCCGCACTGGTGAGAGCGCTAATCGAGTGCAGGCAATTGAAAAGAAAATGGGGATTCACCTGTGCCCGGAGAGCTTTCAGTTCCGCATCGCGGGCAAGAACACGAGCTTCGAGAGCGCGGGCCTGCGCCTCGCGCGATGCCTCTTCGGCCAGGAGCACGTAGTGAAACGTTACCGACATGACATAGAGCAAAACTCCGGTTATCCAAAGCAGGGCATAGTACTTTGTCAGGCGCTGGTCCACTCCCGCAAAACGCCACCAGTGCGCCATGCCGATCGCAAGTTCTTTCGCCTGGTATGTCCAGTACGTTCCCAGTAGAGCGGCGGTCGTGAGGTGGGTGAGCAACAGCTTCACGAAGCCTGATTTTTCCAACGGAGTTGCCCGGCAGGGATACCAGGCCAGCAGGCAAACAAAGGCGTACATGGCGCAGAGCGGAAACGCCAGCACCGTCGCCTCGCGCCAGGTCAGCCCGCCGGATCCGGTCAACAGGTAGACCAGAATCCCAGCGAGCGGAATCCAGGCCAAGAAGTACAACCCTAGTTGGCGGCGCCGTGAGAATAAGGGATGCATGCGTAATCTCAGTTCCTGACTTCGATGCCACCCATGATCGCGATGCCCTTCACGACTAGGGTTTTCTGCACCTGGAGACCTTCCCGAGCCTTGAGGCTGTGTCCTCCCATGAACGCGGCGACGCGCATCGAGACCGCCCAGGTTTCCGGAACGCGAATCACTCCACCGCCCATTAAACAGTTCACGTTGATGGACGCCTCGCTGCCTTCGATATCCGCGTCTCTGAGATCAACGTCAAAGCCGCCCATGAAAGCCACGATGCTGCCGCCGCGGAAGTTCCTGGCGCGAATCCGATATTCACCACCTCCCAAGATCGAGAATAGATTCAAGTGCGGAGAGAGAATTCCGCCGCTCTCCGACGGCCGCTGGTACGCGCGCCAAATCAAGATAAGCCCGGCGGCGATCACAAATACCGGCCAGGTCTGTTCCAGATGCAGGCGCACTTTGCCAAGCGCGGTGAGTTCAATCGCCACCCCGGCCGCCAGCAGTAAAGCTCCCCACAGCCGTCCGCTGCCGTCGCCGGACTGCAGCAGCTTGATGAAGCCGGCCCCGATGAAGATCAGCGCCCAGAAATCGACCGTAATAATGTTCATCTGGTCGAGCAACAGCAACACGCCGACCAGGATAAGAGCTCCACCGTTGAGCACAGCCGGGTTGATTCGATTCTCTTTGTCACTCATAGCGACTTTCTCTCGAACCCGGGTGCACGCGAACTTCGTTCGTAGGCTTAGCCGAGGCGGCGCCCTCGTCGGCCCACAGGAGGCTTACGCCCAGCACCACCAGAAGCAGCGGAGACGCGTGCATCACGGTGTTGAACGATAGCAGGTTCGTGCGCATGAGGGGCCCAAGTTTATCAAATAGGAAAAGGGTTCCTGCCACTGCCATGATGGCAGCCAGTAGTGATGACTCCCAGCGATCTGGCTGTTTTCTGTTGGCCATCGGCTTTCTCCTTGTCAGGTTTCGTTCTGAGGCAAGACTAGTGGCTGGCTCCCGTCGTGTCGTGAGGTTTTCGGTGAATGGCGGTTGGCTGTCGGCGGATGGCGAGCAAACGAAGGAAAACCCGACCACGGATTGGCACGGATCAACAGGGATGAATCTTAGTGCTTCTTTCTTTTCCTCTTGCCTTGATATCCGTGGAATCCGTCAAAATCCGTGGCCGGTTCTTCCTGCAGCCTAAGGGGTAATGAGGCGGCTGGGCGCTTCCTCCGGCGTGACAATCGTGGACTGTTTTTCAGGAAATTGCCCCAGAATGAAGTCCAGGAAGGCCCGCGATTTTGGCCGGCCCGAGGTGTGCGCGTGCCCCAAGCGAACCAGAAAGACAAACGCTCTGAGTACATCCGCATCGCGAAGTCGGGAATATCCCACGTGTTTGTGTTCTGCCTCGCGATATTCCTTCAACATCTTCTGCACTTCGGCGGCAATGGTCTGCTGGCTCATGCTGGCGATGGGAATTTCATAGTGCAGCCCGGATTTCACCAGAGTTTCTTGAGTCCTTGCCAGAGACGCGAGGGCGGCGATGACGTCGGCGTCGTTGATGGCGCGATCAGCCCGCGCACACTTAGCCAAGGCGAAACTCAGTCCCACGACCAGATGCTCGTGTTCGTAAAGAAACTGATCGCCGATTTCGATTTGGGGAAGCAATGCGGCCTGGTCCAAATCCTGCAACGGACGCGCCTTTTCATGCGCGCGCGCCTGCTGCAGATAGACGCAGTCGCTGGGACAATCGAGCGTCACTTCGCGCTGCTCGCCACAGCATTGCGGGCAGATGCGGCCATGCACCGCGGGACAGAAGCGCTTCTCCTTGCGCGTTTCGCAGATAGTGCAACTCACAGAAACGGTCCCCTACATTCATTATCACATGCAGAAGCCGAGTGGAGATTCGTCAACCTGACTCATCATTGGCGGGACGGGGTAGTTGGTGCAAAAGCCGGTCACGCGAACTGAGAATCGAACTCGCCGCTTTCTGACTTCACGGCCAGTCGACCGCAAAATCATTAACATCATTTCTCGCCAGTAGATGAGTTTCTAAGTCGAGCGCAGTGCATCCATCGGGTCCGTGGAAGCGGCACGGGTGGCGGGCAGTGCCGATGCGAGCAGCGTCATGAGCATCATTATCAGGACACCGGCTATGTAGATGAGTGGGTCGCTCGCGCTGACATCGAAGAGGAAAGAACTGACAAGACGAGACACGGCTAGCGAACCGAGCACACCGAGGCCGCAGCCGAGGAGCGACATTCTCGCGCCCGAGATGAGAACCAGCCGCGCGATGCCCATGCGCTGAGCGCCCAGGGCCATGCGGATCGCGATCTCCTGGGTACGCAGCGAGACCGAGAAGGCCACAACGGCGTAGATTCCGGTGATGGCAAGCAGGACAGCACCCATAGCGAAGGCGGTGATGAGGACCGTATTAAAACGCCGCGGGGCTTCAACATTGGAGATGACGTCATTCATGGGCTGCACTTGCTGCAGGGCGAGCAGCGGATCGATTTCGGCGACGGTCGAGTGCAGAGTCTGAGTCATCTGCTCGGGAGGAAGGGCGGAACGGAGCGTGATGTATCCGCCGGCGGGGCCGGTGAGTTTTCCGCCGGATGCAGCGCCGTAGAGAATGGCGGGCTGCTGCGCAGGGAAATACCACTGATCGCTACTGGGCTCATCGCGAGAGCCGACCTTGGTATCGGCGACGATACCGACCACGGTGGCCCACGGCAGTCCCTTGTGCGGGTTGCCGACATGCATGCGTTTGCCGATGGCCCGCTGACCAGGCCAGGAATGTCTAGCCATGGACTGATTCACGATCACGACCAGGGGTGAGTTGGAGCGGTCATCCAGGGTGAAGTAGCGGCCGTCGAGCAGCGGGATGCCCATGGCGCGGAAATAGTCGCCGTAGGTGCTCGCGAACATAGAAAACTGCAGCTTCCAACTGTCTGTGGGTACGCCTTCGATGGTGTACGCAGCGCCATGGTACAAACCGGATGCGGGGAGAAAGTTGGTGATGCCGATGGCGACAATTCCGGGCTTGCCTGACAGCCGGTCAACGACCGCACGATTGAAGTTGTTGGCAGAAGCGTCGGTGGGGTACTGGTTGAGGGGCAGTTGATAGCCGGCGACGAGGACGTGGTCGGGGCGGTAGCCGGGATCGACGGCGCGCATCTTCTGAAAGCTGCGCAGAAAGGCGCCGGACACGGTGAGCAACACCAGGGCAATAGCGATCTCCGAGACCACCAGAGCTGAGCGCAACCACGCGTGGCTTGAGGCGCCGGTGCTGGTTGCGACGCCCTCTTTGAGGCTCTCTGTCAGGTTAGTTCGCAGGGCCGCGAAGGCAGGCGCAAGGCTGCAGAAGACACCGGTTGCAAGCGCGAGAAGGAGAGCGAAGGTCATGACGCCTCCGTCCATGGAGATGGAGTCGACGCGCGGCATGGACTCCGGCAGCAGGTGCAAGGCGGTGCGGATGGCGGTCGCGGCAAACGCCAGACCCAGCATTCCACCGGCGAAGCTGAGCAGCAGGCCTTCGAATACAGATTCGCGGATGATGACGCTGGCACGCGCACCCAGGGCCAGCCGGACGGCATATTCGCGGCGCCGGCGGATGGCGCGGACCAGCAGCAGACCTGCGACATTGACGCAGGCAATCAGCAGCACGATGGAGACGGCAAAGAACAGAATATGCAGCAAAGGGCGGACTTCTGCGACCGCCTGTTCACGCAGTAGCGTCACATCACCCCGGATGTGAAGGGCAGACATGCCGGCAGGGAAATCGCGCATGATCTGCTGAGCGACGCGGTCGGCATCCTGCGCAGCCTGCGAGAGAGTAACGCCATCCTTAAGCCGGGCGACCATGTGGTATCCCCAAAAGCCCGCGGACTGGTCGGAAAGTTCGTCGGGCGTGAGGCTCATGGGCACCCAGAGCTGCGCCTGCTCGAGGTGACCGGCTTGCAGCGGGAACTCGAAGCTCCGCGGCATGACGCCGATGATTGTGTACGCTTTGCGGTCGAGGTCGATGGAGTTTCCGAGGACGTGAGGATCGCGGTGGTAGCGGTCCAGCCACAGGGCGTAGCTGAGCACGGCGAAGGGCTGATGGGCATCGTCTTCTTGTTGGGTGAACACGCGGCCGAGGATGGGTTGAACGCCGAGCGTGGGGAAGACGCCGGCGGTGAGCCGGGCGGCGTAGACTTGCTCCGGTGTAGCATCGCCGGAAAGCTCAAAGCTGGTGGTGATGTAGCCGCCAAGAGAGGAAAAAGCACCCGTTGCGCTCGAGTATGTGCCGATCTCGCGCGCCGTGACGGGAGTGCTGGGGCCGCTTCCCAGGTGATCTCCCAGGAGAACGAGGCGGTCGGGATTGCTGAATGGGAGCGGCCTAAGGAGGATGCCTTCGACCAGCGAGAAAATCGCGGTGGTAGCACCGATGCCCAGAGCCAGGACGAGAACGGCGGTCACGGCGAAGCCCGGCGCTTTGCGCATTTGGCGAAAGGCGAAGCGGAAATTCTGTGCGAATGCGTGCATGCGTCCTCTCTAATTCCTAAGTCTGCTGGCAACTGCACGGCCAGCACTAGACTACATTAAGGGTTGTCTTTTTCAATCGGGACGGTTTGGCTCTGTGTCGCCATTCTCCATGCTCTTGGGGTAAGAACCGACATTCGAGCCACGGAGGAATCAGAGTTTCACGAGTTCAAAAGAGCGTCATTGCTACTTCCAAAGCCCACAGAAATCCGATTCTCCGATGCCCACGACACCACAAAACCCGATTTTTATGGGCTTTTGAGGTTCCGAATTAAAAAAAACCGCTAAAAATGCGGCTGCGGCGCTATTTTTCCACAGCAAATCAGTATAAGATGGCTGTTATCGCAGCAAAATCAGAGTTCCAAACAGAGGAGGATTCATGGCTTCAGGCATGACCAAGACTCAACTCGTCCGTCATCTCGGCGAAAAAATTGGCACCAACAACAAAACCGCCGCGGCATTTCTCGAGCATCTCACCGATACCGCAGTGAAGGAAACCAAGAAGAACGGCGTGTTCGTGATCCCCGGTCTGGGCCGCCTGGTAAAGGCTCACCGCAAGGCCCGTATGGGACGCAATCCGCAGACCGGAGAGCCTATCCAGATCAAGGCCAAAACCGTGGTGAAGTTTCGTGTGGCAAAAGCTACCAAGGACGCCATCGCACCGAAAAAGCCGTAGGGATTCTTTGTTCGGCAGAGGCCGGCTCAGAACAGCCGGCCTTTTACTTTTGTACTTGTTTGGCGCAGATCGCTACCGTTTAAACACCTTTCCGTCCTTCATCACGAACTGCACGCTCTCCAGCACCTTGATATCCCGCAGCGGATCGCCAGTCACGGCAACGATATCGGCGTAGGCTCCGGGAGCAATCACGCCGATTTGTCCCTGCATGTCGAGCATCTCCGCTGGCCGTGACGTTGCACTCTTGATGGCTTCCATCGGCGACATGCCCAGCTCGACCATGTGGGGGAATTCCTGCGCGATGGGCTCGTCCCAGGAGATACCGCCCATATCCGTGCCGAAAACGATCTTCACTCCCGCATGCAGCGCCTTGGGAAACGAGATTTCATGTGTGGCCACCCGCTTGCGATCGCGTTGCCCTTGTGGCGTGTCTGCCGGAGCCCAGTCATGGTAGTAGGCGCTCAGCGTCGGACAGAGCCACGTCCCCTGCCTGAGCATCTGGGCGATGGCCGCGTCGTCCAGGTCCAGGCCGTGCTCGATGGAATCGCAGCCGCCATCCAGCGCGCGGTGCAAGCCAATCCCGCCGTAGGCATGACAGGCTACCTTTTTGCCCCAACTGTGGGTCTCATCGACGATCGCGTGCAGCTCTTCAACCGTCAGCGTGGGCTGAGAAACCAACTCGCCGTCTTTCCCAACCCACGAGCGATGCGTCATGTAAACCTTGATCCAATCGGCGCCGTGATCCAGTTGCTCACGGGCTGCCTTGCGAGCTTCCACAGGACCGTCAATGAGCTGCGCGCCTTTCGGCATATCCAGCTCCGGCGCGTAGTCCTCGAGCATATAACCGCCGGTGCTGGAAATGGCGCGCGTCGAGACGAATAGCCGCGGCCCAGGGATGTAGCCTTCTTCGATGGCCATTTTGATGCCGACATCGCCGTAGCCTGCGCCCTCAGTTTCCACGTCGCGCAACGTGGTGAAGCCTTGCTCCAGGGCACGCCGCACGGAAACCGTAGCCCGCGCCGCGCGAAATGCCAGCGGATACTTCAGAATGTTGATGTCGTATCCGCCCTGTGCCGGATCCTCGCCTTGCAGAAAAATGTGGGTATGGGAATCGATGAGCCCGGGCAGCACGGTGGAGTGCGAGAGATCAATCACGGTTGCCCCGGCAGGAATCTTCGCCGCAGCGGCATCGGAGACACTGTCGATCCGGTTCCCTCGGATCACGATGACTTGGTCGCGGCGAGGCGCGTCCGATTTGCCGTCAATCAGCGTGCCCGCCCGGATGACGGTAAAAGGAAACAATGCCGGAGCGCTGCTCTTTTCCTGCGCTGGCAAGACCACAGCGGTAGCCAGGCAGAAAATCACCATCGAGCGGAGGATCTTCATTGGAACTCTCCTTGCGTGCGAAGGATTTTACCCCTGCGAAGCTCCGATCACGGCATCGGCTTCGATCTCCACCAGCATTTCCGGCGACACCAAACCGGTCACCCCGACCATTGTGGCCACCGGACGAATGTCGCGGAAGAATTCCCCGTGCGCCTTGCCGACCTTCTCCCAATCCGCGATATTGGTCACAAACATCCGGGTGCGGACCACGTCTTTCAGGCTCGCGCCCGCCTTCTGCAATGCGGTCTCAATGTTCTTCAGGATTTGCACCGCCTGGGCATAAGGGTCGCCGACTCCCACAATTTTGCCATCCGGGCCGGTTGCCGTTGTTCCTGCCACGTGAACGTAATTGCCAACCTTAACGGCTCGCGAATAACCCACAATCGGCTCCCAAGGCGTACCGCTCGAGATGTTCTTTCGTACCATGATCTCCATCTTCTCCTCCGTCGATGATTGTAACTTGGGTCGCGTCGCGGCTGATTAGCACTCATTGTGATCGGCTGCCAGAAAAATCGCGTGAAACCTTTGCATAACTTTGCGCTGTCTAATGGAGAAGAAAGACCACGGCGTGTGACTTACGAAAGTCACTTGCGCTGGAAGCAAAGCTAGATCAGAATTCGCGCAACAGGTGGAGTAGCGTGTTCTGCACCAGGTTCGGGGGCCCTGAGACATGATTCCGGAATCACATCCGCTGCAGCAACTCTTTCTCGAACTGGTCGGCCGGCGTTATGCAGAAGAGATTGGCATCCGCGATCCTCAAGTCGTAAACTATGTCGCTCATTTGCTGGCCGAGTTCTGCGATGTCGAGCAGTTGTTCAAGATCCACACCGCCACGGGAAAAGCGCTCACCGACGTCGGCGAGATGCTGATGGAATCCAATCCGGTATACGGACCCGCGCCTTCGTTCGATCGTGAGCGCCAGGTGCGCAAGCATATCGGGGATTACACCCTGTTTTTCGCCGGCATGTTCCCGGAGAGCATCAACCACTTCCGCCTGCGCCGGGACCGCGTGGAAAATTTTCTGGACTGGATGAAAGCCGGGAAGGAGAGCTACTACATCGTCTCCAAGTTCGAGTTTTTCGAGTACACGAATGTGGCCCCGTTATTTGCCAGCCTGTCAAATCATTTCGAGCAGTGTGTGTATGGGCTCAACCGGGTGAAAAATGATCTGCAAGAGATGCAGCACCCCATCGTGCGCCGGGCGAATGAAATTCTGATGTGAGCATCCCCCAGTCCCAAACGCCCTCACCCCCCTGCTCGCGATGATGGCCAGTCGAATCTCCATTCCCCGCATGACAAAATTTGTGCCCACCGGTGTGGAGTAGTTAGTGGTGGTTTCGTTTCGGGAATCAGCTATGCTCCTATTCAACGCACCTGCCGCCGCATGATGTGTTAGCTTCATATACCAATCCACCACGGCCAGTAGAGTGTCCTAACCCTGGAAGCACAATGTATCCGGATGATCCAGAGAATGATGCTGAGGTTATCGAGCACGCACGTGACGAGAGAATTGACGACGCCAGAACCTCCATCCTCGACTTCTTTTCCCGCAACCAGGGACAGGTTTTCTACGAACGCCAAATCACCGTCATATTTGAGCGGTCTTACTTTCACTGGATCACTGTTAAGGCGCTCTTGGAACTATCCACAGGAGGTTCGATCAACAGCCAGATCCTTGAATTGGCGCCAGGAGTTCCAATTCGATTTTTCTGGGCAAAGGGCAATCGCTACTGGAAACGTCAAGCAAGGAAAGTGATTAACCTAGTCCGCCGCTTTTCCGAGCCAACGGTTGCCCGCGCAATAGGATTTCAGGGCGAACTATTGGTGGACGCAGCGCTTCCTTTGGCAGCCTTTACTCCAGTCGATCGAAATGCTCGTTCGTTCCGCGACAAAATCTGGACAGTCACCGGGCACAACCTGGACCGCATCGTCCAGCGCGATGGCATCTACTACGGCGTCGAAATTAAGAACACACTCCCCTATATTCCACGTGATGAGTTCCGAATTAAACTAGCGATGTGCGAGCATTTGGGACTCACGCCACTATTCGTTTCGCGCATGGCCCCAAAGAATTACAACTACGAAATTATTCAACGAGGTGGGGTTTCTTGGATTCTCGGCAATCAATTCTATCCTTTCGGCTACCATGAACTGGCAGAAACGGTCGCCCAGCAGTTGCAATTGCCGGTCGAGTGCCCCGCGCGCATCGAAAACGGAGCGATCACACGGCTCCTCAAAGCGCTTGCCCGGCAAACCCCCAGAAACCGATCCCGCACCCGAACCTAGACATATTTGTATTCAGGAGGTTACACTTACACCCTTTACCTACTATGACTTACGATGCCCGTCCTGTGAATTCCTTCTCGAATTCACACCGGGTCACCCGATTCTTGCTGCCTGCCCTTCCCGAATCCACCGCAGCCGAACCCTTTCGCATCCTAGGTCGGCGACACCCTCATCATCCCCTGCGATAAAAGCTCAGCGCGGCATCTCCCTGCACTAACTTCCGGTAGCGGCGCAGCGATCCGAATGCTTCTTCCGGATCGAATTTCTTCTGGTGTTCGACGATGACGATAGTGCTGGGGCTCAGCAATCGCGTTTCCGAGAGTACTTCCAACGTCTGTCGATACGCTCCTTCCAAGCGATAAGGCGGATCAAGGAAAACGAAATCAGCCGCCAACCCACGCGCATCCAATCCGCGCAAGGCACGGATCGAATCTTGCTTTAGAACCTGAAATCCGGTCTCCATGCCTAACGATTGCAGGTTCTCCCTGATCAGTTCCGCCGCCCGAGCGGACAACTCGACGAAGTACATCATGCTCGCCCCACGGCTCAAGGCTTCGATTCCTACCGCGCCGGTTCCCGCATAAAGATCAAGCCAGACCTTCCCTTCCAGAGCGGCAGGGTTCCCGGCGGTGAGGACGTCGAACAGGGTCTCGCGCAAGCGGTCGGCGGTGGGACGAAGGTCCAGGCCGCGCAGCGAACGCAGAGGACGGCTCCGGTATTTTCCCGCAATCACTCGCATGAGATCCTCACGCAGTCTCGAACGGCGCCGCGAGCCTTAGTACCTTCGACTAGCTTTTCGCAACTCCGGAGACCGTTGCGGCGTCTAAAACTATATAGAATGGCAGAAGCAACAGGTACTGTGGCTTTCTAATGAGAAACTGGTCTATTCCGGCAGGCCGGATTTTCGGAGTTGAACTCCGCATCCATCTTACTTTCTTTTTCCTGCTCGCCTTCGTGTGGCTGACCGAATCCGCCACGCATGGGGCCACCAGCGCCGGCCGCGGTCTTGCGCTGGTGGGAATCATTTTCGGCAGCGTGGTACTGCATGAGTTGGGGCACGCGCTGGTCGGCATGCACGCGGGGGTTCCTGCCAAAGCCATTATCCTGCTGCCGATCGGTGGAGTGACCCTGTTTGATGAACGCCAGCAACCCATCGAGCCGGGCGCACTTACCTGGAAACGCGATATCCGTATTGCCCTGGCGGGACCGCTGGTCAATCTCCTGATCGCCTTCGCCGCGGGCAGCATCCTGCTGGCGGTGGCGCCACAGATTCAGCTCTGGGCGAAACCCTCCCTCATGGTGCATTCCGGTAACTTGCCGCGCAGCCTGGTCTGGTCCAATGTGTGGCTGGCGCTGTTCAACCTGCTGCCGGCGTATCCCATGGACGGAGGCCGAGTGCTGCGAGCCCTGTTCAGCCGCCGCATGGATCCGGTCCGCGCCACGCGGCGCGCGGTTTCCATTGGTCAGGCTTTTGCCACTTTGTTCATGCTGGTCGGCATGCTTTGGAACATCTGGCTGACCATGATCGGGTTCTTCCTGTTCATCGCGGCACAACTGGAGGAGCGCTCGGCAGTATTTCAGTCGGTGCTGGAAACGGTGCGGCTGGAAGACATCATGCTCACCGACTTCGCCACGCTCTCTCCTGCCGATACATTGGAGGACGCTCTGGATAAGGCCGTCCACTCCCTTCAGGACGATTTCCCGGTCATTCGTGGCAGCGATATGGTGGGCGTAATTTCGAGGCAGAAGATTCTGCAGGCGCTGCGCGCGGAAGGCAATGGCTATGTGCAGGCGGTGATGAATCGCATCTTTGAAGTGGCGCAGAAGAAGGAGTCCCTGTCTTCCGCGTTCCGCAAGCTTACCGCCCGCAATCTCAGCATCATCCCTGTGGTGGAAGACGAACGCCTGGTGGGCATTGTGACGCTACAGAACCTGATGCACTCCATGGCACTATTGGCGGAAAGCCGCAAGCTGCGCAAAGCCGCGCTGAACTCTTAAATCAGCCACGGATTTTCACGGATTCGCACGGATCAGGCTACATACTCTGCTTTCATCCGTGTAAATCCGTGCCGATCCGTGGCCAGTCTTTTTCTTGCGGGCTCAAGCGCTCAGAACCTGAATACCAGCCCGATCGAAGGCTCGGCCATGTGCCCCTTGGCGCCAGTGAAAAGGCTCACGGCGCTTCCCGAGGCAGTGTTTACCTTGAAATCCGGGGCATCGTAAAGAAATCCGCGATACTGCAACCGCAGCGCGAACCTGGCGAACCTGGGGAGTTGGTAATCCACCCCAACTCCATACAGAAACGCAATCTCAGTCTGCTTGACCGCACCTAAATCGATTTGGACGCGGTTGGGAAGGTTGTTGGTAAAGTTGGGCAGAACGACCCATGTACTTTGAGGATTGAAGACCAGTGCTCCTGCGCCCGCCAGCACAAAGGGCTCGAACCTGCCCTTCTTAAGCGGGTTATAGAGGTAAGCGCCGGTATACTCGGTAATGTTCGTCAGAATGTGAAAGTCGAAGCCGGTCTGATAGACCTGAGAATCTTTCGCGCGTCCGTAATTGAATGCCACGGAGTGTTTTGGCTTGAATTTCAGCCGGATGGTGGCGAAATAGTCGGAGCCGTTGGTTGCGCTTTGCGCGATGTTATTGCCGTCAGATTGCTTGGTAAAAACGGCCGCCGCATTTGCGCTCACGTCGTAATGACCATCCTGGCCCAGTCCGAGCGATATCAGTAACAACAATGTCGCGGTCAGAAGCCCTGCTTTTTTGAGCATCCAAAGTCCTCTCATGAAGTTTGATGCCGAGTTCAGCCATATTAAAGCACCGGCTTCCAACGTCCAAGGAGTTAGGCCACGGATTTCACGGATCATCACGGATCAGATACTTGTCGCGCTTTCCGGTCCAAGTGAATCGGCACAAATCCATGGCCAAGACTTTCAGAATAACCGGATGGCTTTGGCCTTTTCCACGGCCGGCACTTTTCTAAGCTCGGCCAACACCGGCTCGGACACCAGTCCATCCACGTGAACTACTGCAATAGCGTCGCGCGGGGCACCGGGTTTCACACTCACACGGCGGCCCAGGGAAAAATCCGCGATATTGATCTTGTGGTTGCCCAGAATCGTGCCCACCTTGCCGATCACGCCGGGCACATCGCGATTGCGCAGATAAATGAGATTCCGCTCCAGCGGCGCCTCGACATCGATTCCATCCACATGCAGCAGCCGCGGGGTATTCCGGTGCAGCACCGCGCCTTTGACCATGTGCTCATCGGTTCGCGATTTGACGAAAATGGAAAGCACGCTGCCGGCGCTCTCAGCCGAGGTTTTGGACTTGCGTGCCTCGTGGATGTGTAGCCCGCGTGAGGAGGCGATCGCCGCTGCGTTGACCAGGTTCGCCTTTTCCTCCAGAGCCTCATTCAAAATGCCCTTGATGGCGGCGTTGCGAATCAGGTCGGTTTTCCATCCCGCAATGTGCCCGCTGTAGCGCAAAGAAATTTCCTCCAGCGCACCCTCGCTCACTTGACCCAGGAATGAACCCAGCCGCTCGGCCAGCACGATATAGGGCTGCAACTTGAGGTATTCGTCGTGCGAAACCGACGGCACATTGACCGCGTTTTGAATCACCCCATCCTTGAGATATTCCTTGACCTGAAGGGCAATCTGATATCCGACTGCTTCCTGCGCCTCGAAGGTTGAGCCGCCGATGTGGGGCGTGAGGATGACGTTGTCCAGGGCCGCGAGCGGGGAGTCCTTCAAGGGTTCCTCAATGAAAACATCCAGGGCAGCCGCCGCCACTTGCCCCTGCTTGAGGGCCTGGACCAATGCCGCTTCATCCACCAGTTCGCCGCGCGCGCAGTTCACCAAGCGCATTCCACGCTTCATCTTCTTCAACGACCCGGCATTGATCATGCCCGTGGTTTGCGGGGTGAGTCCAACATGCAGGGTCAGGTAATCCGCGGCCGCATAGACTTCGTCCAGTTCGGCAAGCTGGATTCCCTGTTCCTTGGCGACTGCCGTCGAGACAAACGGATCGTGTGCCATAACCGTCATCCCGAAACTCCGTGCGCGGCGTGCGACCTCCATGCCGATCCGTCCCAGTCCGACGATGCCTAAGGTCTTGCCGCGGAGTTCAGTCCCTTGCAGGGATTTTTTCTCCCACTTGCCGGCATGGGTCAACTCATTCGCCCGGCAGAGGTGCCGCGCCAGAGCCAACATCATCGCCAAGGTGTGTTCGGCCACTGCAACCGCGTTGGCTCCCGGCGTGTTCATCACCGCGATGCCCTTGCGCGTGGCAGGCTCCAAGTCGATGTTGTCCACTCCAACGCCGGCGCGGCCGATCACTCGCAGTTTGCGCGCGTTCGCCAGCAACTCGGCATTCACCTGCACGGCGGAACGCACGATCAGCGCATCCGCCGACTCCAGTTGCGCCGCCAAACCACCTTCCATCTGGTCGGGCGTGACCACGGTCCAGCGCGGCTCGCGGAGCAAGTCCACAGCGGAGGGGGATATCTTTTCAGCCACAACAATTTTCATAGTCGGTTAAAGCGGCCACGGATTTGCACGGATTCGCACGGATAAAACTGAAGAGAAAATCTTGATCCGTAGAAATCCATGGCATCTATAAAAATTCATCGTGCGACGACTGCGGCTCGGGAACTTGTCTGTAGTTGCTTAGCGTATACTTCCTGCGCCGCCCGCACCGCTGCGCCATACTCTACCGCGTGCCCGGTCACACCGGCGAGCACGTGCTCAAGCGCGGCCAGGATCCCGATGGTATCGAGATAATCGCAGTATCCCAGGTGCGCGATGCGGAAAAGTTTGCCCTTCATCTCACCCTGGCCATTGGCCACAATCGCGTCAAAAATCTCGCGGAATTGCCGCACGAGGTCGCCGGAGTCGATGCCGCCGGGCGACTGAATGGCAGTCAGAGCGGCTGCCGGGGATGACGGAGCAAAGAGCCTCAGTCCCAGCGCCTGCGCGCCCGCGCGGGTCATCTCCGCAGCCAGTTCGGCGTTTTGCACCAGTGCTTCTCGCCCCGCTGCCATATCGTCATTGCCCATCTCCCGGATGAAGTCCAGGGCCGCGCCCAAGGCAGCGAACAGAGAAGTCGCTGGCGTATAAGCCGACTCTCCTTTGGCGGCGGCCTTGCGCTCTTTGCGGAAGTCGAAGTAATAGCGTGGAGATTTGGCCGTCTCCATGCGTTTCCAGGCGCGTTCGCTGACCGCACAATAGGCGAGGCCTGGCGGAATCATCAGCGCCTTCTGCGAGCCCCCGATAATGACGTCAATGCCCCATCCGTCCACATCGAAATGCGTGGTGCCCAAGCCGGTGATGGCATCGACTACGAGCAGAGTGTCATCACCAGTCTCGCGCACCAGTCGCGCGATGCTGTTTACGTCGTGCCGGGCGCCGGTCGAGCTCTCCGTAGCCTGCACATACACGGCGCCCACGTCGGGCGTCATCTTCTGGCGAATTTCATCCGGCGAGAAGGTTTCGCCATAGGGAGCACTGACAACCTCCACCGCGCATCCGAAGGCCTTGGTCAGATCGCGCCAGCGTTCGCCGAACTTTCCGGCGGTAAGCACTAAAACCTTATCCCCCGGCGAGGTCAGGTTCGAGACCGAGCCCTCCATGACGCCGGTTCCGGAAGAGGCCAGCACCAGAACGTCGTTCTTGGTGCCGATGAATTCCTTCATATCGGCCAGCACTCGTGTGAACAGGGAGCGAAAGTCGGCCGTGCGATGATGCATGGCGAATGAGGCCATGGCAGTTTGGGCGGCAGGGAGAATGGGTGTAGGACCCGGCGTGAAGAGACGGTTCTTGTGCAGCATGGCAATGTCCTTTGAAAGTTCTTTGATAGTTTACTCGGAAGGGAGTTGCCGCGATGTGCGGTGGCTCACATGCCTTTGTGAAGTGGCAACAACCACGCAGGACCGTTCAGGAAGGCACCCCTCCACTGTGCGAGCCGCTATAATTCCCCCATGAGCTTGATCGAACAGATTCAGAAAGACATCACCACGGCCATGAAAGCGCGCGATGAGCAGCGGCTCTCCACTTTGCGCATGGTCAAGACCGCACTCAAGAATCGCGAGATTGAGAAGATGGCTGCGCTCGACGACAAAGAGGCGCAGCAGGTGCTGAGCACGCTGATCAAGCAGCGCAAGGAGTCAATCGAGCAATTCCTCAAAGGCGGGCGCAAGGAAATGGCGGACAAGGAAGCCGCCGAGATCGTGTTGATCGAAACCTACCTGCCCAAAGCGGCCGGCGAAGAGCAGATCGTCGCCGGGGTGAAAGCGGTGATCGCCGAGATGGGCTCGCCCACCATGAAAGACATGGGCACGGTGATGAAGAACGTCATGGCGCGATTTGCAGGCGCCGGGATTCGTGTGGATGGCAAGCAGGTCAGTGAAGCGGTGAAGCAGGAGTTGGCAGGGAAATAGCAGTCACCATAGTCCGCGTCAGTACGCGTCCCTCCTGTGCCGGAAGAACTGCAACACTACTTCGTTTCCAAAGATGTCGTAACGCAAACGGTAGTCCTTCCACCGCACCCGCCACTGCCCTTCGCCGGGCTTTAGGCCAGCCAGTTTCTTGATCTTGTGCCGTCCGCTCCGGTTTTGGGGATCGTCGCTTAAAATCGCGACTAACTCTTCAAGCGCGGTAACCACCATGGGGTCATTCTTGGCGATCGCCCGGAATTCACGCTTGAACGCGGGCGTAGCCAGCACTCGGAAGGGTCCAGCCATGGCATGACCTCTTGTCCGTTATTTCTTCTTGCGCTTGCGGCCGGGAGTCTTCAGGTCAGCCAACAATTCGTCGACACTGCGGGCGGCGCCGCGACGGTACTCATCCTGGCTTTTGCGAATTTGTTCCTTCACCGAGGGGCTCTGCATTTCCAGGTAGTCTTCGATGTCGTCCACGTGCATGAGGCCGGCAACGGGGATGCCGTCTTTCTCCAGGATGAAGAACTCATGATTGATGTGCACTCTGCGCACCACTTGGCCGAGGTTTACGCGCGCTTTTGTCAGTGGAAGACGGTGGACAGTTGTTTTTATAGTATTCATCAATGTTGATCAATTGTAATTAGTTTGCCCCAACATGACAAGAGCGCAGAATTTCAGTGCATCCCGTCCCCAGTTCCTTTATTTGCTCCGCTGTAGTTCCCGGTAGGCTTCACTCTTCGATACGCCCATCTCTTTCGCAATCTTCTTGAGTGCGGCTTTCTCGTCGAGGTTCTCCTCGGCCATAATCTGTTGGAGCCGTTGCCGAAGACTCACACGCGGAGTCTCTGGTTTAGTCTCAGTGTCTTCTGCTTTGCCGATCAGCAGCGTGATCTCACCTTTGATGTCGCCGCGCGCGTTAAGCGTCTCCAGCACTTCGTTGGCGTGTCCGCGGAGAAACTCCTCGTGAATCTTCGTCACCTCGCGGGCGATCACCACATACCGGTCCTTTCCCAGAACCTCGACAACATCCGAAAGCGCTTCTTTCACCCGATGCGGCGCTTCGTAGAACACCTGGGTCCGCGGCGATTCGCGTATGCTCTCCAGAAGCTGCCGCCGCTGTCCGCGCTTTGCGGGAAGGAATCCGCTGAAGCGGAACGAATCTGTGGGCAGGCCGCTTGCCACCAGCGCCGCCAGGAAGGCTGACGCGCCGGGAATCGGTATGACCGGGACGTGATGCCGAATGGCTAGTGAGATCAGCCGGAAGCCGGGATCAGAAATGCCCGGCATACCGGCATCGGTGACCAGCGCGATGCGCGCGCCTTGCTCCAATTCGAGGACAAGTTCGGGAGCGCGGGTCATCTCATTGTGCTCGTGGTAGCTGGTGGTGCGGGTCGTGATGCCGTAGTGGTTGAGCAGTTTCTGGGTCTGGCGCGTGTCCTCGCAGGCGATCATGTCGGCTTCTTTCAGCACACGCAGCGCTCGCAGCGTGATGTCTCCCAGGTTCCCGATGGGCGTCGCTACCAGATAAAGCCCGGCGGAAAGTGCGCCTTCGTTTCCCCGCTGCTTGATTTCTCCCAGCGCCATCAACGCGAGTCTATCACCGCAGCAGCCGCGCAAGAACTCAGCATCCGCTTCGCAAATTGACGGAGCACAGTGTAAACCCTAGAATCAAAAGCAGAGCGGCACGCCGCGGCCTTCAACGCGTTTCTAGGAGTCATTTCAGGAGTCCATGCCACTTTACGAATACGAATGCCAGAAGTGCCATCACCGCTTCGAGCGGATCGTGAAATTTTCCGATCGCCCCATGAAGAAGTGCCCGGACTGCGGCGGTCCGGTCGAGCAGACGATCACCGCACCCGCCGTACAGTTCAAGGGCTCAGGATGGTACGTCACCGACTACCCCAAGAAGGCTCCGGCGGCTTCTTCTTCCTCTTCCTCGAGCGGCGATTCCGGCTCGAAAGCGGAACCCGGGGCCAAGAAGGAAGAGAAATCCAAGGCGGAAGCGCCTTCCACTTCTAAGAAGACCGACAAGAAGTAGATCCCACGGAAAATATGAAGTGCGGGCTCGCTGAATCCTTCGGCAAATTCCCTCATCTAAGCAATAGTCGTTATAACGAGGATTAAACCATGATCAACATTCGGCGCAGCAATGAAAGGGGTGGCGGCGACTATAGCTGGCTCAACACCCGTCACACGTTTTCCTTCGATCAGTATCACGACCCGCGCTTCATGGGATTCCGCTCCCTGCGCGTGATCAACGAAGACCGCGTCGCGCCGGGTGAAGGGTTTCCTACCCACCCCCATCGCGACATGGAAATCATCACCTACGTTCTGGAAGGCGCACTCGAGCACAAGGACAGCCTGGGCACCGGTTCGGTGATTCGTCCCGGCGATGGACAGCGCATGAGCGCGGGCAAGGGCATCCGGCACAGCGAAATGAACGCGTCGAAAACAGAGCCGGTTCACCTGCTGCAAATCTGGATCATGCCCGATCGCCAGGGGCACGAGCCCAGTTACGAGCAAAAAGCATTTCCGGAGCCCGAAAAGCGCGGCCGGCTGCGGCTGATCGCTTCGCCCGATGGGAAAGACGGCTCGGTGACCATCCATCAGGATGCGCGCTTGTATGTGGCGCTCTTGTCTCCCGGGCAGGAAGTTACGCATGAACTGGCCAGGGGCCGCTACGCTTGGCTGCAGGTCGCCAAGGGTGCCGTGGAACTGAACGGGAAGCCGCTGGCCCAGGGCGATGGCGCCGCGATAAGCGACGAGCGTAAGCTGACTCTCAAAGCCACTGCAGACGCGGAAATCCTGCTGTTTGATTTGGCGTGAGAAATTCTTGGCCACGGATCTGCACGGATGGACACGGATTTCCTGGATGCAAAAGGCTGGGACCTCTTTTATGCAGCCGCCTGCCGGCATAACCGCGATCGCGGTTCTCTTCTTTCTGGTCGCAGGGTACCTGTGTGTCCTCGGCTTCGTGATGCTGGTTTCGCCGGGGACGGTTCCCATGATGTGGGGCGCTCCGCTGCTGGGCGGGCTGGAGGTCGCGGGACCGTATATGTTCTTGCTGATGGGCGGAGTCGCAGCTCTGATCGGCCGGGGACTGTTTCGCGTGAACAATTGGGCTCGACGCGCAGCGATTGTGGTGGGATTTATTGGCATCGTGATGTTAGTGCCAAGCGTTTCCGCGACGGCGGATTTTCGCTGGTCGCTGGTATGGGGCGGGTTAGGGATTATCGTGCGCGCAGCAGTGGTGTGGTATCTGTGGCAAACGCCGGTGGCGGAGCAGTTTTCACGCTCAGCACGGTCCACGTAGGGGCGGATGCACTCCTCCGCCCGGGTTGAGTCTGGGGGCGCGTTTGGACGGGCGGGACCCCGTCCTCCATCAGCGTTTCAGCTGCGGAAATCTGCGGCCAAGAAAAATCAGCGCCGCGCTTTCGCCGGTTCCTTTTCTCCCACCCGCTTGCTGACTTCGAACTTCATCTTGCCGGCGCGTTTGTCGGCATCCACGATGACGTGATCGCCGTGCAATATTTCGCCGTCGAGAATCTTCAGCGCCAGCGGATCCTGCACCAGCTTCTGAATGGCCCGTTTCAGCGGCCGCGCCCCGAAGTTCGGGTCGAAGCCTTCGGTAAAGAGCAGCTCTTTCGCCGCATCCGTCAGTTCGAGCGAAATCTTGCGATCGGCAAGCAAACGCCGCACATCTTCCAGGCGCAGCTCGATGATCTTTACCAACTGCTCCTTGCCCAGCGGGCCGAAGATGATGATATCGTCCACGCGGTTCAGGAACTCCGGCTTGAAGTGCCCGTGCAGGGCATTCATCACCTGCTTGCTGGCCTGCTCGAAATCTTCCGGAGTCCGCATGCTTTCAGCCTGCAAGTAAGCGGAACCGATATTCGAGGTCATGATGATGACCGTATTGCGGAAATCCACGGTGCGGCCCTTGCCGTCAGTCAAACGGCCGTCGTCCATGATTTGCAGCAGGATGTTGAACACATCCGGATGCGCCTTTTCGATTTCATCGAACAAGATCACAGCATAGGGACGCCGCCGCACTTGCTCGGTGAGTTGGCCGCCCTCTTCGTATCCGACATACCCCGGAGGCGCGCCGATCAGCCGCGAGACGGCGTGCTTCTCCATGTATTCGGACATGTCGATCCGGATCATGGAGCGCTCGTCGTCGAACAGGAACTCGGCGAGGGCACGGGCAAGTTCCGTCTTGCCTACGCCGGTCGGTCCCAGGAAAATGAACGAACCGATGGGTCGCTTGGGATCGCTCAAGCCCGCGCGGGAACGCCGGATGGCGTTCGCGACCCGTTCTAAAGCGGCGTCCTGGCCCACCACACGCTGGCGTAGCCGCTCTTCCATGTTAATCAGCTTCTTGACTTCACCTTCGAGCATCTTCGACACAGGAATGCCGGTCCACTTGGAGACAATGCGGGCGACATCTTCTTCATCCACTTCTTCCTTCAGCATCCGCGCCTTGCCTTTGCCATCCATTTGCGCCGTGAGTTTCACCAGTTCCTCTTCGGCCTGGCGCAGCAAGCCGTAACGAATCTCCGCCACGCGTTGCAAATTGCCCTTGCGCTCTTCCGCCTGCTCTTCGATTTTCAATTGCTCGATCTTTTCCTTGAGTTGACGCGAGCGCGCAATCAAGTCTTTTTCTTTTTTCCAATTTGCCTTGAGAGTGTTGGATTTCTCGCGAATCTCCGCCAGTTCTTTGTCGATGAGAGCCAGCCGCTCCTTGGAATTGGGATCGCTTTCCTTCTTCAGCGCCTGCTTTTCGATTTCGAGCTGCGTGGCGCGCCGTTCGAGCTGGTCAATGTCAGTTGGCAAGGAATCAATCTGGATGCGCAGCGAGGCTGCGGCTTCGTCGATGAGGTCAATCGCTTTATCGGGCAGGAATCGATCCGAGATGTAGCGATGGGACAACGTCGCCGCCGCCACGATGGCGGAGTCTTTGATTCGGACGCCGTGATGAACTTCGTATCGCTCTTTCAGGCCGCGAAGGATGGCAATGGTATCTTCGACATTCGGCTCGCCTACAAAGACGATCTGGAAACGGCGCTCGAAAGCCGGATCTTTTTCGATGTACTTGCGGTACTCGTTCAGCGTGGTTGCCCCGATGGCGCGCAGTTCGCCGCGAGCCAGTGCCGGCTTCAGCATGTTGGAGGCGTCGATGGCGCCCTCCGCTGCGCCTGCGCCGACGATGGTGTGGAGTTCGTCGATGAAGAGGACGATCTGGCCCTGGGAATCTTCGATCTCCTTCAGCACCGCCTTCAAGCGATCTTCGAACTCTCCGCGATATTTAGCCCCAGCCAGCATCGCGCCCAAGTCAAGAGCGACCACGCGCTTGTTCTTCAGCACTTCGGGAACATCGCCGGAGATGATGCGCTGGGCCAGGCCTTCCACGATCGCGGTCTTGCCCACGCCGGGCTCGCCGATCAGCACCGGGTTGTTCTTGGTGCGGCGGGAGAGCACCTGGACCACACGGCGAATTTCTTCGTCGCGCCCTATGACCGGATCCAGTTTGCCCCGGCGGGCCTGCTCGGTGAGGTCGCGGGCATAGCGCTCCAGGGCCTGATACTTGGCTTCAGGATTCTGATCGGTAACTTTCTGCGAGCCGCGCACCGCAGTGAGAGCTTTCAGAATTGCATCGTAAGTGGCGCCGTGGCGCGCCAGAATTGCCTGCGCCGAGTCACGCTTAAGCTGCGTCGCCGCCAGCAGCAGGTGTTCGGTCGAAACGTATTCGTCCTTGAAGTTGCTGGCTTCCTTGAAAGCTTGTTCCAGCAACTGATTCGCCGCGTTGGAAATCGTCGCCTGGGCCGCGCCGCCGGAGACTTTGGGCAGACGCTCAATGGCGCCGTAAGCGTCGTGCAAAACCGCCTGAGGGCCGATGCCGATCTTTTCAAGGACCGGCGGCACGATGCCTTCCTTGTCCTCAACCAACGCCGCCACCAGGTGCACGGGCATGAGTTCGGGATTACCGTGCTCAGAGGCCAAGCTGCTGGCGCGCTGCACCGCTTCCTGCGCTTTAACTGTGAATTTGTCCCAACGAATTGCCATGCTCTCTGCTCCTTACAACGGCTGCGCCTTTCTCAGGCCGCGTGCTCTGTGCCCACACATTTTGGCACGCTGTCGAGCCTCGCTCGACCGGACAGTCGAGTGGGCTGTCCCCACCTGGGCCTTGCATTGCATTATCCTTCGCCTTCTTTGTCTGGCTTACAGCCCTTCGCGGGCTTCGGCCTCAGTCCGCTGGCGGCAATCGCCAGTTCGCGGTCGCGGAGTTTTTCCAGAATCTTGATCTTCTCAGAAAAACTCAGCGCGGCGAGCCGCTTGCGCATTTCGGGGTTACTCATCGGCACCTTCTAAGCCAGCTTATGGCATTCAAGGCGGCAGTTCAAAAACAAAACGGGAGACGGTCACCTCAACCGTCTCCCGTCGAGTTTACGACGGGCGAGGACCCGCCGCTCCATCGTTACAGTCAGAACTGTCGAGGTTCCCTCGACCGGACAGCCGAGGGCGGCTGTCCCCACGCGGCACTGCCAAATTACGCAGCTTTGCCGACGGCCTTGGCTTCCAGGGTTTTCTCGCTGCCGACGTTGACCTTGATCTGCTTCGGTTTGGCTTCCGCCTTCTTGGCCAAGGCGATCTTCAGGACGCCCTTGTCGTAGTTGGCAGAGACCTTCTCCGGGTCCACTGTAGTGGGCAGAGTGAAGGAACGGGTGAAGCTTCCATATTGCCGCTCCACGCGGCGGAAGTTCTCCTCTTTCTCTTCCTTCTCGAACTTGCGCTCGCCGTGCACGGTGAGCGTGCTGTTCTCGATGCGAACATCGATATCCTTCTCGTCGATGCCCGGAACTTCGATCTTCAGGGTAATGTTGTGCTCATCTTCGTACACATCCACGGCCGGGGCAAAACCGCTCGTGGCCAAAGACTGATCCTGCGCTTCAGGACCGAACGAATCACGGAACAGCCGGTTCATGCGGTCTTGCAGGGTACTGAACTCACGGAAAGGCTCCCAACGGGTAAGTACTGTCATAACGAAATTCCTCCTTCGGAAATCTTGGAAATTGGCCCTTGGCTCCGTGTATTTGGATGTCTCATTAGCGCAAAAGAAGCATAAAATATGAGCGTTGTATTGGCAAGTCATGTATCTTTAGCTTATTCAATAGCTTACGCCGGCAATCACGCATTTCAAGTAAGCCGTCTCGGGCACTGTCAGCAGGATAGGATGGTCTTTCGCCTGGGTACGGTTCTCCAGAATTCGGAGATTTCTGTGGACATCTCGGGAGGCTTCGCCAAGCACGCCCAGGAATTCGGCCGGACTGACGTGGTAGGAGCATGAGCAGGTGATCAGGATTCCGCCGGGGCGCAGCATCTTCAGCGCGCGCAGATTGAGTTCCTTGTATCCGCGCATGGCCGTATCCAGATTGCGCCTGCTCTTGGCGAAAGCCGGGGGGTCGAGGACGATAGCGTCATACTGGCGGCCGGCATCGGCGTAGTCGCGAAGCAGGTCAAAGGCGTTAGCCTCGATCCATTCGATCTCGCGTTCGTTCAGGGTAGCGTTGCGGTCGGCGACCTCCAGCGCCGGCCGGGAGCTGTCCACTGCGGTCACTTTGGAACAGTGCTTGGCCAGGTGCAAAGCGAATCCTCCGTGGTAGCAGAAAACGTCGAGCGCTTCGCCTCGCGCGTACTGCGCCGCTGCGGCGTAGTTTTCCCGCTGATCCAGGAAGGCGCCGGTTTTCTGGCCCTCTAATGCTTCGTAGTGGAAACGGACGCCGTTCATGGAAACGATTGTGCTGCTCTTATTCCCTTGCAGCAGGCCGGAAGCAAGGGCAGGGAGTTGCTCCAGTTCGCGGACTCTGGGATCGACGCGTTCGGCGATGGAGTCGGGCTTGAGACGCTCGTCGAGTTCCGAAATTATAGTTTCGCGGACCGGCGGCGCATCCATAGCCTGGGTCAGAACCTGCAGCGAGAGCACATCGTTGTAGCGATCGACGATTAAACCGGGAAGAAAATCGGCTTCGCTGAAGACGACGCGGTAGGCGTCGGTGTCTCGCACGATGCGTTCACGATAGGCGATCGCATCCTGGATACGTTTGCGGAGCAGGCTCGCGAGATCCTCGACCGCTTCCCGCGAAATCATGCGGATGGCGATCTGGGAAGCGCTGCTATACAGGGCCGTGCCCAGAAACTTCCCCCGTTCATCTTTGACTCCGACCATAGTGCCGGGAGCGATGCCGTCCGCCGCAAGGATGTCAGAACGGTAGACCCAGACGTGGCCTTGCTTGATCCGGTCAGCCCCACGACGCGAGATTCTTACGGTGGAACCTGCAATCAGTGGACGCGAGTCTCGTACGGCAGATGGTGTGGGCATGAGAAGAATACTAAACTGGCCCGAATCCGCTGAACACCCACTACAGCCGCAAATCTGGTGGGTATGGCCTTACTCAACAGAGGTGAACTTGGCTTCGGGGGAAAGAGCGGAAAGAAAACAACTGTAAAGTCCGAGCTAGCTCGCGGCGGGATGCTCGGAGGGAACCGGTCCGCTTTCCCGGCGGGGATGGGCACTGGCCTCCTCGCGAGCCAAGTCTAGATCGCGTTGTAGCTGATCAAGCACCACCATGGGCAGCTCTGAGCCCCATTCCTCAAGCTCAGTTTCCTGCCAGCTCCCGTTCAGCCGGATCGCGTCGTCGGTAAGATCTTCAGGAAAACCTAAACGATATTCCCCTTCGCGAACGAGGGTATCGCCCAGTTTCCGGCCCGCGGAGGTGTCATAGACGCGGCGGCTCGACTGTCCGTGGTCGTTGATAAAAACCAGAAACACTTCGCCAAAGTCTCCATAGTGCGGCCGGTAATACCAGGCTTGGCCGGATTCGAACTTGGGATGGGCCCTGCGCCGTCGCGGTACAGTGGTAGCTTCAACCGGCTGGTCATGGGTGGGATCGTAGTAAAGAATCCGCTGGCAGGAATCACAAATGATCACTTGGGTTCCGCTGCGGACCTCATTGTAGGTCTGCGGGCGCAGCATCATCTGGCATGCCATGCACTTGTGGTCGCGGGCTTCGGAAAGGCCGGTTCCGCGATACTTGGCCACGCGATCGTATTGCCGCAACAAGTCAGGGTCCACGGTGGCACGGGTTTTCTCCCGTTTGGCGTTCCACTCGGCCAACTGCGCCTCGTCTTCCGCGGTGCGCTTCCGGGCATCGGCCTTTTCTGCTTCAATTTCCGCCATTTCCGCTTTCAGATCGGCCTCGGCCGCTTTGACGTTTTTATCCCGGGTCTCGGCATTGACCATCAGTTCCAGTATCTTGTCTTCCTGGGCGCGGATATCTCGTTCCGAGAACTGGATCTCGTGCATCAGGGCTTTGTATTGGTCGTTAGTCTTGACCTCCAGAGACTGGTCACGGTACTTGGAAATCTTCTGCTGCAGGTCCTGGATAGCGGTTTCATACTTGCGGCGGGCGGCTTCGTCGGCCTTCACGGCGGACTTGGCGTTATCCAAGATTCCCTTGGTCCCGGCTAGCTTTTCCTCAATGGCGGCGACGCGCCTAGGCAGGGCGGCAATTTCCTCTTTCAGACGGAGGATTTCCCGGTCCGCCTGCTGTAATTCGATCAGGTTCTGCACGTCAGGAAGCATTTTCAAGAATAGCGCTGCTGCAATTTTAGCACGCGGAGGCCGAACACCTGAGACTACGTCTCTACCGTCCTGCTGCATCCCGGCCTGCACGAACCTGCCTCGCCGGTGTACACTTTTCAGCTTTGCCCTTCGTGGCTGAATTTCTTACGGGGAGATACCGTGACGCGACTCGTAGGTCTGGTTATTACCTGTTACCTGCTAATCAGTTTGGCTTTTGCGCAATCCGCCCCGGCCGATCATGCCGGCAAGAAGCCTCTCACGATCGAAGCTATTTTCGCTCCTGGCGGCATCACCGGGCGGCCTCCGGAATCCATTCAATGGAGTCCCGATAACACGAAGGTCTCTTTCATCCAGCGTGACGATTCCGGCGAACCCGGCCAACTGTGGTGCATGGACACCACGACCGGTGAGAAGACGGTCCTGGTCAACGAAGCCAGGCTAGCATTGCTTGCTCCGCCTGTCGAAAAGATCAAGGATGAGCGCGAGATAGAGCGAATTATCCGCTACCAAGTCGAGCCCTATCAGTGGGCTCCTGATTCCAAACACCTGCTGTTCAACTCCAAGGGCCAGCTCTGGCTCTATACACTCGAAAGCGGCACTGCGGTTCAGTTCGCCTCGGCCCCGGATCCAGCTGGCGATCCCAAGTTTTCGCCCGAGGGCAGCCGGGTCGCCTATCTGCGCAGCCATAACTTGTATGTTCGCCCAATCTCCGGCAAAGCCGAGAAGCAGCTCACCAGCGAAAAAGATAACGAGAAAGATAAGGATGAAAATCTGCTTAATGGGGAAGTGGACTGGGTTTATGCGGAAGAATTGGACGTGCGCAGCAATTATTTCTGGTCGCCGGATGGGAAGGACATCGTCTTCCTTCAGATGAATGAGACCAAGGTCCCGAGCTATCCCATTCCGGACTGGCTGCCGACCCACCCCACCGTGGACCTGGAGAAGTATCCCAAGGCCGGCGATCCCAATCCGAGCGTGCGCCTGGGAGTGATCAGCGCCTCAGGCGGTAAACCGAAGTGGATTTCGCTGACCGAGGATCAGGATATTTACATCCCGCGCTTCGGCTGGCTGCATGACGGGATGCTGTGGGCCGAAGTGCTGAATCGCGCCCAAGATGAGCTGGACTTGTACTTTGTCGATGCGCGGTCCGGCCGCTCGCGCAAGGTCCTGGCCGAGACCAGTCCCAACGCTTGGGTCAACGCGAACGACGATTTCAAAGTACTGAAATCCGGAGACCGTTTCCTGTGGTTAAGTTGGAGGGATGGAACTACCCAGCTCTATCTGTACAGCTTCGATAGGGCCGATCCGCTCGGGTCGGACGCGAAGTTGGAACGCCAGCTTACCAAGGGCGATTTCGAGGTGCTCGCCGGCGAGAACAACGTCGAAGCCGTGGATGAGTCAGACGGCGTGGTTTATTTCACCTGCAATAAAGACGATCCACGCCAGAAACAGCTCTATTCGATAAAGCTGGATGGCTCCGGATTGCGGCGTGTCTCGCAGGAGGACGGGACGCATGAGTCCACATTTTCGGACGACGGCAAGCATTATGTGGACGAGTTCTCGGCGCTGATGACGCCTCCGCGGATGTCGGTGTGCAGCGACGGATCCTGCCACAAGGTGTGGGAGTCGCGCAGCGTGGACGACTACGACCTGATTGCGCCCCGCTTCCTCGAGTTCAAAGCTGATGACGGCACGACGATGTATGGGCAGATTGTGTTGCCGCCGGCCACCCCGACGGGTAAGGTTCCTCTCATCGTGAATATCTACGGCGGGCCCGCCGCGCAATTGGTCAAGAACAGTTGGATCGAAGACTGGCAGGGTTCCTCCGGGTTGTTCCACCAAATTCTGGCGCGGCAAGGGTTCGCCATCTTCACCGTGGACAATCGCGGCACACCGAGTCGCGACCGCAAGTTCCAGACCGCAATCCGCCACCAATTCGGCGCGATCGAGTTGAAAGACCAGCTCACCGCGCTCGATCAGCTGTTCGAGCAATACCCTCAACTGGATCGCAATCGGGTGGGCATTTGGGGATGGAGCAATGGCGCTTCGATGACGCTCTATGCGATGACCCACTCGGATGCCTTCAAAGCGGGAGCTGCGGTTGCTCCGGTCACCGACTGGCACAACTACGACTCTATCTACACCGAACGCAACAATGGGCTGCCCACGGACAAGGACACCACAAGTTATACGGATTTGAATCTGCCTAACGTAGCTGACAAATTGCACGGCTCGCTGTTGCTGGCGCACGGCACCGGTGACGACAACGTGCATTTCCAAAACAGCATCCAGATGGTCGAGGCTCTGGTCCAGGCGGGCAAGCAGTTTCGTTTCATGGTCTACCCGAACAAGACGCATAGTATTCGCGGGTCTGCCGACCGCGATCACTTGTTCCACATGATCGAAGACCATTTCGAGAAGGAGCTGAAGTGATGTCCGCGAGATAATGTAGGCGCGGGCGCCCTCGCCCGTGCAGAAAGAGTTGTAGAGTTACTTTCAGGAATTGTCATCCCGAGCGAAGTCGAGGGATCTGTATTTCAGGGTTTGACCGATGCAACGTCTCACTCTTGGCAACTTCGAACTGACCGCCGTCTCCGACGGCCTGTATCACCTCGACGGCGGAGCTTTCTTCGGAGTGGTTCCCAAGTCGATGTGGCAAAAGAAAGTCACGGCGGACGAGAACAACATGGTGCCCGTCGGCCTAAATTCCGTCGTGGTCCGCACTGGAGATCAAACCGTGCTGATCGAAACCGGCATCGGCAACAAACTGCCAGAACGCATGGCCAAAATCTACGGAATGCCAGCCCACCTATTGGAGAGTCTGGGGACGGCGGGCGTTTCGCCGGAAGACATAGATGTCGTCATCAATACGCACCTGCATTTCGACCACTGCGGATGGAACACCGTGCGCCAGGGGGAAAGGCTGGTGCCGACCTTCCCCAAGGCGAAGTACTACGTGCAGGAAGGAGAGTGGCAGCACGGGCGCCGCCAGCATGAGCGCGACGCCATCAGCTACATCAGCGACAACTATGATCCGCTGATCGCCAGCGGACAGATGACGTTGTTGCATGGAGATCACGAAATTGTTCCGGGAATCTCCGTAAAAGTGTTTCCCGGCCATACCCGGGACATGCAGGCGGTGATCGTACGGAGCGGCGGCCAGACTGCCTGCTACATCTCCGACCTGATTCCCACCAGCTGGCATCTCGATCTGAACTGGGTGATGGCCTTCGATTTGTTTCCGCTCGAAACCATCGACAGCCGCAAGCGGTACTACGCCCAGGCGATCCCCGAGAAGTGGCTGACCGTGTTTACCCACGATCCGAATCTGCCCTGGGCATATGTGGAGAAGGATGAGAAGGGAAGGATGGTAGCGAAAGCGTAGAACCGGACGTCCTCGTCCGGGCGGCGAGCGCAAGCTCGCGTAGAGCGCGGAGCTTCGCTCCGCAGGACGGACGCGGGCGTCTGCCCCTACGTGACTGTTGCCGAGATTACGTGCAGCCTTGCCTCGAAGAACTCTTCCACCCGTCCCAAAATCTCCGGCGCGCTCTTTGAGTCGTAGATTGCCTTGCGCAGCGCCGCCCCGCCCGGCACGCCATGGGTGAACCACGAGGCAAACTGCTTCATCTTGCCGACTGCATCGGGGAGTTCCTCCTCAATCAGCATTTGGAAGTAAGTCCGGATCATCTGGTAGCGATCGGCCTCCGTCGCTTGGTCGTAGGGCTTTTCTGTCGAGCTGCGCTCGACTTGGACGGGTCGGAGACCCCTCCCCACACGATCGCAATACTGCTCAATCTGCCTAAAGATCCAGGGATTCGACGGTGCGGTGCGGCCGATCATGACCGCGTCGCATCCCGTCTGCCCGACCATGGCGCAGGCGTCTTCAGGCGTGCGAATGTCGCCGTTTCCGATGACCGGAATCTTGACGGCATCCTTGACCGCGGCGATCCAATCCCATCGTGCCTGGCCGCTGTAGCCCTGCTCCCGCGTGCGGGCATGCAGAGCGACCGCGCACAGCCCGCAGTCTTCAGCCATTTTCGCCAGTTCGACGCACACGACTTCCTCATCATTCCAGCCCGCCCGGAACTTTACCGTGAAGGGAATTTTCACCGCCGCGCCCACCGCCTGGAAAATGCGTCCGATCGCGGGCAAATCGCGCAGCAGGCCGGAGCCGCCATTGCACTTGACGACCTTCTTCGCCGGACAGCCCAGATTGAGATCAACCAGATCAAAACCGAGGCCCTCGACCATACGGGCGGCCTCGGCCATCACCTTGGGATCGCTGCCGAAAAGCTGCGCCGAGATGGGGTGCTCGTCTTCGTAAAAGTGCAGATAGCGCTTGGCCTTCTGGTCCTTGGCGCGAAGGACACCGTCGGCCGAGGTAAATTCGGTCATGATCAGCCCGCATCCGCCCAGATTGCGAATGAAGCGGCGGAAAACGGTGTCGGTCACGCCCGCCATGGGCGCGAGAACCGTGGCAGGGGAGATCACTACTTCTCCAATCTCCACGGATGCAGGGACAGGCGTCAGTGGATACTGCACGCCGCCGACGTCGTACAGACTGGCACCCGAGTTGTCCCAGAACTTCCTCACCCAGTCATTTTACAGTGAGAATCCAACTGCGTTATGGCACAATTAGGTCCGGAATCGAGGCGCTCATGGACAATTCTCCAAGAGAGTTCGCGCATGAGTTGAGGTCGGCGGTTCTTAAGAAGCGAGTAGGGCAAATTGCGCTTGCTGTGGTCTTGGCCGAAGCCTGCATTCGCTTTCTGAACTCACTAATCTGGTTCCTGGTGATACCGATCGTCGCATCGCTGTTACAAGGCCATACCGAATCAGTATTCTTCCAGAACAAGCTTATTTTTCCTTGGGAGCAGCTTTTTGGGTCGCTTCTGGAGTTCATCCTTGCGATCGTCTTCGTGTTTTACGTGAACCGCTGGATCCGAGGTTCTTTGCCGAAGCCCAGCGCCCCAGAGGAGGCGCAGGTGTTCGAACCGCCTCGACAGGAAGATGAGCACGTCTATTACAACCTGGCGGGGCAGCCTTTAAGTCCGACCGAACAAGAACAGCCCAAGCGCTAGACGGAGACGCTTTGGGTCACAATCTGCATCACACTGTCTATGGATGAAGTTTCCAAGGCGTCGCCCCAGCCGTCCGCTCTGGACTCAGGGAGATGGATCGCTCGGGTCGTGCTGGCTGTGATCCTTGCAGAGGGAATCTGGGGGCTCCTTGTTTCGCTCACCAACAACCTCGTCGTGCCGTTTCTGGCGAGGACCATGGGTGGGGATGCCCAATCCCCGTTTTATCTCGGCAAGGGCGACTTCAACGTTCCGGCGTTATTTGTCTCGCTTTTGCAGCTTTGCTTCGCAGGAATCGTGGCGGTGATCCTCAGTTATTGGGCGGGACGAAAGCCGAAACTAGTTCGAGTGAAGTCCATGCGGGTGACGCCGGTTGCGCCCCAGGCTGCCGCGGCAGTGCCGGCACGGGCGGCGGCACCAACCCAGGCCGCGAGTTCAGGACCTTTGCCAGCCGCATCGCCGCCGGCGGCACCTTCAGCGTCACCCGCCGAATTCTGGTCGCCACCGAAACCGCAACCACGGGTTGCGCCCGCGTCTCCTCTTCCGCCGCCGAAGCCGGCCAAACCCAAGCCGCCTAAAGAGGTGTACTACAACATTGTCGGAGAGCCCATAAACCCGACCGAGGACGAGTAGCGGACGGTGACGCCCGTCCTCCATCGGGACGGTGAGAATCCTCAGCACGATTCAGGCGGAAACGAGCAAAGAAAAGCCTCCGCAAAGGAGGCTAGAGAATCCGCTCTTGGTTCGTGAGAATCCTGGTTCGTGAGAAATCCGCGGCAAAAGGACTCACTTCTTTTCCGCGCCCACCTTGGCGTACTTGCGGCGGAAGCGCTCTACGCGACCCGCCGTGTCCAGCAGCTTCTGTTTGCCGGTAAAGAAGGGGTGGCAGTTGGAGCAGATTTCCACGTGGATGTCGCCCCGATGAGTCGAACGCGTGGTAAAGGTGTTGCCACACGCGCAATGCACGCGGATTTCGTTGTATGCGGGATGGATGGCTGCTTTCATGGTCTCCTGAACCTTACTGCGAATCATTTGATTCTAAAGGATGGGCGCAGGATTCAGCAAACGGCTTCACGTCGAATCCGCTAACCCGGGCGTCAATCGATCTTGACGGGCGAGGACGCCCCTCCTCCATTGATTCTGCACCAACGAAAAACGGCAGGGCCGACCCCCTGCCGTATGCAAATGTAGAAACTTGAGCCCTTACTTGGTTCGGTTCACTGCCTTCTTCAGTTCAGCCCCGGGAGAAAACTTCGCCACTTTCCGAGCAGCGATCTTGATGGTGGCGCCCGTCTGCGGGTTACGCCCGTTGCGGGCTTTTCTCTGCGATACAGAGAATGTGCCAAAACCAATCAACGCTACCCGATCTCCTTTTTTCAGAGCAGCAGTCACGCTGTCCACGGTGGTGTCAATAGCGCCCGCGGCTTGCGCCTTGCTGATGTGGCAATTGGATGCGATTCGGTCAATGAGATCGGCTTTGTTCATCTTCTCTCCTGGCAGGTCTCTCTTAAACTCAGATCGTGCGGGGGAGCCTGCACTTCCTGAGTTCGAAACCCGGCGGCCCTATTTAGCTCCCGATAGAGAAGAAAGTCAACTGTGGAAATCCGCGCCAGATGCCTTGTTTGGTCCACCTTGGGGGAAATATGTCCAAAGGTCAGAAATTTTGACTCAAAAGAAGGCCACTCTCCTCGCCGGTTAGCGATTTAGGAGTAGAGAATGGCCATTTCAGCTGAAAACCGTGATCCGCAAGGGACGGGCGAGGACGCCCGTCCTCCATTGCACGATCTGGATCCCTAGTCCCCTGACGGCAGCAGGCTCTCCTCGGGACCCGGCTCCTGGCCATGCAATTGAACCATGGTTTCGGAGGGGCAGTCGCCCAGGATCGGCTGGCAAGCCGCGTCCGGACCGCTCTTCGGGCGTACCTGAGGCTTCATCTGTGCGAACTGCGCTGCCTCGGTCGAACCCGCCAGCGCGGTCACGGATGAGGTCCCGCCCGCAACCACCTGCGTGACCGCATCGAAATACCCAGTGCCGACGAAGCGCTGGTGTTTGACCGCCTCGTATCCGTGCTGGAATTCGCGGCTGAATTCTTTTTCCTGCAGCCGGGAGTATGCCGTCATCCCGGTCAGCTTGTATCCCCGCGCCAGTTCGAACATGCTGAGGTTCAGGGCATGGAAGCCGGCCAGGGTGATGAACTGGAACTTGTATCCCATGGCCGCCAGTTCCTTCTGGAAGCGGGCAATGGTGGCGTCGTCCAGCTTGGACTTCCAGTTGAACGAGGGCGAGCAGTTGTAAGCCAGCATCTTGCCCGGATACTTGGCGTGCACGCCTTCGGCAAAGCGCCGCGCCTCTTCCAGGTCAGGATGCGAAGTTTCGCACCACAGCAGGTCGGCATAGGGCGCGTAGGAAACGGCGCGCGCGATGGCGGATTCAATCCCGCCACGAATGCAGAAGAATCCTTCCGCCGTTCGCTCTCCGGTCAGGAATTCGCGGTCGCGCGGGTCAATGTCGCTCGTCAGCAGGTGAGCGCTGTCGGCGTCGGTGCGAGCCATGATCAGCGTGGGTACGCCCATCACGTCCGCGGCCAGACGCGCCGCCACCAGCTTCTGGATGGCTTCTACAGTCGGGACCAGGACTTTACCGCCCAGGTGGCCGCACTTTTTCGCCGACGAAAGCTGATCTTCAAAATGGACGCAAGCGGCGCCCGCTTCGATCATGGCTTTCATCAGCTCGAAGGCGTTCAGGTTCCCGCCGAAGCCAGCTTCAGCGTCGGCAACCATGGGCGCAAACCAGTGAATTCCGTTCTTGCCTTCGGCGTGGTGGATCTGGTCAGCCCGCACCAGCGCCTGATTGATTCGGCGGACAAGGTTGGGCACGCTGTCGGCAGGATACAGACTCTGGTCAGGATACATCTGGCCGGCATCATTGGCATCGGCCGCGACTTGCCAGCCGCTCACGTAGATGGCCGACAAGCCGGCTTTCACCTGCTGAATCGCCTGGTTCCCGGTCATTGCCCCCAGGGCCGGCACGTACGACTGCGTCTGCAGAAGGTCCCACAGCCGCTCCGCACCTTGGCGGGCCAGCGTGTGTTCGATGTGGATAGAGCCGCGCAGCCGCTCCACGTCCTGCAGGTTATAGGGCCGGGTTACTCCCGCCCAGCGCGAATTGGACTCCCAATCCGTTGTTAGTTTTGAGGGTTTTCCGTTTCCGTTACTTGCCATAATTCTTGTCCTTATCGCGGTTGCGTCTTCCAGTATTGCTGGTCCTCGGGGAACTATCTGTCTAAAAGGGATCAATTTCTTGGTTCACGACCATCGCTTCGCTGATCCGGCGAGCTTCGCGGAACGTTTCCGGGGTTCCAGGATCACGGGCCGGGTTCGCCAGGATTTTTTCGAGTTCCTCGTCAAACAAACGCGTGATGAGCTCGGGCGTATGCAAAACCGGGTTGCCAGAATCGTCTACGATGCGAGCCTGCTCGCTGTGCCGCATTCTTTGCGCGATCATCAAGCGGTAGATCCGGTCGGTCGCCAGATCCTCCATGTAACCATCGAGCAGGCTGGCTCCTTTGCCGTTCAGCACGCCATTGCGATAGCGGATCACGGTCCTGATCGCGGCGCGCGTTCCGGTCAGCGTGCGCTGGCCGACGTCGCGGGGAACCGGCCGCAGATTGGGATAGCGCTCCGCCTGCGGCCTGCGGGCATGCAGCTGATTCGGGAAGGGAAACTGGTCGAGGGCGATCTGGTTTTGATCGGGATGGCCCGTCCAGGCGCCGTCCATCAGGCAGTCCGCCTCGTTCTTCTTGTCTTTCTCCAGAACTGCCAAGGCCCGGGCATTTAATTCTGCGTCTTCGCGGCTGGGGTACAGCGCGGTCATTCCGCCGATCGCCAACGCGCCGCGCTTGTGGCAAATCTCGGGCAGGAGCTCACGCAGGTTCTGGAAGAACGCGACATTGTAGGGAATCGTGTTTCGGTCGGGCAGCACCCACTCTGGATCGCTCAAATTGAAATGGATGAGACTGGCCATGTAATCCCAGCGTCCGAGATTAAGGCCAAGAATGTGATCGCGCAGGTTGTAGAGGAATTCTTCCATCTGGAAGGCCAGGGGATGCGATTCCACCAAGGCCATGCACTTGATGTAATTCCGCGGCCAGCCGCGCGCCTCGGCGATGGCTTTGAACAGATCGCTCCACCACAACGCTTCTTCAGCAGATTCGGATTTCGGAATATAGAAAGAAAGCGGATGCTTTAGTTCTGCCGGATCCACTCGAAAAGCCACGCGGGCTACGTCAAACAAAGACGCCGACGTCAGCTCCTCGCCGAAAATTCCGGCTTGATGGATATGCAGGCCGCGCGCTCGGGTCCAGATCACCGTTGTGCTGGGCTGGATTCCGACTAGTTTGTCGCGTTTCTTGTCGAAGTAGGTCAAGGTGCCGCGTAAGGCTTCGAGGATGTTTTCGAGTGCAAGCTGCTGGTGGTCCCACTCATTCACTGTGGAATCTTCGAAGTCGAGCATCACTCCAGGCGCGCCCGAATTCAGCATTTTGACCACGAGCTCGGCGTCGTCAGCCGGACCGGTCATCTGATTGCGTTGGTCCTGGCACCACGCCGGCAATTCCACCTGCCAGCCATTGCGCACAGCCGAGGCGGGATAGTGGTGGGTGGGTTTTTCCCCCAGGTGGGATTCGGCCAGTACTCGCTTCCTCTCCCGGATCAGAGCCTCTTGCCGGGGAGCAAAGCGCTGGTGCAGCGGGGTCAGGAATTCAAGGAAGCCCGGCGGCAGGTCGCGCTCGGGCTTGAATGCGGCCGGCGGGCGATTTAGTTGGAAACCTATTCCCGAAACGACATCGGTCGGCGAGCTGGCCATCGTTTCTCTCTTCTCCTTCGGAACCGTTAGTTCGTGGACACCGCTCTGATGGTGGCAACAGCCCAAAAGGTAGCCTCGAACCTGAGTTCGCGGCCTCAATGTAAGTCCAATCCTTACATGCGTTTCCGGCCTGCTACCCCGATGAAACCCTGGTGCTTGGAAGGACGGGATTTCCTACCTGGTTGCGCTTCCCTGGCACAAAAAGCGGTGCGCCACGTCCTCGCGATTGTGGGGCAGCCGTCAGAAACCGTCAAACGGAACGTTTCTATCACTCTGATAGATAATTGTTATCAGTAGCTCGGTTGTGATAATAAGGGGTTGTTAGGGCCCGCGAGCCCAGCCGAAGAACATGGAAATTAACCAGGTCGAGACGTTTCTGGCGGTGGCGACATTCGGCGGCTTTCACCGCGCGGCGGAAGCCCTGCGCATAAGCCAGCCTGCCGTGAGTGCCCGAATCAAGGCGCTAGAAGAGTCCTTGGGAGTGAAGTTGTTTGCGCGCTCGCGCGGCGGCCTGATTGTTTCCGATGCGGGCAGGACATTTCGTCCCCACGCCGAGCAACTCCTGCGAACGGCTTCGCTGGCACGCCAGGCCGTCCACGAACATCAATCGGCCAGCGCAAGTCCGCTACAGATTGCCGCCGCGCTTTCCATCTCCGTTTATTTTCTGCCGGACGTTCTGAAGCGCTTTCAACGGGCGCATCCCAACGTGATCATCAGCATTCGTCCAGGGCACTCGAAGGAAGTGTTGGACATGGTGCTGAACGAAGAGGCTGAAATTGGGCTGGCACGATCGCTCCAGCATCCGGAGGTTGAGACCATCAGCCTTCGCGATGATCCGCTGCTGCTGGTGGCCCACCCCAAGCGGGGTCCGAAACACTCCCGGCGAGCGCGTCTGGAACAGGTCGCGAGTTGGCCTCTAATCTTCTACGAGCGGGGATCGAGCGACTGGACCCTGACCCATAGCCTTTTTCGCACCGCCGGCCTGGTTCCGAATGTGGCTTTGGAAGTGGACTCGATTGAGACCGCCAAGCGCATGGTAGAACGCGGGCTCGGCCTTTCTTTCCTGCCCCAACTCGCGGTTTGGCACGAAATTCGCCAGCACAAGCTCTCTACGGTGAAGGTGCTGGATGCTGAGCCCCTGCGCCGAAGCCTCGATGTCATCCATCCACGGCGCCGTTCACTTCGGCCTGAGGCGCGAGCGTTTCTGCAGATGGTGCGGGAAGCAGCCAAACAGGAATCCCTGTCTGACAAGAATTTGCCCAAGGTCAAGTGAAGTTTTTCAAGCTAAGCAGTCCATATGCCGAGGCACTCTCCCGATTTTCCTCCGCTCTCCACAATGGGGACCACATCTTCACAGAATCTACACAGCCAGAGCAAAGTTTTCTCTTGCGCGATGTGGGATGATGGCAGCATCCTTCAAGGCGCACCTTACAACCTCCATGGCTCGACCGCCAGCAATTCAGTGGTACTACAAGCAGTGGTTAGGCGATAACAAAGTCTTAGCCATGGATTGGGATGCTAGGGGGATGCATTTCCATTTGCTAATGCTGTCTATTCAGGAGGAGCCACCAGGCTCAATCCCCGAGGATACAAACGCGATACGTCGCTGGCTCAACCTCCCTTTCGGTTCCGTCGTCGCCGACCAGACCTGGAGGCGGGTGAAACCACAGATCTTCGCTGCTTGGTTGCTACGGGATGGACGCTGGTTCAACTCCGGAATGGTTGAAACAATGGAGAGGCAGATCCGCTATCGGGAAAGGTATGAGAAAGAACCGAAAAGAGGAGCAAATCTAAAGAAGAAAAGAAGTAATAAGAATGAAGATCAATCAGAGCTTTTTAATGAGGGTTCCAGACAAGAAAATCTTCAAGCGCTTGCGGAGGAGATTGGTCATTTACATCCTGCAAACGAGCATAGGAGAAGTCTAGCATTGCCAGAGATGCAGCAGCAGGTGATTGCCGATGCAATTCAGCGCGATGGTTTCGAAGCAGTGCTTTCAGGAACAAAGAACTTGGCAGAAAAAGCAGCAAACTGGCCGTCCGCCGATCTGCGCTTTATGCCCAACCCAATCAAGTTTTATCGGGAAGGTGAGTATTTGAAGAACCCAGCAGTTTGGGAGAGGAAAAAGGAAAATGGACGAGAAGAGTGTACGCGCCATCCGGACTCTGGCCGCACGCAGTGGGGGACCTGCTGGGCCTGCTATTCCGAGGAATGTAGTAGCAAGCCCCAATCTGCTTGATGATTCACGGGCCTGTCCGCTCTGCGGAGGTACTGGGTGGAAAAGTGTCGATCTCGGTGGTGACAGACGCGTAAGGCGCTGTGAGTGTTTCTTGGAGGGTCAAGCAATACGGTTGCGGGAGCTAGCTAATATTCCGGCGGTTCATGAGGAAAGCAATTTCTCAAACTACAAGACAGACACTAACACTATGCTAGCGCAGGCAAAGCTCACCATGCAGCAGTGGGCCGATCAATATCCTTTGCACCAAACAGGGCTTCTTTTAATTGGCCCGAGTGGTGTTGGGAAAACCCACCTATCAGTCGCAATAGTCAAGGAGTTGGTAAAGAAAGGTATCCGGTGCCTATTCTGTGACTACCGTGAGCTTCTAAAGCAAATCCAGAACTCATACAATCCGTCTGTCGAGACGACAGAGTTGGAAGTTCTGCGCCCGGTATTCGAAGCCGAAGTGCTGGTTCTGGACGATTTAGGCGCAGTCAAGCCCACCGGGTGGGTTTGGGACGCTGTCAGCATCGTGCTAAACACCCGCTACAACGACAAACGGACTACGATCATCACCACCAATTTTGAGGACGGCCCCGCAAAAGGCGCAGTGATTGCGGAAAACCAGACTGCAGGCAGTAGAGACGCACAGGCGGCTGCCCGTAAAGAGACATTAGGTGATCGTATTGGAGAACGCATGCGCTCGCGTTTGTTCGAGATGTGTAGACTCGTGCGGGTCGATGGGAGAGATTACCGTGAGAGATTTCGCAGTGCCAGCTCTCGGTAGGTTACACGGGGACGGATGCTCACGAGAAGTTCCTCCGTGCTCTGTGTGTCCTCTCTGGTAAATGCATTCTAGAATGACCTCGTGCTTTCTCATCAACTCGAGTTCACCCCTGCACAAGACGCTGACGTATTTGCCTCAGTACCGGTTGCGCCTGCTGTGTTTCTCCTCCGCGGGGAGGATCCGCAATCCGAACCTTACGTCAGCAAAACGGCCAACCTGCGCCGCCGGCTGCAGCGGCTGCTTGGCGTACCCACTGAGCACAGCAAGAAACTGAACCTCCGCGATCGGGTGCGGTCGATTGAGTACACCCCGACTGGCTCAGACTTTGAATCTGGGTTCCTGCTCTACCGGCTGCTGCGTAGTGCTTTTCGCAAAACTTATTCTGACCGGCTCCGCCTGCGCTATGCGCCTCTGGTTAAGCTACACATCGAAAACGAGTACCCTCGGGCCTCAATCACTGCCCGGCTCGGCCGCGTCGGCGGACGAAACATCTATTACGGACCGTTTCCCTCACGCACTGCGGCGGAGAAATTCGCCAGCGATTCGCTGGATTTCTTCAAGATGCGCCGTTGTGTGGAGGATCTGCATCCTGATCCCAAGTTTCCTGGCTGCATCTACTCCGAGATGAAGATGTGCCTGGCGCCTTGTTTCAACGGCTGCACAGACGAGGAATACGGGACGGAAGTAGCCCGAGTGCAGGCCTATTTCGATACCAGCGGCCAGTCACTGGTGCGCGAGATTGCAATGCAGCGCGACGCGGCCTCTGCCAACCTGGAATTTGAGAACGCTGCCGCGCAGCACGCCCGATTGGAAAAGCTCCAGCCTTTGCTGAGCCAACTGCCGGAGATCGTTCACCGTATCGATCGCCTCGCGGCGGTGATGGTGCAGCCCAGCCCCAGCCCGCAGTCCGTCAACTTTTTTCGCGTCGAGGCCGGGCGGATTTCCGGCCCAGTGACATTTTCTATTCAACCCGCAGAACACACCAAGTCGCAGTCCATGGAGTCGCGCGTGCAGGAAGCGCTCGCAACCTTTCCCCCCACAACTGCGCCAACCGCGCTTGAGACCATGGAGCATCTTGCCCTGCTGAAGCGCTGGTATTACCGCAGCAGCCGGAGTGGAGAAATCTTTTTTGCCGATGGCAAAGGACACTTGCCATTTCGGCGCATCGTCAGGGGCATTTCCCGCGTCTATCGTGGAGAGAAGCCTGACGCAGAAGCGCAGGCTGATTCATGAGAGATTGGAGGCAGTCATGAATGCAGTGATGAACAACGAACGCGACGGCGCCCTCCGCGAGCACCTGCTGTATCTGCTTCAAGGGGGCGGGGCACACGCCAAATTCGATGAAGTGATTGCCGACATTCCGGCCAAATTGCGCGGGCAAAAACCGGCCGGGATACCTCATTCGCTCTGGATGCTGCTCGAGCACCTGCGCATCGCTCAGTGGGACATCCTGGAGTTCAGCCGGAATGCAAAACATGTCTCTCCGGACTGGCCGAAGGGGTACTGGCACAAGACCGAGGCGCCGCGCAATCCCGCCGTGTGGAATGCAAGCATCAAGAACTTCCGCGCCGATCTGAAAGCGATGCAGAGCCTCGTGAAGAATCCTAAGACCGATCTGTTCGCTAAAATCCCATGGGGCGACGGCCAGACGATCCTGCGCGAAGCCCTACTGGTTGCCGATCACAACGCCTATCACCTGGCACAGATGGTGGATGTGCGGAGGCTGCTAGGAGCCTGGCCGGCAAAGTGAATTACCAGCTTGCTCTGTCGTCCTGCGAGCGGAGTCGAGGCATCTGCTTCTTCCTGCCCTCTAATGTCCTCACGCGACACTCGCCTCATGCACCTTTTGCTGCGCAGGCCGCTTGCGGAACACGGCCCGCACGCCCTCTCGCCATCTCTCGTCAATCCCCACCAGCACCCATTCAATTTCCGGCGAGATGTAGTGCAACAACGTATCCGTCGCCGGGTGAACGTGCAGCGCGGGCGCGACGAGGAACAATAGAGGCCGGTCGGAACAGAGCTCGCGCCGGGGGAAATAGCCGAAGCGCTGAAACTCACCCCTGGCGTGGTGCCACGCTACTCGCGACCAGTAATCCAGGCCCTGTAGCGGCAAGTGGATATCCTCGTCGGCTTTAAGTTCGACCACCGCCAGCCGTCCTTCCCGCGTAACGGTGAGCACGTCAATCATGGCGCGGTCAGAGGCGGAAAACGCCGGCACCTGCGAGTACTGGCAAGCTGGCTCCAGGCGCTCGTCTATGGATGCGACGTTGCGGACAACCAGCGATTCCAGCCAGCGCTCGGGATGCAGCCGCCACAAGGGATGATCGCGTGGGCCGTCGGGATGGCGCACTTCGCCAATGCTGCACACCAGTTGCGTGAAGGCCGGAAAATTGGTTTCGCCGAGAACCCTTTCTTGCGCGCTGATGCCAAAGACGATTTCGGGTTTGCTGCTGAATGATCCCGGCTCATGTGCCGTCCGTGCCCGCGCAAACTCCAGGCCGTGGCAACGAAAAGCAATCTCCCCCGGGGACAACACCGCAACTTCCGCTTCCGGCATCAGCTCGCGAACTTGCGCTACCGGTGCCGCAAACCGCTCCCGGGCCGCCGATTCATCCACTGAGTGAACCAGCCGGGTCGCTACATTGCCGCAGTCGGAGACATCCAGCTCTTTCAGGTCATCATCTCGCTCTTCCAGTTCGTACAAGTGCCACTTGGCCGCTTCCGGATTGAGGGGCGCCATACGCTCCCTGATGAGAGCAGAAGTGCCGGCGGGCAGGAACAACTTCACACCCTCGACCATCAGCTTCCCAGCCTGCGCCTGGCGGCAGGCATCGAGCCACAAGACCGCAAACGTCAGCGCGGCATCGATGGAACCCTGCGTTTCCTGCGAGTTCACTCCGAGCACGGCAAATGCAGATTGTCCCTGCCGCAGCAATCCCCGCGCGTAAATGGGACCGAACGACCGCTCCAAATCCATGGACGTTGTGAGCGGGGCGGCTTTGGACCCGGGAAACCGGCGTTGCAGGACTCGTTGCAGTACGCGCTGGTATGCCAATCGCGCGGCTCGCTTCGCAGTGGGAGTTCGGCGGTCGCGTTCGCGGCAGATTTCGAGCTTGGTCGGCCGCGCTTGCCCCATACGCTGCACCGCGAGACGAAGAACGTCATTCTTGACCTCGGCTTCGAGCACTCGCCGCACCACATTGCGTTCCGCCGACCACATATGCAGCAGGCACTTGTTGTGCTCGCCTGAGATTGAATACTTGGAGTGAGCAAGATCAAAAACGACCGCGCCGTCTTCGATAACTACGGCATCGCGGGCGGAGGTCAGGAATTCTTCCACGGCGTGAACGAGAGATTCCGGAGTCACGGCGGAATTGTCGCAGTTGGCCAAACTCGCCGTCTGTGACGACTGACCATTTCCAAACGGCGCAGGGGACCCCAGCAGTCCAGCTGAGTGCAACTGACGAATGGCGTCTTTCGCGGGCGAGGGCGCCCGCGCCACACGTGTCAATGTGGGATAATTAGTGCTCGCCCGCAGAGTCGTTATGAACAGGTGGGCATCTAATCAACGTGGATAAAAACAGATTCTTTTTCCAGCACTACGGCCTGACCGAACGTGATCTCGAACGCTATCTGGCAGCGGCCCTCTCAGCGGGCGGTGAGTACGCTGACCTGTATTTTGAATACCTTTCATCCACCTCGCTGATGATGGATGAGTCGATGGTAAAGTCCGCTTCCCAGGGTATTTCCGCCGGATGCGGGGTGCGCGTAATTGCCGGAGAGCGGACTGGATACGCCTACACCGACGATCTTTCGCCCGAGCGCATTCTGCATGCTGCCCGCACCGCCGCTTTGATTGCCAGTGGTCCGGCCAAGACTCCGGCCGTCGGCTTTCAGGAGAAACCGGCACGCAGCTTGTACCCGGTTACGCTTCCGTCCGTGGACGCAGAAATCACCGCCAAGGTCGAACTGGTGATGCGAGCAGATCAGGCCGCGCGCGCCTTCGATCCGCGAATCAAGGAAGTCCGCGCGAGCTATGTGGACGAACTCCGCAACATTCTGGTGGTCGGCTCGGACAGCACTTTCGCCGAGGACTCGCAACCGCTGGCGCGCTTGAACGTTTCCTGCATCGCGAAGACCGATGGCAATTCCGCGCGCGGGAGTTCCGGCGGCGGCGGCCGCGTCGCACTCGATTTCTTTTTCGGCGAGAAAACACCTGAATACTATGCGAAGGAAGCTTCGCGGCAGGCGATCCTGCAGCTCGACGCGCGGGAAGCTCCGGCGGGCGAGATGGAAGTCGTGCTCGGTCCGGGCTGGCCTGGCGTGCTGCTGCACGAGGCCGTGGGCCATGGCCTGGAAGCCGATTTCAATCGCAAGCAGACTTCAGCCTTTGCTGGACTAGTCGGTAAACGGGTAGCCAGTGAAAAATGCACAGTTGTGGACAACGGCACCATGCCGTGGCGTCGCGGTTCGCTCAATGTGGACGACGAGGGCCAGCCGACGCAAAACACTGTGCTCATCGAAAAAGGAATTCTCAAGGGATACCTGAGCGACAAGCTATCGGCCCGCCTGATGGGCGTTGCCGACACCGGCAACGGACGCCGCGAGAGCTACGAGCACATTCCCATGCCGCGCATGACCAATACCTACATGCTGGCGGGCCAAGATGACCCCAAGGATATTATTCGCTCGGTCAAGCGCGGCGTTTACGCGGTCAACTTCGGCGGCGGCCAAGTCGACATCACCAATGGAAAATTCGTGTTCTCGGCCTCGGAAGCATATTTGGTCGAGGATGGGCAGATCACAGCACCCATCAAAGGCGCAACGCTGATCGGAAACGGCCCGGATGTGCTCACGCGCGTGTCCATGGTTGGGAACGACCTGAAGCTCGATGAAGGTGTCGGGACTTGCGGCAAGGATGGGCAAGCCGTCCCGGTTGGTGTAGGCATTCCAACGATCAAAATAGATCGTCTGACGGTGGGCGGAACCGCCAAACGTGATACTGGCGGCTTCATGCAATAATCTTTCCACGACGGAGACACACAGGCACAAAGAAGACACTTTGCTTAAGATGGTCTCTCTGTGACTCCGCGCCTCTGTGGTGAATGATCCTTTTATGTCTTCAACCCAACTCGAAACTCGAAACCGGAAACTACAGACCGACCTGCGCGAACTCGCCCAGGGCATCGTGCGGCGTGCGATGGATGGCGGGGCGACGGCAGCCGAATGTGTCGTTCGCGAAGGCGACGAGTTTTCCACTGTGGTCCGCCTCGGGCAGGTTGAGACGCTGAAAGAGTCCGGCTCGAAGGCGATCGGCATGCGCGTGTTCTACGGTCAACGCGCGGCCAGCACGTATTCCAGCGATTTCTCGCGCGAGGGTCTCGACCACATGGTGAAATCGGCGCTGGAGCTTGCCAGGATCACCTCCGAGGATCCCTACGCGGGAATCCCCGAGCCATCACAGCTCGGGTCTCTTTCTGGTGACCTTGATCTCTACTCTGCCGATGTTTATTCGCTTCCCGGGGAAGAACGCATCAGCTATGCGCGGCGCGCGGAAAAAGCGGCGCTGGATTACGATCCGCGGATCAAGAATTCGGAAGGTGGATCATTCGACGCCGCCACCGGGCATAAAGTGCTGGCCAACTCGCACGGGTTCGTAGGCGAATATCAGCGCTCGTACTGTTCTCTCGCGGCTGTGCCAATCGCGCAAGCCGAAAATGGGGCCATGCAGCGGGATTACTGGTTTTCGGTCGCGCGCAGTCTGAAGCGGCTCGAATCCCCCGAGCATGTGGGCGCGGTTGCCGCCCAGCGCACCTTGCGCCGCCTCGGGGCCAGAAAAGTGAAAACGGCACACGTCCCCGTCGTTCTCGATCCCTTGGTGGCTACCTCCATCCTCGAACACATTTTTGAGGGAGTGAATGGAGACTCGGTCTATCGCGGCGCTTCGTTTCTTGCCGGCAAGTTGGGGCAGAAGATCGCGGGCGATCGCGTCAACGTTATTGACGATGGCACAATGCCCGGCGGGTTCGGAACCAGCCCGTTTGACGGCGAAGGCGTGCCTTCGCGGCGTACGGTTGTAATCGAGAATGGAGTGCTGAAGTCCTATTTGCTGAACACCTACACGGCGAAGAAGCTGGGCCTCCAAACCACTGCCAACGCTTCCCGCGGATTGGCCGGAACACCTGGAATCGGCCCCGGAAATTATTTTCTGCAGCCGGGGACAAAAACACCGCAGCAGATCATTTCCGAGATCAAGGAAGGCCTCTACGTCACGGAATTTTTGGGGCATGGCGCAAACCTGGTAACCGGCGACTATTCTCGAGGTGCTTCGGGACTCTGGATCTTCGGCGGAGAGCTAGGCTATCCGGTCGAAGAGATCACCGTGGCCGGAAACTTGAAAGAAATCTTCTTTAACCTCTCCGAAATCGGGAACGATCTCGAGTTCCGCGGCGCGGTGGCGTGCCCAACCATCAGGATTGACGGCCTGACCGTCGGCGGAGAATAATTTTCACCACAGAGTCACAGAGAAACAATCACAAAACTAAGAGATTCAGCAGTTAGCCTGGGATTGGGAAACGAGCCGACAAGAAACTCCGTGTTTATCCGTGCGAATCCGTGGCAAATGAATTTGTTTTGTACCTTCGGCGGGAAAACGCTTCCCAAGCCGGTAGTACAATTTCTTCATGGGCGGGCTCATCGAACCATCGCCGCTGACTGAGCAGTCGCACGATTCCAACCTGCGCCCGATTCTGTTGGGCGTGGCGCTTGTGATCGCCGTGGTCGCCGCGATCGCCTTCCTTTCGCGGGGAAGTCAGAACAATTCGGCAACACCCCATCCGTACGCTTCCAACCTCAAGCTCTCCGATCTGAAAATGAGCGCCGCCGAAAACTTTGTCGGGGCCAGCGTGACCTATATCGACGGCACCGTCGCCAACACCGGCGATAAGACGGTTACGCACGCCGTGGTCCACGTCGCGTTTCGCAATTCCCTGGGCGAAGTCGCGCAGGCTGAAGATGTTCCATTGCACGTGCTGCAAACCAGCGGCCCCTACCCTGACGCAGTCGACCTCAGCACGTCCCCTCTGGCGCCAACTCAGACTAAGCCGTTCCGGCTTACCTTTGAGCACATTAGCGCCGACTGGAACCAGGCCTACCCCGAGCTGCAGGTGACCGACGTGATGCTGAGATAGCCCAAGAAACCCGCCACGGATCTACGCGGATTTCCACAGATAGACCTTTCTTCTTTCTTAATCCGTGTAGATCCGTGCCAATCCGTGGCCGGCGCTTTGGTTAAAATGCCTTGATGCCAGAAACCAAACCAATCCGGTTGACCGAGTCCGTCAAAGCTGCAGGTTGAGCTTCCAAGCTGAGTCCAGCGGCGCTGGACACGGTGCTTGGGAAATTAGCCCGGCAACATGACCCGAACGTTCTGGTCGGCTTCGATCACGCCGACGACGCGGGCGTGTATCAACTCGGACCCGGAACCGCCCTGGTGCAGACTGTGGATTTTTTTACACCCATCGTGGATGACCCGTACACCTTCGGCCAGATCGCGGCGACCAATGCCTTGAGCGACGTGTATGCCATGGGAGGGAAGCCGCTCACATCGCTTGCCCTGGTCTGCTTTCCGCCGAAGGAAGATCTGGCGATCCTCGAGCGCATTCTCGCCGGTGGTCTCTCGAAAATGATCGAAGCGGGATGCACTGTGATCGGAGGGCACAGCATCCGCGATGACGAGATGAAATTTGGCTATTCGGTCACTGGCCTCATCGATCCCGGCAGGGTGCTCACCAATGGCGGCGCAAAGCCGGGCGATCGCTTGCTGTTCACTAAAGCGCTCGGGACGGGAGTGATCTCGACGGCAATCAAGAAGCAGGCAGCTAAACAGTCGTGGATCGACGCTGCGGTGGCCTCGATGACTACGTTGAACAAGAAAGCCGCCGAAGTGATAACGGGTCACGTAGCCCCGGACGCCCTCGTCCGGGGTGCGGAGCGGAGCTCCGCAGCCTTCGAGGTCCATGCCATGACCGACATCACCGGCTTCGGCCTGATCGGCCACGCGCGCGAAGTCGCACTCGCCTCCGGCGTCTCACTGCGCCTCTATGCCAGCCGCATTCCGCTGCTGGAAGGCGCGCCGGACTGCGTGCGCGCCGGCTACATTCCCGCTGGCCTGAAGGCCAATCGCGACTTCGCCGAGTGCGTGGTCGGGTATGAAGATGGAATCAGCGACGAGATGAAGACGATTCTTTTTGATCCGCAGACCGCCGGAGGATTGCTGATCTCAGTCGCGGCTGAGAATTCTGTGCAACTTGCGCGGGCTCTCAAGGCGGCGGGCGTTCCGGCCGTGGAAATTGGAGAGGTCTTGCCAACTGCCAAGCCGCTGATCAGCGTCGCACGCTAGCAACTTACCATCGCGCGCCAGCGTGGGGTCTCATTCTTGCCGCGTCGGCCCTCCAAGCTAAAGCGTTTCCAGAAACGGTGTAGAGCGCGATGTAGCGACGGGCGTCCTCGCCCGTCGAGCCTGGCACGGGCGCGGACGCCCGCGCCTGCATCGAATAGTCGCCACACGAACCGTGAAACTACTTTAGTACACAAGGAACACGTAGGCCTTGATGTTGCCAATCAGCGGGCTGCTCTGCTGGCCGGTGTTGGTGGACGTGGCCTCCTGACCGTCCGTGGCGTAGGCATAGAGGATGTGAATTCCCAGATGTAGTGGATTAACGACCTTGCCCTGGAACCGGCCCGAACCTTTGCTGATGGTCTTGATCCACGGCCCCTGCCAGGTATCCAGTTGGAAAACAAGATTGTCCACCGGGGTCTGCTTTGGCTTGAAACGATCTTTGGCGCTGAAGGTGAAGACCGGTTTCGGGTTGTGGGTCCGATTTTGTGCCAGCGGATTGATTGTCACCTGGATCGGAATCGGGTGCACCTGCTGGTCAGCAATCGCGGTGACGTAAGTATTCGAGCCGCCGCCCGTGTAGGTCTTGTAGTTCACCGGATTGAAGGCGACGATAGAATCCGTCGACTTTGAATCGAAGACGGTGACCACACTATTGGTCGCGCCGTCGATCACGGTCAAGTTTTGGCTCTGCTGGTTCCCCACATAAGTCTTGTTGGTTAACAAATTAACCGCCAGGGCATAAGGTCCGAATTCGTTCGAACCGGCGACGGTAGTGGTATTGTTGGTGGCGCCATCGATCACGGTGACATTGTTGCTTGCCTCGTTGGCCACGTAGATTTCGTTGCTCACGGTATTGACGGCGACGGCAATCGGAGCTGATGCCTTGGGATCGCTTACCGTCGTGGTCTGATTCGTCGCCCCGTTGATCACGGTCACATTGTTGCTGTTGTAATTCGCCACGTAGATCTTGTCGGTGGCAGCGTCCACAGCTAGCGCGACGGGCGAGGTGGCGTGCGGGTCGGTAACCGTGGTAGTGGCATTCGTGGCGCCATCGATCACGGTCACATTGTTGCTGCCCTCATTGGCCACGTAGATCTTGTTCGCCGCCGGATCCACTGCCACAGCATAGGCTAACTTCGCATTGGGATCGCTGACACTGGTAAACCCGTTCGTGCTTCCATCAATCACCGTGACGCTATTGCTGCTGACGTTGGCCACATAGATCTTGTTCGTCACTGGATTCACCGCCACAGCGTAAGGCCCATTTGCTTTGGGATCGGTGACTGTGGTCGTCTTGTTTGTACTGCCGGTGATTACCGTCACGTTGTTGCTGTAGTTATTCGCCACGTAGATTTTGTCAGTGGCAGCGTCCACGGCCACCGCCCAGGGAGATTTCGCGTTGGGATCGGTGACAGTCGTGGTTTTGTTGGTGGCTCCGTCAATAACGGTTACGTTGTTTTGATTGTTGGCCACATAAATTTTGTTGGTCGCTGGATTCACATCCTCCGCCGTCGGATAGTCCGGATCGGAGATGTCGGTCGTGCCAAAGGTAGACCCGTCGATGACCGTCACGTTTGAGCTATCGGCGTTCGCGGCGTAAGCCTTATTTGTGACCGGGTCCACGGCCACGGCCCACGGATACAATGCGTTGGGATCGGTAACGGTCACCGTACTATTCGTCGCCCCATCGATAACGGTAACGTTGTAACTCAGTTCATTGGTGACGTAGATTTTATTCGTCAGCGGATTGACAGCCAGGGCAACGGGTCTGTCGGCGCCGGGATCGCGAACTGTGGTAATGGAATTTGTTGCCCCATTGATCACGCTGATGTTTCGCGTCCACCCATTGCTAACGTAAATCCTGTTGGTCACTGGATTCACAGCCACACAATTGGGTGTCTTTGCATTCGAATCGGTGAGGGTAATAAAAGAGTTATCCGCTCCCTTAATCACTGTAATGTTTCCGCTTTGGCCGTTGGACACATAAATCAGGTTCGTCACCGGGTTGACCGCAATGGCATTGGGCTGTTTGGCGTTGGGATCGGCGATGTCAGTCACGCTGTTGGTGGCTCCGTCGATCGCCGTGACGTTATTGCTATAGATGTTGGCCACGTAAATCTTGTTGGTCTCCGGATTGACTGCCACCGCGTAGGGCCCGCTTGCCTTCGGATCGGTGAGGGTTGTAGTGGTATTGGTAGCTCCATCGATCACCGTGACATTGTTACTCTGAGAATTTGCTACGTAGATCTTGTTGGTCACGGGATTGACTGCCACGGCATAAGGGTAGACTGCGTTCGGATCGGAGACGGTGGTAGTGGAATTGCTCGCTCCGTCGATGACTGTGACGTTGTAACTCAGGCCATTGGTCACATAGATCTTGTTGGTCACCGGATTCACCGCTATGCCATCGGCCAGGTTCGCATTCGGATCGCTGATTTGGGTGGTGGTGTTGGTAACCCCGTCAATTACCGTCACATCCCCGCCCCTACCGTTGGCGACTATATATATCTTGTTGGTCGCTGGATTTACCGCCAAGGTAAGCGGGGAGTTTTTCAACGCCACCGTTGTCGTTACCGTCTGACCGCTCATGCTGGCGGGGCCAGCGAACAAGAGCACGAGAAGAATCATCAGCACGGCCTGAATTGCGCGGAGGTTGTTTGGTTGGTTGCTACGTATCGCTTTCATGGTTTTCCTCCCGAAAGAGCCTAGAATTGCGGTCGAAGAAAAGATAAAGGCACGGTCCTGACCAATGAGGAAGTTAATTCGGGGTTCCCGGAAGCGGCTCTGAACAGCCGCAGACTACAATGCGACAGATTCTACGCCCGCCGGGAATCCGGCGTCAATGGGCTGAAAACGCGGTAGTGGATTCGTATCGGAGGGCGCGGCTGGCTATCGCGTCTCAGCTCTTGGCGATGCCATCTGTTTGAGCTCCCGTCCCAGTGTCGCTCTCGGGAAGAGCATGGCGTTGAACTCGGCACCCACAAGAACCACCAGCGAAATCATGTACATCCAGACCAGCAGTGCAATCGCCACGCCGAGCGAGCCGTAGATCAGGCTGTAGTCTGCGTATCTTTGCAAATACCAGCCGAACAGCATGGTGACGGCGAACCACATGGCAGTGGCCAATGTAGCGCCGGGCAGCACGCTATGCCAAGGCTGGGTGCGAGGTACGGCATTGTGGTAGATCAGAGCGATGACCGCGATGCTGGTGAGTGTTGCGATCAGCCAGCGGATGGCGGTCCACATTAGCAGGATGAACAATCCGTATTCGTGCCCCAGCTCGAACAAAATCCGAGTCTCGATGCGGTTGCCGAAGGCCACCAGCACGGTGGCGAAAGTCAGAGGAGTGCCGGCGAGGACGACCAGCGAGAACGCAATCATCCGCTCCTTGACCAATCCCCAGATTTTGGGCAGCTGGTAGGCATTGCGAAAGCCTTCCATCCAGGAGATCATGACGCCGGAACCGGTCCAGAGCGTAATCAGGGATGCGGTGATCAGCACTCCCACCGGGCGCTGGATCGACGTGCCTTTGAGATACGCCAGCGCGGTGGCGCTTCCGGCAGGAAGAATTCTGCCGAGGGCGTAGGAAATCTCGCGCAGGTAGGCCTCGGTTTTCCGGGAAGTGGCCAGCACAGAACCAATTACGAGCAAAGCGGGGAAAAAAGTGAGAATGGAAGAGTAGGCCGAGGCTTTGGCGACGGCGAACGCATCATGCTGGAACGCACGCCAGAAGGCAAGCCGCAGCAGGCGCAGGAATCGCAAGATCACTGGCCAAAGAGTAGCGCCCTCGGGAGCCTCACACAACAGGGAAATCTCGTAGCGTTCCTGCTCTTGCAATCGTTGTGGGTTGGCATGCATGGGGAAATGGAAAACGAGAAAGGGCGGTTGGCGCCGCCCTTTCTGCGGTTTCTTCGAATTACTCGGCTGTGAGTTCCTCAGTCTCGCCTTCGTGCCGCATCAGCTCGAGCGCGCGCTCGGCCTCCTCGTACGCCTGAGAGACCTCTTCCTGGACCTTGGCTGCGGCCTCTTCCATCTCAGGCGAGAGGCGCACGTTGCGGTAGTATTCCATGCCGGTGCCGGCGGGAATGAGGCGTCCGACAATCACGTTTTCCTTCAGACCGCGCAGGTGGTCCACCTTGCCCTGGATGGAGGCTTCGGTGAGCACGCGCGTAGTCTCCTGGAACGATGCCGCGGAGATGAAGGAGTCGGTGGAGAGCGACGCCTTGGTGATGCCGAGCAGCAGCGGCCGGCCGGTGGCCGGGCGCCCGCCCTGCGCGATCACGCGCTCGTTCTCATCGGCGAACTTGAACTTGTCCACCTGTTCTTCGAGCAGGAACGAGGTGTCGCCCACGTCTTCCACCCGGCGCCAGCGCATCATCTGGCGAACGATCACCTCGATGTGCTTGTCGCTGATGTTGACGCCCTGCAACCGGTAGACTTCCTGGATTTCATTCACCAGGTAAGCCTGCAGTTCTTTTTCGCCGAGCACCGCCAGGATGTCATGCGGGTTGAGCGGGCCGTCCATGAGCGGCTCGCCCGCCTTCACGCGCTCGCCTTCCTGCACGTTGATGTGGACGCCGCGCGGCACCGAGTATTCTTTCTCCGTGCCGTTGTCGGCCACCACGTACATTTTGCGCTGGCCCTTCGAAACCTCGCCGAATTTGACCAAGCCATCGATCTCGCTGATGACCGCGGTCTCGTGCGGCTTGCGGGCCTCGAACAACTCGACCACACGCGGCAAACCTCCGGTGATGTCTTTGGTCTTGGTGGTTTCACGCGGGATCTTGGCCAGCACATCGCCGGGATGAGCCGTATCGCCGTCCTGCACCATGAGGTGAGCGCGCGAGGGCATCAGGTAACGTTTGCTGGTCTTGCCCTTGATCACGATCGCCGGCTGGCGCTTCTCGTCGGGCGAATCCGCCACCACGTGACGCGACAATCCGGTCACTTCGTCCACTTCTTCATGCAGAGTGACCCCTTCCTGCAGGTCCTTGAACTGTATTGTGCCGCCAATCTCGGTCAAGACCGAGAAAGTGTAGGGATCCCACTCGACCATTACTTGTCCGAGCTGGACCTGATCGCCTTCATTCACCTTGACCTTGGCGCCGTACACGACCGCATAGCGCTCGCGTTCGCGGCCTTTCTCGTCGACCACGGCGATCGAGCCCTGCCGGTTCATCACCACCAGATCGCCCGACTTTGCCTTCACGGTCTGGAGGCCGATGAAGCGCACCGCGCCATTGCTCTTCGCTTCCAGGCGGGACTGCTCGGAAACTCGCGATGCCGTGCCACCGATGTGGAATGTACGCATGGTGAGCTGGGTTCCCGGCTCGCCGATGGATTGCGCCGCGATCACGCCGGTGGCCTCGCCCAGCTCGACCAGACGGCCCGAAGCCAGGTTACGGCCATAGCACATCACGCAGACACCGCGCTTGGACTCGCAGGTCAGCACCGAGCGGATTTTCACCCTCTCGATGCCGGCAGCCTGCACCGTCCCGGCAAGTTCTTCCGTAATCTCCTGGTTAATGTCCACCACCACATTGCCGTCGTAGTCCTTGAGCTTCTCGAGCGACACGCGGCCCACAATGCGGTCGCGCAACGGCTCGATGACTTCGCCGGCTTCCACGATACCTGCGACATAGATACCGTCCACCGTGCCGCAGTCGTATTCGCTGATGATCACGTCCTGCGCGACGTCGACCAAGCGGCGGGTGAGATAGCCGGAGTCGGCCGTCTTAAGTGCCGTGTCCGCCAGTCCCTTACGCGCACCGTGTGTCGAGATGAAATATTCGAGCACGGTCAACCCCTCGCGGAAATTCGCCGTAATGGGCGTCTCGATGATTTCTCCCGAAGGTTTGGCCATCAATCCACGCATGCCCGAAAGCTGGCGAATCTGTTGTTTCGATCCGCGAGCGCCAGAATCCGCCATCACGTAAATCGGATTGATGAAGCCTTCCTTGTCGCGTTGCTGCATCTGGCCGAACATTTCATCCGCGACTTTTTCCGTGATCGCCGACCAGATTTCGATGACCTTGTTGTAGCGCTCGCCGTTAGTAATCGCGCCGTCCAAGTATTGCTGCTGAACGCCGATGCCCTGCTTCTCGGCATCGCGTACCAGAGTCTTCTTGTTGTCTGGCACGACCATGTCGTCAATGCCAATGGACAGTCCGGCGCGGGTGGCAAAGCGGAACCCAAGTTCCTTGACTTCGTCCAGCATCTTGACCGTGATCTCCAGCCCGAACCTCAAGTAGCAGTAGCTGACTAGCTGCCCGATGCCCTTCTTCTTCAGCAGGCCGTTGATGTACGGCATGCCCGGGGGAAGGTGATCGTTCAGAATGGCGCGTCCCACGGTGGTGTTCAAAAAGCTGCGGTCATACTGCACCGGATCGGTGTGGGTAATGTCCTGGTCGTCATAAGCAGCGGTCAGGTCGATTACGTCACCCGTATAACGCAAGCGGATCGGTGAAAGCGTTTCAACTTCCCCGGCTTCGAGCGCCAGAAGCACTTCGTCGATATTGGCGAAGGCGCGCCCTTCACCTTTGGCACCTGGCTTGGCTTTGGTTAGATAGTAAAGGCCCAGCACCATGTCCTGGGTAGGCACGGTGATGGGGTGACCAGATGCCGGCGACAAAATGTTGTGCGAGGACAGCATCAACACGCTGGCTTCCACCTGCGCTTCCGGAGACAGCGGAATGTGAACCGCCATCTGGTCACCGTCGAAGTCGGCGTTGAACGCGGTGCAGACCAACGGGTGGATCTTGATTGCCTTGCCTTCCACCAGCACCGGTTCAAAAGCCTGAATGCCGAGCCGGTGAAGAGTAGGGGCGCGGTTCAATAAAACCGGATGGTCTTTGATGACTTCTTCCAGAATGTCCCAAACAATAGGCTCTTGCTGCTCCACCATTTCCTTGGCTTGTTTGATGGTGGTGCAATGACCGGTCTGCTCCAGCCGGTGATAGATGAACGGCTTGAACAGCTCGAGGGCCATCTTCTTGGGCAAACCGCACTGGTGCAGCTTGAGTTCGGGGCCGACCACGATGACCGAACGTCCCGAGTAGTCCACGCGTTTGCCCAGCAGGTTCTGACGGAAGCGGCCCTGCTTGCCTTTGAGGGTGTCCGACAGTGACTTGAGTGGCCGATTGTTCGCGCCACGCAAAACACGTCCGCGGCGGCCGTTGTCAAACAGAGCGTCCACGGCTTCCTGCAGCATGCGCTTTTCGTTGCGCACGATCACTTCCGGCGCGTGCAGGTCCATCAGCTTCTTCAACCGGTTATTGCGGTTGATCACTCGGCGATAAAGGTCGTTCAGGTCGGAGGTGGCAAAGCGCCCGCCGTCCAGGGGCACTAAGGGGCGCAACTCCGGCGGGATGACCGGGATTACGTCCAGGATCATCCAGTTCGGCTTGTTGCCGCTGCGGCGGAACGCTTCGACCACCTTGAGGCGCTTGGCATACTTGAGCCGCTTCTGCAGCGAGCTCTCATGCTTCATCTTCTCGCGCAACTCGGTGGACAGGCCTTCGACATCCACGCGCTTGAGCAGTTCTTTGATCGCCTCCGCTCCCATCATGGCTTTGAAGCCGGCAGGGCGGAACTGCTGGTCCAACTCGCGGAACTTGGTCTCGTCCTTGATGACCTCGCGCTCTTTCACTGGAGCCTCGCCGGGCTCGACCACTACGTAGGCCTCGAAATAGAGCACGGACTCCAGATCGCGCAGCGAGATGTCGAGCAGGTGGCCGATGCGGCTGGGCAATCCCTTGAAAAACCACACATGCGAGCACGGGGATGCCAGCTCGATGTGGCCCAGACGTTCACGGCGCACCTTGGAGAGCGTGACTTCCACACCGCACTTGTCACAAATTACGCCGCGGTGCTTCATGCGCTTATACTTGCCGCAGAGACACTCCCAATCCGTCACTGGGCCGAAAATACGGGCGCAGAACAGGCCATCGCGCTCCGGCTTGAAGGTGCGATAGTTGATGGTCTCCGGTTTGGTTACCTCGCCGTGCGACCAGCTCCGGATTTTTTCCGGAGAAGCCAAGCTGATGCGAATGGCATCGAAATCGGCGATAGGATTTGCCAGATCAAAGGGGCTCGAACGAAACAAGGTGTTCCTCCACTTCCTGCGGCCGTTCGCCGCCGCGGGCGGCTCTCAATGCGTCGTTGGGTGTTGGCCGTTCGTCCTTGGCCAAACCATCGAATTTACTTGGCTCTCAGCCTTAAGAGCTCGACTGCGAGTCCAGTTCCTTAAATTTCTGCGCCGTCATCGGCCCGCCGGTGAATCGTCAACGACCAACGGCTAACGACCGATGTTTTAATCCGCTGCTGCTGCGACCGGTTTCTTCTCTCCGGCCTTAATCAGTTCCACATCCAGGCACAGCGACTGCAACTCGCGAATCAGCACGTTGAACGATTCCGGCACCCCCGGCTCCATGGCAGCTTCGCCTTTGACAATGGCCTCGTAGATCTTGGTGCGGCCATAAACGTCGTCCGACTTTGCCGTCAACAGTTCTTGCAGGATGAAAGCCGCGCCGTACGCCTCCAGCGCCCAGACTTCCATCTCTCCAAATCGCTGGCCGCCGAACTGCGCCTTGCCGCCCAGAGGTTGCTGGGTGATGAGCGAGTACGGTCCGATGGAGCGAGCGTGGATCTTGTCGTCCACCAGGTGCGAGAGCTTGAGCATGTAGATGTAGCCGACCGTGACCGGCTGTTCGAACTTGTCGCCGGTCATGCCGTCGTACAAGTAGGTCTTGCCGGCTTCAGGGAGACCCGACTGCCTGAGCAGCGCCTTGATCTCGCTTTCGCGCGAGCCGTCAAACACCGGCGAACCTGTGTAGACGCCGCGCGTCAGAGTGGGAGCGACGGCCATCAGTTCCTCATCGCTCAGGTCGGTGATCGCCTGAGCCAGGGTCGTATCTTTGAACAGCGCCTTGAGTTCGCGCCGGATCGCGTCCTCGCGCGTGTTCTCGGCCAGCAGTTGGCTTATTTTCTTGCCCAGTTCGTGTCCGGCCCATCCCAGGTGGGTTTCGAGAATCTGTCCCACGTTCATACGGGAGGGGACGCCCAGCGGGTTGAGCACGATTTCCACCGGTGTGCCATCTGCGAGGTACGGCATATCTTCGTCCGGCAGAATGCGCGCGATCACGCCCTTGTTCCCGTGACGGCCGGCCATCTTGTCGCCCACGCTAAGCTTGCGCTTCATGGCGATGTAGACTTTGACCAGCTTGATCACGCCCGGCGGCAGTTCGTCGCCCTTGGTGAGTTTGTCTTTCTTTTCGTTGACAATTTTCTTGAGCACGTCAATCTGACGCGAGGTCATTTCCTCGATTTCGTCGATCTGCTCATTCACCCGCGGATCCTTGTCGGCGTACTTGATGCGCTTCAGGTTGCGGGTGGAGATGCGCTCGATGGTATCGCGGTCCAGGATGAGTCCCTTGGTAAGCAAACGCTTGTTCGTTCGCTCATCGTGCAGGTCAGCCTGGACTTCTTTGCCACCCAGAATGTTCTCCAGACGCTTGAGGCGCTCGTCGGTCAGAATGCGGATTTCATCGGAAAGGTTCTTTTCCAACTTGGCGATCTGCGATGCCTCTATGGACTTGGCTCGCTCGTCTTTCTCCTGGCCTTTGCGGGAGAAGATCTTGACGTCTACGATCACGCCCTCGATGCCCGGCGGGCAGTAGAGCGAAGCGTCGCGGACATCTCCAGCTTTTTCCCCGAAGATGGCGCGCAGCAGCTTCTCTTCCGGCGTGAGCTGAGTTTCGCCCTTAGGCGTCACCTTGCCCACGAGAATGTCGCCCTGCTTCACGGTGGCGCCGATGCGAATCACGCCGGCTTCGTCCAAGTTGCGCAGCATGGTCTCGCTGACATTGGGAATATCGCGAGTGACTTCTTCCGGTCCCAGTTTGGTGTCACGCGACTCGAGCTCGAATTCCTCGATGTGAACGGAAGTGTAGTAATCCTCTTTCACCAGCTTCTCGGAAACCAGGATCGCGTCCTCGAAGTTGTAGCCGCGCCAGGGCATGAAGGCGACCAGCACATTGCGCCCGAGCGCCAACTCGCCGTGGTCGGTGCAGGGACCGTCGGCGATCACCTGCCCTTTCACGACTCGCGCGCCTTTCTCGACAATGGGCTTCTGGTTGATGCAGGTGTTCTGGTTGGAGCGCTTGAACTTCGTGAGTTGATAGATGTCGCTGCCTACCTCGCGGGAGAGTTGTCCCGGATGGTGCTCGCCCTCGACCCGCACAATAATGCGCTCCGAGTCCACCGAATCGATCACTCCATTACGCCGTGCCAGAATGACGGCGCCAGAGTCGCGCGCCGTAACCCCTTCCATCCCCGTGCCCACGATGGGAGCTTCCGCCCGCAGCAGTGGAACCGACTGGCGTTGCATGTTCGCGCCCATCAGCGCTCGGTTGGCGTCGTCGTGCTCCAGGAAGGGCACCAGCGAAGCTGCCACAGAGACCAACTGCTTGGGGCTGACGTCGATGTAATCCACCTCATCGCGATTGACCAACACAAAGTTGCCGGCCTTACGGGCGTTGACCAGATCGCCGACGATCCGGCCTTTATCGTCGAGTTCGACGTTGGCCTGAGCGATTACGTGCCGGTCTTCCTCCCAAGCCGAGAGATAGAAGGAATAGGGCTCAACCTCCGCCGGTTTCTTACGACGATCCTTCAGCTCGGCATTGATCCTCTCAATCTCGTGCTTCTCCAGGTGGTCTCCGACCTTATGGTCGCTATCTCCCGCATTGACCACGCTGACGTAGTCCACCACGCGACCGTTCTTTACGCGCCGGTAGGGCGATTCGATAAAGCCGTAGTCGTTGATCCGCGCATAGCAGCTTAATGACGAAATCAGACCGATGTTCGGACCTTCGGGGGTCTCGATCGGGCAGATACGTCCGTAGTGGGTTGGGTGCACGTCGCGGACTTCGAATCCGGCACGTTCCCGCGACAAACCGCCCGGTCCAAGGGCCGACAGACGCCGCTTGTGAGTAATTTCCGAAAGCGGATTCGTCTGGTCCATGAACTGCGAAAGCTGTGAGGACCCGAAGAATTCGCGGATGGCCGCCATCACCGGCTTGGCGTTGACCAGATCGTGCGGCATGGCCGTGGACATCTCCTGGTACACGCTCATCTTTTCCTTGATGGCGCGTTCCATGCGGACCAGACCAATGCGGAACTGATTCTCCAGCAGTTCGCCCACCGCGCGCACCCGGCGGTTGCCCAAGTGATCGATATCGTCCACCGCGCCGATATTCTTGCGCAGTTTGAGCAGATAGCGGATGGTACCGTAGAAATCGTCCGGCTCCAGCGTGCGGTTCTCCAGGCTGGTGGCGTCGTTCTTTTCGAACAGCTTGATGTTGAACTTCAGCCGGCCCACGCGCGAAAAATCGTACTTGCGCGGGTCGAAGAACATCCCGTGGAAGAGTGCCGTCGCGGTATCCAGCGTGGGCGGATCGCCAGGACGCAGCTTGCGGTAGATCTCGATCAGCGCTTCCTGCGGGGTCTTCACCGAGTCGCGCTTCAAGGTTTGGCTGATCACGGTGCCCACATCGTCGCGCTCCGGGAAGAACAAATTGAGCTCGACCACGCCAGCTGCATCGAGAATCTTCGCCACCTTATCGGCAGTGAGCTCGGAGTTGGCTTCGAGCAGCACTTCGCCCGTGGTCGTATCCACCACATCGCCGGCCACCCAGGCGCCTTCCAGGTCCGAGACGTCCACTTCAATCTCGCTGACCTTCGCCTTTTGAATTTCCTTCAGAGTTGCCGCATTGAGTTTGCGGCCAGAGTGCGCGATCTCTTCTCCCGACTTGCTCTTGACGCTGTGCGCCAGCTTCATTCCCAGCAAATTAGTGGGCTTCTCGCTGGCCGGATCAAGCGTCCAGTAAAGCTTCTTGTCGCGAATCACCAGCCGGTCCACGGTATAGAACGTGCGCAGAATGTCCTCCCCGGAACGCAGGCCGAGAGCGCGCAGGAAGATGGTTCCCAGGAACTTGCGTTTGCGGTCAATGCGCACGTAGAGCACGTTTTTCTGGTCGTATTCAAATTCAACCCAGGAGCCACGATACGGAATGATCTTGCCCAGGAAGTAGGTGCGGTTGTTGGCAGTTTCGAAGAACACGCCCGGCGAACGATGCAACTGGCTTACGATCACGCGCTCAGTGCCGTTGATAATGAACGTCCCGTTCTGGGTCATTAGCGGCACGTCGCCGAAGAAAACTTCCTGTTCCTTGATATCGCGGATGGAACGGTTGCCCGTTTCCGCGTCCTTATCGAAGATAGTGAGGCGCATGGTGACCTTAAGCGGCGCCGAGTAGGTCATGCCCCGCTCTTCGCACTCGCTCACGTCATATTTCAGCTGCAGCCCAACGGGATCGCCGCACTTGTTGCAGAAATCGGGTGTATTCGCGTTGTAGGTTCCGCACTTTTGGCAGAGCACATCGCCAGGGTGAAATGGGTCAGTGATGACCGTCGATCCGCAGTTCTTGCAAGTGGTGCGCAGGTGATGCAGACCTTTCAGGTGGCCGCACTTGCACTCCCAGTTGCCAATGGCGTAGTCGACGAACTCCAGTTGCGAGACGTTGCGGAAGTCGGTAATCGGAAACACCGACTGAAAAACCGCCTGCAAGCCGGCATCGTCGCGTTCGCTGGGCAAGCGATCCATTTGCAGGAAGCGGTCATAGGAACGCTTCTGCACCTCGATCAAATTCGGGATCTGGATGGTCGCCGGAATTTTGGAGAAATCAAAGCGTTTACGGAAGGTATTATTCTTCGACATTCGGACACTCCCAAACTTTCATGCGCAGCCGTCGGCTGCGACTAGCTGCAGAATGTGAAAAGCGCGTGTGAAGACGGGGCGTATTGGTCAGACATTACCTTTGCTCGGAGAAAGACCGCCTCCACACCAGTGCTGCAGAACCTGGACAAACAGGTACGCGCCCGCAGGGACATAACTCCCCGCAGGCGCCCATTGCGGCGCTTGGCCTGTGTTGAAATTTGTCGTTTCCGCGCCAGTATTTATGGCCTGTTCCCGTTCCGCCCTGCCCGCGGAACAGTCTGCCAACCCGTGTCAGCGACCACGCCCGCTTCCCTTGGGCCCGTTACCATGGATGGTCGCAGCCACTCGACGAAGCAGGAAGCGTTGTTATTGATATAGATGATAACACCGCTTCAAACGCTTCACCAAATAGATCGCTTGCCTCGATAGAACTTGCAATCTGCTGATGGAGGCCGGGCGTCCCCGCCCGCCCTCCATCGTTTTTCGTCGCCAAGCTATTTCACTTCTACAGTGGCTCCGGCATCAGTGAACTTCTTCTTGATGTTCTCCGCCTCTTCCTTGGAGACGCCCTCTTTCACTGTCTTGGGAGCGCCATCCACCAGATCCTTGGCTTCCTTCAGGCCCAAGCTGGTTACTTCGCGGACAGCCTTGATTACATTGATCTTGTTGGCGCCCACTTCTTTGAGGACGACGCTGAACTCAGTCTTCTCTTCCGCTGGAGCTGCGGCCGCTGCTCCGCCGCCCCCCGCCATGACCACTGGAGCTGCGGCCGCCGCCGAGACGCCAAGCCGCTCCTCCAGCTTCTTTACTAACTGCGCTGCGTCGAGCAGCGACAGCCCCACAATCTGTTCTTCCAACTGCTGCAAATCCGCCATGTTGAGTTCTCCAATTCTCTTATGTAGAGATGTAGCTAGCTACATCTCCCTGATTTCGTTATCCGCGGCTCAAGTTTCCAGTGCTACCAGGTTTCTGAACCGCTGCGCCAGACACGCAGCAGGCTTGAAACCGCGCAACCCTTGGCTACTGATAACAGAACTTGATTGGGCAATTTCGTGAATTTGTAATTGGCAATTTAGCAATTTCAAATTACCCGATTACAAATTACAAATCCTATGCCTCCTTGAACTTCTGCTTCTCTACACCCTGGTTGATCACTACCGCAATGTCGCGTCCCACAGCATTCATCACCGTGACCAACCGCTGCGCCGGAGCGCTGATCAGGAACAGGAGCTTGGAGTAGATCTCCTCTTTCGACGGCATCGTGGCCAGCGCTTTGATCTCATTGATCGAGACCACGCGCCCTTCCACTACGCCGGCTTTGAAAGTGAACTCCGGATTGTCCTTGGCGTACTTGGACAGCGCCTTAGCCAGCGCTACCGGGTCGCCTCCTGTGTAGGCGATGGAGGTCACGCCCGAGAGGTTCTTCAGAGCCTCTTCGACGCTCGTGCCTTTCGCCGCGCGCTCCGCCAAAGTATTCTTCACGACCACGTACTTCGCACCTGAACTGCGTAGGGTTTTACGCAGCTCATAGTCCTGAGCTACGGTCAGCTTGTTGTAGGTGGTCACGATCAAGCTGGAGGCGCCCTTCAGCGCCTTGCCCAGCTTCTCCACCTGTTCTTGTTTCTTTGCTCTGGTAACCGCCATGTCTTAATCCCTCAACGTAAGTTGTCAGCCTGAGGCGACTCGCTTTTCGTCGCCGAAGGACCTAGGCGCGCCGCGCGTTGCGCCGAACGCGCGTTAGCCGCGTGTTTGGCGCGCTTCCTTATCAAGCTTTTGCCGCGGCTTCGACCGCGCTCGTATCAATCGGAATTCCCGGGCCCATGCTGGAACTCAGATAGCAACCCTTCACATACTTCCCCTTCGCCACGGTAGGCTTTGCCTTGACCACACTGCTGATCAGCACTGTGGCGTTTTCGATCAGCTTCTCGGGTGGGAACGAAATCTTGCCCACGGGAACATGCACCAGGGCCGTTTTGTCCGTACGGAATTCGACCTTGCCTGCCTTCACCTCTTGAACCGCCCTGGCAACATCGAAAGTGACGGTACCAGTTTTCGGATTGGGCATCAGGCCTTTAGGACCGAGAACTTTACCCAGCCGTCCGACCGATTTCATGACGTCCGGCGTCGCGATCAGCGCGTCGAAGTCGGTCCAATTCTCTTTGTTGATCTTTTCGACCATTTCCTCGCCGCCAACGAAATCAGCGCCGGCCTGCTCGGCTTCCTTGATCTTGTCGCCGCTGGCAATGACCAGCACGCGCTTCGACTTGCCCAGCCCATGAGGTAAAACAACGGTTCCGCGCACCATCTGGTCGGCATGTTTGGGATCCACGCCTAGGCGCATCGTGATCTCGACCGTCTCGTCGAACTTGGCGTATTTCACCTTTTGCAGAAGCGGAACCGCTTCCTTCAGCGGGTAGGGGTGCTTCTCCACCGCCTGCCGCGCCTTGGTGATGTTTTTCCCTGACTTTTTCATTCGTTTCCTCGTCTCCCACCGCACATCGTTATTTTGATGCGCCGTAGTGCTTCGACTGTAGCGCCGGCCTCTGGCCGGCCCTCTGGCGGGCGTCCCGCCCACCCATCAGGCCGCCGCGGACGGCGGCGCTCCACTATCCAACCACTTCAATCCCCATCGACCGCGCCGTTCCGCGAATGCTCTTGATCGCAGTCTCCACGGACGCGGCATTCAGATCGGGCATCTTCTGCTTCGCGATGTCCTCCACCTGCTTGGCCGTAACCTTGCCGACCTTGTCTTTGTTCGGAGCTCCCGATCCCTTGGCAATTCCGGCGGCGCGCTTGAGCAAGATCGAAGCCGGGGGCGTCTTGGTGATGAAAGTAAATGACCGGTCGTTATAAACCGAAACCACCACCGGAATAATGAGCCCTTCCAGTTCCTTCGCGCTAGTGCGGGCGTTGAACTGCTTGCAGAACTCCATGATGTTGATCTGCGCCTGGCCAAGAGCCGGACCTACCGGCGGGGCCGGTGTTGCCTTGCCCGCCGCGATCTGAAGCTTTACCGAACCTGTGACTTTCTTCGCCATAATCTCTTGCCTCGGCTCCTAGCTGCTAGCCCCTAGCTACCAGCAACTGCCTTATGCCACCTTCTCCACCTGGTTAAATTCCAACTCTACCGGCGTCGAGCGCCCGAAAATCGTGACCATCACTTTCAGGGTCTCACGCTCGTCGTTGACGTCGTCCACAACGCCAGTGAAACTCGCGAATGGTCCCTCGGTGATGCGCACCGAGTCGTTCTTTTCGAACTTTACCTTGAGCTTGGGCTTGTCCTTGGACTCGCCTACGCGATACACGATGTGCTGGACTTCTTCCTCGGACAGCGGCGTGGGTTGCTGGCCCGTACCTACAAATCCAGTCACGCGCGGCGTTGACTTCACGACGTGCCAGACATGATCGTCCATATCCATTTCCACCAGCACATAACCTGGATAGAACATCCGTTCGCTCGTATACTTCTTGCCGCCGCGCACTTCGGTGACCGACTCGGTCGGGATCAGCACCTTGCCGATCTTGTCTTGCAGGCCGAACGCCTGGATGCGCGACTCCAGCGACTCCTTCACCTTCCGCTCGAATCCCGAATAGGAGTGAATGATGTACCACTTCATGTTCGGATTGCGGGGAGGCTCCGCCACAGCGCTGCCGCCATCTGCGGCCGCGGGCGTTTCTACGCTGGCTTCCAAGGTACCGTTTTTTTCTTCGTCCGGCATATCGTGCTCTAAGACTGCTTCCTTCTTCGCTTCTTTGACCTCAGCGATGGGTCAAGTACTTGAAGAGATAGTTGATGGCGTTGCCGATGGTGTTGTCCACGATCCAGAAGTATGCTCCGAACAGGGTGACGGTGATAATGACCACAAGAGTCGTGGCGCGCACGTCCTTAAACGACGGCGTCGTAACCTTTCTCATTTCGGTACGGACGTCGTTATAAAACGTCTTGATGCGTTCTGGCCAGGACTTGAGCCGTCCCGCAAAGCCCTCGTCCGCCGCCGCTGCGATTGCCTTTGCCATTTTCTTTGTCTCGACTCCCATCACTCCACCCCAACTTCTGGTCTGTCTTCACACTCTGGCAGGGGCGGAGGGATTCGAACCCCCAAGTCCGGTTTTGGAGACCGGCAGTTTAACCGTTGAGCTTACGCCCCTACTACCCAGCTTTCAGCAATCAGCCGTCAGCCGTCAGCTTTCAGCGAACCAGCTGACTCGACTCCTGACTCCTGACTACTTAACTTCTTTATGCGGCGTATGCTTCCGGCAACGGCCGCAGAATTTCTTCAATTCCAGCCGGTCCGGCGTGGTTTTCCGGTTCTTGGTAGTCGAATAATTTCGCTCTTTGCACTCACCGCACTGCAACGTAATGATTTCTCGGGGCATGAAAACAGCTCCTAGCTGTTAGCTTCTAGCTCACAGCTCAAATCTTGAATTCTGAGAACTGAGAACCGACAACCGGTTCTCCTGTTGTTCTCACTCCATGAACCCTAATCTCTTCCTACTGCACGATCTCGCTGATGGTTCCGGCGCCGACCGTGTGCCCGCCTTCGCGAATCGCGAATCGCAAGCCCTTCTCCATCGCCACCGGCGTGATCAGCTCGATCACCAGGCTGACGTTATCTCCCGGCATCACCATCTCCGTCCCCGCCGGCATTTCCGCCACGCCCGTGACGTCAGTGGTCCGCAGATAAAATTGCGGCCGGTAGCCCTTGAAGAATGGCGTGTGCCGCCCGCCTTCTTCCTTGGTCAGGATGTACACTTCCGCCTTGAACTTGGTGTGCGGCGTGATCGATCCCGGCTTGGCCAGCACCATCCCGCGCTCCACGTCGTCTTTGCCAATGCCGCGCAGCAGCAAGCCGGCATTGTCCCCGGCCATGCCTTCATCCAACTGCTTCTTGAACATCTCCACGCCGGTCACGACGGTTTTTCGGGTCTCGCGGAAACCCACAATCTCTACTTCCTCGCCAATCTTCACCTTGCCGCGCTCGATTCGCCCCGTCACCACAGTTCCGCGTCCCGAGATCGAAAAAATATCTTCAATCGGCATCAGAAACGGTTTGTCGGTTTCGCGCGGCGGCAGCGGCACGTACTCGTCCACCGCCTTCATCAGCTCGTCCACCTGCTTCTCCCACTTCGCTTCCCCATTCAGCGCGCCCAGCGCCGAAAGACGAACCACCGGCACCGCATCTCCGGGAAACTTGTAGCTCTTCAGCAGTTCGCGCACTTCCAACTCCACCAGATCCAGCAACTCGGGATCGTCCACCGCGTCGCACTTATTGAGCGCCACCACGATGCAGGGCACGCCCACCTGGCGCGCCAACAGCACGTGCTCGCGGGTCTGCGGCATGGGACCGTCCGTCGCCGCCACGACCAGAATCGCCCCATCCATCTGGGCCGCGCCCGTGATCATGTTCTTGATGTAGTCGGCGTGACCGGGGCAGTCGACGTGTGCGTAGTGCCGCTTGTCGGTCTCGTACTCCACGTGCGCCGTGGCGATGGTGATGCCGCGCGCTTTCTCTTCCGGCGCGTTATCGATCGAGTCAAACGAGCGGAACAGAATCTTCGGGTTGTGCTTCTGCAACACCTTGGTGATGGCCGCCGTCAACGTAGTTTTGCCATGATCAATGTGACCGATGGTGCCCACGTTCACATGCGGCTTGGTGCGATCAAATTTCTCTTTCGCCATTGCCTTTTCCTTTGTAACGCCGGCGTCCCGCCAGCTTGACGCGGCGCCCTCGCCTGCGTCTTTCAGTAGTACTGATAGAGCTTATGAAACTTCGTCCGCAGTTTCGGCTCAACTTCCTCGACCCGGAACAAATAGAACTCGCGAATCTGGGCCTGATCAGAGAGCGACACCGCCTGATACAAGCTCTGCGCCGTCTTCCCGGAGTCAGCCAAAACCTTATCCGTCTGCTCGAAGACTCCCTTGCTCAACAGCGAGTCCCATTCCCGGATCCGAATGCTCGCGCTCTGGACGCGTTTAAGGAATCGCTCGACCTGCTTCGCCTCAAACGCGCGCTTAACCGCATCCTTCAGTTCCTGGAATTCCTTCTCCCTTTCAACCCTGATGGCCGCCTGCTGGAAGCTCACCGTTCCTGATGCCTCTGCAATGCCTGCGCGGAGTGACTGTGCCACAAAAGATACTGAAGAGCCAATTCATTCAGCTCCAGCGTCTTTGAGCGGAAAGGATTCCAGTAGTTTGATCCGCCCAACGAAAGCTGGAATCCCAGGAATTCTCGTACTACTCGCTCGACGAGGCCCCTCTCGCTCACAATGTCGCCCCCACTGCTCGGCAAAGAAGCGCACAACTTTGCCTTAATTTCCTCCCAGGCTGCCTTTGTTACCTGCACCTCGACAGTAGTCTTGACGGCACCGGAAGCCAATGTTGCCACGAAGGCCTCTGTATCCAACCGAAATTGACCAGTTGGTACCAGAGCAGTCCCGGCGTACTGGACACTCTCGACGGTCCACAGCGCGCGGACAATCACGTCCAGTTCAATATTCTGCTTACGAAGACGTTCGCGCAGCTCCTGGGCCACTCGCTCCACATCGACGAGTTTCGAGCCATCCTTCAAAACCAACTCGGCAAAGAGCCCGTCTGGGAATTCCAGGAACTGCGACTCGTTTTGATCCACGACCTCCCACAAGCCAGCCGCACCCAGCTCAGTCCGAACTAGTTTTTCCAACTCTGTAGAGGTCATGAAACACTCACTCCAAGTTCTTTTCCGCTTCCAGACACAACCAAAATATATTTGTTCTCGCCGCCTTCAGTTTGCGCAGGCTAACGGGCTTGATCGGGACCCAACCAGAATCGTAATCTGCATCCTTGCGCATCTCGTACAGATCTCTCAGCGCGCGGCCAAAGTTCCTTCCCAGCCGCCTTTGCATCTGGTCGTGTAATGTTCCGTGCTTCTTGCCGGGCTCAAATCCGTTACCCAATAGCCATGCAGAGCATGCATGAAAAAACGCGTAGTATCCTCGCGATAGCGCATTTCTTTCCTCAAACTCTGAACTAGCCTCGCTGAGAACAGCCGTTTCCAGCAATCCTCTCGCCAGCCTTAGATGTTGCCGGACTCTCTGTTCCGTCTCACGGCTCAACATCTCGTGCGCACCAGCAATCTCTGGAGCGGGAGACGGGAATCGAACCCGCGACCAACAGCTTGGAAGGCTGTGACTCTACCACTGAGTTACTCCCGCCCGTAAACCAGCCGTTAGCTATTAGCCTTTGGCCTTTAGCGAACCCTCGTCAGCTTACCGATCCAATGAAGCCGAACCGTCACCGCTAAACTCTGGAGCCGATGATCAGGATTGAACTGATGACCTCTCCCTTACCAAGGGAGTGCTCTACCAACTGAGCTACATCGGCCTGTCTCCCATGTCGTCGCTGTCGTCCGGGTGCATCACATCTTTCCGTCGCACCCACGTCCGCACCGCAAACATCGCCAAAATTGCCAGCGTCACCAATCGAATCCGCTGGTCACGAATCGTCGCCCACGTCAGAATTCCTAACGCCACATACGCCGCCAGCGCGATGGTCAACCGATTCACTTCAATTCCTGGTGCACAGGGGAGGATTCGAACCTCCGTACCTCGCTAGGAGGAACAGATTTACAGTCTGTCGGCTTTAACCACTCACCCACCTGTGCAGAAATGCTTTGCTCCCCGGCCTGTCCGGCGACTGTCGCCGGTCGTCGCGCATACGCGGAAAATGATGCTGCAGCGGGTAATGCCAAAGAAGACAGAGGCGCGCGAAAACACTCTCGCACCTAAACACCACACTTGGAAAAGCTTCCTTATGGAGTGCCGTTGGAGAAATCTGTTACGCCGCCGCGCTGCGCAAAATGTCCTGCGTTCCGGAACTGGCCTCAATCACACAATGCTGGAGCTGGCGAAGGGATTTGAACCCCTGACCCTCTGATTACAAATCAGATGCTCTACCAGCTGAGCTACGCCAGCAGTCAGGGACAGAGCCTCCCGAGCACATCTATCCCTCTAATCCCTTTCCTGATGTCCGGGACAATTTTAAAGGTTACCATAGGGGCACCTGACGTGCAACCAGCATGTGATTGACCGTCGCCCAGTCTTGGAATCTATTCGCCATGGAGCCGCCGTGGGACCCTTCTTTCGGGTTTCTCTAGGTTTCTATCGTGAAGAATCCACGCACTTCCAGGGAATCGACCGTCGATAGCAGATCCGGCCAGGAGCGGGTCATCCGTGGGCCCGCAGGAAGAAATAGACGGTCATCCCGGTTCCCACCAGAACGACGAACCAGCGCACCCAATGCGGAGGCAGCTTCTGCGCGTAATGGGCCCCAAAATACCCCCCCACGATGGCGCCGCCGATCATGACTACCGCCTGGGGCCAGTAGATGGCACGCGCAACAATGAATGCCAGGACCGCGATGCCATTGATCGCGCTCCCCAGCACGCTTTTCAGCGCGTTCATGGCATGAATGTCAGTCATGCCCACTGCCGCCAACATGGCCAAATTCACGATGCCCACGCCGCCGCCGAAGTAACCTCCATAGATGGCCACAAAAAGCTCGACGACCGATGCTCCCACAATCGCCGCAGTCGTGGCATCCCGACCCACGCTCGACGCGCGGTTGCCCGTGAGCCGTTTGCCGAAAACGAAAAGGAGAGTCGCTCCCAGCATCAGCCAGGGGAGCACGCGCATGAAAGTGTGTGCCGGCGTCTTCAGCAGCAGAAACGCGCCCATTAGGCCGCCGACAAAGCTCGTCACCAGCAGGGGGACCATCACGCGCTTGGGGACGTCGAGCCGGCTGCGATACGCACCGCCGCTGGCGGTAACACCCGTCCACAAGGCAATGGTGTTGGTGGCGTTGGCGGGAATCGGTGGTACACCCGTGAAGAGCAGGGCCGGAAAGGACACGAAACTACCCCCGCCGGCCACCGCATTCAGTGCCCCGCCCAGAATGCCCGCGACAAAAAGAAAGATGCCCTGTTCGAGATTCAAGAAACACTAGGTGTATCACATGGACTCATGCCGTCCGAAATTCCGCCGGTTGCAGAGCGTTATTTCGCTGTGCAAGAGTTCGCCCTTGGCCATGGCTACCAGGCCCGTGACCTAAGTCACAGCGCCGTGTGATGATCTCGGTTAGCCTTTGCCGTACACGGAGACGCCATGGCGACTCAACTTCATACCGAAATCATCCCGGAAATTCCGCAAAGTCTTTTGCAACCGACTGCGCCCAAGATGCCCCAAAACAAGCCGAAAAAGAAACTCGTGCGGCGCACCGGCCGTGACTACTCGCAGACCCTGCGGCGCAGCTTTCAGTTTGCGTTTTTGTTGTTGAACGTGTATCTGGGCGGAATGTTTTACCTCTGGGTGCGGCAGTTCGAGAGCGGAAGCCAGAGCACGGGCTTTGCGCGGCCCGCAGGAGTTGAGGGCTGGCTGCCCATCGCCGGCATGATGAACTTCAGGTACTTCCTGGCCACCGGTCATATCCCCGCAATGCATCCGGCGGCGATGTTCCTGCTGATTAGTTTCTTATCCATCTCGTTTTTGTTCCGGAAGGCGTTTTGCAGTTGGCTCTGCCCGGTGGGTACGCTCTCGGAATATCTTTGGCGGGCAGGAAAAAAGCTCCTTCGCCGCAACTTCCAACTGCCGCGATGGCTCGACCTGCCTCTGCGCGGGCTGAAATATTTGCTGCTGGGGTTCTTTGTGTGGGCGGTTTCGACGATGCCGGCGGCGGCCATTGCCGCCTTCATGCAGAGCCCGTACGGCGTGATTGCCGACGTGAAGATGCTCAACTTCTTCCGCCATATCGGCGAGACCGGTCTGATTGTCCTCGGAGTCCTTGTCGGCGCGTCAGTGTTGGTGCAGAACTTCTGGTGTCGTTATTTGTGTCCTTACGGCGCGCTTCTCGGCTTGACCTCCCTATTCAGCCCGGTGCGTGTCCGGCGCAATGCCGCAGCGTGCATCGATTGCGCCAAGTGCGCCAAGGCATGTCCTTCCGCCTTGGCGGTCGACAAACTGGTGAGCATCAAGTCGGCCGAATGCACGGGATGCATGGAATGCGTTGCCGTGTGTCCGGCGCAAGGCGCGCTGCAAATGGCGTTGCCGGAGGTCCGCAGGATCCCGAATCGTGGTCAGATACCGGCCTGGGCCATGGCGGCCGGAATCGCGGCGGTCTTTTTCGGGATCGTAGGATTCGCCAAAACTGCTGGTTACTGGACGACAAACGTGCCGCGAGGGGCTTACCTGCAGCTCGTGCCACATGCCGACGAGGCATCCCATCCGATGCCGGGGGATCCGGGGTTGAATCAGTGACCTTGCCAATCCGCGACGCATCGTGCTTAGGCATGTCATCCCAGTCGAGGGACCTGCGGTTCGGTGGAGCAACCCGGCGTTCGCTGCGCCAAAAGCAGGCCTATCCACTCGCCAATCGATTTGCTGGGTAAATCTATTGACTGGGTCGGGTTGGCGCAGGGCCGTAAAGATTGACGCAGGGCGGTCTGGCGCGCACTACTTCATCAATACCCAGCGCCCCCCGTCGGTGAACAGGATGACCAGATTCATCACCACGAACGTCAGATCATAGTGCCAGCCGTAGGTTTTCTCGCCCCAGAAACCGATGTGCCAAACGAAGATCTTTTTCTGAATCGCGCCCAGCATAACCAGGATTAATCCCAACGCGGCAAGCTGGGTCAGGACGCCAAATGCCACGCCCAGCGCTCCAGCAACTTCCGCGATTCCGAGGAAGATGGTGAAGCCGTTGCTCATCCCGATGCTTTTGCTGCGTTCTTCCGATTTCGTGACGTGACTCCACCCGCTGGTGACGAAGACCACTGCAACCATCAGCCGGAGCAGCAGAAGACCGAGATCGGTGAATTGCAGAAGTTGGGGAAACATGGTCGAGCGTGCCTCCTCGATGAAGATAGAAGAGATGATAAGCGAGAGGGCCAGGTTTGTTTCAGATGTAATAGTTTGAACTCGACCTTGCGGACAGCCTTTGGCAACCATGTATCGGACAGAGCCGGTATTCCTTGCCCCGACCTCCCAGCACGCCCGACCCAATTGGGGTTTTGAGTGTTATCGGGATTTTGCAACAGTTACGGAACCAGCCCGCGTCGGCGAAACGCAAATTCTTCTGTCCAAACTCATTTACAATTCCGGGCGATGACTGCTGCGGATGATCCGCCCCTCAACCCGGATTTGTGGGATAGTGACGGGAATCTCTTGGTTCCACGGCACGGAATCCGGGTCGCAATGGGTCTGGCTTTGGTAGCCGCGGGCGCTTACTGGCTATTTACTTTCATCGCAGAAAGGGAAATGCGCACGCTGAACCCGTTGCAGCCAAACGAATTCCCAGATTCCCTCTGGGTGACCATTCTGTGGGTCGCGCTGCCACTCGTGCCCTTCATTGTTTCCGTAGTGCTCCTCTCAACTCGCAGCCAAGGAGGGATCGCTGCCGGAGCCGGTATTGGAGCAGCACTTTTTCTCTGCTCGCTGCTATTTTCAATTGCCGCTCTGCTGGGGTTTGTGTTGACTTTTGGGCCCATTCCTTATGCGTTCCCACTCGCTGTTTCGAACTTGATATTTTCAGCGTGTAGCGTTTGGATCACTGTTTCCGCATTCAGGATTGCGTACAAAGCAGGTTGGGGGATGTTCTTTCTGACACTTGCCGCCACGCTAGTCGGCATGACTGTGGCATACCACTTACTAGGCGGTCACTGATCTTCTCACACCGTCCGGCTCCGGGCCTCCAGCACAGGTCTGCGCTGAATCGCGCCTCTCACTGACTCACGCTATCAAGCGATTACAGGTTTTGACTGTTGGTCAATGCGTGATATGGCGATGTTTCGCCAACTGACACGAGATGAGTGCTGGATCACAACCCGGCACCTTGCGAGAAAACTTGCCCTCAAACGAATGCGAACGCTTTCGCGAGAGTCAGAATTCCGCCCAGCAGACACAGCGCATATAGAACAACCCACCCTCTTCCCTTGTCTCTCCGGGCACGAATGCCCCAGATTCCGAACCCGCACGACACGGTGCCAAGAATCAGATTCACTCCAGATGGGCTGACTCCGAGAGCGATTAACCATCCCGGCGCGTGGCGATCTACAAAGGCCACGCTGAGGTAGATCACAACGAAGGAAACAGTCAAAGTGGCGAATGCAAGGGGGAGGTGCTCGCCCCACCACTTTGCCCGTCTCTTTCGGGCCAACTTCGCGGTTCTGAAAGAGTCCGTCATTGCACTACAACCCGGTTAATGAGTGTAAAGGCTTTATCGACAACACGTGGAAACAGGGCCTTACTTTACTTCCACCTTGATGATGTCCTTGCCCACGTAGGCGATTCGGGCTTCGACGCCGTCGTGGATGAAACCCTTGTTCCACTCGGAGTTGAACATTGTCGAACCCCAACCGCTACCGTACTCGAAACGGACACCGTTTACCACGAAGCTTTCCATGGCGTGACCACCCGGAGGCATCGGTACGAAGTCCCTAACCACGCCTTCACTGACTGAATAGGCATGAGTGGCAAAAGCTTTTTGGGCGTTGCGGTACTCCCCGTACATTGAGGCGAAGAACCCAAGTGCCCCCAGTATGCCCACCGCACCGACGATTTGGAAGAATGTGCCCTTAGCGAGAGAATCCTTGTCACCGGACTTTCTGACGGCCCAGCCGATACCTACAAACAGGGCTCCGAAAATGAAAATAAGAAGTGGAATCCACCACTGGAAACCAACTTGGGTAACGTCGAAGACGGTGCGATAGCCATGCTGGACAATCATAACTGCTGAGAACAGGCGATAGCACTCAAAACCCTCTGCCAAGGGTTCTATCTGACGGTAGCGACCCCATCCGACAGCGTGATCTGCAAGACCAAGCCTTAGCTATCACACTTCAGAACTGCCTGCGGCCTGTCAGTTGTCTCCGGCACAACCAATGTCGTGCCCACCAAAGCACGACCGTAGCGTCGGCATCTTGCCGGCTGTCAGGCGAACCTCCCGCCCGTCATCTATCTCCGGGCAGAAAGCAGATTCCTTGCGCGCTCTCGCCGCGCAGGTGCGGCTCCGAGCGGCTCGGAATGACAAACGGCACAGGGCTGCTTTGCCAAAGGGCTGAAGCCATATCCTGATACGAATCTCGCGCCGGCGCTGCACGTGGCCAGACTCCAGTTGTTCCCCGAATTTCCACTGTGTTAGCATCCTAGGTTTTGGCAGGCTGAGCGACGTTGGCCTATAGGTTGTCCTCTTCTTTAAGTTCTTATGGGCCCGCCGAAGTAAGATCCACAGAACTTAGGACTGCCGAGCTTCGCTCGGCTGGGCGGACGAGGGCGTCCGCCCCTACGTGAATACGGCAGACGGGTCGAAGACCTGTCCGCACGTGACTGTATGGAAGGAGACTCCCGGTGAAAGTTTACGAAGGCGCAAACATCCGTAACATAGCGGTCGTAGGGCATGGGCATGCGGGAAAGACGTCGCTGGTATCGGCCATGCTATACACCGCAGGCGCAACCCAGCGGTTCGGCCGCGTGGATGACGGTTCTGCCACCACGGATTACGACGACGAAGAAATCGCGCGCAAGATGTCGATCTCGGCCGGGCTGGCTTACGTCGAGTGGGGCAAGACGAAGATCAACATCATCGACACGCCTGGGTTCAACATGTTTGTCCACGAGGCCAAGTTGGCCCTGCCCGCGGTGGACGCGGCGGTGGTGGTAGTCGATGGCGTAGCCGGCGTCGAGGTCGTGACCCAGCGGGTTTGGAACTATTGTGAGGAATTCAAGACGCCGCGTCTGATCGTGGCCAGCCGCATGGATCGTGAGCGCGCCGATGCGGAACGCGTGCTGGATTCACTGGCCAAGGCGTTCGGACGTTCGGTGATTCCTCTGGAGTTGCCGATCGGCAAGGAAAAGAATTTCAACGGCGTGGTCGACCTGGTGCAGATGAAAGCTTACACCTATGAACTGGGTGGAAACGGCAAGGGGAAAGAAACCGAGATTCCGGCCAACCTGCAGGATCAGGCTCGGGAGGCGCACGAGAAGCTGGTGGAGCTGATTGCCGAAGGCGACGACGCGCTGATGGAGAAATTCTTCGAGAAGGGAACCATCCCAGTCGAAGACCTGATTCCGGCGCTGCACAACGCAATTCGAGAAGACAAGATTTTCCCCGTGATTTTTGGCTCCGGGCTCGGCAATGTTGGGGCCGACCGGGTGATGGACTTCATCATCGATTACACGCCCGCGCCCGCGGAACATGAATGGGTGCAGGGAGAAGCGGCCGCGGCCGGGAATGGTGAGCCGCCGAAGCGTCATGAGACAGACTCGGAGCCGGTCTCGCTCTATGTTTTCAAAACGGTTTCCGACGCCTTTGCGGGACGCATCTCCTATTTCAAAGTTTTTTCCGGCGTGCTGAAGAACGATGCGACGCTGCAGAATTTCACCCGCAACTCGCAGGAAAAACTAGCGCACATCTCCATTATGCAAGGCAAGACCGCGGTGCCCGTGAACGAACTGCACGCGGGAGATATCGGAGCCGTATCCAAGCTGAAGGACACTCTCACCGGCGACACGCTCGGCGATAAGTCCGCACCCATCCAATATCCCAAGGTTCATTTGCCGGAGCCGGCGATCACGTTTGCCATAGAACCCAAGAGCCGCGCCGACGAAGACAAGCTGGGCCCCGGCCTCCACAAGCTGATGGAAGAAGATGCCATGCTGCGATTCTTCCGCGATGCGCAGACCAAGGAATTCTTAATCGCGGGTACGGGACAGCAGCATATCGAAGTTGTGGTCTCGAAGATGAAGAAGCGGTATCACACAGAAGTGAACCTGAAAGCGCCGAAGGTGCCGTACCGCGAGACCATCCGCGGCAAAGCCGACGTGCAGGGGCGGCACAAGAAGCAGACTGGCGGGCACGGCCAGTATGGCGATTGCAAGATCAAGATGGAGCCGATGCCGCGTGGCGGCGAGTTTGAGTTCGTGAACGATATTTTTGGCGGCGCCATCCCGAAGAATTACATTCCAGCTATCGAAAAGGGCATCAAGGACGCGGCGGGGCGCGGCTATCTGGCGGGATTTCCGGTGGTGGATTTTCGAGTGATCCTTTACGACGGCTCGTATCACGACGTGGATTCGAACGACATGTCGTTTCAGATGGCGGGCCGCATCGCGTTCCGCAAGGCGATGGAGCAAGCCAAACCTACGCTGCTCGAACCCATCATGTCGGTTGAGATCACTGTGCCGGACGATTTTGCGGGCAGCATCATGGGCGACCTCAACAGCCGCCGCGGCCGCATCCAGGGCATGGACAACAAGGGCGGAAACACGGTGGTGAAAGCCGAAGTACCGATGGCCGAAATGCTGACCTACGGCGTCGACCTGACCTCAATGACGCAGGGCCGCGGCAGCTTCAACATGGAAATGCACCACTACGACTTTGTGCCGGGACAACTGCAGGAGAAGATCGTCGAGAAGGCGAAAGCGGCAAGAGGCGATGTGGCGGAAGAGGAGGAGTAGAGATCCGCAGAAGCTGGCGGACGGTGAGGTCTATCGCTACGACTACATCTTTGACTCAACCCACCGGGTGATGGCAACCTTTGTCACTCTGCCTTCCGGTCAGGTGAGGGAGTTTTTCTTCCGGAACGGAATTCCGGCAGGCGAGAAGTAAGCACTCCCGGCTCTCAGACCGCGCAAAGGTCAATATCCGTCAAACTGAAGTCCCCGCCCTTAGCCAGCAACGGTTCGCCAGAAAATTTGGCCAGAGAGTAGGCGAAGCAATCCCCGAAGTTTAGCCCCGCCGAATGGCGGCCTTTTCCAAAACTGCGCCAGGCTAAGCGGGCTATTTCGATTTGTTCCTTGTCGACGGGCACGACTTCCAGTCCCGTTCGAACGACGAAGAGATCGAACTCGCGGCCAGCAGCTTCGCCGCGTTTGGCTTCCAGCACGATTCCGGTTTCGAGTACGTTCGCCGCCGAGAGCAGCCGCTTTTCTGCTTGCAAGATCAGCTCAAGAAAGGGTTTTCGCTGCGGCTCATCCAGGAAAATAGCGACCAGGGCGGAGGTGTCGATGACCATCAGCGCGGCAGCCCATGCTCGTTGTAGCCGAGGATCTCATCCGGCGACCTGGGGTCCAGGGTGGGCAAAGCATCGACGCGTCGCAGGATGTCGTCCACTTGCTGCGCTAAAATCCGCCCGCGGCGACGCTCCTTCAGTCTTCCCCAGCGTTCGGCCAGGGATTTCTGAATCGCCTCTGTGATGGATTCTCCAGTCGCCTCAGCAACTTGCCGCGCCAGGCGCTCTGTGGTTTCGTTCTTGATGCTGAGTGGCATAGCAGCATCATTATACAATGGAATCTCATTTTATATAAATATATAAAACAAGAACTCAATTCGTCTTAAGCCGCGCGGCTCGGGCTAATTTGGCCTGGCGTTCGTCAAAGGTCCAGAATCGCTCGGCTTTCAGTTCGAGGGCACAGGCCACATGCAGGCTGTCGAGCGCGCGGACGCCGAGTTTTGGTGCGTAACGACGGGCGAGGTCGGCGCAGAGATCGAAGGCATGTTCGGGAAGGGGTGTTTCGAGCCAGATCCCGAGGGCGAGGTCGCGTCTTAATTCGTCGTAGACGGCTTGCGCGGCGGTGGGGGAAAGCCTGCGATAAAAAACTTGCCGCGCGACAGCATGGGCCCACTCCGCCCGGTGGAGAGGCGTAAATATGGGACGCGCCCCTGAAATCAGCAATTCGTCAGCGGCCTTGGAATGCCGATCTTCCACGTACACCGAAGCGAAGAAACTTGTGTCGGCGTAGACGGTCAATAGCGGCCACGTTCTCGTATAAGGTCGTCAACCGCAGGCAGGACGCGCTCGCCAAAAATCTTCCTGCGCCGCGCAGCGAAATCAGGATACGGAACCGGCTGCCGGGCATCTTTTTCAGGAACGATCTGCGCGATCACGCGGTCTCGCTCCCGCAGTTCAACCGTCTTTCCGGCGCGCAGCCAGGCCTTCAGGCGGCGGGTATCGCGAAGTTGGCGCATGTTCACGGATGGCATATGCTTAATGTGACACATAATGTGTCACATTGTCAAGAATAGGTTCTTAGAAAAGCGAAGCGTCGGACTGTCGGGCGCGACTGGACAACCCCTTCGACTCCGCTCAGGGCAAGCTTGGGCGGCTGTCCCCACGTGGTCTTCGCCCAACGTTCGTGCTACTATCGCGCCAGTGGCCACGCTCCGGAACACTCCCAAAATTCCGCAAGATCGCGAGCGGCTGGTCTCCGCGGCGCCGGTCGAAGATGACTCATCATTTGAATTAAAGCTGCGTCCGCAGCGGCTGGCAGAGTTCATCGGGCAATCCAAAGTCAAAGAGAATCTGGCGGTCGCCATCGAAGCCACGCGCTCGCGCGGCGAGGCCCTGGATCACGTGCTGCTTTACGGTCCACCTGGCCTGGGCAAGACGACCCTGGCGACGATTATCGCCAATGAGCTTGGCGTCCCGTTTCAACAGACATCCGGTCCGACGCTGCAAATCAAAGGCGATCTGACTGCAATCCTGACCAACGTTCGCGAGAAACAGGTTTTGTTCATCGATGAAGTCCACCGGCTGCAGCCCGCGCTCGAGGAGATCCTCTACTCGGCACTCGAGGATTACAAGCTGGACATCATTATTGGGCAAGGTCCGGCGGCACGAACTCATACCATGGATGTGAGGCCCTTCACCTTCATTGGCGCCACCACCCGCGCGGGATTGCTTTCTTCGCCGCTGCGGTCGCGGTTCGGGATCGTGCTGCGCCTGGAGTTTTACAGTCACGAAGACTTACGCATCATCGTGGAGCGCTCGGCCGACATTCTGGGTGTGGAGATCGACCGGCCCGGGGCGCTGGAGATTGCCAGCCGGTCACGGGGCACGCCGAGAATTGCCAACCGGCTGCTGCGGCGCGTTCGCGACTACGCGCAGGTGCGAAGCGCAGGAAAGATTGACCTGCCGACGGCCCAAGCGGCGTTGCAAATGCTCGAAGTAGATCGCCATGGCTTCGATGAGGTGGATCGCAAGCTGTTGTTGACCATCATCGAAAAATACCAGGGCGGGCCGGTGGGCGTGAATACGCTGGCTGCTGCGCTGGCCGAAGAACCAGATGCCATCGAAGAAATCTATGAGCCGTTCCTGATCCAGATTGGCTTTCTGAACCGCACGCCCCGGGGACGAGTCGCAACGCACCTCGCCTATGAGCACTTTGGAATCGCGCCCAACCGCAAGCAGAGTTCGCTTTTCTGAAGTTCTCAGCTCTCATAGGGTCGAGTTTAGTAATCAGCGTTGCTCAGCGTGCATCTGCGGCTAAAATGGTTTACGCATGATTGCCCACTTGCGCGGACGATTGCTCGCTAAACATCCCAACCAGGCGATTGTCGAGACGGGGGGCGTCGGCTACGACGTGACCATCTCCGTGCCCACCTTCTCCGATTTACCGGGCATGGGCAGTGAAATTGCGCTGCACATCTACACCCATGTCCGCGAGGATCTGATTGCACTTTACGGATTTCTGCGGCCCGAAGAGAAACAGCTCTTCGAGAAGCTGATCACGGTCAGCGGCATCGGGCCCAAGCTAGCTATCACAATTCTGAGCGGGATGCCGGCCGATGAGATGGTCCGTGCCATCCGCGGCAACGATGTCGCACGGCTCACTCGCATCCCCGGAATCGGCAAGAAAACGGCCGAGCGCATGGTGCTCGAGCTGCGTGACAAACTCCCACCGCAAGGCGCGGAAGCGGTTACCGCAATTCCTTCGCTGAGCGCCGTGGAAGAAGATGTACTTTCGGCGCTCCTGAACCTCGGGTATCAGAGGGCGGCGGCGGAGAAAGCCGTTTTATCCGCTACGAAGGACGGCAAGGGTAAGACCTTCGAGAGCATTTTCCGGGAGACCTTGGGGGCACTGTCGAAGTAGTCCCATTTTTGGAAACCGGCGGGTGGCTTGCCTGCAGTATTGTCCGCGGCGGCGGACAGGTGTATAGTACCGTTCGGTCGGGCGTGGACAATGATTCGCGATCGCAGGGGTCGGTCGCGGCTCATACAACATTCTCAATTGCTAGGTGTTTTGCCAAGGATCCGCTAATCTCTCTCAAATCAATGGGGCTGCCAATGACAGCATCGGAACGCCGCCAAACTCCACGAACGGCCTTGCAAGAGTTCGCCTATATCAATATCGAGGCCAACAATGGTGGGAGTGTATTGAACGTCTCCGAGGGCGGGCTTTGCTTTCACTCCATTGCTCCGGTGCAGAAAAATGGGATCGTCCGGTTCTCGATCTCCGAGCGCAACCGCCGTATCGAAGCGGTCGGCAAACTAGCATGGACGGACGATACGCAGAAGATTGGAGGGGTACAATTCACTGCTTTGCCTGCCGCAGCTCGCGAACAACTGCGCAAGTGGATCAGCCAGTCGGCAGCGTCGTTGTCAGCCGGCAAAGCGTCTGCACAGTCGTCGCCGTCCCTGGCCGCATTTCTCACCCCCGGCGCCATCGGGCCGGACACCGGAACCATGCCCGATCGTACCGCGCCACTTTTGAAGATTCCACCCGAAGCTAGAGAATCGATACCGGCGAGCGGCTTCACCCGTGGTCTGGCGACCGGGCTTCTGGTTTCGACTCTCTTGGCGGCGATATTTTTATTTCACGACTATCGCCGAGAGTTGGGTGAGTCGCTCATCCAGTTAGGAGAACGATTCGCAGCCAAACCCCAAGAGCAGATCCAAACGATGCCACCAGCGCCGCAGGCTGTCACGCCCGCACCTCAAACGGTGTTTGCAGCCCCGCAAACAGTGGTGTCGGGACCACGAACCGCGGCACCGGTGGCGCAGACGTTGCCACCGCCCCCACCCCAGACAGTTTTGCCTGCATTGCGGCCGGTGGTCTCAGGCCCGGCAACGGTATCGCCGGCCTCCCAGATGGCCGCGTCTGCGCCGCAAACAGTAGCGTCGGCGCCTGCGCCGATTCTGGTCTCCGCGCCCGAGAAGATAGCGCCACAACCTCAACCTCTGGCAACCCCGGCTCCGCTGCAGGCGAAACTTGATTCCGCGGAGCCAGCTAGCGCTGCGCCCACCGCTCCCGCCCCTGAACCACCCGCTAAGACCGCTGTCTTGGCCATGTCGTCAATGCCTCCGACAACTTCCTTGCCTGCGGCCGAGTCCACCCGCGCTACGGATAAACCCGGCACGGCTCCGGAGGTGGAACTAGCGAGCCATCCTGGTGGCGGAGAAGAGAACGCCGTCTCACAAATGTTTTTCGAGGTGGGCAAATCCAAAGACGAGGCGTTGGCGCAAAAGGAAACCGAGCAATTGGCGCAGTTTGGGTTTCCTGTGAACGTCGTGCAGAAAGGCCACCTTTGGATGAGTTCGTACCGTGTACTGGTGGGACCCTATGGCAATGATGAAGGGGCCGAAGCGGCGCACAAGAATCTACTCTCGCGCGGCTTTAAGCCGCGTCCTTTCGAAAGGGGCTCCCGAACCTTGACTTTGCGTCCTGGGTTGACCCTGAACAGTGCGCGCTTAGCCGGCGGCGACTGCGAAATCAGTTGGGAATCTTACGTCACGGACGCCACCGTGAAATTTACGCAGGACGACTACCTGGTTGCCACAGCGAACGGGCATTGGGTAAAACGCGAGACCAAATACAAGCGTGATGCGTTTGTGTACCGGAGGAATGGGGACGGATCACGAACCCTCCTCGAAATTCAATTCTCGGGCATGAGCCGCGCCCTGAGGTTTGGGCCAGTGTGATGGCGGCCATTCGTCGTGTCCCTAGCGCCAGCGACACGGATTACTTTCCAATACAGAAGGTACTGAAGATCAGGTTCAGGATGTCATCGGACGTAGTGGCGCCGGTGATTTCATCCAAAGGCCGGAGTGCATGGTAGAGGTCCAGCAGGAGCATCTCATGCGGGACCCGATTGCCGACCGCAGTTCTGGCCGCCATGAGCGCGGCGAGCGACTCCCGGACCAGATTCTGATGGCGTAGGTTGGTCAGGAATCCACGCTCGGGCTGTGCGCCCGACTCTCCGCCGACGTGACGCAAGATCTCATGGCGCAGTGCTGGAATGCCTTCGCCAGTAGTGGCGGATGTCGGTACACGCCGCAACGGAGAACTGGGAACCGAAAACTGCGAACTGACTATATCCGATTTGTTCTCGACCACGATGGCTTGCCGGTTGGCTACTTGCTGGAGCAACTCCGTGTCCTCCGCGGCGCTGGGCTGAGACGAATCGAGCACGACAAGGACGAGATCTGCATCAGCGAGAGCCTCCATTGATTTGCGGATGCCTATGCTTTCCGCTTCATCAAGAGCGCGACGGATGCCGGCTGTGTCCACCAGCTTGACCGGAATACCGCCGATGGCTACTGTTTCGCTGACCAGATCGCGGGTCGTGCCGGGAGTCGCGGTCACGATGGCGCGCTCGCGCTCGACCAGGCGATTGAACAAACTCGACTTGCCAACGTTGGGGCGGCCTACGATCGCGAGCGTTAGGCCTTCGTGGACGAGCTTCCCGTAAGCAAACGAAGCGGCTAGTTCTTCGAGCGACGCGCGGATCGCGGCAATACGCTCCACAATCTGCCCAGCAGGCAGGACAGAAACGTCATCTTCGGCAAAATCTATCCCTGCTTCGAGTGTTGCTATCAGTTCAACCAGTTTTTGTTTGATCGGTTGCAGGCGGCGCGAAAGCGACCCTTCCACTTGCTGAGCGGCGACTTTGGCCTGGTAAAGAGTCTGCGACTCGATGAGATCACGGACGGCTTCGGCCTGGGTGAGATCGATTCGCCCGTTTAGGAAAGCGCGCATCGTGAACTCGCCGGGCTCGGCCAGACGGGCGCCCCTAGCCAGGGCAAGTTCGACGATGTGGCGCAGGACAACAGGCGAGCCGTGGGCAGAAATCTCGACGATGTCGTCGGTGGTGTAGGAGTGAGGCTTGGCAAAGTAAGTTACAACAACTTCATCGATGCGGTCGCTCTCGGCCGAGGTTTGCTCCGCCGCCCGGACGGGGGCGTCCGGGCCTACGTGACTTAGCGTGGCTGGACAGCCGGGGGCGGCTGTCTCCACGTGTTCATCGCCGGGTTCAATCAGTTCGCCGAAGATTGCACGCCCAGGCTCGAGATCGTGCTTCAGCCGCAACATGGGGAGCGCAATCTTCCTTGCTTCCGCACCGGCGAGACGTACTACGCCGATCCCGCCCTGCCCGGGCGGAGTGGCTATGGCGACGATCGTGTCGTCGAGGTTCACCGGGAAGATTGTAGCGGGTCAAGCAAACAAAGGGCTCTTGATTGCAGGGTCGCTAAGCTACTGCAAATACCGTAGCGGGCAAACAAATCAGGGGATAGTCTTCGGCGCGGGCTTGGTCGAAGGCTTGTAGTTCTTCGGGTAGACGACCAGGCATCGCCGGCCGCCTTCACCCTGGCTTTCTGTGTGAAGATCGGAATGATCGCGCAAAGCTAAGTGGACAATGCGGCGTTCGCGTGAAGACATGGGTGCGAATTCGTAGGGAGTGCCAGTCTTGCGGACCCTTTCGGCGGCCACGCCTGCGGCCAGACGAAGTTCTTCCAAGCGCATGGCCCGCTGATTCATGCAGTCGAAGCAAATCTTTTCATGCTCATTGCCGGGCAGACGGAGCATTTCAAGGGCCAGCAGTTCGAGCGCACGCAGCAGCTCGCCGCCCCGTTCCAACAGCAGGGATGAATCGGGCCCGGAGAGTTCGACCAGAATCTCAGGCCGCTCCCAATCGCGCTGTTCCGGCAGCGGTGGGTCCACGGTGATGCGATACTTAAGGTGAAGACCGCCGTGCGTAACTACGCCGCGCAACAGTTCGTCGATCTTCTTGGCGGCAGCGATTTTGTCGGGAATAGGCATAAAACAGCTTTTGGCTTTTAGCTCTTGGCTCTTAGCTAGTCCCTGTCCAGCTTCAAGCTAAGAGCCAAAGGCTAACAGCTAAGAGCTTCACTTCTCTTTCTTCCTTGCTCGCTTTGCCGCCATTTCGCGCATTTCGCGGCCCAGCTTGGTCCGGTTCAGTATGATTTGCTGTGCAATCATAATCAGGTTGCCCTCTGACCAGTAGAGACACAAGCCGGCGGCCAGCCGGTAGCTGATAACTCCCATCATCACCGGCATCATGACGTTCATCATTTTCTGCTGCGAAGGATCCATGCCCGCCTGGGGAGTCATTCTCTGGGTGAACAACATCGTGATCACAATGCCAATCGGCAGGATGAGGTACGGATCCGGCGAGGAAAGATCGTGGATCCACAGCCAGTGCGCGTGCCGCAGGTCGAGCGCGGCGCCCAGCATGCTGTAATAGGCGAACAGGAACGGCATCTGGATGACGAGAGGCAGACAGCCGCCGAGAGGGCTCACGCCCTCTTGCTTCATCAGCTCGCCAATCTCCTGGTTCATTTCTTGCCGGCGCGGATCGCGCATGCTGTACTTCTTGTATTTCTCCTTGATCGCATTCATCTGCGGCTGGATTCTCTGCATCTTCAGCGCCGATTTCATGCTGGAGATGCGCAGCGGCAGCAGCGCCAGGTTGATGATCAGAGTCTGGATGGCGATCGCCCAACCCCAGTTGCCAACGATTCTTTCGTAAGTCCACTTCAGCCATAGGAACAGCGGGCGGGCAATCACGCCAAAGAAACCAAAGTTGACCAGTGCGCGTAAGTCTTGCGGGGCGCCGGCCACCGTGGGCACAGGAACGGATTCGAGCACCTTGAGTGATTTCGGCCCCACGTACATACGCTCCATCGTCGGGCCTTTCGGGTTGCCCACGGCCGCGCCCAGCACGTCGACCGGAGCGGTGTCCTGCGGATTCGGCTTCTGCGGATCCTTGGGAACATTGAGCGAGTTGCGCAACGTGACCAGGACGGCATTCTGCGGGTCATCGGGAAGGAAGACGGCCGCGAAGTACTGATCGGAAACTCCCGCCCAGTTCAAAGGCACGTGCAGCGTGTTACCGCTGCTGATCTTCTTGATATCGAGGCGCTGCGTGTCGCCGTTATACTGGTACTCGACACGGCTGGCGTGATAGGACGCGAGACTACTCTGATCACCGAAACCCGCAGGCCACGTGGGATAGGCGGAAACCGGACTTCCCTTGACCGATACAGAAGTTTCAACCTGCACCACGTAGGTGTGGTCAAAACGGAAGTTCTTGCGAACGGCGATGTCCTGATCGGCATATTCAAACGTGATTTCAGCCGGGGCGCGCACAGTACCTGAACTGGAAGCCAGGTAAAGCGCCGAATTCAGCTTGTTGCGCTGGTTCTCATCGTAAGTCCACAAAGACAACGGATAGCCGTATTTTTCAGCCGCCATGCTGTTGACCAGCTCGAGCGGTCGCCCCTTGTCGTCATCGAATTGCTTGAGAACCCAGGATTTGACCTGACCTCCGCGATTGGTGAAGGTGATGCGGTACAGATCATTCTCGATGACGGTTTCAGACTCAGATGACGCCTGTTTGGTGGCGCCGGGATTGGGAGCCGTCTCGCCAGGGCGCGCGACCTCGGACTGGTTGCTGGAGAACGCACCTTGTGGCGGAGGCTGTGGTTGGCTTGGGTTTTGCTGGGCAGGTGCAGGCGCCTGGGGCAGATATTTCTTCAGCACCGGCTGAAACAACACGATGACTAGAAACGTGAGCGCGAAGACGAGGAGCAGACGGCGCTCCATGCCAGGTTCTTGCTGAGGATTTTGGAATTCTGCCAAATTACTTTCTCAATGACTGCAAAGTTCGGTTTCGCGACCGCAGCCGAGCGGCGCGTTGGGATTCCTCGACTTCACGACCGGATCGTACCCACCCCTCGCGAACGGTTGGCAACGGAGCACCCGCCAGATCGCCAACATGCTTCCTCGAACTGCGCCGTAGCGATCCACTGCCTCCATAGCGTACTCGGAACAGGTGGGTACGTAACGACAAGCAGGCAAGAACATGGGCGAGATCGCCCACTTGTATCCTCGAAGCAAGAGCATTACGACGCTTTTAGCAATTTTGTTCATCGCGTTTTCCGGCACTAGTATCGCCATTAATTCAATCAATCGGCTGCGCTCAGGGCTTGCGGCCCACCGGGCTTCGGCAAAACAGGGCAGGCTCCCGAGGGAGGCTGTCCCTACGTGGTCCGTTTCTCCAACGACTTCTGAATCACTTCGAAGGCGCGGCTGATCTCGTTCTCTAACTCGGTAAATTCCACTGTAAGCATCGACTTCTTTGGATTGATGACTACATCCACCGGCATACTCCCTCCCGGCCGCTGCAAACGCACCGCCTCGCGCAGTCGTCGCTTCATGCGGTTGCGAACGACCGCACCGCCCAGGACGCGTCCCAAGGTGAGTCCCACGCGGAGTCCCTCTCCTTGTGCCCGCCGCAAGTAGAACACGGTCATGTGCCCGGCGAAATGGCGGCGGCCTTGTTTGTACACCCGCTCGAAATCGGCGTGCCGCAGCAGCCGCACACTGCGCGGAAACTTGGCGTGCTTCCCGAGGCTCGACACATCAAGACTACCGTTCGGAGCGCTGCCGCTCACCATTCACGATCCCAGCTCAGGTTGCGGAATTTCCGCCAATTCCGGAAAAGAAGAAATGTTACTCACGGAAGCCGGGTTTCACCGACACCCGCTTGCGACCCTTGGCGCGCCGGCGCGAGATCACTGCCCGGCCGCTCTTAGTCTTCATACGGGTCCGAAATCCGTGCGTCTTCGAGCGGTGACGTCGGTTAGGTTGGAATGTGCGCTTAGGCATGAAACTTAGTTGCTCCTGACTTGATTGAAAGATGTCATAATAATCGCAGTTCGAAAGCAGAAGTATAAATGAGCACAGGCAGAGGGGCAAACGACCCGCAGGATACCGCGGGCGCGCAGCGTCGATGGATCACGGGAACGCGCCGGTTAAGGTCGCATGCTTCGCGCGGGTGCTGCACTATCGGCGCGGCAGTTATAAACTCGCTACTTGACAGAAGGTTTTTTTCGAGTCTTGAATCGTGAAGGTCGGCGAGACTCTCGTCGAAGATTTCTCCCCAGCCAAAAAGTTTTGTGCTAGTATGCCGGACTGTTCCTGCTCATTGATATTTATTTCATTCCTGCGAAACCGCCCGTTGGTGGTGGGCCGATTTGGCTGGAAATGAGCGATTTCGTTCTGCAAATGCCGGGGCGCTGACTTGCGGCAGCGGCCCCACCAAGAAATCTCTTATGTCGGTTCCAAGTGCAACGCTTGCTCCTAACCCGTGGCTGCGCATCCTTGACGCGCTGGAAAAAAAGATCAACCGGCACTCCTACGACACTTGGCTGAAGCCGACGCGCTATAGCCATTCCAGCGGAAAGATCCTTTTCGTGCGGGTACCCACGGCTGAGTTCCGCAGCGTGGGCGACAAATATGCCGATCTGATTCAGGAGGCTCTCGATAATCTTGGCCTCGAGTATCAGGACGTGCAGTTCGTTACCCCGGAAGACGATCCCGCAGCAACACCCGTTCGTCACGATGGCGGGCTTTCGTCCCATCCCACCCCAGCAGCGCCGCCGTCGCAGGCACGTTTTGACTGGGATGGGGCGGCGCAACTGAATCCGCGTTACACCTTCGACGCGTTCGTGATTGGCAGCGGGAATCAGTTTGCCCACGCCGCTTGTCAAGCCGTGGCAGAACGTCCCTCGAAGGCGTACAACCCGCTGTTCCTCTACGGCGGCGTCGGCATGGGTAAAACCCACTTGATGCAGGCCATCGGGCATGAGATCAAGCTGCGCCAGCCGCAGTCCGCCATCTGCTACGTTTCCAGCGACAAGTTCACCAACGACATGATCAACTCGCTGCGTTACGACAAGATGAGCACCTTCCGCGACCGCTTCCGCAACGTGGACGTGCTGCTGGTGGACGACATCCAGTTCATCGCCCAGAAGGAGCGCACCCAGGAAGAGTTCTTCCACACCTTCAATGCCTTGCACGATTCGATGAAACAGATCGTGATTGCCAGCGATCGTCCACCCAAGGAGCTGGCCGAAATCGAGGACCGCTTGCGCAGCCGCTTCGAATGGGGCCTCATCGCCGACATCCAGCCGCCCGATCTGGAAACCAAGGTCGCCATCCTGCAGAAAAAGTCCGAGCAGGAGAAGGTTACGTTGCCCACCGACGTGGCTCTCTACATCGCTTCCAATATTCGCTCCAACGTCCGCGAACTGGAAGGAGCGCTGATTCGGCTGGTGGCGCACTCTTCGCTGATCGGCGCCGAAATCACTCTCCCTTATACCCAACAGGTGCTCAAGAATTTCATCGATTCCCAGGCGCGGAAGGTGACCATCGAGTCCATTCAGAAGGCTGTGGCGGAACAGTTCGGGTTGCGGCTGGTGGAGATCAAGGCCAAGAACAACTCTCGCGCTATTGTCTATCCCCGTCAGATCGCCATGTATCTGGCCAAGCATCTTACCGAAGCCTCCCTGCCGGAGATCGGACGCCAGTTCGGCGGCAAGCACCACACCACAGTGTTGCACTCGGTGGAAAAGATCGATGAGGTACGAAAGACGGACAAAGATCTGAACCGGCTGCTGAATAAGTTGACCGAACAGCTGGGTGGGTAGATCACGGATGGGGCGAAAAGCGAGCGCGGGGGCAATTGCGCTGGATTGTCTTTTTTCCTTCTGCCCGTGTTATCGCTGGTTTTGGAGCTTTTTCTTTTGATATAAGGGGAGTATCAAAGCAGGTAGCGCTGCACGGCGGGGGGCTTGGCTTATGCCGGTAGAAGCGATCGCATCCGCGACGGGAACCACCACCATGGAAATCACGGTCAGCAAGTTTGAGCTGTTGCGCGAGCTCACGGCGACGCAGGGCGTAGTCGAACGCAAGACCACGATTCCGATTCTGTCGAATTATTTGTTCGAGGCTGCCGGCGACAAACTTTCGCTCACTGCCACCGATCTCGATCTGAGCCTGCGCACCTCTTGCCTTGTCAAAGTGAAGAAAGAAGGCGCGTGCACGATTCCTGCCCGCAAGCTGCACGACTACGTGAAGCTGCTGCCCGATGCCGAGATCACCATCAAGTTGCTGGAAAATCACTGGGTCAGCATCCGCTGCGGGCGCTCGAACACCAAGATGGTGGGCATGGCGCGGTCGAATTTTCCCAGCCTGCCGGCATTTCCCACCGCCGGCGTGGTAAAGATTCCGGCACAGGTTCTGCGCGGCATGATCGCAAAAACGGGATTCGCCATCGCCAGCGAAGAATCACGCTACACGCTGAATGGCGCGCTGATGGTGCTGAAGACTGAGTCCATCACCATGGTCGCAACCGACGGCCACCGCTTGTCGCACATCGAGCGGAGCGGCGAGAAATTCGAAGGCGTTTCCGGCGAGATGAAAACGCTTGTCCCCAAGAAAGCGATGGACGAGCTGAAGTCCTTGCTCGATTCGACGGATGTCGAAACCATTGAATTCGCCAAGGACGAATCTACGCTCTTCTTCCGCATTGGACCGCGTCTGCTGACCTCGCGCCAACTTACGGGCCAGTTCCCGAACTATGAAGCCGTGCTGCCCAAGGACAACAACAAGAGCATTACTGTGCGCGGCGAAGAGCTCAACGCGGCCATCTCCCGCGTCGCCCAGTTTGCTGACGAGCGCTCGCGTGCGGTGCGTCTGCGTCTGGAGAAGGGCGAGCTAAAACTGTCGGCTTCGTCTTCCGAGATGGGCGAATCGGAAGACTCGATCGAAATCGACTACGACGGCGACGCACTCGCCATCGGCTTCAACGCGCAATATCTTCTGGACTTCCTCAAGGCCACCGGCAGCGGTGAGGTGAAGCTGGAATTCAAGGATGGCCAATCCGCCGGCCAGATGCGCCCCGCCGAGAGCGAAGACTACAAGTACCGCTACATCGTGATGCCGATGCGGATCTGAGGACGAAGTCCTCAGTGCGGGAGCTTGCTTGACCCCGAGGGCAACATGGCGAGGGTGCTTAACGCGGCTTTGTTTTTACTTATTTGCCCTTGCCTGTTCTCTCAACAACCTCGTTCATCCGCAGAGCTATCGCACGGTAGCCTACCCTCGACTGAGATTGTCAATCCAAAGCCTTCTACACTGCTGATTACCGCGAGAGTGAAGGACGCGACTGTCGGGGATCTCAGCCCAGCGGATCTGGAACTCCAAGAAGATGGGCAAGTTGCGAGAATACAAGAAGTGCGCAAGTTGAGCAGAGCCCCGTTACGCTATTGCGTTCTCTTCGATGCCAGCAATTCGGAACGGGATCGGTTCGAGCTCCAGCAGCTTGAAGTCCGCGATGTATTGGGACGAATCGTCGCAGCGGGAACCGATCGCGGTTGGTTGGTGCTGTTCAACCAGCAGATTCGGGAAAGCGACGAAACCAGCAATCCGCTGGATATCATTAACGTGATCTCCCGCACGAAGCCTTCCGGTGCGACGAGCTTGTACGATGCGGTCCAGAGTTGCGCCAATCGCATGCTGAAGGGCATTTCTGACCAGGGCCTGCGCGCCATGTTCCTCTTCAGTGATGGTGAGGAAAACCAAAGCAACGCTACTCAATTCGTGGCTATCGAAACGGCATTAAGAGCGGGTGTACGAATTTACGCGTTCGGCCCAGAGCAAGATCGGTTCCACCGGGGCATTCATTTCCTGAGAGAGCTGGCACAGACGACGGGTGGGCGGGTCTATTGGATCTGGACGGCAAAACAGATCGCAAGTGCCGTGGGAGATCTGGGTGACGAACTTCGAAGCCCGTTTGTCGTGGTGTATTCGGTTGCCGATCGCAAGTCCGACGGGCGCGTCCACAAGTTGACGCTTAAGTCGCGCAAGAAGGGCCTCACCGTTTTGGCGCCTACGGAGTACTACGCGCCCAAGCCTTGATTTGTGGGCTCCGCCCTTGACTCTCCATCGCTTCAGCCGTACAGTGGCCTCAATCCTCGCAGGAGGTCCAATGCTCAGCGGATTCAAGCAGTTCATTCTTCGTGGCAATGTGATTGACATGGCGGTCGGCGTGGTGATTGGGGCAGCGTTCGCCTCCGTGGTTTCGGCTTTCACCAAGGACCTGCTCACCCCGCTCATCGCTGCTATCGTCGGCAAGCCCGATTTTTCTGCCATCAAGTTCACCGTCAACGGAAGCATGTTTGCTGTCGGCGACTTCATCAATGCAGGCGTGTCATTCCTGCTGGTCGCAGCGGCGGTGTACTTCTTCGTTGTCACTCCAATCAACGCGTTGGTCGCGCGTATGCGCAAAGCTCCGGCCCCCGCTGATCCGACGACGAAGAAGTGCCCCGAATGCCTGAGTGAGATTCCAATTGACGCCAAGCGCTGCGCCCACTGCGCGCAGCCGGTCGGCATGGGCATTGCGGCAGACTGAGGCTTCATTCGCCGGAATAGCACGGGCTGGATGCCGCGCTTCAACTTCGTGCAGGCACGCTGGAGGGGACAGGATTTTCCCTGCCTTTGAACTGCTAAAATGCCTTCGTGAAAAACTACCAGCTCCGTATTACGCTGATCGGGATCGAGCCGTGCATCTGGCGCCGCATCGCCGTGCCGGGAACCGTCACCCTGGCGAAGCTCCATAACATCATCCAGATCAGCATGGGATGGGACAACTACCACATATATCTTTTCGACGTGGGTAAGCAATCTTATGGAGAAGGCATGCAGGAGTGGGCGGAATTCGATAAGAGAGTCGTCAATGCGAAGCGAGTTATGTTGCAGGATCTGGTTTCGCGCAAAGGTGCGCGTTTTCTCTACACCTACGACATGGGCGCCGGCTGGGAGCATCAGATCTTTGTGGAACAGATCGAGGATGGTGTGCCGGCGAAAATTCGCTGCCTCGAGGGAGGCCGTAGCTGCCCGCCAGAGGATTGCGGCGGTCCGGCTGGCTACGAGGAGCTTTTGGAGATCCTCTTTAACCCAAAGCACCCGGAGTACGAAGAGCGCAAGGAGTGGGTGGGAGGCCATTTTGACCCAGAACACTTTAATCCGGAGCCAGTCAACCGCCGGCTCAACCGTCTGAAGGTCCGAACTGAGGCGGCGTGATCGCGACTGGCCGCCGGGCGACCCTCATGCCATCTCTTGTAACATGAAGACAGATGAGTCGCTGCCTGCCCCCAATTTTCCACTGCTTGACCGTCGCCCTTCTGATCTGTCATGTCGCGGCCCAGCAAACACCCAAAGAGCTTCCAAGATCGGCCAATCCCTCTTCCCACGCAAATCCGCTAATTCCCGAACCCGGCGCCATCTCTAACGGCGTGTATCGCAACTCGTTTTTCGGATTCACCTACAAACTCCCTTTTGGCTGGGTGGATCGCACGGAGGACATGGGGTCAGGCACCGACCAGCCATCGCAAGTCGCGGAGGGAGCATCAAAGCCTGACACGAATCGTGCCAAACCTCTCGTTCTTCTGGCCATCTTCGAGCGGCCGCCGGAGGCCACCGGCAACACAATCAATTCCGCAGTGGTGATCGCGGCCGAACCCGTGTCTTCCTACCCAGGCCTGATGAATGCAGAAAACTACTTCGGCCCTCTGACCGAACTCGTCAGATCCAAGAGCATGAAAGTCGTAAACGGACCTTACGAGTACGTCATAGGAGCCCAGCACCTGATGCGCGGCGACTTCAGCAAAGAACTCGGCAAGCTCACCATGTATCAGAGTTCTCTCGTGATGATGGAGAAGAGGTATGTGGTCTCATTCACCTTCATCGGCGGAAGCGAGGACGAAGTCGAGGAGCTACTGAAGGGTCTGAGTTTTGGCAAGAAAGAAACGCCAGCAGCACGCAAATAACCGCCCGGGAAGCTGGGACTCCGCCGCCAGAGTCTTTCCATTAAAGACGGGGTCTCTAAGTCACACTAAGATCACGGTTTACCGCTGCGGTTCGGGGTCGAAAAATGGCGCGGGTTATGCTACAATTTGACATAAGTTCCCGGGCCATAAGTATTAGTAATTTCAGTAATTTGAGCCCATTTTGAGGGCACCGGAAAAGCGCGCCGGGCAAAGCTCAAACCCTGGCCTTCTCCACGGAGCTAAATGGCGACAAAAGGGATCGGTACCGCTGCCATCGTTGACACCAAAAACAAGAACGCTGCACCCGCTCTGAACAACGGCGGCAACGGCGATTACACTGCCGAGTCGATCAAGGTGTTGGGCGGCATGGAAGCCGTTCGCAAGCGGCCCGCGATGTACATCGGGTCCACTGGCGAGATGGGCTTGCACCACCTCGTCTATGAAGTCGTGGACAACTCGGTGGACGAGGCGCTCGCCGGTTACGCGGATAAAATCGAAGTCACCATTCACCTCGACAACTCAATCACCGTCGTGGATAACGGTCGCGGCATTCCCGTCGACGCCATGGACATCGATGGCGAAAAAGTCCCCGCTGCGGAAGTGGTGATGACCAAGCTGCACGCCGGCGGAAAATTCGACACATCTTCCTACAAAGTTTCTGGCGGATTGCACGGCGTGGGCGTGTCGGTGGTGAACGCTCTCAGCGAGGAACTGGAACTTGAGATCTGGCGTGACGGCTTTACCTGGGAGCAGACCTACTCCAAGGGCGAGCCCACCAGCAAGTTGAAAAAAGCGGGCGCGACCAAGAAACGCGGAACCAAAGTCCACTTTCTGCCCGATAAAGAAATTTTCACTGTCACAGAATACAACTTCGATACCCTGGCGCAACGCTTGCGTGAGCTGGCATTCCTGAACAAGGGACTGACCATCACGCTCACCGACGAACGCACCACCGATCCCAAGACCGGCGAGCCCAAAACTGCCCAATTCAAGTACAACGGCGGCATCGCAGAATTTATCAAGCACCTGAATCGCGGAAAAACCGTTCTCCACGATAAGCCGATCTACATGGAAGATGACCGCAACGGCGTGCACTTGGAGATCGGCCTGCAATACAACGACGGGTATTCGGAATCGGTTTTCAGCTTTGCCAACAACATCAACACCGTCGACGGTGGAACCCATCTTTCCGGCTTCCGCATGTCGCTGACCCGCACCATCAACGCCGCCGGCCAGGAGATGGGTTTGTTCAAAGACGTGAAAGAGAATCTGACCGGCGACGACGTGCGCGAAGGCCTGGTCGCGGTGATCAGCGTCAAGCTGCCGCAGCCGCAATTTGAAGGTCAGACCAAAGGCAAACTGAATTCCGATATTGCCGGAATTGTGCAAGCCTTCGTGAACGAAAAGCTGGGCGCGTTTCTTGAACAGAATCCAACCGTCGGGCGAAAAATCATCAACAAAGCCATTGACGCTGCTCGCGCCCGCGAAGCCGCTCGCAAAGCCCGTGATCTGACGCGCCGGAAGGGCGCGCTGGATGGGGGCGGGTTACCAGGAAAACTCGCCGACTGCTCCGAGCGCCAGCCGGAACGCTGCGAATTGTTTCTGGTCGAGGGCGAATCCGCAGGCGGCACGGCCAAGCAAGGACGCGACCGGCGTTTCCAGGCGATCCTGCCGCTTAAGGGCAAAATCCTCAACGTCGAAAAAGCCCGTTACGACAAGATGCTGGCGCACGAAGAAATCCGCGCCATGATTACGGCACTCGGCACCGGCATTTCCAAAGAAGATTTCGATGCCAGCAAGCTGCGTTACGGCAAAGTGATTCTCATGACCGACGCCGACGTGGACGGAAGCCACATCCGCACGCTCCTGCTGACGTTCTTCTTCCGTCACATGCAGGAACTGATCAAGCGCAACAACGTCTACATCGCGCAGCCACCACTCTATTCGATCAAGAAGGGCAAGTCGCAGCAGTACATCAAAGACGACCGCGAATACGTGAAAGTACTGGTGAAGCGTGCATCGGAAGGTCTGGTCGTCCGTTATGGCGAAGGCGCGGCGAAGCTCGAAGGAGTAAATCTGTCCCGCTTCATGAACGTGTTGGACGAGTATCTCAAGTTGTTCGACAAGGTGGACAAGCGGTTGCGTGATGAACGGGTTACGGAACTATTGCCCAAGCTCGATCTTGCCAAGCGGGTGGATTTTGAGGGTGACAAGAAAACCGCGCCCAGGAAAATCGAGAAGCTGGAGAAAGAACTGAAGAAGCTGCAAAAAGAGCGCAACTTCAAGGAAGTGGGCAGCCGCTTCGACGAAGAACATAATTTGTGGGAAGTGCGCTACGTCAACTCGCAGGGCGCCGAACACATCGTGAACTGGGAGCTGGCTTCGACCGCCGAATACCGGCAAATGCTGTCGAAGTTCAAGCAGATTGAACCCTACATGGAGCCGCCGTTTGTGGTGGAGACGATCGCCAAGGCCGCTCCGGCCAACGGCAACGCCGCCGAAGAGCTCAGTGACGCTGAGCGGGAGGATCTCGAAAAGACTCAGAAGAAGACCGCGAAAGAAGTCTCCACAAAGGCTGTAGCTAAGAAGAAAGCTGAGATGCAAACCGTCGAGAAGACAAGCGCGCGCGATCTGTTCGAATACGTGCTCGGGGAAGGCCGCAAGGATTATGTCGTGCAGCGATACAAAGGCCTGGGCGAAATGACTTCGCAGCAACTCTGGGAAACGACCATGGATCCGGAGCGCCGCACGCTGCTTTCGGTCAAGCTCGAAGACATCGCCGAGTGCGAGACCATCTTCACCACTCTCATGGGTGAAGACGTGGAAGCCCGCCGAAAATTCATCGAAGACAACGCGCTGGATGTAAAGAATTTGGACATCTGATGAACTCGTATAGGGCGGACACTCTTGTCCGCCGCCGTTGATTTTGATTGTGTGGGGACGGGCGCCCTCGCCCACCCAAGCCGAGCAAATCTCGCCGGCGGGACTAGAGCAGAAGCAGATTCGCGCCATGCGCTCTGAGCGCGCGGTCAAGAGTAACGAACTTCAAGCCTGCCACCGAAGCAAATGCTAGAAGGTAAGCGTCGGCCCAAACCTTTGGGGACCGACTGGACAACCGCGAGCGGAATTCTTTCTCCAGGTCATCCGGCTCGGGAAGGAAGGCAATCCGAGTGTCGGCCCAAACTCGGTCCCACACCCTCCAGGCTTCAGACATCGTCTTGGTGTCCTTGCCCATGATCTTCTCAGTGGTTAGGAGACGTAGAATTGTCAGTTGTGTGAACCGGCAGAAGAAGAACTGCTCTTCGCCAGCCCGTTCAAACCACTCCCTCGCCCTTTCTGCGTGAATGTGACGGCTCCACAGGAGCGCCAGCCAGACGTTCGCATCAAGGAAATTCAACGTGTTCATAGATCTGTTCGCTGCTCAGGTCCACTTTTGGGCCTTCGGAAACAATGAGTGGAAATTGCACCCTTCTAGGCCGTGGCCGCTGACCTTGTAGAAGGACGCTTCTAACCCCAGCCAAAACCAACTCGCGGATGGAGTTTCCTCGCGCAGCCGCCTGCTCTTTTAGCTTCCGGTAGAGGGGTGCCGGAATGTCAACCGTGGTACGAACACATTCCTGCTTCATGAGGTAATTATTTCATGGATGCCATAAATATGGAAGACGGCGCAAAACGTGCCGTGGACAGCGCAACGCAGTGAGCTCGCGGGGATCCTCGGTCCGGCGGGTTTTCTTGACATTCGTTGTCAAATATGACAACATCGCGACATGAGGGAATGAAGTAGCGGACAGCCAATGACTCGAAAGACACGGCCCGTTTCATGGATCGGGGCGGCACTGAAGGAATTCGAGACGTTCCCGGAAGGGGCCCGGTCGATCTGTCTGGCGGCCCTGACGATCGCTGCCGAGGGTGGAATGGCCGATATTGCGAAGCCGATGCAAGGCTTGGGAACGGGCGTATTCGAGATCGCGCTGCGGTTCCGGGGTGATGCGTTCCGCGTAGTGTACGCGGTGCAACTCGCCGAGGAAATCTGGGTGGTCCATACCTTCCAAAAGAAATCGACACAAGGCATCAGGACGCCGAAACGCGAGATTGATCTGACTAAGGACCGTTTGAAGAGATTAAAGGAGATATTGCGATGAAGGGCGAAAAGCTGGAAGTGGCGCGCGGAAGCGGGAACGTGTTTCGCGATCTGGGGCACAAGAACGCGGACGTCGAGCAGTTCAAGGCAATCCTCGCGGCCGAAATCATCAAGGCGCTCGATCGGGAAGGCCTGAGCGTACGCGCCGCCCACGGCCGCACCGGCATTGCGGCGGCCGACTTCTCGCGCATCCGCCACGCCGACCTGGGGAGGTTCACCGTTGACCGCCTCATGTCAATCATCAACCGGCTGGGCTCGCGCGTCGAGGTGAAAGTCCGGGTGCGGAGCGCCGAACCGGTCGGACGCGGGGCGACGGCGTGACATCCGACCAAGACCCCCGCCCAAGCGAAGCTTGGACGGGGCACCCTCCAGAGCTAGATTATTGTCGATAGGCCAGGCCCCGCCAGCTTAAACGATGCTTGGACGCTCGGCCCTTGTCCGGAACACGGGGGTGGTATTAGAGGCATACGGAGTGCATGAAAATGGATTTAGATCTGAAGGATCTCCTTAAGCAGCATGACATAGACCCGAGTCACGTTCTAGTCTTGCGGCACACTCCTCGCCCTCGCTCGGGCGGGCCATTCGTGGGCGACCGGCTCGACAGCCAGATCTCGTAGCTCAGCGGTAAGCTTCGCCGCGATGACGAACGTCCAAGCTCCGCTTGGGCCAGGTCCCGCGCTTTTCGAGACCTGGGATTCCACAACGACAACCCGCCAGGACTCAAACCCTTTGCCCGCGGCAAGCCTCCAGACTTACACCCGCCCAACGGCGCCTTTCGGAGACGCATCCGTGCTACCATCAGCGCATGGCGAAGTCGAAGAAGTTCGATTTAGAGAATCCCGCTCCCGTCGTCGATGATGAAGACGAGGAGACCCTGGCCGCCATTGACGAAGGAATGCGGGATGCTGAAGCCGGTCGAGCCGTGCCCGCGGAAGAAGTTCGTCGGCTCTTACCCAAGTGGACTACCGACTCCTCTACACGCAAAAGGCGCTAAGCGATCTGGCGGACATCATCGGCCACATTGCCGAAGATGACGCGGAGGTTGCGTCTCAATTCGGCAGTTCGCTGATCGAGCACGTCGAGCTGCTGACTCGTTTTCCGCGCATAGGTGGCCTGATTCGAAAACGGGCCCAGGTGCGCAAACTGCTGCACAGCCCGTTTCTCGTCTACTATCAAGTCCGCGAAGCCAAGCGCGAAATCGAGATTCTTCACATCCGACACGGGGCGCGGAAACCGCCGAAGTCCGAACTCCGCCCGAAACACCGGGGATAGCGGGATCCAGCCCCAGGTTCCGTGCTTCTTCGAGCCAGGTGCGGAATGCGGAGGACGACCCAAAGAAGACCAGCTTCAGCGGAATTGGAGCCATTAAAGGATCGCTGACGATTTCCGGGCCGGCGCGTGAGCGCCTACCCTTGGATTTTGTACCTCACCTCCGGATACACCCGGTCGAACGCCACCCACGTCACGGCGATCACCACAAAGAGCAGCACGCTGCCTTCCGGACCCACGGAGCCCCCAGTCAGCCAGCGCGAACCGTGGAATGTAGACTTCATCAGATGTCCCGTGACTACCTCGCCGCTATCGGGCACGGAGTACAAGAAGCTTTCACTCCAATTCCAGGAAGAATGAAAGCCGACTGCGAACCACAAATTTCCTGTGCGCCGTAGAGTCAAGCAAAAGAAGAGTCCAATCGCCGCGACGCCAAGCAAGCCGATCCAGGTCTCGCCGGGATTCTGGAAATGTAAAGCCGCAAATAACGTGGACAACAACAACGCCGCCGGCCAGAAACCCATGCCCCGGGTCAAGGTGAATTGACTATAGCCACGGGTTAGAAATTCTTCGAAGAATCCCACGACGAGAAACAACACTCCCCAAAAAGCTGCAAACTTGAAGATTCTCCTGCCGTGCAGAGCCAGGCCGGACAACCTGAAGTCCCCGGCGCCATGAATTACGAGCAGCAGTAGGGTCAACGACACGATTCCCCATAGCGTACCCGCCCAGAACAGCTTTCCAAACGCGCCGCGGCGCGGTAACCCGTAGTCTCCAAACCGCCGTTTCTCGATCGCCGCCATAATAAAAGCCGGAACGAGAGCAGCGATCAGCAATTCCACTTCCCCGATCATCTCCTGCCAGATTCCGTGCGCCCCCTTCGGCTGCACGAAGTTCATCAGACTACTCAGCAGAGAAAGAAGCGATCTCCACATGGCGGCATATAACAGAAAGCGCCATCCCGAGCGCAATCCGTCGGGGCCGAGGAAAGCTCTGTGTACTCGTTCCCCGAAGGACGGTGGCGCAGGCAACGATCGAGAATCAGGTGATTCGACGTGCTGCCGCGGACCGATATCCAAATCGCCGGGCAGGTCTGGCTTTGGTTCATCCATATTTTATTCAGGCATGCGGAAGTTTCCCTTACAGTCCCCGGTCATGGTAAAACACTCGGGCTTCCCTTTGATGGGCAAATTTCTTACGCACGAGCGGTTCGGCGAGCCGCAAGTCTTGGCGGGGCTGTTGCTCTTGCTGTTCCTGGCGCAGTGCGTATGGCTGCTGGCCCGTGGCACCAGGCCGCTCGACGTGAACTCCACCGACCTTTTCCGCGTGCAGGAGGGACTGTCACAGTGGCGCGGGGAAGCAGTAGCGGGAACTCCTTCCTCAGAGCGGATGGAGGCGGGGATCTCCGCTCCGCCGGAGGTCGAGCAGAACGATGGCTATGATCCCAATCACTCCCCGCTCTGGTACTTGCTGGCCTCGGCGCCGCTGCTCGGCTGGTCGGGGTCGTCGCAGGAGAATTCGCTGCGCTACTGGGGATGGCTGGCGCGGGCACCTTACCTTGTGTTTGGTGTGCTGCTCGGGGCGTCGGTGTGGTACGTCGCACGCCGCCTCTATGGCAACGCTGGCGGTTACATTGCGCTCGCGCTGTACTGCTTCTCGCCGGCCATCATCCGCTCCAGCACGCTATGGTCTGCCCAGCCGGAGATGGGCGCAGCCTGGGGGACGTTCGGCGCTATCTTTACCGCCATCGCCGTAGCTCACACTCTGTATGCCCCGCGCGAGGTCGTGTTGTGGAACTGGCGCCGTATTCTTTTACTGGGTCTTTCACTCGCGCTGGCGATCGGTTCCCAGTTTTCCCTGATCATGCTGGTTCCCGTCGCGCTCGGGTTCATGCTCTACCTTGCGCCGGCTAGGCGGAGGGCCGCTCTGGCTATCTGGGCAGCAGCCTGTGGGGTGGCTGTGATCCTTCTGTATGCCTCGTACGGCTTCCACCCCAGTGCTTTTTGGCACGGCATGCGTCACGCCAGCTTTTTTGGCATCACTTGGAAAGCATTTCGCATGCCGGGAGCCTACGCGCGAGTTCTGGAGCAGCTGGGACAAACCGGCCCCGCCGCGCTGGTGGCGATCCCGGCCGCCTCGATCGTCTACCTTACGTGGAGGCGATCAAGGTATTTTGGCAATACCGCGCCGTTGCTGATCGCAGTGCTGTTCCTGATGATGGGATTGGGCGCGCCGCACTATCCGGGTCTGGGATTCCAACTCATGGCGGTACCGTTCGTGTTTGTCTTTGTGGCAGGGATCGCCGCCGACCTGCTGGAAACCCCGCAGCGCCCTCTGGTGGCGGCGAGTGTCTGGGGGCTTCTGTTGGCAAATGCGCTATGGAACCTTTGGCAACTGGCGCGGGTAGGACGCGGATGACGAGAATCTCACCCGCTGGGTGATCTGATCCAAAGTGCGAGGGCCGCACTCGCCGGCCTCCTGCGCAAAGAGTGCAAAACATTGCGTATCGCTTCCGCCTTATCTTGCCCGCACGAAAACAATTTACAAGTGTTTGACAAGCGCGCGACGTTCGAGAGCTAAACTGTGCGCGGCAGGCAAGTGGTGATTCCGGCACAGATTCCACAATCACTCATCAGCTGCATACTGGGAGGCCATCATATGAAGAATGAAGATATTCATTTTTCTTTGTCATCGAGAACAACTGCGCGGTTTGCGGAAACCGAGTGTAGGTCTCAAACCCGAGGCAACCCAGGGCGCAGCATACTTGCAGGGGCGGCCTTAGTTTGCTTTTCGTGCCTAGCGGCGCCATCGCTAGCGCGGGCGCAAGATTCTCCCCCGGTTGGCCAGGGTTTCGTCGTAGAGGACAAGTTCGGAGGCGAGATACTGGGCTACGATGTCGATCGCGACGGTAGCGAAGGCATGCTGAGCGAATATGTGTTGTTGCAAGATGGCAATTTGCTTATCGCCACAGAGACCTTCGATCAGAAGAGGGGCAAAATCATCAAGGTTGTCGAAAAGAAGACGGAAACGCAGGACAATTTCGTGACATGGGGAGTGGTGGGAAGCCACATCGGCCTTCGGGAATATGACCAGGTAAAGGGCATCTACGTTGATAAGCGGACGTTCAATATTCTTAATCCCCTCGAGGGTAACAAATTCACCGGGAAGTGGACGCCCCCCGTTGACGGCAAGACACAACTGCTGGAAGACGTAGAAGGGGACCAGGGAACGCCCAACGTCGCAGGCATGGTCTCTCCGTACGCTTGTTGTAGTCGGTTTGTATTTGAGTCGGACGTAGCAGCCAATACGTTCGGAAAGAAAGTGAACCTGACAGACCCCATCTTTACCGGTGGCGTTCCCCCGTTGCTGGCATGGAACAGCAAGATGCAGCGGGCAGTTCTGGCTCAAGCGCAGGGTGCTCCGTTCACCGTGCCCGAAATTGCCCTGGTCAATCTCACGAACGGCAAGATTGTCGAATTTACCGGTCTGGGCTACGGGTACGTCAACGGGCTTGCGGTTGACTCGGCCACCGGCGTCGCCTGTACAACCACCGAAACCGACAACAGCGCTGAGTTTTACAATCTCAAGAAGCAAACCGGTATCATCGTGACGCTGCCCAACATCGGACAGTATTCCGGCGCAACGGTTGCGAACGATCCGGTCAACAAGCTCTTCCTCATCACCCACCCGGTGCCCGCCTCCAACGGCGAGATCCACGTCTATGACGAGAAAGGCAACTTGATCGAGTCGCTTCCTAACTTCCCTCTGGGGCCTGGAGGAGCCTACATCGCGCTGGACCCCAGCAAGCGAACCGGGTTTGTGCTAGCGCCTGGGTCCAACCGAAACCTGTCCGGACTGCAGTCCTTCACTTACTGACGGGCGGAAAGGGGCGTGTCTGGGCCGCGGCTCGAACCAGGAGGTTCTAGTGGTCGGGCTGGAGGCCAAGTCGCACACCTCCGGTAACCACCGATTGTGTGACTAAAGAAAATAGAGGTGTATGCCTTTCCTCGGCTACACTGGCTGAAATCGAAGGGATTCTTTAACTTGCGAAAGCTGTGAGCCTCAATTTTCGGTGCAACTTTGGCCCGGCTGAAGGGTTCTAATTCTACAAGGGTTGGTGTACTCGGGGGTGCTCTATGGGTCCAAAACCAGAGTATGATAGTGTTGTGAAAACGCTGAATCGGTCGACAGGCGCGGCTTTCAAGTGGGTGGTTTGCGGACTTCTTTTTTTGGCATGGCTAGGCTTGCCGGCGGCAACCGCACAAATTAATGCTGCGCCTCCCTCGGTTACCTCCATGGGATTTGGGGGGCGCGCTATTAATGGAACGCCTCCCAGCGTGACCTCTCTTGGGCGGCGCGGTTACACTTCCGGTTTCAATCGAGCGTTCCCCAACAGCCGACCGTTGTTTGGCGGCAACCGCCGTCGCCACCGCGACGGATTTTATCCGTGGGGAGGCGTTTACGCAGTTCCATCCTACGGGTACTACGACGACGCGGATAACTCTGCGAACGATTCGTCTGGCGACCAGTACAACGGCGGACCAACGATTTTTGACCGCCGCGGTTCCGGGACCGCGCCCCGTCCGCCAGCCTCCTACGGTGATGACATGGCTAACCGCAGGCCACCGGAATCATCTTCTGAGCCAGCCACGCAATCCGACGCCGCACCGGTCGCTGGTCAAAACCCGACGGTGCTGGTGTTCAAAGACGGCCATCAAGTTGAGGTCGAGAACTACGCGATTGTGGGAAGCACGCTCTACGATTTGACCGAGGGGCGCAGCCACAAGATCGCGTTGGCAGACCTTGATCTAACTGCGACGTCCAAGCAGAACGAAGAGCGTGGAACTGATTTTCAACTTCCCGCAAGTTCCGAAGCAAACTAACACATGTTCCGGTGGCTGATTCTCGTGCTCCTGGCGTTGGCGCCTCTCGTGCCGGCCTCACTAGCGCAGATGCGCGGCGGTGGCATGGCTCCACTGCCTCACGTCACACCGGGATTCGCGCAGAGCATCAGGTTTCCTGGACACCCCAGAGGTCGTGGTTTTGCTCGCGGCCGATATTATCTGGGAGATCCGTTCTTTTACTCCGACTATGATTCTGGATCGCTCGCGTACGACGTTCCACCCCCGCCGCTGATTATTATGCAGTCGGCCTCCGCGGAGAGCGCGCCGGAAACGAAATCGGAGCCCCTGTTGATCGAGTGGCACAGCGACCGCTATGTGCGTTTTGGTGGCGGGCACGAATCTGCAACCGGCATGCAAAATACCGCTCCCGACTATGCGGAAGCCGTGGCCACGCGTTCGTTCCCGTTGACCAGAACCGGGGCAGGCTCGGTAAATCCGGGACAATCAGAAGCTGTTGAGCTTATGCCGGTGGTTCTCGTTTATCGCGATGGCCGCCAAGAAGAAGTTTCCAATTACGCCATCGTGAGCGGTGTCCTCTATGCTCGGGGTAATTACTGGCAAGACGGATACTGGAGGAAAAACATTCAGCTCGCCACGCTCAACATTCCCGCTACCATGAAAGCCAATCAGGACAGCGGCGTGAAATTCGTTCTACCGTCCGGGCCGAATGATGTCGTTACCAGGCCGTAATCCGTTTTTCTTGGGGCGCGTCTCTATCCCATGGTCGACCAGCAAAGCAGCCCGATTTTGTTGAAGTGCGCGATCCCAGTGAATGCGAACATAACCGCCAGCGCGTAATGTGCCGAGTCACGCCGCGTGGCGAGCGCGCTGACTCCCACCGCCCCGAGGCCACGCAAGACCAGCCACGATGTAAACAACACAATCAGCACAGCCATAGATCACGGATGTCTCAGATGTCGACTGCGTTTTGAGGATTCAATTGCGGATCCATTGGCCTTCCGCGCCGTGCGGTATCCTAAAGTCGCGCAGACTGTACCTCTCTGGTCATCTGCGATGATCTGGTTCGGTTCTCCAGCACGCTCTTTCATGATATAATTGTAGCTACACGAGAGCCACTTAACATCCTGTAAATGCAATCATTTACGCTAAAAGCTGATAGCTAGGAGCCAAGAGCTTTTATGCCTGACGATCCGCAGAATCCTGAACTTCCCCTAACTCCACCGCCCGGCGGAGATGGCACCGGCATTCCCGGCGCCGCCAACATTCAGCCCGTCAACATTGAAGAGGAGATGCGGCGTTCGTATCTCGACTATTCCATGTCGGTGATCATTGGCCGCGCGCTGCCCGATGTGCGCGACGGATTGAAGCCAGTGCATCGGCGCATTCTGTACGCCATGCACGACATGGGCATTCTTCACAACCGCAAGTATGTGAAGTGCGCCAAGGTCGTGGGCGAATGTCTCGGCAAATATCATCCGCACGGCGACACCGCTTTGTACGACTCGCTGGTGCGCATGGCGCAGCCATTTTCGTTGCGCTATCCGCTGGTAGATGGCCAGGGGAATTTCGGTTCCGTTGACGGCGATCCGCCCGCGGCTTATCGATACACAGAATGCCGCTTGACCCGCATTTCAGAAGAGATGCTGAGCGACATCGATAAGGACACTGTGGACTTTGTCCCGAACTTTGACGAATCAACCCTGGAGCCCACGGTCCTGCCCACGCGCATTCCGAACTTGCTGATCAATGGTTCAAACGGAATCGCCGTCGGCATGGCGACCAACATCCCGCCCCACAATTTGACCGAGATCGTCGACGCGACCATCACACTGGTGAACAATCCGCACACTTCGCTGCCCGAAATTCTGAAGTTTGTGCAGGGGCCGGACTTTCCGACCGCCGGCATTATTCATGGTAAGAGCGGGATTCGTGCGGCGTACGAACACGGCCGCGGTCGCTTCATGATGCGCGCAAAAGCGGCGATTGAAAATATCACCAAAGAGCGCCAGGCCATCATCGTCACCGAGATTCCATATCAGGTGAATAAGGCTACCTTGATCAAGCGCATCGCCGAACTTGTGAACAACAAAACGGTAGACGACGTTTCCGACGTGCGTGACGAAAGCGACCGTGACGGCATGCGCATCGTCGTCGAACTGAAACGTGGCGGCGAGCCTCAATTGGTGCTCAACCAGCTTTTCAAGCACACCTCGATGCAGGAAGGTTTTAGCATGATCTTCCTCGCCGTGGTCAATGGTCAGCCCAAGGAAATGGGGCTGATCCAGGCGATTCAGCATTTCATCGATCACCGGGTTGATGTCGTCCGCCGCCGCACCGCGTTCCTGCTTTCGAAAGCAAAAGAGCGCGAGCATATTTTAGAGGGATATCTAGTTGCGCTGGATCACCTTGACAATGTGATCACGATTATCCGCGCCAGTGCTAACCGCGCCGAAGCCCGCGAAAACCTGGTCGCCTATTTTGCCGGCAAGAAAATCGACATCAACGTCACCGGCCGCGCCCCCAAGCTCGATCCCGAGAAGCCATTCACCAGCATCCAGGCTGATGCCATTCTCGAACTGCAATTGCACCGCCTGACCAAGCTCTCGATCGACGAAATCACCAAAGAATTGGGCTTGACTCGCGAGAACATCGCCGAGTTGGAATCGATTCTAGGCTCCGAGAAAAAACTGCGCGGTGTGATCATCAAAGAGCTGGAAGAAATCAAGAAGCTCTACGGCGACGAGCGCCGCACCCGCATCGAAGACGAAGCTGCCGAGATCATGCTCGAGGACCTGATTGCCGACGAGCAGGTGGCCGTCACTGTAAGCCACGGTGGCTACCTCAAGCGTACGCCCATTTCCACCTACCGCATGCAGCGCCGTGGAGGCACCGGCCGCACCGGCATGAAAACGCGCGACGAGGATTTTGTGGAACATCTGTTCGTCGCCTCCACGCATGCCTACATTCTTATTTTCACCAACACCGGGCGTGTGTACTGGCTGAAGGTTTACGAGATTCCCGACGTCAGCGCCGCCGGAAAGGGCAAGCACATCGGCAACCTGGTCGCGCTGCAGCCGGGCGAAACCGTGCGCACCATGCTCGCGGTGCGCAATCTGGAAGAAGAAGGCAAATACATCTTCTTCGCCACGCGCAACGGCACGGTGAAAAAGAGCGAACTCAAAGACTTCTCGCACGTCATGTCGCGCGGCATTATCGCCATCAACATCGAGAAAGGGGACGAACTGGTGGGCGTCACGCTGACCGACGGCGACCAGATCGTTCTTCTCGCCTCCCACGACGGCCAAGCGACCCGCTTCGAGGAATCCGATGTTCGTTCGATGGGTCGCAACGCCACCGGTGTGCGCGGGATGAGGCTCGACGAGGGCGATTACATCGTCGGCATGGCCACTACGCCCAAAGACGCGAAGAAGGCCGAAGAAGACGCGGCAAAAGCCAAAGCGAAGGCCGGAATCGCTGTGGCAACGGCGACGGATGAAAGCATCCCCATCAAAGGCTCGCTGATTCTCTCCGTCACCGAAAACGGCTACGGCAAGCGTACGCCTGCCAATGAATACCGCCTAACGAACCGGGGTGGCAAGGGTGTCATCAATGTCAGGACCACCGCTCGCAATGGCAAGGTCGTCGCCATCGCACAGGTGGCGGAAGAATCTGAGGTCATGCTGATCAGCCAGTACGGCAAGATTATCCGCATGGATTCGAGCACCATTCGCGAGTGCAGCCGCTCCGCCCAGGGCGTGCGGTTGCTGACGCTGGAGCCGGGCGATCGCGTCGCCGCCGCCGTGGTCATCCCGCCGGAAGAGGAGCCAAACGGGACGCTGATTCAGTAGTGATTGCTGTGTTCTGGATGGCCGCCAAACAGCGGCGCACCAGGTTTCCCTAGCTGAACCTTCTTCAAGGTTGTTCTGCGCACGGGCGCTCGAGTCTGCGCTCGGAAATAGTTCGTTAATGGAAACCGCGTGCCCCCAGGTTAGTCACTCTCGTCCGCTCTTGGCCGTGACATCGCCGCTGGCGTGCTTTATTCTTGAGCTAACGGAGGCCACATGAAAGCCACCACGAACGGCATGATGGAAACTCCGATCTACGGTGTATCGGAAGCGGCGCAGTACCTCAGGGTGCCGCAGAACACGCTCGTCTATTGGGTCAAAGGCGGAGGGGCTACTCCTCCGCTGATAAGGCTGGCCAGCACGGAGCCGCCGCGCCTATCGTTCAGCAACTTGCTGGAGTGCTACATGCTGAGCAGCATGCGGGCCATCTATGACGTGCGCATTCCGAAGGTTCGCAAAGCCCTCGTCACTCTCGCCAAGTACGTCCAGCACAAGCATCCGCTCATCGAGCAGGCTTTCCAGACTGACCGCCGCGACCTGTTCATCGAACACCTGGGTAGTATTGTGAACCTCTCGAAACATGAGCAAATCCTGATGCCCGGCGTGATGGAACTCTACCTGGAACGCATCGAACGCGACCCGAAGGGCCTTTTCAAGCTGTATCCGTTTGTTATGGAGCGAAAGCAAAACGAGCCGAAGCTGATCCAAATCAATCCCGCCGTAGGCTTTGGCAAGCCCGTGATCTCGGGCACGGGCGTTTCGACTGCGGTGGTTTCTTCCAGATTCAATGCCCGCGAATCCATAGGCGACCTTGCTGCCGAATATGGCGTCGAGCCGCGACAGATCGAAGAAGCAATCCGCTGGGAGCAGACAACGGCCGCTATCGCTGCCTGAAGACTTCGTTCTTTATCTCGACGAAAATCTTCACAACTGCAAACCCATCCTCGACGCGCTCACCCAGCACGGCGTGAAGCACGAGCGTCACGGTCAGCACTTTGCTCCCGGGACGGAAGACACGGAATGGCTTCCATTCGTTGGCGAAAGAGGCTGGGTGTTGCTCACGAAAGACAAGCGCATCCGCTATAACGAATTGGAGAAAGCAGCAGTCCGCCAGCACAAGATTCGCGAGTTCTACTTCAGCTCCGGGAACTACAGCGGGGCAGAAATGGCAGACATGCTGATCGCCGCCCTCCGCGACATGGCTCGCATCTTCCGGAGGCAAAAGCCTCCATTTATCGCGAGCATTACGAAGTCGGGCAAGGCCGACGTCCGACTGAAATAGCGGGTCTTCTCCATTACCTTCGTAAGCTTCCGCCGCCCGTTCATATCTGCTGCAATTGCGAAAACACAACCTTTGCTCGGGGAGCTGCACCATGAACTTGTCCAGTTTGATCGTGATTGCGGTGCTGTTTGTAGCTTGGGTATTGATCAAGGTCGCGCCGAGGCTGTTCGTTCGCCAAGTGGCGCGCGTTGCGGCCACGAAAATCGGAGAAGCCGCGCTGGCCAAGACGCCAGAGCAAATTCAGCTCTCTCGCGTCGCCGCGCCGCAATGGAAAAATGAAGCCGCCATGCAGCAGCAGGCAACGCCGCTGGTGCGCGCCGGCTTCAACGATCTGGGCACCTACACCGTGGACAAGATGCCCGGAGTCCTTCTCCGCATGCTCTTCCAGCCGCAAACCTATGTTGCCGCGCATCTCTCGGAGCATCCCAAAGTCGGCAACTGGATCGAATTCGCCACCCGTTACACTGACGGCAGCAGCGACTTTCTGACCACCCTGCCCGACCAGGGAATCTCTCCTCCGCCGTTTGCTCGAACCGCCCGCGCCAACAGCAGCACACCGACCGACCGCCTCTACCAGCAACACCTGGGGCAGCGGAAATCGAGCGGCATCAAGCCCGTGAGCCAGAATGATGTTGTCCACGAATTTGAAGACGCCTACATGCGCTACATGATCTGGAAAACCAACAAAGGACTCACGCCGGGAGAGGTCGCGCACGTCGCGGATCGGTGGGCCAAGGCGAAGCAGCAAGCTGCTGGACAGGCTTGATCCTGTCAGCCATCAACTGGGCGCCCAAGAAAAACTCCGCCTCTGAAGGACAGAGCCACTGCGACACAATGCCAGCCCCTGACCGCTAAGATAAACTCTTCCCCAAGGATCGAGAGGGGAGGGTTACTCCAATCATGAAAACCGGCTTCGTCGGCATTGGCAGCATGGGAGGCATGTTGGTTCGCGCTTTCCTTCGCTCAGGAGCGCTCGCAGCGCAAAACGTTTGGGCGGCGAATCGCTCCGAAGGCAAGCTCAAAGCGTTGGCCGCCGAGTTTCCTGGCATTCACGTCGCCAGCGGCCGCAAGCTGGCCGCGAATTGCGATCTCATTTTTCTCTGCCTCAAAGCTGGAGACGCCGCCAGCGCTCTCGCCCAGATGGATACGGAACTGTATCCCGGGCAGTTGCTGATCACGACCGCCAGCCAGATTCCGCTGCAGATGCTGGAAAACCGCGTGCCCTGCCGCGTCGCCAAACTGATTCCGTCCATCACGCAGGAGATCGGCGCCGGAATCGCTTTGCTGATGTACGGTTCGCGCGCGACTGCGGACGACCGCAAGCTGGTCGAGAACCTGCTAAGCAAAATCAGCCACCCGGTCGTGATCACGGAGTCCCTGTCGCGTCCCGCCATTGGCCTCGCCTCCGGCGGCCCGGCTCTTTTCGCTTACGTGCTGCAATCCATGGCGGAGGCAGCCGTGCGCAGCAATCCTGTGCTCCCGCCCGAGTTGGCGCGCAGCCTGATTGAGGAAACAGCCGGGGCTACGTTGCGGCTCATGGCCGAAGCCAACATGCGCCCAGAAGAAGTGATCCGCCGTGTCGCCCTCCCTGGCGGCATGACCGCGCTCGGAATTGAGATCCTATCGCGCTACCTGCCCCAGGCGTGGCAGGCAATATTTGCGGCGACCGGCGACAAAGAGAGACGAGACCGGGAAACGCTGGTGCTCTGAACTGATGCCTACACTTGGGGAATGTTTTGCTCCCGCGATAGTTAGATAACAGTGGACCAACTTGCGCGAGCGCACATGTTGACCTATTCTTTATGCATTCGTCTTAGTTAGTGGTGGGGCTTTCCAACAAAGGTATGCATCGTCTTACGGCCAGGCTATTGCTGATTTTGTTGCTGGTGGGCGTGTTCGCCCCGGTGGCCCTGGCGATCTCTGCGACCGCTCCGCACGCCTGCTGCCTGCGCAAGGCGATGCACAACAGCTCGCCCCACAACACCACATTCCACGCTCCTGCGAGCTGTTGCAATCATGATTGCTGCCGTCCCCTGACCGTTTCTCACTGGGCCGAACTCAGCCCGCCGGCAAACGCCTGCGCCGCTCCTGCAGCTACAACCCTGCAAGCAACGCTGCGACAGGCTCGCCGCACGACCGGCAACGATCCCGCCCACTCCGGTCGCGCTCCCCCGCAGTTCTCCATCACCTGACACAGCCCGAACGTTTCAGATAGATTCTGTCCGTACGGCACTGGAGTGCGCGCAAGCGCGGAAGCGTGGAACTTTTCCACCCTCGCCCCGGTCCTGACTTAGACGGGCCTCTTAGCGCTGCGGCCACTGCTGGAACCACCGACTGCGCCTGCAAACTTTTGGAGAACTTATGCGTCTCATCCGCATCATGCTGCTTGGCGGCCTGCTGTTGCTCGCCGCTGCTGTGAGTGCCACTGTCTTCGGCTCCGTCCGGGGAATCGTTCACGATCCGCAGCACCGTCCGGTTCAAGGCGCGATGGTCATGCTGCGAGCAAAATCCTCCGACTGGGCCAAGAGCACCGCCACGAATTCCAATGGCGAATTTGAATTTCAGGCCGTCCCCATTGGCGAGTATTCGGTCGCAGTCGCCAACCCTGGATTTCTCCAGGCAACGCAAGTCGCCCTCGTTGCCTCTGGAACCGAACCGGTCGTGCACTTTCAATTGAAGGTCGCGACTAAGGGTGAGACTGTCGACGTCTCGGCTACCCCGGAAGCTGCGCCCACGGATACGGTCACGCCCACAACCCTGATCAGCCGTGAGGATGTCCAGCGAACCCCCGGTGCTGACCGCAGCAACAGCCTCGCCATGATCACCAACTACGTTCCCGGCGCCTATTTCACTCATGACCAGTTGCACATCCGCGGCGGCCACCAAGTGAGCTGGCTCATCGATGGCGTTCCCGTTCCCAATACCAACCTGGCCTCGAATGTGGGCCCGCAGTTCGATCCCAAGGATTTGGACTACCTGGAAGCGGACCGTGGCAGCTTCGGTGCCGAATTCGGCGACCGCACCTACGGCGTCTTTAATGTCGCCCCGCGCACCGGATTTGAGCGCAACAACCAGGCAGAGCTGGTCACCAGCTTCGGCAACTTCTACCAGACCAACGACCAACTCAGCTTCGGCAGTCACACTCAGCGCTTCGCCTATTACGCCAGCGTGAACGCAAACCGCAGCGGTTTGGGCCTGCAGCCGCCCGTGCCGCAGGTCGTGCATGATGCTGAAAACGGATACGGCGGATTCGGCTCTCTCATTTTCAATGTGGATCCCTCGAACCAGCTGCGCTTGGTGACCTCTCTCCGGAAGGACTACTACCAAATCCCCTATGATCCGAACCCGAACGATCTTGAGAATTCGCAGTACAACAGCAGCGGGCTGCGCGACGGGCAGCATGAAGGCGATGCCATCCTGAACTTTTCCTGGGTGCACACTTTCAATTCGAGGCTGTTGCTTACGGTCTCGCCTTTCTACCACTACAACAGCGCCGATTACGACGGCAGTCCGAATGACTTTCCAGTCGCCACCACCGACCAGCGCAGTTCAAACTACGCAGGCGGCCAGGCTACCTTCAGCGCCAGTTTGCCGAGAAACAATCTGCAGGTTGGCGTCTACAGCTTCTACGATCACGACAACCAGCTTTTCGGCGCCATCTTTAACGACCAAAGCAGCCCGACCTTTCGCGACCGCGAATTGGCCTCGGGTGCATTGGAGGCTTTCTTCATCGACGACAAATTTCGGGCGACTCGCTGGCTCACACTGATGGCAGGAATGCGTCCCACGCATTTTTCCGGAGGCATTGCGGAAAATGCCATCAGCCCGCGTTTTGGCGCTGCCCTGACGGTGCCCCGCCTGAACTGGGTCTTCCGTGCTTTCTACGGCCACTATTATCAGGCCCCGCCGCTTCTCACCGTCTCCGGCCCTTTGCTTCAATTCGTCACCAGCCAGAACCTGGGGTTCCTCCCCTTGCACGGCGAGCGCGATGAAGAACGCCAGTTCGGCGTCGCCATCCCATTTCGCGGCTGGACCCTCGACGCCGATACCTTCAAGACGCTGGCCACAAATTTCTTCGATCACAACAACGTGGGCGAGTCCGATATCTTTTTCCCCATCACCATTGGCGAAGCCGTCATTCGCGGCTGGGAATTGACCCTTCGTTCACCGAGAATTGCGCATCGGGCTCAGATCCACCTGGTCTATTCCAATCAAGTCGCCGAAGCCGAAGGCGCGATCACCGGCGGCTTGACCAATTTTTCCTTGCCTGCCGGTCTCTCCCCACTGGACCATGACCAGAGAAACACACTCAACGTAGGTGGCGAGGTCAAGCTTCCCTGGCGCAGCTTCGTTTCCACCAACATGTACTACGGATCAGGTTTTCACAACGGCCTTCCCGGCGAACCCTATCCGGGTGATTATCTGCCGGGGCACACAAATCTTGATCTCTCACTGGGCAAGGATTTCGGGGAGCGCTTCTCAGCGTCGGTGAATGCGCTGAACATCGCCAACCGTCGCGTTCTTCTCGACAACAGTTTGACCTTCGGAGGCTTTCACTGGAACAATCCCCGGGAAATCTACCTGGAGTTCCGTTACCGGTTTCGATATTGACTGACTCGCCCAGTCGAAGTCCCCGAGAACTGAGAACCGATAACTGCCAACTGTTTCTTTTGTTCCCCGGCCTGGTTGCCCGTCGCAATGACGGCTTTTGGAGTCTGTATGGCTCGCCTGCCATCTTAGCTGAAGTCCCACCCCGGGATCTCCGACGCCGGACCTCTCTCCCCGGTGGGAGATCCCTATTTTTGTCCCCAAAATTACCGCCGGAGTGCCGCCCGTTTGACTGTCCCTTTCACGCCGCCTAAGATGAAACTCCGCGTCCCCACCAGGAAAGATGATCGGCCAAACCATCTCGCACTACCGCATCACCGGCCAGTTGGGCAGCGGCGGAATGGGCGTAGTCTACGAAGCCCAGGACCTTACTCTTGGGCGCAGAGTCGCGCTCAAGTTTCTTCCTCCGGAGCTGGCCCGCGATGCCGCCGCGCTCGACCGCTTCCTGCTCGAAGCGCGTGCCGCCTCGGCTCTGAACCATCCCAACATCTGCACCATTTATGCCGTGGAAAACGATGGCGGGCAATCGTTCATCGCGATGGAATTGCTGGAGGGGCAGAGCCTCGACGCCAAGCTGTCCAACGGGCCTTTGCCGCTCGATCGCCTGCTCGACGTCAGCATTCAGCTCGCCGACGCCCTTGATGCGGCGCATGCCAAAGGCATCGTCCACCGCGACATCAAGCCGGCCAACATTTTCGTTACGCAACGCGGTCAAGTAAAAGTCCTGGACTTCGGTCTTGCCAAGCTCACACGCCCGGAAATGGCCATGGAAACCATTGGCGCCACCCAGGATGCTCCCGGCCCCGCGCACCTGACCAGCCCGGGCAGCACCGTCGGCACCATCGCGTACATGTCACCGGAGCAGGCTCGCGGCGAGGAACTCGACGCCCGCACCGACTTGTTCTCTCTCGGAGGCGTGATCTATCAGATGGCGACCGGTCGCCTGCCTTTCCCTGGCAACACCTCAGCCCTGATCTTCAATGCCATTCTGGAGCGCGATCCGGCTCCGGTTTCACCACTCAATCCCCAGCTGCCGCCCAGGCTGCAGGAGATCCTTGGCAAGTTGCTGGAAAAAGATCGTGACCTGCGTTACCAATCCGCCGCCGATCTGCGTAGCGACCTCAAACGCCTGAAGCGCGACAGCGAGTCGGGAAAATCAGCCGCCGGCGCTGGGACCGGCGTTCCCGCTGGTCCCAGCGCGCACGAAGTGGGCAGTCCGGCCCCGCCCATCCGGCCACCCGGCAGTTCTGGGGTGGTGCTGGCCGCCCGCCAGCACAAGCTGGGAACCGGAGTCGTCACGCTCATCACGGTCTTGATCGTCGCGGCTGCCGCTTACGGCATCTACTCTCTGCTGAACCGCAACCGTCCCGTGCCTTTCCAGAACATCTCGGTTAGCAAGGTCACGCACACCGGCAAAGCTGCTTTGGTGGCGATTTCCCCGGACGGCAAATATATCCTGAACGTAGTGAACGACGGCCAGCAAAGTCTGTGGCTGCGAAATCTTCCCACCAACAGCGACACTCAGGTACTGGCGCCGGCCCCGGTGGAATACCAGGCCCTGCGCTTTTCTCCCGACGGCAATTATCTCTATTTCACCCGAAGTGAGCCCGGCAGCCACGAGTTGAGATATCTTTACCGCGCCCCGGTCCTCGGAGGCACTCCCCAACGGCTTGTGACCGACATTGATTCCAACATCACCTTCTCGCCCGACGGCCGCCAGTTTGCCTACTTCCGCTTCAACAATCCTGACCCCGGCAAACAGCGCTTGATCGTTCGGCCGGTGGACGGCGGAGACGAGAAGGTCTTGTATAGCGGCCTGATCAACGGCGGGTTCAACGACCCGGCCTGGTCGCCGGATGGTAAGACCATCGTCTGCATGGTGCTTCAGCCCGGAAATGCGCTTGGTGGTTTGGTGGCGCTCGACGCGGTAAGCGGGAAGCAGCGTATATTTTTCACCTCTGACACCAGGATTGTGCAGCGCCCCGCGTGGATGCCGGATGGCGCCGGGCTACTCGCTGATTCCGGCATTGGCCGTAATCAGATCATCTTCGTGTCTTACCCCGGCGGAAACTCCCACCCAGTCACGCGCGACACCAACAATTATTCTGATCCCAGCCTCGCCTCCGACGGACGGAGCCTGGCCACAGTTCTCAGCGAGGCACGCTTGAATCTGTTTACCATGCCGGCCGCCGCCTCAGGAGCCGCTCAGCTCCGCCAGGTTAGTGCCGACGCCCCTCTCTACCATTTCGCTTGGACCCGCGACGGCCAGCTGGTGCGGGAATCGCCGTCGGGGCTCAGCCTGGTGAATCCGATATCTGGAAACGCGGCTCCATTGCCCACCCCGGAGAGCGGCTACATTGCCAGCCCTTCCGCGTGCGGCGATGGCCGGTATATTGTGTTCACCGCCCTCGACTCCGCAAAACGTGCGTTGCGCATCTGGCGTATGGACGCCGCCGGAGGCAACCTCAAGGAACTTTCTGCTGGTAAGGTCAACGACTTTCCGGTTTGTTCGCCCGACGGACGCTGGGTCGTTTATCTGGACGTCAGCAGTGGCGGCCGCCTGATGAAAGTAGCCATCGAAGGCGGCCAACCGGAGGCCCTGACTGACGAACTTGCGGCGAACGCCTTCGACATTTCTCCTGATTCGAAAACCGTTGCTTTCGCAACCTTCGGCCATCTTGACGAACACATCGAGAAGCTGGAGTTGGTTGCCCTCGATTCGAATCAGGTTCTGAAAACTTTGCAATTCGAGCGTTCCCGGGATGGCCCCATTCGCTTTGCGCATGATGGAAAGGCAATCGCTTATCCGGTTCACACCGGCGGAGTTGACAACCTCTGGCTGCAACCGCTCGACGGATCTGCCGGAAAGCAGATCACCGACTTCAAAGCCGAACAGATCGCTGACTTCCACTGGTCCTTCGACGGCAGCCAGCTCGGTGTGATCCGGGGCCACATCGACTCCGACGTCGTCCTGATCCGCGACTCACCACCATAACCCAGCCGCGATGGAGGACGTCCTCGCCCAGCGGAGCGCAGCTCCGCAGCGTTTTGTAAACGCTGTCATCCTGAGGCCGCGGAGTCGTCCGCTGCGCGGACGACTCCCAACGAAGGATCTCTGCATTCTCTCGCCACTCGCCACGTGCGAATCAGCCCCGGAAGGGCGTCCGACAATAGCCCAGGAAACAGCGAAACAAGATTCACGCCCCGCATGGGCGCGACACCGGTTCTCAAGCTCATCCCATTCCGAAGCGAAGCACTGCTATCATCTCAAGTTCAGGCGGAAAACCCATGCCGCATCGCGTCTGTCCCTGGTGGCTCGGATACTTTCTGCTCAATCCGTTGCGGCGCCGCGGCCCGCAATGAACACTTCCCACTTCCCCAATAAACCCGCCATCGCCACGGCCCGGTGAATACTGCCTCAACCGCTAATCCGACCGCATCTTCCCACAGCTTACTACTCAGATTCTTGCCATTCTGAATTCCGCGACTTGGCTCCTGCAACAAAAAGAGCGGCCATTCGGCCGCCTCCTGGCTACTCGATACGAGCCGCTAGCTACCAGCTACTAGCGACTAGCTACCCCTTTCCCTTCAGCATCCCCACCACCCGGTCAAAATCCTCCAGCGTGGCATACTCAATCTCAATCTTGCCCTTTCCTTTGCGATCGCGAATCCGCACCCGCACTCCGAGCGTTCGTTCCAGCTCTGTTTGCACATGTCTCACATTCGGATCCACCCAGCGCGCCGTTCCCTGCTTCTTCTCCTTTTGCAGCGGCACGTTGGTGTTGAATACCAGGTCTTCCAGCTGCTCCACCGACAAATGCTTGCGCACCGCTTGATCGGCAATTTTCGGAATCATCTCCGGGTCGAGCAACGTCAGCAGCACCCGCGCCTCGCTGAATCCCAGCTCTCCCCTCTGCAGATATTCCGTCACGGTGCTCGGCAGCCGCAGCAGCCGCATGTAGTTCGCAACCGATTCCCGCGAAATTCCCACCCGCTGCCCAATCTGTTCTTGCGTCAGTTTGAAATCCTGGCTCAACTTGGAGAACGCGGTCGCCTGCTCCATGCAATTCAGGTCCTGCCGTTGCAGGTTCTCGACCACGGTCATCTCCGCCGCCTGCTGGGCGGAAACTTGGCGCACAATCGCCGGGATCGTCGTCTTGCCCGCGATCTTCGAAGCCCGGCAGCGCCGCTCGCCCAGAATCAGAATGTAGCGCCCCTCGGCTCCCGGCCGCACCGCGATTGGCTGGATCACCCCGTTGGCGCGGATCGATTCCGCCAATTCGTGCAGCGTGCTCGCGACAAAGTCCTCGGATTCCGGTTCCGTTATTGCGAAATACCGCGTCTGGTACGGGTTTTGGTCGATCTGATCGAGCGGGATCTGAATGACCTCGTCGCCGGATTCCCTCCGTGCTGCCGATGCCTGCAAATCGGGCAGCACTGTCTCATGTGCCGCCAGCGGGGCCGGAGCCGCTCCTGTCGCCGCCAGTGCCGTTCCCGCCACCACCCTCGGCCCCGACGGCAGCAACGAATCCAGCCCTCGCCCGAGCGCCCGCCGTTTGTCGATCGCTTTTTCTGCACTTTTCTCCGGACCGCCCGCCGCCTCTACGACTTTCTCCGCAATCGTTGTCATTGTGCCTCGCTAATCCTCATTCTCATCCTGACCTCAACTGTCATCCTGAGCGCGGAGTCGAAGGACCCCATGTCTGCTTGTAGTCCGACCGTGCCAAAGGGAATTCTGTGGCTCCGCGCCCTCTGCGATTTAAGATTTCCGGCAGTGGTCGACAATTCAACCACAAGAATCCGCCAATACATCGACCATCATCGATCTAATATATTGATGGTCGTCAATTTATTCCGCTCCTTGATCCAGCGCTTCCAGCGCGGCGCGTTCACCAGCTGCTTCTCTTCCTCCTGGACAGCCGATTCCGAGGGATCAAGCAGTGCGGCCGCGTTCTCTGCGGACATGTGATGCCCCAGGATCTCTTTCGCCAGCTGGATGTAAGTTTCTGCGCCACGCGAGCGAACATCGTAGAGCAGCGCCGGCTTGCCGTGGCTGGGAGCCTCCGCCAAGCGGATGTTGCGCGGGATCGTCGTTCGGCAGAGCTTCTCCCCGAAGTATCGCTCGAGCTCCGCCGTCACCTGCTGCGCCAGGTTCGTGCGGTCATCGAACATGGTCAGTACGACGCCTTCAATCGTAAGATCCGGATTCAGGCTCGCGCGGATGCGCTCAATGGTGTCCAGCAGTTCGGAAATGCCTTCCAGCGCGAAGTACTCCGCCTGCATGGGAATCAGAACCGCATCGGCTGCAACCAGCGCATTAAGCGTGAGCAAGTCCAGAGCTGGGGGGCAATCCAGCACGATGTACTGAAAGCGATCGCGCAAGGGCGCGATTGCATCCCGCAAGCGGAATTCCCTGCGCGCTCCGTCCACCAGCTCAAGGTTGGCGCCGATCAGATTCTTGTGCGACGGGATCAGCCATAGCTGCTCGATCTCCGTCGCCCTCACGGCTTCCTCCGCGCGGGCCGCGCCCATGAGCAAGTGATAGGTGCTGGTTCGTGCGGGATCCTTGGCCAGGCCGAGCCCGCTGGTGGCATTCGACTGGGGGTCGCAATCCACAAGCAGCGTATTGACCTCAGCCGCTGCGATGGACGCCGCCAGATTGATGGCAGTCGTAGTCTTGCCCACGCCGCCCTTCTGGTTGGCTACCGCGATGACGCGTCCCATTTAATTTTCGGAGATCCCAGAGATGTTTGCAGAATAGTTCGAATCGTTCTCCAATTGCAATGACTGAATTCAGTGCAGCCAAGTGAATAAGAGATTTCGCTGGATCGTGAGCGAGTTAGAGAGGCTGGAGAACAAACTTTCCACAGAAGTGTTCCACGTGGAACATTGCAATCACACCCAAAAATGTTCCACGTGGAACACTGCGGGGGTCTTCTAGGCCGCAAGGCGCTTAGAACTGAATAGCAGGAAGGATAATGTTCCACGTGGAACATTGGCTGGGAGTTCTCCTGCCGCCCCTGGAGTCCTCTTGGGCAGGCCTGCGCTTGCTGATCCCCGCCGCACAAGGAATGGATAAGATAGGGTTCCAGAAGTGTTCCACGTGGAACATTTGCCCGATCGCTATCTAGGTGCTTGAGGGATCAGGACTTCATTGGCAGGCTTTGGCTTGAGAATCTCCAGATAGAATTGGGGAGAGTTCCTGAGTGTTCCACGTGGAACACTTCGCGGACTTTCTGGGTCCTGGCGTGGGTGGGGAACTGAAACAGCAAAAAAGCGAGAAGTGTTCCACGTGGAACATTTCTGAGGTTCCGGGGTGGGAAGATCATGTTCGGAATCCATGGTTGGAGAATTGGCCGGAGGTTAGTTTTACTGATCATATAGAACTTATTCCCACTTGACTGCGTAAATCGAGAATGCATTCATCGTCAGCAGCCAGCAATTGCAATCAATATTACGCTTACGTTCCACTATTACTATGTTGATACCTGCCTGGCGTCGCAGGGGATGAGACGGGAAAATAGAGCGTCGCCAACCGGCACATGTCCACACTTTCTCCTAGCGTCCCACTTCTTGGTCCTGAACGCCGAAGAGAGGCTGGAGAATGCCTGATGATCACCGGGTTTGTTCCACAGGTTATCTAGCGCGATACCTGCCTGACTTGGTTCCCCCTCCCGATCCCTTGGGTGCCCATGAGGAGTATGCGGTTGGTGGACAGTGGGACTGGGATTGGGTCTGCCCATTGGAATCCCGGCATGAGGCCGCCGATGGCGGTTAGTTGCGATGCGCCGATAAGGAGGGCAAGGCGGCCGGCGGGGGCGACCAGGCGGGCGGCGGCTGGCAGGACTCTCTCAAAGCGCTCGACGGCGCGGAGGGTGACGACATCGGCTGGGGCAGCGGTGTAGTCCTCGGCGCGACCACTGAATACATCGACATCCGTCAATGTAAGGCTGCGGATAACCTCGCGGAGAAACGTCGTCTTCTTGTGATTGGACTCGATCAGCGTGAGTTGGATATGAGGCGCCCATATCTTGAGGGGCAGACCGGGGAAGCCCGCGCCCGAGCCGAGGTCGAGGACCGAGTCGCTAGTCAGCTCGGCTGGGCGGACCCTTCGGCTCCGCTCAGGGCAGGCTTGGGCGTCCGCCCCGACGTGAGCATCGAGGGGTCGAGGACCCGCAGCCACACGGACATCCGGGAATAGGTGGCGGGCGGCGAACAGCGACTCGCCGAAGTGGCGGGTGACGATCTCTTCCGGCCGGCGCAAGGCGGTGAGGTTGATGCGGGCGTTCCAGCGCAAAAGCATATCGATGTACGTCGATATGTTATTCAGCTGGTCTGAAGTGAGAACTGCAGATTCCTCGCTACGCTCGGAATGACAAGGGGTGAGGGTGACGCCGCTGGGTGGAGTGGTGCTTCCCGTCAAGAAGGGATGCAGCAGTTCGGCGATGCGGGCGGGTTCCATCCGTTTGCAGATTGTAGACGGAAGTTTGCAGATCTCCCTAATTCGGGGCGCACGGGCGGGCGCCCGCGGCGCGGCTGTCCCCGCGCGGACAGGAATGTCCGCGCCACAAGTACGCAGATGCAAAATCTTGCACAGGACTGGAGTTTGATGACGGCGGAAGGCTGGCGGAGTGAAGGCGGAAGCGATCGTTTTATGGCACACATCCCGCGAGATGTGGGGCACCCAGTTATCGAGGGTCCGCGTGGGGATGATGTAAACTACGCCCACCTATGCGTCGCGAATTGGTGGTCATTGTTCTACTGCTGGGATGCACTCTGAACGTCGCTGCGGGCAAGAAGCATTCGTATCTCTTCGCCTGGTGCGGGGACGACGACAAAAAAGCGAGCGACTTTTTGGCGGTGATTGATGCCGATCCGGCTTCGCCCGGTTACGGACAGGTAGTGGCAACTGCGCCCACTGGAGTTGCGGGGACGCGGCCGCATCACACTGAAGTCGAGATGCCGGCCGGCGGCCTGCTCATGGCCAACGGTTTTGAGGCTGGACGGACCTGGGTGTTCGATCTGCGGAAACCGCTCAAGCCGCACATCGTCGCGTCGTTCGGCGACCTCGACGGATACATGCATCCTCACACTTACTTCCGGCTGCCGGACGGAAACGTGTTGGCCACCTTTCAATATCACGGAGGGCACGGGCCGAAAGCGGAAGGCGGCGGGTTGCTGGAGATCGACAACCACGGGCACGTGCTCCGCGAGGGCAGCGCCGAGGACAAGACTGCGGCGGGCGAACTGATTCGACCGTACAGCGTTGAGTTGTTGCCCGCGACGGATCGGGTTGTCTCTACCAATACCGCGATGCACGATGTGGACGGCAAAAGTCGCACGGTTCAGGTGTGGCAATTCTCCAAGCTGCGAGTGCTGAGGACGCTCGTGCTGCCGCCGGGTCCGCGTGGCGACGAGCAGTACTATCCTGGCGAGCCGCGCCTGCTCGAGGACGGCAAGAGCGTTCTGGTGCACACCTTTTCTTGCGGCCTTTACTTGATGCGCGGCGTGGAAAGCGAGAATCCCTCGCTGCGCTTTGTTTACAGCTTTCCCGGCGATAACTGCGGTGTGCCGCTGCGCATCGGGCACTGGTGGCTGGCGACGGTGCCGGAGACGCACAGCTTGACGGTGCTGGATATCTCCGATCCGGAGAAGCCGCGCGAAGTGAGCCGCGTGACTTTCGATGCGGGCCAGAAGCCGCACTGGGTCTCGGCCGATTCCACAGGCACGCGCATCGTTCTCAACTCGGATGAAAACGGGCCTGATCACCGGCTGTTTGTGGTGAACTTTGATCCGCAAACGGGATCGGCGAAGCTGGATGAGCGCTTCCGCGATCGCGGCAGTGACCGCCCGGGCGTCAGCATGGACGGGAAGTCTTGGCCGCACGGTTTCACGGGCAATGCCTACGCCCACGGAACTGTCTTTTCCAGATGAATTCGGGAGCGATGGCCCCCATTTCGCGTACCGAACGCGAGAACTGGCGCACCCATTGCCTCGGATTACCAACGTAAGCGCCAACCGCGGTTTTCTGCTGCGATCTTCCCCAGCGGTCCATTACCCTCGGCTCGGAGACATCTGCCGCCGTTAAGGCTGGGCATCTGGACGAATCGCGTGACCTCAGTGCAGGCAATCATCCTATCCACCAATAACAGCGGTCAGCTGATCGCCATCGCCGTGGTCGGCGCTCTCGCCGGTGTGTACCTTTTCTATTGCGGTTTCCGCATGTTGCAACGCAAGCGGCTAATCCTGAACACACCCAGTTCGAAAATCCGCAGCGCTGCCATGGGATTGGTCGAAATCAGTGGTCTGGCGACTGGTCCTTACACCATGGCAGCCCCGATCACCGGCATACCCTGCTATTACTACCGCACCACGGCGTGGCAATGGCAGCGGCGGGGCAAGAGCAGCGAGTGGGTGAAAGTCGCGGATGAAAGTCTGCACCTGCCGTTCTATGTGGACGACAACACCGGGCGCGTGCTGGTGGACCCCCAGGGAGCTGAGATGGACATCCATCGCGACTTCCACGACGAATTCGGTGGCGCCATCTTTTCCAGCCATCTTGATATGCCTGCGAATGTGTTCAGCTTCCTGGCGCGACATGGCGTTTCCAGCGATAAGAAACTGAAGGTCGACGAATACTGCATCAAGCCCAAGAACGCGCTTGTTTATCCTGGGAACGCTGGCGGAAAATCCAGGCCTGAGCGTGAGCGCCACGCCCGTGCGCAGTTTGACCGCTGACCAGCGCACTTTTTCATTGCATATTCCGGAGGCGATCGGAAATCTGTCTCTCGGCGCGCTCTCCACTAACGGGAGCATGACATTCACCTGCGTTCAAGGCTGACAGGGCGCCGGAAGAGATCATCCGGCTGGACAGGCAACAACAAACCCGCGAATTCAGCCGGACCATGACACAGCAGGAGAAGATCACCGCAGCCCTGACTAAGGCAGGCATCACGAATCCGGCAGCCTGGGCGGCGGCCGGCGTGAGCACAGCAGTCGTGGCCACACCGGCGTCCAATTCGACCGCCGGGACCGGTGCGGGTGCGGCGCCAGCCACCGAGCAGTTCGATCTGCATCCTCCAGTGCTGCTGATGAAGGGCAAGCATGACCCGGCATTCTTGATTTCCTGGCACAGCCAGCGTGACGTGGTCAGCTCGCTGAGTTGGAAATCCACGCTGATGATTTGGGGTGGCCCCGCGCTCACCTTATTGTGCAGCTACATTCTGGCGGTGCACTTCGACTGGCTGTGAGGAATGGAGAAGAAAGGCAAATGGATAACATCATTTCGCTGGCAATACTGTTTGTGCTGGTCGGCTTGGCGGTGTACGTTGGTCATGATCTTCAACGGGCTGATTGCGTTGAAGAATGACATTGCCAAGGCCTGGGCCAATATTGACATCCTGCTCAAGCAGCGCCACGACGAACTGCCCAAGCTGCTCGATGTCTGCAAAGGCTACATGAACTTCGAACGCGATACGCTGCAGAAGATCACGCAGGCACGCAGCATGTACTCGCAAGCCGTCTCGGTCGACCAGAAGGCGCAAGCCGACCAGAGCATGACTTCGGCCCTGCGCGGCTTGTTTGCTGTGGCTGAGAATTATCCGCAACTGAAGGCCAACGACAATTTCATGCAGCTGCAGAAACGGATCACGGAATTAGAAAGTGAAATCGCCGACCGGCGCGAGTTCTACAACGACTCAGTCAACACGTTCAACATCCGCATCCAGCAGATGCCGGACACGTTCGTGGCCAGCTTCATGAGCCTGACCCCGCGTCCGATGTTCAAGGTCGAAGAAACAGACCGGGCAGATGTGCCGATGACCTTTGGAGCCGCAAACTAACTAGTCCATGTAGGCACGGGCGTCCTCGCCCGTGCAGGCCAAGCGACGACCGCCCGCGGACTCCGCTGGCACCAACCTTCGCACCTCCGTCACATTCACAACCAAACCTTCTCAATTAGAATGACTGCGTGAGTGACGCGGTCCGCATTGCGATTCTGGGCGACTACGATCCTAAGTCTCCGACGCTGCCTGCGATCGAGGAATCGCTGCGGCACGCCTCCGCCAAGCTGAACATGCCTGTCGAACCAAAGTGGATCGCTACACCTTCCCTGATAGAGCCGGAGGCACAGAAGACGGCTGGAAAGCTTTGACGGAATTTGGGCTGCACCCGGCAGCCCCTACAAGAGCATGGAAGGGATGCTCAAGGGGATCGAGTTCGCGCGGCGGCGCGATTGGCCTTTTCTTGGAACCTGCGGAGGCTTTCAGTACGCGCTGATCGAGTGCGCCCGCAACGTGCTCGGTATCAAGGACGCGGACACAGCGGAAAATAATTCCGGATCGAAGAACATCGTGATCTACCCGGTGGCGTGTGCCGTTCCCAATCGCGCGAAGGATGCTCCCAAGCTCTCCGGTCCGGTTCCAGAGATCCGTCTGCGGCCGGGATCGTACTTGCAGTCTTTTTATATGAAGGAGACTGCGACCGAGGAATTCTTCTGCAATTTCGAAGTGAATCCCGACTACGAATGGGCCGCGATGGAGGCGGGATTTCCGGTGGTTGCCCGCGGAGCGCATGGAGAAATTCGCGCCATCGAGTCGCCTACGCACCGCTTCTACATTGCAACGTTGTTCCAGCCGCAGCTTTCGTCCAAGCCCAAGAAGCCGCATCCGCTGGTTCTGGCCTTCGTGCAGGCCGCCGCCGATTGGGGAAAGAAGAAACTCGACGACAGCGTGCTGGAGTAGGTGTCACGGCGTGCCTACATCAACTTGTTTCACAAAGCTCTGTTCCAACTTGTCGGAGTAAAGTGGATTAGGTCATCCGCCCATACCAAGCATAAAACCATAAGCGCATACTCCGAGCACTGTAATCCACCACGCAAGCAACAAGATTCCCTCCAATCTGATGGATGTAAGAGGCAGCATAGCCCGTCGAGTTTTCCAAAAGATTAAGCCGAACAATGCTGTGGCGATGATCGTCGATGCCACGATCCACAGCTGCATAGATCGGCCAACGACATCTTCCAAGTTCATAGACCTGAGGGCTAGGAACCCTTGGTCTACCCAGTGATGGGTTATGGGTATTACGAACAATGCGAAAAGAAAGAAGTTCGCGTACAGGATCGCTCTGACGATAGCGCGGGAATAAATCGCGGGAGGCGTGACATCCATAGCGGCACCATACACGAGTATAGCCACTCGTGCGCTGTGTGTCCGTCGATTGACGTTGACTCATCACACCCATCCAGGGTATGCCCACCCAACCACTCAAAAGATAGTTACACTATCTTATGAACACTGAACTCACACGCTCGATCCGGGAAAGCTACGACCGGCTTGCGGAAGAGTACGCAAACCGCATTGCGGATGAACTCCAACACAAGCCGCTCGATCGGGAATTGCTTGACCGCTTCGCCCGTGACGTCGAAGGATTGGGCGAAGTGTGCGACATGGGTTGTGGCCCCGGTCACGTAGCGCGCTACCTGCGTGATGCTGGTGCTTCGGTATTCGGCCTGGATCTATCGCCCGGGATGGTGGAACAGGCACGGAAGCTCAATCCGGATATTCCCTTTCGCCAGGGAAACATGATGGGGCTCGACATTCCGGATGAAACGCTGGCTGGGATCGCGGCCTTCTATGCAATTGTGAATATTCCGGAAGAGTCTCTGCCCTCGGTCTTTGGCGAAATGGTCAGAGTGCTGCGGCCACGCGGGCTCCTTTTACTTGCATTTCACATGGGTGATGAAGTTCTTCGCGAGGAGGAGTTGTGGGGGCAGCAAGTATCGATGGATTTCCTGATGTTTCCGGCAGGAGAAATCCGCCGCCTTCTTGATGCAGCGGGGTTCACCGTGGAAGAGGTAGTTGAACGCGAGCCCTATGCGCCCGAAGTGGAGTACCAAAGCCGGAGGGCGTATATCTTCGCCCGCAAACCCGGCTAGAAGCGGCGGCTACTCCAGAATCAGCTCAAAGACAGGGTAGCTCTGGGCGAGTTCATGCGTTCTTGTGCGGATGGTGAGGGCCGGCACCCGCCAAGCCGACTCATGGCGAAGAGACAATGTCGTAAACCTTGCGCGCAAGGCCGATAAAATCCAGCGAACTTTGTCCTTCCAGGTTTGAAAGGACCACCACGCCAAACTGTTTTTCCGGCAGGAGGTACAGCACACTACTGACGCCCTGTTGATCCCCGCCGTGGCCAGCCTCTTGCAGTCCATGGTATTCACCAATGGGTCCGCCTCGAAAATAGCCCAAGCCATAGATTGTGGGTTTTCCGTCACGAGTTTTCGCGGGCGTGAGCATCTGATCCAATATCGGCTTCGAAACCAATTTCGCCGAATAGAGAGCTGACACAAAAGCCGCCATGTCCCGCGCGCTGGAATTGATGCCGCTCCCTGGAGGCTTGTTGCTGACATCAACGAAGATGGCATTTTGCAATTCGCCGTGGGGAGAAACCCTGTATCCGTGCGCCCGGTGCGGGATAATCGCGAAGACGTCATCGAGGCGAGTGGCCGCCATCTGGGCCGGCTCGAAGATCGCCTGTTGCATATAGCGATCGTAACTGGTTCCCGAAGCACCCTCTATTACACAACCGAGCACGATGTAGCCATAGCTGCTGTACTGCATCCTGGTGCCGGGCTCAAACTCCAGAGGGTCGCCGGCGAATTGGGTCAATGCCTGCTTGATGCTCGTGTAGTGCCGAGTGTTGATGCTCTCTTCTTCATTCCTATAATCGCGGATGCCGCTTTGATGGGATAAAAGCTCTCTGCTCGTAATGGGCCACGGTTTCCGGGGAAAGTCCGGACAGTATTTTTGAATTGGAGTATCGAGATCGAGCTTTCCTGATTCGACAAGCTTCATGGCCGCGGTTGCAGTGACCGACTTGGATATCGATGCGATGCGGTAAACCGTATCAGCGCTGGCGGGCACGCTGTTTTCAACGTCGGCGAAACCGTAGCCCTGCGTAAAGACGACACGCCCGCGATCACTGACTGCCAGGGATAGCCCTGGCACGCGGTGCTCGGAAACGTAGGAGGCCATCAGGCGGTCAATGGACTGCGCAACGGTCAGGGGTGATTTGTGCAACCGCCGGAAAACTGAACGCTGCCAGCAATACAGCAAGCGTGGAACTTGTCGCTTCTTGAAAAGTCATGGTTCGAACCGCAGAACGAGGATTGGGAGGCGTACAGCTGCCCCAATTGAGATTAGCATTCGGAATCTCTGGTGTGTAAGCGGAATACCATTTTCGGATGGCCGTTCGAGGGCCGGTTCAGCTCAGCAAATAAAAACTTTCCGAGCAAGATTCGCACTACCTGACACCTTCCCCCGCCTCCGTCTACAATGGCAGAAGCCTACGACTTCATCTTTGAGGAGAGACGAATGCAACGCAAGGCAAGTGCAGTGTGGAAAGGCGGGCTGAAGGATGGCAAGGGGGCGGTTTCGTCATCCAGCGGAGTGCTGAACGGTACTCCGTATTCATTTACTACGCGCTTTGAGAACACTCCCGGCACCAATCCTGAGGAATTGATCGCGGCGGCGCATGCCGCCTGCTTCTCCATGGCGCTTTCCGCGCAACTGGGCGGGGCCAATCTTACGCCCTCGAGCATCGAAACCGCAGCAACGCTGACCATGGAAAAACTCGACGCCGGCTGGACCATCACGGCAGTTCATCTGGAAGTCGTGGGTCGAGTGCCGGGCGCCGATCAGGCGGCTTTCCAGAAGGCGGCGGAGAACGCCAAGAGCGGTTGCCCGGTATCGAAGGTGCTCAAAGCCAACATTACGATGAATGCCAAGCTGGAGGGGTAGATAGCAGGAGTCGGTAGTCAGGAGTCGGTAGTCAGGCCTCAGGCCCTATGTCGCCAAACTTGGGACGCCCGGCCTGTAACCAAGACCCGGGATATTTCCTTGCATTCTTAGCGATTCCTTCGCGTGCTTCGCGGTTAAAGGCTTCTGACCGCCCTGAAAACGTGCACCGTCCTCACTTGCAGACTTTCGTCGGTACGGCAATCAGGCCAGCCGGCCCGCCACCGTTTTTCATCACTGCGAACGGAGAGCCCGGCGCTTCTTTCAGAGCGGTTCCCTTGGCTGCGAGAACTCCTAGTGCCTCCTCGGTGTTGTTCTCCTCGGCGACAGCGATCCCGGTGCCGCGCTTGTTCGTTGCCAGCCCCAGGGTATATGTGATTTTACCGTTAAGCATGACGGTGTTGCTGTAGGTGAGGGCGCCATGGGAACCAACCTTCAGCACTGTCACCTGACCCGACTGAGTGTTGCTCACGTACAAAACTTTCCCATTGGCGCTGAGAAGCACGTTGTTGGAACTCTGGCCGTTGCTGTTGGTGAAGTTGTTGAGTTCCACCAGCTCTCCGCTGGAGCTGATGCTGAAGACTTCAACCTGGGTGTGAGAGGCCGCATCGCCGAAGTACGCGGTTGAACTGTTGCAGCTGATGTCGACCCCCGCCGCAGCTCCCTTCGGAGTGAACGGGCCGAGCTCCTTCAGTTCCCCTTTGGCGTAATCGATCTGGAAAGAGTCCACGAGACCGAGGTAGGTGACAATTAAATACTTGCCATCGGGCGTTGCTTTCATTCCGTCCGGCGAACCTGCGACAGTATAGGTGTTGACAACGTCGAGAGCGCAGGTTGGGCTGATTTTAAGAACGGATAGATGACTGCTGCTGGAATTGCCAGCAAAAAGAAGCTGGTTCCCGCCCACCGCCAGCCCGACGCCGAAGCGCTGGCTGCCGGAATCGCCGTCCGAAAAAGGAGAGCCTTTAACGGCTTTCAGCAGTCCCCTGGAGGCAGTGATCGTGAATGCGGCAATAGTGCTGTCTCCGCCATTGGAAACGAATAGGCATTTGGAATTCTTGATCCGGGCGGTAGCCAGCGGCGCCAACGCAAAGTAGCTGCTGCTGCCTGTGCTCTTCCCGCCGGTGGAGTAGGTCTTGATCACGTTTACCGCGCCCTTCTTACTGACGTTCAAGACCGTCGTGCTATTCGTTTGGTTCACTACATTGTCGTTGGTATAAATGTATTGCTGGGCCGGCAAGGTGGCCGGGCATAGGACCAGCCCTGCCTCCACCAACAGAAGCACCCGCAAAACTCTTACTAAATTTCCCATGTTTTCCCTCGCGCTGGATCCATGTGGCCCTTTTTTGCGCCGCAGGCGCCTTCGAAGCACGCCGAATCGGACCCAAGAGCCAGTTGAGGCGATCGTGATTCAGCTCCGGCGCAGAAAGCTGAAATCCGAGGGAGGCAACACGCGTCAGATTCTCGCATGACGCGACTCTTGCTCAGACCCTATTACAGCCCCAGGCCCCTGTCAATGTGTCCTCCGCACAGGAGAAGAAAGTCCTTTTAATAAGAAAGGCGGCCTGCGTGGGCCGCCCTCTCTCCAACGCTTGATTTGTAAGTGGTTTACCCCGCCTTCACATTCTCGGCCTGCCACCCCTTGGGGCCCTTGACCACGTCGAATTGCACTTGCTGTCCTTCTTGCAGGCTGCGGAATCCACCCGCTTGAATGGCCGAGAAGTGCACAAACACGTCCTCGCCGTTCTGACGGCTGATAAAGCCATAGCCTTTGGCGTCGTTAAACCACTTTACTGTTCCTGTTTCCATGGTGTTGCTTTGTTCCTTTTTCTTTTAGATAGCGCTGAGGGATTCGCAGGACTTCTGCAGGCAGGTCACGCTGTGTAGCGGGAGTTACTGGGAACTGCAAAAACCGGCAAACTTCAAACGCAACTGGATTGTACCTGTGTCTCCCCCAAAACACCAACATTATTTAAGTAACCACTTATGTTTCAATAGATTACAGCCTAGTTTCCGGCATTCCCGTGTGTCGTCCCGACTGAAGCGAAACGTAGTGGAGAGCCTGCCCTGAGCGAGCGCAGCGAGTCGAACGGGGACCTCTTTTTTCGATGGTGCGTCATTTCGAACCACATTCGTGCCAGACATTAGGTGTGGTTGCCCCTGCTGGACACTTTCCCCTCCTCCCTGCATCATAAACACATGCCCATCCGCTTCTTTGCAATCTTAATCCTGCTTTCCTCATCAGCTTTCGCGGGAATGGTCGAAGACGTTCGCACCGCTCTCGCCCACAACAACTTCACCCTGGCCGAGTCTGAACTGCGCAATTACCGCGACCATGAAGGCGTCACTCCGGAATACATCGAGGCTCTTTCCTGGGTGGCCCGTGCTTCATTTTCAGCCAATGCCCTTGATCAGGCCGAGACCTACGCTAAGCAAAGCGAGACCTTGGCTCGTGAGCAGCTCAAGCATCGCGCCCTCGACGCCGAGCCTCACTTGCCCCAGGCCCTGGGCGCCGCCCTCGAAGTCGAAGCCCAGGTGCTCGACGCCCGCGGTCAGCAACAGCAGGCCGTCGCGTTGCTGCAGCGCAGTCTGGTCACCTATCGCGCCACCTCGATTCGCGCCCGCCTGCAGAAGAACCTGAACTTGCTGGCGTTGTCCGGCAAACCAGCTCCGCCGCTCAGCACAACGGAATATCTTGGTCCGCGCCCGGTTCCGTTGATCCAACTGACGGGCTCTCCCGTTCTCCTGTTTTTCTGGGCGCACTGGTGCGGCGACTGTAAGTACGAAGGTCCAATCATCAGCCGCTTAAGCTCGGAATTCGGGGCCAACGGATTGAAGATCGAAGCGCCAACTCAGCTCTACGGCTACGCCGCTGGGGGCGAAGACGCCAAGCCGAAAGCCGAGTTCGACTACATCCGGCAAGTCTGGCAGCACTACTATCCCGGATTGCAGAGCGTCCCGGTCCCCGTCAGCACAGCCAACTTCAACGCCTACGGCGCCAGCACCACGCCGACTCTGGTTCTGGTCGACCGCAAAGGCCGCGTCGTCCTCTACCACCCCGGCCTGATGCAGTACGATGACCTCCGAGCCTCGATCGAAAAGGCCCTCACCCGCTGAAGCCAGGTGCGACGGCCAGGCTCACGTGTCTCCGGGTCCATCTGGTGGGTTTCGCCCTACCTCGCCACGACCGCCCGGTCCCTCAGAATCTCTTCCACCGCGCTGATCGCTGTCTCCAATTCCTGATCGGAGTTGTAGAAATGCGGTGACATGCGGACGCCCGCCTTGGGCCGCCAATCCACCAGGATTTCGCGCTTCAGCAACTCGCGGCTGACTTCCTGGGAATCGGGCATATCAATAGAAACCGTGCCGCCGCGCTTCTCCGGATCGCGCGGCGTGTTCACGCTCCAGCCGTGCTGGTCAGCCAATTCGATCAGCCGCGCCGTCTGCTTCTTTGATTTTTCGCGAATCCGGGGAATGCCAACTTCGGTGATGATCTTCAGACCCGGCCTCGCCGCTTCAAGCGCCGGGACGTGCGAAGTACCGTTCATAAAGCGGAACGGCGGATCGGTGTAGCGGATCGGCCCGACCTCAAAGGCCATCGGGTTCTGGTGGGCAAACCATCCCGTGAACCTGGGTTGCAGCTTCTTGCCCAAGTCCGGACGCACATACAGGTAGCCCACGCCCGGGCCGCCGCAGAGCCATTTCAAAACCCCACCGCAGGCAAAATCGACATTCAAGTCCTGAACATCAACGGGCACCGTGCCGAGCGACTGGAAAATATCCAGCACCACGTAAGCGCCGACTTTATGAGCTTTCTCAATGATCGCCTTCGCATCCTGGATGTACGCGCTGCGGAAAATCACGTGCGAAACCGGCACCAGCAGCGTCTCTTCATCAATGGCAGCCAACAGGCGTCCAGTGGGAACGGTGATTCCGTCATCGGTTTTCACCATGCGAACCCGCGCCCCCAGAGCCCGCTGAGCCTCCCAGAAATACATCACCGAGGGAAAATTCAGGTCGGTGTAAACGACCTTGTTGCGCTTGCCGGAAAAATCGAAGCAGGAAGCGACGACAGCCTGACAGGTGGTCACGTTCTGATGGCTGGAAACCGAACCCTTGGGCGCGTTCATAAGCGCGCCAATCTGGTCGCCGACCTCGGCAGCCAGCATCCACCATCGTTCCTCCCAGGCCCGCACGCCGCGCGTGGCCCAGGTATCGGCGTAGCCTTTCATGGCGTCGTAGACGCCGCGCGGCATGGCGCCGAGGGAATTGCTGATCATGTAGGTGGTTCGTTCGAGGATGGGAAACTCCGAACGGTAGCGAAGCAGTTCGTCAGTCGATTCACCGCTGATTTCTCGAGTCATTTCACGGGTCATTAGGAAATTGTACTGCCGCGCCGGCGTTTTCGGACCAGCAGATAGCCGACGCTCAAGATAGCCAGATAAGGCAGCCCGCTGACAATCGTGATCCGCGATTGCGGGACCCACCACGTGGAGGCAATGGCAAGGAGAATGCCGACAAATCCGATACCTGAGAGCAGCGCGCCTCCGGGCGCACGCATCGACAAAGCTGCCAGTTGCGCGGGGGAGAGCCCTCGCCGGAAGACGATGTGAGCCGCCAGCCCGACCCACCAAGCCAGCATTCCGCCGAACAACGAAGCTCCCAGAATGTAAAGGAATGCGGATTGCGGCGCCCACAGCTCCATGACAACCGCGAGAATCACGCCGATTCCGGAACCGAACAAGGCCAACCGCGGCGATCCAGCCGGATTCAAACGTCCAAACAGCGCCGGCGCGTATCCGCCTCGCGCCAGCGAAAACAGCATCCGGCTGGCGGCATAGAGGTTCGCGTTGGCTCCCGAAAGCGCCGCGGTCAAGACCACGAAATTCACCAATGTTGATGCCGCCGGAATGCCGGCGACTTCGAAGACGGTTACGAAGGGGCTTTGCGTGATCCCGGCACGATTCCAGGGCAAAACTCCGACCAGCACTGCCGTTGCACCTATGTAAACGAACGCCAGCAGCGCGAACATGATCCGGGTAGCGCGCGGGACTTCCTTTGCGGCCCGGGCTTCTCCGGAAGATATCGCCACCATCTCGAGCCCCAGAAAGCTGAACAGGGCGAATGACACCGCCAGCAATGGCGAGAGCGGGCCATGCGGCAAGAAGCCGCCATTGATCTTGTACTGGGGAGTCGCGTGTCCGCCAACCAGCAGCCCGGTTCCTGCCAGCACAAACGCCACGATGGCGATGACTTTCACCATCGCAAACCAGTATTCAAAGCGTCCGTAGTCGCCAACCGTCCGCAGGTTGACGAACAAGAGGACGATCGCGTATACGCCAACCCACACGACGCCCGGAACGGTCGGGAACCAGTACCGAGAATAAGTGGAAGCAGCCACCAGTTCCGCTCCCACCGCGATCGAGACCGAGAACCAGTAGCCGTAGCGCGCCACGAAACCTGCCCAGGAATTCAGATAAAGCTCGGCGTAGAGGCCAAACGATCCGGCTGCGGGATGCGCGCTGGCCAGCTCGCCCAGCGCATTGGTCACGATCCACGCAAGAAAAGCACCGGCCACGTAGGTCAGGATTACCGCTGGGCCTGCAATCTGCACTGCGGCTCCCGATCCCAGCAACAGCCCGGTACCGATGGAACTGCCAACCGCGACCATAGCCATCTGGCCGGCGCTGAGCTGATGTCGAAGTCCATGTTCCTGGTCCATTTGGTTTTGCTCGGGCATCCGGCACATATACCAGAAAGTTCTTTCTTCCCAAACAGTTATTCCGTGGATGACCTTCGTAATCGCGGGCGGTCGTTACTTCGTTGCTGGGCGGGTAACCTGCTCCTAGAATTCCTATGGGGTACTCCGCGCAGCACTTGCTCTCATGGCAGACACTGTCAAGCGAATGGACCGGAACGAGATCGCCAAGCGCGTGGAGCGGGCCGAAAAGCTGCTGCAAAAGGGAAAAACCGCCGAAGCGCTGGACGACTACTTGCAAGTGCTGGCGGCGGAACCCGGCAATGATACGGTGTGCCAGATGGCCGCCGACCTCTGCCTGTCATTGCAGCGTATCCCACAGGCAGTAAAGCTCTTAGGAGATCTGTTCGAGCGCCAGATCGAGGCCGGGGACGCTACCCGCGCCAGCCTCACCTACAAGAAGCTGTCGCGTTTTGTGAATCCGACCTGGGAGCAGAAGCTGCGATTCGGCCAGCTGCTGGAAGATTCCCATCGCAAGCAGGCCCTGGAAACCTACGAAGCAGTGCTGGAAGAGCTCACGAAGCAGGGGCGCAAGCAGGACTCGCTCCTGGTGTTGCAACGAATCCTGAGCCTAGAATCCAACGAGCGGAATCTGGTTCGGCTCGGCGAACTCTCATCCGAACTGAAGGACGGCAAAGCTGCCGCAGCCGCATTTCTGAAACTCGCGGAGCTTGCGCAAACCTCGGGCGGGAGCGCGGCCCAATGGATCGAGCGTGCCTATTCCGAAGATCCGTCCGATCCCCAGATTGCTCTGGCCTACGGAAAGAACTTGCTGGAGCAAGGGCAGGTGGGAGCGGCAATTTTTGTCTTCGAGCCTCTCGTCATCGCGGGTGGCGCATCGGAGGAATTGCGCGAAATCTATGCGAAGGCGCTCATCGCGGCCAAGCGTTTGACCGATGCCGAACCCGTGCTGTGGCAATTGTTCGAGGAAAAGCCTTCCCGCATCCAGGAGATCGCAAACCTCATCGGAATTTTCATCGACAGCCAGCAGGATGCCGAGGCTGTCGCTCTAGGCCGAAAGCTTGAGCAGTGCCAGCGCCGCAAAGGCGATCGCCGCACCTTCCTCACCTTGATGCAGGAAATCATGGCGGGGCACCGCGCTTCCTCCGAAATGCTCGAGTTCATGAGCGAGCAGTTCAACGCCTCCAATCGGGAGACGGATTACTGCCAGACTCTGCTCAAACTTTTCGATCTGTATTGCAGCATGGGCAACTTTGCCAAGGCGGCCGATTCTTTAGATCGTGCGGCGGAGGTGGATGCCTATGAACCGGGGCATCACAAGCGGCTGGAAATGTTACGTGGAAAAATTGACGACAACCGCTTCAAGGTCATCGCCTCCCGTTTTTCCAGCATGGGCGACTCGGCAAGCGCGCCGGCTCGCGATCAAGAGAAACTGCTGGGTGGAGCGGCTCTGCAGGATCTCATGCTCCAGGCGGAAATCCTGGTGCAGTATGGAATGCGCTCCAAAGCCATCGAAAGATTACAGCGGATTCAGGAACTCTTTCCTCACGAAGAAGAGCGAAACCAGGATTTGCAACAGTTGTACCTCACGGCGGGATTGGTTCCACAATACGCAGGCTCGGCGCCGGCGCCGCCGGTGGTATCTTCCGCGCCCGCGGAAGCGGCTGCGTCGGCGCCAGCCACGAGCGATGCTGCCGATGTCAGCAGCTTCACCCGTGTGGCTGAGATCACCCGCAAGCTCTACCGCCAGAGCAATGCCGACGCGGTGATGTCAACGACGGCCAAGGAAATCGGAGTGCAATGGAAGGTGAGCCGCTGCGTAGTTGCCATGCGCAAGCCGGGATTACTTGCCACCGCAATTAAGGAGTATTGCCCCGATGGCAGGCCCGCGGAGGCTGCTGTGCTGGGAAAAATCGTCCCCACGGTGCACGATCTGGCCATCAGTCGCGGCACGCTCGCCGTGGCGGACGCGCAGTCGGCTCCCGAGTTGCAGAACATCCGCGAGATCCTGGTCCAACTGGCCATCCGATCTTTCCTTGCTTTGCCGCTGAGCGATGGATCAGAACAGGTGGGCGTCCTCCTGTTGTTTGACAGCGCGGCCCGCACCTGGAATTCCAACGATGTGATGGTGCTCAAAACCATCAGCGACCAGATCGTGATCGCCCTCAACAATGCCGGACTTCGCCGCTTGGTCAAGAATCTTTCGGTGACCGATGAGCGCTCGGGACTGCTCAAGCGCGCTTCCTATCTCGACCTCTTGATGGCGGAGACCCGCCGGAACGTCCAGCAGAGCACTCCGCTTACGGTCTTGCTGATGCAGTTTGGTGAAAAAGCAGCGATGGTGAAGGAGTTCGGCGAAGCTGCGATCGAATCGATGATGCAGCAAATTGGCCAGCTCTTTGCCGCCAATATCCGCCAGAACGACCTGGCATTCCGTTACGAGACGACGGCGATCGCCATTGTTCTCGGGGAAACCTCCGAAAAAGAAGGTGTGATGGCAGCGGAGAAACTGCAAAAACTTCTTGCTCAAGTGCGGCTGCCAGAGAAGCAGGATTCTGTTCGTTACAACGCCGGCCTGGCCGAGGCAGTGGTGCGCGGGGAGTACGACCCTGTGGACATCGTCACCGAAGTGATCAATCGCGCTGAGCAAGCGCTGCACGCCTCGGTAGTCCAGGGCGCAGGCAAGATCGTCGCGCTGGCCGCCTCTTTTGCCAGTGCCGCGGTAGCCTAGGAATTGAGTCATTCATTCAGTCTCGTTTGCCCCTTCCATTTCCCGCTGTTACACTGACAAGTTTGGTCAGCCCATTCGGAACCATTCTGATCTCATGAAGTTATCACCAGGAAGCCAATGCTGAAACCAGGAGACATAGCCATTGTCAGCGGGGCCCGCACCCCCTTTGGGCGCTATTGCGGCAAACTGAAGGATTTCACCGCCCAGGAACTCGGCGCCGTCGCGGGCAAAGCGGCAATCGAACGGTCGGGTCTGGATGCCAAGGAATTCGACCACGCCGTTTTCGGCAACGCGCAACAGACTTCCGGCGACGCACTCTATGGCGCACGGCATGTGGGATTGCGCGCCGGGCTGCCCATTGAGACGCCTGCTCTGACCGTGAATCGTCTGTGCGGAAGCGGAATGCAAGCCATTGTGAACGCTGCCCAGATGATTCAGCTCGATGAGGCCAAGATCGTGCTGGCCGGCGGCATGGAAGCAATGTCACAAGCGCCATTTGTGATCCGCGGTCGTGACGGCTTTACTCTTGCCCCAGGAGGAAAGCTCGAAGACTCGCTTATGGTCGCGCTGCTCGACAGCTATTGCGGGTCGTACATGGCGAATACGGCAGAGCTCTATGGTTCGCAGCAGGGGATCACGCGCGAGATGCAGGATGAATTCTCCTTGCGCTCGCAGCACACGGCGGATGCGGCTTACAAGGACGGGCGGATGCAGGAAGAGCTGGTTCCGGTGCCGCTCCGCGACCGCAAGGGTGAACCCAGCGGCGAAATGTTTACCGAGGACGATCATCGCCGCCCGCAGACTACGATGGAAGGTCTGGCCAAGCTGAAGCCTGCATTCGGCAAGAACGGCACGGTGACGGCCGGAAATGCCAGCGGGATTGTAGATGGAGGCGCGGCGGTCGTTGTGATGTCGTTGGAAGAGGCGGGGAAGCGAGGCCTTAAGCCGCTGGGGCGCATCGTAGGTTGGGGCATTGCCGGCGTCGAACCCAAAGTCATGGGACGCGGACCGGTCCCAGCTTCGAAAATTGCATTGCAGAAAGCTGGGCTCACTCTCGATTACATTGACCTCATCGAAGTAAATGAAGCCTTCGCGGCGCAATATTTGGCGGTGGAGAAAGAAATGGGATTAGATCGCGAGAAAGTCAATGTGAACGGTGGCGCGATCGCGCTGGGACATCCTCTGGGCGCGACCGGAACAAGGCTGGTGATCACGCTGCTTTATGAGCTGCGTCGTCGGAAGAAGAAGTATGGTTTGGCGACTGCTTGCATCGGCGGGGGACAGGGGATCGCGATGGTGGTGGAGAGCTTGAACTGAGTGCGAACCCTTAGATCCTTGTGGAGCTATGACATGAGAGCTGCAATGCTGGTTTTCGAGGATATAGGCGGGGCATTTTTGTTCACGGGCGGATCTATTCTGGGTGACAGTTTCTTTGCGGGACTGATGGTGGGGGCTTCATTGGCGCCGGTCGCGCTACTCATGCACGAAAGAGATGAGTGGCCTTCATGGTTCCAGAATTTCTCCCTGCTGTCTTGGGGCGTGACTTTCCTCCTTGGCAACTTGTGGCTCTCATTGCACGGCAAAGGTTCGTCGCCGCCGTTGATAACCTTTGGTTCTGTGTTTCTACTGATGGCGGCCTACTCCTTGGCCAAGCAGAGGCTCACTAGGCGGGCCTAGCATCGTGAACTAGCTGAACTGGAGTATCGACATGGAAATAAAGAAAGTTGGTGTTCTCGGTTGCGGCTTGATGGGCTCCGGCATCGCGCAGGTTTGCGCGACCGCTGGATTTGACGTCACCGTGTTAGAGGTCGAGCAGAAATTCCTCGATAAGGGCTTTGCCGGGATCGAGAAATCACTGGCCAAGTTTGCCGAAAAGGGCACAATCAAAGAAACGCCACAAGCCATCCGGGCGCGGCTCAAAGGCACAACCAACAAACCAGACCTGGCCCACTGCGACATCATCGTCGAGGCGATCATCGAGAACGTCGAGGAAAAGAAAAAGATGTACGCCTCCCTCGATGGCATCGTGAAGAAAGACGCGATCTTCGCCTCGAACACATCATCGATTTCCATCACGGAACTTCTCACTGCGACCAAACGGCCCGAGCGTTTTGTCGGCTTGCACTTTTTCAATCCGGTGCCGCTGATGAAGCTGGTCGAAGTGGTGCGCACGATCGCGACCGCCGACGATGTTTACGAGACGGCTTACGAGTTCGGGAAGAAGTTGGGCAAAGTCCCGGTGCGCACCCGCGACAAGACTGGGTTTATCGTAAACCGGCTGCTGGTGCCGTATCTGCTCGATGCAATCCGCGCCTACGAAGAGGGCGTGGGCTCGATCGAAGACATCGATACTTCCATGAAGCTGGGCTGCGGCTATCCTATGGGGCCTTTCACGTTGCTCGATTTCGTCGGCCTGGATACGACTTACTACATCACCCACGTGATGTACGACGAATTCAAAGAGCGCCGCTTCGCCTCGCCTCCGCTGCTGAAGCGCCTGGTGATGGCAGGCTGGTACGGACGCAAAACGGGCAAAGGCTTTTACGATTATTCCGATCCGAACAATCCGAAGGCCAACAAATTGTAATCGTACCCGCGTTGTCATCCTGAGCGTAGTATGAGCTTCGCGAAGCGAAGTTCATACGGAGTTGAAGGATCCCTTGCGAGTTTGCAAAAGCATGGACCTGGAAAGGCATTCTAACCACGGCAGCAAGGGGAGAATTCCCACATGAGGCGCGGGCAATTTGGAGTTGCTTGGGGTCCTTCGACTGCTCCGCTCAGAGGCTGTGACTTTTTTTTTCGTATTTCAGGATGACCTGGCATTTCACGAATCACCGCATTTTCAACGCTCTGAGCGAGTTGTCGCGCGCGAAGCGCACGGCAACGCAGTCGAAGGACCCCGTGGCTCTGAAACCTGGCGCAGGCCTTACAGGGAATTTTCGCTTGGCAGCTTCGTGAAAACGCCTTCTTAAATTGATCTGCCCCACACGAATAGGGGTCCTTCGACTCCGCGGCTGCTTCGCTTCGCGAAGCGGCCGCTGCGCTCAGGATGACAGATTTGAAAATTCGATGAATTCGTGACATGCCATGTAATCCTGAAATGCGAGAAAGCAATAAAGTCACAACCTCTCAGGATGACAGAGCTTTAGGGTTGGCGCGCTTTTTTGTTGCCATGCCATAGCGCCGCATTACTTTTTCGATAGGAATGGTCCGGGTGCGGCCCGCGCGTATCGCTTCAAGACGCTTCTCTGCAAGGTAAATATCTTCCAGTTCATCGAGATGCTGTACGATGGCTTCGCGAGCGTAATATGTCTTGGTACGGCCGGTGCGCTTGGCGAGACGCCCGAGGCGCTTTTCAATGGTTGCGGGAAGGCGAATAGCAAGCATGGGCTACGTCGTGCTATACAACTATAGCAGGTAGTACAGGTGCTGATGTAGTCGGTGTTAATCTGCGGAATCTGCGGCAGGAATTCTTATGACCTTCGAAAACATCCTCCTCGACAAGAAAAACTCGATCGCCTACGTCACCGTCAACCGGCCCAAAGTCCTCAACGCTCTCAACATGGCCACTATGGAAGAGCTGCGCGCTGCCTTCACCGACATCAAAGACGACCCAAACATCCGAGTCGCCATTCTGACCGGAGCGGGCGAGAAGGCATTCATTGCCGGCGCCGACATCGCCGAACTCCGTCATCACGACGCCGTCGAGGGCAAGGAATACACGCACCGTGGCCAGAGCGTTCTTGATTTAATCGAAAATCTCGGCAAGCCGGTGATCGCCTGCATCAACGGCTTTGCGCTGGGCGGCGGATGCGAAATGGCGATGGCTTGCACCATGCGTCTGGCCAGCGAAAACGCCAAGCTTGGCCAGCCTGAGGTGAAGCTGGGAGTTATGCCGGGATACGGCGGCACGCAGCGTCTGCCGCGCCTCGTCGGCAAAGGAATCGCCATGCAGATCTTGCTGGCGGGCGAAATGATCACCGCGCAGGAAGCCCATCGCATCGGGCTGGTCAACGAAATCACAGCCGCGGCCGAACTTATCCCGCGGGCCGAAGCCATCGCCCAGAAGATCATCGCTAACGCTCCGCTGGCTGTGCAGTATGTCATGGAAGCAGTCAACAAGGGCATGGAGATGACTCTGGCGGAAGGCCTCTATCTGGAGGCGACGTTGTTCGGCGTCTGCTGCGCCACCGAAGACAAGAAAGAAGGCACGACGGCATTCCTGGAGAAGCGGCCAGCGCAATTCAAAGGAAAGTAGCTTGGCCGCAGATTGACGCAGATTTCCCAGATATCAAAAGCTCACCACAGAGGCACGGAGCTACGAACGATCAGACGAACCATTCCCATCCAGTTTCTCTCTGAGTCTCTGTGACTCTGTGGTAAAAAGAATTCCATGCTGAAGTCCCTCCACATCGGCCGCTACGCCAGCAAACCGGAAGACTTCCGCAAGCTGGTCGAATTCTTCGAAGCCATCGGCTTCGATCACGTAGCTAGCGCAGATCGCCGTTCGGCAGTTCTCTCCGCGCCGCTTGGCTTGTTAAGCGTAAACGCGCTTTCTCCACAGTACCCGCCTGAGGTGCTCGATCGTTTAAAGGATGTAGCCCGGTTGGTTGTGCTCGAGGTTACGAATCCGGACGACGTCTTCGCAATCGCACAAAAGATGAAACTGAAGCTTCTGTCGGATTCCGCGTCGCCCACCTCCGGCGAGCGCAGCTTCTCGCTCGAGCTGCCGGGAGAAATCGTTGTCACTGTGCACGGCCGGCCAGAGCCGGCTGCTGCCGGAATCGAAGGCAAACTCAACGCCACGGGCAAGCGCTTCGCCATCGTGCTCAGCAGATTCAATTCCTTCATTACCGAGCGCCTGCTCGTGGGTGCCCTCGACGGTCTGCGCCGCGCAGGTGCATCCGACCGGGACGTCCGAATCATTCGCGTACCCGGCGCTTTCGAAATTCCCTCCGCCGCCCGCACCCTCGCTGAAACGAAAAAATACGACGCCATCATCTGCCTCGGCTGCCTGCTGCGCGGCGATACGGCGCATTACGATGTAATTGTGAACGAAGTCACGCGCGGGATCGGCCAGTCCGCCCAGGAAACCGGTGTTCCGCATGCGTTTGGCGTGCTCACCTGCGATAGGCTGGAGCAAGCCATCGACCGTGCTGGCTTGAAGATGGGGAACAAGGGTTTTGAGGCGGCGCTGGCTGCGGTGGAAATGGCGAATTTGAAGAAAGCAGTCAGGAGTCAGGAGCCAGGAGTCAGGAGGAGCAAGAAAGCCATCAGCTCTCGGCCGTCAGCTTTCAGCAAGAAACCGATTCCTCCGGCTCGTCGCAGTCACAAACCCAAACCTCGGAGATCGAAGTGAGTCTCGCAAGCAGGCTCCTCTTGTGAAGTAAACTGACTACTGACTACCAGCTACTAACTACTGGCTACTGGTTTTTCATGGGCACCCGCCGCAAATCCCGCGAACTCGCACTGCAAATGCTGTTTCAGGCAGATATGGGGCGGCAGACTCCCGAGCAGGTCCGTCGTACCTTCTGGAGCGAACACAGTTCCGCGCAGAAGGACGTGCGCGATTTCGCGGAGGATCTCTTCCGGGTGGCTAGCGATCGCGGCGCCGACATTGACGGCCTTATCGAGCGTCACGCCGAGCACTGGCGCATGGATCGCATGGCGGCCGTCGACCGCAACGTCATGCGATCCGCGGTCGCGGAGTTGATGGCCTTTCCTTCCACTCCCCGCGCCGTGGTGATCAACGAGGCGCTGGAGATTGCACGCAAGTTTTCCAGTCCCGAATCCGTGCAATTCATCAATGGAGTCCTCGACAGCATCGGTCGGGAGCTGGAAAAGGCGAAAGCCTAGTGGTCGTCGGCCGCTAGTCGTTGGCCGTTGGCCAAGAGCCGGACTTACCGCCGCGAGACCGAGAAAATCTCTCCACAGGGTTTTTCGCGCATGACTCAAGACTGGGAGCCCGCGAGGATCGACCGCTTCCTAGGGCACGACCGCAACCAGATCCGGCTTGCAGGTGGTTGGCCATGGTTGTCCCGCTGAATTCTTGCACAGGTTCAAGGGAAAAGTGATCTGCTGTATGTCGCCGCCCGCCACAGTATCCACGACGTGTACCGTTCCGTCGCTGGCCGCCACATAAAGTAGAGTGCCATCGGGAGAAAGCGTGGCCTGAATCGGGTTTGCATTCCCAAACAGCGGAAGGGTCGTCGTTGTTTCACCGGCAATATTGAAGGTGAGGATACTGCCCAGATTCGATGCGATCACATACGCGGTCGAGCCATCTTCCGAAATGATCAACTGCTTAGCCACGAAATTTCCTTGTCCGAGGTTGAAAGATGTAACGCTGTCACTCACGCTAGGCGTACAGCCGGTCGGGGCTGCGCTCACGTGGATGATGTCGATACCGGGCGGGTCCAGCGCCAGCACATGAGCAGCGTCCGGGAGGGTCTTTATAAGGTCCGGTATGGCTGGAGTGGCTATGGTGTCGGCGGGTCCATAGTTATCGCAGGTTCTCCACACTGTGACAGCGTTCGGAGCGCCGCCTGCCACGTAGGCAAATGCGCCCTCCGATAGGAAAGTCACATCGTTGGCTGGGGTGGTCAACGGAATCTTCTGCATAGCATCCAGCTTCGAATAGACATAAAGCGAACTTGTACTCCCGTTGTTGGCCAGGATGTGGGCTTTTAGGCTGTCTGGAGAAAAATCGGCCGCTTTGCCACCTGTGATCGAAAATGCCCGGCTGGTGCTCGCCGTTGTGTCAAACACATACACCTGATTTGGTGTATCGGTTGTATCTGAAACTATCACTTTGCTTCCGTCGGGTGAAATGGCCAACACCTTGCCGGGCGTAGAGGTGAACTGTGTAACGGAGCCAGACGACGTGTCAAGCACCATCAGCCCCTTGGTACCCAGCAGTCCGGAATTAGTCCCCAAGTAAGCTTTGGTCCCTTGCCGGTTGAAGACGAGCGAGTTTGGTGTGGCCGGCAAAATGATGGGGTTCCCCACAGTGTTTGTAGGCGCCGTCACCAGTACAACCGTGCTGAAACAATCATCCGTCGTTCCGCAAGCCGTGCTGCTTATGTATGTGGTTGCATTCTGAGAATTCCCGCTGCCGGCTACAACCATCGTAACTACGTTCTCGGGGTAGATCGGGTAACTTGGCAGAAATCCGATGTTGCAGGTTGGAGGGGTACAAGACGCAATGATGGCCGCGCCACCGCCCGCCGCCGCCGCCGTCGCCAGGCCACTGCTGCTTACGCTTACTGAAGCAGGCTGGGAAGAACTCCAGGTTAACGGAACCGAGGTTTTAGAGCCCGAGTACATGATGACATTGCCCAGTGTGTCGGTCACCGTCGGCACGATGCTCTCAGAAGTTTTCGTAGCGTTCGTAACGGCCAGTGAAATCGCCTGGACCGGGCAAGACGTAAAGTTCACCGGAATACTGGTCGCGCTGCCAATCGCGGCAAATACCGGACTCACACCTGGTGTCACTGCGGTTGCCTCCACCTGGTTCAGCGAAACACTATTCACCATGTTGCTTAGACCGGCGGCGGTATTACTCAGCGTGAGCACGGAAGGGTTGACCGCCTGCCAGCTGAATTGTCCCACCGTCGAAGTAATATCGGTCGTCCCCCCACTGTATGCCCTTGCCTCATACACAGTGTTTTGCGGAGCGGAATTCTGGTTGATGGATTGGCAGGGATTCCGGGGCAGCGTGCAGGGAACCGGCGGCTGAGCCACGGCGCAGATATCGGCCAGCAAGATCTTATCAATGTGCTGGTGAACATAAACCGTGGTCGGAGGGCTGCTCACTCCTTGTGCTGTCGCCGATATCTGAGCCACCCCCGCCGGCCCCGGCGTGCATATTTGCGGGCTGCTCAGAGAATTCCAGCTGCCGGCACAAGCCATTCCGTTCGCGGCAACGGTCACGACCGCTGTGTTACTGGACTGGTATGAGATCTCAGTTGTGACAGTCCTGCCGGTACTGTCCAGAGGGGTCGCGGTAAATGCCTGGTACGTGCCCAGTTCCATCGAAAAGCTAGGAGCGGGCGTAAGGCTGATGCTGGCGGGAACTGCGTTGACCGCGGTGGTTACAGCTTGGCTGCCGCAGCCGGCCGTCCCGGCCACCAAGAAAATGAGGGAAACAATAAGAACCGCGAACCCAACCGCACCGCACCTACCCATGCATCCTCCCCGCCTCCATGGTCGCCCACGGGACGAGCACGCCCTCTTATAGGAAATTTCCAGTGTAGAGGGTAGGAATCTTTTGAGCAAGCGGCCGCTCCCTAATCTTGACACCCTGCTCTTTTGCCCTTTATTCTTTAATTTTGCTCCCTGAAGAACCTGCGCTTCTGAACGGGTTCCGCGTCCTTCGCGGTGTGGTGGGGGCGCGGGGGTCTCGATGCTCATCGCAATTCATGAGTTGGAACTCCATCCTATAGACTTCGAGGAGGAGTTTCGCCCAGGCGTGATCGACCTGGGTCCCGATCTGACGCAGCGCTCCGTGCTGCGCACTGCGGGACGCGCGCAACTGGTCGAGGAACATCACGGCAAGCACAAGCGGATCAAGGATATACGGCTGAACGGCGAACTCACGACCGCGCTTGACATGGCCTGTGCGCGCTGCCTGGAGCCGGTCGTGCAAGATATCACGCGCAAGTTTGATCTCCTGTACCGGCCGCTAGGAGCCGACGCTGGCCAGGAGGAGCTTTCCGTAACCGGCGCCGAAGCCGAGATTAGCTATTATCAGGGAGAAGGATTGCTGCTCGAAGATGCCCTGCGTGAGCAGGTTCTGTTGTCCGTTCCTCTGAAGGCTATCTGTCGTGAGGACTGCAAGGGGCTGTGTCCGCATTGCGGGACGAATCTCAACGCGGGACAATGTTCCTGCGCTGAACCGATGGAAGATCCGCGCTGGTCGGCTCTGAAAGACCTTCGCGGCAAATTAGAGCACTGAAGGAATAGCGGTTAGCTCTTGGCTCTTAGCCTGGTACCAGGGCTTGAAGCCAAGAGCTAAAGAGGAAATTACGAGAGGAATTTAGATGCCAAATCCAAAACGGCGCCACTCCAAGGCGCGCACCAGCAGCCGGCGCGCCCACGACTCACTCAAGAGCCATTCACTCTCTGAATGCCCCAACTGCCACGAGCGCAAAATGCCGCATCGTGCCTGTCCCAAATGCGGCTATTATAAGGGGCGTGAAGTTCTGGAAGTCGAAGAATCCCGCTAGCTCCTGCATCCCATGCCAAGCGTCATAGCCTTGGACGCAATGGGTTCGGACCGTAGGCCGAGGCCTGAGATCGAAGGTGCGATCCAAGCGGCGCGGCACTACGATGTCCATGTGCTATTGGTCGGCCCTGAGCCCGTGATCCGGGGCGAGCTGACTCGCTACCCTGCGCTAGCCGAGTTGCCGATTGAAATCGTGCATGCCAGTGAAGTCATCGGCATGGATGACAAAGCCGTGCAGGCGGTACGCGCCAAGCGCGATTCCTCCATGCGCATTGGCCTTCGCCTGGTGCGGGACGGGCGCGCCGCCGGATTCGTAACTGCCGGCAACACCGGCGCCGCCATGGCCACGGCGAAAATGGTGCTGGGAGCCATCCCCGGCGTTGATCGCCCGGCGCTGGCCGCGGTCTTTCCCACTGTGCTGGGCACGGCCGCCACGCTGCTTGATGTAGGCGCGAACGTAGACAGCAAGCCGCATAATCTTGAGCAGTTCGCTGTGATGGGTGAAATCTACTTCCGTTCCATGTTCGGCACCAGGCGCCCGCGGGTGGGTTTGCTTTCGATCGGCGAAGAGGAAACCAAAGGAAACGAGTTGACCCGGGAGGCCTTCCGGCTTTTGAAACAACTTCCGCTGAATTTCGTGGGCAACGTGGAAGGTCGCGACCTGTACAACGGCGAGGTGGACGTAATTGTGGCCGACGGGTTTGTGGGCAACGTCGCGCTGAAAACTTCCGAAGGTGTGGCCAATCTGGTGCGCGCTACGCTGAAGGCATCGCTGAAAGCGACGATTACGCGGCAAGTTGGGGCTCTGCTCTCGCGCAGCGCATTCGCGGATTTTAAGAAGCGGCTCGACCACACCGAATACGGCGGCGCGCCTCTGCTCGGTGTAAAAGGTGTGTGCTTCATCACCCATGGATCGTCGAATGCCAACGCGATCAAGAATGCAATCCGGGTGGCGGCGGAATTCGCCGAGCACCGGATTAATGAAAAAATAGAAAAAGAGCTAGGGGCGCTTCGCGCCGCCACACTGGCGAACACATAGTGTGCCAATACATAAGTCTGTCATCCCGACCGGAGCGTAGCGGAGTCGAGGGACCTGCTTTTTCATAGACTCTCCCTACGGATCTAGTCAGCTCTGAAAATGCTCCGGGGCGCAAGGCTCGCCAGAGATTCTTATGACAATTGCACCCAACCTCGCTTTTCTTTTCCCCGGCCAGGGATCGCAAGCCGTCGGCATGGGCAAAGAATTAGCTGAAAAATATCCGATCGCGCGGCAGACCTTTGAAGAAGCAGACGAAGCCCTGGGCTACAAGCTTTCGCAACTTTGCTTCGAGGGTCCGGAAGACCAACTGCGCCTGACCGAGATCACTCAGCCTGCGATTCTGACCGCCTCGGTCGCGGCCTGGCGTGTTCTTCACGAGAAGGGTCTGCAACCAGCTTTTGTCGCCGGGCACAGCCTGGGGGAATATTCCGCTCACGTTGCCGCCGGAACCCTTGCCTTCGCCGACGCAGCGCGCACCGTCCGCAATCGGGGCCAGTACATGCAGGAAGCCGTTCCCGTGGGGGTGGGCGCCATGGCGGCGATTCTCGGCATGGACTTGGAGAAAGTCGCCACGGTTTGCCACGACGCCGCCCAGGGTGAGGTTTGCCAACCTGCCAACATCAATTCTCCGGAACAGATCGTCATCTCGGGCCACACCACAGCCGTCGAACGCGCCACCAAGTTGGCCGATGAGCGCGGCGCCAAACGCGCCAAGATCCTGCCGGTCAGCGCTCCCTTCCATTGTTCGCTGATGAAGCCGGCACAGGACCGCTTGGCCCACGATCTGCACTCTCTCGCATTCGTGAAGCCCAGTGTTCCCGTCGTGTGTAATGTCGATGCCGCGTCGCTCGGGGACGCGGACCACAGCCGTGAGGCGCTGATCCGGCAGGTCACAGGTGCCGTGAAGTGGGATCAATCCATGCGCCTGCTGATCGCGCGGGGAGTCCAGACTTTCGTCGAAGTCGGCCCGGGAAAAGTGCTCTGCGGCCTCATGCGCCAGATCGACCGCTTCAGGACTTGCATCAACGTTGCTGACGAGGCGTCGTTGCAGAAGACTTTGGAACACCTCGCGACAGGCCAGGAGTGCTGACCGCTAGCTTGCCGGAAACATCGGTCACGGCGTGATCTCGAACAGCATGCCGAGGGAGGAGTAGGCCAGACGATCACGGTACGAGCTTGAAGACCGTACCGCAGCCAAAGTCGTGTTGGCCCTGAAGGCAATTTCCGCCGCCGCCGTTCAGCGTGGTGCCGTAGAGCGCGCCGTCCTTGCCGAACATCAGCCCAGCAAACGGCCAGCGGCCATCGTTCCCACCCCTGAATCGGTGAAGTTCGCTCTCCGTCCAAGTACCGCCCCTCTTGGCTGGTGGCTTCAGCTTGAAGACGTTGCCTAGGTAGCGGGGTCCTCCAGTCTCGCTGGTGCCGTAGATATTCCGCGCTTTGTCGAGAATCACCCCAGCCTTTATGAAGAACGGGCCGCTGTCAGTTGAGCAGGTGTAGAGCGTGGTCTCAGTCCAGGCCCCATTCTTCTTGGTGGGGGGGGTGAGCATGTAAACCGCGCCCGCGTTTTTGTGGCCAAGGCTTGTCGTGCCGTACAGATTACCGGAGCGGTCGAAGGTCACACCAGCATAGGGCGCTCCGCCATCGCTTTCGCCGGTGAAAGCGTAGAGTACCCGTTCAACCCAAGTTCCTCCCTGCTTTCGCGGCGGCACCAGCCTGAAGACCACCCCGCAGCCATCCGAGCATCCGCCCTGCCCGCCTTCGTTGGTTGTGCCATAGAGTGCCCCCGCCCTGTCGAACACCACACCCACTTCAGGCCAAAAGCCGCTGTCAAAGCTGTTGAAGCGGTAGAGAACGTTCTCCGTCCACGCCCCGCCCCGTTCCGAAGGCGGCGTCAGTTGAAAGACGGTGCCGTAGCTACAGGTGGCCTCACCGCCCACGACCGTGGTACCGTACAAAGCGCCGTTCTTGTCGAAGACCAGGGCGCCCTCAGGATTTTGGCCGTCAGTGCCACCCTGAAATGAGTACAGCACAGTTTCAGTCCAGCCGCCGCTTGCATTCGGCGATAGCTCAAAAACCGTGCCGCAGCCTAAGTAACATGAGCCCGTGCCGCCGCTGGACGTGGTTCCATAGAGATTGCCCGCACCATCGAAGATCAAAGGGCTGCCCGGTGCTTGCCCATCGCCACCCCCGCTGAACACGTGAAGCGTGGTGTAGGTCCAGCTCTTAGCCGGTCTTGATGGGGGCTTCAATTGGAACGCCGTCCCGCAATTATTGTCGATGCATATGGCCCCGTTTCCATAGTAACCGGCGGTCGTCCCGTACAGGTCGCCTTTGGCGTCCGCAATCAGGCCCGCATAGGGCAGTGCACCGTCGCCATTGTTTTGGAAGGCATAAATCACTTGCTCGACCGGCTTGGCGGCCGGTGCCCCGGTCGCGAACATCGAAAGCGGCGATAAAATCGCCAGGAGCGGGAGAAAGACGGAAAGGAACGGTTTCGGCCGCATCGGCCAATACCTCCACTCGAACGACTCTGCCGTAGGGTTTAGGGAGGATAAGCCCCTCCGCAGGCCAAAGTATATCACCGAATTATTGGGTTTTGGTGCGGCAAGGCGCAGGACCAGGGTGAGTCCCGCGCCCTGCCACAGCGTTCAGTGCCTTCAGTCGCTATCGTCGGCGTCCGGGCCCATCAGCGTGCCTTGGGCCTGAAAGTCGGCGGGGCCGTATGGCGCCGAGATCCTCTATCCCACATTTTGCGCTCGACGGACCACTCCCAAACAGGTTGTCCGGCGTGCGGTTTTCCTGGACAACGATGATGATGTAGTCGAATTGGGGTAGCGCGGTCTGGGCGAACGCGGAAGCTAGCGCGAATGAGGCGAGCAGACAGAAACCGAAGACGTATTTCAGTGTCGTTTTCATTTCATCCTCCTGCGGATGTATCTTGGTCGTTCTACGACAACAGGGATCGTCGTCGGACGAGACTCAGCCGAAATTAAAACCGTTGTTTGGTTACCTCGATTTCTCAGCAAATAAGTCAACGGTAGGGATGAGAGGATATGGTTTTTGTTCGGGGACCTGGATCAAGAAGGTGCTGCACCACATACCATCACCCCCAAAGGATTTTGTGACAGGGGCCCAGGCTCGATAAGGAGCGTCGATCCTTTTTACGATTCCTGGAAGCAGATCGCAGTGACCGCGATCACCCAACGCAGTGATCCAGCGGAATTAATTCCAAGATTCAGAATTGTTGTCGCTCCGGCTGGGTTCTTGCACGATCACACGGGGAAGGTGCTTTGCGGCCTCATGCGTCAGATCGACCCGGTCCACTTTCTTACGATCCCTGAGCAGGCGGAATTACTCCGAGTTGTCTGGCACCTTGCCACGCGAAGTCGCACCAACAATAAACCCTCTCAGTGGGAGCTGAGAGGGTTTGCGAATTTTCGGAATCAAGGCTCTTAGGCGCGGACGACATTACCCGCCTGGAACCCCTTGGGTCCCTTGAGCAGGTCGAACTCCACGGTCTCGCCCTCGTTCAGTGTGCGGTACCCGTTCTCCTGGATGGCGGAGAAGTGAACGAAGACGTCCTCCCCGGTGGACCGCTGGATAAAACCATATCCTTTAGCTCCGTTGAACCACTTTACTGTACCCTTCTCTCTCACAAGAAACTCCTTTCGCCTCTGTTCGGATTAAAATCCCACATCCCTCGTGAAGTGTGCGCGCTTCCTACTGCCCCCTCAAAGGATATGGATCAAACCGGCCGACTTCCGTGAACCGCAGAACCTGGATCCAACAAGAAAGGCTCCTGAGTTTTGCGCCGATGGCAGAGAGAACGGCGCAAAGCTCCGGAGCCTGTCGAGGTGGCGCGAATTAGAACTGCAATCCACGAAACATCAACCTAAACTGCAAACGTCGTCGCCGAAATTTGGCAACGGCACAGAATAATATTCAGGAACCTTGTTTCTGGCAAGAGGATAAAAGCAAGAAAATGAAACGATTTAATGTGACCCGTGGTTCACTAAGGCGTTGTCGGAGAAATACGGTCACCAGAGACGACGGCTAGACGGCTCGGGGAATCAGCTGCAACTCTCTGATAATATTGGCATAACATTGACTGATCGTTCTCCAGCTTCGACCTCCGTCGTGCCCGGAACGGTTGCCTCTGAGGTTCCAGCCGGAGGTACAGAATTTTATTCCGGGTTGGTCGCCTCGACGGTCAAATACTTGTTGCGCACCGAGGTGCACACGTTCGCATTTTCGGTGGCGGCTAATGCCATCCTCTCGTTCTTCCCTTTCGTGCTGTTGTTGCTGACGCTGATCCGGCGCGTCTTCCGGTCGCCGGCCATGTACGAAGTTGTGGTGCAGTTGCTACGAGACTACCTGCCCGCGGGACAGGATTTCGTGATCCGCAATCTCAACGCGCTGGTGGGAGCGCGGCATCGGGCGCAAGTGTTCTCGCTGCTGATTCTGCTGGTGACCTCCACAGGAATTTTCCTGCCCCTCGAGGTGGCTCTGAACCGAGTGTGGCGCTTTCCCAACAATCGGTCTTACCTGGGCAACCAGCTGATCTCTCTCGGGCTAGCCTTTGGCTGCGGCGTGCTGGCCCTGCTTTCGATTGCGCTGACCGCGGAAAACGTGGTGCTGCTGAAATCGCTGACCTTCGGCCACGATATTTTCGTCGTCCGATGGGCGGGTTTCCTGATCATGAAAGTCTCTGCCATTGTTGCCAGCATTACGATTTTCTTCTTGATCTACTGGCTTCTGCCCAACGGCAAAGTTCCGGCGCGAGCCGTGCTGCCGGCAGCCGTGATTATGGGGTTGCTGTCGGAAATCCTCAAATACGCCTACATCCTGGCCCTGCCCCATTTGAATTTCCAGGAAGTGTACGGACCGTTTGCCCTGTCAGTGAGCCTGATGTTCTGGGCATTTCTCTCCGGATTGCTGCTGCTGACGGGAGCCTACTTGTCGGCGGAGCGGCAGGAGAGAAAGAAAAAGCCTGCGGCCCGGTAATCGCGCTTTCGGCATAGCTGAGCAGGGGAGTTTTTTCGCGGCCCGCTACCGCGCTGACCAGACCTTTAACATGTTGCCGGAGCTGCTGGTAAGCAGCAGACGTCCGTCCGGCACAAATCCTCCACCATTGGGCGTGACATCTGGTTGCAGGATCGTGCTCTGCACTTTCTGCGTGGCGATATTCCAGATCAAGACCGGGGCAGGATTTCGCATATTCGTCTCGTCGAAGTACGCGGCGGCAAGAAATTTGCCATCGTGCGAGGTTTGCAACTGCTGAACCACGAATGCTTGCTTGGGGAACGTGCCGGTCACTTTGCCGCTGGCCGCGTCCATGACTGAGATGGTTTTATCGGCGCCGCCGGCGAAGATCGACTTTCCATCGGCCGAGAATGCCACCGCGAATATTTCCAGCAGGAAGTCATCGTTAGTCGCCCGGATCGCGCCGGTCTGAGCCTCGAAGATTCGTATCTCGGTGTCGGCGTCAGCGACCGCCAGCCGTTGACTATCGGGCGAAAAGGCCAAGGCCAGCGATCCGCCGAATTTGGCTGGAAGCTCAGTTACCTCCTTGCCCACAGTGAGGTCCCAGAGTTCGGCTGGTGATGCCGACTCTGAAGACGGCACCAATGCGAGCAGTTCCCGATTGGGGGAAATCGCCAAAGCGTCAACCTGGCCGGCAGCTCTAAACTCCAGCTTCAGCTTGCCCAACGGGAGCTGCCAAATCTTGACGCTTCCCCTGGTGCCGCCGACCGCCAACAGGCTTCCGTCATTCGAAAACCATACTCCGGAAATTTTTTCATCTTTCAGATCCAGCACCTGCCTGAGCTCGCCGGAAGGAAAACTCCATAGTCGTACTCGCCCGTCCTTGCAAGCCCCGGCGATCAAGTCACCTTTCGCAGATACAGCTGTGAATTGAACGGGCGCATCGGCGGGGGAGGAGATTGTCTTTTCCAGCTTCAGGCTCTGTGCAAACAGTGCAGGCAGAAGCAACAGCACCGTTCCGCTAAAAGCCAGCCAGCGCCGCATCAGAGTAGCTCCAGGGCAAGTTCAAAGCGAACCGCCGCAAGAACGTCGTGCGGGTCGCCGGTCAACATCACGGGCCGAACCAATTCGCGGCTGTGGATGAGCGGGTCGCGGGTGAAATTATGGTCGGGGTCGCCCTCGAATACCGGATCAGTGGCGAAGTACAACTGCGTGATGAGCGGCTTGTGGCCCGGCGCCGTAACCAAGTAATGCACGTGCTGGCAAACGCGATCGGGATAATGTCCCGGCATGACCGAGTCGAATTTGTAAGCTGCGGAACTGTCCACCACCAGTTTGCCGCGGTAGCGATAGCCGTCCAGATCGTAATGACCCAAATGGTCGGTCTGCCAAACTTCCACGACGGCATTGGAAAGCGCATCGCCGCGGGTGTTGAAGACCTGTCCGGAAACAGTGAGCGGCATGCCGGGGTCGCCCGGCGCCCTGAGTAGCGCAGTCTGCGGCGCGCGTTTCTTGTAGAAAGGCCCAAGGTCGTTGGGCGGAGTTGGCTTGCGGGGCCGCTTCTCTTGCTCTGCAAAGGCAGCCGCCATTGCACCCGCTGAATAAGAGGAAGCAATCGCCACCGTGCCTAGCGCAATGCACTTTTCGAGGACTTCACGACGGGTGAGTGCAGGTTGACTCATTGTGGCCATCAGGACCCTCCATACGATTCGGTCACGATACTCCAAATGCGAGGAACGCGACAAGTCGTCGGCCTCGGGCTGACGGCCCAAGTCCTCCTGTGGAAATGTCCATTCATCACGACGCCGCGTGACCGCGCGCACTGCCATTGTTTTACCGGCTGATTAGCATAGGGTCCTCCCGTCTAGGGCTGGCCTCGATCCCAAAGCGAGGCTTGCTATGCCACAGTCATTTTGTAAGTTCTTTCTCCTTGGTCTGATTCTGATTTCCCTTCTGCGGACGGTCGTCGCCGAGCAGCCACTGCGGCCCACTCCCGACCCGCTGCGGCCGCCGGCTGTGTCTCCTTTGACCCTGCATGCGGGCTACATCTTCGCTGGCACGGTGAAAGCGGTGCGCCGGATCACTCCCCGCGCGCGGCCCCGCGTGGCCACGGTGCAGATCACCTTCCACGTGGACAAAGCAATCCGCGGCGTACGCGCCGGGCAGACCTTATCGGTGCGCGAGTGGGCCGGCCTGTGGGAATCGGGCGAACGCTATCGCCCGGGCGAGCGAGTTCTGCTCTTTCTTTATCCGCCCAGCAAACTCGGGTTGACCAGCCCGGTGGGAGGACCAGCGGGGCGGTTCAAGATGGATGAAGACGGTCAGGTGATTCTTGATCCGGAGCGTCTTGATCCAGGGCGACTCGATTCGGGACGGGCCGAGACTCTGTCGTCGAATCCAGCGACAGGGGTCCGGTTCCTGGGAAAAACACGCATTAGCACGCGGGAGTTGTTGCACAGTCTTCGGCTCGCGGAAGAGGACTAAGCCATGGCGATATATTTCCTTTCTTGCAGACGCAGCGCGCCGTTTTCTTTGTGGCCGGTAGTTGGCGGCGAAGAGAATTCCCGGCCACCGAAGCGGTTGCTCCGCTTCCTCTATGCGATCGCAGTAGCAGTGGCCCTCCTTATCATTCTGGTGCAGATGGCTCACGCGGGCGGCCCGAAATACGTCGCCGGCATCAGCTACTTCAATTCCGGTCTGGCAGGGACACCATTGACATGGTCGCAAGGAACCGTCAATTACTACACCGACCAGGGTGATCTCAGCCCAATCCTTCCCGGCACTAGCGCGGACGCTTTTGTGGCCGATGCCTTCAGCCAGTGGACTTCGATTGCGACCGTAAGCCTGTCAGTTACACGCGCTGGGCAGCTCGCTGAGGATGTGAACGGCACCAACGTCTATCGCAACCCTGACGGCACAATCACCATGCCCGCCGACATAATGCCCAGCGCCACGAACAAGCCGGTCGGCATCGTGTACGACTTGGACGGTACCGTCACTGACGCGCTCCTGGGCCAGGGTGCCGGGGATTCCTCGGCGTGTTTCTACAATGCAGCGTTCGGCGGGCTCGACAACTTCGGGACCGATGCCTATTTTCTCCACGCCTTGGTAGTTCTGAACGGAAACTGCGCCCAGAGTTCCTCGCAATTGCCGGATGTCGAATACCGTCTGGTGCGGGTACTCGGAAGAGTCTTGGGACTCGACTGGTCGCAAACCAACCTCAACGTGCTCACTGGCAAGCCGCACCCGACCCAGGACGACTATGCTGGTTTTACGATCATGCATTCTATCGATCCTTCGAATTGTGTTCCGATTACGCTTTGCTATCCCAATCCCTATCAGCCCAAGATGGACGATCAGGCGTCGATCTCGCGTCTATACCCGGCCACCAACTTCTCCGCGAACACGGCTCGCATTCACGGCACAGTCTACTTCACGACCGGGACCGGACAGCCCGCCCAGGGCATGCAGGGCGTAAACGTGGTCGCGCGCTGGATCGATCCCAATACCGGACAGCCTTCGGGAGCTTATGTGGCCACTTCCGTCTCCGGCTTCCTTTTTTGTGGAAACGCCGGCACAACGCCAACGGGCTTTAATGACAGCAGCGGGTTGCCGTTCAACCGCTGGGGCTCAAATGATCTCACGCAGGAAGGGTTCTTCGACCTCGCTGGATTGCAGATTCCGAACGGCGGGAACAACGCGCAGTACCAGTTAACGGTTGAACCCCTCGATCCCTTTTGGTCGGAGCCGGTAGGACCGTACGGGCCCTGGCAAGTACAGCCCTCCGGCTCGACATCGCCAATCGTAGTGAACGTAACGCTGGGCGGAGATGTTCAACAGGACATCCTGATGCAAGGTAGCGCGGTGCAAAAGTCAGTCTGGTTTCAACCGACAACCTACAACACTCCCGCGGCTCTGCCGGCCGCAGGCGACTGGGCAGCCTCGCTCAGCCCTTACGATGATATCGACTACTTCTGGTTCTCCGGGCAGGCGAACCGAACGCTTTCTGTAATCGTGACTGCGCTGGATGAATCCAGTGCGGCATCGGAAAGTGAAGCTCAGCCGGTGGTCGGCATGTGGGCGCTTTCGGACCCGGGAACGTTCCCGGCGCCGGCAAACACACCATCGGCATTCAACAGCCCGTATTTTGGGATTACGATGCTGAATGCGCAGTTATTGGAGGCGACTGACTTCCGCATCGGAATCGCGGACATCCGCGGCGATGGCCGGCCGGACTACCGATATCACGCCCGCGTGTTGTACGGTGACCATATCAATCCGGCGCGGGCCAGTGTCGCTGGCGGGACTCCATTCGCCATTCAAGGTTATGGGTTCCAAGCGAACACACAAGTCAACATCGCCACTAAGGCGTCAGCGCTGGCGGTCTCGGCAAACCAGATCGTCGCCACCGCGCCGGCGAACGCCGACGGGTTACAGGACGTTGCACTGCTCGATCCGCCCACACAGGGAGGCTCGACCCTTAGCGGCGTTCTGACCTACGGCGCTGGACCAAGTGACACCATCAAACTGCTGGCAGGCGGAGGGCAATACAACATTCCGGTGGGCGGACAAGCGCCCACGCCGATCTTGGTGCAGGCGGTTGCGCCGGATGGAGTCACCCCAGTGAATGGAGCGAGCGTATTTTTCAGCGCAACGCCCGCGGCGGCCTTCTCGGTCTGCGGCGGGGCGGGCACTTGTACCGTGCTGACGGACAAAAGCGGACAAGCCGCGACTTTGGTTAGCCCACTCAGCAAGGGCAGCACAAGCATTGCGGTACAGCTGGCGCCCGCTTCCTATCCCAACCCGCAACAGGTGCAGCTGCAAATGCAAAGTACAGAGACATCTCTGGACATATCCTTATTTCCTCAACGAGCGTGGGTTGCCCAAGGTGCGACGGTCAACGTGAACCTGACAGCGCGAGTGCTTTCTAACGGAAAAGGGCTGAGCGGGCAGACGGTCAACTTCTGTCAGCTGACGCCTGGAAAGGGCTGCTTGCCGGGTTCCTGGTCGGTCACGGTAATGACGGACACCAACGGATACGCCCAGGCCGCGTTGCCGATCTCCAACATGACCTCTGAGGTGGACGGCAACGTCTGCGTCGAGCCCAACTACAACCCCTGCCAAAACTTTGCTGTATTTGCGGTTCAGGCGGCCTCGCTGCAACTGCAACCGGTGGCCGGCAACATTCAAATCACTGCCGTCGGCCAAAACTTTCAATCAGTAATCATCCGAGTGACCGACTCGTCGAAGACTCCGAACCCTGTCCTGGGCGCGAGCGTCATGATTCAGTCGGTGATTGGACGCACGGACAACAATGCGACGATCATCTCAACCGGAGATACCAACATCACCAGAAACCCTATGCCAATCATTCTGTCGTCGCCGCCGCCGAGTTACCTGACTTCCGACGCGAACGGTCTGGTGAGCTTCCAGCCTTCCACCGGCGGTTTTAAGGGTGCTTTATTAATTCTGGGCACAGCTTCGGCGGGAGCAGGCAACCTGCAGTTTGGGTTGCAATCGTTGTGGCCGGTGGAAAACTAGAAAGGAGGCAGGAGACGTCATTGCCGTTGGGAGTCATCCTGACCGGTTTCAGGTAAGCGAAGGAGGAATGCACTGAGATTCAAACACCTGGATCGTGCCCCGGCTGAAGTCCGGTCAGGATGACTTTCCTAAAATATGACGCGAACTAAAGGGACACCGTCCTCGCTTGTCGTATCATCTCCTTCATGCCTTCCGCGCCCGTATCCGCTGCTATCTTGAGCTTCGAACGGGCCCGCTATGTGGTGGAGGAGCACGCGGCACGCCTGCGTCCTCGGGGCAAAGAACTAGTGGATCTGCTCGATGGCACCGGCCAAATTCTGGCTGAGCCGATCGCCGCAGATCGAAACTTTCCTCCTTTTCCACGCGCCACACGCGATGGATATGCAGTGCGCGCCGTTGACCTGGCGCGACTTCCCGCTATGCTTCGGGTCATCGGCGAGATTAAGGCGGGTGCACGGACGGACGCAGCCATCAAAATCGAGTCAGGCCAGGCCGCAGCCATCATGACAGGAGCGCCCGTCCCGCCCGGCGCGGATGCAGTCGTGATGGTGGAGTACACTTCGCGCAACGGCGACCGGGTAGAAATCACAAAGGGAATTGCCAGCGGGGACAACATCGTCCCCGTGGGCTCGGAGGCAAAACGTGGCGAGCGGCTGCTTTCCCCGGGTACGCGCCTGGGCCACGCTGGCATTGCCGTGGCCGCGTCCGTGGGAAGATCGCGCCTGCTGGTTTACTCGAAGCCGCGAGTGGCCGTGCTTGCCACGGGCGACGAAGTCGTGGACATCAACATACCGCTCGGCCCAAACCAGATTCGCAATTCCAATACTTACTCATTGGCCGCGCAAATCCAGGTGGCGGGCGGGGAGCCGGTCTTGCTGCCTATCGCTCCGGATGAACCGGAACGCCTGCACGAATTGATCGCCGACGGCCTTGAGGCTGACCTGCTGCTGCTCACCGGGGGCGTCTCCATGGGCAAGTACGACTTGGTGGAGCAGGTGCTGGCAGAATTTCAAGCCGAATTTTTCTTTACCGGAGCACAGATTCAGCCCGGAAGGCCGGTGGTGTTTGGACGCATCCCGTGTGGCGCGGACATTCCTGTCCGCGCGAGGGAAGGGCACGGCTTTAGCCGTGCCGATGCGCGTGTACAAGAGAGCGGGGCTTCAGCCCCTGAGGGACACAAGTATTTCTTCGGTCTTCCCGGAAATCCGGTCTCGACGATGGTGACGTTTGAACTCTTTGCCCGACCGATACTGGAAGCTCTGGCTGGCATGACGCTGCGCAAGCTGGTTTTCCTGCATGCGAAGCTGAAATCCGAAATGAAAATCAAGCCCGGTCTGAAGCGCTTCCTGCCGGCGATTCTGTCGGGCGAGTTCGAGCAAGCAGAAGTGGAACTGCTGCGCTGGCAGGGATCAGGAGACATCGCAGCCGCCGCGCGGTCGAACTGCTACATCGTGATTCCGCCGGATCGAGAAAGGATCGCGGCGGGTGAGTGGGTGCCGCTGCTGATGCGGTAGATTGCCGTCCACCGAAGTGGGCTGCCACGCTCGCTTCGCCAAGAGCCCGGTTATGAGTGGAATCGCCTGGTTGCGACAGTTATCCTCGTAAGTCCGTTCTGCCGTACTCTCACTGTTAACGCCGCCTTCCCTCGATCCCTTCCCATGTAAGATAGAACTTCCCGATGCCCAAGAAGCTCTCCCACTACGATCATTCCGGACGCGCCAAAATGGTGGATGTCTCCGCGAAATCCCCCACCAAGCGCCAGGCCGAGGCCAGTGCCTTTGTGGCGCTCAAGCCGGAGGTGCTGCAAGCGTTGCCGAAAAATCCCAAGGGCGATCCACTGGAGACGGCGCGGCTGGCGGGAATCATGGCTGCCAAGCGCACCGCCGAGCTGATTCCAATGTGTCATCCTCTGCCACTTTCCCACGTTGATGTGCAAATGCGGCTGTGCGAGAATGGCGTCGCTATTACCTCACAAGTTACGAGCACGGCGGCGACGGGTGTCGAGATGGAAGCCCTGACTGCCGCCAGCATTGCCGCGCTCACCGTGTACGATATGTGTAAGGCGCTGGATAAGGGGATCGAAATTCGCGAAATCGTACTCGAGCGCAAGTCCGGAGGCAAGAGCGGCGATTACCGCCGCGTCCGGGGAAGGAGCGGCAATTATGTCCGCCCCCGGAAAAAAACGTAGCGCGTTCCATGGCGAACAACGTTAAGGTCCTGCTGGTCGACGACAACCCGATGGTTCTGGGGCTGCTCCGTGGCGCTCTGGCTCCATTCGCCATCGTGGTCACCGCCACCGATGCAGCCGACGCGCTGCTGAAAGCCGTGGAAGATCCTCCCGATCTGCTGCTGTGCGACTATCGTATGCCCGGCATGGACGGCCGCCAGTTGGTCGAAAAACTCAGGAGCCGTCCGCGGACCGCCGGAGCCGCAGTCATCCTGATGGCCACCAAGTCCGATATCAGCGAAAAGCTAAGTACCCAGGATCTTCCCGTGGACGATTTCGTGGAAAAGCCGTTCTTCCTGCGCGAAGCCACGCAACGCATCAAGCGGGTAATCGACAAGATTACTCTGGAGAAGCTGGCCAAGAGTGCGCCCTCGGACGGCGTGCTGCGTGGCAGCTTGCTGCAGATGAACGTGATCGACCTGGTGCAGTCTTTGGAGATGGGGCGCAAGAGCTGCGCCCTGACCCTTACGAACCAGGACGAAAAATGTGAAATGTACTTCAGCGAAGGTCAGGTGACGCATGCGGTCTATGGATCGCAGAGCGGCGATGCGGCTGTGTTTAAAGTGCTGCGCTGGACGGATGGCAATTTCCAGGTTAATTTCGAAGGAAAGACCAAGCAACAAACTACCACTCTGAACACGCAAGGGCTGCTCATGGAGGGCCTCCGGCTGCTGGATGAGTCGCAACGGGACAGCGGAAAAGCCACGGAGGAGGAAGAAGATGTCCTCCTCGATTCCTGAGGGACTGACCGCCGCCGTTCTCACCGTCAGCGATTCCTGCGCCCGAGGCGAACGCAAGGATCTGTCCGGGCCCGCCATAGCCGAAGTCCTCAGGGGAAGAAAGTTTGCCATCGTCGCGACGGATATCGTTGCCGACGAGCAACCCGCGATTCAGAAAGCGATTCTTCGGCTGCTGGGGGAAGCTCGGGTCATAGTCACGACCGGCGGGACGGGCATTGCCGAGCGCGACGTCACGCCCGAAGCTACCCGCGCCATCTGCGATCGACTGCTCGAAGGAGTTGCCGAGCGCATGCGCCTTGAGGGCATGAAGAAGACTCCGTTTGCGGCCCTCAGCCGCGGCCTGTGCGGCGTGCGGGGAAAGTCGCTGATCCTGAACCTGCCGGGCAGTCCAAGCGGCGCGATCGAGTCGCTGGAGGCCGTCATCGATCTGCTGCCGCACGCGCTGCAGTTGCTGAGGGGAGAGACGGAGCACTGATAAGTGGCAATCCGCTGGCAGGTTCGACAGGCCAAGACCCTAGAAATGGCCTATGCTGATGCGAAGCATTCATAAATCAGCTCGCGAACAACGTGGATTGCGGGGTCCCGTGAAGTCCTGTCACGAGGAGACCACTCGTGCGGAAATCCACGCCGACGATGGCGCATTGACGGCCGAAGGGAAGACGTCGTCCGATGACCACTTCACGGAAGACGGGCGCCTCATCACCAGCCGCCACCAAAATGCTGACGGCTCGCTGCTGCTAACCACCTGTACTTACGATTCCGTCGGCGGTCTCCTGAAAACCAGTTCGGGGTTGGAAGGATCAATTCCTTTGGAGCGGGTTTATATCTACGATGACGAGGGCAGGCTGCTAAAGATCGCCGACAGTCGCACACCCGACGACCCGACCGTGATCCAATATGACGATCAGGGAAGACAAACGGTTCTGCACACGTCGCGGGCGGAGAATTACCGTCCGAACGTCGCCTTTGGAGGCACACCCTTTTCTGCAGCCGACCGGCCCCCGAACCTGCCGGGAGGAGGAAGCGCCGCCACAATTTGCGATGAGCAGGATCGGCCGATCGAAGCTCGGGTTTGTGACGCCCACGGCGAACAGGTGAGCCGAGCAGTGCGCCTCTACGATGCGCAGGGGCGCGTCACCGAAGAAAAACAAATCATGGAGCACCCTGAGGCCATGATCCCGGAGGAGATTCGGAACGAGATACTAACGAAATCCGGCGGGACCTTCAAGCAGCTCCGCAATTACCTCCTCAAAATGATGTCCGGCGGGCCTTCAATCGCGTACACATACGATGCGGAAGGCCGCGTAACACAGACGCGTAGTCAATCCTACGGCGACGAGCGGATTGCGCAAACCACCTACAACGAGCATGGGGATACGGCGACCAACGTAACGACGATCCGGCGTACGCGGGGCCGGGACAAACAACAGGCGGGAGATGAGTATTCCGAAGCCCAATATTCCTATCAGTACGACGATCGTGGCAATTGGACTGAGGAAGTCGTCGCCTGCCGATGGAAACCCGACGGGCCATTTCAACCGTCCGCGCGTCGCGAACGCAAGTTGACCTACTATTGAGTGCGGCGGCTATGCCGCATCTGACCAGGCACCGCTAAGTTAAGATAAGTGCCTTTTCCGTCTGCCCCCACGTGTACACTCTTAATCTTACATTTTGAAGACCATCAAACACCTTCTTTCCCGCTACACCGCTTTCCTGTGGGCGTTGCTGAAACCTCTGGGAGCGTGGGGCGTGTTGGCTGCGGCCGCCCTCGATGCCAGCTTTGTCGGCCTTCCCATAGACGCAGTCGTCGCCGGTTACGTCTACCAGAGCCCGGCACGTTTCCTGCTGTATGTTTTTATGGCGTCGGCGGGATCGGCGCTGGGCAGCATCGTCATTTACGCCATCGGGTACAAAGGCGGTGAGGAACTTCTCCGCAAGCGTATTCCGCCCGCGCGATTCGCAAAAATTCACGCGGCATTCGACAAGCATCCGTTCTGGAGCCTGATGCTCCCCGCGATGCTGCCTCCGCCCACGCCCTTCAAACTGTTCGTGCTGGCAGCGGCGGTTTCAGAGATGGGATTCCTGCGCTTCCTGCTCGCTATCTTCTCCGGCCGGGTGGTGCGTTTCCTGCTCCTGGCCCTGCTCACCGTCAAGTTTGGCCCGGATGTGGTGCGCGTCGTTGCGACACTCTTCCGAGAACATTTCTATCTGGTACTGCTTGTGATTGCAGCGGGACTAGTGGGGTGGCTGATGCGGCGGCGGAGCAGGGCTGAGAAAAACAGCTCAACCGCAGAGAGCGCCGAGGATTCACAAAGCCCGCGAGGGACCACCTGAGCGTTTTTATGCCGCGAAATCAACCGCTGGTCTCAGAGGTCAAGACTAACATCCGGCCTATATACTTGGCTGAAGACAAAGCGAAATAACAGCCGAGGCGCGGAAACCAACCCGACTAGGGAGTGATCTCAAACACCAAGCCACAACCGGGCAAGTTGCCGCTGTTACAAGCCCCGCTACCACCATAAAACGCGGTGCCATAAAGGTTGCCTCTCTTATCGAGGATGACGGCAGCCTGTGGATCAGATCCGTGCTTACTGTCAAACCAATGCAACACAGATTCCTTCCAGGCTCCCTTTTGGTGGCTTACCTTGTAGACCGTGCCACAACCCAGGAAGCCGTTTAGACTGCATGAACCTCCGCCTCCGAAAGAGGTCGTACCGTACAGGTTACCTGTTGCGTCAAAGGTCAGCCCGGCGTTAGGAAAATCCCCATCCTTACCTCCGCGAAAGGTATACAGGACGCTTTCGGTCCATGTTGCCCTTGAGTGCTTCAATTCATATACAGTGCCACAGCCATTGTTGCATCCGGATGCGGCAGCATAAACGGTCGTACCGTATAAATTGCCCATCTTGTCGAACACCACTCCGCCCTGAGGGTAGGCACCATCCCCCTGGCTGTACTTGAAGCTGTACAAAACGTTTTCCGTCCAGGTGCCATTCGAGCTCTTCAATTCAAAGACCGCGCCGGCATTATAGGTTCCCCCATACAGGGTGGTGCCGTAAAGACTGCCTGCCTTATCCATGATCAAAGCGTCGAACGGCTCCTGCCCATCGGTACCATCATTGTTAAAGCTGTGCAGCACGCTCTCCGTCCACGTTCCACCGGAGTTGCTCATCTCGAACACGGTGCCAAATCCATATGTACCGCCCAAAGTAGTCGTCCCATAAAGATTTCCTGCCTTATCTACTGCCAGACCGGAGACCGGCTCATCCCCATCCGCTCCTGTGAACGTGTGGATTATTGTCTTTGTCCAGCCACCGCCTGAATCAGGTGATAGCTCGAAAACCGTGCCGTGTTGACTTCCTCCTTGTACGGTCGTACCGTACAGATTACCGGCCGCATCGAAGATCACACCAGGGTCAGGTTGGGCCCCGTCCCCATTTCCGGCAAAACTATAGAGCACAGTTTGTTTCCAGGCGCTTTTGGAATGGCTCAACTGGAAGACTGTGCCGTACCCTTTCGGGCCGCCCCAACTAGTGGTGCCATAAAGCTGGCCCTTCTTGTCGAAGACAAGGCTCCCGTACCAGATCGGGAATTCTCCGTCACTGGCTCCGTTGAAATTGTACAGAACTCTCTCCTTACTGGCTGCCCACACATTTCTCGCCAAAGTCAAGATTAGTGCGAGCATGATTAGACACAGTACCCATGCGACCGAGAGCCGTTTCGATTTCATTGACATTTGGCTTTATGCTCTACGCTGCCGCAGCGTGATCCCGCTCTTTGCTGAATGCGCCAGCCAGAGCCTGCAATGCCACTGGCGTTGCAAACATCGCTGCTGTAAAGAGCACATCCCCTTCGAGGGCGCGGCGGAAAAATGGCAGCCCAGCCGCATAGCTGAGCATCAGGCCGCTCAGATTCTTGGGATACATATTCCAGCAAGCCCACACCGCGAAATTGCTTACCACGAAGAAGGAAATCGAACTGGCTAGGGCCGCGCTAATCACGCGCCAAGGCTTCGAGTTCGTGCGCAGGCTTGTGCCCAGCCACAAAATCGCGGCATACCACGCCCAAGTCACGAAATGATCCCAGGAAAATGGGTAGGCCCAGACTAGCTTAGTCAGAATCACATCCGAGGCAGCCAGCAACACAAACGGCACCCAGAGCTGGCGGTGGGATCCGCGGGCGCCGAAGAACAACAGCGACCCGGCTACCGGCGTAAACATCCACGGATGAGGCAGGAATCGGACCGCGACTGCAAGCAGCACGAACAAGTAGGCCAGCATATTCACCTCGCGACTTAATGATTGTGGCGCGTAGGCGCGGGCGGCGTCAAGTTAGGTCTGACAACCGCCGCAGGCTTCCGCAGATTTACTCTGATAACAAATTGTTATTCTGAGTGACTGCCGCGAACGGAAGAAGGTCTGCCTACTGCGTGTCGCCCCGGCTCCTGTTACCCTCTATGATCCCATGACGCCGGAAGCCAAAGTTCTCAGTCACCACGTTCAGATTGCGATCCAGCTCTACCGTTGCCGAAAGCACACTTCGGCCCGTCCGGCCGGGATACTCAAAGCGCAGGTCCTTGAAGCGAACCATGTAGCCCCCGGATTCCAGCGGCTCGGTCTCGGTGACGGGATACTGCGCCCAGTCCAGGTACACGCGTCCCAGGTAAGAATTTTTCGCGGCCAGAGTTGCCGGCGTCTCCTCCGGCTTGTAGCGGATTTGCATGTTCCCGTCGGGATCAACTTCGGGAGTCGTGGAATCGACCAGCATGGTAGCAAAAAAGTTTTGCGCCTCGACCACGCCCACCCAGTGAAACGGACTCCACCACAAAGGGAAAGCGGAAGCGCGAACCGGGTCGGCATTTTCATACGTTCGTGCTTCCAGGGCGTTGACCGCCCGCCGGTGCTCGTAATCGCGCACTCCCCACAGTGCCACCACTCCAATGAGCGCCAGGATCGCGCTCCAGCGTCCTCGAGGAGCCTTGCGGCGCACGCCGAGTTCGCTGTCCACGAAACCTAAGAGAACCGGCAGCACCAGACCGGCCGTCAGCAGAACCAGAATCACCGGCTCCACAATGAACACGATATCCCACGAATACCATTTTTCGGAAAACGGCCAGAACGGACGGACGCCATAGTTATTCGTGAAGTCGAGCAGAATGTGGGTCAGCCCCGCCAGATAAGCGAACGCGAACAGCAATCCCCAACGCGGCGGCAAGTCGGGGTTCTTGATCTTGCGCCCGCGCAAGCGCCAGATGACATAGACGAGGCCGACGACCAGAGCCGAGACCAGGGCCAATCCTAGAAGAGAGTGCGTAAACCCGCGATGGTGGGCAAAGCCAAAGACCGGGTTTTTCACTTGCCCGAACACGTCGAGGTCAGGGGCCTCGGCTGCGAGCGTGACCGTCGCGGTCGCCAGGGCCGTTTTGCGATTCAGTCCGGCCCGCCCCAGGCAGGCGCCGGTCAGGAAGTGGGTAATGGGTTCCAAAGTTGGTAGTGTCCCTCGCTTCTGAGAGAAGTAAGAGAGAATACACTAACGTCTCGTTCTTCCGGCAAAAAACACACCGAAGCGTTTTAGATGTGGGCGGAAGCGCTGCCGATGCAGAGCCGCAAGCTGCACAGAGCCTGTAACGTGGAATCCGGCGTATATGATCTGATCTTGTAATCGTCGCACAGGAAACAGTACCCTGCTGCTATAAAAGCGGAGCCACCTACATGGTGCGAAGTGTCATTGCGATTGCGGCTGGATTCCTGGTGTTCGCCGGCGCCTTGTTGGTTCTGTTTTCGATCTCCGGCCATGAACCTCACGCCCACGCCAGCTTGGCCTTTATGGCGTCAGGCACAGTGTATGGAATGTTTTTTGCCGCGCTCGGTGGCTTTGTGGCGGCGCGGCTGGCGAAACGCTCGAAATTCCAGCACGCGTTCGCGGTTGCCTTCCTGATCGCCGTGCTGGGGGCTGCTGCCATCCTGGGACGCCCCGATCGCGATTCGCTCTGGACCCACATCGTCGCATTCCTGGTCATGGCGCCGATGGCGATGGTGGGAGGCTACATCCGGCTGCGGCAGATGCACTCCACGAAGAAGTAGCCGCCGCATCAGGGGACGAGCAGCGTCACCGCGTCGGGAACCGTGGTGATCTGGGCCGGCAGCATCCCCAACAATTCTCCGTCCGCCTCGACAAAAATTCGCGACTGCGCCGCGGAGTCAGGGCTGGCGTTTAATAGCTGGCAACTCACGTTGGTGCTGTGGACGAGTTCAATCCCTCGGACTTTCCATGCTGTCCCGAACAAGCCCCGAATAACGTATTGCAAATAGGCCCAGCGGCTGCGAGTGTGAAACAACACCATGCGCAGGTCGTCGCGTTCCAAAGACGCTCCCGGTGCGAGTTCGCGCAACACCCCGCCAAAGTAGCGGATGCGCACCGCCAGCACTTGCGAAACCTCGGCTCGTCGGGTTTGCCCTTCTTCCTGGATTTCTATCGCGAAGTGCTCCATTTTGTGAGTGAGCCATAAGCGCGTCGCTTTGGCAACGTAGGCGCCCATGCCGAGATGGCGCTTCACCAGCGGGTTCAGTTTGTAAAACAGGTGCGCATCCACGCCGATCCCAGCGGTGACGGTGAAGTATCGCCAGCTACGCTTTGCGGCAAAATCCTGGTATTCAACGCGTCCCACCGCGATGCGGCGCGGTTTCGCTGTTAAATACGCCCGGGCAGCGCCCGCCGGAGACAAGGGCAATCGGATATCGTGCGCCAGCGAGTTGGCGGTGCCTAACGGAATGGTTGCCAAGGCGGTGTCCGTGCCAACCAGCCCCTGCAGGACGTCGTGAATTGTCCCGTCCCCCCCGCAAGCGAAAATGGTATCGCACCCGTCAGCGATAGCCTGCCGGGTCTGCTCGGTGGCGTCGGATGCGGCGCGGGTCGGCGCAGCCTCAGCCGTGACACCCCCGTCGCGCAAAACCGACAATGCCGCGTTAACATCGGTGCGACGACGGCCGTGACTACGACCGGAGTTTGGATTGTAAAGGAGGAGAGCTTTGCGCATGGGTCATGTGGATTCTACCGGAAGGACGTTCAACATTCGATGTGAGCAACAATCGCCGCGATGGTCCGCCCTTTGCCTCCAGGCGGCTCAGCGCTCCACGCTTCCGCCGGCAGATTTTCAATCATGTACTGATTGATCCGGTCATTGGTGTCGAAAGCGGTCAGTAGACCTTCAGGCAATGAGAACGTAGCAGCAAGAGCACTTCGGGACATTAGAGTTCTCCTCGAATTGCGTGGGGACAGCTGCCCAGAGCCTGCCCTGAGCGCAGTCGAAGGGGCTGTCCCGCCGGGCAAAGCCCGGCAGTAGTATCAGGAACCAGCGGGGATCGGCGCAAGGCCGAGAGCCATCAACATGTTGTAGACCTATCCTCGACCGGACAGCTCTGGGCGGCTGTCCCCACAGGATTGCACCTCGCCTATAATCTTTCCCGATGGCTGCCGCCGCAAGAGATATCGAAAAGAAAATCGAAGCACTGCGGGATAAGATCCGTCACCACGAATACCGATACTACGTCCTCGACGATCCTGAAATCAGCGACGCCGGGTTCGATCAGTTGATGATCGAACTGAAAAAGCTGGAAGCCGAACACCCCGAACTGGTTACGGCAGATTCACCCACGCAGCGCGTCGGCGGAAAGCCTCGCGAAGGTGTGGTTAAGGCAGCGCACTCTTCTCTCATGCTCTCGCTGGACAATACGTACAGCGTGGACGAACTGCGGAACTGGGAGCGCCGCGTGCACGAACTGAGCGGACGCAAGGACAAAGAGATTGAGTACGTCTGCGAACTGAAGCTGGACGGCATGTCGCTGGCTCTGCACTACGAAAACGGTAGGCTGGTACGCGGCATCACTCGCGGCGATGGCACCGTCGGAGAAGACGTCACGTTGAACGTGCGCACCGTACGCTCCATTCCGCTTTCCATTCCCAAAGAGAAGCTGAAGAAAGCCGGCATTCCCGCAGATTTCGAGGTGCGCGGCGAAATGCTGATGCCCATTGCCGCATTCAAGAAGATGAATGAAGAGCGGGAACAGGCGGGTCTGTCGTTATTTGCCAATCCGCGCAATGCCACAGCCGGCACCGTCCGCCAGCTTGATGCCAGCATTACTGCACGGCGGCGACTCGACTATTTTGCCTACATGCTGCTGGAGAACGTGCGCACCTACTTCGACCGGCATTGGGAAACCTTGAATGCCTTGGAGGCCGCCGGATTCAAGGTCAATGCGAGTCGAAAGCTGGCGAAGAATTTCGACCAGGTCTGGACCTTCATCGAGCAAGAGGAAGCCAAGCGGGAAACACTGCCCTACGAAATTGATGGCATCGTGGTCAAGGTGGACCGGACTACTCTGCAGGAGGAACTCGGCTACACCGGGAAAGCGCCGCGCTGGGCGATCGCCTACAAGTATGCGGCCCGCTCAGGCATCACCCAAGTCGAAGACATCCTCGTGCAAGTGGGCCGCACCGGCAAGCTGACTCCGGTGGCTGCATTAAAGCCGGTCCCCATCGGCGGCACGACCGTGAGCCGCGCCACCCTGCATAACATGGACGAGATTGAACGTCTGGGTGTCAAGATCGGCGACTGGGTGGAAGTCGAGCGCGGTGGCGATGTGATCCCCAAAGTGACGCGGGTTATTGACGACAAGGATCATCCCCGAGGGCACAAGTTGTTTCAGATGCCCGAGAAGTGTCCGGAATGCGGCACTAAGGTGGTTCGCATTGAGGGCGAAGTGGACTACCGCTGCGTGAACGCCAACTGTCCCGCCAAGTTGCGCGAGACCATCCTGCACTTCGCCTCGCGAGGCGTGATGAATATCGAAGGGATGGGGGATGCGCTGGTCAACCAGCTTACCGACCGCGGTCTGGTAAAGAATGTTGCGGATATTTACCACCTGACCAAAGCAGACCTGCTGTCGCTCGAGCGAATGGCTGACAAATCGGCCCAGAATGTGCTGGATGAGATCGAAGCGTCAAAGAAATTGCCTCTCGAACGCGTGATTTACGGCCTGGGCATTCGCTTTGTCGGCGAGCGTACAGCACAGTTCCTAGCCGAGCATTTCGGATCGATGGACGCCCTCATGAACGCGAGCGAGGAGGAACTCCAGCAAGTGAACGAAGTGGGACCGCGGATTGCCGAAAGCATCGCGGAATTCTTCCAGGAGCAGAAGAACCGTCAACTGGTCGAACGACTGCACAAAGCGGGCCTTACTTTCTCAGGCAAGAAGAAAGAGCGCGGAACCAAACTCGCAGGCAAGACCTTCGTCTTGACCGGAACGCTCACCCAGCCCCGGCCGCTGGTCAAAAAAATGATTGAAGATGCCGGTGGCCGGGTCACCGGCTCGGTCAGCAAGAAAACCGATTTCGTGATCGCCGGGACTGATGCCGGTTCCAAGCTGGACAAAGCGAAAGAATTCGGGATCACCGTGGTCGGCGAAAAGGATCTGGAGGAGCTGCTCGGACGCTAAATCGCTTCGCAACCAATGGGGGCTTGCCCTGAGGAATTTTGCCCACGTTTCGCACAGGGCGAATCGTTACAAAAAAATACAATATTGTTACATTCTCCTGACAACTCCGCATTGCCCTTTTCCTAATCTTTCTCCAGGCCCCTGGTGGGTTCTAGCATGGGCGCGTGGGAGCATTCGCGGACCGATCGATTGTCCTAACGATTGTGCGCCCTTGCGTCGTACGGCGTTCATCCTGGGCGGGTTCTTTTGCCCTTCGAATCTCGCTCAGGGTGACACCGGCGATTGCAGCGCGCCTCTGATTCTTTCGTAGGTGAGCTCCAGGGTTTCCGGCAGGATCCGGGTTTCGCTCACCACCGATACAAAGTTCGCGTCCGCCACCCAGCGCGGCAGCACATGCATGTGAATGTGCCCTGCCACGCCAGCCCCGGCGGCCTTGCCAATGTTCATGCCCAGATTCACTCCATCCGGTGTGTACAGCTGACGCAGCACCTTTTCCATCCTCTGGCCCAGATCCATCATTTCGTGAGCCGTCGCCGCCGGCAGCTTCTGCAACTCATCGAGATGCGCGAATGGCACAATCATCACATGACCGGGCGTGTAGGGATAGGTGTTGAGCACGATGTAGCAGTGTTGGCCGCGATAGACGATGCGGACCTTGGCATCGTCCCCGGCCTTGGGCAGGTCACAAAAAATACAATCCGAAGTCTTTTCGGCGGTCACATAGGCATATCGCCACGGGGTCCAAAGATAGTCCATTGCAGGGCAGAGTAGCAGATGGCGGGGAGTTTCGGAACCTGCTCAGTCTGAGAAATGCGCCCTTTTGACGCCGAAAAGGAAACCCCTTGATGCATCTGTCGAGCCACGCCCGACCCACATCGGTTGCCTGCGCCACTCAGAACTGCGGCCCACCGATATCAGTGAACAGGGCTTCTTGCCACTGCTCCGAGGGCAAATACCAGTTGCTGGCGCCGGCTTCGTGATTGTTTCCACCGGAGCCGAAGAGCACGGTGGGATTGCGCCAGTAATCCATACCCATTTGCAGCAACGCTCCTGTAGAAATCTTTACGCGGGCCTTGACGGTGCAGCCTTCGAGGTTGCCGGTGGGCAACGCGGCTCTTGGCGATGCACTCCAGAAGTGCCATACCCGATCGGTGCTCTGGCCGACACGAAGCACGACCGCATGGCTCCGTCGATCGTAGACAAGAGGCATCGGTTCCGACCGATTGCCTCCGAACCATGGCTCGCGCCGGTACAGTCCGCCACGGACACTTCCTCTGTCCTCGTTGAGCACCACGTCCTTGCCATCCACGCGACAGGAGAGTTGCGTCCCGCTGATTTCCACTTCAGCGGACTCGTGGCCAGGGACGCGCGTGTCGGCAATTGCAATCCCCCAAAGCATGGCAGACCTGGGTTCGAATGGCGCCGGAAGAGAGCTGACGTAACCGGCCTTGTAAATGACTTCATCGGGAATGCGCGGGTCATTGAGGACGACGAACGCAAAGGGACTGGCAGCGCGCCCTCGGGGCGTGACCACGGTGATGGTGGAGGTGGAGGTCTTGTGCGGCACCAGCGCGACGAGCTCCTCGGACGACAATGACTTGAAGACGGCGCTGGTTGTGCCGAAAAGAACAGCCGAAGTTCCCTGCAGGTTCTTGCCAGCGATTTCCACGCGAAAGCCTTCTGGTCCGCTGGTCGGGGAAATCCGGAGAATTTCGGGCACAGCGGATTGTCCGGCCATGTCGCCATCGAAAACAGCGGCGAGTAGTGCACACACGAGGAAGAACTTACAGGTGAGTTTCACGATGCCGTCCCGTTTCTTATTATCGGGCGTCTCCGCGCTCGGACTGTGCCCAAAGTGCTTCGGCCTGAGGCAAATCCGCGAACAGATTCCCAAAATGAGATTTCATTAGATCGCCAGTTGCCACATTCCTCATGCCCTCGTATATTGGTGACTCCTGGGAGGGGCAATCATGACCAGCAAGCAATTCATGGAGCAACTGGATGCGCGCATCGCGAAGTATGACCTGCTTTGCCACCCATTCTACAAAGCATGGAGCGACGGCAAGCTGACACGCGAGAACTTACGGGAGTACGCCGGGCATTACTACCATCATGTGGAGGCATTTCCAACCTACTTGGCCGAACTGGGCATCCGCCTCGACGAAGGCGAACTCCGCCAGGCGGTGCTGGCCAATATGGGGGACGAGAAGGGAATGGACGATGTGTTCGGCGAGCCGTCGCGAGCACACTCGGAAATCTGGCTGGACTTCGTCGAAGGCATGGGCGGTCGGCGCGAAATGATCGGTCACAATCCAATTCCTGAAATCAAGAAACTGATGGCGTTCTTCCATCGCATTGCCAGTGACGGAACGCCGGAAGAAGCGCTGGCAGCTTTTTATGCCTATGAATCGCAGGTACCGCGGATTGCGAAAGAGAAGGCGCGCGGGTTGCAGGAGATGTACGGCGCCGACGAGCGCACAACGGCCTACTTCACGCTGCACGTCACCGCGGACGTGCATCATTCTCGGGTCTGGCGGCAGCAGCTTGAGAAGCGGCTGGAATCGCATCCCGAAGTGGCGGAGAAGGCACTGGCGGCGGGAGAGAACGCCGCGAAGGCGCTGTGGCATGCGCTGGATGGGATCGACGCGCGGCGGATGGCGGCGGCAGCCTGAGTCTTAACCACAGAGGGCACAGAGGACACATGAGATTTGAGCCTTTGATTCGGTAGAATCATTGGCTCTTTTCTTTTTTGCGGGGACTTCCTTATGGCGAAGGCAATGCCCATCGGCGCACGCGGCACAGCCGAGGAGACGGTAGAATTCAAGCACACGCTGACGGCGCATCATCCCGAGCTGCCCCCGGTTTATTCCACTCCTGACATGATCCGGCTGATGGAAACGGCGGCGTTTCATGCCCTGCAACCTTACTGCGAGGGCGACGAGATCACGGTGGGAACGGCCATTCATGTCGAGCATCGGGCGGCCAGCGGGATGGGCGTGCGAATCCGTGCCGAGGCAGTGCTGGAGTCGTTCGATGGGCGGTTCTACACACTGCGCGTCGCCGCGTGGGATGATGTGCAGGAAATCGGCCGAGGTACGGTGCAACGGGCGGTGGTCAGCATGGGGAAATTTATGGATAAGATGAAGAGAACAGCGAGTAGCTAGGAGCTAGGGGCTAGCAGCTAGGGTTTGTCGTCTCGGAGCAAACGGCTATGGCGAACATCGAAGACCAAAAAGCCAAGGCGGATGCATTTCGCGCCATGCATCGGGGGCCGAAGATTCTGCTATTGCCGAACGTTTGGGACGTGGCCAGCGCCCGTGTGATTGAGGAATCCGGCTTCCGCGCGATTGCCACCACCAGCGCCGGAATTGCGTTCACGCTGGGTTATCCGGACGGGCAGAAGATTTCGCGCGAAGAGATGTTGGCCCGCGTGGCGCGAATCGCCAACGCAGTCAGGGCTCCGGTGACGGCTGATGTCGAGGCCGGGTACGGCGATCGTCCGGAAGATGCAGCCCAAACCGCTCGTGGAGTCATTGAAGCCGGCGCAGTGGGCATGAATCTTGAGGATGGAACAGACGACCCACAGCATCCGCTGGCGGATTTGCCGTCACAGTTGGAAAAGATTCGCGCCGTTCGTGAGGCTGCTCTCAATTCTGGCGTGCGGCTGGTGCTGAATGCCCGCACGGATGTGTATCTGTTGCAGGTAGGTCCGCCCGAAAAGCGATATGACGAAACGCTGCGGCGGTTGCTGGCGTATCGTGATGCGGGAGCAGATTGTGTTTTTGCCCCCGGTGTGCGGGACGCGGAAACCATCACGCGGCTGGTGCGGGATGTTCAGTGTCCGCTTAATATCCTCGCGGGGCCGGGCGCTCCTTCCATCCCTGAAATGGAGAAGCTGGGGGTGGCGCGCGTCAGCCTGGGATCCGCCCCGATGCGGGCGACACTTGGTCTGCTGCGCAGGATGGCGGAGGAGTTGAAGAGCTCAGGAACGTATGGCGCGATCGAGGGTGCGCCCAGCCACGGCGACGTGAACCGGATGATGCAAATGTGATGGAACTCACGTGGGCACAGGTGCCCTCGCCTCTGCCAGCCGGACAACGCCCGGCAGATGAAGTAGGGCGGCAGTAAAGCGCTCGCCGATTCGCCCTCGACTCCCCGGTCGAGGGCGTCCGGGCCTACGTTAGTTTATGTTCCCTGGGGAACCTGTTAGACGGGCGGAGACGCTCCTCCTCTACCGTTCAGGGCGCAGTTGTACTATGTTCTCGTGCGGACGCTGGCGCAAAGTGTCTTCGAATATATCCAGAAACATCGACTCCTGAAAGCTGGGGATCGCGTGGGGGTTGCTGTGTCCGGTGGCGCAGATTCTGTTGCCATGCTTCGCTTGCTGCTGGAGTTGCGCCGGGAAATCGGCATCGTTCTCTCAGTGGTGCATTTCAACCACAAGCTGCGTGGAGCCGATTCGGACACTGACGAACAGTTCGTCGCGGAATTGGCGCAGCAGCACAAGCTGGAACTGCACTGCGAAAGCGGCGACGTCGCCGCATTGGCCGCAAAAAAACACTTGAGTCTGGAAACAGCGGCCCGCCAGATGCGTTACGACTATTTCAGGCGGGTACTGCTGGAAGACCGCCTGAATCGGATTGCCACCGCGCACACGTTGGACGACCAGGCCGAGACGGTACTCCTGAGGATGGTTCGGGGAGCCGGCAGCCGCGGGCTGGCAGGAATCTATCCTCAGTTGTCAGTTGTTGGTTCTCGGCTCTCAGGACGCTCGATTGTTCGTCCGCTGATGAGAACGAGGCGCAAGGAACTCGAAGCGTATCTTGGCGAAATCAGGCAGGGCTGGCGCGAAGACAAGAGCAATCGCGACTTGCGGCACGCGCGCAATCGTGTGCGGCACGGAGTCTTGCCTCGCCTGGAGCGCAACCTGAATCCGGCCGTACGAGAGGCTTTGGCGGAAACCGCCGAGATCGCGCGAGCCGAAGAAGAATATTGGCAAAGCGAAGTTGCGCGCGTGTTGCCCCTGATGTGGACGAATACTGCCAGGAACGGGATGCTACAGGCGCAGGAATTGACGGACTTACCCCTCGCACTCCAGCGCAGAGTGGTTCGGGCGACCAGTGAATCCTTGGGATTGCAGCTGGAATTTCGCCATGTGGAAGAGATTCTCGGCTTGTGTTCGAGTGCGGGAGGAGCAGGCAAATCGACGTTCCTGCCGCATGGATGGAAGGTTTCCCGGAACAAGAGTGAGTTACGGTTCGAGCGTGCCGTCGCGCCGAAGGACCTGAATTACGAATATCATCTTTCCGTGCCGGGATCGGTTGAGGTTCCTGAGACAGGATCGCGATTTGAGGCCGCGGTGCTCGCGCACGCCGCTGTCCAAGGATATAATTCGGACCACTTCTTCGAACCGTCGTCGCTGTCGGCGGAGTTGATTGTTCGCAACTGGCGGCCGGGAGATCATTTCTGGCCAGCCCATACCAAGGCTCCTAAGAAGATCAAGGAACTCCTGCAGGAGAGGCATGTGACGGGCCGGGAGCGCAAACTGTGGCCGGTGATGGTCAGCCGAGCGGAGCTTGTCTGGGTGCGTGGATTTCCCGTGCCTGCGCGCTTGCGGCCGCGAGGCGGAGCCGGCCAGATCGTGGTGGTTCGGGAAGTACCAGCGGAGTTATCGGGCAGCAATGCAGATTCTTCGCCGCATGAAGCTGACTCCGAATGACAATGGTGATTGACTAAGAACGGGTGCGCCACCGCATGAATCAAACATCCAAACCCGAGCAGTTGCGCGTAGTCATTCCAGCCGAGCAGATCCAGAAGCGGGTACGCGAGATCGCGCGGCAGATCTCCGACCACTATCAGGGAAAGACCGTCCATGCTCTGGGGCTCCTGGAAAACGGCTTCATGTTCATGGCAGACTTGGTGCGGGCGTTGGAAGTGCCCGTGATCTGTCAGTTCATCAAACCGCAATACCGCCGCGAGCAAGAGAACACGCCCGGGGGATTTCTGGAAATCTTCTTCAGCCACCAGCCGGACATTCGCAACCAGCATGTTCTGCTCATTGAGGGTCTGGTGCATTCCGGCGTGACCAGCGAGTTTCTGATGAGTGACCTGCGGGGCCGGGGAGCGGCTTCGGTGAAGCTGGCAACGCTACTGGACCGGCAGTCGGCCCGTCGCGTGCAGTTACAGCCGGATTATTTCGGGTTTCTCGTGGACGAGGCATTCTTGGTGGGTTACGGGCTGGGTGCGCCTGGGCAGACGCACCGCAATCTGCCCTACTTGGCAGCCGCAAGCTGAAGCCTGCCTGTGACTTAAGTTACGGCAAGAACCCCATTCTTTTTTCCGCCAGAACGGTTAGAATAGCAGGGAGGTAAATTCCTCTATCCAAACCCCCGGGTTGGCATCTAATCAGTAAGGGTAGGAGGCGGTTGCGCTTCTTACAGCAAGGGGCTAGTTCTCAGGAGAATTTTCTTAGGTGAATTCGACAGTTAAAACCGTAGTTTTCTGGCTGGTGATCGTACTCTCGGCGTTCCTGCTGTGGCAGGTCGTGAAGGCCGGCGGGGCAGGGCAAAAAGAGAAGGCCATCAACTTTTCCGAATTTTTGACCGATGTCGATCAGGGGCTTGTCAAAGAGGTCACGATCACAGGCGTGGAGGTACAGGGCAAGTTTCAGAACGATAATTCCGCCTTCCATACCACTGTTCCGGCGAACTATCCGGACATGATCAAGACGCTGCGTGATAAAGGCGTCAACATGACGTTCCGGGATATCAACAGCGGGAGTTGGCCGACCTGGCTGCTGAACCTGGCTCCGCTGATCCTGCTCGCGGCCCTGTGGTTCTTCATGATCCGGCAGATGCAGACGGGTGGAAACAAGGCTCTCTCGTTTGGCAAGAGCCGGGCGCGGCTGCTCTCCATGCAGCAGAAGAAAGTCACGTTCAAGGACGTGGCTGGCGTGGACGAGGCCAAGGAAGAGCTGCGCGAGATCATTGAGTTCCTGCGCGAGGCGCAAAAGTTTCAGAAGCTCGGCGGGCGAATTCCGAAAGGTGTGCTGCTGGTTGGACCTCCAGGAACGGGCAAGACTCTGCTGGCAAGAGCGGTGGCGGGCGAAGCTAATGTCCCATTCTTTTCAATTTCCGGTTCGGATTTTGTAGAGATGTTCGTTGGTGTGGGCGCCAGCCGCGTGCGCGATCTGTTCGAGCAGGGCAAGAAGAATGCGCCTTGCATTATCTTTATCGATGAAATCGATGCGGTGGGACGGCATCGCGGCGCCGGGTTGGGTGGCGGCCACGACGAGCGCGAACAGACTTTGAACCAGTTGCTGGTCGAAATGGATGGCTTTGAGTCTAACGACGGCGTCATCCTGATGGCCGCGACCAACCGCCCGGATGTTCTTGATCCCGCGCTTCTGCGTCCCGGCCGTTTTGACCGGCGAGTCGTCGTGAGCCGGCCCGATGTGCGCGGTCGCGAGGAGATTCTCCGAGTACACACCCGCAAGATTCCTTTGGCCGACGACGTGGATCTCTCGGTCTTGGCGCGCGGCACACCGGGTTTCTCCGGCGCCGATCTGGCCAACATGGTGAACGAGGCGGCCCTGGCGGCAGCGCGGCAGAACCGCAAGGCCGTGCTCATGTACGATTTCGAACTGGCCAAGGACAAGGTCTTGATGGGCGTGGAGCGCAAGTCCCTGCTGCTCTCCGACGAGGAAAAGAAGGTTACGGCTTATCACGAGGCGGGTCACGCATTGGTGGCGGCGAAGCTCCCGAATTCCGATCCCCTGCACAAAGTCACGATCATTCCGCGCGGCATGGCCCTGGGCGTGACCATGCAGTTGCCGATCGATGATAAGCACAACTACACCAAGGAATTTCTGGAGACCGAAATCGCTATCATGATGGGCGGGCGTCTTGCTGAAGAGATGTTCCTCAGCCAGATGAGCACAGGCGCGGGCAACGACATTGAGCGCGCTACCGAACTGGCGCGCAAAATGGTGTGCGAATTCGGCATGAGCGAACTGGGTCCGCTGACCTTCGGTAAGAAAGAAGAACAAATCTTCCTGGGCCGGGAGATCGCTCAGCATCGCGACTACAGCGAGGCCACGGCGATCAAGATCGACGAAGAAGTGCGCCGCCTTGTGGGCCAGGGCTACGACACCGCGAAGCGGGTTCTCGCCGGGAACCACGATACGCTGGTCAATATTGCGCTGGCGCTGCTGGAGCGCGAAGTGCTCGACGCCAATGAGATCAAGATGATCATCGAAGGTAAAGAATTGCCCAAGATGACGCCCCCACCCAAAACCGACGATGGCGTGCAGCAGGTGCTGAAGCCAGAACCGCGTCCGGGCATTGCCAAGGGCGGCGAGAGTCCGGCGAGGGCTTGAAGTCAGCAGTTTGGAGTCAGTAGTTAGGAGTGCGCGGGCGGCCTCACCGGCCGCCCTTGCTTTTTTGCGCTGGTTGGATGATCGGTGGGCCGGTTTCGCGCTGGTCAGCTGCATGCTCAACAGCCTGGGCCGCAGCCCAGCTCAGAGTCGTTCTGGTCTCTTCAGGCATCAATTCTGTTGCCGGCAGACCTCCCAAAGGTGCATTCATGAGTCAAGTGTCGAACTGGTTCGAACGCAAATTTGACTTTTCGTTTCCGCTGGAACTGTATCCCAACTTGTGCGTCCGTTTGCGAGGGACGCCAGCCCGCCTTGAGGAGATGGTGCGAGGCTGCCCGCGGGAGTTGCTGCTGCAGAGGCCGAAAGACAAGTGGTCGGCTCAAGAACATGCCGGACATCTGCTCGACCTCGAGGCCTTGTGGTGGCGCGGGTCGACAACTATCTGGCGGGTGGCGCGGAACTCACAGCGGCGGACCTCAGCAATCAAAAAACTCACGAAGCCAATCACAACGCGCGGAACATCGAGGAGATTCTCGCCCAGTTCCGCAGCGCGCGACTGCGGCTGGCAGACCGAATGGAAGGGCTCGAGGCCGCTTTATTCGCCCGCTCGATGCTGCACCCACGGCTCAAGAAGCCGATGCGGCTGGTGGATCACCTGTACTTCGTCGCCGAACACGACGATCACCACCTGGCCAGGATCTGGGAACTTACTTGACCGGACGCAACATTTCCTCGGCTGCTTCATCCACACGCCTCGGTTAAGGCAGTGAACCCCGTATACAATGTTTGCACCGCAGCAAAATATGTAACCGGGAAGGAATGTGAAACAGCACAAAGTTTCGCGGAAAGTGGCTGACGCAGTCATCGATTCTTCATCGGCTGCTTCTGCCCGCCGTGCCAAGATCATCTGCACCGTGGGCCCGGCGTGCAATTCTGAGGCGATCCTGCGCGATCTCATGCGTTTGGGAATGGACGTTGCCCGCCTGAACTTCTCCCACGGATCACACCAGGAGCACAAGCAAAATATCGCGCGGCTGCGGCACGCAGCCCAAACCGAGAAGCGGACCATCTGCATCCTGCAAGATTTGCAGGGTCCCAAGATTCGCACCGGGCCATTGAAGGGCCATGCTCCCATCACGCTTAAGACCGGGTCGCAAGTGACGATTACGCCCCGTGCGATCGAAGGAACTCCGGCCCTGATCTCAACCACATTCCAGGAGTTGGCCCGGGAAGTGCGTCCGGGCGCTCGCATCCTGCTCTCTGACGGTCTGATTGAGCTGCGGGTCCTTCGTGCACGCGGCGAGGATGTGGAATGCGAGGTCATCAATGGCGGCCAGCTCGGCGAGCACCAGGGCATCAATCTTCCTGGCGTTGCGCTCTCCATTCCCGCGCTTACGGACAAAGATCGCGCTGACCTGGAGTTCGGGCTCAAGCACGGCGCGGACATGGTTGCGCTATCGTTTGTGCGCTCGGCGGCTGACGTGCGTGCGGCAAAGCAAATCATCCTCGATCACGGCAGCGATGTTCCGGTGATCGCCAAACTGGAAAAACCGCAGGCCCTGGAGGTTTTGGAAGAAATTTTTGCCGCGGCCGATGGCGTGATGGTGGCGCGCGGCGATCTGGGCGTGGAACTCGCGCCCGAGAAGGTCCCAGTCATCCAGAAGCACGTGATCCGCCGCTCTGCCGAGTGGCGCAAGCCGGTCATTATCGCCACCCAGATGCTGGAGTCGATGATCGAAAACCCGCGTCCCACACGGGCGGAAGCCAGCGACGTAGCTAACGCCATTTTCGATGGTACGGACGCGGTGATGCTTTCTGCAGAGACGGCAAACGGCCGCTATCCACGCGAAGCGGTTGCAATGATGGCAAGGATTGTGGTGGAGGCGGAGAGGAATCTCCAGGATTTCGCCCAGCCCAGGCGCCGGCGCGAGAAACATGCGCTCACCATCGCGGAAGCCATCTGTGAGTCGATCTCGCATGCCGCTGAGGATCTTCCCATGGGCGCCATCGCCGTGTTCACCGAGAGCGGAAACACGGCGCGCATGATTTCCAAGTACCGTCCCAAGGCCTCCGTCTATGCTTTCAGTCAGGCGCTGTCGGTCTGCAATCGCATGAATCTGCTTTGGGGAGTGCGTCCCGTGCGGCATGAACAGGCGCACAACGCCGACGGTATGGTCTCAGCTGCGGAACGGGAACTCCTTCGCCAGGGTCGCGTCAAGGAGGGCGATGTGCTAGGTATTGTGGCTGGAACCCAGATGGCCTCCGGTTCGACCAACTTCGTGCGCCTGCACGCGGTGAAGGCGCAAGCGCCTGAAAGGGCTTCGCGTGCAAGCAGGCGCTTGACGCGCCGGAGACAATAACCTTCAAGATGTCTGAGGAAATACTTTCGATCGCGATCTTCGAGCCTCTGCCGGGGAAGGAGGCCGAGTCGCTGGCGACGATCCGGGATTTGATTGCAGCGCTCTCGGCGGGCGGGTACAGCCGGGATTCTCTCTATCGAGACTCGAAGGCGCGCCGTGAATATATATTGCTGCGTTATTGGAGATCCGACGGGGCGCGCCGTGCGGCTTTGGAAGATCCGGAGATACTGCGCTGCTGGGCTAAGCTCTCCCAGGAAATCCGGGCGGTCAAGGTGTATGAGACGCTGGAGGAGGCCGGCCTGTAGTGCGCGGCGATCAAGTAAACAGACTGGCAAAAGGTATTACGAGATTGCTCAGATTGTGGCCAAACACAGATGGCCAGACGCTATCTGTGCGTTCGCGTACCCATCCCGAAACCAAGCTCATCGTAAACGGTGCAATCGCCGCGGGCAGAACGATGCGGGTATGAAGTTGAGAATCCACGGCGACAAGCCCGTTGGATCCGGCGAAGAGTATGGCACCGATGACGAGTCCCCAACCGAACTCCGCGTTGGCCAATCGCCACGGTCTCCCGAAAACACGGTTCAACGAGGACTGGTACACGCCCCGGAAGACGATTTCCTCGGCGACACCGGGCATGACCAGGAGGAAGGCCCAGCCCTCAGCGGTCAGTTTCTTGCGCGCCCCAAGAACAAAGAAGACTGCGGACACCGCCAGGGCCACGAGCAAAGCCACCATCGACGGCTTGAACCAACCTGGCCGGAGGCGTGATGTCATGCCAATTGATGCTAGCGAGATTCCAGGGATGAGAGCGACTAACAAAAATGGCCATGCCGTCGAGAGGATGCACTCCTGCCAACTCCAGTGCAGGTGCTGGAAACCGTCGACCCGAGGTATTTCTATGAGGGCAACGTCCAGGACGACTAGAGATGCTACGAATAACAACAAGCCCCAGCGCCGGGTGCGGGAGTGCCAGGCGGCAATCAACACAAGGGGAAGTGCGCACGCCAGCGTGAGCCCCGCTTGTAAGGCGACACGGCAGAGATAACCGCGAAGCTGCACGGACGCATTATACCTGTCAGAGGTGGGGTCGACGGATAGTGACTGTTGTACGCTGGTTGTGAGATTCTTTGAGACCCATGCCTGACGTTTTGCGCTGTGAGCAATTCGCCAATACGTCTTTCGATCCGGCCGTTCGCGGATTTCTTCATAATCCCGTCACGCTCTCGGGCGAAGGCCTCGTGCTTACCCATGGCGCAGGAGGAAATTGCCAGGCTCCGTTGCTGGTTGCACTGGCGGAAGCCTTTGCCGGGGTGGGTTTCGCCGTGCTGCGCTGTAACCTGCCCTTTCGCCAGGCTCGGTCGTTCGGCCCCCCGCGACCAGCAGACGCCGCCCGCGACCGCGAAGGCCTGAAGAACGCTGTTGCCGCACTTCGCAAGCTGGTTTCCCGCCGCATGTTTCTTGGCGGTCAATCTTACGGCGGGCGTCAGGCAACGATGCTCTGTGCCGAGGAGCACCAGATCGCAGATGGCTTGCTGCTGACGTCTTATCCGTTGCATCCGCCAGGCAGACCCGATCAGCTTCGTACCCAGCATCTGCCTAACCTACGAACGCCGGCGCTTTTTGTTCAGGGGACACGCGATCCGTTTGCGTCTCCGGAAGAGATGGAGTTGGCGCTGAAGCTGATTCCGGCGAAGACCTCATTGCTGCGAATCGAAGGGGTGGGGCACGATCTGGGATTCAGAGGGAAAGCGAAGCAAGATGACCTGGCGTCCGCGGTGCTGGCAAGATTTCAACACCTTTTCAAATAAGCTTGCGTGTGCGTCTCTTTTTGGGACTTGGTTGTTTCTGCCGCCCGCACATTTTCTACTCGGCGTACTCGGGCGCGCTCTGCGTTGAAGATTTTCTCTTAATTTACCCAGCCCGATTTCGATCCGCCATTCTTCTTGTCCGCATCCTCGGGCGGGACGTAGTTACCGTGTTCGTCGAAGGTCACGGTGCGATCATGCTTGCGCATGTAAACTTCGAACTTGCGCGCAGCGCGCCGGCGTCTCCAGCGGTAGTAGGAATTGCGCACGCTGAAGTAGTGTTCACTGGCTCCAAACATCAGCCCTTTTCGCGGCAAGAATTTGACATACAAGAATCCGAAGAGCAGTCCGCCCAGGTGAGCGATGTACGCCACATTGCTGCCGCGGCCTGCCCCTGAGGCGCTGATGGCTTCCACCAAGGTGATGAATGCAAGCCCGGCCACAAAATATTTTGCCTTGAGGGAAATGGGGATGGGAAAGAGCATGATCTCTCGATCCCCATAAAGAATGCCGAACGCCATCAAAATGCCCAGAATTCCTCCCGATGCCCCCACGGTTGGAGTTTGAGGTACAACGCCACCCACGCCCGTGTAAGAGATCGCGATCGTGGTCACCGCGGCCCCAATCACGCAGAAGAAGTAGAATTCAAGGAATCTCTTGTGCCCCCAGTCCGATTCCAGTTGAGCACCGAACATCCATAACCCAAGCATGTTGAAGAGAATGTGTAGAATTCCAGCGTGCAGAAATGAGTACGTCACCACCTGGAAGATCCAGCCATGCATCACTAGCACGGGGATCAGCGCCAGGAAATAGAACAAAGCGCCGCCGAGTTCGGGAGTCACAGCCTTCAGCAGTTCGATCAGCAGATAGACCGCGGCATTGATGATGATGAGCCACTTCACCGCCTTGGTGAAGGGAGGCAAACTCAGCGAGAAGGTGCGGCCGCGATACATAGAAAACTGTCGTTAGCAGCTAGGAGCTGGTAGCTGGTGTAACGCTCATCTTATCAGGTCACCTTATCCCCAGCCGGCGGCCCGGACTTGGGAAAGTCGGGGGGACTTGACCTCCGCCCCAAGAGACACTAAATATTATCAGGGGGTCCCATTGGGACGGAGGCAATCATGATTTATTGTCCGGAATGCGAAACCAATCTCGACATCGAAGAGGATGAAGTCGATGAAGGCGAAATCGTCTCCTGCCCCGAATGCGGCACGGACTTCGAGGTGATCACCGTCAGCCCCATCGAACTGAAGCCCGTGGATGAGGACGAATACGAAGCAGACGACGAAGAGGAAACCGAAGACGGTGACTTCTCGTAGCCCCCACCGGCCGCTGTTCCGGTCGTTGACGTACACCTCCCATCGCGCCATCGGCATGGCACTGCTTGGGCTGTTCGTTTTAGGACTGTACTCTGCCCGGATCGCAGCTGCTGGAACTTACCCGCCCGGTGAAAAGAAGCATGACCAGCCGTACGCCCTGATCTTCGGCACAGTCTGGGGTCCGGATGACCTGCCGGTTTATGGCATGATGATCAAGATTCGCCGAGAGAGCGACAAGAAAGCCCGCTGGGAGCTTCATTCGGATCACAATGGTGAGTTTGCCATACGCGTTCCAGCAGGCAAGCAAGATTACGTCATCTGGGCCGATCTGAAAAGTTATAAGTCACCAAATGGAAGGCAGGTGCAGGTTGCCGAAGTCAAGGTGCACGTGGAGAATGACGAGCGCATCGACACCGGGTTGCATCTAAGGAATGCAGAATAGCCGTAGCGAATCAAGAGGCGGCTCTTGTGGGGGCAACGGGAGGACGAATGAAAAAGTGCCAAACCGTGGTCTTGCTGCTGATTGCCCTCGTCGCTACAGCCGTTCCCTGCTATGCGAAGGACAAGGACAAAGCTGCCACCGGGCGTTTGCTAACGGGCAAAGTCCTTGATCGCCGCGATAATGCCCTGCCGGATGCCGTCGTGTACCTCACCAATGTGCGCACCCATGCCGTGAAGAGCTACATTGTGGGTCCGGACGGCGCTTATCACTTCCCTGAACTCTCGCCCAACATCGACTACGAAGTTTACGCCCAGTACAAGGGCCAAAAGAGTGACACCAAGACAGTGAGCCAGTTCGACGACCGCAAGCAGGTGAACATCATCTTGCGGATCGAGGTGAAATGAGAGACGACTTAAAACGGAATGAGCGGCGCTGAGCCCGCCGCGGAGTCTGACGGGAACATCTTCCTGCTCGACGCGAAGGGCGACTCCGACACCACGCTCAATGCCGACGGGTTTCCGGAGTTAGAGGTTTCCGTCTAACATCGGCACGGGCGGGAACGTATCCGGGTCACATCACCTTTTTGCCCTCGCAAAGATTGAGCAGCTCCACGAACGCGAATATCTCTGCCCGGCGCCCACGACTCTTGCGAACCGTCTTGAGTATGCCGGCCTTGCGCAGTCGCCTCAACATTTGCATGACCGTTTGCACGGTTGGCATCTGCTTGTGTCGTGTCAACTGGCCGCTTTGGAAAATGGGCTGGTCGAATAAATGGTCAAGGAGCGGCACGGCATATCGAGAGTGCGTCAGTTCGATCAGCTTGGTCTTCAGCCGCTCGTAAAGCTCGATGATGGCGCGCGCTGTGGCTGCGTTGGCCTTCGCTTGTTCGGTGACCGCGCGCAGGAAAAAATCTATCCAGCGATCCCAGCTCTTAGGTCGCCCCAGATCACGGAGCCTATCGACGTATTCGTCCCGATTCGCCTCCAAGTAACTGGAGATGTAAAACATTGGCCGGGACAGGAGTTGCTTCTCATGCAGGAACAGCGGGACTAGGATACGGCCTAGACGGCCATTGCCGTCCAAAAATGGGTGGATGATCTCAAATTGCGCATGCACTATCGCAAGCTGCACCAGAGGGTCGCGCTCCTCCCCGTGGTAATACTTTTCCCAATTGTCGAGATGACCCTTTAGGAAGAGGGGCGCAGGCGGAACAAAACGGGCTTCCTCAATTGTCGAGCTAGGAGGTCCGATCCAGTTCTGTTCCATGCGAAACTGTCCCCGTGCTTTGTTTCTCCCGCGCACACTGTCAAGCAAAATACTGTGAAGTTGAAGCAGGAGATTGAGGTTGAATGGACGTTTCTTAAGCTCCTCTTCGGCCGTATGTAAAGCTCGACGATAATTAATGATCTCTTGAATGTCCTGGCGTTTTGACTCCTCGACCACCTCCGCGCCAGCCTCGAACTTCAATACGTCGCCGAGCGTTGCCTGAGTCCCTTCCATACGAGAGGAAAGGACTGCCTCTTGAGTTGTCAGTGGAGAAAGCAAGACCTCTGGGTTCGGAACGCCGTATAGGATCCCGTCATAAAGAGCGAGCGCCCGGTTGGCTTGACCGATAAGAGGAACGAGGGCCGGCCAGTCAATATTAGTGAGTGGAAGTCGTTCTGCAACAAAGGGTTTCATGCCTGCTTTTCAGTTGTCTAAAGCAGGCTACCTGCTAATTTGCATTGTGTAAAGTATTTTGCGATTTTCTTTATACAAACCCGCTTGTTGACATTGCGCTTTAAGCAAAGGATTGTCGGTTTGCAACGCCTTTCGCCTCAAATAGATAAGGCCCTCATTCGAGGGCCTAGAATCTGCTCTTCGAGGGGAGAACTTTCACCGCTTAGTTATTCTCGTTCCCGGCCCTCTTCCATGACATCAGCTCACCGATGGTCGAGCCGCCGGTGCTCGATGCTGGGTGTTTGTAGGCTTCCACTTCCTTATGCGAAGCCTCCTCGCCCACAGCCTTGATGCTGAGCCCGACTTTCTTTTCCTCGGGATTCATCTTGATGATCTTGAACTCATGCTCCTGGCCCGGCTCCAGGGTCAAAGGCTGACCGTTGCCATCGACCGCTTCGGAGTTATGGCAGAGCCCCTCGATGCCTTCGGCAATCTCGATAAACGCGCCGAAACTGGCGACACGCAAGACTTTGCCATGGAGAACGTCACCGACGTGGTGCTTCTCGAAGAAACTCTCCCACACATCCGGCTGAAGCTGCTTTACCCCCAGCGACAGCCGCCGTTTATCGGGCTCGATAGCCAGCACCACCGCTTTCACGCGATCGCCCTTCTTCAGAACTTCCGAAGGATGCTTCACGCGCTTGGTCCAGCTCAGATTGCTGACGTGAACCAGGCCATCAATCCCGTCCTCAATTTCAATGAACGCACCGAAGTCGGTCAGGTTCCGCACCCGACCTTCGACGGTCGCGCCCATCGGATACTTCTCATGCAAGGCGTCCCACGGGTTAGCCGCGAGTTGCCGCATGCCGAGCGAAATGCGACGCTCCTGCGGGTTTACATTCAACACCACGCAGTCGACCTGGTCACCGACGTTCACCAGCTTCGAGGGATGCTTCATGCGCTTGGACCAGGTCATCTCGCTGACATGTACCAGCCCTTCGATGCCCTGCTCCAGCTCCACAAAAGCGCCGTAGTCGGTGACGCTGATCACGCGTCCGCTGACGTGCGCGCCCACGGGATAGCGGTGCTCCGCATCCAGCCAGGGATCGGGTGTCAGCTGTTTGAAGCCCAACGATACCCGCTGCTTGTCATTGTCGAACTTCAGCACTTTCACCTGGATCTGGTCGCCGACGTTGACCAGGTCGCGAGGATGGGTGAGACGGCCCCACGACATGTCAGTAATGTGCAGGAGGCCGTCAATACCGCCCAAATCCACGAATGCACCGTAGTCGGTCAAATTCTTGACCACGCCGGTTAGGATTGCGCCTTCCTGCAGATGCTCAAGAGTTTTGGATCGCTTTTCGTTCTGTTCCACTTCCAGCACTTGCTTGCGCGATACCACGATGTTGCCGCGTTTCTTATTCAGCTTGATGATGGCAACTTCGAGCCTTTGACCTTTGACCGCGTCCAGGTTGCGGGTCGGGCGCAGATCGGCTTGGGAGCCGGGCAGGAACGCCCTGGCCCCCATGATATCCACGGTCAGGCCGCCTTTGATGCGCTCCACTACCACGGCCTGAATCGGCTTCTTCTCGGCATAAGCCTTCTCGATCTCGTCCCAGGCGCGCAAGCGTTGCGCTTTCTGATGCGAGAGATTGGTATAACCTTCCTCGGTTTCGCCCTTTTCCCGCATGACGTCGATTTCGTCCCCGGGCTGGAACCTGGGCTTGCCCTCATGATCCAGCACTTCGGCCAGGGGCAGCATGCCCTCCGACTTGGCGCCGATGTCCACCACGACGTGAGTGAGCGTGAGCTTGAGCACGGTGCCCCTCAGCACCTTGTCATCTCCGGCGGCTTCCTCGGTTTCGGTGGTGAAGCTTTCCAGGGCGGATGCGAAATCCTCGGAGCCTGCGCTGCCGGGAACTTTTTCCGGGTGGCGCTGGGTTTGCTGGGCCGGTTCAGCGGCCGTGCTTTCCGGCGGTACGCTCTCGATGGTGCTCACACTTTGCTCGGTTAAGGTTGAGGTTGCGGAATCCTGGTTGGGTGTGGTGTTGTCGTCGAACAAGGTCATCGCCTCTCTGCTGTACTCGCACCTTCTGTGCGACGGATGCGGGAGCTGCTTGCGGACTGCTGGCAGTGAGTCTTAGGTTGTGTTGAGCTCGTCCTGGCGAACGAGCTTGACAATCCCAGCGGTCGGACGTTTCAAAGCGAACCCGCGTCCAAAAGGGAACTCTTCGACTATAGCAACCGCCCGCAAACAGTGTCAAACCCCAAAACTTAAGATAAGCGCTGCTTGTTAAAGCCGCGTGAATCGCGATGGGTTCAGACTGTCCTAATTCTCACCGCACTCCACAGTCCAAACGCGATCCGTCGAGTTCGCTCGACCGGACGGGCGAGAACGTCTCCCCACACGGGCATTGCCAGCATTTAGAATAGAGCTACTCCCACTGTGGGGAACCATCAGCTAGGTGATGCCATTCACGGAACAGTTCGACGTAGTCGTAGTCGGCGCTGGTCATGCCGGTTGCGAGGCTGCCATGGCTGCATCCCGCATGGGCCTGAAGACCGCCCTGTACACCCTCAACGTTGACCTGATCGCGCAAATGTCTTGCAATCCTGCCGTCGGCGGCATTGCCAAGGGGCACCTTGTGCGCGAGGTGGACGCGCTCGGCGGAATTATGGGCGAAGTCACCGACGCTGTCGGCATCCAATTCCGGCTGCTGAATACTTCGCGCGGCCCGGCCGTTTGGTCTCCCCGCGCCCAGTGCGACAAGCAGGCTTATCGCCTGAAGATGCGCGAGGTCCTCGAATCCCAGCCGAATTTAAAGATCAAGCAGGCGGAAGTGGCGGATCTGATCATTGAGACCTGTCATCCTGAGGTGCCCGCTTTTGGCACCGACGGATCTGGGCGAGACCCCGCGCCGTTCGAGTCGCAGAGCGACTCGAACCATATGGCGCGAGGCGAGCATCCATATTTTCCCGACGACCAAGGACCAACGAACAACGACCCTGCCCGCATCTGCCGCGGCATCCGCCTTCGCGACGGCCGCACCGTGGGGGCTTCCGCCGTCATCATCACCACTGGCACTTTTCTGAATGGTCTGATCCACTGCGGCGAGCAGCAATATCCCGCCGGACGCTCCGGCGAACCGCCTGCTGTCCTTCTGGGCGAGGCCCTGAAGCAACTCGGCCTGCGCGGCTGTCGCCTCAAGACCGGCACGCCTCCCCGCCTCGACGGACGCACCATCGACTGGTCGCGTTTTCAGCTTCAACCGGGCGACCCCGACCCCACACCCTTCAGTTTTCGCACCAAGCGGGTCGCCCACCACGACGCTCAGGTGCCCTGCTACATTGCCTGGACCACACCGGAAACGCAGCGCATCATCCGGGAAAATGTGCACCGTTCCCCGATGTACAGCGGCCAGATCAAATCTATCGGCCCACGATATTGTCCCTCGATTGAAGACAAGATCGTCAAGTTCCCCGACAAAACTACGCACCAGCTTTTTCTCGAACCCGAGGGGTTGAACACCCACGAAATCTACGTCAACGGGATGAGTACTTCGCTGCCCGTCGAAGTTCAGCTCGCGATCCTGAAGTCCATTCCCGGCCTTGAGGCTGCGGAGATGCTGCGGCCCGGCTACGCCATCGAATACGACTCGATCGATCCCACCGAGCTCGAGCGCACTCTCGAAACCAAGAAGATTGCCGGGCTGTTTCTCGCCGGCCAGATCAACGGCACCAGCGGATACGAAGAAGCCGCCTGCCAAGGCCTGATGGCGGGGATCAATGCGGCTTTGCAGGTGAAGAGCCAGCCGCCGCTGATTCTCGATCGCACCGAAGGTTACACCGCAATCCTCATCGACGACTTGATCTCCAAGGGCACCAACGAACCTTACCGCATGTTTACCTCGCGCGCCGAATTCCGCTTGCATCTGCGGATTGACAATGCCGACCGCCGCCTCACGCCGCACGGCCGCAGAGTAGGCCTCATTTCTGACGCGGCCTGGGCTGATTTTCTCGCCAAGCAAGAGCGCATGGAGTCGCTCAAGCAATTACTGGAAATAACAAAACTCACCAGCGCCAGGATGGAGCAGATTGCCAGTGTGGGGATCCTCTCAAACTCATGTCATCCCGAGCGGAGTGAGGCGGAGCCGAACCGAGTCGAGGGACCTGCTGTTTCGCAACCGGGAAATAACGACGGCGCCAAAGGCCAAGGACTGGTTTCAGCCTGCCCTGAGCGAAGCGAAGGGACCAACGACCTTTCCGCCGCCCTCGGACAGACACTTGCCCAACTTCTCAAGCGGCCGGAGATCACAATCGAGAACCTTGTGCCGACCCTCCGCGAACTGGACCCCATGTTCTTTGGCCGAGAGGAAATCCGTGTCGATCCGTGCGAATCCGTGGCTGGTCTTTCTTCCGAAATTCGCAACGAACTCAAATCTGTTGAAACCGAAATCAAGTACGAGGGCTATCTGCTGCAGCAGCAGCGCGCCATCGAACGGTTGAAGAAGGCTGAGCAGCGCATCATTCCGGAATGGTTCGACTACCACTCGGTCAGCGGTCTCTCCCGCGAGATGCAGGAAAAGCTTTTAAAGATAAGGCCGCGCACGCTCGCCCACGCCTCCCGAATTCCCGGCGTTACTCCCGCCGCCGTATCGCTGGTGAATGTCTATATCGAAATCCAGGCCAAGCGCCGCGAACAAGCCGCCATATTGTGAGGAGAAACGGAACCCAATGAGCAACCGGTCGTACACCCAGATCGAGTCTCCGCTCGGCCCCCTGCTATTGGTTGCGGATGAAGCCGGTCTACGGCAAATCTCATTCGTGAACGGAAGGGAAAAGGCTCAACCCGAGACTTCCTGGAAAAAAGATCCGGCCCCGCTCAAAGAAACCATCCGCCAGCTCCATGCCTATTTCGCCGGAGAGCTGGAAGAATTCGACCTGCTGCTTGCGCCCGAAGGTACGACGTTCCAACTCGAAGTGTGGCGCCGGCTGTGCGACATCCCGTACGGCGAGACAATCTCTTACGGCGAACTGGCCCGGCGAATGGGAAATCCGAACGCTTCCCGCGCCGTCGGCCTGGCCAATGGTTCAAACCCCATCCCCATCGTCATTCCCTGCCATCGCGTTATCGGCAGCAACGGCAAACTCACCGGCTACGGCGGCGGCCTGCCCATCAAAGAGAAACTGCTCGCTTTGGAACGCCGCCAGCTTCGGCTGCTGTGATCTCTTTCCCTTCTTCGCACGACCTTGAATTTGAGCCGCGACCCGCCACACCAGCCCGGTTAGGGTAAAATGTAGGTTGTTTTTCAAACCCAGCGAGGGGTTCCCAGCTCAATGCGGTTCGTCCTGATTCTGTTTGCGCTTCTTGGCTTCATAGCTTCCGGCCTTGCACTTCGGGAACACTACAACACAGGCGCGTCTCCCTGCCGTATCAACGAGCGCTGGGACTGCGGGATCGTCAACCACAGCCCGTTCGCGGTGCTGGCCGGGGTTCCGGTAGCTGCGATCGGGATGGCAGGATACGTTCTCTTGGCGATGCTTGCTCTTAAACGCGCCTATCGCCTGTTACTCGCCGCGACCCTGGTGGGCCTGTCATTTTCGCTCTACTTGTCGCACGTGGAAGCTCATATCCTGGGCGTGTGGTGCATCTATTGCGTTGCCTCACTCGCGGTGATTTCTCTGCTAACTTTGTTGAGCTTTGGAACGATTGTGTTTTCCCGCGCCAGCAATGCCGGTGCGATACATTAGGAAGGTCTGCACTGATCCTATTATGAAAACAACCCTGGTTCGATTTGCTTTCGCTGTAGCCCTGTTTGCTTCCGTGGCTTTCGCGCAGGAATCCGTCAACCCGGCCCTCCGTCCGCCGAAGGGCGCGCAGATCGCCATCGTCGTCTTCGAAGATCTGCAATGCCCGCAATGCCGGCGTTCGGCTCCTCTGGTCGAGCAAGCGGCGAAGACCTACAAGATTCCCGTCGTTCGCCACGACTTCCCGCTGCCCATGCACAACTGGTCTTACCAGGCGGCGGTGATGGCCCACTATTTCGACAGCCGCTCCCGGCAGCTGGGATCGGACTTCCGCGACTACATCTTCGAGCACCAGCCTGAGATCTTTCCCTCCAACCTCCGGCAATTCGCCGAGAAGTTTGCCAGCGATCACAAAGTGGATTTGCCCTTCGTCGTCGATCCTCAGGGAAAGTTCGCGGCTGAGGTTAACGCCGAACGCGACTTGGGAACAGAACTCCACCTGGATCACACTCCAACCATTTACGTGGTCAGCAGCAAACCCAAAGGACATCCTTTTGTTGAAGTCAAAGAGAGCGACCAGCTTTTTCAGACCATCGACGCGGTGAAAGCAGAGTAGCAAAATAAGGCCGATCCATCTGGATGGAGGTGCTTCATGGCTCTCAGTTTTGCCAAAGACATACGCCCCTTGTTTCGTGACACGCCCGACGTTGACGCCATGAAGGATTTCGGCCTCGACCTCTCGTTGTTCACCGATGTGAAAGCCCAGGCAGAAGAGATTTATTCACGCGTTCTTGATGGCAGCATGCCCTGCGACGAGCCTTGGCCCAAAGAACGTATCGCAATTTTCAAACGTTGGATGGACGAAGGCATGGCGCCGTGAGGCGAGGAACTCCGCAATCCGAAATCTGAAATTTCTTCTTATCCCCTCTCGAAGGCGTGCTTCTTCTCCAATTCCTCCAGCGCGGCCCGCATCTCGCCTTCGAACTTCTCCCCCAGCGTCATCAAAGACGGATTCGCCGTCGCCCGCTCTCCTTCCAGTTTGATCAGCCCCTGCGCTTCCAGCTTTCGGGCAACATCCAGCATGTGCGCCACTGAAGTTTCCACGTATAGCGCCTCGGTGGGATCTCCAACCCACGCCCTGCCGCCCACAAGCCGCGTTTGCCAGTACACCTTTCGCGCCACGAGCAGCGACATCTCTTCGTCGCTCGCCTTGCCGAACACCCACTTGTTGCGTTTGAAATCCCAATGCCGGCTGGAAAAATGAACCGGCACCAGCTTGCCCGACTTCACAAACTCCACCTGCCTGCGATCCACTTCTTTGCGCAAACTGTTGATCACCGGGCCCTCGGCGTCCTTCGGATCGAGCGACGGCATCACCTCGCGCACCGTAGCGGAAAGGTTCACTGCCACAGGCGCGTGTAGTCCCTCCGAGTTCTCTAATCGAATGTCGGTGTGCAACACAAGAAAATCGGCGCCGGATGTCGATTTGTGAAAAGGCCACTCCAGCTGAAACGATAATGGCAGCCCGGTCAGGGTGACGTAAATTCTCCTCTCTACGGCGCCATTGCCTGCTGTTGGACCGCTCATAGCGTTGATTCTCGCATCAGTCTGCTTGCTGGAGCAACGCTTACTCCCACTATTACTATGCTGAGTCGTATCTGGCGGGATTACCGCAAATAACAAAGGCGGCCCTGGTGGCCGCCTGCTGCCAACGGAGAACTGCCAACGGAGAACTGTTTATTTTCCTGCAGCTGCACCCTTCGCCATCATGCTTTGAGCAACCGCACCCTTGGTCATCAGCGAAGCAATTTTCGCCACCAGAACCTCGATGCTTCTCCCAGTGTCAAGGTTCGCATCCACCGCGGGATGCCGTTCCCCGTCGGTGTGCATGACCAGAACCTTGGTGCCGGCATGTGCCTTCTTGACCATGTAGGGCAGGTGATGCCGGTCGTTCTTGGTCAAGGTCGGGCCGAGAACGACCAGGTCGAAAGCCGCCCGGCGCAGCGCTTCTTCCACCCCTTTGCGGCCCACGGCAGTCTCTACCTGGTGGCCTGCGTTCTTGATGGAAACTGCTTGAGAAGCAAGTACTTCCGCGTCTCCTTCGCCGTAGAGGATACGGAGTTGAGTTGAGGGTTTTTCTGTTTTTGCCATAATCTGACCGGAACCAGCCTTTCTCCTGCTGCTGACTTGTCACGGTAGCAATGCCGGCAGGAGATGAGAACGTCACCGAAGATCACGTCCGATTGGGCGAAACCCGCCTCCTCAGCCTCCTGCCCCTCGCGCCAAAAAATCTCCCGACGTACAATGAAGCAGAGTTTCTGATCATCAACACAAGAACTAGTCCGCGGAGGAATCTTCCATGCGTGTGCTAGCTATCTGCATCCTCCTAATCGCTCAGTCCGCTCTCACCACCAGGGCCGTTGCTCAGCAAGCCGACTCGAATTCGGACTCCGCCACCGCCGTCTGCGATTTCGATGATGGCCAGGAGATCACCGTGAAATACAACGACTCGGTTGTGAGCAATAAAGACGAGCCTCGCAACGGCAAGGTATGGTTGCCCGGCGGTTCCCCGATGACACTATTCACCCAGGTCGCGCTCACCCTGAACGGAAGGGAAGTTCCCGTGGGCGCGTACAGCATATACGTCATCCCCGGCAAGAAAGACTGGAGTTTGATCGTGAACCGGAACGTGACCGACGCCGGCAGGTACGACGAGAAACAGGACTTGGTTCGCGCTCCCATGGAACTCGGCGAGGTCAACTCCCCGCCCAAACGGCTGCAGGCTTCCTTTGCCCACAGTGCGCCCAAGGTGTGTAGCATTCGCTTGTATTATGAAAAAATCGGCGCTTTTGCCGAGTTCGGTGAAAAATAATCAGTAGCAGCCGCACACGGGCGAGTTCTTCCGCCGCCTGCAACGGGAAAGTCGGCTCTAGCGGGAACTCGGGCGGTCGGAGCGGCCATATTCCTGGACTTTCCCATCCACCGAAACCGCCACATACCTGCCGGTTTGCAGATCTCTGAACTGGACGACCTGGTGCCCCGCCCGTGCCAACTGGCCCCACTGGCTGGGCTTGTCCGCGTTCTGTTCGATCGCCTGGTACTCGCGCCCATTCATCTCGAACTTCACCGTCTTCAGCCGCTGAAAGCTGGTGCGCTGCACGGGAAAGATCCGTCCCTCTACCGCAACTTCGCCGCCCGTCATCTGCGCCGCGACCGCCTCCATCAACGCGACATCAAGCATATTTTCCGCTTTCGGGGTGTAAAGGGAACCCAGCTAGCAACAAACTCGCTAGTTGAAGGAGCCAGCAGGATGGTCTGATTCCACTATGACCATCCTGATTCCTGCCTGACAAGGTACCGCTGACAATTGAGACGCGGCCCCTAACTCCGTGACTTCAGGATCTCGCGGATTTCGCGATTCAGGCGCGCAGCATCTTTGGCGGCTGTGTCGATGAGTTGTGTCCACTTCTTACCTTTGCCGTCCAACTTGGCTTGTCCCAAGAGATAGGAGGCCTGGAGGATCGTCTCCAGCGAATTGCTCAGATCGTGAGCCAGGGCTCGCAGGTGACTCGTGACATCGCTGGGAAGTTTGCCGGAATTTTCCATTACGGTTTTCGTCACGTCGCTCCCTCAAGAACTGAGCCGCTCGATGCGCTCAGCAAGCCGACTCCTCCCAGTTGGATGCCAGTTTGGAAACCGAGGTACCGGCTGAAAGAAGAATACGCCTCTCGCCTGCTCCGTGCTCGTGGTTTGACACTCGGCGATGCCCCTGTAGAATATTACTTGTCGGTCTTTCCTGAAATCGATCTTTCCTGAAAGGTGACCCGCGAGGGTCGCCCCGCAACACTTTATTGCCATCGTGGCGGAACTGGCAGACGCGCATGGTTCAGGTCCATGTACCCGCAAGGGTGTGGGGGTTCGAGTCCCTTCGATGGCACCAAAGACTTAGAAGCACAACCATACTGCACAGAGGTCCTTCGCTGCGCTCAGGATTTCGCCAGCGGGCTCAGACGCCCGCTAATCGGCTCAAGTTCGAGTCCCTTCGATGGCACCAAAGATTTAGAAGCACACAAATACCCCACAGAATTCTTCTGCGCGCACGAATTCCCCTGGGTCGCGCAAACGTCCCAACGTGACGGAAGTCACAGTTTTTTCACCGCAGGGATAGTAAATTGGCCGTGGAACGGAGTTTTAACCATGGCCACTGATCCCAGCAGGCGCGGCCACGCTTCCTTGGATGACTGCTTCAACCACTTGCACGAGGCCCGGGACCTATCCGTCTACGATGCGATCGAGAGGCTGGTGCAGGCGGCGGAGCAAGTCGGCTTCAGCGTCGAGGACCTGATCCAGATGCTCGATCGGGGTGTGACTCTTTCGATGCTGTTCGACCTGATTGAAACCAGAATGGCGTCGAATGCCGGCTCGGATGCCCTCATCCAAACTCAGCGCGCCGCTTGATAGCAAAGGAATTGTGACTCGATCACCAGCAGATGTGACGAGCCTCACAGAGTTTTCCCCTGCCAAGGTACAATCTTCTTCATTGAGGATGGCTGGAGGTCCTCCTTGGTCCCGATGTCATGCGGCGGCTCCGCCTGCTCCCCAGCACTCTGTTGCGGTCTTTCAGTTCCGCGACCCGGGCGATTGGCTCGTTTTTCGACATCTTCACTGTTTGAGGTCAGAGATATTCGGGGGGAACCCCGCCTTCGCGTGACGTTGATTCATGCCGTCTTTGAGAACGTTTTGTTTGCTAGCTTCCGAGCGTGAGTGGTACACAGTTTTTAACTTTTCGTTCCAGGAGAGATTTCCATGCTGCATCTCGATACCGGCAACACAGGCTTCATGATTTTATGCACCAGCCTGGTCATGTTGATGACTCCCGGCCTTGCCTTCTTCTATGGCGGCCTGGTAGGGCGCAAAAATGTCCTCGCCATCATGATTCAAAGCTTCGTCTCCATGGGCTGGACGACGGTGATCTGGTACATCTACGGCTATTCCTTGTGCTTCAGCGGGGACTGGCACGGGGTCATCGGCAATTTTCACAACGCATTTCTGCGCGGAATCGATCTCAATACCCCCTCGCCGAATATCACCATCCCGGCTTTTGTGTTCATTGCGTACCAGATGATGTTCGCCATCATTACGCCCGCGCTCATCTCGGGTGCGTTTACGAATCGGGTCACCTTTAAGGCTTACATGCTGTTTCTGACCGGTTGGCTGACCTTTGTTTATTTCCCGTTTGTGCACATGGTGTGGGGCGGAGGCTTTCTGCAGCAATGGGGTGTAAAGGACTTTGCCGGCGGCATTGTGGTTCACAACATTGCCGGCGTAGCCGCCCTGGCTTCAGTGATCTATGTGGGCAAGCGCCGTGTGGCGGATCGCGGACCGCACAGTATTCCCCTGGTGGCTCTGGGCACCGGTTTGCTGTGGTTTGGATGGTATGGCTTCAACGCGGGCAGTGAAATGAGAGTCGATTCGGTGACCGCCACTGCGTTTCTCAATACCGATGTGGCGGCCTCGTTCGCGGCTATCGCGTGGCTGCTGGTGGCGTGGTTCAACGAGAAAAAGCCGAAGTTCCTCGGTTTGTTGACGGGAGCTGTCGCCGGACTGGCAACTGTAACTCCGGCGGCCGGGTACGTTTCTCCCACGACTGCGGTCATCATCGGCTGTGTTTCCGGAGTGGTCTGCTACTACGCGGTTGAAATGAAAAACAAACTGCAATGGGATGATTCCCTTGATGTTTGGGGCGTCCACGGAGTCGGGGGCTTCCTCGGCATCGTGATGCTGGGAATCTTCGCCAGCAAGGCCTATAACCCAGCGGGTGCGGATGGCTTGCTCAACGGGAATCCGGAGTTCCTGCTGAAGCAAGTCGTAGCCGTGACTTTCTCCTCGGTGTGGGCGTTCGTGTTCACCTACGGCATGCTGCGAATCATCGATGCCTTCACGGCGGTAAAGGTCACCGAGATGAGCGAAGAAATAGGCCTCGATGAATCCATCCACGGAGAACATGCCTACGAGGACGTGTTAGGCGTCGCGGATCTGGTTCACAGCGCAACCCCAGTTCAGGAGGAGCTGCTAGCTGGCCGGAAATGAGAAGTGAGGGGCTTTGGCGAGCATCATGCCGGTCCCTGGGGAAACTGGTCATGGCAGGGGTGATGGTGACGTCACCCCTGCTTGCACGTGCGCAGGTCAGTGATCCCGTTCCGGCTGCGGCCGCTGATCCGGCCGCGGACGCCGGGGAGACGAAACCATGGTGGAGAGAGATCTCCACCAACGGTTTCCTATCTCTCTCCTATACCCACAACCTAAACGACCCCATTCCTCGCCTGAACCAATTCCGCGTTTTCGACTTCAATGACAATGAGCCGCAACTGGATGTTGCTCAACTAGTGATCCAGCGCCCAATTCACAAGTGGAACCAGTTTGGTTTCCTGTTCGACCTCATTGCAGGATCAGGTGTGCCTGAGGTGACGGCGGCCTACGGACTTTTCCGTAACACCCGGACTGGTGTGGCGGGGCACGTGGATATTCCGCAGATGTACGTGAGCTACGTCGCGCCTGTGGGGCAAGGATTGCGCGTCGACTTTGGGAAGTTTGTAACCCACATGGGTTACGAATCCACCCCCGGTTACGATGGATACAACAACCATTTCAGCCAGAGCTTTCTGTTCGGGTATGGCATCCCTTTCACCCACACCGGACTAAGAGTCAATTATCAGTTTAGCAACCAGATTTCAGGCATCTTTACCATCAACAATGGATGGGACGACTTCCAGAGGGTCAACGATGGTTACACCGTCGGCGGGCAGTTGGCGGTGGCAACTAGCAAAACCACTCACCTCGCTTTTAACTTTCTTCACGGCCCGGAACGACCGCATGACAACGCGGACCAGACCAATGATTGGGAGATGATCGCCACGTGGTTGCCCGTTTCGCGCTTGTCGTTGGCGCTCGATGGCCTTTATGGGGATCAGCAGAACGGCGTGGCTCACGGGCAGAACGCCATCTGGAGGGCTCTGACAGGCTACGCACGGTTCTATTTCACCAACAGGTTCTCGCTTGCATTTCGGGGTGAGACGTTCAGGGACGGTGGCGGAACTCGCACTGGCACCAATCAAACCCTCCAAGGGTACACACTCACTCCAAGCTATGATCTTCCGGCGAAATTCTCGAAGCTGACTCCCAATCTAAAGAAATTCGACGGGACCTTTACCGTTAGAGCTGAGTTTCGACCGGACTTTTCAGATCAATCGGTCTTCCGGAAAGGTAGTAGTCGACGGACGGACCGGCAATTCACGACCGCCATGAACCTGATCTACGACTTCTGAATCCAGCGCGTGAAAGAGCTGCACAACTGCTGATTAACAGGCGTGGGTGTAACTGGCGATAGCTTCCAAGTAACGGTCAAACCGGCGGTAATCCACCCTAGACGAATCTACTGGTTTTGATTCTTTTGAGCGGCGGACCACAGCCCATGATACCTTGCTAGGGATGATCGCCCATGCACTTCGCTCTCTCGTCCCAGTTTGCCTTCTCATATTCCTAATGCTCTCCCCTGGTTTCGGACAAGAGGGTAGTCACCCGCCGGAACAGCAGCAAGAAAACGCTCAGCCGCAGGCCAAGCCCGAGTCAACGCTGGAGAAGGTCCGCGATGTGCCCATCGAGTGGCTCATCGGGCCGTACATTCCGACTAGCGAACCGCTCCAACCCCTCAGCAACCAGGAGCGCCAGAAGGTCTATGTTCATCAGACCTTCTTTACCGCCGGGGCTTACATCGAAAGAATATTTACAGCTGGTGTCGATCAGGCGCGTGGCGTGCCTTCCCAATGGGGCGGAGGCATGGCCGGATACGGCCGCCGCTTCGGCAACCGTTATGGCCAGTTCGTGATCGCGAATACTCTTCAGTCGGTGGGAAATGCCGCCTTGGGCTATGAATCCCGCTATGATCTCTGCCGCTGCACTGGATTCTGGCCTCGGACCCGGCACGCCATCGTGAGAAACTTTGTCACCTACAATCGCACGGAGCGGGAGCTGCGGCCTGCGATTCCGCTATATGCCGGATCATTCGGCGCGGGCATGCTATCGACCGTTTGGCTGCCTGGGCAACGCAATGTCTGGAAAGAAGGCGCCTATTCCGCCTTGGAACAGGCGGGATGGGGCAGCGCTTACAACTGGGTAAGCGAGTTCGCCATCGATATTCTTCAAAAGCTCACGAACAAGCGGTATCCCAAAGCGCGCTGATCGCAGATGGTCTTGGCTGCGCAGGAACTCGCGACCCGCCGCTCGCAGGGCTGCGGCGTGCATCCCGTATAATCGACTGATTCGGCTATGCCTGCCAGTCTGCAACAGATCGTTGCCGCGACTCGCCGCCAGGTCGCTGAAACCCGGCCTTCGGCCGATATGCGAGCACTCGAGCGGCGAGCCCAGGAACATAGTCCCCGCGGCTTCCGGCGCGCCCTGGAATCTAAGAGCCGAAGGGGCACAGCTGTCATTGCGGAGCTGAAGAAGGCGTCCCCGTCGCGCGGGCTGATTCGGGCGGACTTCGATCCCGACACTCTGGCCAGAGACCTGGAGGAGGCTGGTGCGGCGGCTCTTTCGGTTCTGACTGAGGGCGAGTTTTTTCAGGGATCGCTGGCGAATCTGCAGCGCGCATCGGCCAACACCCAGCTGCCCTGCCTGCGCAAGGATTTCCTGGTAGATGAGTTTCAGGTCCTGGAAGCGCGGGCCAACGGCGCCGATGCCATCCTGCTGATTGTGGCAGCATTGTCGCTAGCGGAATTGAAGATGATGGCGCGCCGGGCCTGCGATTACGGCCTCGATGTTCTATGCGAAGTGCACGATGAGGAAGAACTGCGGCGGGCGATTGACGCAGGGTGCGATCTAATTGGCGTGAACAGCCGGGACCTGAGGACATTTCAAGTTGATCTGGAAACCGCCCTCCGCCTGGCGGAGCTGATTCCGGAAAATGTGGTGCGTGTCGCGGAAAGCGGCATCCACAACGGAGCCGATGTTGCCCGCCTGCGCTCCGCCGGCTACCAGGCATTCTTGATCGGCGAATCGCTGATGAGGGCGGAATCGCCGGGAAAGGCGCTGCGAACTCTGCTGGCGGAAGCCGCGGCGACTGTTCCGGTTCACGAACGGCGAACGGCCAACGACCAACGACGGGATTTATGACCTGGGTTAAGATTTGCGGAATCACCAATCTCGAAGACGCGTTAACCGCGGTCGAAGCGGGCGCTGACGCGCTGGGGTTTGTGTTCTATGAGAAGAGTCCGCGCAGCGTTGGTTCGGAGGCAGCACGTAGGATTGTCAAAGAGTTACCTGCCGCGGTCGAAAGAGTCGGTGTGTGTGTGAACCAGTTCGAGGGTTCGATTTGCACTCTGGCCGACGAAGTTGGCCTGAGTGCGATCCAAATGCACGGCGACAACGAAGATCCGCACGTCGCGGATTTAGTTGTGAAGCGCCGACCTGATCTCAAAATCCTGGTGGGTATTTCGATGCGCCTCTCTGAGCCAGAGAGTTGGGCCATGATGTGGCGGCCCGATGTCGTTCACGCCTTCCTCCTGGATTCTGGTGCATCGTCGAAACATGGCGGCACAGGAGAAAGGTTCGACTGGCAAGCGGGGCGGAGGAGTGCTGAGGTGATTGCGCATCTCGGGCGGGTAGTTGTTGCGGGAGGACTCACTCCGTCCAATGTTACCGAAGCGCTGCACACACTGAAGCCTTGGGGCGTGGATGTGTCTTCGGGTGTTGAGGCCCAGCCCGGGAAAAAAGATCCGGAGAAAGTAAGGGCATTCATTGCCGCCGTGCGCCAGGGGGACAAAGTACACTAGACTATGGCGACGGCATCCATCCCGAAAACCAAAAGCATTCCTGGCCGCTTCGGCGTCTACGGCGGACGCTATGTTCCCGAGACGCTCATGGCTGCCCTCGACGAACTGGAGCGGGAATACGGCAAGGCCAAGCGCGATCGCAGCTTTCAACGCCGTCTGGACGAACTTCTGCGAACCTACGCGGGCCGTCCCACGCCGTTGTTTTTCGCCCGCCGCCTCACGCAGAAACTTGGGGGCGCGAAAATCTATCTCAAGCGCGAAGATCTGCTCCACACCGGCGCGCACAAAATCAATAACTGCCTGGGACAGGCGCTGCTGGCCGAACGCATGGGCAAACGCCGCATCATCGCGGAAACCGGCGCCGGGCAGCATGGAGTTGCCACCGCGACGGTCTGCGCGCTGCTCGGTTTCGATTGCGTAGTCTACATGGGCACCGAGGACATGCGGCGGCAGGAGCTGAACGTTTTCCGCATGCGTCTGCTCGGAGCCGAGGTGCGCGGCGTGGAATCTGGATCCCGCACCTTGAAGGATGCGATCAACGAGGCCATGCGCGACTGGGTGACCAACGTCCGCAGCACGCATTATCTTCTGGGCAGCGTGCTTGGCGCTCATCCCTATCCCACCATGGTGCGCGATTTTCACAAAGTCATCGGCCGCGAGGCGCGCGCCCAGGTTCTCAAAGCTGAGGGCAAACTGCCTGCTGCAATCATCGCTTGCGTTGGCGGCGGCTCGAACTCGATTGGGATTTTCTATGAGTTCATCAAAGACAAACGGGTAAAGCTGATCGGGGTCGAGGCCGGAGGGCGTGGCGAGGCGCTTGGCCAACACGCGTCGCGCTTTCACGGTGGATCGCCGGGCGTGCTGCAGGGAACGTTTTCTTATGTTTTGCAGGACGCCGCCGGACAGATCGCGAATACACATTCTGTTTCGGCCGGACTGGACTATCCCTCGATCGGTCCCGAACATGCTGCGCTCTACGACTCGGGCCGCGCTGAATATGTCGCAGCTTCAGATGCAGAGGCCCTTGAAGCCTGCACACTCCTGGCTCGGACGGAAGGCATCATTCCGGCTCTGGAGTCGGCTCATGCCGTGGCTGAAGTGATGAAACGTGCGCCGAAGATGAAGAAATCGGATGTGGTGATCGTGAACATCTCCGGGCGCGGAGACAAGGATATTGGGATTCTGCGGGAGCACCTCAAGCTGGATTGAGGCATTGAGTGATTGAGCCATTGAATGATTGAACCCGAGGGCCGGTGGCCATCTTAGGGAGTTCAAGATCAATCACGAGGGTTGCCCCGTCCAAGCTCCCGCTTGGGCGGGGATGTTCCTCATGCGTGAGCCAGATCGCGCCGTTCGAGCCGGGGAAGGGTCTGAATGGATTTTCCTGCCTTCTTCTCGGCGAGCCGCAAGTCATAAAGACTCTGCAGATTCAGCCAAAATTCCGCACTGGTGCCAAAGAAATGGGCGAGCCGCAGGGCAGTGTCGCCCGTGATGGCGCGTGTTCCGTTCAAGATTTGCGTGACCCGATTGGTCGGAACGTTCATCTTACGGGCCAGCTCAGCCGCGCTCATGTTAAGCACTTTGAGCTCTTCGGCCAGGTGTACGCCCGGATGGATCGCGGTCAATGCCATAGCTGCCGCTCCTTAGTGATAGTCAACGATTTCTACGTTGGACGGCCCCGGCGCCCCGTCCGCCCACTCAAAGCAGATGCGCCATTGATCGTTAACGCGAATGCTGTACTGACCCTTACGGTCGCCCACAATGCTTCAAATCGGTTGCCGGGGAGGGCTGCAAGGTCACGAATCGAAGTCGCAGCTTCCAGACGGTCAAGCTTCAACCGGGCAGATCTTTCGAGACCCGAGAACACCTTAACCCGCTTCCCGGCGGCAAAGTCCCGAGTTCTCTTGTCCCGATAGCCAAGAATCAGTCGTATTTATATTAGCAACATATATGCGTTACGTCAAGCATAACGACCTCTGCTTCTGCAATCTGACCTCTGCAATCTACAATTCCCTCATGCCCATTCACTTCGAGAACAAGCCGTCCCTGGTCGCCTATGTTACCTGCGGCGATCCCGATCTCGCGACCACGCGTGAGATCGTGCTGGCAGCGATTGACGCTGGCGCAGCGATTATCGAACTGGGCGTGCCCTTCAGCGATCCACTCGCCGATGGCCCGGTGATTCAGCGCGCCAGCCAGCGGGCCCTGTCCCACGGCACCACGCTTGATCAGGTCCTCCAACTGGCCAAAGAGGTCCGCGAACGCTCGCAAGCAGGATTGATCATCTTCTCTTACCTGAACCCGATCCTGCGTATGGGATTGGAGAAGTTCAGCGCCCTCGCGCAAGACGCCGGGATCGACGGCGCACTGGTCACTGATTTGCCGGTCGAAGAAGCCGGCGACTACCTGCGCGAGATGCGAAAACGAAAGCTGGCGACCGTGTTTCTGGCCGCGCCCACCAGCACCGACGAGCGGCTGGAAGGCATTGCGGAGGCTTCGAGCGGATTCGTGTATGCCGTCTCGCGCACCGGAGTAACCGGCGCCCGCAAGCAATTACCCGACGATGCGCAAAAACTGGTTCGGCGGTTGCGCAAATACACGAAACTTCCGATCGCCGTCGGCTTCGGTATTTCCACTGCAGAGCAATTTGCCGCTGTGGGAGAATTCGCCAACGCGGCGGTGGTGGGCAGCGCCATTGTAGAGACCATCGAGCGCAATCCGGGCAAAGAAGCTGAATCTGTGGCAGAATTCGTGAGAAGGGTAGTAGCGAGGAGTCAGTAGTTAGGAGTCAGGAGTCGGGAGTCAGTAGTGAGGAGTCAGCGGTCAGGAGTCAGCGGTCGTAATGGCGCCCTGCTACACATTGCCAATTTCCGGACCGTGGGAACGGACTACTGACTCCCGACTCCTGACTACTAGCTGCTGATTTTATGGACATTTCCGACTGGCGCAAGAAAATCGACGAGCTGGACCGCAAGCTGGTGGAGTTGCTGAGCCAGCGGGCGCAGGCCGCCCACGAGATCGGCAAGTTGAAACGTGGCGTGGGCATGCCCATCTATGAACCTGACCGCGAGCAGGCGGTGTTTAACAATGTACGCAGCACCAACCCGGGGCCGTTGCCGGATCATGATCTGCTGAACATTTACGAACGCATCATGGACATCATGCGCCAGATTCAGCAGGAAGAGATGGCGCCCAAACCAGCGGCGGCAAAACGGACCGGAGATACTGAACTGGATTCCGAGGTGAATGATTAAACCAGCTTTTGGCTCTTAGCTTCTAGCTCTTCGATTCTTCTGAAGCGGGTTAGCCAAAAGCCAAGAGCTAGCAGCTAATAGCGTCCTATGATTGTGGCCATGCAAGAATCGGCGACCGAGCAGCAGATCCAGCAGGTGATTGAACACCTGGTACGGATGGGCTTTTCGGTGCATCGCTCCACGGGGGCGCGGCAGACCGTGGTGGCGGCGGTGGGCGCGCGCGGCGACTTTGACATCCGTAACCTGGAAGTTCTGGCCGGAGTCGAACAAGTTCACCGCATCAGCGCGCCTTACAAGTTAGCCGGACGGAGTTTCCGGCCGCAGGGAACGGTGGTCGAGTTTGCCAATGGGGTGAAAATCGGTGGCGAGCAAGTTGTCGTGATGGCGGGTCCTTGCTCGGTGGAATCTCGCGAGCAGCTTTTCACCGTCGCCGAGCACGTGGCCAAGGCCGGCGCTCGCGCGCTTCGTGGCGGCGCTTTTAAGCCACGCAGTTCGCCTTATTCCTTTCAGGGACTCGGCTTGGAAGGTTTGAAACTCTTGCGCGAGGCCGGCGACCGCTTTGGATTGCTGGTGATCAGCGAAGTGATGGAGATCTCGCAGATCGAACCGATGCGATCGTACGTGGACATTTTCCAGGTGGGTGCGCGCAACATGCAGAATTTCAATTTGCTGCGCGAACTAGGCAAAGTCAAAAAGCCGGTCTTGCTCAAGCGCGGCATCGCCGCCACTTTGGAAGAACTACTGCTCTCCGCCGAATACATCATGGCGGGCGGGAACTATGAGGTCATCCTGTGCGAGCGCGGCATCCGTACTTTCGAAACCTACACCCGCAACACGCTGGATATTTCGGCCATCCCCATCATCCAGAAGCTCTCGCACCTGCCCATGGCTTCCGATCCTTCGCACGGCACCGGGCGTCGCGACAAAGTTGCCCCCATGGCGCGAGCGTCCGTTGCCGCCGGCGCCGATGCGCTCTTGATCGAAGTGCACCATGACCCTGACAAAGCGTTGTCGGACGGCGCGCAATCCCTCTATCCCGAACAGTTTGCCGAACTGATGGATCAGTTGCGGATCATTGCCCCTGCAGTCGGCCGCAAGATCGCCTGATCCCTGCGTTCTTCCAGAGAGATCTAAAATTCCTATGAGTACCTTCACGGAAACTGAGCGCACGAGGTTGCAGTCTGGAAAAGCCGGATCCGCCTCCGGCACATCGCGATTAGACGGATGGCTAACCGCCTTGGTCGAACAAAAGGGCAGCGATTTGCTCCTGATTCCCGGTGCCCCCGCGTCGATTCGTTTTGAAGGCGAAGTACGCAGCATTGAGAGCGAACCGCTGCAGGGAGCGGAGATTGAGGCTGCCGTCATTCCCGCTCTCACGCCGCATGCTTTGCAGCTCTACCAGCAAACCCACATCGGAGACTCCTCCTATCGCATTACTGGACTCGGCCGTTTTCGCATCAATCTTCATCACGAGCGGGGCCGCGCCGCGGCCGCGATTCGCGCCTTGCCCTCCAAATTACCTTCCCTGCGCGAGCTCCATCTCCCGCCGGGAGTAGACTCGCTGGCTCGCCTTCGCCGGGGACTTGTCCTGGTTGGCGGCGCGACCGGTTCGGGAAAATCGACGACCCTCGCTGCGCTAATTGACGAAATCAACCGGCATGAGGCGCGCCACATCATCACCATCGAGGATCCCGTGGAGTACGAGCACCTGCATATTCGGAGTGTGGTTGAGCAAGTCGAAATCGGCGTGGACGCCCCCGATTTTCCCACTGCCCTGCGGGCCGCGCTGCGCCAGGCGCCGGACATCATCGTGGTGGGCGAGATGCGCGATCCGGAAACCATGCGCATCGCCGTGGCCGCGGCAGAAACCGGACATCTGGTGTTTTCCACCCTGCATACGACCGACGTCCCCTCGACCGTCTCCCGAATTTCCGACTCTTTCCCGCTCGAGCGTCAACACACCATCCGTCAGGAATTGGCGATGGCCCTGGCCGCGGTGCTCATCCAGATTCTGCTGCCCAGCAAGAACGGCGGTCGTATGCCCGCTGCAGAACTGCTGATGGTCGGCTACGGCGCGCGCCAGCACATCCGCCGCAATGCGCTGCAACATCTGCATCAGGAGATCACGATCACCAAGAACAAGGGCTCATTCACGCTGGAGGAGTCGCTCGCACAATTAGTCAATCACGGTTATGTTGACCGCGAAGACGCGCTGCTCTGCGCCAACCATCCCGATGACCTGAACAGCCTGCTGAAGGGCTGAAGATCGAACCCCGAGATGCCAATTGGAAGCGCTCAGATTACAATCACCAGCGGACTGCAATGCCCATTCGCCAAATCACCATCATCGGCACCGGCCTGATTGGCGGCTCCTTCGCCTTGGCCTTGAAAAAGCGCCGCTTCGCTGGACGAATCATCGGCTGCGATCGCGCTCCGGTGCTGGAGCGCGCGCAGAAAAGGGGCGCAATTGACGCCGGTCACACTCTTCCCGCTGACGCCGCTCGCGGCAGCCAGATTATTCTGCTCGCCACGCCGGTCAGCGGAATTATTGAGATGATCCGCCAACTCGGCCCCGCCCTTCCCGCGAGCACGCTGCTCACGGATGTCGGCAGCACCAAGGCTGAAGTCCTGGCGCGAGCGAAAGCAGTCTTCGGCAAGAACACTGGCCTTCGCTTTCTTGCCGGACATCCCATGGCGGGCAAGGAACAAGCAGGCATCGAGTTCGCCGATCCCGATCTGTTTCAGGGCGCCGCGTGGTTCCTGACTCCGGTTCCCGGACAAAAAGTGTATGCCGGTCTGAGTCGAGAATATCTGGAGTGGGTGGAGAGCATGGGCGCGCGCATTGCCAGCATGGATGCCGGCGAACACGACCAGCTTTGTGCCTGGATCAGCCATTTGCCACAGATGATCTCCACGGCGCTGGCGGCTGCGCTGGTTGACGAGTTCGGCCAAGATGCGCCGCTGCTCGAGGCAGCCGGCCGCAACCTCCGCGATATGACTCGCACTTCCAGCAGCCCGTACTCCGTGTGGCGCGACATTGCGCTGACCAACAGGAAAAACATCCAAAGCGCTCTGCTCAAGCTGGAGCAGCGCCTGGCGCACATTCGCGAAAATCTCGATACCCGTGAACTGGCCATGGAATTCGAACGCGCGCATCAATTGCGCAAGATTCAGATCAAGCCGCAGAGAACCCAGAAGAAGTAATAACGCCGTAGAATCCTGGCCCCGATGTCCTGGATTGGCAAATTTTCACTTGGAACCTGCGAAACACCTAAAGGCCTTGTCATTCCGAGGAGCGCGAGCGCCGAGGAATCTGCATTTTGTGTGCCTCAGCAGAACTGCAGATCCTTCGCGTCGCTCGGGATGACAGCAAGATAGAACGTTTCACAAACTGCTAGAATTCTTTCTTTATGAACAAAGTTGTAGCCAGCGCCAATGAGGCCGTTCGTGATGTGTTCGACGGCGCCGTGGTCATGGTGGGCGGCTTCGGGCTGTGCGGGATCCCGGAGAATCTCATCCGCGCTCTGGTGCGCAAGGGCGTAAAGAACCTTACTACCATCAGCAATAACGCCGGCGTGGACGGTGCTGGTATGGGGATGCTGCTCGCGGCCGGGCAGATTCGCAAGCACATCGGAACCTATGTGGGCGAAAACAAGTTGTTGGAGCAGATGGTTTTGCAGGGCAAGATTGAACTCGACCTGATACCGCAGGGAACCTTCTCCGAGCGGATTCGCGCAGGTGGCGCAGGCATTCCTGCGTTTTATACTCCCACCGGCGTCGGCACCGTCGTAGCCGAAAACAAAGAGACCCGCGAATTCGACGGACGCATCTACCTCATGGAACACGCCCTGAAGGCCGACTTCGCGCTGGTGAAAGCCTGGAAGGGCGACCGCTGGGGTAATCTCGTCTATCGCAAGACTGCGCGCAACTTTAATCCGATGATGGCGGCCGCTGCCAAAGTGACAATCGCGGAAGTCGAACATCTGGTTGAGGTCGGCGATCTGGAACCGGATATGGTGCACACTCCCAGCGTATTCGTGAACCGCATCTTCCAGGGAGAACTGTACGAGAAGCGCATCGAGAAAAGAACGGTGAGAAAGGCGTCGTAGGCTGTTCGTCATTGGCCGTTGGCCAAGGCTGCCATCGCACTTCCCAGCCGCATTGGCCGAAGACTTTCGCCTCCCGCCAATGTGCTAAAAAGGTGTGTATCGGCCAACGACGAACGACCTACGACGAACGACGAACGGCCAACGGCCAACGGCCAACGACGAACAATCAACGACCATGACCATATCCAAAGTCGGCAAAGACCTCGACAAACGCGAGCGCATTGTGAAGCGCATCGCCCGCGAACTGCGCGACGGCTTCTATGTCAACCTGGGCATCGGCATGCCCACCCTCGTCGCCAATTATGTCCCTGCCGGCATGGATGTGATCCTGCAAAGTGAGAATGGCATGCTTGGCATTGGCCCGTATCCGGTCGAAGGGCAGGAGGATTCCGACTTGATCAACGCCGGCAAAGAGACCATCAGCGAAATCGCCGGCACTGCTTATTTTTCCAGCGCCGACTCATTTGCCATGATTCGCGGTGGCCACGTTGATCTGAGCGTGCTGGGCGCGATGGAAGTGGACGAAGAAGGCAATCTGGCTAACTGGATGGTCCCCGGAAAAACCGTGAAAGGCATGGGCGGCGCCATGGACTTGGTGGCGGGCGCCCGCCGCGTAATCATCGCCATGGAGCACACCACGCGCGAAGGCCAGCCCAAGATATTAAGAAAATGCACGCTGCCGCTGACTGGCGTGCGCGTGGTGGACACCATCGTCACCGACATGGCGTTGATTCAGGTGAATCCCACGGGATTGGTGCTGGAAGAGATCGCGCCCGGACTTACGCCGGAAGACGTCCAGCGCGCCACCGAGCCGGAGTTGATCCTCAGCCCTGACTTGAAGACAATGGAAATGTAGTCATCGCTACTGAAGTCCCGCTGCGCTCTTGGTCCTGGCCTGTTCGAACTCGTCACCTTTTCGCCAGCCGATCACTTTCAGCTGGGCCGCCGCTTCCCATCCCAGGGCAAAGCCGAAGCGGGCCATGGCCGCGTCCCCGGTGAAGTCCATACTCGTATGATATTCATCGCTGGGCTGATGATAATGCTTAAGCGTGAACTCTTCGGCCTGCTGCAGTCCCCAGGTCGCGTCGTGTCCCTTGTACTTCACCCCTTCGTTAATCGAGAACGCGGGAATTCCCACCCGCGCCAGACTGAAATGATCGGAGCGATAGTAGTGTCCAGCCTCAGGGCGTGAATCAGGACGGATGGTTAGCCGGAAAGTGCTGGCCAGAGCCTCGACCACGGGATAGAACGTGGTCCGCTCCGCCCCTGAAACTTCCACTTCTTGGGGCGCCCCCAGAGGCGGCACATCGTCATAGTTCAGATCGAGCGTGATCTTGTCCGCTGCGAAGGGCGGATGCTTGCTCAAATATTCTGAGCCCAGCAATCCTTGCTCCTCCGCGGTTACGGAGCCAAACAGAATGGATCGCCGCGGCTTCTGCGCGGCTTCGGAGTAAGCCCGCGCTACTTCCAGCAAAATGCCGCAACCGGTGGCGTTGTCGTTCGCGCCGTTGTAGATGTTGTCGCCCGGCATATCCGGCCGAATGCCCAGGTGATCGTAGTGCGCCGTGTAGATCACCGCCTCGGCTTTCAGTTCGCGGTCCGCGCCCGGCAGCACGGCGAGCACGTTGTTCGATTCAAACGGACGGATCTTGTTCACCATCTGCGCTTTCAACTTCACCGGCAAGGTAATGGGACGGAAGTCGCGCGAGCGTGCGTCGGCCATCATCTTGTCCAGGTTCATGCCGGCAGTCGAGGCGAGTTGCTTGGCCGCATCGAAGTGAATCCAGGCCGCGACTTTGAGTCTGGGCGTGCCGTCCAGTCTTAGAAAAGATTTCTCCCCCGAATTGGAGTTGCGCACCACCTCCCAGGGATAGCTGGCCATTTCGGCGCTATGAATCAGAATCGCGCCCACTGCGCCCTTGCGCGCCGCCTCTTCGTACTTGTAGGTCCAGCGTCCGTAGTAGGTGAGCGCCTTTCCCTTGAAAAAGTTCACATCATTCGAATGCGGCTGGTTCACCAGCATCAGCAGAACCTTGCCGCGCACGTCGACGCCCTTGTAGTCGTCCCAGTTGTATCCCGGGGCATCAATGCCGTAACCGACGTACACAATTTCAGCGTCCACATCAGACCGTGGCTGCTGCGTCTCATCGTAGGCAACGTACTGATCAAGCGGCTTCAGGCTCGTCGCCGCACCCTTCGCAGGGACGAGGGAAAATGTGGTCTCCGGCTCCGGCGTGACCCCCACCAAAGGAACCTTCTGCATGTAGGTGCCGTTGTCCCCCGCGGCTTTGAGCCCATCGAGCGCGAACTGGGTTGCGATGTATTCCGCGGCGATGTCCCCGCCGCGCTGCCCGGTGCCGCGGCCTTCCAGCAAGTCATGCGAGAGAAAGCGCACGTGCGCCCGGATGCGTTCCGGATCAATCTTCTGCATGGCCACGATCGCAGTGCCGGGAAGCCGCGCCGACGTGGCCGAGGACCGCGCTGATTTGTGCGTGGCTTGCCCAGCGGAAATACTGGAAACCAGGAGAATTACAAAAAACACGGCCGTGCCGTTGCGCATCCTGTGAGGCTCCTAGGCGATGTCGGAATGAGAGATTTTATTTTACGGGAATTCGAAAGAATGGCGGGAATTACCAAAGGCACTAGGGCGGTGGCTCAGTTCGATTTGTCATCCCAAGCAAGCGTTCTTTGCGCAGCGAGAGCCTGCCCTGAGCGCAGTCGAAGGGGATCTGGGCGAGCCGCGCGAAAGCGGCGCGTGTTCTGCGACGCAATAATCGCGCGTTTGGCTCACTTCCATTTCAAACTGAGTCCCTACCAGGACACAAGGCAGCGCTGGACGAACCTGAGTGTTGCGAATCCTCTGCGTCCTCTGCGGTTATTTTATTTTCGATTTACTTTGCCCGCGACCGCGAGCTAGTTTTTCGACCCTCAACCGGCACGGAAATCAGGCACTTCCTCACCCGGACGGAACACCGGCTTGGGACCTACCCGTGTAATTTCGGCAGCTTTCCGGCTCATCTCTTCGACCTCACTTCGCACCCAGCCCACGCTGGAGATTTCGATCTCGCCGTCCTGCGCAATCCAAAAAATGCTCGGCACATTGGTCAGGCCGTAAGCATTCGACACTGGATACGTACTGGTGTCGTCGAGCAGCACGGGGAAGGTCACGCCGTATTCCTTGATGAATGCTGCCGTTTCTTTCTTGTCGTTCTGCGATATGCCAACAATGGTCAGGTTCCGCCCGCCGTACGCCTTGTAAATTCGATCGAGAAACGGGAACGCATATTGGCACACCGGGCAGGAGATTTTGAAGAACGCCGCCAGCACCGGCCCGCGAGCGAGCGCCTCCTGTAAGGAGAATTGCTTGCCATCCATGGTGCGCAATGTGAAGTCCGGCGCCGGGGTTCCCGGGGTCAAAGCAGCCATGTGTCGTCCTCCGAAAATGTTGCGAAACCACTTCATGCCGCAACCCTATTTTAGATGACCTGATTTTAGATGACTTTGGCCGCGCGCAGGATTTTCTGCGCCAGACCCGTGAGCGGTAACGTTGGGAGCCGCGATTCCGCCACCCAGCGCCCGTTCACTCCTTCCGGCGCCGGGCTCTGCGTCACCCGGACCACATAGTCGGTCACCGTAATCGAGTGTCGCAGCGTAAGCCAGGCTTGCAGTGTGCCATTCGCTCCCGTTACTTCGGGCAACTCCCACATCCCCGGCATCAGCGCCGCTTTTCTCGGACGCTTCACCAGGAATATCGAACCGTTGCGGCAATCGAGCGCGTAAACGATTTCGCGCTTCCGCTGGCGCGCTTCCTTCGCCGGTGTCTTCAATTTTAATTCTCCGCGGGTAGCGCATAAGCCGGAAACCGGGCACAGCAAACACTTGGGCTGCCGTGGCAGGCAGATCGTAGCGCCCAACTCCATCATGGCTTGATTGAAGTCGCCCGGCCTCTTCTTGCTGAGCAATTCTTCGGCGGCCTGCCAGAGATGCTCGCCGGTGAGATTCTTTCCCTGCATCCGCTGCAACACGCGTTCCACGTTGCCATCCACTACTGCCACCGGCTGGTCGAAGGCGATGCTGGCAATCGCCGCCGCGGTGTAGCGTCCAATCCCGGGAAGCTCACGCAGTTCTTCTGCGCTTGCAGGAAATTTCCCTGCCCGCTCCTTCACAATTTTTCTTGCGGCCGCATGCAGCATGCGCGCCCGCCGGTAATAACCCAGGCCGCTCCAGGCCGCGAGCACGGAAGCTTCCCGCGCCGCCGCCAGTTTTTCCACGGTCGGGAACCGCTGCAGAAATCTTTGATAGTGCTCGGTCACGGCCGCCACGCGGGTTTGCTGCAACATGATTTCCGAAAGCCACACGCGATAGGGATCGCGGTCCTGCCGCCAGGGCAAGTCGCGCTTGTGCCGGTCAAACCATTCGAGCAGACACTGGCGAAAGCGGCGTTTCCCGCCGGAACCCTCGATTCTCAAAGTGTCTTGATCCAAAGTCATCTTTTCAAACCGTACAACCTGGAAGCACTATAACCACACCAAGTAGCAGGACCAAATGCCAGAGGATTTTGTAATGGCGCGATTGTAATGCAGAGATTAGGACCCTCCGGAAGAGATTCGCCTTACCGAAGGGTGTGAAGCGGGATGCTTCCCAGTTGACGTTGGCCCGGGAGCAAGCAATAATGGGCGCGCCTGGTATCCGCAAACAACGAGTGGCCGTTTTCGCACTCACGAAAGTGAACGAGCGCCATGAACGACTTCAACCGCAAGGTGGAAGAGACCTCGGCTCGTGTGAACAAGTCTGTAGCCGAGGCAGCCGAGCGCATGGAGAAGGAAGCGGCGGAGTTGATCACCTACCTCAACGACGAGGTGGCGCCGGCTGTGCGGCAGCATTCCACCAAGGCGCTGCGCATCGCCGCCGAGAAGCTTACGCATCTGGCCGATTACATGGAGCAGCATCTGCCCTCGCGCAAATGAAGCACCGACTCAACTGGCTTTTTGCGGTCACGCTTTTGCCGTTCCTGCTCACCAGTTGCGGTGAACATAAGCAGGCACACGTCAATGTGCCGCCGCCGCCGTCGGTGAGCGAACACGGAGCAGCGGGTACCTCCGCCAATGCTGAACCTGCAGCTGGGACGACCGAGCCCGAAGAAGACGAAGAAGCGCTCAGGATTCCGGCGGATGCAAAACCCATTCTGGTGGAAACCGGCTTAGCCAGCTGGTATGGACCTCCGTATCACAACCGTCGCGGCTCGAATGGCAAGGTTTACAACATGCACGCCATGACTGCTGCGCACCGCACACTGCCACTGGGGTCGATCGTGCGCGTGACCAACGTCAAGACCGGGCACGCGGCTCTGGTGCGCATCACCGACCGCGGGCCATTTATCGAAGGTCGCATTCTGGATCTCTCGCTGGCCGCGGCCAGGAAAGTCGACGTCTGGGGGCCGGGCGTGGCTACGGTCCGACTGGAAGTGTTGCATGCGCCGGCTCCCCTCGACACGGGTGGACGCTGGGCGGTGCAGATCGGCGCCTTTGAACAACAACATGCCGCCGACCAGCTCGCCGATCACCTCTCCCACCGCTATCAAGACGCCAGAGTGCTGTGTTTCAGCAGTCCGGTGGGCAACTGGTGGGTACGCGTGCGCGTCCCGGATGACGATCGCGAACGCGCCGAAGAACTTGCCCACGGTACGCGGACGCCGCAAGGTTCCATCTTTCTGGTCCGATTGGATTAGGAATCAGGAATCAGGAATCAGGAATCGGGGGTCGGAGTGGACCCCGAATTTGAGACAACCAGTTAAGCCCTAAAATGCAGCGAAAGGGGAAACTGGGATGGAGTCTCGAAGGAAGTTCACCAAGGAGTTCAAACTGGATGCGGTACAACGACTGCCTGTGGGCCGCATTCGTCTCTCGGCTATTGTCCGCCCGCCGAGTTCGAACGGCGGCAGCCGTCGCCAGTGCTGGCGGCGGTCGTGGCGCAGGAGGTCGTATGAGTTTTCTGAGGCATGGGGAAATCTATCGTCCGATGGTGGCAGGAAAAACACCGAAGCGGCCTGGGTGCGACCGCGCCCCCGCTCATCGCCGTGGATGAGTCTCCAACTGGTTGTTCCTGGCAGGTTGCTCTCCAGCAGAGCCCGCTTCCGTTTCACCAGCCGGAGCTATACTGCCAATCATCAACCACGCCGGACAACGCTTCGGCAGCGAACGGCGAAATGTCGCTTAACTGATTGTCTCAGCCGAGGGGTCCAGTCCAAGATTAGAGTGAGGTTGCGCTGACTACTGACCCCTGACTCCTGACTACTTCTTCTTGAACAATTCATTCCATCCCCGGCGCGCCACTGACCCGCCGTAGGCGCCGGCGATGCCAGTGAGCAATCCGAGGAACGACTCGTAAATCTGAGCCCGGTACGGCTTCTCGGTAAGCAACAGATAAGCCAGCAACTGCACAACGGGAACAAAGACACCGACGGTGAGCGTCCAGCGCCACGGGCTCTGAGGCCGCAGCGCACCCAGCAGCATGGTGGAGGCCAGCACGAACATCGCAGTGAGCAGGAGGTCGCCGATTTTCACGTCCAGCACGCCGGCGCAGACGCCAAGAATGGCGCCGAGCAGATAGATGAAACCGTCGCGCGTGGGCTGCTGTGAATCAGGCATTGGGAAACCGGATCAACTTTCGTCCCTTGCCATGTCGCACAGCTTGTTCACCGTATTCCAATTTCGTGCCGTGGCCGTGACCGCCAGCAATCTTTCCAGCACAGTGCCGGTCAGCTTCGCCCGGCCCATTCCGTCTCTGTAGTAAAGATAGACTTCCCTGCCGGAGTGCCGAAGCTGTTCCGACGCGGTGGCCAGCGCCTCCAGTTTCTTCACGGCATCGGCCTTCGGGGCCTCCGTTAAAAAAGCGACGTAGACCTTGGCTGGGGCTAGGTGGCACTCCTTTACGAACGGATTGTTTTGGATCGCCTTCTGCAGTTCTTCTGGCGTCCTTGTGATCACAGACGCGGGAAACCCGAACTCCGCCAATATCTTCTTTTCGATTTTCACCGACAAGTCTGATGGGTTACTCTTCGCCGCCCTGAAAACCCCGTTTCCGCTCTGAATGTACGTCCTAACCTCTTTGAAGCCGAGGGCTTCAAACATTGCCCGCAGTTGGTTCATCGCGATCTTCTTATGGCCGCCAACGTTGATGCCACGCAGCATGGAGATGTAGATCGGCATACTGGCAAGCCTATCAAGAAACTCGCTGTGGTTTCTTACAAGACCTGCTCCACTATGGCAACGAACCCCGGGGCCACGCGCTTCAAAGTAGACAACACGTCTGCGATTTGCCGCCGGATGTTGATCGCCTGGGCATTGAGTTTTTCCAGAACCAGGTAGGGATTGAGGTGGACTTGATGAATCAGGAACTCATCAGCGGAATGACAAAGAATATCGAATTGCGCCAGGTAGTCCGCCGGAAAATGCTTGGTGTTGCTGGTAACGATGACGTTCGCGTGACCGGCAATCGCAGCCGCCAGCGTATGCCTGTGTTCCTACCCAGGATTCCAGTCGTGCCGCTCACACCCGCTGAGAATGTGCGGCTTTCAGCCGCCGAGGGCTTCCGATATTCGATTCCTGACATCGGTGGGTGGGCCAACTGCGGTTTCAATGTTTGGAACGAGTGCAAGCGAGTGGAAGCGGAGGTGCTATGCTCTTCGTGCGTGCCTCTAAACGCGAGGCTTTGCGAGAGGCACAGGACAGACCTTAACAGGCGCTTTGGTGCCGCCGATGCGAGGGGAGGACCGGCGTGGAGACAGCCATCGTTATCCTGATTGTTGCGGGGGTCATTGGATGGCTCGGGGGCGGAAGACAGTGGGCCTTCAGAGTTAGCCTCTCTGTGGTCGTCGTGGGTACAGTCGGTCTCGGTGTTTTCCTGATCTATGAACAGATAGCGCACTCGAAGAACGAAAACAATGAGGCGTCTCGAAGACGAAAGATTCATGAATGCGCAATAGCCAAGGTCGCTCAAGGGCGTCAGGAGGAATTAAGACGGGTTCCAGGCACTGTCCCGCCGGGATTCGTGAAAGAGTCCACTCCCACCGAGGAGGAGGAAGCGGCCAGAAGACAAGACGCTAGAAATCAAGCAGACGTAAGAGCTGCTGAACTGGACTGTGCCGACAGAATAGATGGCAGGAAGTCTCCAACTGAGGAGATTGAAGAATACCTGAGAGAGCACCCATCGGGGCAAGGAAAATGACCAGAGTGGCCTCTGTGCATTGACGTTTAGGTGCGCCGCCCCTTGCAGTTTCTCTGAAGCTGTGAAAAAACCACCCAGGAAGTCAATTGACAGAAAAATAAAGCGGGGTAAGCTCTGGGCATGGGCGAGCCTTTACTGCGCAGGATCAATCGCGAACAGATGTTGTGGCGGGCGGTGGACGTGGAACGACTGATCGAGGAAGATCATCCGGCGCGGGCGATGTGGGAACTGGTGGGACGCTTGGATTTGAGCGGCTTCTATGAAGGCATCGAGTGCAGCGCCGAGGAAGGCGGGCGACCGGCGTTTGATCCGCGGCTGCTGATCAGTTTGTGGATTTATGCCTACAGTCAGGGGATTGGGTCGGCGCGGGAAGTGGCGCGGCGCTGCGAATGGGAGCCGGCATTGCAGTGGCTGACGGGGTGCGAAGCGGTGAACTATCACACCCTGGCCAGTTTTCGAGTGGAGTACCGGAGCGAGTTGGATGAGTTGTTCACGCAAGTGTTGGGGCTGCTGAGCGCGGAAGGTCTGATCCGGCTGGAGCAGGTGGTGCAGGATGGGACCAAGATCAAGGCGCAGGCGGCGAACGACAGCTTTCAAGGGGCCGCGCGGATTGAGGAACATTTAGAACGGGCGCGGCGACGGGTGCGAGAGATGGGAGAACCGGATCAGGAAGCCAATCCGGACGGGGGAGAGCAAGCGCGGCGGCGGGCGCGACGCGAGCGCCAACAGCGGCTGGAGCAGGCTTTGGACGAGTTGCAAAAACTGCGTCCGCACAAGCCGCGAGCCCGGGTCAGTGTCAGCGAACCGGAAGCACGCCGGATGCGGCAAGCCGATGGCGCCTTCGCTCCTAACTACAACGTGCAGATCTCGGCCGATGCCGCCCAGTCGCTGATCGTGGATGTGCAAGTGACGCAGGCCGCCAATGACAGCGAACAGTTGGCGCCCGCGGTGGGGCGCATCGCCGAGCGCATGGGACACAAGCCGCAGCAGATGCTGGCCGATGGCGATTACACCAACCGCCGCAGCGTCGAAGCCATGGCGCAACTGGGAGTGGATTATGTCGGCAGTCTGCGCAAAGGCGGCGATGAGAAAGACTGCACCGGCACCGGACGATTCACCCGCGAAGTTTTCCTCTATGACCCCGCGCACGACCACTATGTTTGTCCGGGAGGCAAGCACCTGGGCTATGCAGGACGGCACAAACGCAAGTCGGGAAACCTGGTGTTTCGCTACGAAGCCCGGGCCCAGGATTGTCAGAGCTGTCCGCTGCAGCCGCAATGCTGTCCCGGCAATCAGCATCGTGGGCGCGGCCTGCTGCGCACCGTGGAGACCGAGGCCATGATCGCCTTCCGCCGCAAGATGGCCACGCCCCAAGCGCAGCAACAGTATCGCCGCCGCAGCCGGGTGATCGAGTTCTGCCACGCCTGGATCAAAAGCAAACTGGGTCTGCGCCAGTTCCACCTGCGCGGCCTGGCCAAGTGCAGACCGAGATGCTCTGGGCCTGCCTCACTTACAACTTCCAACAATGGATTCGCTTACGCCGACTGCAGGCCGCATCCGCTACCGCCTAGCCAGGCCAACCCTGACATTCTCCAACGCCTCAGTCTCAACCATCCCCAATTGATCCCCGATGCAACCTCGTTCCGCAACCCGCCCCAACGACTGCAGCAACAAGGTTTTTTCACAGCTTCTTTCTGCAAGGGGCGGGTGCTTGCGTCAGGTTTGCAGTCTCACGCTCGTCCGCATGATGTCACAATCGCTCATCCGCACCCCTCGGGTCTGTCACATGCGTCCGACCTTATCTAGCCTGAGGAGGCGCAGGACCTCCTCTGCCGACGTAGTCCGGTCGGGGTAGTTCTCCGCGATGGTCGAAGTCGCCCGCAGAAAAGCGATTATTGCCGGGAGAACGACGAGATCAGCGCCAGGGGGCAGTTTAGGTAAGAAGGTGTTGCCGTGCACGGCTAGTGAGCAGAATCGGAAGGGGATGTCGTAGACCTTTTCAAGTGCGCACTGCTTGGCCAGTTGCTCGACCTTCTTCGCTGGGCTGGACAATCGAGCGAGTTCTGGGAGCAGTTTGACCGTAGCGTCTTCCCTAGTCTTCTTGTTAACGACGCGCATGTGGCCTTTTTCGAGGTTCACACGAGCCATCTTCGCGAACTCGGACACCGTAACCTTGGCGTACTCCGCGGCGTTGTTTTCTGACTGAGCGACCCAAAACAGACGAATCAAGTCGTCGCAAAAAACGCGGAGCAAGACATCGAGCACGAGGGGAAGATTCCTAATTCGGTAGGTTGCCTCACCAAATTGAACCGCGCGGCCCAAAAAGTGCGCCACGGCTTTCGCTTGTTCTTTTTCGGCATAAGCGTACCGCGGAGCCGCGGCCCTTGCCTTAAGAGCGTCAATCTCTTGGCGCAAACGCAACAAGTATTCTTCTTCTGAGAGCCGCGTGTATTGCGGAGCGGTCATAGTCATGTACCTCCTCTCAGTCCTGAAAGCTGGAAGCTGTTGAGGGAAAGAGACCGCTTAAACCATATCAGCTTCGCTGTCTGTTCCGTGCCGATTCCGGGGTTCCCCGGACCTTAGCAGACAAAAATTCAGGCTGGTGTGCCTGCCAAAGAGCTGAGTGCCGAGTGCTAAATCCTAAGTGCTCCCGGACTAATACTTGTAAAATCCTCTCCCGCTCTTCCTCCCCAGCCAGCCTGCGTCCACCATCTTGATCAGCAGCGGGCAAGGACGATATTTGGGATCTCCCAGGCCATCCTGCAGCACGCGCATGATATCGAGGCAGACGTCGAGGCCGATGAAATCCGCCAGGGTCAGCGGACCCATGGGATGCGCCATGCCCAGCTTGAACACTTCATCCACCGCTTCCGCAGTGGCCACGCCTTCCATCACCGCGTACATGGCTTCGTTCAGCAGCGGCATCAGCACGCGGTTGGAGACGAAGCCGGGCGCATCGTTCACCTCGACCGGAGTCTTTTCCAATTTCGCCGCCAAGTCCCGCACCCGGTGAAAAGTTTCGTCAGACGTTGCCAGCCCGCGAATCACCTCTACCAGTTTCATCACCGGGACTGGGTTGAAGAAATGCATGCCGATGACTTTTTCCGGCCGCTTGGTCAACCCGGCCAGCTTGGTAATCGAAATGGACGATGTATTGGACGCGAGGATGACCTCGGGACGGCAGATCTTATCCAAATCACGAAAAAGTTCTGCCTTGATAGCAAACTTCTCCGAAGCCGCCTCCACCACAAAATCGCATCCTGCAAGGATGGCGCGCTCCAGGACGGGTTCGATCCGGTCGAGCGCCGCGGTTTTCTCGGCCGCGGAAATTTTATGCTTGGCGACCTCACGATCCAGATTCTTGGCAATCGTCTCCAGCCCGCGATCCAGGAAACGCCGTTCCACATCGCACAGCATCACCCGATAGCCGCCGCGGGCGAAAACATGGGCAATGCCGTTGCCCATCGTCCCAGCCCCTACTACTCCGACCCGCTGAATGTTCATTCAGGCCATCTCCTTGGTCCGTTGAATCCGCAAGAGAAAACTCAAAAGTTTAACACCTTGCGAACAGCGGCCGCCCTGAGTCCGCGTTGGACTGCCAAGACGTTTCTCTGGCGCAAAGAGCGAGGCTGGACTTGGAGCAGGTTGCCGGGCGGACCGGGCTGCGCCCGGCTGGACAGCTGGGGGTGGCTGTCCCCACCACAGGAACTCTGCACGGGCGGGACGCCCGCGCCTACACCGGTGGAGGGCTGCCGCGCTCTAGTTCACCACGGACGAGGCGTCATTCCCCAAGAATTTCGCCTCGGGCGCCAGACAGCGGCAGCGGTGATAAAGGCTATGCAGATCCTCGCTTAAAGTACGGACAATCTGCATACAGAACCGGTGATCGTTGTGCAGGAGATCCAGGAACGAGTCGCGCTCGATGTAGGAGACGCGAGCGCCTTGGCCGGCTTCGGCGGTGAGCCGGTGGGTTCCGCCCGTCATGCTCTCGCTCAGACCCAGCACGGTTCCCGGGCCCACTACCTCGAAAGTCCCGCCGGTCTCTGGCTCGGAGGACAACAGCAGCGTAACTTCCCCCTCTTCCACCAGATAGATGCCGCCACAAGGCTGGCCCAGCCGAAACAGTGGTTTCCCCTTAGATTCGACCGGAACGGATCGAAGCGCATGCAGCACCTGCCAAAGGTTCAACCGGGACGGGTTTGCGGAATTATCGGCCACGCATCCACACGCCTATTGCTCTTTCTACCTGATCGGAGGGCACTGCTCAGTGACACCGGTCACCGATTCGAGTGACGCCATTTCCGCGCAGGATGATTTGAGACTCTCGACCCACTCGACGGGCGGCAGACTCTAGCAGGTAAAGGATTTAGTGGCGCATTTCATTGAAGACGAAAGAAGGCCGAATAGCGCAAAAAAGGCCCGCTCCCTGTGGAAGCAGGCCCTCTCTGCCTGGAGGTGTTTCACTCGCGGTCCATAATTTCATCGACCGCGACCTTGCCGTTTTTGTCCACACTGATTACCCGATGGACGCTCTTGAATCCGGACAGGGTAATGTCGATCACATAGTTGCCCGGATTCAGGTAGAACTGGACGGGAGAGGCTTTGTCAAGGATGCGGTTGTTGACCGCGATCTGGGCGCCTTTGGGCTGTGTCTTAACGCTCACCGTACCCATTCCGGCAGTCTCTCCGCCGCCAAATACCTTCTTGAACTTGCCGCCCATCTTGATTTCGTCCGTGCTGCCCAACGGGCGCAAGCTGGGACCCAAATGCGAGGTCTGGCCCATCTGCAAGTTCACGGTAATGGTTTCGTCCAAATAGCCCTGCTTCTTGAAAACGAAGCTGTGATTGCCGGGCTTGTCCACGGGGATTTGCGCTGGGGTTACTCGTCCGGTGTCCCGGCCATCCATCCATACAGCTGCGCCGGGGGGATCGCTGTTCACCGCTGCCGTGGGCGACACCTGAGCCAACTGCACACTCATGAATGACTTGCTGCCGGAGGCCACCTCAATGTTGCGGGTCTCCGAAGTGTATCCGGGCCTGCTGATGGTCACGGAATGCTGACCGGGCAGAAGCCCCGTGAGGTTGAAAGGCGTAACCCAGGCCGAACTCGTGCGTCCATCAATCTGGACCTGGGCGCCCGCCGGAGTCGAACTGACGCTCAATTGTCCGGGAACGATGGCAGGAGCAGCGGGCACTCGCGATCTTGTTTTCCTGGTACTGCTGTACTTCGGCTTGACCGACACCGCTGGCTTTTGTTCGCTCTGCTCAGGAGCTACCTGCACCGCGTCCGGGGTTTGCGCTGGGGTGGCTGATTGGGTGGTGCTGGCGACCGGCTGGCTGGGCGCCGTGGCCGCGGCCGATTGCGCCGGAGTGCCTTCGTCCTCTGCATTCTGGGAATGGATATGCCAGGCAATCGCAGCCAGGACCAGCAGAATGACTCCAATAGCTGCCGCCATCGAAACCACGAACAACTGAGGCGGCGTCTGCTTGATTTCTTTGACCGCTTTTTGTGCCACTTCGCGCGGTCTCACCTTTGGTTTTTCGGGCGGAGCGTTCTTGAGAATGCCTGTGTAAACTGGAGCGACAGGCTCAAGCTCGGCTACCGGAGAAGGCGGAGGCGCAACATATACCTCTTTGAGAGGCGGCAATTCGTCAATTTCCGAGAAACTCCGGCCCTGACTATCGCCGGTTCGGCGGTTCTCGTCCATCATCGGATCAACAGCAATCTTCGGGGCTTCATACTCGGGTTCGACCATCGGCGGCGAAGACATGGTTGCTTGTTCCTGCGTTTCGACCGAAGCCGACGAGTTGATGACGGGCGCAGCCAAGTCCAGGTTCGGCGTGATGAGCCCGTCCGCGGTCGCAGAATTGGCGCCAGCGCCGCTGCGTCCCGCTGCCGCTGCGGCCGCTTTCGGCGCTGCCGCATGCGACGGTGTAACCTCTCTTTTGGGAGCCGCGGGTGGGTGAGCAGCCTGGAATGATTTTGCCGCAGGCACCGCGGGCTGCGAGAGCACTTCCGGTTCGGTTCTTGCTGCAGCCGTTTTCCCCGCAGGAGCTGCAGTGGCCGGGCCCGGTTTCGCGGTTTGCGTGCTCGCCGCTGGCGCGGGCTTTTTTTGCGGAGTGGCTGCTCTCTGCGGAAGCTCGCTGGGTTTGGCGGTGGCTTTCGTCGCACTTTCCTTGCATCGCTCCAGATCGTTCACCAGGTCCTGACCGGACTGGTAGCGCTCCTGGGGATCCTTCGAAAGCGCCTTCATGATTACTTCGCTGAGAGCGGGATGGATCTTGCGATTCACCTGACCCGCCGCCGCTGGCGTCATTTCCGTAATCGCTTGCCGCACCTGGTCGGCGTCTTCGCCGTCGAACGCTTTGCGCTCGGTGACCATCTCGTAAAGAATCGCGCCCAGGCTGAACAGGTTGGAGCGCGCATCGAGCGGATCTCCGCGCAGCTGCTCCGGCGACATGTAATGCAGCACTTCGGGAGCCTTCCCGGAGGCCTGAGCCGCGAGGGCGTTCATCATGGAGATTCCGAAGCCAAGGGTTTTGACGGTGCCGTCCCATGTCACCATGATCTTGGCTGGCTCCAGGGTGTAGTGCACGATCTTCTTCGCGTGCGCGTGATCGAGCCCCTGACAGGTTTGGCGGACAATGTCCTGCAGGTCCCAGATGGAGAACCCTTCCTTACGCGCCAGCATGGTGGCCACGCTGTTGCCCTGCACATACTCCAGGCAGGCACAGAAAACGCCGTCTACCTCTCCGGCGCCATAGAGCAAAGAAATATTGGGGCTGTTGAGAACCTTGCTGGCTTCCGCCTCTTCCAGCAGGCTCTTCACCAGTGCGGGCGCCTGTTCGCCGAGCGGCTCCAACCTCACGGTCTTCAGCGCCACGGTCTGGTTGTTCTCCGGATCGGAGGCCTTGTAGACCGAACCTATGTCCGAATGGGTGATTTCACTGACTATTTCGAAGCGCCCGATTTTGTTCGACATTTCTTCCTGGCCTCATGCCGGCGAAGAATGACATCTCCCGTGGAATACGGGTGGCGTGGATTTTCTGAGGGAAGGACAAGACATAGCATAGCCCGGGATAGCCCATCGGTGGAGTTACGAAAGTACTTGCGCCCTGTACTCGGGACCTTTGGCTCTAGTCGCTATTCTGCGAATTTTCTCTCTGCTGCAGAATACCGTTTCCGTAGTATACTTTTGGGCTGCTGTGAGGATTGGCTTTCCACTCCCCTCCCTTTTCCCCGGCTAGACTCCCGATTGTGAGGTAACGATCCATGCGATCGAAATCCGGCTCGAAAGCAATGGCGGTTTTCGCGACTTTAGCGATTGGTTTGGTGTTGGTGCCGAGCGTCTGGGCTGGCAGCAAGGAGAAGGTGCTCTACAGTTTTAAGGGCGGCACGGATGGGGCGACACCCGTCGGCACTCTGGTAACGGACGCGGCAGGAAACTTTTATGGCACTACGATATATGGTGGTGCTCACAATGCTGGCACAATATTCAAGCTTACCCGATCTGCCAAGGGTTGGAAGGAAAGCGTGCTCCACGCCTTTGGCGCTACCGGGGATGGAAGTCTTCCCTATGGCAGTATTACGTTCGACGCCAAAGGCACCATGTACGGCACAACCGAAACGGGCGGTATTGTCACCGGCGGATGCGGCCCATATGGTTGCGGGACCGTCTTCAAACTGACTCCCACATCAGGAGGCCGCTGGAACGAGACGGTGCTACACAGATTCGACTGGAATGCAGGAGACGGCGCTAATCCGGTTGACGGCGTAATCTTTGACCATGATGGCAATCTCTATGGGACCACAATTTCTGGAGGTACCGGGGCGTGCAACGGCAATTGCGGCACCGTCTTCCGGCTGTCACCTGCTAAGAACGGACCGTGGAAGGAACAGTTGCTGTACAGTTTTGTGGGTGGAAACGACGGCGCTAACCCTTACGCGGGTTTGGTGTTCGATACGGCTGGTTCCTTATACGGCACAACGAGTCAAGGAGGAATCTATGGCTATGGAACTGTATTCGGCCTGACTTCTTCTGGTGGAGAATGGGTGGAAGCCGTGCTGTACAGCTTTCGTGGTTACCCGAACGACGGAGAAGGGGCAAACAGTGCGCTAGTCCTTGACAAAGCTGGCAGTCTGTATGGCACAACAGAACTGGGAGGTGATCACTGCGGCCCTTACGGCTGTGGCACGGTTTTCAAGCTGCTGCAGGGCTCGAATGGAGATTGGTCTGAGAGCGTTCTGTATAGCTTTAGTGGCGACGCAGACGACAGGTATCCCGTGGGAGGCCTAATTTTCCACGGTAAGGGCGACCTGTACGGGGCGACTTCTGGTTCCCTCAAGGTGCAAGCAGGAACGGTCTTTGAACTAATCCCCGCTTCGGGAGGTAACTGGAGTGAGCATGCTCTGCACGCCTTCAAGTTCGGGAAGAACGGTGAGGGCAGCAAGAGGGGAACACAGCCGAGCGGTGGAATTGTAACGAAAGCGGGAAACTTGTACGGTGTGACTTCGTTGGGCGGGGATAGCGGATGCGACGGCGGAAACGGATGCGGCGTGGTGTTTGAGATTACGCCATAGCTTCACGGACTTGTTGTCGCTTTTGATCCACCTTCGGCCCCGAGCAAGTTTGAGTATTCGGAGGGGACCGTGCCTCCCCTCCGAATGTCGCACTCGACCACTTCCGGCTTATGGGCAGAACCCGTTACCTTTGTAGCAATTGAATATCTGCGTTTCCCACGTGCACGTCGTGTGGTTGTTGGAAGTACCAGGACATTGTGTCTGCGTGGTCCCGAAGTATTCTCCTGTGCCCCAGAAGGTTACATCATCGCCGGGATCAATGCTCACGCTGACATATTCTCCCCAGATGTTGTCGGATGCGTCCGCCCCAGCGGAAAATTTTCCATCGGGCTCCGGGGTGCACTTTTGGATGGCTCTAGCTCCCATCCCCACACAGACTTGACCCGGGCTGAGAGTTGTTCGATCCTGCGCTCGTCGGTTATCCTAAGAAGAATCAAGGGCCCCGCGTAGCTGTGCTGTGTTTTCTTCCGGAGTTCGATCATGACCCTGACCCGTTTTGTGAGCAAGAACGCCTTCCGTAACAAGCGGCGCAGCATTCTGACCGTGCTGAGTATCGCCTTTTCTTTGCTGCTGCTGACCCTGATGATTACGCTATGGCGAAGTTTCTACGTGGATAACGGCAGCGCCGAATCGAACGAGCGGCTGATGGTTCGCCATAAAGTCTCGCTGACCTTCAACCTGCCCTCTTACTATCGCGAGAAAATCCGTGCGGTGCAGGGAGTCGTCGCGATTGTGCCGCTGACCTGGTTTGGCGGCCTTTACAAAGACGACAAGCCGGAAAACTTTTTCGCCCAGTTCGGCACCGATCCCGATGAATTCTTCAAGGTTTACCGCGATATGCAGATGCCGCCCGAGCAGCTCAGCGCGTGGCAGCACGACCGGCAGGGAGTCATTGTCGACGATACGCTGGCCAAAAAGTACGGCTGGAAGCCTGGGGACCGGATTGTTCTGATGGGCACCATTTATCCGGTGAATCTCGAACTCAATATCCGTGGCATCTTTCACTCCAGCCCGGATGATCAGTCGGCCTACTTCAACACCAAATATTTGGAAGAATCAGTTTCCTTTTTTAAAGGGACTGCAGGTATGTTTGGCATTCTTGCCGACACTCCGCAGGATGTAAGCAAAATCGCAACTGCGGTGGATGATCAGTTCCACAACTCGCCGCAGCCGACCAAGACTGAGAGCGAGAAAGCGTTTGGGCTGGAATTCGTCGCTATGCTGGGAAACGTCAAAGCCTTCATTTTGAGCATTTGCTCAGCGGTCGTGTTCGCCACGCTGCTGGTTTCCGCCAATACCATGGCGATGTCCATCCGCGAGCGGACCCGCGAAGTCGCGGTTCTCAAGACTTTGGGATTCACCCGGCAAACCGTGTTGGGATTGTTCATCGGTGAGGCGGTGACCCTATCGCTGGTAGGCGGGCTCATCGGCTCCCTGATTGGTTACCTGGCTGTGTCGGCTTTTCAGCACTCAGGCCAGCAAGCCGGCTTCTTTCCGATCGCGCCGGTGACGGTGGGAACGGTGTTGCTGGCGATGATCGTCGCCGCAGTGGTTGGGTTCCTGAGCGCCGTGGTGCCGTCTTACCATGCCTCACGGATCAACATTGTGGAGGGCCTGCGCCACATTGGCTGAGCCCACAGCTAGGTCGGTATGACTTTGAGCAGTTTCGTCGTGCGCAACGCGTTTCGCAACCGCCGCCGCAGCATCCTGACGGTGTTGAGCATCGGCTTTTCCCTGCTGTTGCTTACGCTGATGATGACGCTTTGGCGCACGTTCTACATCGACCAGGGCGCGCCGAATTCGGCCACCCGCCTGATGACCCGTCACCGGGTTTCGCTCACATTCTTTTTGCCAGGCTATTATCGGGAAAAAATTCGCAGCATTCCGGGAGTGGTTGCAATTGTGCCGATGACCTGGTTCGGCGGCCTTTACAAAGACGACAAGCCGGAGAATTTCTTCGCGCAGTTCGCCACGGACCCGGATGAGTATCTTCAGGTAGCGACGGATAAGACCGTTCCGCCCGATCAGGCTGAGGCTTGGCGACGCGACCGGGCCGGCGCGATGGTGGATGTTGAGTTAGCCAAGAAATATGGCTGGAAGATCGGCGACAAAATCACTTTGCTGGGCTCCATTTTCCCCGTGAATCCTGAGCTTACGATCCGGGCCATGTTCACCATCGACCCTCCCAACCGTTCCCTGTACTTCAACGCGAAATATCTGGAAGAAGCTGTGCCCTTCTTCAAAGGACAGGCGGGCTTTTTCTTTACTCGCGCGGCTTCCGCCAAGGATGTTCCGCAAGTGGCAGGGACTATCGATGACATGTTCCACAACTCTCCGCAACCGACCAAGACCGAGAGTGAAAAAGCCTTTCAACTCGGCTTCATCGCCATGCTGGGCAACGTGAAGGCATTTATTCTGGGCATCTGCGGGGCGGTGGTGTTCGCCATTCTGCTGGTCTCGGCGAACACCATGGCGATGTCCATCCGCAGCCGCACGCGCGAAGTGGCCGTGCTGAAAACCCTGGGATTCACCCGGGGGAGCGTGCTCTCGCTGTTTGTAGGAGAGGCAGTGGCTTTATCAGTTGTGGGTGGTTTACTGGGTGTAGTGGGAGCGGCTGGACTGGTTCATTTGGTGGCCCGCAGCCCCGCGGGAATCGGGATTCCGGGAGGCCTGAAAACTACACCGCTCACCATGATTGCGGCCCTGATGGTGGCGGCTGCCGTGGGATTCATTAGCGGTTGTCTGCCAGCCTATAATGCATCGCGAACCAACATCGTGGAAGGGCTGCGTCACATCGGCTGAACCGAGAGTTCACACTATGGCTATACCGATCAGCTACAACCTACGCAATCTAAGGCTGCGCAAGGGGCTCACGATTATGACGGCCTTGGGCATTGCGCTTACCGTCACTACTGCGATTTTCCTCATGGCCTTGCTGGCCGGGTTGGACCGCGCCTTCGTCACCAGCGGAGATCCGGCTAATGTGCTGGTACTGCGTAAGGGTTCCGAGGCGGAACTGTCGGGAGGGTTTGACGCGACTCTGCTCCCGGTCCTGCGAAATCTGCCGGGCATCAAGAAAGACAGCCACGGGGACCCGATGGTTTCCGGCGAATGGGTGGTGGTGATCGTGCTTCCGCGCAAGGACGGTACCGGGGAGGTCAACGTCACCGTGCGCGGCATGATGCCCGATGGCCTCGAACTCCGTCCCAAGGTGAAGTTGGTTGAGGGACGGTGGTTCACTCCCGGACAGCGGGAAGTCGTCGTAAGCCAGTCCATTCATAAGCGTTTTGCGCAAGCCAACGTCGGCGACACGATGCAGTTCGGCAAGGGGCCGTGGATGGTGGTCGGAATTTTTGATGCCGGAGGGTCGGCCTATGAATCGGAAATATGGGGTGACGTGAATCAGATGGCTTCCGACTTCGATCGTCAGGGCGGATTTTCGTCCGCGTATTTGCGGGCGACCGATCCAGTGTCCGCCGATGCGCTCAAGCATCGCGTCAGCGACGATCAGCGTCTCAAGCTCGAAGGGATGCTGGAGACCGATTACTACGCCAAGCAGACTCGGTCCGGAGCGCCCATCAAATTTGTTGGCTTTGTGGTCGCTGTTATCATGGCGATCGGTTCGAGCTTCGCCGCCATGAATACGATGTATGCGGCCGTAGCGTATCGCTCACGCGAAATTGCGACGTTGCGGGTGATCGGATTTTCGCGTTCCAGCATTCTGACTTCGTTCGTCTTCGAGTCGATTCTGCTGTCGCTGATCGGAGCGGTAGTCGGCATTATTCTTATGCTCCCGTTTAATGGCATGACGACCGGAACGTCGAATGCGGTGACCTTCAGCGAAATCGTTTTTGGGCTTCAAATGACGCCCGCCGTGCTGGGCACGGCGGTTGTGTTCGCTGTAGTCATGGGTTTATTTGGAGGAATGGCGCCGGCATGGCACGCGGCTCGGCGGGAGATTTTGGCGTCCCTGCGGGACTAGTTAAACACGTGGGGACAGCCGCCCTCGGCGGTCCAGCGGAGCGTAGCTCCGCGGCGGGGAACAGGCAAGTGCTCTGCGACGTAACTTGTTAGATATGCCGACTGACACCAAACACAGCGATTTGCAAGGCCTGCGCATTGACCGCTCGGCCCCGAGCAGCGAACCGTCTTCCTGGGCGCGCCGCTACATCATTGTTGGAATCGCGGTTGTGGCGCTGCTGAGCGTGGGCGCACTGGCGTACCGCCTCTTTTCGCCCGATGCTGCCGAGGTCGAGGTTGCACGCGCAGCCGCGGAAAACAGCGACGTGGGCGGGATCGTGCTTTCCGCCAGCGGTTACATTGTGGCGCATCACAAGATCAACGTGAACTCGAAGGTCACCGGGCGCGTAGCGTGGATCGGCGTCGAAAAGGGCGACAAAGTGAAAGAAGGCCAGGTGCTTGTCCGGCTGGAGGATCAGGAATTCCGCGCCCAATACGAGCAGGCCAAAGGCGCCGCCGAAAATGCCAGGGCGTATCTGCAGGAGCTCGAAAATGGCTCGCGCCCCGAAGAAATTCAGCAGGCACAGCACAACCTCGACGAAGCCCGCGCCACGCTGGCCAATGACAAAATCACTCTCGATCGCGATCGTGAATTGTGGTCGCAGGGCGTGGTGTCCAAGCAAGTCTTCGACGATGCCACCGCCAAATTCGAGGCCGATCAGCAGCGGGCCAATTCGCTGGACAAGGCTTTCCAGCTGGCGAAAATCGGCCCGCGAGTCGAAGATATCGAGCGCGCCAAAGGCGCGTTGCTGCAGGCCGAGGGCCAGGAGGCCTATGCCAAGTCCTGGCTCGACGCGACGGTAATCCGCGCCCCGGTGAACGGAACCATTCTGGAGCGCACGGCGGAGAAGGGCGAATTGATTACGTCCGGCTTCGCCAGCACCGCGGAAGGTGGGCCGCAAGGAGAAGTCGTAGCCTTGGCCGACCTCAATGATATTCAGGTCGAACTCGACATCGCACAGGACGACTTCTCCAAACTCGGCCCCAACCAGAAAGGCATCGTGACCGTGGACGCCTATCCGGATCGCAAGTACGACGGCGTGATCGCGCAGATTTCTCCCGAAGCCAACCGCCAGAAAGCCACCGTGCAGGTGAAAGTACAGATTCTGAATCCCGACGAGTATCTGCGCCCTGAAATGAATGCAACAGTCAAGTTCCTGGCCAACGACAAACAGAGTCCGCAGTCCGGGCCAGCCGGGGTTTTCGTGCCTACCACCGCCGTCCACGATCACGATGGAAAGAAAGTCGTCTTTCTCGCTTTTAACGGCAAAGCGCTGATGCGAGAGGTTCATGTCACTTCCCAACGCAGTGGCGGCCTGCTGGTGCAGGGCCTGGTCGGCGGCGAGAGCGTGATCACAGCCGGCCCGCAGAATCTGAAAGATGGAGACAAAATCAAGATCAAAGGACAATCATGAGCACTGCTATCGCTGCGAATGTTGCCATCCAAACCAAAATTGTTCAGGCGCGCAATGTCAGCAAGGTGTTTAAGCGCGATGCCTTTGAGGTAAAGGCGCTGGACGATGTCTCCATCGAAATCGGCTCGGGGGAATTCCTGGCGCTCATGGGCCCGTCCGGCTCGGGCAAGACAACTCTGCTGAATATGATCGCGGCCATTGACCGGCCCACCGCCGGCGATCTGCTTGTGTTGGGCGAGAATGTGTTCCGTCTCAGCGATAGCCAGTCGGCCCATTGGCGCAACACGCATATCGGATATGTGTTTCAGACATTCAATCTGATCCCCGTTCTCACCGCGTTTGAGAATGTCGAGTTGCCGCTTCTGCTTACTAAGCTGAACTCGCAGCAGAGGAAAGACCACGTCATGACTGCTCTGAAACTGGTTGGCCTCGAAGACCGCGTGAACCATCTTCCAAAGCAGCTCTCAGGTGGACAGGAACAGCGCGTGGCGATCGCGCGCGCGATTGTCAGCGACCCTACGTTGCTGCTGGCCGACGAGCCGACCGGCGATCTCGACAGCCACTCCGCCACGGAAATCCTGGAAATCCTGAAGCGGCTGAACGAGGATTTTCACAAGACGATTGTCATGGTCACGCACGATCCGCACGCCGCTTCGTACGCGCACCTGACCCGGCATCTGGAAAAGGGCATGCTGCTGCCGGCGTGAGGGGGGACGCGGAAGGGAAAGCGAAGCGGAGAGACCTGCTGTTTGCTGCCTCGTTCCTTCCCCGCTTGGTTTTTTGTCATTCCGACCGGCTTTAGCCGGGAGGAATCTGCTGTTTTTCTCGGGAAAGGGAAAAGCAGATTTCTCGGGATGAATCCCCTCGAAATGACAAGGATTAGAGTTAATTAGGGAACCCCCACGCAGATTCTGATCAGGTTTGCAGCCACCGCCCTGCTCCTCGCACGGGCGAGGACGCCGCGCCTGCATCGGATGATCCAGCTAGGACCGCGCGGACAGGAATGTCCGCGCCACACAACCCTGCCGCGCCGAGCGCAGCACGAGGGCATCCGCCCCTACGCGACCACATGGTGTTCCCGAAAGGGTCCGCAAATCTTTGCACAGGCAGGACTTACTCATGTGATGACGGTCACATCTGCTTGTGGCAAGGGTCACGGCTGGATTCCGCCGACAGGGCGAAACTGGGCATAGAGGAAATGAATTAGGAGACGGTCATGATGCTCTTATACCGACTGGTCCGTCTGATTGAGACCCACTCCCAGGCGCTGGCCGGCAGCCTGTTGCTCAGAGTCCAGGATTCCGACTGCACCCAGGGTTATCGAAACGTCCCCGCGGAAGAACTGAAAGACCGGGTTTACGAAATCTATCGCCATTTGGGCGATTGGTTGCTGGGCAAAACTGAATTCGACATTGAGCAACGTTATCTGGAAATTGGCGCTCGCCGCGCCCAGCAGCAGGTGCCCTTCAGCCAGGTCGCGATGGTTATCGTCCTGACCAAGGAAAACCTTTGGGAGTTCCTGAAAAAAGAATCTGTCCTGGACCGTCCGGTGGAAGTGTTCGGGGAACTGGAAATGCTGCAACTGCTGGAACAGTTCTTTGACCACGCCATTTACTGGGCGGCCGTGGGCTATGAACGGGTGGTTGCCAAGTCGCTGGAAGCGACCGTGGCAAGCAAGACCACCTAGGAGAGCAAGCGATGTCGTGGCAGATTGAATACAAGAACAAGGTGCAGACCGCTGACGAGGCAATGCGTTCTGTGCAGTCCGGAATGCGGGTTTACATTCAGCCCGGCTGCGCCGAACCGGAAACGCTGGTGGAAGCTTTGATGCGGCGCGGTCCCTTCGTGCACGACGTCGAGATCGTCCACATGATGACGCTGGGCGCCGCGCCCTACGTGGCTCCCGAGATGGCCGGCCACTTCCGGCACAATGCGGTTTTTATTGGGGGTAACGTGCGCGAGGCCATCAACGAAGGCCGCGCGGATTACACTCCCATCTATTTGAGCGAGATTGAGGAGCTTTTCGAGACCGGGGCGATGCCGCTGGATGTGGCGCTGCTGGAATTATCTCCTCCGGACGCGCACGGCTTCTGCAGTTTTGGTGTGGGTGTGGACACGTCGCTGACGGCCGCAAAGTATGCGCGCTACGTGATTGCGCAGATCAACGATGAGATGCCCCGCACTTTCGGCGACAGCTTCATTCATGTGAATGACCTCGATGCCATCGTCGAGGCTTCGCGCCCGCTGTGCGAGCTGAAGAAGCCGGTGTTGACCGACTTGCACGTCGCCATCGCGCGAAATGTCGCCAGTCTGATTGAGGACGGAGCAGTGCTGCAGACCGGTATCGGCGGCATTCCCGATGCGGTGCTGCCTTTCCTCATGGATCGCAAGGATCTGGCGATCCATAGCGAACTGGTTTCCGATGGCGTGATTCCTCTGATCGAAGCGGGTGTAATCACGGGCGCACGCAAGAACTTCAAACCCCGCAAGATCATCGTCGGTTTCGCGCTCGGCACCAAGGCGATGTTTCAGTTCGTAGATAACAATCCGATTTTCGAGTTTCACCCCACGGCCTATGTGAACGATCCTCAGCTCATCGCCCGTAACGAGAAGATGGTGGCCATCAATTCGGCCTTGCAGGTGGATCTTACCGGCCAGGTGTGTTCGGACTCGATTGGCAACCAGTTCTACAGCGGCATCGGCGGACAGGTGGACTTTCTGCGCGGCGCTTCGCGGTCGAAGGGCGGCCGGCCGATCATTGCAATTTCCTCGACCGCCAAAAATGGAGCGATCTCCCGGATTTGCCCGATGCTGAGCCCGGGAGCGGGGGTGGTGACTTCCCGCGGCCTGGTCCGTTACGTGGTCACCGAGTACGGCGTGGCTTACTTGCACGGCAAGAGCATCCGGGAGCGGGCCAAGGCTTTGATCGACATCGCTCATCCCAAATTCCGGGATGAACTTTACGAATACTGCGAACGAACCAAATGGCTGCAACGCCCAGTAATGGCCGAGGCAGCGCTAACGAGGTGAAAGATGGCAGGCCAAGCACGCGGTAAGGTTACGGTCAACGTGGAAGAATGCAAAGGATGCGGGTTGTGCGTGGAATCTTGCCCGCCGAAGTGCCTGGTTTTAGCGCCGAATCTCAGTGCGTATGGGGTTCATCCGGCGCGCTACACAGGCGAGAAATGCACGGGTTGCGGCATCTGCTTCTACTGCTGTCCGGAGCCGGGCGCGATCACGGTGTACCGTCTGTCTGCTCCCCACAAGTTGATTACCCAGGAGCCAGGAGGCGAACATGCGGCAGCTCTGTAAAGGCAATGTAGCCATCATCAAAGGCGCGATCCTTGCCGGTTGCCGCGCCTACTATGGATATCCGATTACTCCAGCCAGCGAGATCGCCGAGGCTGCGGCGCTGTACATCCCGCAGGTCGGTGGAACGTTTCTGCAGGCGGAGAGCGAAGTCGCCGCCATCAACATGGTGTACGGCGCAGCTGCGGCCGGGGTCCGCGTCATGACCGCATCCTCTGGCCCCGGCCTCAGCTTGATGCAAGAGGGAATGTCGTACCTGGCAGGCGCGGAGCTGCCGTGCGTAATCGTGGACGTGGTGCGTGGCGGCCCCGGACTGGGCAACATCGCGCCCGAGCAGAGCGACTATTTCGCCCTGGTGAAAGGCGGCGGACACGGCAACTACCGCAATATCGTACTGGCCCCGGCTTCGGTGCAGGAGATGGCGGACTTCACCACCCTGGCTTTTGAACTCGCGGACCGATACCGCAATCCGGCAGTGGTGCTGACTGACGGATTCGTTGGCCAAATGATGGAACCGCTGGATCTCGAGTATCGCGAGATCGTGGCGCCGGAGAAACCCTGGGCGGTGAAGGGAACGCCAGAGACCCGCGCCAATCTGATCAGCTCCATTTATCTCGAGCCGGATGATCTGGAAGACCATGAACGCCAGCTGGAAGCCAAATACATTCGCGCGCAACAAACGGAGCCACGTCACGAGCTGTATCAGACGGAGGACGCTGAAGTCCTGCTCGTCGGCTATGGCATTGTGTCGCGCGTGCTGCGCTCCACGGTGGAAGCGTTGCGCAAAGATGGGGTGAGGGCCGGCTTGTTCCGCCCCATCACGTTGTGGCCGTACCCGTCGCAGGCCTTGAAGGAAGTGGCGTTCCGGGCGCAGAAGGTACTGGTCGTGGAATTGAGCAACGGCCAGATGCTGGAGGACGTACGCCTGACGCTCGGCGACCGAGTGCCGGTGGAGTTTTACGGCCGGGTGGGCGGCAATGTGCCATCGGTGGAGGAGTTGTGCGCCGAAGTGATCGAGCGGGTGGGCGCGCTGATTTGATAGCGGATGCGCAGGGGCGTACGTGAGCAAGGAAGAAGGAAGAGAGACAGACCATGGAAAACCAGGACAAAGCCGCCGTGACAGAACTCGAAGTGAGCAAGAACGGCTACGAGATTGTGCATGAAAAGTCGCCCGTGTTTTATGACCTCTACGACCGCAAGGCGGAACTGAAGCAGCAGACCCACTATTGTCCGGGTTGCGGACACGGAGTAGCCCACAAGCTGATTGCGGAAGCGTTGCAGGATCTGGGCGTGCAGGACAAGACCATCTTCGTCAGCCCGGTGGGCTGCTCGGTGTTTGCTTATTACTACTTCGATGTGGGCAATGTGCAGGTGGCGCATGGGCGCGCGCCGGCCGCGGCCACGGCGCTCAAGCGAGCTTGTCCCGACCGGACGGTGATCTCGTACCAGGGCGATGGGGATCTGGCGGCGATCGGAACCGCCGAAATCGTGCACGCCGCCAATCGTGGCGAGAAGATCACGGTATTTTTCGTGAACAATGCAATCTACGGCATGACCGGCGGGCAGATGGCGCCGACCACGCTGGTGGGGGAGAAGAGCACAACTTCTCCATGGGGGCGCCGTCCCGCCAACGAAGGCTTCCCATTGCATATGGCGGAACTGCTGGCCACGCTAGAAGCGCCGGTGTACATCGAGCGCGTAGCGCTTTCCGACAACAAGAACATCATGAAAGCCCGGCGGGCGATTCGCAAAGCGTTAGAACTCCAACGGGACGGAGCGGGATTTTCGTTCGTCGAGATTCTCTCACCCTGTCCGACGATCTGGAATAAGGATCCCGTGGACGCCCGCCGCTGGATCGCCGAGAAAATGATCCCGACGTTTCCGCTGAATGTTTTCCGCGATCGCAAGCTGGAGATGCCGGTGAACAACGCGCCACCGCAACGGCCGGTGCCGGATGTGCTGGAAATTACGCCGAAAGAAAAGGTACATACGACCGAGCCCAAGCACCCACATCATCATCATTTCAGGGATTTCACCATCAAGGTGGCAGGCTTCGGGGGCCAGGGGGTGCTGCTGCTGGGCCAGTTACTCACGGAGATGGGGATGCGCGAAGGACTGGAAGTGAGCTGGCTGCCGTCGTACGGTCCGGAAATGCGCTCCGGCAGCGCGCATTGTCACGTGTGCCTGTCGAAGGAACGAGTCGGATCGCCGCTGATCTCGCATCCCGACGTTCTGGTAGCCATGAACGAACTCTCTCTGCGCAAGTTCGCCTCGCAGGTGAAGAGCGGTGGATTCATTTTCTACAATGCCGAGAGTCTTCCCGCGGACTTCACCGCGCCGCAGGTACAGGTGGTCTGCATCCCGGCTGCGGAGATCGCGGACAAACTGGGCTCCGCGAAAGTTGCCAACGTGGTCCTGTTGGGCGCGGTGCTGGAAGAGACCGAGTGTCTGGCATCGGGAACTGCGATGAGCGTGCTCGAGGACACGGTCAAGAAGGTCGCGCTGCTCGAAATCGACCGCAAGGCGCTGGCGGCAGGACGGGTGTTCATTGACCACGAAGCGCACATTGGGGCAGTGACTCAACCGGACGGGTTTGCGGGGTAGTTGTTGGTGGGTCGCGGGCGATCCCGCCCGCGAACTTTGCAAGGCCTTCGCCGGGCGGACACTCCTCCGCCCGCACACGACCTGATCGCGTGCACTTGTTACATTTTTGTAAAGTCTTCTTACTTTTCCCGAGTTTTTGCGTCTAAGTAAAGAGTGAGCTTCGGTGTGGGCCGGAGTCTATCTCGTCCCAGAAACGAACACTGTATGCGGCTCGCGCCGCCAGACTGGTTTCGATGGAACGAGCGCGCGCAGGATTACGTATCCAATTTGCGTATACAGGTGGGCGCGTGCAGGGCTGAGGGTGAAATCGACACAATCGCAGGTTAGGGAGTCGGAGGTGGTTTTATGCAGTACGGGTCGAACGGCAGCAATGGAAAAACCAACGGAAGCCTACTGAACCAGGGGGGGCCTCACGTCCAGGAAGTGGTGAAGGCGGCACACGAGGAATTGCGGCAGCTCATGGGTCAACGGGCAGAGATCATGAAGCGCATTGGGACGCTCAAGCAGACAATTTCCGGACTCGCCAATCTGTTCGGCGACGAGATCCTGGGCGAAGAGTTGCTGGAGCTGGTGGACCGCAAGACTGCGGGACGGCAGCCCGGGTTTACCAAAGCCTGCCGTATGGTCTTGATGGAAGCGGGGCGACCTTTAGCGGTTCGCGAAGTGTGTGAGCAGATCCAGCAGCGCTTGCCGGCAGTACTGCTTCGCCACAAGGATCCGCTGGCGTCGGTGACCACAGTTCTCAACCGGCTGGTGGAGTACGGCGAGGCACAGTCCCTGGTTCGGGAGAATGGCCGGAGAGCGTGGCAGTGGGTAGCGGACTCGGCTCCAGTAGCGGCGATTCGCGGGCAAGGTGAGGGAATGGTAGCGGTATAGAGCTTTTCGTGGAATGGCAAGGCTGGGCGGGCCCGCGGCGATGCCTGCGGGAGTTTCGTGGAAGGGCACGGCTAAAGCCATTCCGACGTGGGTCGGAATCTTGATCACGTCCCGTACGGGCGCGAGCTACGTGAAAGGGCACGACTTCAGTCGTGCCGATAGAGGAGAAATCTTGATCACGCCCCGCATGGGTGGCAAAACTCTCGGCGACCTCTTGCGCACTTCAACTTACCAAAAACCCTACCCAAGCCCAAGCAACACCGGCTTGGATGGGCCACCCTCGAGAACGTGAACTACTCCTGATCGGAACGTGCAGAACGAGAAGGCTCAGTCTCACCACGACTTTCTATCTCACGGTGTTGCCCCTCGCGAGAATTCAGCGCATCATGAAAACGATTATCTCGGGGAATGTCAAAATCCCACTCGGTTAGCGTGAATTGGGTGTCTCGGCTCATCAGTTACGTGTCCTCTCCTCCAAAAGACGTTCGAGAATCGCAGAAGTCCCTACATCTTGGATATCAAAATTCAGTCCACCACTTATAGACTTCTTGCTTGTGGAAATGATACAAAAATAATGCTTCCAAATGCTTATTTCAGAAAAGCCCGGAATCATTAGATACATCAACAAGGGTATTTGAACATTCGGGGAGGGGCAAACACTGTGATGGCCATCACCTCACTCGGTAAAGGCTCCAGAATGCGTTGGTTAGAGTTCCATTATGGGTTACGACTCTAAAGGGACTATCGGAAATCCGCTCGACCAGGGCGGTTACACCAAGCTCCCTTTTGCTATCGAAGCGAAAGTTGCACCTGTTGGTGAGAAGCCGAGACAGGAGGTCAGCACACTCCTCCTCAGTTCGAACAACAAGCACCCCATTCGCTACTCCAGACTGCAGTTCAACCTGTAGAGCGAGAGGATGGCGTTTCTGTAGGGTCTCAGCTCTCGAATCGAATAGTTTTTTTTCAGCTTCTGCTAGAACGCTGCACATCGCCCTCTTGGCTTCGGAAAGCTTGTTCTTTTCCAAGAATTCGACCTCTTCGTCTCCCACAATTCGAAAGAATGGCTGGAATTCCGTGAGCTTCTCCAGGAACCTATAAACATCGGATGAATTCTTCGACGTTATCTTTTCTTCAGCTGCTAGCTGTGACAACCTTTTCTGTAGGAATGACAGCGGCCGACTGTCGGCCGTCTTACTTATTCTCTCGACGTCGATCCGCGGAACGTAAGCGATTACGGGTTTTCCTTGAGCCAGCGTTGTCGCCAATTCCGAATCCTTCCCGAAGGTATCGGTCTCCTGCACGAGATAGACGGTACATTCCGACCGTTTTAGCATCAGGGCCTCAACCAGTCCCTTATCCACGCGATTGTCCAAGAAGGACTGGGTCGGATCGAAATAGCGAAGCTTCAGTTTGGCAACCTTCGGGTCTGCGAAAACTTTCCTGACTACGTTGTGGACGTCCTCAAACTCCCACCTCTCGCGCATCGACGTGGCAACATACACGTCCATGCAGTCGGAGGCCAAGTAGTGGCTGGTGTTGAGCCAACCGTGCTGTCGAATTTTGCTAATCGACGCGCCCAGGCTTTTAATCGCATCTTCAATCTTGGCCAAATCGTTAAACTGTTCCTTCCAACTCGGATTTGATTCGAGAAAAGGCTTACGCTGATCGTAGAGCAGCTTTTGTTCCTCATTGAAATTGAACTTGGCCAACATCGCACTTTCTTCGGCCGGGTTCACCAAGTACGCCATAGCTGCGTATGTAGCTAGATCTCGGTCGGTTCCCCCCTTCGCGATGTACCCCAACATCCAGGTCAGATCGGCGGGTATTTCCTTCGGGAGCGCCGGAGCGCTTCTTCTGCTTCCGTACTGTTTTCTGAGGAGCCCTGTGTCAGTGTGCCACCTACCAAGCTGGGCGGCTAGTTCTTCCTTGCGCAATTTGTATAGCGAGCGATACGCGAATCTCACGTTCCCATACCGGAGAAGAGCAAAGCCCTTGAAGGTCACAACCCCTTGCTTAAGTTCCTCAAATGTGACAGCCTTCTCTCCGTTCGAGAGAAAGAACTCATAAAACGCACTCCCGAGAGGAAACTGGTCCACCAAGAGCAAGATGTCGTTCAAATCCTCCAACGAGAGCGTTGGGGATTTTAGCCTCGATTCTAGGACCGCCCAGTTCATGCACGCCTGGCAGCGGTTACAGGGACGGTTGGGCCTATTGCAGCCCAAGGAAATCGGTTCTCCACAGAGGTCCTCAAGCAATTTGCCGAGGCCATCTTGAGTCATCGGATCGACTGCTTTGATATCATCGTCCTCAAATTGCATTCGGATACCTTCAAGACTCGAACAAGCAGAGCGCTAATTTACGCACGCACGCAAAAAGGGTCACGGCTTCCGCCGTGACCCCCCTCAGAGTCGCTAACGTTCTACTCTTGTCGAGCGTGCTTGTCCAGCCCCTTTCGTGCTACCTGATCTCAGCGGCTAAAGCCGTCGAGGTTGGTTGCTGTTTCGGCATGGCTGAAGCCATGCCCTTCCCAGGACTTTTCGCTCGTCCAGCAAATATGGAAGCGTGCCAAACGCGTGACTTATTGCCTCGCAAAGAACGCGAGGCATCACGCGGCACGCCCAGATCCTTCGGCGGGAAAAGCGCCCGCCTCAGGATGACAACTCTCTTGGCGGGCAAGGGCGCCCGCCCCACACTTTTCAACCGGCGCGGACAGGAATGTCCGCGCTACAGATGCCTAGCTGCACCCGCTGGTGCTGCCGCAGCTCATGCAGCGGTAGCAGCTTCCATTTCTGGTCATGATTGAGCCACAGAAGCTACAAGTGGGCGCGTCGCCCAGATCCACGATTCCGGCGAGGGCGTCGGCGGCGTGAATCGAACCCGTCGTTCGTCCTGCGTCGTTTGTCGTTGGCAAGCCGGAAGACCCGTTGAGGTCGCCGATTTCCGGCGGCAGTTGGCTGATGGCTGAAAGCTTCGGTCTCAGGTGGTCGAACAGCAACTGCTGCTGGCCGGTGAGGAAGCGCAACTGCAGCCAGCGGAAAATGTAGTCCATGATCGACTTGGCGTAGCCGATCTCGCTGTTGCCGCTCCAGCCGCTGGGTTCGAAACGAGTGTGCGCGAATTTCTCGCACAGCAGTTTCAGCGGCACACCATGTTGCAGAGCGATGGAGACGGCGCAAGCGAAGCTGTCCATCAGGCCGCTCACCGTCGAGCCTTCCTTGGCCATGGTGATGAAGATTTCGCCGGGCTCTCCGTCGGGATAGAGGCCGACGGTGATGTAGCCCTCGTGGTCGCCGACTTTGAATTTGTGGGTGACGGAGGCGCGCTCTTCCGGCAATCGGTTGCGCACGGCACGCGGCGGAGCGTTTAAGTTCTCAGACTCAAGCACAGAGGACACCGAGGACACAGCGGGGTTTCCGGCCTGCGCTGTCTTTGTTCCGGCGGCGCTCAGCGGCTGCGATTTCTTGCAGCCATCGCGATAAACCGCTACAGCTTTCAGGCCAAGCTTCCAGGCTTGGAGGTAGGCCTCCATGATGTCTTCGACGGTGGCCAACTCGGGCAAGTTGACGGTCTTCGAAATAGCGCCGGAGATGAACGGCTGCGTGGCCGCCATCATACGCAGGTGGCCCATGTAGGCGATGGAGCGCGTGCCCTTGGCCGGTTTGAAGGAGCAATCGAAGACGGCGAGGTGCTCGTCTTTGATATGCGGCGCGCCTTCAATCGTGCCGGTGGCGTCAATGTAGCTGACAATCTTGTCGGCCTGATCGTGATCGTATCCGAGCTTGAATAGTGCCGTCGGCACGGTGTTGTTCACGATCTTAATCATTCCGCCGCCGACCAGCTTTTTGTACTTCACCAGTGCCAGGTCGGGCTCGACTCCAGTGGTGTCGCAATCCATCATGAAGCCGATGGTGCCGGTGGGCGCGAGCACGGTGACTTGCGAGTTGCGATAGCCGAACTTTTCGCCATGGGCGAGAGCTTCGTCCCAGCAAGCCTTGGAAGCCTCGTAGATCGAAGCCGGAACATTGTTCTTGTTGATGTTGTTGACCGAGGCCCGGTGCATGCGGATGACGTCGAGGAAGGGCTCGCGATTGATGTACCAGCCAGGGCAGGCGGCGCCAGGCATCACATTCGATCCGAGGTTGGTTTCGGCCAGGCTCTTCTGGGTCGCTTCGGTGGCCGGCGTCAGGGGCTGGCAGAGTTCGGCGATTTTGGAAGACTGCAAATATGCTTCGCCGCACATGATCGCAGTGACGCAGGCGGCGTAGTCGCGTCCGGCGTCAGAATCGTAAGGCAGACCGGCGGCCATGAGCAATGCGCCGAGATTGGCATAACCTAAGCCGAGCGGGCGATAGTCATGTGAATTCTTGCCGATCATTTCGGTGGGATAGCCGGCGTTGTCCACCAGAATTTCCTGGGCGGTGATCAGCACATCCACGGCGTGGCGATAGGCTTCCACGTCGAAAGTGCCGTTGGGCGCGAACTTCAGCAGGTTGAGGCTGGCCAGGTTGCAGGCCGAATCATCGAGAAACATGTACTCGGAGCAGGGATTCGAAGCATTGATCCGAGCCGTGTTCTTCGAAGTGTGCCAGCGGTTGACGGTGGTATCGAACTGCATGCCGGGATCGCCGCAGCGCCAGGTGGCGTCAGCGATCTTGTGGAGGAGTTCTTTCGCCGGGTAGGTCTTCATCGGCCGGCCGTCTTTGACGGCGCGGGTCGAGAAATCGGTGTCGCGCAGGACGGAGTACATGAAGTCGTCGGTCACGCGTACCGAGTTGTTGGCATTCTGGAAAAAGATGGAGGTGTAGGCGTCGGAGTCGGGATGAGAACCGTCATAGCCCTGGGCCACCAAAGCGTGAGCTTTCGCTTCTTCTTTGGACTTGCACTCGATGAACTCAATGATATCGGGATGGTCGATGTTGAGGATGACCATCTTGGCCGCGCGGCGGGTCTTGCCGCCCGACTTGATTACGCCGGCGAAGGCGTCGAAGCCTTTCATGAAGCTGAGCGGACCGCTCGCGGTGCCGCCGCCGCTGAGGCCTTCCGTCGAAGAACGCAGCGGGGAGAGATTCGTGCCTGTGCCCGAGCCCCATTTGAAGAGCATGCCTTCCGTCTTGGCCAAAGTAAGGATCGAATCGAGAGAGTCCTTCACCGAGTTGATGAAGCAGGCCGAGCACTGCGGCGTCTTGTAGCCGGTGACGCTGAATTCGACGCGGTTCGTCTGCGGATTCCAGTGCCAGTTCTGGGCATCGGAGTTGGGTTCGATGCGGTCGCAGCCCACGTTGAACCATACCGGCGAGTTGAACGCGGCGTACTGGCGCAGCAGGATGTGGGCCAGTTCCCCATGAAAGATGGCGCCATCTTCGGGCGTTTTGAAGTAGCCCTGCGCCAAACCCCAGTCGCGGATGGTTTCGGCCACGCGGCTGACCAGTTGGCGTACCCCAGTTTCGCGCTCGGCGGTGCCAATCGTGCCATGCAGATATTTGCTGGCTACGATATTGGTCGCGGTCATGGACCAGTCCTTGGGAACCTCAACATCTTTCTGCTCGAAGATCACGTTACCCTGAGAATCCGTGATCTGCGCGGTACGGCGTTCCCATTCGACCTCGTCGTAAGGTGAAACGCCGGGCTTGGTGAAGAAGCGGTGAAAACTCAGGCCAGGGGCCTTCTTGACGGTGGCGGCATTCGTCGTCGGGAACCCGCTAGGGGCAGCAGTGGTCTCGGCTACGCTGGGGGCTCTCTTCTCAGTGACTTCCGACATTTTCTTCTCCTGCGGAATCTGTGCTCCGTTGTGAGTCTCAGTTTTCGTTCCCGTTTCCCAGTTCTCAGTATCTCTCAAAAATCGGACGGCAAAATTTCCTCGGGGAAAAGGACTCCGAGTCCTTCTGACGAGGTATTTTCCACACCAGGTTGTCAAAACTATTGTCGTCCCCCGAGGGGATGTCCGGTAGAACCGGAACCGGGGAACGGCCACCGCACAGCTTGGGTTCAGGCTTCAAGGGTCGGAACATTGAAGGTGCCGACGTCAGGAAGCCTCACCCGTCTTAACTTTGACAGTTCTACAATTTGGCGGGGCGGCGCTAACCCCATCCCGCGCAAAACTAGCGCGCGATGGGAATCCCGGGGTCACCTCGGCCACGGCGTCCGCCCCTGTTTTTAGCTTTACCTTGCATCACCCCACCTCCGTTTCCAGAGGCGTTTACAGCTCCACTGGGATGCAAACAGTACTCCCGTATGTTGGGGCTGTCAAGAGGTAATCCCTATATATTGTATATCAAAGCAATTAACTGCGCAGATGCCTACTTTTCCAACCACTTTTCCACAGACCCACACTTTTCGCTGATGACCCAACCCGTCCCGGAAAACCTTCCGACGCAGTGGGCGAGCAGGTCATGAAAATAAACCAGTTATCGCAGAGCTGAAAGCGTCGCCGCCCCAAAATCCAAGTGCAGCCGATTTTCTCAGCGGCCTGCTAGGCTGTTGCCACCGACCGAGGCGGGAGCCTCCGTTTCGGGGTGGGCGAAGACAGAGCCCGGTCCGATGAAGCCGGCCAGCTTTCTGCTGCCGCCCCCATGGCCACGTAAATGTCTTCAAAGATTTCCTGCGGCGCGATGCGCCGGCTGGCGTCGGATGATTCCACCAGGTAGTCGCCGGCCTGGCCGCAATGTTCCCGCCCGAGTGCGTCCACGAACACGAGCGGCTTGGTGAGTTGCGTGGCTTTGACGAGAAAGCGTGTGCGATAGGTCTTCCATTCAGCGGACATTTTCCTCACCTGCATCCACCCTTGGGGGAGAGAGAATTTTGAGTTCGGTTTTCGGTTTGACTATGCGTGCTGCTGACTGTGTATTCCAAGCGAGCACGAATCTACGCGGGAGAGGCGGTAAGGTCAATTCCAAAAGTTTGGTGCAGTGGCGGATTTCCGCGCCGCCGATTTCTCCGATGAAGGCAAGGAGAAGATCTGAAACTGAGGCGTTATCCCACCGCACAGGGCGCGGCTCCTCTCTCAATTCCAAAACGGGAAGAACCATCGGCCAAATCGACGGTGGTAATTTCCACAGAGCGCGCACAGGAAATGCAGAAAAGGAGTAGCTGGTAGCTGGCATTTAGGATGTTCGTGTCAGACTTCTCGAAGATCCGAGAATTTCGTGATTGGCAATCTTTGCCAACTGTGAGATAATCAATGATGGTGTTGAAATCTTACCCATCGAAAGGGTCGCCGTCATGCCTACCCGCAACGTTAATTTGACCGACGAGTTGGACCACTTCGTGGCCACAAAGATCAAGAGCGGGCGGTACGAAAACGCCAGCGAGGTGGTGCGCGCCGGGTTGCGGACTCTGGAGCGCGAGGAGCAGGAATACGAAGCGAAGCTGGCCGCGCTACGAGCGGCCATTGACGCAGGCGACGCCAGTGGCATCGCCGAAGGCGATGTCTTTGGCCGCGTCCGTAAAGCCCTCAAGCTTCACGCGCGCTAAAGTGGCCAAGGTTCGATTTTCGCGTCGCGCCGAGGCGGATCTCCTAAGCATCGGCGATTACACTCTTCACACGTGGGGCAAAGCCCAAACCGCCCGCTACCTCAGCGAGCTTGAGGCTTGTTGCCGGACCCTGGCTGGCAACCCGGCGTTAGGCCGCGTCTGCGATAACGTTCGCCCCGGCTTGCGCCGTCATGAGCATGGTAGGCACATCATTTTCTACCGTGAGGAGCATGGCGGCGTTCTCGTTTCTCGTATCCTGCACCAGCGCATGCTCCCCGAAAGACACGCCCTCGACGATCGCGACGACGAGGCATGAGGAAGAACGGGCCCGTCCTTAGCGGTGAGCCAACTCGGGTTCGTGGTGGGTCTTGAAAATCTCCAGGCGTTTGTTGATTTCTTCCCAGTTCACCACGTTCCACCAAGCAGACAGGTATTCAGGGCGGCGATTGTTGTACTTCAGGTAGTAGGCGTGCTCCCACAGATCATTGCCCATGATTGGGAAGAGTCCCTGGGAGATGGGGTTGTCCTGGTTGGGCGTGGTCACGATCTGCACCTCGCCGCCAGGCTTGCCTGCCAGCCACACCCAGCCGCTGCCGAACTGCTTGGCGCCGGCATCGTTGAACTGCTTCTGAAAGTCGTTGAAGTTGCCGAAGGCAGCTTTAATCACTTCGGCGATTGGGCCGCTCGGATCGCCGCCGCCCTGGGGTTTCATGATTTTCCAGAACATGGAGTGATTCATGTGTCCGCCGCCATTGTTGCGCACTGTATTGCGAATGTCGGCGGGAATCGCATTCAGGTCGCGGAGCAGTTCTTCGAGTTTCTTGGATTGCAGGTTGGAGTATTTTTCCAGCGCAGCGTTTAGATTCTTAACGTACGCACCGTGATGCATGTCATGATGCAACTTCATAGTCTGGGTGTCGATTACCGGTTCGAGAGCAGAATAGTCGTAGGGTAAAGGGGGTAGTTCATGCGGCATAAGTTTCCTCCTGGTGTAAGGATGATGAAAGGGCAAGGAAGGTTTCACTATATCGTGTAACGATATGATGGGGCACAGCTCTACTTCCTTCCCAGAAACCGGATACGGGAAGTGAAAGCACGGCGATCGAAGGCGCTGAAGGTCAGAAATTGTGACGAGTTGATGTCGTTATTCACGACGACCGGATTCGAATGGTTAGTGATGTTGTCGAATCCACCGCGCAATGCCCAATAGTAGCCGAACAAATGAAAGCGTTTTTCCAGCTGCACGTTCAACGTGAAGTATGAGGGGAAGCGGCGTGATCCGGGAGGCTCGACGAGTTGCTGCAGATCGTTGATCACGTTGAAAGGGAAGCCGGTGCGCGCTTCGGTGGAATAAGCCAGGTCGAGTTCGTGGATGATGGGCAGTTTGAAAAATGGGAGAAATCCCCAGGAGAGAAAGCGGTTGGGAGCATCCCATGGATAAGGACCGGCAGCCTGTGGGCTCAGGATAGGGCTATCCACGTTGAAATCGAGCACCTGGTTTGAGCGGGCGCTGGACCGGGTGTAGGAACCCATGACCATGTAGCGCTGCCGAAAACTGCGGCGCAGGCTGACCTGGAACGCATCGTATCGATCCTCTCGCGTGTTCTGGAGGACGAAGTTACTGCCGGATTGGCCGTTCAGCGTGTTGTAGACGAAGCCGTGCGCCCCGCGCTTCTGCAGGAACTCCGCCTTCAGGAAGATGGAAGCGGGTAATTTCTTTTCCAGCCCAACACTCCAGTTCACAAAACGCGGCGAGTCGAGTGCGCTTCGGTTCGCCGAAAAAGTAGTCAACACCGGCGACCCGACGGCATTCCCGTTTGGGTCAAAAAAGTAGTCGAGCCTCTGCCCCGCGTATGGACGCGCGATCAGGTATACGGGCGTGGCGTCATAAACAATCCCGATCCCGGCGGAGAGTTTGGTGTTGCCCGAGTTGTCGAGAACGTAAGTGCCCGCCAGTCGCGGGGAAAACAGCGCGCTCCGAACAATCTCGTCCCAGTCGAGGCGAACACCGGGTTCGATGAGCAAGCGATTGGTGACCAGCCAGCGGTCCTCGGCATAGGCGCTGGTTTCGAAATTGTACGTAGTGGAATAGTTGCCCCCGGAGAACACCGAATAACGCACGCACGGTGAAGGCGTTACGGTCAGGCAGGTGCCGCTGGCGGGAAAAGTCTGGCCCTCGCGCAGAAAGGAAATCGGCTGGCGTGTAAAGTCCGCGTCGTAGTCCAGACGGTCCGCATCGACTCCCACTTTTGCGTCGTGGCGTCCATGCCATTGGTGCGGTGGAAGGTACAAGTTGGCGAGTGCCTGCCACCGGCGAGCATGCGTGTGCATGTCAAGGTAGTAGTTTCCTCCTGCGGCCTCGGGCGTGACGAAGTATGCGGCTGTACCGGCTGGGACCAGCGCCAAGTTGTACTGATCGACATTGAATCCGGTTTCCAGCAGTTCCCCACCGGCGAAATAGTGCTGATCTTTCACAGTGCCAAAATAGCCGGTTTCGGCATCCTCCGCCGTCGCTTGAATCGGGTTCAGGGGCGAAAGCCCGAGGTGTTCGTCATCCAGGTAGTTGAACAGGAAGCTCGTGGTCAGGATGTTGCGCAAACTAAGATTCGTCTGAACTTTCGTCAAGTTGCTGGCCCGCCAGATCGGATCCGTGTCGGCTCCGTTGGGCAGCTGGGGAACGATGAAGTTGTCAAACTCGCCGTCAGCCGCGTCGAAAAACCACATCTTCCCTTTGCGGATCGGGCCCGAAAAGGTGAACCGTGGTGTCCACTGATCCAGGGCGATGCCTTTCTTATTCTGTATCGAGGGGATGAAATTCGTAGAAATGAAGCGGTAATGATCGTCGCCGATGCCGGTATTCAAGCTGAGCACGCCACCGGAGCCTTTGCCGAACTCGGCGGCCTCGCGGCCGGGTTCCACGTTGATGGAACGGAACGCGTCCGTACTCACACGCGCCAGCAGCAACCCGTTCGCCGGTTGGGTGACGTTGAAGCCGTCGAGCAACGTCAAGGTTTGGTAGGTCTCAGCCCCGGCGAGATGGGGCTGCCCGGAACTGTCCTGCACAACTCCGGGGATAAAATTCAGAACGTTGCGGTAGTCGTGCGTGGCCGGATAAGGAATGTCGATGATGTCCAACCCGGTGATTTCTTCCTTGGACGATACTTGGGCGGGATCGATGGCAGGCGGGGATTCGACCACGTTGACTACCTCGCGAACTTCCTGTTGGTGCGAAAGCGTCACATCGATGTTACTGGTACTCACCTGCACCGTGGGCAAAAGCAAGGCATAGAAGCCCGGTTTTTCGACACGGAGTTGGTAGGGTTCCGGGGCCAGATTCGTAAATTCGCAACGGCCGGCGAAATCCGTCTCACAACGGAGCACATTAGCTGGCTGAGGACTTTGCAGCAGGACGAGAGCGGAACGAACGGCCACTCCGTTTTCGTCGCTCACGATTACCAGCAACTTCTGCGACGGCGTTCTTGGCGGCGCTGGAGACGGATGGGCTTGGGCGACCGAGAGTCGCGCCAGAAACGCGGAGAGCGCAAACCAGAATGCGATCGTCCGCACAAACTTACCGCTGCCCATAGCTCGACCGTTATCCCAGGTATTTTCTCTCAAGTCGCCGCGTCCTTGATTTGTTGTACTCTTTTGCTCATGAAATTGCGCTCGGTGGCCCTGTTGCTTCTACTGACTCTGCCGGCGGCGGGTCAAGCGAACTTCATCTGTGAGTTTCCGGCCAACTACCTGTTGTCCCCATTGGTACATGATCCTTCTGGCCATTGAGCCGCCAGCGCGCTTCGAAGAGAATCAGAGACGATGGCATTACTCGACTTGAATTCTGGAGGGGCTGTGCCCAGGCCACGTGTTCTTGCGCTTGCACTGGTCATTCTGAGCACGACGGCGCTCGTAACCGCCAAGGATATGGCTCTGATTTCCAACAAGTCGAACCACGTGCAGGCGATGGCGATGCCAGACCTGATCAAAATCTGCCGAGGCCAAACCAACCGCTGGGCCGATGGCAAACCCGTGAGCTTCATCACCCGCGATCCTGCCGCACCCGATATGAGGCTGGTGCTGGATAAAATCTACGCCGTGCCGAAGGACCAGCTAAAAGCGTTGATTGATAGTGCCAACCACGGCAGGACGGACCACCCCGCCATTCTTGTGCTTGACTCCGATGAGGCCGTGGTCAAGAAAGTCGAATCGACTCCGGGTGCGGTGGGCCTGGTGGACGTTTATTCGATCAGCAGCGGAGTAACCATATTACGGTTGGGGAGCAAATTGCCACTCGAGCCCGGATATCCCCTGCACGGAAATTAGCAACGATTTCCTTTTTCAAAGCGATTCGACGTTGACAGGATTGAAATACAGAAGTTGAAGGCCAAGAGCATGAACGATTCCGTTTCTAAGTCCAATCCCCCGTCCCAGAGCCCGCGGCGGTTTCCGCGCCATGCGGTGGACATTCGCCTCTCCGTTCAGGTATTTCGCTCGGGGGAGACCACTTCGTTGTGGGGACGTTCCAGCGAGCTGGGCGAAGACGGCGTTGGGGGAACCCTGACAGGGGAACTGGAGCCGGGAGAAGTCGTTTCCATGGAACTTTCGCTCCCTCTGGCGGCGTACCCGATGAAGGTTCGAGCGCTGGTGCGGTATCGCATGGGACTGCGCCATGGATTTGAATTTCTGACGCTGAGCGCGCAGCAACGCGACGTACTTCACCGAGTCTGCGAGATGCTGGCCAGCGGGGCATAGCAGCAATCCTCAGCTCAGCCAACCCTTCTGATCTCAAATTACCTCCGTAACTTTCGGGTAACAAGCAGGCAATCTAACATCCCAAATGGGGCTTTGGTTTCTCTCCGAGGGAGTTAGATGGGTGACAAGATCACCCGGCCAGCAAAGTCTGCTGACCTGGTACGCGCCAAGTTTCTTCGTGAAGCGCTTCAGGGCGGTACTCCAGCCCTTTCCCTTCCAACCCATCCGCCTGCAGTAGCCGCGGATAAACTCCTTTCCAGCTTCGCCCCTGACAGTCCGGAACTGCAAAAAGCCTACCTTGAGCAATTGGTGGAGTGTGCGCCGGAAGCCATCAGTATTCTGGATACGGAGTATCGTATTACGCGTCTGAATGGTGAGTTCACCCGGGTTTTTGGCTTCCGTCCTGAAGAAGCTTTGGGAAAACGCCTCGAGCCGCTGATCGTCCCGCCGGATCGCACGGCGGAAACCCGCTGGCTGCAAGAAGCGCTGGCCAAGGGAGAAAAAATATCTCTGGAAACCAAGCGGCGGCGCAAGGACGGCGCCCTGGTGGATGTGCTGATCTCCAGTGCTCCCGTCATGATCGGTGGAACACAGGTTGGGGTGTGCGCTCTTTATCGCGATATCTCGGAACAGAAGCGAGCCGAGTCCCTCAGTTCGGCGTTACTGCGCATTGCGGAGAAGGCCGGCTCCGCCAAGGACCTGCAGCATTTTTACGCCGCGATTCACGGTATTGTCGGCGAACTGATGTATGCCCGGAATTTCTACATCGCGGTGTACGATGCCGCCACGCAATTGCTCACCTTTCCGTATTTCGTGGATGAGCAAGATGCCAGGCCCGCCTCCAAGAAGTTGGGCAAAGGTCTGACGGAATATGTGCTGCGTACGGGTGAGCTGCTGCTGTGCACGCCCGAAGTGTTCGACTCGTTACGGGAACAGGGCGAGGTGGAACTAATTGGCGCGCCCTCTCTGGACTGGCTTGGTGTGCCCCTGAAGGCCGGCGACAATACCTTTGGGGCGCTGGTGGTGCAGAGCTACACGGGAAACGTGCGCTTCGGCGACAAAGAGAAAAATGTTCTTAACTTCGTCTCGCAGCAACTGGCGAGTGCCATAGAACACAAACGCAATGAGGAAGCCCTGCGCCGCTCTGAAGCACGCTACCGCTCGCTGGTGCAGAGCGCGGTTTACGGCATCTATCGTTCGAGTCTGGATGGCAGGTTTCTTGATCTCAATCCCGCCCTGATCACCATGCTCGGCTACAACTCGGCGGAAGAAGTTCTGGCTTTGGATCCCAAACGCGATGTCTTTGTGGATCCTGCCGAGCAAGCCCGCCTGATGCAGGAGTTCCAGCGTGGCGCCCGCCTGGACAATATTGAAGTTCGCTGGAAACGCAAGGACGAAAGCCCTGTCACTGTGCGCTTGAGCGGGCGCGTGGTCAACAGCCCGGAAGAAACTGCCGACGTGTTGGAGATCATCGCGGAAGATGTTACGGAACGGCGAGTGCTGGAAAACCAGTTCCGCCAAGCCCAGAAGATGGAGGCCGTCGGACGCCTGGCCGGAGGCGTGGCCCATGACTTCAACAATCTGCTGATGGTGATCAGCGGCTACACCGAAGTCTTGCTGGAGCGTACGGGAAACAACAATCCTCTGTATCTGAAGATCGAGGCCATTCACCAAGCCACAGAGCGCGCCGCGACCCTGACTCGTCAGCTATTGGCTTTCAGCCGCAAGCAACTGCTCGAACTGAAAGTGGTGGACGTCAACATCATCGTGGCAGATATGGAGCGCCTGCTGCGCCCCTTGATCGGAGAGAATATTGAGCTGCAAACCAAGCTCGCTCCCAATCTCGGCCGCACCCGTGCCGACGCGGGACAGATCGAGCAGGTAATCATGAATCTGGTCGTGAACTCCAAAGACGCCATGCCCAATGGCGGGAAAATCGCCATTCAGACTGCCAACATCAACCTGGAGAACGACGACCTGCGCCGCGACTACAGCTACATTCGGCCCGGTCCCTACCTGATGCTCTCGGTCAGCGACACCGGACACGGGATGGACAAGGAAACCCAGGCCCGCATCTTTGAACCTTTCTTCACGACCAAGGAAAAGGGAAAAGGAACCGGGCTTGGGCTTTCGACAGTCTACGGAATCATCAAGCAGAGTGGCGGCTATGTGCTCGCCGAGAGTGAGCCAGGACAAGGCACGACTTTTCGCATCTACCTGCCCCGTGTCGAAGATGCTGCGGAACCGCGCGACCCGGTGCGGGTTTCGAAATCCCAGGCCGGCGGATCAGAAACCGTGCTGCTGGTGGAAGATGAAGAATCCGTACGTCAGTTGGTTCGCGAGACTCTGGAAGCCAAGGGATATAAGGTCCTCGAAGCCGATAACGGGGAAGCGGCACTGCGCCTGGTGTCTCAGCATGCAGGGCCCCTCCATCTGTTAGTCACGGATGTGGTCATGCCGGGCATGAGCGGCCGCGAGCTCTCCAGTCAACTCGGCGCATCGCACCCGCAGACTAAGGTGTTGTATCTTTCCGGTTACACCGAAGATGCCATCGTGCACGAGGGCGTGCTGGAACCGGGAACCGCGTTCCTGCAAAAACCTTTTACCCTGCAGATGCTGTCGCGGAAGGTGCGCGAAGTACTAGGCAGCGACGGCCGCGAGTGAAAAGCGGGAACCTAGGACTTTCAGCCAAGTTATTGTAAAACCGATCCTCCTTTATCCCACAACAGCGATTATGCAACTTTTACTGCCTGTCTGCGTCTTATCTAGGGCGGGCCCAAGTTAGGCTGCCAATCCGCCAGCGGCAATTCCCGTACAGTAAGGTGGGGATGGTTTTCATGCTGATCAAGAAGTGCACTGATGTTCCATCATCGGAGATAACGCCAAAGAGCTTGTATCTGAACCGCCGCAGGTTTCTGGCCGGCGCAGCCCTTATGAGCGCCGCAACCGTGGCTGGCACGGCGATTGGTGAATTGATTTTTCCTTCCGCGACGGCACAGGCCAACACGGCGATTAGCGGAATTCAAAAGAGTTCGTTATCGACCACCGAGAAGATTACGCCCTACAACGACGTCACCAACTACAACAATTACTACGAATTCTCCACCGACAAGTATGAGCCGGCGGGGCTGGCCAAGAACTTCAAGACGCGCCCGTGGACGGTGACGATCGACGGACTGGTGGATAAGAAACAGGTTCTCGACGTGGACACCATCATCAAAATGGCTGCGCCCGAAGAGCGTATTTACCGTCATCGTTGTGTGGAAGGGTGGTCGATTGTTGTGCCCTGGGTAGGTTTTTCGCTCAAGGAACTGATTGATCGAGCCAAGCCGATGAGCAAGGCGAAGTTCGTAGAGTTCACCACCATCTACGATCCCAAGCAGATGCCCGGTCAGCATGACCGAGTGCTCGACTGGCCTTACGTTGAAGGCTTGCGCATGGACGAAGCGATGCATCCGTTGGCACTTCTTTGTTTTGGGATGTACGGCGAAGTGCTGCCCAACCAGGATGGGGCGCCCTTGCGCGTCGTGGTGCCGTGGAAGTATGGATTCAAGAGCGCCAAAGCGATTGTCCGGATCCGCTTTACCGACAGCCAGCCGCAGAACACGTGGAACAAGATGGCGCCCAATGAATACGGTTTCTACTCCAATGTAAATCCCAATGTAGACCACCCGCGTTGGAGCCAGGCCAAAGAACGACGGCTGGGGGAATTCCTGAAACGTCCAACGTTGATGTTCAATGGCTACGACCAGGTGGCAAGCCTGTACAGCGGGATGGATTTGAAAAAGAATTTCTAGTGGATTGTCATTCCGACTGGACTTCAGCCCGAAGTACATGCAGTTGTTCCACAAATAACTGCAGATCCCTCGACTTGCTCTCGCCCCGCAAGCGCGGCTCGGACGGCGCTCGGAATGACAAGGGAGTACTGTGATTCTTGAATTGCAATGATACGCTGGCTTAAACCCGTAGTCTTTTTGGCCTGCCTTGGTCCCTTGGCGCATCTGGGATGGAAAGCTTACAACAACGCTTTGGGGGCGAACCCTGTCGAGGTCATTACCCATTCGACGGGCGACTGGACTCTAATTTTTCTGTTGGTGACGTTGGCCATCACGCCACTTCGCAAGCTCACCGGACAGCTCTGGCTGATCCGCTTCCGGCGCATGTTTGGACTGTTCGCTTTCTTCTATGTCGTTCTGCATTTTCTGACCTACATCTGGCTCGACAAATTTTTCGATCTTCACGAAATGCTGAAGGACGTGGCCAAGCGCCGTTTCATTACCATCGGATTTACAGGCTTTCTGCTGATGATCCCGCTGGCGATCACTTCAACCACCGGGTGGATTCGGCGTCTGGGCGGCAAACGCTGGCAGGCGCTTCACCACTTGATCTATTTCAGCGCGCTTGCGGGCGTTATTCATTATTATTGGCTGGTAAAAGCCGACGTTCGCAAGCCGATGGAGTATGCTTTCGTGCTGGCATTGTTGATGGGATATCGAGTCGCAGTCTCAGCGGGCCCGAAGCTCACTGCCCGAGCCGGACTCCTTCGCGAGCCTCGGTTAGAAGCGCCTCCGACGAGGAATGTCTCCTAAGGGCTTGAAAGCGCTAGGCCACCCAAAATCAAGCGTCACACCGACTTTCCAGTAGCCTGACAGGGCACGGCGGTGAGGAACTTTTTTCACGCATCCGGGTTAGAACAACAGTACCGGTTCAACCGGGGTAATGTTCCCGAATTTCGCCAAGGAGCATGCAGTCGCCGGGCTGCCTTGCCATGAGAAAACCGTTTCTGGTGTCGGGTTTGCTTTCGCTTTTGTTTTGTGGGGCTTGCGGATCGAACGGAGGCTTCCACACGCCCGTAGGAACGGGCACTGGCAATTTCTCCGCCGCCAGCTTGAACGGTCAGTACGTATACCAGCTAGCAGGAACGGATTTCACTTCCGGCTCCCCCGTACCCTATCGGGAAGCCGGCGTTTTTATGGCTAACGGCGCCGGGAGTATCACCGGCGGCACGGATGATTTTTGCGAGGGAAGCACCTGCACATCTGCTAATCCGGTCACTGGTTCCTACACCATCGGCAACGATGGCACCGGCAGCCTGAGCCTGAGTGTTGGTATCAATCTGGACGTAACCCTGGTCAGTTCGTCCAAGGTCTATCTCATGGAGACCGATAACGTCAACGCCGGCGGGATCGCTGAACTCCAAACAACCTCATCATCTATATTGTCCTCCGCTCCCAGCGGGACGTTCGCCTTTCGCATGCACACCGTCAGCTCAGCGCAGGGTTCTTCATCGGTTGTGGGGGCGCTTACGATTACCAGCGGAGCGGTCTCTGGCAACGATGACGTGGAGCGCGGAGGAGTCTTTGACAACGGCGGCGCCAACCCTCTGACTTTGACCGGCTCGTTCAGTGCTCCCAGCAACGGCCGCGGTACGGGAACGATTACCGACAGCTCGAACGTAACCTCGGATTTTGTGTATTACATCGTGGATGGCAACAATGTGCGCTGGCTTTCGACTGACTCCGGCATTCTTGGGCTAGGCCGCGCGGAAAAGCAGACAGGCGCACCCTTTTCTGCGGCTTCGCTCTCCGGCGGTTATGCCTTTGGCAGCCGAGCGGATGACAACACCTACCTCGGCGGAGTCAACACCGTGGGCAGCTTCAGCACGGCGGGCACTGGCAGCATCAGTGACGGAGCCTACGACTCGGTTCAGGATGGCAATTCCTTCGTGGACATCGCCTTCACCGGAAGTTACACCATGGCTTCCAATGGACGGGCTGCAGTGATTTTGAACCCCTCCGGCGGCACGCAGGTGCAGCAGGTGTTCTGGATGGTCAACAAAACGCGCGCCTTCCTCATCACTAATGATTCGACCAAGTATGAAGACGGCACGCTTGACCAGCAGCAGGGAACTTTCTCCACTGGTACCCTGAATGGCCAGTACGCGTTCGTGATGGATGGATTCAATTTGAACACAAGTCTTTACGTGGATCGGATCGGCTGGATTCAGTGGAATGGATCTGGGAACCTGACCTGGAATGAAGTGGTGAACGATTCCGGGTCAGTGCAACAGCCCGGATTTCTTTCAGGAACTTATTCCGTGGGGAGCAACGGACGGGCAACTGCCTCAGTCAACAATCTTTCGCTCAATGCGAACGACCTGATCTTCTATCTAGTTTCCGGCGGCACTGCCTACGTCCTGCAAAACGACCCGGGGGTGGAGATGATTGGGGTCACGAGTGTGCAAACACAGTAGTGAAGGAGTCAGTGGCCAGTAGTCAGTAGTCAGCGATTGGTGGTCAGTCGATAACTCGCGCTACCGACTCCTAACTACCGACTCCTAACTACCGACTACCGACTCCTGACTACCGACTCCTGACTACCGACTCCTGACTCCTGACTCCTGACCACTTCTAAGCCACCTGCCACACCGTATCCAGCACTGTCCCGTCGACCCATTTCACCACGGCGACGGGACGATCGCCCAGCTTCGGCCGGGCTGGCTTGCCTCCGCAGATGCGCTCTACCTCGGCCTTGATGTCCTGAATCGGGCGGATCGGTAGACTGGAACCCTTGGCCGCATCGAGCAAATCTTGGCGCCGAGGATTGATCGCAATCCCCCGCTCCGTTGCTACGACATCGATCAACTCGCCAGGGCCGGTGAGCGTCGTAACTTCGTCAACGATCACCGGAATGCGGTCGCGGAATGATGGCACCGCCAGAATCGTGCATCCGGCAGCAAGGCAGTTCTGCCATCCGCCAATTCCGTGCAAAAGCCGCCCATCGGAGTGTGTCACAACGTTCGCGTTGAAGTTGACGTCAACTTCCGTTGCGCCGAGAACTACGGCATCGACCATGGACGCAAAATTTCCCTTGCCGTGATAGTTGTACGAAGTGAAAGGTGACGTGGCCACGTGACGTGGATCGCTGGCGATGGATTTCACGCCGTCGAGATCAAATGTCTGTCCATCGAGGATGTAATCCGTCAAGCCTTCCTGCAGCATCTCCACCAGATATCGGGTGGACCCTCCCCGCACGAAGCGAGCTTTCACCCCATCTTCTTTCATCATGCGGCGGAGATAATCCACAAAGGCCAGCGCAATGCCGCCTGCGCCTGCCTGGAACGAGAATCCGTTGCGCATGATGCCCGCATCACGCAGAAAACTCGCCACCAAGTGCGCGATGCGCAAGCGGTCCGGAGAGCGGGTCATTTGAGTTGTCCCGGAGACAATTTTCGCTGGATCGCCAATCGATTCGACCTCGACTACGTAATCCACGTTGTTGCCCTGGATTTGCCAGGGAATGCAGGGGAAGGGCACCAGATTGTCGGTGACCACAATGACATGGTCGGCATACATCGAATCCGCCAGCGCGAAGCCGAGCGAGCCGCATGCCGATTTTCCATGTGAACCATCGGCATTGCCAAAAGGGTCGGCAGTGGGTGCCGCAATAACCGCAACGTCGATGTGGACTTCGCCATCCTGGACTGCCTGCCAGCGTCCGCCATGCGAGCGCAACACACCCATGCCGCGCATCTTGCCTTGCGTACAATAGTCGCCCAGCGGACCATTCATGCTGCCTTCGATGTGGTGGATGGCGCCGGACTGCATCAGTTCAATGGCGCCCTTTTGCGAGGGGAATGACGCGCTGGGGAACCACATCAGGTCTTTGACGCCGATCTTTGCCGCGGTCTCAAGCGCCATCAGCGCCACACGATCTCCGTCGCGCAGATGATGATGGTTGGAAATCACCATGCCGTCGCGGAGGCCGCACTTGCGCAGCGCAGTTTCAAGATTGGCGACTCGTTTGTCGCCATTCTCCGGATAGTCTTTGCTTGAGCGCACCGGGGGCGCAGCCTTGCGGCCACGCGGCTGATACTTCGCCACGCCCAGGTAAGGAATCTGCGGCTTGCCGTTGACCATGGCTGGAACCATGCGTCCGGCGGCATTTTGGGCGAGTTCAATGCGTTCGGTCATTCCGCTCGTGAGAAGCCTCCGAGATCGTGTAGGGACGGGTCTCGGACCCGTCCAGGCCCAGCGAAAGCTCGGCAGTCATCACTTATTGCGCCTTGCCCATCGCCTTTGCTCGCGCTACCAGCTTCCTGGCGCGCTCCACCACTGGGGGATCAATCATCTTTGATCCCAGGCTCACAACTCCCAACCCCTTCTGCTGTGCGTCTTCGAACGCGGCTACAATCTTCAGCGCTTTTTCGATCTCCACCGGCAACGGCGCAAACGCTTCATGGATCACCGGGATTTGCGAGGGATGAATGCATCCCATACCTTCGAATCCCAGCGCGCGCGAATTCTCTCCCCATCGGCGCAGGCCGTCCATGTCGGCGACATCGCTAAAAACAGAATCGATAGCCTGGACCCCCGCAGCCCTCGCGGCATTCACTGTGCATGCGCGCGCGTAGGCCGATTCTTTGCCTTCGGTAGTTTTCACTACGCCCAGGTCGGCCGTGTAGTCCTCCAGCCCGATGGTCACAGCAGCCACATTCGGACTTACTGTCGCGATCGCGAATGCGTTCTCGATTCCGAGAGCAGATTCAAGGATGGGCATTAGCCAGATCGGGCGCTGAATCCCGTTGCCCGCTCTTAGTTCACCGATCATGCGATCGACTTCGCCTACCTGGTCGGGGCGCTCTACTTTTGAAATCAGGACAAGGTCGGGCGCCTCCGGAATCACTTCCGCCAGATCTTCGAGCCCTATGGGCAACTGGTTGATGCGCACCATGCGCTCACAGCGGCCAAAGTCAACGGCGCGCAGCGTGTTGCGCACCAGGATTCGGGCCGCGTCCTTTTCTGCGTGGTGAACAGAATCCTCCAGGTCGAGAATGATCGCGTCCGGCCCGTGCAGCGCGGCATTGATGAAGTATTTCGGCTCCGATCCAGGGAGATAGAGCCGCGAGCGCCGCAGTCGATCACGAGCGGAGGGCTCGGGAAGTGTAACTTTCTCCGGCAGAGCTTTTTTTCCGTTGCCGAGCCCCGCGCGTTTAGCCGCGGTCTCGAGCCGCGCGGAAATAACGAACGGCAATGCGCCCTCGTCGCGGATGGAAACCTTTGCGTGCTTCACGCCGAGGGATTCCAGGACTTCACGCGCCTGCGCGAGGATGGATTTGCCGTAGTAAAGACGGACGCGCGACTCGAGGTCAATCTCCAGCCCGCCGCCGTCGCGCGGCTCCAGCGAGACGTGCAGGTCGGAGCGGACGTCTTTGCCGTAGTGACCCGCTTCGCCGGGACGAGACGATGTGACTCGGGTTGCACCGTTCATCTCAAGAACCTTTCAACCACAGAGGAAAACAGAGATCACAGAGGGATGTACAAGCACACATAAAGCTCAGTATTCCCCTGGTGACTACTTCAGTTTTTCCAAAATCGCATCCGCCATCCGGACCGTCGACGCCGCCCCCTGACTGATCGACTTGGGTCCGCCGGAGATGCGCATCATATCGTACGTCCGAACTTTGCCTTCCTTCACCACGGCAGCAATGGCGTCGCGGATGCGGTCCGCCTTGGTATCCTCGCCGATGTGGTCGAGCATCATGGCCGCTGAAAGGATCATCGCGATCGGATTCACAATCGGCGGATTCAACTCCGCGTACTTTGGCGCCGAGCCGTGCGTCGGTTCAAACACGGCAACCCGATCGCCGATGTTACCCGACGCCGCGAAACCCAAACCGCCGACCAGTCCGGCGAAGGCATCGGACAAAATATCGCCAAACAAATTCGAGGCCACGATCACGTTATAGTCCTCTGGATTCTTGTTCAGCCACATCAATTGCGCGTCAATATTCGTGGACCAGAGCGCGATTCCGGGATAATTCTTGGCTACTTCTTTGGCTGTCTCTTCCATCATGCCGGAAGTTTCACGCACGACGTTGGGCTTTTCGCAGATCGTTACGCCTTTGAACCCGCGTTTCTTGGCATATTCGAAAGCGGCCGTCACGATGCGGCGGGCGGCGGGACGAGTGATGATGCGCACGCTGACGGCGAGATCGGGGCCGGGTACGTTTGCGAACGCTTTGAACTTGGGATGAGAAGCGAGCGCCGCGCGGACGTTCTCCGGAGGATTTGTCCACTCGATGCCGGCGTACATACCCTCGGTGTTCTGGCGGAATACTGCGGTGTCGATTTGCGGCTCGTCGAAGCCGCCATCCACCCGCTTGCGGATGTAGTTCAGCGGATTGCCTGTAAAGCCGATGCAAGGACGCATGCAGATATCCAGGTTGAACTTCTGCCGCATCGTGACAATCGGGCTGTAGTATACGAGACCTTTGCCTTGCAATTCCGGCTTCAGCTCGGCTTGGGCTGCTTTGTTCGGCTTGGACGTGATCGCGCCGAACAATCCCAGCTTGTGCTTGGTCAGCAGATCGATGGTGCGCTGAGGCAGTGCATTGCCCTCGTTCCGCCAGCACTCCCAGCCGATGTCGGCGTGGATGTATTCGGCGTCGAACCCAACTACTTTCAGAACACGCAGCGCCTCAGGTAGAACCTGATTGCCGATGCCATCTCCTGGCATGGTGACTACGGAATGTTTCGCCATTCGAGCTCCCTAAAATCTCCACCGCAGAGGACACAGAGTGCACGGAGTTATTGGTCAACGCTCCCTCTGAGTCCTTCGTGTCCTCTGGGGTTAATTTCTTTAAGACAATCCCAAGCGCTTTGCTACTAAATTCTCTACCCCCTGCGCGATCACCAGCGATTGCGGCACACTCCCCAAAGCCGGGAAAGCGAATTGTTCTCCGCGCCAATGGATCACGCCGGAGGTGAAGTCGACATCGATCTCGTCACCTGGAATGAGCGTTTTCTCCTTATCTGCGATCTCTTTTGCGAACTGCTCACGCAGACGCTTCACCAGTTCCGGTACTTCCACGCACAGAAAACCATTGTTGTACGCATTCCGCAGGTAGGTTTGCGAGAAGCTGGCGGCAATTACCATCGGAACACCTTTCGCCTTGAGGCAGGTAACAGCTTGCTCGCGGCTGGATCCGGTGCCGAAGTTGAATCCGCTTACGATCACGTCGCCCTTCTGCGTGCGGGCAGCGAACTGCGGATCGTAGTTCTCCATGACAACCTTCGCCATCATTTCCGGCGTCATGTCGTCGCGATAGGTGTAGTCCTTGCCGTAAATGGCGTCGGTGTTCACGTTGTCCTGGGGGATGAAGATCAACCGCCCGCGCACTCTCTCCGGAAAGCCGGGAAGGATTTCCACTTTCTCCGGCGCAGCGCTCGCCCCAAACTCGGTATAGCTGCGCGTCGGCTTGCGGTCAGCCATCTGGAGCGGCCCGCGGATGTAACCGGCCACGGCAGAGGCAGCCACCACTTCCGGACTGGCAAGATAACATTGGGCGTCGCGCGATCCCATGCGCCCTTTGAAATTACGATTGGTAGCGGAAATCCCAACTTCTCCGGGTTCGAGCAGGCCTATACCCAGACCGATGCACGGACCGCAGCCCGACGGCAGCGGATTAGCTCCGGCGTCAAGCAGTGTCTGCCAAATCCCGCGCCTCTCCGCTTCTTCTTGCACCCATTTGCTGGCTGCGGCGAGATAGAATTTCACGCCCGGCGCGACTTTTTTGCCCCTAAACACCTTGGCTGCAGCGTCCAGATCTTCGATGCGCGAGTTGACGCATGAAATCAGGTACGCCTTCTGAATCGCGACCTTCTTCTTTTCCATCTCAGCGAGCGAGCTCATCACCTGCACTGTGTCGGGCCCCGATACATGCGGCGTGATCTGGCTCAAGTCGAGCACAATCCGGGCGGCATAAACCGCATCGGGATCGGGCCGCGGGGGATTTTCCGCCCAGTTCTCGATGTCTCTTTCGGAAAACCGTTCAACGCCGATCTCTTTCAGGCGTCGGTGAATACCTCTCAGGTACCGGACCGTGATTTCGTCCACCGGGAACCAGCCAACCAGCGGCCCCCATTCGGTGGTCATGTTGGAGATCGAGAAGCGTTCATCCATGGAGAGGTTGGAGACGCCGGGCCCGGTGAATTCGACGGCCGCGTTCAGAACCTCGTCGTGATTGTAAAGTCCGCACAAAGTAATGATGACGTCCTTGCCGGTGGTGCCCTCGGGGAGCCTGCCATCGAGCACGACTTGCACTGCGCGCGGAATCTGCCACCAGAACTCACCCGTTGCCCAGACCGCGGCCGCATCGGTGCGGACGATAGGCGTGCCGATCGCTCCCAACGCGCCGTACATGTTGGAGTGCGAGTCGGAGGCAACGACGAATGATCCGGGCACGACATAACCTCGCTCTACCATGATCTGGTGGCCAATACCTGAACCCGCGGGATAGAAGTCCACGCCGTGTTCCTGCGCGAATGCTTCAATGGCCCGGTATTTCTTTTGATTCGCCTCGTCTTTGTTCTGAATGTCATGGTCGAGGGCGAAGACGAGTTGCTTCGGATCCTGAATCTTTTTTGCGCCGATGCCTTTGAACTTGCTCATCACCGCCGAAGTATTGTCGTGGGTCATGACGTGATGCGGACGGATGGAGACAAAGTCTCCCGTGCGCAGCGGACGCTTGGGGCCTTCTGCAAGATGTGTCTGCGCGATTTTCTCAACGATGGTCTGGGGCATGGTTCACTCCCACTCGTGTGGGGACGGTCTCTGACCCGTCCAGGCCGGAGCCTACATTATGTTCGCTTCTTGTTCTGGCGACGCCCAATTCTCTTCGCACGAACATCCGCTTTCATCAGCGCCATCAGCTTGCTTACCGACGCGATCTTTTCCAGATTCCAAATGGCGTCTTTCACCTTTTTTTGCGAACCCGATGACAATATGCCCTCCGCCAGCGCGGCGAATTTTTCTTCGACCTCCTGGTCGGTCAGCGGGTTGCGTGGATCGCCTTTCGGATAGTCGAGTCGTTTGGTGAAGGTCGCGCCATCATTGGTCACGATGTCGACGATCACCCGTTGCAGGGCAGGAAAGACTTTCTCGATCTCCGGGTCAGCAACTACTTCAACCTTCTTTAACTGCGCCCGAATAATCGGATCCATGATCTTCTGCATGGTGAACTGCACGGGCGTGACCTGCCGTTCTGCCAGCGCGGCGGCAATGACGTAGGGCAGCGAATGGTCGGCGGTTTCTTTGCTGCGCGGATCGTACTTGCTCGGATCGGACAGAATATCCGCCGCACGCGCCAGCGAGCGGATCCGAATCTTCGTGACATCATCCGGTTTCAGATCATTTCCTTTGACCAGATCGAGCACAGCGGAGATTGGCGTGTGCGTGAGTGCCTCCGTGGGAAATGCTTTCATACCGCATTGCGTAATGCGCCACGACTCCCCCAGCCCGTCGGTCAACAGATTCAGCTTCCATTCTGGTCCGAAACAGTGCGTCAATCCCTCTTTGCCGTCCACCACATGCTCGGGCCCGGTATAGCCTTTCTCCGCCAAGAGAGCCGCCAGCACTCCGCTCTGGGTGGCCATGGGGTCCACGGTGTTCTTCATCATAGTGAGTTTGCCGGCAGTGACCGCGCCCAGCGTAGCGTGGCGGCTGGCGGAAATGCCTACCGCATGCTGAATCTGCTCCCATCCGAGATGCAAGGCCCGCCCTGCCACGATCGGCGACACGAATGCCGTGAGCGTGGCGTGATGCCAGCCGCGCTCGCGGATGCCGGGAAACGCCGCTTCGCAGAAGCGCATCTCGAACTCGTGCCCAAGTACGAGGCCGACGATCAGCTCCTTTCCGCCGCTCTTCGCCCGCTCGCAACCCGCCAATGCTGCAGGAAAAATGTCGGAGGGATGCGATGGATCCTGTTTCCAGTAAATGTCGTTGTAATCCATGCACCGGATCATGAGCGCGTTGGCAAGGGAGGCCGAGACGGGATCGATGCGCTTTCCCGTGCCAATGACAGTGGCCGGGCCGCGGCCAGCAATCTCGTCGAGCACTTCGAGCGCGATCTTCACATCATGCTGCTGGTAGCCGCCGAAGGCGCAGCCGATGGAATCGAGCAGGAAACGCTTGGCCTGATAGATTGCATCTTGGGAGAGATGCCCGTAGTCGAGCACTGCGGCCCAGCGCGCCATTCTCGCAGTAACGGTTTCTTTCAATGCCGTAGCTTCCTTAGTGGCAGACAAGATGCGCTCCTCTATTTCACCTTCACGTTCTTCGGATTCTTGAAAGGCAAGAATGCCATGAAGTCGGCGTGATGCACGATATACGCCTCGGTCGTACGCTTCACCAGATCACCCTCGGCGGCATGTGCAGCAATAATGTGGCACACATCGTCGGGCACGCCGCACTCCAACGCCAGCGCGACACCGGTAAACGGATGCCGCAATGCCTCGCCACGTTCGCTTTGCCGGCTTTTGCCGTCAGGGCCGAGTTCATATTCGAGCAGCTTGCCAACATCGGCCAGAATTGCGCCGGCGATCACCGTGTCCAGGTCAATCGGCAGGCTGCGGCCCATAAATTCCTGCATGGCTTCGGCGCTCTGGCGCGCGATGTGCACCACGCAACGCTTGTGCTCCATAAAGGTGACGGGGCAGTTGGGCACCAGCAGCGTGAACGGAATGCGATTCAGATCCTCGGGTTTCAGCGGGCTGCGCTCCAGCGCCATGATCCAGGTCTGGGTCACTTGCTCGCGTAGTTTCGGCCTCTCGATCCACTGAATCTCCGGCCACAGCTTGGCGACCGCCTCACGCATGCTTCCGACCTCCGCTGGGAAACCATCTAGCTTATCGTGCGGGCGGCGGGGGCGTCGAGGGGTGATGGTTCTCGGTAGTGGCTCAGGTCGAATTTTTGTCCATGTTTTTCGGTGGAGTCATCCCGAGCCAAGCCGTTTTTCAGGCGGAGCGAGGGATCTCGCGCGCAGCGGCCCGGCTGCAGTACTCGCGAGATCCCTCCCGCGGCTGAACTACGCCGCGGTTCGGGATGACGCCGGCACCAGGGACAACACATTTCCATACTGAGCCACTACCTGGCTCTCGTAGCCGGTTGCTCCTGACGGGGCCCGCAGATTAGGATGGCCGGGCCATGAAAAACCTCAGACTGTTCTTAATTGTTCTAGGCATGACAGGATTCTTGACCTCCGCCAGCGCTCAAGCTGGCAAATCAGCACCCCCGGGGAACGCGTCAAATTCCGATGTTTACGCCCTCCAGGAAGGATTCGTAGACGCCAACGGCATCATGATTTACTACATGGCCGTCGGCCGAGGCGAACCGCTCGTAATTATTCATGGCGGCCCGGGAGCGTCGCACGACTATTTCCTGCCCTATCTGCTCCCTTTGGCGCGACACAACAAAGTCATCTTCATTGATGAGCGCGGCTCGGGCCGCTCGCAAAAGCTGGAAGATCCCTCCGGTTACACCATCGAGAACATGGTGGAAGATATCGAGGCAGTGCGCCAGACGCTGGGACTGGGCAAGATCAACCTGCTCGGTCACTCCTACGGTGGGGCGCTGGTCGAAGCCTACGCTCTCAAGTATCAGAGCAACCTGACTCACCTGATTCTGGGCAGCACGTGGTCGAGCACCAAAGCCCTGAACGAAGTTTTCGTGCGGATGAAGCAGAACATGACTCCCGAACTGCGGCAGCGCATTGATGCGCTCGAAGCAGCCGGACTTTTCGGGCAGGGCAAGGACTATCGCAAGAGCCGCTATACCGACGCTTATATGATTGCTGCCTGGGGCGAAGGCTATTTTCCTTATCTTTACCAGAACCATCCCGATCCCAACTATGATCCGGTCGACAACGGAAAAATGTCCTGGGATCTTTACCGCGAAATGTGGGGCGCGCACGGAGAGTTCGTGATTGACGGCAACTTAAAATCCATGGAATACACCGACCGGCTGTCGTCGATCAAGGTGCCGACACTGATTCTGGTTGGTGATCACGATGAGTCCGATCCTTCGATGTCGCAGGTCATGCATGAAAAGATTGCGGGATCGAAGCTGGTGATTTTCCCCAAATCGGGGCACATGACTTTCGTGGACCAGCCGCGAATGTTCATCGAGGCGGTGGATGAGTTCCTGCATGGATCCAGGTGAAGCCGGGGTTCTTGGATGCGCCTTTCGCACACTGGGCGGTTTTTTCCGAGGGGCGCCTATTATAATCCGATGTGTGGCGCTACCGTTCGAGACGCGACTCACCAATTGGCGAGACTACGCTCGCCTTTTTTTGCTCTGCGGTTCATGTGTACTCGCCAGTGTTGTTGCCGCACAGCAGGGCGCTGCCACCGGCGAGCCACTCGTGATTCGCACCGTAAACCTTCCTAAGGCATACCTTCGCCAGCATTATGAAACTCGCTTGCAGGCTCAAGGCGGAGTGATGCCTCTGAGCTGGGAAGTAACGGAGGGCGCGCTGCCTGCCGGCGTCATGCTGAGCCGGGAAGGCGTTCTCAACGGAGCTCCCAGCGAAACGGGCGAGTTTCGTTTCGTGGTCACGGTGACGGACAGCGGAAAACCGGCCTACCAAAAGAAGCAGCCGCTGGTGTTGACGGTAGTGGCTCCTCTGCTGGCACGGTGGGGGCGCTATCCCAAGGTCAACGGCCAAAGAGTGGAAGGTTCCATTGTGGTCTCCAACCAGACGGAGCAGGATTTCGATCTCACGATGATTGCGCTGGCGGTGAACGAGATTGGCCGAGCCACTGCGATCGGCTATCAGCACTTTTCGCTGAAGAACAACACCCTCGAACAGGAAATTCCTTTTGGCGAAAACCTGCCGTATGGAGTTTATGAGCTCAACGTGGATGTGGTGGCTGAGGTCGCCGCGACCAGCTCGATTTATCGTACCCGGCTGGTACCGAGTGAGAGGCTAAAGGTGCAAGAAGGACCATGAGGATCAGTGAGCAGCGGTCAGTGACTAGCAGTCCAAGACTTGGCAAGTAACGCGTTCTGTTGGGGAGGGCACGTCGCCGCCGACCACTAGCCACTGGCCGCACAATCAGCAATAAGAATCCCGAGGTGATGTTGGGATCATTCGTCTCGGCCAGTAGCTCGCTTTAGACCCTTGCCGACCTGACATCATTGCTTCCTTGCGGGTCACAATGCGCGATCGTTGCTCGGGCTCCGGGCTTACCGCCAACCGGATAAATCAACCCAACGCCTCGGGACTCTATCCTGCCTTCGACAAATCTTCTTGTTCGCCTCGACCAGCGCTTTGCTATAGACCCTTGCTTGCCCTCCCTCAGTCATCTTGCGATGCTGAGGGTGACTTCGCTCGAGCCCCGGACGCCGCACCAACCGGGAAAACTTCAGAAGCTGTCAAAGAACGATTATGTTTTTACTCTTCCTATTTTTGCAGTCAATAGAAAACCCACGACTGTATGTGCTTGATCGTCAATCGAGTGCAGGCAGTTCACAGGTATGTGCTACAAAACTGGTGCAAGGCGGAGGAGGGCGCTCTTCGCCAACCCTCGGTGCGGCCACGATTTTTGCGGAATTTCGTTCTCGAATGCCTACACCATCCGATAACACCCACAATTGTAAGTTGTGAAAATCACAGGAGAAACCGCGATGGGCACTGGTTTCGGAGCTCTCTGGAGACCTGGCGTCTATTCATCACGATTGGCTGGCATGGAATCTGGCGCAGAAAGAATAGGCACTGGGGAGGGCACGAGTCGTGCCCTTGCACAAGGTGGCCCGCAGTCTACGGTAACCCTAAAAGAGGTATAGCAAGAGAGCCTTACTTTTGCGCATACGCCATTCCGGAAGCTTGGTACGGCGGATCGGAGATGAGCCGGATATAGGCGATCACGGCCTGAATTTCTGATTTGCTGAGAGTATAGCCATAAGGCGGCATCAACGCGGATTTGTTCCGGGCCGGTCCGCCATAGCTGATGATGGCGGTCAGGTCCGCGTCGCTGATCTTGTTCAGCGTGTCACCCTCAGTGAACGCATGCGGCTTTACCTCGAGATTGTCGTAGTTGGAAACGCGCTCCGGCGTGGACTCCGGACTGTGGCAACGAGTGCAATACTTCTCGTCGATCTGAAATCCCACTTCCTGTTGGTAGCCAAGAGCAATCTCTTGCAGTTTCAAATCGACTCTCTTTTTCGCTTTAGTGAAGGTGCTGGCCGTAATCTCATAACGACCCGCCATGCCACCTAGCCGGACATTGGTGGTGAATTGGCCGCTGGCGTCGGTGGCGCCGATCGCGGGATCGAAGCTGACGCCCGCCGGACCGCTGAAAACAACGGGCGCGCCCACAACCGCGGTTCCCTGATCGTCGTTTACCTGCACGACTACCGGCTCGGTGAGCGTTGTGCCCACAGCTCCGATTTGCTTGCCCCCACTGGACTCAACTATGGTTGTCCCGTAATTTCCCACCAGGAGTCCGGTCCTTTTGTGAGAGCATCCGCAAAGCATCAGCCCCAACCAGGCAATCAGGATCGCTCGTGTCTTCACTTCTTCGCCTCCTGCTTGCCGGAACCCTTTTGTGTCATCAAGAATGCCGTAAGCGCCCGAGCCTCGTCGTCGCTCATATTCCGGTTGGGTTCGGTGGTCCCCGGGCGCAAGACTTGCGGATTCTTCAGCCAGTAATAAATCCAAGCCGCGTTGAGGCGTGAGCCCACCTGCGTGAGAGTCGGCCCGATGTAACCTTTATCTTTATTCGTGTCCACGATATGGCACGCTTGGCATCCATACTTGGAATAGAAAAGTCCTCTGCCCTGCTCGACCTCGGCGGGTGAATATCCACTCACCGGCATCGAGTCGCGATCGAACGCAGGGGTTTGATAAACGGTCATGATGTAATCCGTGAGCTCGGTGATGTCGTCATCGGAAAGATTGAACTTCGGCATGCGGCGAATGAGAGCCGGGCGCAGTGTGTTGGGATTCTTCAAAAAATCTTTCAGCCACTGCCGCTGCACCGAACTGCCTTCCCACGTCAGATCAGGCGCCATATCGCCGCCGCGGCCGTTGATAGCGTGGCAACTGAAGCAAGCCAGGTCAGTGATGAGCCGTCCGGCTTTGCCTGCGGGTTGGTAATTCGAGGGCGGTAGTTCCGCAACGGTTAGAGCCGGCGGCAGAGTCTGACTCCGCTCGGTGAGCGAGAGCAAGGCCGTGGTGAGCGCGTCCACTTGCGAGGGTGCGAAGGTATACTGCGGCATTTTCAAGGCTGCGCCGAACGAGCGCGGCTGCCGAATTTTCGCCGCGATGTAATCCGGCAATGCGTGCGGCATGCCTGGTAGAAAGATGAGTTGGGTCACCGGCTTGCTGCCGATGCGGGTTAGCTCGGGGGCAAAGTTCTCCGGCTTCTTGATACCGCTGATCTCATGACAGGAGGCGCAGCCATACTCCGTGGCCAGAGTCTTGCCGTGCGCAATTTGCTCTGGCGTCGGCGGATCCAGATGCACGTTGGCCAGCAGATCGGAATCAGTCTTATTCTGAAGGAAGCCCGCGAGCACGCCCGCTTGCTGGTCATTGAAGCGGTAGTGCGGCATCCCGGTGCCGGGATCGTAAAGGCGGGGATTCCTCAGCCAAACCTGCAACCACTCGGGCTTCACTTTGTTTCCCACCCGCGTCAGCTCAGGACCGACATCTCCACCCACAACATTGCCGGCGGCATTCTGCACGGCATGGCACGAAGCACAGAACGATTCGCCGTACAAACTGGCTCCGGCAGTGGGATCGGGCGGCGCTTTAGAAGTCACGACTGGGGCGGTATCCCCGGGCACCGGCGTGCTGTTAGCGATCAGAAACGCGGAAATATCGCGCCCGTCCGCATCGCTAAGCTTGAAGTTGGGCATGGTGGCGGAAACCGCGTACGCCTGCGGGTCCTTCAGCCAGGCGTAAATCCATTCCCGCGTAGTCTTGTCTGCGATGTGGGACAGCGAAGGCGGGTCGTCGGTCGCCTTCATCGTGCTGCCGTCGGGCAATTTGATGGTGTGGCAGTGGACGCAACCATACCGCGCCAGCATATGACGGCCCTCGTTCAGTCGCGGTGTACCCGCCAGTGCACCGCGATGGCATTGCCCGCATGAGGATTCGATGTAACGCGCCGGCAAAATCGGCTGTTCCCAAGCCAGCGTACTGCGATGAGCTTCTTCCACCGTGGTCGCCGGCCCCTGTCCGCGATGGCACATTACGCAGCCAAACTGATCAATCCGGTGCGGGATCACAGGATGCCGGCGGAAGGGTTGCGTGGTGACATCAGCGAGGCTGGTTTCCTTCGACCCAACATGGCAGGTCGTGCAGCGGTCCACCACTCCGATTTCCGGAAGCCAGATCTGCTGGATTCCTTCCTGGAGATGGCGTTGCAGGGTGATGGCCTCGCCGCGGCCACGAATCATCGCCAGATACTGCTTTTGGTAATGATGCCATTCGCTGAAATGATTCTTGGCCGGAGCGATCGCCAGCGAGATCAACAGGAGCAGGCTGACCAGGCCAAACGCACGCAGCGGATCGCCGAACAACGCCTGCCACAGCGATGACAGCGTGTTCCTCGATGATTGCACTCAGCTCCTCCAGGGCCACACCCAGGACCAGCCCGGGCCACGAAAGAAAGTACCGATCGCAGTCAGTACCACCAGCTCAAACAAAAACCAGGTCATGATCCAGTAGGAAAGCGGTTTGGAAGCCAGGTAGCGCCGGAAAGCTGAAGACGATTGCGCCGAACTCCCCGCGGCCAACCACATGAACCCGGCAACGATCAGGGTGGGCGCGAGCGCTACGTAGACGTGAAAAAACAGCAGAAAGAGAGAAAGCGCGAGCGTGACGACATAAAAGATCCGCAGGCGGCGTTCCCGATCCTTCAGGAACAAACCCTCGGCTTCGATATTAATGTTGAAATACGGAATCACCACCAGAGCGATCACCACCAGCGTCGGAACCAGTACTCCAGCCACCACTGGAGGAAAGTAGTGCAACATTTCCTGCAGACCCAGAAAATACCACGGTGCTTTCGCGGGATTGGGTGTGTGCGAGGGGTCGGCAAGGCCTTCAAGCGGAGCATTGAACAATAAAGAGGTGACCACCAGCCCAATCGCCAGAACTTCGATCGCCACCGCCGCGCGAAAGAGAACTTCCGGATAGGTCTGGATTTGCTCTTCGTCCGCAACCTTCACCTGCGCTGAAGTGCGCCGAGTCACGAAAACAATGCGCTTCGGCGACTTGCGGGCATTCGAATCCATGCCGGCTACGAAATCTTTCGGATCAGGCATCGTTTATCGCGCCCCTTTCCCGGCTTGCGCGGCCGAAGCCAGAGTCGTCCTGGGCTCGCTCTGGTGGACGTACAGACCACCATCCTTGCGGATGCGCCAGAAATGCACCGCAATGAAGAAGATTGCGGTCAGCGGCAAAATCATGCAGTGCAGCACGTAGAACCGGAGCAGCGCGTTGGCGTTCACCAGGTTTCCGCCCAGCATGAGGAAGTGAACTCTGTTGCCCAGCACCGGCACCGCGGAAGCGATATTCGATCCCACGGTAATGGCCCAGAATGCCAGTTGGTCCCAAGGAAGCAGGTACCCGGTATAGCTGAGCAGCAACGTGATCAGCAGCAGAATGATTCCGATCACCCAATTGAATTCGCGCGGCGGGCGATAGGCTCCGCGATAGAAAACCTTGAACATGTGCGCAAACACCAGAAAAACCATGGCGTGCGCCGACCAGCGGTGCAGATTGCGCAGAAATAATCCTGAAGAAACCACAAACTGCAGATCCTTGGTGTCGGCATAGGCCTGAGGAACCGAGGGATGGTAATAGAGCATGAGCAAAATGCCCGTGATGACCAGAATCAAAAATGTTCCCAGGGTGAGCGTGCCCAGGTACCAGGTCGCGCTGAAGCCGAGCATCCGTTTCCGCACTTTCGTCGAGAAAAGGTGCAGGAAGACGTTCTGCTGGATGGCGAGCGCGCGGTGCAAAGTGCTCGATCCGGTGCCGCTGCGGAAGATCGAACGCCAGATGCGTGTGCCGCGCAACTCATCGAAATAGTTTTCGATCGTTTTGGCCATGCTCACACCCTCACAAACTCCATCGGACGTATGCTCGTGGAACGGTCCACCATCAAGTCCCCTTCGTCGTTCACCCAGGTGCGCAGCCAGGGCAGCGGCTTGGGCGCAGGTCCTTCGATCTTTTCGCCTTCGCGGTTGAACTTGCTGCCATGGCAAGGGCAGGCGATGATGCCTAACTCTGGTTTCCATGCGGTCAGGCAGCCCAGGTGAGTGCAAACCGCACTCAGCGCGAAGAATCCTTCCTTGGCGTGGATCAGGTAAATTCCGGTGTTCACGTCAAGCGTCACCGATTCCAAGGGATAGCTTTCCGGCTTGCCGGCATTGACGATCGGCGAAGGCTCGTAAAGAACATTGGGCGAAAGAAATTGATAAGCAAATACCGCCGTTCCCGCGGCTGCGATGCTCAGCGAGCCCAAGCCCAGCTTGGCGAAGAACGCGCGACGGTTGAGCTCGGTGGCCTCTGGGGACGCGGGTTTTTTCTCTTCAGGCATCGGCTACCTCGGACTTGCACCCGTGAGGGGCGCTCTGGCTCTAAGCGGTCCATCGATGGCCTCGATCGAAATCAGCCCCGTCGGCTCAGCCGGAAGCAGGTTATATGACTCCATGGTGATCGTGCCGACAGGACAACGCATGGCGCACAGCCCGCAGCGGATGCAACGGGTCTCATCTTTCAGCATGGCCGAACCGGTTACAACTCCGAGTTCATCGGCCTTTACTTCATCAAGTTCCACGCCGAACAACTCTTGATGCTCGCGGATCTGCTGCACCGCGTCCGGCTCGAACTGGATGCGGTCCAAAGAAACCAATTCCAGACACTTTTCCGGGCACACATCCACGCACCCGCCACAAAGGATGCACATGCTGCCATCTTCGGGACTGCCTTCAAAAATCGTGTTAACCCAGCAGTGCAGGCAACGCTGCGCTTCCTGCATTGCACTCTCTGCGTCATAGCCGATTTCGACTTCCGTAACTCCGGTGCGGCGTTCCAGCGGCAGCATGGGGATGGGTGGCCGGGCAAGATCCAGCAATTCCAAAGGCATGCTGTGGCGCTGGAAGATTTCCACCTCGATAATCGGCTCGGGATGCTTCTGGCCGCGCAGAAATTCGTCAATGCCAACGGCCGCGCGCTTGCCGTCCGCCACGCTGTCAATGATCAGGCGCGGGCCGAAAACGCAATCGCCGCCTGCGAAAATGCCGTTCGCCGAGGTCATCAGAGTCTGTGGATTCACCGCGATCAGTCCGCGAGGGGAGAGTTCGACTCGATCCTCAGGTTTCAGGAAGTCCAGCCGGGGCGCCTGGCCGATGGCCATAATGATGGTGTCGCATTCCAGTTGCGTTTCACTGCCGTCATAAAACGCCGGATTGAAGCGCTTGTTCTCATCGAAGACCCACTTCGTTTTCAGCGCTTCCAGGGCGACCACCTTGCCATCCTTACCGATCATCCGCTTGGGACCCAGACCGGGATGCATGCGGATGCCTTCAGCTTCAGCTTCCTCGATTTCTTCCAATGCTGCCGGCATCTCGTCGCGCTTTTCCAGGCAAACGAGGTTCACTTCGGTGGCTCCGAGACGCAACGCAGAAAGCGATATGTCCACCATCTCACGCGCAGCCACCGCAGCCACGTTCTCCTGCGACGGTTCCAGGTCCTCTACTCCAGCCACATGCTGGCGGACGACCTCGCGGGCCGCGGACCGCGCCACGTCCATCGCGACATTGCCGCCGCCAATGACGATCACTTTCTTGCCGATGGTGAACTTGTATCCCAGATTCACGTTCAGCAAAAAATCGATGCCTTTGTAAACGCCATCGAGCTCCACCCCCGGGATACTCAGGTCGCGGCTGCGATGCGCGCCCACGGCAATCAGTACTGCATCGAAGCCTTGATGCCGCAGATCGGAAATCAAGAACTCACGCCCGGCGGCATGATTGAGCTTGAGAGTAATGTCCCCGGTTTCGAGAATTTCCCGGACTTGCGCTTCGACCACGTCGCGCGGCAGCCGGTACTCGGGAATGCCGAGATACAGCATCCCTCCCGCTACCGGAGCGGCCTCAAAGATCGTGACTGAGTAGCCCATCAAGGCCAGATCGTGCGCGGCAGCCAGCCCCACCGGCCCGCCACCGACCACGGCGACTTTGAACGGAAGTTTCTGCTGGCCGCGCCCTGCGTTGATGTCAATAGGACGCTTGGATTCCGGGCCGTGTCGCTCGGTGAGGAACCGTTTCAAGGCGCGGATCGCGATCGGTCGGTCGATTTCTCCACGGCGGCAGGCGGTTTCACAGGGATGCGCGCAAACCCGGCCGCAGATGCTGGCCAGTGGGTTGGGATCGCGGGCGAATTTGTATGCTTCCTCAAACCGCCCTTCGGCGATCAGCGCCACATAGCGGCCGGCATTCGTGTGGGCCGGGCAGGCCATCATGCAGGGGAAATTGGTATTCAACCAATCCCGGTCCACTTTCTTGTCTTTGTAGCGTTTGAGCATCCGAGGGCGACTCGCAGTCGTTCCTGGTTCCACGACGGAAAAACGTGGGAGCGGGAAGGTTGAGCCGCTCCCCGCTCTTTACTTGCTCAGGGTGAAATCCGCTTTCGTGTCACCCGCTACCGTCACGGGCTTGGATTGATTCTTGGCGCCTTCATGCCACGCGGTCACAGTATAGCTGCCATCGGGAACATTTTCGATTTTGTATTCTCCCGATTTATCGGATGTGGCGAAATACGGAGTCGGGGCCACCACAATGTAACCCGACATCTCCGGATGCACGTTGCAGAGCAGCGGCACGGCTCCCGGATTGTCAAACTTGAATGGGCGCTTTTCTCCCTTTGGCCAGGTGCCCAGGTTGTGTCCTAATTTTTTGTTGCCGCCAATCGAGATCCAAAAGACGTTATGGGCGACGCTGTCGCTGTTAAGAAACTCCACCGTTGTGCCTTGCTGCACCACCACAAGGTGTGGTTGAAACATCAGGCCCTTTTGGTCCACGACCGGCTGCTGACTAGGGGCGGGAAAGGTCTTGCCCGCGATCGCGTCGACGTAAACGACGGACTCGCCGCTAACTCCTGAAACTTTGCCGCTGACAGTGCCGGCGTTTGCTGCCACGCTCAGGGCCGCAGTCACTACGAGTACTGCCAATGCGTTACGCTTCATGATTTCTCCTGTAATAAAAAGTTCAAACTTTCCGCATCCCTAATTGTTAGTACACCCATTCCAACCCCGCGACTACTGAATTGGTGCGGAATGGATTGGTCAGCCGTAGCCCGGTGGTCGGGTCGTAGACGACTTGTTGCGGCCGGATCTGGTATTCAAAGGAAGTCTTGATGTTGGCATGGATCAAGAACTGTATACCCGGCGTAAAGCGATTCCGGGTAGAGCTGAACGGCGAGAAAAAGGATGACGGAGGCGGGTTGTTTATATCGGCGCCCACGCCGTTGAGCTGATCCGCAGTGGATTTCACGATGTCCCAGCGCATGATCCCCATCACCCAGGGCAGAGCCAGGTAGTCCGCCTCCAGAAAGCCGCCGCTGAAAGTGGCAGCCCGCGAGCCAACGAACCCTGTCGGAAGCGTGCCACCCGTTGGAGTGAACGGCAGCAGGTTCTGATCATGCCCGGCCATGTAAAGTCCAAACAGGTTGAATGTCCGGTAATTGAAGCTAAAGTCGCCTCCTACCCCGTAGAAGGGTTCCCGCGCCGTGATCACCGCTGGGGTCACGGCATTCGATTCCGCACCAGGGAAACGCTGTACCGACCGGCCGTAGAAATAAAAGGTGCCCAGGTTCAAATAGGTGTGGTCGCGTGGGCCGCTGGCGCCCGCTGCCTGAATTTCGTTCCGGCTGGCAGGATCGCGTTCCAGGTTGAAACGGTAGGAGAACCGGGCATACAAGTCTTTGAAGTTAGAGTCGGACACGAAGCCCACAATCGGGGGGACGTTTACTCCGCTGCCCGGCGTGCCGCCTGTGTTCTGATTCACGATCGCCAGGGAATAATGGTAGCCGCGATAATTGTGACCACCGCTGAACTCGACTCCCTGGGCCGCATTGGAAAACGCGAATCCATTATTTACATTCTGCTGCGGGGACAGTCCGTTCAAGACGCCAATGTTGGCTTCGTCATAGATGTCCCATCCGCTCAGGTTCCAGGTGCGCGCCTGGCTAAACGGTAAGTCGAGTTCGAATTGTCCCACGCGGAAACTCAGAGAGTCTGTGGGCAGCTTGAGAAAACGGCCGATATTCACAAACTTCAGATAGCCGTCGCCCAGACCGCCGTTCGAGTTGGCGCCGCCCACGCTGATGTCGTCGTCCACCCAAAAGGCGATGTCGCTGCCGAAATTACCCGCCATGAAAATGCTGAAAAGACCGGGTTGAAAATCCGTGCGCGGGATAAACGGCTGCATGGTCGGGTCACCCGGATGTTGCAGGTTGAAGTTATTCCGGTTGGCGCTGACCACCTGAAAGAAGGTATTGAAGCGCAAGCCGATCTGAGGCATCCCGGGAATTGTCCCGGGAAAAATCGTATGCGGCCACATTTCCGCCTGCGCCGGGGCCCCCAACATCACCGGTGGAATTTTGATGAAGGTTTCGTCATCCTTGGGAAACTTGAAGCCGGCATCCTTGAAGGCTTTGCCGAAATCGTTGAGCTTGGGAAAATCCACGTGACAGGTGGCGCAGGACGTGCCGTACTGGCGTGAAAACGCCGGTATGGCATAACTGCTGGATGGAACTAACGATAACAAAGCGGCTACACCCAACACCGATACCCAATGGCGGCGCCTCATTCCCCTTGCCTCCTCACCCGAATTTACCGGCCTTCCCCCTGGCCCGGACCCTCTGAATGAAGTCACGATCTTCTATGACATGTGGACAATTGCGCTGTGGTCACGCTCACCTGCGCGTGTGACATAGATCACAAAGTCAAAAGGGTTATGCCAGGTTGTGAAAACTATCGCGTCGCGGGCAATCTGGCTCTGGGATAATCGCTTCGTTCTCCAGACAGTTGCAGCGGAGGTAACGTTTTTCTCGCAACTGCGCCCCTATCGAGGTGTTTACAAGGTAAGTGCGGGCTCTCTGGCTGAAGATTTTGTTGGCTCGCGGGATCGCAACTGGGCGTAGTGTAGAAAGCACATCATTCTCTTAACAGGAGATCTATGAATACTTCACGGACATTCGCAATGGCGATGTTCACGGCGCTGTTTCTGTCAGTTTCAACTGTCATGGCTTGGGCGGACGATCCCCCCGGCCGGGCCGTTGACATCAAGTACCTCTCCGGCCAGGTCTCGGTGCAACCGGGCGGTGTGAATGACTGGGCGGCCGCAGCCGTCAATCGCCCGCTCACTACGGCTGACCGCGTTTGGGCTGACAAAGACTCACGGGCGGAACTTCACATGGGTTCAGCCGCGCTCCGCCTAGACGCGGAGACCAGCGTCACCCTTACCAATGTCAGCGATCAGACCGTCCAGGTGGAACTCGATCAGGGCGCCCTGAACCTGTGGGTCCGTCATCTCTTTGGCGGTGAGATCTACGAAGTGGATACGCCCAATCTCGCCTTTACCGTCACCAAGCCCGGCGACTACCGCTTTGACGTGGATCCGTCCGGCCTGACGCGGGTCACCGTGCGCCACGGCGAAGGCGAAGCCACGGGACAGGGCAACGCGGTCACAGTGCGATCGGGTGAGCAGGCCAGCTTCAGCAACGGAACTTCACTGGAGCACCAGATTTCAGACGCGCCTCCTCCGGACGGCTTCGACGATTGGTGCCGTGTGCGCGATGAACGTGAAGAGCATTCGCCATCCGCTCGCTACGTATCGCCGGATGTTCCCGGCGGGGAAGACCTCGATGACTACGGACACTGGCAACAGACACCTGACTACGGTGCGGTGTGGGTGCCGGCCGTCGCGCCAGGATGGGCGCCTTATCACGATGGACATTGGGTCTGGGTTGAGCCCTGGGGTTGGACTTGGGTGGACGACGCTCTCTGGGGATACGCTCCCGCCCACTATGGCCGCTGGGTGTTCTTCGGCGGAGCCTGGGGTTGGGCGCCGGGACCGGTGGTCGTAGGCGTGGCTCCGATATATGCCCCGGCTCTTGTGGGTTGGGTCGGTGGACCTGGTTGGGGCGTGGGCATCGGCGCCGGAGTCGGGGTGGGATGGTTCCCGTTAGGGTTCGGCGAGCCCTTTGTGCCCGGCTATCCGGTTAGCCGAAACTACTTTCAGAATGTGAATGTGACCAACACGCACATCACCAACATTACCAATGTGACCAACAACTACTACAACAACACCAACAACATTCAAAACATCCACTATGCCAACCGCGCGGTGCCGGGAGCGATGACGGCAGTTTCCAAGAATGTCATGGAAAGCGGCCAGCCGGTAGCAAAATCTGCCGTAAAGGTGTCGCCATCGGAAGCGGCGCGCGCACCGATCACGAGCAACGCATCGGTTGCTCCATCGAAGAATAGCGTCCTCGGAGTGAACGCGGGAGCACGCGCAGCGGTTCCTCCGGCGCAGGCCATTTCGCATCCGGTGGTCAGCAAGACTCCGCCTCCGCCCAAGCCGATTCCGTTCGAGGCCAAGCAAGAGGCTTTGGCCAAGAATCCAGGGCGGCCACTCGATCCCCAAACGGTGCAGCAGATCAGGGCGAGACTTCCGCAGCAGAATGCGCAGGGAGCGAATCGGCCCGGAACTCCGGGTGTCGCCAACCCGAGCGCAGGCAAACCTGCGCCGCCCACGATGGGTGCGCAGCCGGCTGCGAACAACGCTCCCCGGCCCGTACCCCGTCCGCCAACGGCGGGACAAGTGAACCCGGGGCGAGCTAACCCGCAGCAAGTTAACAATGCGCCCGGCAACAACCCGGCTGCACGGCCGGTTCCGCGTCCTCCTGCGCCGGGACAGGCTAACAACGCGCCGCAGGCTAACCCACAAGTGGAAAGACCGGCTGTGCCTCCTGCCGACAATCGCCCCAGCCCTCCCGCGGCAGAAGCGCCAGTAAATGCCGGACGCTCTCCGGCGCCAGAAGGCCAGCGACCGCCGACGCCCGGTTCGCCGAATAATGGCTCGCCGGGTAACAATGTTGCGCATCCCTCCGAGGAGCAGGCTCATCCTGCGCCAGCTCCGGGGGGAGGCCCACATCCCGGAGCACATCCGGCGGCTCACAAGCCACCCCAGCCCCCAAAGAAAAATGGGGAACAGAAGAACGAAGGGCCGAAGGAGCGTTGAGGGCGTTACAGCAGCCTATGTTTGTGCTACGGCTCATGCTGAGAGGCTGTGACTTTATTGCTTTCTCGCATTTCAGGATTACATGGCATGTCACGAATTCATCGAAATTTTCAAATCTGTCATCCTGAGCGCAGCGGCCGCTTCGCGAAGCGAAGCAGCCGCGGAGTCGAAGGACCCCTATTCGTGTGGGGCAGATCAATTTAAGAAGGCGTTTTCACGAAGCTGCCAAGCGAAAATTCCCTGTAAGGCCTGCGCCAGGTTTCAGAGCCACGGGGTCCTTCGACTGCGTTGCCGTGCGCTTCGCGCGCGACAACTCGCTCAGAGCGTTGAAAATGCGGTGATTCGTGAAATGCCAGGTCATCCTGAAATACGAGAAAAAAAGTCACAGCCTCTGAGCGAAGGGACAGTTGCGCGAAGTACAGCAGCTGCGAAGTCGAAGGACCGCGAGACGCTTTGACTGACGATGCAGGTGACAAGGCATTCATAACACCCCGGAAGAATCCTTGACAGTCGGCGGTTTTGCGGAGCATATTGTCCCTAGTCTACCCTGCTCCGTCTCCTTATGAGTTGGGCGTAAATGCGCTGCTTCGTCTTGCTACGAAACAGAAAACTCAGGAGAATCCCCATGAAATTCGCTGCCAAGATCACAGTGCTTCTGGCTGTGTTCGTTCCGCTCGTTGTCTCTTCACAAGTCTCAAGCTTTACTCATATCGTCGTGGTGGTTCAGGAGAACCGGACCCCGGACGACCTTTTCCAAGGCTTGTGCATTCCGCCATACGGCAGTAGCAGTGCTTGCGGAACCGGTGCAAGCCAGTACGACATCCAAAGTTTTGGGTTCGATCGCAAAGGAAACCAAATTTCGTTGAACGGGGTGCCGTTAGGGAATACGTTCGATCCCGGTCATGCTCATGCGGCGTTCGAACTGATGTGCCACTTGAATCCAAACACAAATCAATGCGCAATGAACGGCCTTAGCAGCGTGAATTGCCCGGCGAGTTGCTCATTTGAATATGTCCAGCCTACGGACGTTCAACCGTATATAACGCTCGCCCAGCAATATGGCTGGGCAAACTCCATGTTTCAATCCAACCAGGGGCCCAGCGCTCCCGCTCATCAATTCCTTTTCGGGGGGACGTCCGCAACCAGCGCGGGGGATGACTCCAACGCCATATTTGTTGCCGAGAACCCGAGCGGCAAGGGATGTTTGGCGCCTCTTAATTCCGTCTACAAGCTGATTTCGCCACAAACCGAGCCCAAGGAATACGATCTAGTCAACAATCCTCTGGGCACCGTGTGTTTCTCGCGTCCCACCATGGCTTCTCTACTCGACGCCAAAGGGCTCAGGTGGAAGTACTACAGTCCAGGTGAGAACAATATCTGGACCGCGCCCAATTGGATCCAGGCCATCTGCGGCCCCAATTCAGACTATACGAAGTGCGTGGGCACGGAATGGACGAACAATGTTGACCTCAACCCGCAGCACTTGTTAACCAATGATCTTCCGAAGTGCACCCTCCCCGCGGTGAGCTGGGTGATTCCGACAGGACCGAATTCAGATCATCCCTCGATTGACGGTACTCATACCGGTGGCCCATCCTGGGTAGCCAGCATCGTCAATGCCATCGCGGAAAGTACCTGCACCGACATGGTGAATGGCAATCCGGTGTCCTATTGGCAGGATACGGCCATCCTGGTCACCTGGGACGATTGGGGCGGCTTTTACGACCACCGTCAGCCGACGTTCTTAACCGCGCCGAACCAAGGCTGGGGTGACTATCAGTTGGGGTTCCGCGTTCCGCTGCTGGTGGTCTCCGCTTATACGCAGGCGATGATCGATAGCACGAACCAGTACGACTTCGGCAGCATCCTGCGGTTCATCGAGCAGAATTTCGGCATCCAGGAGGGTGCGCTGGGATTTGCTGATCAACGTTCCCACACCGATCTCACAGCATTTTTCAATTTCAGCGGCCGGCCCCGCGCCTTCCATCACATCAAGGCACCGCTGGGTTTGGAGTTTTTCCTGAATGACAAACGGCCGCTGGAGCCTCCCGATAACGACTAACAACACGCGTCGCCCTCGCGTTACGGCGACCGAGGCGGCCGGGTGCCCCATCCTAATCGCGTTCTTTGCGATTAGGGTGGGGATTTTGAAGTGAATCTCACGTCGGGGCGGACGCCCTCATCTACCCAACTCAGCGTGACGACCACAGGAGTCGTGTCTGACTATGATTCGCTTCAGGCTAAGTTGTTGATTCTTCGTTCAGCTCACATCCGAGATGCAAAATGACAGTCCGGTCATCGCGTAGAATGCCATTTAATTGGCATTAAGAGGCCCGTAGAGCGACGATCGGACGTACGGATGAGGTTTGGGTCATCCGGGCACACAGAACCCGCCAGAAGCCCGCTGGCGGCGAATATTATCCACTAGCTATAGTCAGGATTATTCCCAAATTGGAACTATGGCCACCTGGGGACGGCTCGCCCAGGCTCACCCTGAGCGCAATGGAAGGGCTACCTGGCTCGCTGAGTCTCTCCTCGTTTCTTTATGGACGGGCCTTGCGGTTCGTTGTAACATACTCACCGCCTTTAGGAGTCGCAGTATATGAGGGCAATCCGTCTAGCTTCGACCGCGGCTTTCCTGGCGGTCGGTCTCCTGCTTCCACCGCCTAGTTTCGCAGCCGCACAGTTTCAAATCACGAGTTGCCCCTACACCGCCAATATTGCGGCAGGGGTTTACACGATAGAGGATACCATCGGCGTAAAGGGCGGGGACTGCATCGATGTCCTCGCTCCCGACATTACGATTCGAGTCAACGGGCAAACCGTTTACGCCGGAGGATATGCAATTCACATCCATTCGGTCGCAAAGAATGTCCATATCGTGGGACCCGGGGACGTTTATGGAACGATTTTTGATGAAGGCGATTTCGCCGCTATCGAAGACCTTACGATTGGTAACAACGGAAACGCGACGGGAGTGACCTTAGAGGGCGTGAAGGGCAGCGTCGTGCAAAACAACTCGGCCCAGGGAGACTATGTTGGTATCTCGCTCGACAACACCAGGGACTGCAGAGTGGAAGGCAACACAGCAGAAACGACCGAGGGGCAGGGTTATTCACCGATCGGAATAGCGATCACAAACAGTTCCACGAACGCCGCATCGGCGAACAATCTTATCTTGCACAACAATGTTACCAAGAACGCGATAGGCATTCAGGTTGGCTACGTCGGTGTGGACGGGCAGCTGAGCAGTTGCGCGATTCAGATGCCTAGCGTGGGCAATGTCATTAATGACAACACAGTGAACCTCAATTACGCTCTTTGGTCACCCGGAGTCGGGATTTGGTTGACGTGCCAGGGAGCAGTCAACACCAGAGTAAAGGGCAATACCGCCTTGGATAACATGAACTACGACTTGTTTGACGGCAATGCGAACTGCAAGCCGAACTCCTGGAGGGACAACAAGACGCAGAATGTCTACCCACCCTGCGTAACCGGACAGCCGGCCAAGGAGAAGCCGCTATATGCCTTTACTGCTGGCGCCGATGGGCAATCCCCCTCGCTTCCCGTCACTCTCGGTAGCGATGGCGTGCTCTATGGCACCATTGCGAACGGTGGAACAGGATGTGGGAATCAGGGTTGTGGTTACGCCTTCAGACTGGCTCGAACGAACAGCACATGGACTAAGACCGTAATTCATCAGTTCACGGGCACCAACGGCGACAGCCAGATTCCGAGCAGCGGCCTGATCGTCGATCAGGCAGGGAATCTCTACGGTGAAACCGGCGGTAACGGTTCTACGGATCTGGGCACTGTTTTCGAATTGTCGCCACAGTCGGATGGGACGTGGAAAGAAACCTTCCTCTATCGATTCATCGGTGGCAGCCGGGGACAAGGGCCGCGCGGAGGTTTGACTTTTGATCGTGACGGCAACATATACGGTACCGCTGGCGTCACCCAGCAATGTAGTCGCTGGGCGAACTGCGGCCTTATATTCGAGCTGATGCCAAACTCAAGTGGCGAATGGATTGAACGGGTGCTGTACACGTTCAAGGGCCACAAAGATGGCACTGATTCCTTTGCCGGCGTAGCCTTAGATGGCGCAGGAAACATTTACGGCACAACCTACGGCGGTGGCGCACACGGCTGGGGCTCAGTTTTCCAACTAACTCACGGAGCAGGCGGATGGAAAGAACGCTTGCTCCATAGCTTCACCGACCACAACGACGGCGGTCTCCCGTTCGGCGGGGTGATTCTTGACAAAGCGGGTAATCTTTTCGGCACCACATCGCGCGGCGGCAAGGGTCAAGGCGGCACGGTCTTTGAGATGCGCCCCGTTTCCGGTGGCGGATGGACGTTCCGTGTGATTGACGGCTTCGCCGACGTTCCTGTTGCTGGCTTGACGATCGATTCAGACGGCAATCTTTATGGTGCGGCTTCCGGAGATCCTTACAACTGGCCGTTTACCGGAACTGCTTTCAAGCTGACCCCGCACGCAGACGGCCGCTGGAAGAAAACCCAGATCTATCACTTTGGCGGCGGGCCTGACGGCGGCGCTCCTGACAGCAGCCTTGCACTTGATGGTGCGCGTAACCTTTACGGGACTGCGGAAAGCGGCGGCGTTGACGGATGCAACATCGGCTGCGGCGTAGTGTTTGAGGTCATGAACAAAAAGTGAGGTAGAAGTAAGTGCGCTCTCGAATATCGGGCCGGGGGCGTTCAGGGGGCGCGCAGCACCTTCCAACCCCGCCAAACTTCCGGGGGCTGAATCAGATCCATCTCGACCAGCCTCCCCGCAACTTGCTGCAAACACATGACTAAGGCCCATCTTCCCGCCCGGATTCTTCCCTCCGATCTGCAATCGCCGCAAGTAACCTGCCCATTCCCGCGACTGGCGGGCGATTCCGCAACTCATTGGCCACATCCGGGTTTATAACTACAGAAAGAAGTAACAGGGTCACTTGCGTCTCCCTCGAGAAAGCATGCGGCAGGTGGCCCAAGGAACACGGCAGCTACTGGCTGTGTTCTAGGAGAGTGGGCCATGAAAAATTTCGGGCGTTTGATTCGTTCCAGCGTCTTTATCGCGTTCTTGACCGCGAGCGTCGTAGCGGCCTGGGCAGTTGACCCTCAGGCAACTGATCCTGCGGCAGCCAACCTTGCGACAGCTGACACGCAAGCATCTGACCCTCAGGCTAACAATCCCGCGGTTGACCCTCCGGGGCGGGTTGCGCGTTTGCAATATATGAGCGGGTCCGTCTCAGTTCAGCCGAACGGAACCGCCGATTGGGTGCAGGGTTCAACGAACCGTCCGCTCACCAATGCGGATAACGTCTGGGCTGACAAAGATTCGCGCGCCGAGCTCGACCTCGGTACTGGCTCCCTCCGCATCAATTCCGAGAGCAGCCTGACGCTGACCAATATCAATAACGATGTGGCGCAAGTGTCGTTGCATCAGGGCACGTTAAACGTGCACATCCGCCATATCTACAAGGGCGAGGTCTATGAGATCGATACTCCGAATCTGGCCTTCACCGTGACCAAGAACGGCGAATACCGGTTCGATGTTGATCCGAGCGGGGACTCAACTCTGGTCACCGTGTGGAAAGGCGAGGGCGAGGCCACCGGTCAAGGGCCAGCAGTCCGAGTGCATGCCGGCGAGCAGGCGCGCTTCACCAGTGGAAATTCACTGGCGCATGAGATGCACAGCGCTGCCAAGCCGGATGGCTTCGATGAGTGGTGCGAGCTTCGCGACAAGCGCGAGGATAACTCGATTTCCGCGCGTTACGTAGCTCCCGGTACAGTCGGGGCCGAGGATCTGGACGACAACGGGACGTGGACGGAAACCTCGGAGTACGGCAACGTATGGGTTCCCTCTGGAGTTGATCCAGGCTGGACGCCCTACAGCAACGGCAATTGGATCTGGGAAGATCCCTGGGGATGGACTTGGAACGACTATGCTCCGTGGGGATTTGCTCCCTTCCACTACGGCCGCTGGGTGAATTGGGGCGGAGGCTGGGGCTGGGCGCCGGGACCGTACTGGGGTCGGCCTTGGTATGCTCCCGCGCTGGTAGGCTGGTTTGGCGGCCCGCGCTGGGGACTCGGTTTCGGATTCGGTTTCGGCTGGGGCGGCTGGGGTGGATTCGGCTGGTGCCCTCTCGGTTTCGGCGAACCTTTCTACCCGTGGTTTGGGGCGAGCCGCGGCTACTTCCGGAACGTCAACATCAACAATACGCGCATTACCAACATCAACCGTATTACGAACAACTATAACAATCGCGGCGCCAACCGGTACGGAACGCAGAACGGGTTGCCGCGATACGCGGCTACGGCGGGCAGAGCGGCTTCAGCGAACACGCTGACCCACGGCCTACCGGTGACCAGCAACTCGGTCAAGCTTTCGGCCAACCAGTTGAAGGGCGCGTCGGCGCTCAGCAAACTGAATGCGGCTCCTACGCAGGCAAGCAGGCTGGGAGCGAAGGCGAGCCCGGCATCGGCCAGAGCGCCGGCATCGGCGCTTTCACGGTCTACGGTCAGCCGGATGACTCCGCCGGCAAGTTCGTCGCGGTCGGCGGCAACGTCGGCGCACAACCCGGCGAGCCCGGCGGCTGGCAATGGGCAGACACCGGCAGCGCATAATGCGGAGAATTCGACGGCTCGCAATGCTGGAACGACGGCGGGTCGCACGCCGGAGCGGACGCAGGCCGCGTCTTCGTCATCGCCTGGAGCACGCAATGTACCTCGGCCGCCGCAGAGCCTGAACAATTCCAGCCGCGGCACGCCGGGTCGTGCTGCCGGCAGCACGGCGATGCAAAATCACTACGTTCCCAGACCGCCTTCTGCGGGTGGCGTGACGGCGAATGGGACGAGAACGGGCGGGGGACGTTCGGAGTCCACGCAAACGGCGATGAATCATTCCGTGCCTCGTCCGCCGGCGAACTTCTCGAATGGAAGGACTTCGCAGCCTTCCGGCAATTCTTCGGCGAGGCCGGGCAACAACGCGCCAGGCAGCGCGCACAACGTGCCGCGTCCCACCGGACCGGTGCAGCCCGCGCCGCGTAACTATTCGTCGGCCGAGAGCCGCGGAGGCTACTCGGGGCGGTCTTCCTATGGCGGATCCTACGGCGGACGCGGCTATTCGCCGTCGTACGGCGGGCGTGGCTATTCGGGACCATCGCATAGCTCAGGCTCCTACGGAGGCTACGGCGGCGGTTACCACGGAAGCTCCGGCGGAGGCGGCGGCTATCACGGAGGCGGCGGTGGAGGCGGTTTCCACGGTGGAGGCGGTGGTGGTTCTCATGGAGGTGGAGGCGGAGGCGGCGGTTCGCACGGAGGTGGAGGAGGCCATCGCTAAGATCAACTGTAGTTTGCTGGCTGGAAACGCCGCCTGCAGGGGCGGCGTTTCCGTCTGGGGTCAGGTCTCACGTGGGGCTGGGCTACGTTTTCCATTTTGAACTCTCTAGCTGCGGCTGCCGCGAATTTCCATTCAGCCGCGTGGCCCATGTGTTTACTGATCTGGTGCGCCGGGAAGCCAGTTTCGTGATCCTGCTAGAATTGATGGCAAGCTTTATAGGGATGGCGATTAAATGGAAAACCGATATCTGATGGATCTCTTGTTACACAATGATGGCATGTACACTGCTGTGCTGCTTCCCGATCCGACCAATATCATCGGCATCGGCGGCGGAGCTTGCCCGCAGATACCTAGCATTCGTCCAGATGTTCTGAATGAGCGTCTCAAAGGCGTGCTGGGCTTTCCGCAGCAGGTGATCGATAAGATCGAGAAAAGGCTTCGGGCTGATCCTGATCGGGAAACCGAGATACCCATCACTGCTACACCTGAACAGCTAACCCAACTCGGTTTCTTAGGAGTTTAGGCGCGCCTCCAACATTCAGCCAAAAGTGGCGAATCGAAATGATTAAGATCATCGGCTTCGACAAACTTCCAAACACTGACCCACAAAAATACCGACTGATGTTGCACGATTCGGAAAACACAAAGCCGAATTATGTCATGGAGAACGTAGACGGCACAGAGTCAGTAATACGCGCCCTGCTGAAGAACGGCGGGATGACAGATGGCGAAATAGAAGTTTATTTCGCACGGTAAACTAACCCGGCCGCTGGCGCGGGCCGTCGCAAACTGCAAACTGCTAGCGCTGAATCCGGTCGGACCTGCAATTTCCTGATAGGTCATCCCTGCTGCCGGGCATTACGCGCACGGCCTGCGCGTTAATCTTGCACAGGGGGCTGTCCCAGCCTTTCTTTCTGATTCTACTCCCGAGGGTGGCCCGTCCTTGTCGCTCCCGGTTTTTGGAGCGACGGGGCGGGGATTTTTCCTTGATGATGACCCACCTGCCCCGGCCTTCGCAAACGGCGCGAAAGACCGGACCACCCGGCCACCGGCATTTTCAAGTCTCTAGCTGCAGCTGCTGAGAGTTTTCATTCACGACGTAGAACACCAACATGCTGACCGCCCCCAGCAGTGGCACCGCAAATCCCGCGCGCAGGCTGCCAAAGCGGGTGGAAAGCGCGCCGACCAACCAGGGCAGGACTCCGCCGCCCAGAGTGCCGAGCGAGAATACGACCCCGCTGATCCGCGTCGCCATTTCTCCGAACCAATGCGACAGCAGGAATACGTTGATGGGGTAGATCGAGGCCAGTCCCAGCCCGGTCAGACTGGCGCCGATTACGACGAACATCATCGTCTTTGTGGCCAATAACACTACGATCCCGAATGTTGCTAAAGCCACGCCCGTCGTAGCGAGGCGCGTTTCGCGCATGTGCCGCAGAACCAGCGGAGCCGAAATGCGCCCCAGCAGCAACGCTCCCCAGAAAAATGATGGCGTGACTGCCCAGAAAGTATGCGAGCCAGAATCGAGGCGCCTGGCGTAGGAGGCGATCCAGCCTCCCATGCAGGTTTCAGTTCCAACATAGACGAAAAAGAGAGCCGCGATAATGGGCACCAACCGGTTATTCCAAACGCTGATGGCCGCTACCCTCGGACCTCGCTCAACACTTGCCGGCTTCGCGTCAACAGAAAACCGCACCCAGCCGAGACCGACGGCCAATGCCAGCAACGCCGCAGCCAGTCCATAAAGAAAGTGAGATGTGTGCCCGGAGCGCTGGGCCCCAGCGACCAGCAAGGGAGAACTCATCGCCCCAATTCCCCATGCGGAGTTCAACAGATTCAGCGCCGCTGCGCTCTTGCGTGGGCTCGATCGCGCGATGAGCAGATTTGCGGCAGGCGTAGTGAAGCCGAATCCGGCTCCGAACACACAGACCGAAATCAACCCCATCGTCCAACTCGCCAGCGCCAGCGCCGTGATGCCCATCGCCATCAGGATGAGACCGTACACCAGCGTCAAGCGATAACCGCGGCGCTCGACCAGGATGCCCGAGAGCAGCATCCCCAGCATCGAACTCACAAATTGAGCCGTGAACAGGTAGCCGGCTTGCGCATCGTCCAGTGACCAGCGGGCGGAAAGAATCGGAAGCATGGGTCCCAGGAGCGTCATGACGACTCCGGTGAGGACAAAATCCAGATGGACGAGCGCAGTTCCCTTGATGGCGGGTCGGATGGGCGGGGAACTCAAGGTTTTCGTGTGTACCTTCTGCGCTGGCGAAGGCTCAGGTTATCATGAATGGTTGAGTTCGCCGGATGAGCGAGGATCGATAATGGGTCACTTGAAAACGGAATGATCAACGGCAAACGCATCGCGGTGGTGTTGCCCGCCTATAACGCGGAGAAGACGCTGGAGGCGACCGTCCGAGAGTTGCCGGAACTCGTGGACATCCGCATTCTGGTGGACGATCACAGTTCCGACCGCACCATCGAAGTCGCGAAACAACTGGGGCTGCAGTGTTTCCTGCATGACCGGAATTACGGCTATGGGCGCAACCAGCAAACCTGCTATCGCGAGGCCTTGGCGGCGGGCGCGGACGTAATCCTGATGCTGCACCCGGATTACCAGTACACGCCGCTGCTGGTCACCGCCATGGCGAGCATGGTGGCCTACGGTGTTTATGACGTGGTGCTGGGCTCGCGCATCATCGGAGGGCAGGCCCTTCGCGGAGGCATGCCACTGTACAAATACGTATCCAACCGCTTTCTGACGGCATTTGAGAATTTCTTTCTGAGGATCAAGCTTTCTGAATATCACACCGGGTATCGTGCCTTCAGCCGCGATGTGCTCACCACATTGCCGTTGCTGGAGAATTCCGATGATTTCGTTTTTGATAACCAGATGCTCGCGCAGTGCGTGCATTTCGGCTTTCGCATCGGAGAGGTTTCGTGTCCGACAAAATACTTTGAGGATGCTTCCTCCATCAATTTCGGAAGAAGCGTGACCTACGGCATGGGTGTGCTGGCCACCACCCTGCAATTCGCACTACAGAAATGGGGCTTGATGCACTTCAGGATATTCAGCGCCAAGGGGCGCCGCCTGGACCCAGGGCATCCAGCTTATTACGTGCCGGGCGCCGGGGTTGCATCGCAGGCGCCAGAGTAGGCTCGTCATCGCGCGTCCCACCGCTGACTGGAGTATTTTCCTCGAATATTCGCCTTGTATTCGCTGGTAGGTTGTGCCAAACTCGGCACGTAAGTATTAGTCAATCCACACGTGGAACCTGTTTTGCAAGCGATTCACAGTTGCCCTATGAATCGCGAGAGTGTACAAGGGATTTTTCCCACAATGGCTACAGCTCTACAGCAGCTTCCTGGTCCCGCTAAGCCGGCAGCTCGGGCGGAGAAGATTTCCCGTTATGCGCCTTTGGCATCCGTCTGGGCGGGCGACGATGCTGAATTGCTGGAACGATTGCTTCATTTCTACCCGCGAAAGAAACCGAGACGGATCCTCGACGCCACTGTAAATGGCGGTCGTTTTTGGCGTGGCAGCAAGTGGCCTGTGATTGGCCTGGACGTGGAAGCCAACCATAAGCCTGACCTGGTCGCCGACAACACCACAATGCCATTTCAGGACGGGTCTTTCGACGTACTGGTTTATGATCCGCCTCACATCCCAAATCAAGGCAAGGATCAGAAGAAGGATTTCAACAAGCGATTCGGCCTGGTGCTGCGCTCGTCGAAGGAGAATCACTATACCTTCACTCACACATTTCCGCCGTTTCTGCGGGAAGCGTTTCGAGTATTGAGGACGGAGGGCATTCTATTCGCGAAAATCACTGATTATGTTCACCACCACCGATATCAATGGGCACATATCGAGCTGATCAATGCCGCCCGCGATGTTGGCTTTATGCCTTGTGACTGTATCGTGAAAGTTCGAAAGTCGCCGATCATTGACCCGAAATGGAAGATTGCACACCACACCAGGCGTCAGCACTGCTACTGGATCGTCTTTCGGAAGTCAACCAAGTGTGAGTAGCGCCGATGTCACTGTGACCACATCGAAAAGCAAGAAAACGTCAAGAGAAACCGATTCAGCGGTTGCCCCAATTGCTCTGCACGTGCCGAGTCCGGCACGGCAGGTTCGCTTTTTTCAGCTGCTGGTCGCAGCTCGAAAGCAATGGTTCATGGATGCGCTGTCAGATGCCCTGGGCCAGCTAGACCAGATGATCGTACAGCGGCAGATCAGCGAATACGTGACGGCGGACGTGCGGCGGATTCTCGCAGCCGCGGGGCTTAGAGATGAGTATGTGTTCCCGGTTCCTGCAGTCCTCGAGATCAAGCCTTCACTAGTGGGTTACTATCGGCTGCTGCTGGGTTCGCCACAGAAGTCTTTCTACAAGAGTTCGACCGGCATGGGCCGTTTCAAGAGCATGGAAGAACTGGGTACCGTGGCGAAGCAGAGACCCTACCTGCCCGCCTTCTGCAGAGCGATGGCAGAGGCCCTTGCGGAGCTGGTGCGCCAACTACCGAAGCTCACAGAGCGTGATTTGCGCGAATTGCCGTTGCTGACATTCGGTTCACAACTGCAGGGCTCCAACAACACTCAGATTGGCAAGAAGGCAATGAGAGAGGTTTTCGTCGCCGTCAGGGAGGTTGTCGAGAGACATGTTACAGAACTGAAGGAGAACAGACTGACAGTAAAAAACTCGAGCGGACGCGCGGTTCTAATCAGCCTCGCGCACGATCCTGATGTTTCCATACAAGAGTTGATGCCCGAAGGTCCACACTACAAAGTAGCCATCGAGGTGAAGGGTGGCACGGACGTGAGCAATGCGCACAACCGGGCGGGAGAGGCTGAAAAGTCTCATCAGAAAGCCAAGAGGTTCGGATTCCCTGAATTTTGGACTGTAATTTCAAAGCACGGTGTGGATCTTCTTAAACTGAGGGCTGAATCGCCCACCACGAACCATTGGTTCGACGTTGCCGAGGTGCTGGCACGCAAAGGCCACGACTGGGACGAGTTCCGGCAACGCCTCGCGGGGACAGTCGGCATACCGCTCAACGAAGTGAGCAAATAGCACCTGTGGCGTGATTCCCGACCAGGCAAACCGGGTTTGCGCCTCCCTCCCCGCACCGCGTAGCATCTAACCAACATGCCCGCTACCCCCACGGCGACCCGTCCACCCAAGCTGGTCCTGAGCGAGATTCTCAGCTTTGCCTACGACACCTTCTGCAGTAACAAGGTGCGGTTTGCGCTCACGGCGCTGGGGATGGTGATCGGCACGGCTTCGCTGATCCTGGTGGTCACCATCGGTATGACGGGAAAGCAGTATGTGCTGAACCAAATCCAATCGATCGGCGCCAACCTGATCGAGGCGGAGTATCAGGGCGGAGCCCAGCGCAATGTCACCCCCGATCTGCTCACCGTGGACGACATGCGCGCGGTATTGCAACAAGTGTCAGGCATCGCGGCCGCGTCTCCCGTGATTCCACTCGACGACCGCATCCCCATTGGCGGCGGCAAGGAACGCGACCTGCGCATACTGGGCGTGTTCCCCGAATATAGCGACGTGCGCAATCTGGTGGTGCTCTCCGGACGGTTCTTCGATGCGCAAGACGAGCAGGCGCGCAACAAAGTCGGCGTAATCCAGCAAAAACTCGCCACCCAGCTCTACGGATCGGTGGAGGATGCGGTGGGGAAAGTGATCAAGCTCAGCGGTCTGCCCTTCACCATCATTGGCACTTTCCGGGAGCGAGTCGACACCTTCGGGCAGTCGGAAGTCACCGACAACTCCATGATCGTCCCATACACGGTGGCCCGGTACTTCACGGACACGCCGGACGTACGGCAGATCTATTTCTCAGCGGCCGAACCTTCCATGGTGATTCCGGTTACTGAGCAGGTCAAGAAGGTCATCCAGTCCCGCCATCGCCCGGAGTCAGTCTACGTGGTGCAGAATCTTACCGAACTGGTCGCGGTCGCGGATCGGACAGCCAACGCACTCACCCTGGTGTTGCTGCTGATTGCGACGGTCACGCTGCTGGTGAGCGGGATCGGGATCATGAACATCATGCTGGCGACGGTGAGTTCGCGCATTCGCGAGATCGGCATCCGCAAAGCCATCGGCGCGACCAGCCGCGAGATTCGGTTTCAGTTCTTGTCGGAAGCGGTCCTGATCTCTCTGACTGGCGGTTTTGCGGGAGTCGTCATCGGATTGGCGCTGCCCTTCTCGGTGCGATTCTTTACCGAATACCGGCTGCCCATCTCTGGGCTGTCGGCGATCGTTGCCATTGTGGTGTCTTCGCTAGTGGGGATTTTGTTCGGGACGGTGCCCGCCGCGCGCGCCGCGAAACTGGATCCAGTGGAGAGTCTGCGATACGAGTGAGGAAGGCCCCAAGCTTTCGGCTTTTAGCCTTTGCTTGCCCTCGGCATGGTGCTTTGACTCAGAACTATCGGCTAAAAGCTGAAGGCTAAATAGTGATCTCCAGAACAACAAAGCCGGGCTGGTTGGCCCGGCTTCGCTCTTTCATCACCCTTGGGGATCGGCTTGGTTCTGAGGCTCCCCTAAGATCTTTTGTTGACTGAGTCGCTCACAGGAATCGCTTCTTTGTCACGTCACCGCCACATGGTCACCGCTACATGACCAAAGCCAGGTTTTCCAGTTCGTGCTGCAGAACGGGGATCGAGCACCCGGACATTTCCACGCGTCCGGCCGCATCGATGGCCGCCTGCGGCGAGACTCCGTAGCCCCGGCCCATCAGAAATACCTGCAAGAGTTCGGCAGCCTCGCGGGAATCGATCAAGCCACCCTGCAGCAAGTCGTTCCGCAAAACCGTCAATTCGGTAACGGAAAATCGTTCTCTCATGTCACCGCACCTCCGACCCTCTACTTGCAGCTAGGGGATTAGACTCCGTGAACGCCACCTACGTTGCATGCAATTTTGATGCCGCACCGTAGTCGGAATTGTAAATCCCCGTAGAAGAGGTCCTTTAACCAGTTAAACCCTTTTTGGTGCATTAAGTTGCGGGGCATACGAAAAGAAGGGCTCGGGCTGGGAAGGGAGCCGGGGACGGCCCAGGCGGCCTCGGTTATGACACGGCGTGTCGTTGTGGGACGAAAAGCCGCAGGGCATGTGCCAGAGTGGCCCGGGGTGCACCCCAATCGATTGGGTCAGGAGGGCTCGGTCACGGCTTCGTCCACCAGCAGGATGGGAATGTTATCCCGTACGGGATAGACGCGGTGGCAGGCGCCGCACTTCAAGCTCTCCCCGTTTTCCTTGAGCACCAGCGGTTTCTTGCACATCGGACAGACCAGGATGTCGAGCAGATCCTTGGGAATCATGACCCCATTTTACGCCTTCTGAGGCCAGATAACATAACACGCCCCGCTATGGAGCACTTCGGCAGGTAGGGTATGAGAAGAAAGGCCACATTGACTCGCAACCTTTTTCCGAGTACATTTTTGCGGCACTGTTGTAGTCAAGATGTGGGAACCCATCTGTTAGCGGCGAGGAGCTGAAGGGCGCATCCGGACCCGCGTTTGTTCACCAATCAAAACCAATGAGAGGACAATAGATTATGAAGAAGTTGAAAGAGTTCGGAATTTCGCTGCTCGCCTTGCTGGCCTTGACCGGTATTGCGACCGCACAAAAGTGGCAACCTTTGAAGACTCCACCGAGTTTCCCCGTGGGCGCAATCGCGATGCTCACCGATGGTACAGTGCTGCTCCATGAGGAGCAGGACTCGAACTATGGGACCTGGTATAAGCTGACACCGGACAACACCGGCAGCTACATCAACGGGAAAATCGCGAAGATTGCCTCGCTGCCCAGCGGATATGGTCCTTGGTACTTCGGTTCCTCGGTGTTGCCCGATGGCCGATACATTATTGAGGGCGGAGAATACAACGACGGCAGCTCGGCATGGACTAACCTGGGCGCGATCTACGACCCGGTAAGCAACAAATGGACGTCGGTGAAGCCGCCCAGCGGGTGGAATAATATCGGCGACGCCCAAGCCACTCTTTTGACCAATGGAACATACATGCAGGCCGATTGCTGCGAAGGGGTCAACCAAGCTCTGCTCGATCTCAAGACCTTGAGCTGGACGAACCTCACCAGCACCAACAAAAATGACCGGTTTGACGAGGAAGGATGGCTCCTGCTGCCCAATGGGGAGATCCTGACGACGGACGCGATCGACGCTCCGAAATACGAAATCTTCAACCCGAAGACCAACAAGTGGACCACCCCCGGAACTACGCCGGTTCGCCTCGAAGACCCCAACTCCCAAGAGATCGGACCGATGGTATTGCGGCCTGACGGCACTGTGTTCGCTGCCGGAGCAGCGCCCGCCGGCAGTGCCGGCCACACCGCCATCTACAATTCGAAGACGGGAAAGTGGAAGGCAGGTCCGGATTTCCCCAAGGTGGGTGGGGTGGCTTTGGCCTGTGACGACGCTCCCGCAGCGCTGGAAATTAACGGCAAGGTCTTGGTAATGACCGGTCCGCCAGTTTTTAACTCGGGTGGCGTGTTCTTTGAGTGGGACGGGACGAAACTGACCAAGATCGCCGGACCGCCAAACTCCAGCGGCGACCCAGCGTACGTGGGACACTTGCTCGAGTTGCCGAGCGGGCAGTTGCTGTTCAGCGATTTCAGCCAGGATCTCGAAGTGTTCACCCCGGCAGGAACCTTTGTGAACGCCTGGAAGCCTACGATTACATCTCTACCGAAGACGATCACTCACGGAAAAACGTATGTGGTCAAAGGGAAGCAACTCAGCGGCCTCTCGCAAGGTGGCGCATACGGCGATGATTTCCAGGATGCGACGAATTTCGCGCTGGTGCGGATTACCAACAATTCGAGCAAGCACGTCGTCTACGCCAAGACGCACAACCCGAACAGCTACGCGGTTCAGAGTGGCAACAAGGTAGAATCGACCAGTTTCGATGTGCCGTCCGGCATCGAGACCGGCGCCAGCAGTCTGCAAGTGGTCACGAACGGGATCCCCTCGGTTCCCTCGCCGGTGACCGTAAACTGAAGGCAAGAAGTTCATAGCAGCTAGGCAGTTGATTCATTGGAGCCGCTCTTCCATTTTCCTGCTACACTCGGAAAAGGGAAGAGTGGCTCTTCGTTCTTTCTCAAGTCCTTTGGTTCGCGCGTCCTGGTCGATCAGGATCAGGAGGGAAGCGGGTGAGAATCCCGCGCTGCCGCGCAACTGTAAGCGAGGAAATTGGCAATCGGCCACCGGGTTACATCTGGGAAGGCCGGTTGCAGTAGTCGGGCAGTGAAAGCTGTCCTAACTCGCGAAGCCAGGAGACCGGCGCGAACCGTCAACACCCACCCCTTTCGCGTTCCAAAGGAGGAGTGTATGCGGTTTTCCCAGGTTTTCACGAGCGTAATTCTGCTGCTGGCGGCAGCTTCAGCCGCCGAAATCAAAATCAAAGTTGTGGATCCGGATCTGGCTGCGGTCGCAGGGGCGCAAGTCGAACTCACCCCACAGGGCAGCTCGATTCCCACCGCCGTGCAGACTACCTCTGCTGAAGGGCTGGCTGCATTCCGTGGCACTGGCACGAACTCTTATCGCCTGCGTGTCCTGGCGCCGGGGTTCGCCGCACAAGCCATCGATCTTTCATCTTCTTCTGAAGTCGTGACCATAAAGCTCGGGCTGGCCCCGGCGGCGGAAACGGTGGTGGTGACTGCGACCCGCAGCCCGGTTCCCACCGAAGCGGCAGGCTCGGATGTGGAGACGTTGAATAGCGGGCAACTGCAGGCAATGCAGCCGATCGCGGCCGACGATGCCCTGCGATTCCTGCCCGGTGCGGTCGTCGACACACAAGGCCAGCGCGGTGGACTGTCCTCCCTCTTTGTTCGTGGCGGCGACTCTCGTTATAACAAAGTAATCGTGGATGGCGTGACCATCAATGAGCCGGGCGGAAGATTTGACTTCGGAACGCTTCCGCTGTCGGAAGCCGACCGGATGGAATTCGTGCGGGGGGCGCAGAGCGCGCTGTACGGCTCTGACGCCATGACCAGCGTGGTACAAGTTTTCACACGTACCGGCAGCACGGCCACTCCGGAGTTACGGCTGGGCGCGGATGGCGGGAATTTGGGAACGGCGCACGGCTATCTTTCACTCTCCGGCGCGCGCGGCCTCTTCGATTACAACGTGTTCGGAGACCAGTTCAACACCGATGGGCAAGGGCCCAACGACGATTACTCAAACTCGCTGCAAGGCGGGAATCTCGGGTTCGCCATCAACGACCGCGTTTCTCTGCGCATCCGCGGACGCCACTCCAACAGCCGCACCGGAGTGCAATCGGAGTGGGACTTTAACGGAGATCCGTTGATGCAGCCCGATCTGGACCAGTTTGCGCGATTTAATGACTCCTTAGTCAGCGTCGAACTTACCGTGACCGGACCCTTGCGGTGGCAGCATCACTTCACTGGCTTCGAATACAACCAGAAACGCACCAATGTAGACAATGTGATCGATCCCGGGCGAGTCTCGCCGCTCTACGGCAACATCGACACTCCCTTCGATGATATTGCGAACATTAACCGGGCCGGATTCGAGTATCAGGGGGACTACGTGGAACGGAACTGGGCGCAGACCACCATCGGATATCGCTTCGAAGATGAGAATGGATTTGTGGGTGATTTGCTGTCATTGCCCATCGATCACGGTTTGCGCTTGAACCACGAGGCTTACGGCCAGCAACAGCTCACGCTGGGACGCTTGTCCGTGGTCGCGGGGGGGCGCTTCGTGCACAACGGCAGCTTTGGAAACAAAGGGGTACCGCGCGTGGCGCTGACACTGCAAGCATTACGCGGCGGGCCGGTGTTTTCAGGTACGCGACTGCGCTTCTCTTACGCCACCGGAATCAAAGAACCGCTGCTGGAAGAGTCTTTCGCCAGCGGGCCCTATACCGTGCCGAATCCCAATCTTAAGCCGGAAGAGAACCGGGCTTTTGAAGCGGGGATCCAGCAGGGCTTTTTCGGTGGGAAGTATGCGTTGGTTGCGACCTACTACAACAATTTATTCCGGAACCAGATTGAATTTGCCACCAGCCCCACGACCTTTGTTGGCCAATACGAGAACGTGAACCAGTCCCTCGCCCACGGCGCCGAGGTCGGGTTGCAGGGAAAAATCCTGTCAAGGCTCTCGCTGAATACGGCGTACACCTACACCTCAACGCAGATTTTGCAGGCGCCTTTGTGCACACCGGCCAATTTTTGCGATCCGCTGGAGGCGGCGGGTCAGCCGTTCCTGCGGCGTCCAAAACATTCGGCAACGGCGTTGCTGACCTATCTGGGGAATCGCTGGGGAGGCAACCTGGGCGGCAGTTTCGTGGGTAGGCGGCCTGACTCGGACTTCTACGGATTCGGCATCAATCACGCAGCCGGATACGTTCGTGTCGACACGGGCGGCTGGTATGCCATTAACTCCCGGGTCAGCGCGTATCTGAACATCCAGAATCTTCTCGACAAGCACTACAACGAAGTTGTGGGATATCCATCCTTGGGAACCAATTTCCGGGCGGGGCTGCGGTTCCGGATCGGGGGCGAGTGAGAAGAAGCTCAGATCCTAGCTCCGAGCTCTTAGGCTCCGCCCATGTCGGCGTGATCTGGTCCTTTGGGGTGCCGCACCGGGTATTGCCGATTGACAGGTCTTTATTTGCGAGTGTTCAGCGCTGGCGGGAAGCCAAACGCCGTGTCTTGGGTGCGCTCTCCAGAGAAGAGGATTCCGCGCCCGGGTGCGGATGGTCGCGATGATTTCCTGCGGCGGGGCCGCAGGAAGTCGGCAGAGGTGCGGCGGAATGAGAGCCCTGGTATTTGCTTCGCGCCAGAACAAGCTTCTCCAGATCCTCTTGTCCCAGGGGTTGCTGGCGTCCCAGAAGATGGGTTACCAGAGCGATCTGAGCAAAATGCTCGACTGTCTCCATTTTCATGTAAGCGTGATGCAAGGTATCGCCGTAGGAGACGACACCATGGTTCGACATGAGAATGGCATCGTACTGCGAAATCAGTGGCTCCAGCGTTTCCGAGAGCTCAGGCGTGCCGGGGGTGCCGTACTTGGCCAGCGGGATGGAGCCCAGTCCGATGACGACCTCACAGACCAGCGGCTGGGTGAGCGCGATTCCGGCGGCGGCAAAGCCGGTCGCCGTCGGCGGATGCGCATGCACGATGGCACGGATGTCCGGGCGGAGCTGGTAGATCAGCAGGTGCATGGCGATTTCGCTGGAAACATGGCGGCGGCCAGAAAGCGGACGGCCTTCGAGGTCGACGATGACCATGTCGGAAGGGCGCAACATGCCCTTACTCATGGAGGTAGGAGTGGCCAGGATGCGGCGCTCATCGAGGCGTACGGATAGATTGCCGTCCATGGCGGCCACGTAGCCGCGCTGGTGCAGCATATTGCCGAAGAGGGCAATTTCGCGGCGGGATTGGCGTTCACTAGGCATTCACTTGCAAGGCGTCCGGGGGAGCGGACCATCTGGCTGGCGTATGGTAACGCAGGCGCTTGGCGAAAGACAATCCGAATCTTCGGGCTGGGCCTGGGTGGGCCGACAACGGCGGAATCTATAATCAGGCTGCGTGCTGGTTTCCGAATTCAATTATCTGCTGCCGGTAGAGCTGATCGCCCAGGAGCCTCTTGCGGATCGGTCCGCTTCCCGGCTACTCCACCTGAGCCGCGCCTCTGAACAGCTCCACGACCGCTGCTTTCGCGAGTTTCCCGATCTGCTGAGGCCAGATGACCTGGTCGTATTCAATAACACTCGGGTGTTTCCGGCACGACTGTACGGCAGGAGAAGCGGGGCAAAGGCGCAACCAGTGAGTTCGCGGAATCCGGCCGCGCGGGAGTTCCTGAGAGGCCGGGTCGAGGTGCTGCTCACACGCCAGATCTCCCCGGCGCACAACGAATGGGAGTGCCTGGTCCGGCCGGGAAGGAAGATTGGAGTGGGAGAGAAGTTGTTCTTCGGCAGCGAAGAAGAACTAACGGCCGAGGTGCTGGCCAGGGGCAGTTTCGGGGAGCGTCGGATACGCTTTCATCCGGTGAAGGATTTTTTCGGGATCATCGAGCGCTTGGGGCATGTTCCGCTGCCACCGTATATTGACCGGCCTGACTGTCCCGGCGACCGTGAGCGATACCAGACCGTCTATGCGCGGGAGCGTGGTTCGGTCGCAGCGCCCACCGCAGGGCTGCACTTTAGCCCAGAGATTCTTACCCGCATTCGAGAGCGCGGGATCGAAACAGCGGAGATCACGTTGCACGTTGGGCTGGGAACCTTTCAACCCGTTCGCGTGGATCGGGTGGAAGATCATCTCCTGCATCGTGAGTCTTACTCCATTTCGGCCGAGGCTGCAGAAAAAATCAATCGGGCGTTGGACGCGCGACGGCGTGTGGTTGCGGTTGGAACGACGACCGTCCGCACGCTGGAGCACTCGGCTGGTCACTCTGAAAGTGGCAGAGTGCAAGCGGGCAGCGGCGAAGCCGATATCTTCATCTATCCTGGTTATGAATTTAGGGTTGTAGGAGCGCTGCTGACGAATTTCCATCTGCCGCAATCCACACTGCTCATGCTGGTGTGCGCTTTCGCGGGGAAGGAACGGGTGTTGCAAGCCTACCAACACGCCGTCGAGCAGAAATACCGGTTCTATTCATACGGGGACTGCATGTTCGTGGAGTGAGAACCCGGCTTTTTCTTGTGGTCCTTTCCTGTTGTCATCCCGAGCTCAGCAAGGGATCTACAGTTCCTTGCCTGGGGAAACTGCAGATTTCCCTCGGCTTTGCTCGAGACAGGCGCTCGTCGCTGTGGCTCCTCGGAATGACCAGGTTTTTAGGTTGTTCAACTGGCGGCCTGCGAGCGAGTATACTGGGCGTCGCACGGGGGGAGACATGGGCACACCGACAATGGCAAAACAGGTTTCCATCCAGAATTTTGTATCGGAGTTACGCAAATTTTCTGAGCCGGCGTTCAGCCGGACCAACCAGATCATAAAGCTTCTTGAGAGTGCGCCAGTGGCACCTGACACGCTGGCGCCCTACCTGACCTGGGACCGCCAGCATTACACGCGGAACCTGATCGACAAGACGCCACTTTATGAGCTGATCGCTATCTGCTGGGAAATCGGACAGGGGAGTTCTGTGCACAATCATCGCGATCAGAACTGTTGGATGGCTGTCCCCCTCGGGAAATTACTGGTGGAAAACTACCGGGTGATTTTCCAAAATCTGGAGGAAGGAACCTGCAGCCTGGAGAGCGCCGAAGTCCTTGAGATGAATGCCACACGTCCCTGCGCTGTGAATCCACTGGAACCGGTGCACCGGGTTTATAATCCGCGCGAGTTCAACCAGAGAGCCGTCAGCCTGCACGTGTATTCGCGGCCGTTTGATACCTGTGTGGTGTATTCGCCCGAGCAGGGCACATGCGGGGAAATCAAGCTGTGCTACAACACCGAATATGGGAAAACCAGCCGGTGACTTCCGTCACCTGTGCAGCCAAGAGTATCCGTAAGAAAATTTAAGAGTTGCGCGATAGCTGGGCTGGAGGCAGCAATGAAAAGAAGGTGCGCGTGGCTCTTAGTTGGAGTTCTGCTGATGTTGCCGGGCTTCGCTTGTTCCAAGAAAGAGAACTTGCAGACGAAGCGGAATCCAGTCGCCGAAAAACCCCTGGAAGACGAAACACCGGAAATCAAAGCAGCGACCCCGGACGACCCGGGACCGATAGCCACGGCAGGGTCGCCCATGGCGATCTGGATGCGAAACGCAGAACGCCGAAAAGCGCAACGAGAAGCGCAACGAGCGTTAGAACCACAAGAGCCGCAATCGAGCGATCACGTGGCTCTGACCGCTCTCATTCCGCCGCAGGTTCTCGTGCACAGGACCTTCCCGGTAAGACAGTACGCTAAGTTCGAGTTCGTTGTCCCTGCCCATGTTCACTATCCGAAGCTGCTGGGTGGTTTCAAGTCGTTCGTGAAGGCTAGGGGCAGCGGCTCCGCCGGCGGCCAAGGGGCAGACATGGATCTTCTGCTGCTGGACGAACAGGCATTCAACGACTTCGTTCACGGCGCCAACGGGTCCCCAACCGATGCTGCGGGACCTTCCGACAGTCAACAGGTGGAATGGGGCCTTACCTCCACTTTCGATCAGCCTAACAAGTACTACCTCGTATTTGTGAACCCCGCCAATGGGCAGCAGACCCGCTTCGTACAGGCAGACTTTACCGTCAGCTTTGAATAGTGCGGCACAGTGCAGGGGAGCCACGCCGCCGGTCAACTTCCCCCGGACAGCGTGCTGTTAAACTAGGCACTTGCCCCCCCGAAGGAAATCCTCGACGATGTCTGCGGGAAGCGCCGCGACGGCTGCGCCGAAGCCGCTATCTTCTGTCCAGAAGCCAGTGTTAGCCGCGGGCGACCGGGGAGCAATTTTCCTGGTTGACGCCATGTCGTTTATCTTCCGCGCCTATCACGCCATGGCGCGACAGCGCGGCATGTCCACAAAAACCGGCGTGCCGACCGCGGCGACGTATGTCTTCGTCAATATGTTGCGCAAATTGCGCGACGATTTCTCGCCGGAATATCTGGCGGCGGTTTTCGACGTGGCTGCGCCCACTTTCCGCGATCAGCAGGCAGAGGCGATCACCAGCGTGCGGCGATTCGATCTGAAGACCCAGACTTTTCAGGAAGTGGAATACCACGGCTACAAAGCCAACCGCGCCGAAATGCCCGGAGACCTGGCCCAGCAGCTTCCCTATATACGCAGGGCGCTGGAAGCCTACCGCATTCCGATTCTTGAGCTCGCAGGTTATGAAGCCGACGACGTGATCGGCACGCTGGCGCGACAAGCCACGTCACACGCGTATTCCGTGTACGTGGTTTCCAACGACAAGGATATGCTGCAGCTGGTCAACGACCGGGTGCGCGTGCTGAATCCGCCTAAGGACAACCTGATCTGTGACGCGCAAAAAGTGGAGGAGATCCTCGGAGTTCCTCCCGAGCGCGTAGTGGATGTCATGGCGTTGCGGGGCGACGCCATCGACAACATTCCCGGTGCCCCGGGCATCGGCGACAAGGGCTCGGTCGAGCTGATCCAGCGTTTCGGCACGGTCGAGCAGGCGCTGGACCGCGCGGCAGAAGTCGAGAAGAGAACCTATCGCGAATCCCTGCAGAACAACCGCGACAACATCCTGCTGAGCAAGCAACTGGTGACCATCGATCGCGATGTTCCCGTCGAGTTCGAGGTGAATTCGATGAAGGCGGGAGAGCCGGACCTCGAAGCTCTCCGCTCGCTCTTTACCGAACTGGAGTTTACCTCGCTATTGAAAGAACTTTTGCCGGTCGTGGAGGTGAGCGAGGCACACTACACGGAGGCGAAATCGGCGGCGGATGTGGAAGCTGTGTTGAGGGCGGTTCCTGCGGCCGGCGCGCTGGCGGTTGCGGTGGAATTGGAATCAACTGTTGAGGATGAGCAGGAGGAAGAAGAGGAAGAAGGCGAGAGCGGCATGTTGCCGCTCACAGCGGAGCCTGCGCCGCCGCAGCAGCTGCGGAATATCGCGATTTCCTCGACGCCGGGCACTGCGGTCACCGTTGGCCCCGACGCAGAGGAAGCGGTGACCAAGCTGAAGGCTGTGCTGGCAGATGAGAGTGTGCCTAAGGCGATTCACGATTACAAGGCAACGACTCACGCTCTGGAATCGCAAGGAATCACGCTGCGCAACGTACAGCATGATCCAATGCTTTACTCCTACTTGCTCGATCCCACGTATTCATCGCATCGTTTGGCGGACGTGGCGCTGCGGCGTTTCAATCTCAAGCCTAGTGGAACCCTGCCCGAAGCGGCTGACATCACAGGCCGGCTTGCGACCGCCCTGCGCCGCGAAGTGGAAGAAGCAGGCCTGCTTAGACTCTACGAGGAGATTGACTTGCCGCTCGTGCCCGTGCTGGCACGCATGGAGCAGGCCGGGGTCAAGATCGATCGCAAAGCTTTGGCCGAGATGTCATCGCGTTTGGAAGGCGAGATCGACGCCAAGGCTAAAGAGATTTACGAATCTGCAGGCTGTGAGTTCAACATCAGCTCGCCGAGGCAATTAGGCGATGTCCTCTTCAACCAGCTAAACCTCCCCAAGCCGGTGAAGTATGGCAAAGGAAAGACGATCTCGACCGCAGTTGACGTGCTGGAAAACCTGTCCGAAAGCCACGATGTCCCGCGGCTGGTGCTGGAATACCGGCAGCTGACCAAGCTTAAATCAACTTACGTTGACGCTTTGCCGGCGTTGCTGAATCCGTTGAGCGGACGCCTGCACACTACGTTGGGGCAGACGGGAACCGCGACTGGCAGACTGTCTTCAGCCAATCCTAATCTGCAAAACATTCCCATTCGAACCGAACTTGGCCGCGAGATTCGCGCCGCATTCACGGCCGAGCCGGGGCATGTGCTGCTGGCGGCGGATTATTCGCAGATCGAACTGCGGTTGCTGGCGCACTTTTCCAAAGACCCGCTGTTGGTCGAGGCCTACCGCCGCGGCGATGACATTCACACGCTCACCGCTTCCCAGGTGTTCGGCGTGCCGCCGCTGATGGTCACGCCGGATCATCGCCGGCAGGCCAAGGTCGTGAACTTCGGGATCGTGTACGGGCTGTCGGCATTCGGGCTTTCGCAAAACCTCGGGATTGAACCGGCAGAGGCGAAACAATTCATCAGTGCATATTTCGAGAAGTACAAGGGCGTGCGCGCATTCATCGACCGGACGCTGGAAGAAGCCCGCCGCGAACAGAAAGTAAGAACACTGTTCGGGCGCGTGCGGCCTATTCCTGATATCAACAGCAAGAACGCCAACCTGCGCGGATTCGCCGAGCGGACCGCAGTCAATACGCCGTTGCAGGGAACCGCGGCGGATTTGATCAAAATTGCCATGATCCGCATTGATGCAGCGCTGCGCGAACGTGGGCTGAAATCGAGAATGACGCTGCAGGTGCACGACGAACTGGTGTTCGAGGTGCCGGAAGCAGAAATCGAAACCATGAGAACCCTGGTGCGGGAGCAGATGGAAAAAGTCCACGGGCTGATCGTTCCGCTGCTGGTGGAAATCGGCGTCGGGCAGAACTGGCGGGATCTGGAATGAATGTCAGGGTGTCGATTTTGGGCACGGCGGCCTTCTGGAAGGTCAAATAGCTGTATCCACAGGGTCTTCATTCAACAACGATGAGTCAGGAGACCAAACCCTCACCCAATCCTTCAGGCACACCTGCGTTGCTTCTGCTAATCCTTCGATCTTGAAGCGCTCATTCTGCACTTGCAACACGTTGAGAATACAGTTGTGGGCCGTTGTCAACGAACGATCCGCCAATTCGGGATTGGAATCTGGGCCGGGAGTCAGAGTGTCATTTACAATCTCGAACCCTTCCGACAGTCCCGCAAATGTTGGGTGAGCATGGCGTAGTGGAAAGTAGTAGCCGGGCAAGATCATCTTGTCTAATCCTCCACCAGTCTTCTTTGCCATCGCAACGAAGTCCAGTTTGTTCCACGTGTGATTCAGTCGTTTGGTTCCACACTTCTCGCAATCGGTCATCATGTAGTTCCCTCTAACAGCAGCAGCTTTGCTCCGTATTTCCTCTATCGTTTCCGGAGGCAAAATGTCGGGACCGAACGTCTCAATGAGGCGGCTGACCAATTTGTCCTGTTGAACGGGGTGGTACTCTTTGAACAGTTCGGCTTCGGAGGGATTTTCGTGGATATAACGAAGCGTCACTGTCTGCTCGTACATACTGCGAACGAGTTTGGCAGCTGCCGTGCCATACCCGTGGTAGCACACCAGCGTGATCTCCAGGAAGTCCTTGACGCAGGCTCTTCCAAGGAAGTAGACGAGCTTATCCTCCAGCAAGGACATGGTCTGAACTCTTGTGAACGCAAGGTTCAGGGCGCGTTCGAGGTTGGCCATGGTTTCATTCCAAAGCGGATGCCGCTCGTCGAACCTCTGACATTCGTCAGGAAAGCCGTAGATCCTAAAACCGTCTGCCATGAGCGGATTATCTCACGCTCATTTTGGTAGGGGGCCCGGTGTCCCCGGAGGGTTCGCGCCCCCGATTCTGGGCGCCAAACCCGGAACGCCCCTGCGCTTGTCAAGTCTACTTTCGTTTGTGTTGCAATTTGCCATATCGAGCCCAGTGTGGCCTGCTAACCTCCACCAAATCAGCAGTTCCCGTTTTAGGATGTTCCACGTGGAACACTCCGCGCGTTCCGTCTAATGTTCCACGTGGAACAAGACCGGCGAGTCGCGCCCGCGCCGTGACTTTAGAGTAAGCTGAGAGATGAGCACAGCTCTATGGTTTTCGTCCTCGACAACTACGATTCTTTCACCTACAACCTGGTGCAATACCTGGGCGAGTTGGGCGCCGAGGTTGTGGTGCGCCGCAATGATCAGATCACGGTGGAAGAGGTTGAGGCCATGCGCCCGGAGCGCATCGTGCTCTCGCCCGGACCGTGCACGCCGCAGGAGGCGGGAATCAGCATCGAACTCGTCCGCCACTTTGCCGGTAAGATCCCGGTGCTGGGAGTATGCCTGGGACACCAGGCGGTGGGAGCGGCCTTCGGCGGCGAGATCGTGCGTGCTCCCAAGCTGATGCATGGCAAGACCAGCCCGGTGCTGCACGACAACAAGACGATTTTTCAAGGCCTGGCTCAGCCCATGACGGCCACGCGTTATCACTCGCTCATTGTGGAAGAAAAGAGCCTGCCGGGCGACTTGGAGGTCAGCGCCTACACCACCGAGTCCGACGGCTCACGCGTGATTATGGGCTTGCGGCACCGGCGGTTTGCGGTAGAGGGCGTGCAATTTCATCCCGAGAGTGTGCTGACCGGTGAAGGAAAGAAGCTGATCAGTAATTTTCTCGCGCTATAGTCCATCGTCCAGGTACTCTTTCGGGTAATCCGGCAGACGAACGTGTCCCACTCAAAACTTCGCAAGCAGAAAGAACTTCAAGTAGCCCTCATAAATATCAGACCAGGCGTGCGCAAGCATGGCCGAACGCAGATTCTTTCGCCAAACCACCAGCAGACCAAACAGCACTCCCAGGACGGTGATGACGACAACCGCCTTCCATCCCTGATACGCGTGTCCCACACCGAAAACGACGGCTTGGCCGAACACGGCGAGGGCGCTGCTGCCAGTGAATGCGTGAAGCTGTCTTTGCAAATAGCCGCGATACACGATCTCTTCGCAAAACCCCGCCGATGCCGACAAAGCCAGCCACAGAAGCGCTTCAATCACTCCCCGCGGCAGAAGAATATCCACCGTCTTCGCCTGGCTCGGCCCCAGGGCAAGATGGATAAGCCAGGCCGTCGCTTCCCAGACCACCCAGAAAGGAACGGCGACCCCGAAGTCGGTCAGCACGCCCTGCAGGTTGGTCCATCTTCCGCCGACCAGCGCGAGAAGAGTGACTTTCTTCCGCACACCCTGCCAGACGTAGTAGAGCAGCGCCCACTCCATCACGATGAGCGACAAATACAGCGGAACGACTCCCCGATGCTCTGACGCCAACCCCGAGCCGGCGGTCGACCGCATCTGCGCCACGATCCCCCACAGTGCAATGCCTACGTTGATAAGCACCAGTCCGATCGTGTGCCTAGGAGATGCGATAAGCTGCCGTTGGTCGGCCCGTGATTGGGCCACCGCGTCTGTAGTCATCGCTTTCCCCCCTGCACCCTCTTGCAAGTTGGGCCACCCGACTCTGATGACATCCTTAATTGGGAAACTAAACTCAAAGGCAGCGGACAGGAGTATCCGCTCTACACACACCTCGCCGCTTCTACCGCCCTGAGCACGGCCTGGGCTTTGTTCATGCATTCCTCATATTCGCGCAGAGGATCGGAGTCAGCGACAATGCCTGCTCCCGCCTGCAGATAGGCGTGCTTACCCTTCATGAGCATGGTACGGATGGCGATGCAGGAGTCGAGATTGCCAGCGAAATCGGCGTACAACACCGACCCGCCGTAGATGCCCCGCCGCACCGGTTCCAGTTCTTCGATGATCTGCATGGCGCGAACCTTGGGAGCTCCGCTCAGGGTGCCTGCTGGGAAGCAGGCGGCGAAAGCGTCCAGCGCGTCCAATTCCTTTCGCAGCGTCCCCTCGAGCGCTGAGACGATGTGCATGACGTGGGAGTATCGCTCCACATACATCAGGTCGCGGACCTTCACCGAACCATACTCACTCACCCGGCCCAGATCGTTGCGGCCAAGATCCACCAGCATGACATGTTCGGCGCGTTCTTTCTCATCAGCGAGCATTTCAGTCTCCAGTCGCTGATCTTCCGCTTCGTCCCGCCCGCGGGGATGGGTACCGGCAATGGGACGGTATTCCAGCCTGCGCCCGGTCACCCGCACCAGCATTTCGGGGGATGAGCCCAGTACGTGGGCTTCTCCCATGCGCAGAAAATACATGTAGGGCGAAGGATTCACCGTACGCAGCGCACGGTAAACATCGAAGGGCGCAACTTCCGGCGTAAAATCGAGCCGCTGCGAAAGGACCACCTGAAAAATGTCGCCCGCCGCGATGTATTCCTTTGCACGCCCCACCGACTCCATGAAACGGCGGCGGCTGGTTCCGGCGTGAACCCTTAGCGGGGTTTTGCCACGTGAGGACTCTCGCCAATTTGCCGGACGCACGCCCCGAGCCAACTTCTTTTCGAGGATAGCAATGTCTTCCAGTGCACGGTCGTAGGCGCGCCGCGGGCTCTCGCGGGAAACGTCGGCGGTGGCAATGATGTGAATCTGGTGCCGCAGGTGATCGAAGGCCAGCAAGCGGTCGAAGAACATCAGAACGCAATCAGGCAGGGACAAGTCATTGTCGGCATGCTCGCCGATTTTTTCCAACTGGCGGACAGTGTCATAGGCGAAATAGCCGACGGCGCCGGCGGTGAACGGTGGCAGGCCAGGGAGAATCGCGGTCCGGTGCTGGCGGAGTAGTTGCTTCACGATTTGCAGGACGCTGCCTTTGTGCGGCTCACGATTTTTGCCCCGGTGCATTACGATATCGTTGCCGCGGGCTCGGACCTGCATGTAAGGCCGTGCTCCCAGGAATGTGTAGCGTCCGATGCGCTCGCCACGCTCCACCGATTCCAGCAGAAAGGCGTCGGACTCTCTGGCGGCAACGGCCAGAAAGGCGGAGACCGGCGTCAGCAGATCAGCCGTGACCGATTTGACGATCGGTACCAGCGTGAAATCGCGGGCAAAGCGCGAGAATTCCTTGTAATTGGGACGCAGCATAGTAGGGTACGGCTGCCTCATTATATGGCGGCGGATGACCGCGCGTTGGTCGCCCTGCACGGGTGTCCAAACACGAGACAACCCCAAGGCGTTACCAGCGTAACCAACGAATGAATTGACGGATTGCCCGGCGGGGCAGAAGATGGCAATTTAGCCTACATCCGCTAGTGGAGTCGTATGCGTATTAAGTTCTGGGGAGTTCGGGGTTCGACACCGGCTGCCCAGCCCGAAAACATGCGCTACGGAGGCAATACTTCCTGCGTGGAAGTGCGCCTCGGTGACAGTCTCTATGTTTTCGACTGTGGCACGGGGTTTCGCGTGCTGGGACAAGCGCTTCGCCGCGAGTTCGCTGGCCGCCCGCTGGCCGCGCACATCTTCGTCTCCCACTTCCATTGGGACCATATCCAGGGACTCCCATTCTTCGCTCCCCTTTACGACAGTCGCGAGAATCGTTTTCTATTCCACTGCTCGAGCCGGACACGCACTCTCAAACAGGTGTTTGAGGAGCAGATGGCCGCGCCGTATTTCCCTGTAGGGCTGGGCGAAATGCGGGCGCGCCAGGACTTCTATGACCTGGAGGCAGGCCGCATTGAGTTGGGTGATGTGACCTTGCAGTCCATGTGGCTCAACCATCCCCAGGGCTGCATGGGCTTTCGCCTGGAAAGCAAGGATGGCGTGATGGTGTACGCCACGGATAACGAGCCTGGGGACCCTGTCTTCGACAAGAATCTGCGCACCCTTGCGGCGGGGGCGGACGTGCTGATCTATGACGCGCAGTACCTTCCTGAAGAATATGAGGCGCGTCGGCGCGGGTGGGGGCACAGCCATTGGCGCGAGGCCGTCAATGTCGTCATGGAGAGCGGCGCCAAAGAGCTCATTCTGTTCCATCACGATCCCGACCACGATGATGCCTGCATTGACAAGGTCGTGAAGGAAGCCCGCAACTATTATTCTCGCGTGCGAGCGGCGGCAGAGGGGATGCAGATCGAAGTGCCAGCTTCGAAGGCCGCTTCGAAAAATCAGCGCTGAGTCCCCTAGTCACTGTAATACTTTCGCACGTCCGTTCGGCCTTTGATTCCTGGATTACAATGAAACTAGTTTCCGGGTCAGGGTCGTTCCTACTTCGAAAGGGGTCGGGAGTGCAGCAGTTTTCAGCAGCGTGGCCACATGTGTCGGTAATCTCGGTCATCGACGTCGTGCTGGTCGCATTCGTGATTTATGAGTTGCTCGCTCTCATCAAGGGCACCCGCGCCGCCCTGATGCTGGTGGGGGTTGCAGGGCTGGGGCTTGCCTTCTATTTGTCCCGGCTGGGCAATTTGGCTACCCTCAACTGGCTGATCAGCACCTTGTTGCCTTACACCGTGTTCGCTTTGATCGTGGTTTTTGCAGCCGAGATCCGGCAGGCCTTGGCGCGGCTGGGACGCAGACTGACACTGAGCCGCTCCGCAGCCTCGGAGGCGGATGCCTACGACGATATCGTGCTCGCCGCCAACCTGTTTTGCCAGAACCAGACCGGAGCATTGATTGTGATTGAGCGTGAGATTGGGTTGCGCACCTACATCGAAAGCGGCGTCCCGCTCGACGCGCAGCTTTCCTACGATCTGCTGGCCACCATTTTTCGGCCCAGTGCCCCACTGCATGATGGCGCGGTCATCGTGCAAAAGGACCGTATCGCCGCTGCGGCCTGCTTTTTGCCGCTTTCCATGAACCCGGTCTTGTCCACCCAGCTTGGCACGCGGCATCGCGCCGGCATTGGCGTGACCGAGGAGACCGATGCCATCGCGGTAATCGTTTCGGAGGAGACGGGCAGTATCAGCCTGGCGGTAGGCGGAAAGATCGAGCGCGATCTTACGGTCGAACAGCTGCGCGATCGGCTGGGGGAATTGCTGCGCCACTACGTCTCGCCCTCGACGTTGCCGACGCCGATCAGCAACGGCAGCGAAGTGCTGGAAAGCGAGGAGAGTTCGCGCAGTTCCTTGCCGCAGCCTGCGGACTCACGCCTGAACCAGGGAACGGACGGTTAGCTGATGAGCGACTTGCTGCACCGCTATATGCTTCACAACCTGGGCCTGAAGCTGGTCTCGCTCGGGCTGGCGGTGGGGTTGTGGCTGGCGGTGGCTCGAGATCCCGTGGCGGAAGTAGCGGTCGAAGTGCCCATCGAGTTCCACAACATTCCGCAAAATCTGGAGATCAGCTCAGAGAATATTCCCAAAGCACAGATTCGCCTGCGCGGTCCGGAGCGTTCCATACACCGGCTCCAGTCCTCTGATGTTTACGCCGAAATTGACCTGGGCGCGGGCCGGCCCGGTGAGCGGACGTTCGATCTGACGGCACGGCAAATCCATCAGCCGCCCGATCTCGAGGTTATCCAGGCCGTTCCCAGCCAGTTCCATCTGAGCTTCGATATTCGCGCCACCCGGCAAGTGCCGGTTCAGCCGCGGGTGATCGGCACTTTTGTTTCCGGCTATGAGATCGGGAACGTCACAGTGGATCCATCCATGATCACAATTACAGGACCGAAGAAGCATGTGGAGGCCGTCGAGGCCGCCATCACGGACCCGGTGGACGTAACTGGGGCGATGAACCGCGCCATATTCGTGAGACATGCTTACGTTTCCGATCCCCTGATTCAAGTTACGAATCCCGATCCGGTGCGGGTGACGGTTATGATGGAAAAGGCTTCGACGGGCGATGGGCACTAAGCCTCAAATCAGAATGACGTCTTCGATGCGACAACTCTTCGGCACCGATGGCATCCGCGGGGTAGCCGGCGAATTCCCACTCACTTCAGAGAGCACCTATCTCATTGGCCGGGCGCTTGGTCATGACCTGCTTAAAACTAGACCGCGCGCCAGCGTCGTAATCGGGCAGGACACGCGCGAATCGAGTTCCTGGATCGCGGACCGCGTGATGCTCGGGCTCGCGTCCTTGGGTGTGGAAGTCCACAGCGCGGGCGTACTCACGACTCCCGGAGTCGCTTATCTCTCGCGTTCCCGAAACTACGCCGCCGGGGTGGTGATCTCGGCTTCGCACAATCCCTGGACTGACAACGGCATCAAGGTCTTCTCCGGAGACGGATACAAGCTGCCGGACGCTCACGAGTTGGCCATCGAAAAAGAGATTTTCGCATTGTTGCAGCACCCTAAGTCTCACCCGCTTGCCTCCGTGAAACCCGCTCCCAGTCTGCCCGGCGAGGCGAGCCTTCGCCGCGCCTACATAGAGTGGCTGGCCAGAAACGTGACGGCGGACTTGAGCCGGCTCAGAGTTCTGGTGGATTGTGCCAACGGTGCGGCCACGGCCGAAGCCCCGGAGTTGTTCGGTGCCTGCCGTATCCGGGCAGAGTTCTTGCACGCTTCTCCGGATGGAAAGAACATTAACGAAAATTGCGGCGCGCTGCATCCGGAAGTAGTGGCCAAGGCTGTCGCTAACCAGAAGGGGCAATTTGATCTCGGCATCACCTTTGACGGTGACGCGGATCGCGTGCTCTTCAGCGACGCGGGCGGCCGGGTGGTCAATGGAGACGCCGTCCTTCTGCTCGTTGCTCGCGATCTGCAGTCCCGCGGCGTTCTTGCCGACTCCAGCATCGTCGCAACTACGATGTCCAACATGGGCCTGGAAATCGCCTTGCGCAAATCCGGAATCCGCATGCTGCGCGCCAATGTCGGGGATAAATACGTGCTGGAGGAGATGTTGAAGACCGGCGCGATTCTAGGCGGCGAACAATCCGGGCACATCATCTTTCGTGATGGCGAAGCCACCACCGGCGACGGCCTGCTCACGGCTTTGCGCGTGATGGAAATCGTAGCGCGAACCGGCAAGCCTCTGGCAGACTTGATCGGTGATCTCACAGTGTTTCCCCAAACCATTCAGAATATCCCGGTGCGCGAGAAAATTCCGTTCGTCCAGGTGCCGGAGATCCAGCGCACGATCGAGTCTGCCGAACGCGAACTGGATGGCAACGGCCGCGTCGTGGTGCGCTACTCGGGCACAGAAGCACTGGCGCGAGTCATGGTGGAAGCGGAATCAGAAGACAAGATGCGGTCTCTGGCGGGGAATATTGCAGGTGCAATTAAGCAGGCGCTAGGGGCTTGATCCGCTCATGTAGGGACGCGCGTCCTCGCCCGTCCGGGCCGAGCAAAGCCTGGCAGCGCTCTTGTTGGCTATGACGACGCTCCTGTCCAACGCCGCCGCAATCTGGAACCTGCTTCTGCTTTTGGCGGTGATCGCCCTGCTGAGCTGGTTTCTCTACTGGTTCGTCTTGCGAAGGCTGATCCGGGCAAGAAAGATTGCCGGAGCCCGCGACCGGAGAATGTTGCGCGAAGCCGCAGAACGGGGATCGAGTAATGAAGAAGCCCGAACCAATTCTTCTCTGTGACTCTCTGTCTCTGCGGTGAAAAGATCTTCTCGTGGGCCCGCCCGGCTACGGCTGGGGTGCGGTCGCCGGAGCCGCCGGCTGCAGGCCGTTGGCGTCAAAGGTAAGCGTTTTGGCTTCCCCGTAGTCTCCCTGGGCGGGTAACTCCTGACCGTCGAATTCAAAATCCAGCGCGCCCACGTTGCCTGCCCGGATGACGATCTCGCTGGCGGCGCGAACGGATTTTTCCGCTGGCGCAATCAAGGTTTCCTGCCGGGTCACCTCGCCGTCGACGGTAATGGAAATCCAGCAATCCTGGCGCGCCTTGATCCGAAGGTGTAGCATCCCCGCCGGGGTAACTGGGTTCCGGTTCGCGACCACTGCGGGCGCGGGTGGCTTCGAAGATTCGGGACGCACGGGCTCAGTGCTACCCAAAACTGCTGGTTGACTTGCTGTGGAACCACCGCGGACCGTCCCCCTAGAACTGTTTGGACTCGCCCCTGCCGGGGAAGCGCCGGAACCCGAGGCTGGCACAGAATTACTCGCAGCAGATCGGGCCGATGCGGTGGTAGGTGGATTTTCTTTGCCTGCTCCCCTTGAGTAGAGACCCCAGATGGCGAATCCCAGGGCCAGGACCAACAACGCAACCGCAAACATACCCCACGGCAGGCCCGCCGCCGCAGGGCTCTCTTCTCGGCCCCGAAGCTCGACCTGGGCCCGCAGCTCAGCCACCTGACTCTCGTCACTTCCCGGTTGCTTGCCCGGCTGGCTTGTGCCAGTGGCAGCCAGGTAATCGACAATGGCCTGTTCTTCGTCCAGGCCAAGGAAGCGCGCGTAGGCGCGGATAAAGCCCTTGTTGAAAATACCGCCCGGGAGCTGATCGAAATGTTCTTCTTCCAAAGCGCGCAACATGCGGGTACCGATTTTGGTCGAGCGGGAGATTTCGTCCAGCGTGACGTTCCGCTTTTCCCGCTCCTGCTTCAGTTTAGCGCCCAATGATGCCACTCGACAGGTGTCCTCACGTCGGGATCAACTACAGACCAAATTATTCACATTCAATATATGTTATGCGAGCGCTGCAGGGAAGAACGGTAACCCGTTGTGGTATGGGAGCTAACCCTCCGCGCGTGCGGCACTTTGCCACGTATCTTCACGGGTTCGGGTTACCAAGGTTCATTGCCCCGGTTTCCGAACCCCGCATATAATTTTTAGACTTCTAGTTTTTGGACATCCGCTCGACACTCGAGGTTGACGTCTCATGACCAAGGCCACGGAGGCCGATCGTAATCGGCAGAGCCAGGAATTGACCATCTTTCACGATGTGGCCAAGGCCCTGACTTCGTCCTTGGACCTCGATTCCATTCTGCAAACGATTATGGAGAAGATGGCGGAATACTTCCGTCCCGACACCTGGTCGTTGCTCATGGTGGATGAGGAACGCGACGAACTCTACTTCGCCATCGCGGTGGGAAGCGCCTCCGAGGCTCTGAAGAACGTGCGCCTGAAAGTGGGCGAAGGCATTGCCGGTTATGTCGCCAAACACGGCGAACGGCTGATTGTCCCCGACGTCATGACCGATCCGCGATTCGCCAAACGCATCGATGAAATGACCAAGTGGGAGACGCAGTCCATCATCTGTTACCCCCTGCGCTCCCGGCTCCGGGTGCTCGGCGTTATTCAGTTGGTGAATGTCGAGATGGAACACTTTGGCGATCAGGAGATGTTTTTCCTGCAGTCGCTCTGCGATTATGCGGCCATCGCCATTGAGAATGCCCGCGCCGTCGAGAAGATTCAGGAACTCACGATCACCGATGACTGCACCGGCTTGTACAATGCGCGGCATCTCTACAAAACGTTGGAAACCGAGGTCTACCGCTCGTCGCGTTTTGGTTATGAGTTCACGGTGCTGTTCATCGATCTCGACCATTTCAAGCAGGTCAACGACACGCACGGGCACTTGATTGGAAGCAAGCTGCTGGCCGAGATCGGCTACCTGATCAAAGCCCAACTCCGCTTGATTGATTACGCCTTCCGCTATGGTGGCGACGAATTTGTTGTGCTGCTGCCTCAAACCGGGAAGGACTCCGCTCTCGTGGTGGCCAAACGCCTGCGCGACACCCTGCGCACCAGCATGTTCTGCCGGGACGAAGGGCTGAACCTAAATATCCGCGCCTCGATGGGCGTGGCCACCTATCCGCACGACGCCAAGACGCCCCACGACGTCATCCGCCAAGCCGACGAGATGATGTACCTGGTGAAGAACACCAGCCGCGACAATATTGGAATCGCCCAGCGCGGCGTGATGAAATAGGAACCGCGGCTAGCGGCGCTCGACCAACTCGGCCCGCAGCCTCAACGTCGGCTTGCCACGATGGCCGCCGATCAGCTACCGGTTTGCGTAGACCGCCGCCCGGTCTCCCCGCTTGTCCGCCCATTCCCGCTTCTTGCAGATCCCGGGGGTACCAAAGCTCTTCTTGCCGCTGACGCTCTTTGCCGTTCCCAGGTCCACGCAGTATCCCGAAGCGCGAGTGCGAAAAGATCGGGCTACTGTTGCCCTCAGTCTTGACCTGATTGTGCGGGTGGGCAAGAAGTAGAAAGTCCCCATCGGAGGTCGGAATCGTGGGTCGCAAATCCTCCGACCCGTGGCGGGCACGGACATTTGAAGATCAGCCGTGACATGACTTTAGACACGGCCGCTAGCTTGGCTTCTCAGCGCTGGGCCGGTTTCTTTCTGATCACCATTTGCAGAACGGGCAATGGGAGCTGCAAAATCCGCGCGCGCATCTCTTTCTTCGAAACCGCTTGGATCGCGACTCCATCCCCTTGAGGAAATGGATTGGAGACAACCTCGAAGTCCTGGCCGTAGATGCGTATCCGCTTGGACTCGGCGTACCCCATCGCTTTAAGGCGATCACAAATCTCGTAGAGCTTCTCCGAACCGGGGCTGGTTTCTAAAAGTGCGCTGCTCATAGCGGCTATTCTACCCGTTTGCCAAGGCACAGGGATGTTTACTTTATCACCATTTGGTGTGATCGGTGGTGCGCGATTCGGTATGCGCGTTTCATCCATGTTTTTCGATCGGTTAGGGAGAGCCCAAAGCTGAGGCCAACTGGTACCGGTGTTGTGATTGCTGTGACTTCGTTTCTTCATCAAATCGACGATCCGATGTTGGACGCGTCCTCGGTCGCATGGGCCGAGAGCCGTGTCATCGCAGTTCGATCCGTAAGTCCGATTGCGTGAAAGCGGAGCTTAAATTTGACTTGATCTCCACTTATCTGCGTTAATCAGCGGCGAAGAGGTTCTGGAGGTTGAATGCGTGAGGTGATTGCGAGCAAAGATGCCCCACAAGCCATCGGGCCTTATTCGCAAGGCATTCGGGCGAACGGATTCGTGTTTGTCTCGGGGCAGGTGGCGATTGACCCGGCAACCCAGCAGGTCATTACTGGCGATGTTGCTGCCCAAACCGATCGGGTGCTGAAGAATCTCTCGGCAATTTTGAAAGCGGCGGAGAGCGGGCTGGAGAAAGTCGTGCGCTCGACCGTCTTCCTGAAAAACATGGGAGACTTCGCGGCCATGAACGAAATCTATGGCCGGTATTTCACTGCTGCGCCCCCGGCCCGCTCGACCGTCGAAGTCGCCCGCTTGCCCAAGGATGTGCTGGTCGAGATTGATGTGATCGCGTTGGCCTAACGATTTGCAATTTACGATTTTCAATTGCCAATTTAGAATCGGGTCGTCGTCTCAATTGGCAATCGAAAATCGGCAATCGGAGAAAATTAATGCTTAGATCCATGTGTTTCATCGCAATCGTCGCGCTGGCGGCTACGGCCGTTCTTGCGCAAAGCAGTTCGTCTAAACCGGACACCAGCGCGCCCACCAAAGTCACAGGGAAGCCGCAAACCGCCCTTGGCGGACTGCAATATTGGGACATCAAAGTGGGCGATGGCGCCACAGCCAAGGCGGGCCAAACCGTAAGAGTGCACTACACGGGATGGCTCACCAATGGCAAGAAGTTCGACAGCTCGGTGGACAAGGGAGAGCCCTTTACGTTTGAGCTGGGCCGAGGGCAAGTGATCAAAGGTTGGGATGAGGGTGTGGCCGGGATGAAAGTCGGCGGCAAGCGCCAGTTGCGCATTCCGCCGGAGCTTGGCTATGGCGACCGCGGCGCTGGTGGCGTGATTCCGCCTAACGCCACCTTGATCTTCGACGTGGAACTGCTCGGCGTGCGGTAAAAACGAAACGCAGAGGACGCGGTGGATTTTCCATCTTCACGCAAGGCAGTGGGTTGGGAAACTGAAGCCTCCGCGTACCCTGCGTCCTCCGCGTTGAGTTGTTAGGCTTTCACGACTTTTCCGCTGCGAAGGCAGGAGGTGCAGACGCGGATGCGCTTGGTTGCGCCCTTCACCTTGGCGCGTACCGGGCGCAAGTTGACGTTCCAACGCCTTCGGGACACGTTGTGGGCGTGGCTGATGGTATTTCCGAATTGCGGCCCCCTGCCGCAAATATCACAAACTTGTGCCATGGCTGCTCCAGAGAAATTCTGAACTCGATGTGCAAACCATCAATTTTATCGGAGTTCAGGCCTTTTCGACAACTGCGCCCCATGTAATCGCGGGAATCCAGCGATCATCACGTGGAGACAGCCGTCCCGGCTGTCGTCCAGCGCAACTCGACAGAACCACCTGTGCGATACTCAAGAGATGGCGGTCTCAGCCGATCCCAAGTCCGTTAAGGTCAACCTGAGCACCGGCTCAGGGATGGACATTGAGTGGAAAGACAGCCACCAGTCACACTATCCCTTTCCTTTCTTGCGAGACGCCTGCCCTTGCGCCCTGTGCGATGAGGAGCGGGGCAAAACCCACCGCCCGCCCGGCGAGCCGCCAAAGCTCGCACCCGGAGTGTTGCCTATGTTCAAGCCCGCCGCCAAGCCAGACTCAGCCGAAGCCGTAGGCAAGTACGCCATCAAATTTCATTGGAACGACGGCCACGAGCTGGGAATTTATTCCTGGCAATTTCTGCGCGATGTGTGCCCGTGCGAGGAGTGCAAGGCGGCCAGGCGTTCGGCGTAATCCGTCGCCCCCGAGCTTCGAATACCCCCAAGGACCTTGATCACGCTTGGGGAGTTCAGTCTTCTACGAACGACTTTAACCTGGACAATGCCTGATCCCATTGCTCGGAGACGAAATCCAGGTATTGCTTAATTCCTTCAATTGGCTGCGGATCGAATTCGAACCGGCTCTCGCGACCTGTGCGCACGCTATGCACGATCCCTGCACTCTCCAACACTCGAAGATGCTTGGTGATCGCCTGCCGGGTCAGCTTGGAACCCTGCGTCAGTTGAGAGATTGAATAAGGCCGTCGACCACAGAGCTTCGCAACCAGCGATAGCCTCGTCTGGTCGCCCAGCGCGGCAAATACGGATACACGAGCCCGCCGTTTGGCGGGCATGGTGCTACGAGGTTTGCGTGACATGCTTCTCGATGTTCTTCATCTGCTCTGTCCAACCACCGTCATTCATGCGGAATGCTTCGAGGCGGCGGCCCGCGGGAATCTTGTCGAAGCCGGACTCTGTGAGCACAAGCAGTGTGCCGCTCGCAGTCTTTTCCAGCTTAAACTCGACAAGTGTTGGCGTTTCCTTCGAGTAATCTGCTTTGGAATCGACGGCATAAGGATGCCAGGTGAAGGAAAAGAGCCGTTCGGGCTCCATTCTCTGGACGACGGCCTCCCATTGGAGGTGCTCGTAACCAGGATACGTAATCTGGCCACGCGAGACCTGACCCGGCACGAATGGGCCGTTCAGCTTCACGCGAAACCACTCGCCAAACTCACGGTAATCCGTCAGTGCACGCCAGACCCGCGAAACGGGCGCCTTGAGCTCAATGCGCTTCTCAATACGGTCATTCATAATATGCAACCTTCAGGTTGCATGTTAGCTTACCCGACCGCAACAAGCAACTTAACGGTTGCATCATCGCATCATCAGACGGCCGAGCATTCCTCAAACATCGGGCGATCGCGGCGGATGACGAGCCACTTGGAAACGAATGGTGTTGTAATCGAACCGTTGCACCAACCTATTTTTGCGCGCACCTCGCCCCAGCAGGTGAGATGGCGAGTTCGCTTCTAGTAAAATAGTTATAGGTTCCTTTGTCCTTTCTCTCTCAACTCAACCCGCAACAGCGCGAAGCCGTTGAGACCACCGACGGGCCGGTGCTTATACTCGCCGGGGCCGGAAGCGGCAAGACCCGCGTCATAACCTACCGGATCGCCCATCTCATCGAGAACCTGGGCGTCATGCCGGAGTCCATCCTGGCCATGACCTTCACCAACAAAGCCGCCTCCGAGATGGCCGAGCGCGTGGACAAACTGGTTGGCGGCCTTTCTGTTGCCAAGCCGCTCATCTCCACGTTTCATTCTTTCTGCGTGCGTGTGCTGCGCCGGGACATTGAAGCGTTGCGCATTCCGTCGTCGAAACCCGGTGCTCCGCCGATCGGGCTTACCAAGAGCTTTGTGATTTATGACGAAAATGACCAGCAGCAAGTGGTCAAGTCAGTCATGAAGCGCCTGGGCATAGACGACAAACAAACCACGCCGCGCTCCGTGCTGGCGCACATTTCCTGGGCCAAGAATCACATGCTCGATCCGCAGGAAGTTTATCTGCAATCGGCCGATCCCAAGACCGAGCGCGTAGCGCAGATCTACGCCGAATACAAAAAAGAACTGGCCAAAGCCAACGCGCTCGATTTCGACGACCTGTTGCTTGAAGCTGTGCGCCTGATGAAGGCTGTGCCTGCGGTTCGCGAATATTACAACCGCCGCTTCCAGTACGTCCTGGTGGATGAGTATCAAGACACTAATCGCCCGCAGTACGAGTTGATGCGGCTTCTGGCGGGAACCGGGCACAACGTCTGTGCGGTCGGCGACGAAGATCAATCAATCTATTCATGGCGCGGCGCCGACATCCGTAACATCCTCGAGTTTGAAAACGATTTTCCGGAGGCGAAGATCATCCGCCTGGAACAAAACTACCGTTCAACGCAGAACATCCTGCAGGCGGCGTCGGCGGTGGTGGCGAACAATCTCAAGCGCAAGGGCAAGAATCTCTGGACGTCGCGCCAGGGCGGGACGAAAGTCGGCTACTACGAGGCCCCTGACGGCGAGAACGAAGCACTGTTCGCCGCAGATTATGTTGCGAAGTATCTTCGCGAAGTGGCCGATCAGGGCGAGAATGCGCGCGCCGCCATCCTTTACCGCACGAATTCGCAGTCACGACTGTTTGAAGAGGCCATGCGCCGTTATCAGTTGAAATATCACGTGGTGGGCGGATTCTCCTTCTACGAGCGCGCTGAAATCAAGGACATGATTTCTTACCTCAAGGTCATCCATAACGTGGATGACTCGATCTCGCTGCTCCGGGTGATCAACACGCCGGTGCGCGGCATCGGCAAGACAACGATTGAAACCCTGGAACAGATTGCGCTCGAAACCGGGGTCTCGTTGTGGGGCGCGATCGGGGAGGCAGTCAAACGCCGCCTCCTGCCGCAACGCGCTCTGGCCGCGCTGAACAGTTTCCAAAGCCTGATCGAAGACGGCCGGGCCATGCTGGCCGGAACTTATGTCGCGCGGTTGGAAGAGACTGCGCACGAGGAGCCAAAGTCGAGAGAAAACGATGGAGAGACGGGCGTCTCGCCCGTCGAGGTTGCCGAAGGCGACACAGACTTCAACCCTGACAACTTCAGCTTCGATTTTGACCGTAGCGCTGGCGTCCCGCCGGCCGTCGACCGGGCGTCTCGCCCGCAGCCGGGCCGGCCCGAGGTCAGCTCCACTGAAGAGGCTGCTGACTCGGGCTTTCGTTCCCCTGGCGAAGCTGCCAATACCGCTGAACTCCTGAAATTTCTCATCGACCGCACCGGCTACATCAAGCAACTCGAAGGCGAAGACACGCCCGAAGCTTACTCCCGCATTGAGAACCTGCGCGAACTGGTCAACGCCGCCATGGATTCGCGCGATCGCGGCGAAACGCTCGACCAGTTCCTCGATCACGCCGCGCTGGTCAGTGATGTGGATGCGTACGATGAACGCGCCCAGATCACGCTCATGACCTTGCACGCGGCCAAGGGCCTGGAGTTTTCACTGGTCTTCCTCTGCGGACTGGAAGAAGGGCTCTTCCCCCACTCGCGCACATTTCTACAGCCCGACGACATCGAGGAAGAGCGGCGCTTGTGCTATGTAGGCATGACGCGGGCCATGGACACCTTGATCCTGACGCGGGCAGCATACCGGCGTCGCTACGGAACGGATTTGCCCGAAGCCGGTATTCCTTCGCGGTTCCTGGAAGAAGTTCCGACGGAGCTGGTGGAAGAGTTGGGAGTGTCCCGCAGATCTCGTGTAGGGACGCGCGCACTCGCCCGTCCCGCGGGGCACAGCCCCGCAGCCCATTACGCCTACGAGGATGAGGATCAGAGCGCGAATTGGGAGGTATCGAACCAGCGGCGCACTCCGGCGGCTTCTTACTCCGGTCCTGTGTACAATTCCATTGAGAACATTGCCGAGTTTTTCGCCTCGCGGGGAAAGAAATTCCGCATCCCCAAACTGCCGGTGGAAGAGCTAAAAGGCAGGAAGGGGTTCCGCCCGGGGCAAAAGGTTCGGCATCCCAAATACGGTGAGGGCACGGTCTACCAGCGAGAAGGAGAAGGCGACGAGGCCAAGATTACGGTACAATTCCCTCGCTTCGGTTTGAAGAAGCTGGTCGAGAAGTACGCGCAGCTGGAGCGGGCCTAAAGATTGAGTAATTTGCAATTTATAGATAGAAGCTCGGTTGGCTTCGAAAATTACCAATTACGCAATTACCAAATTACCAAATTACCAAATTACAAATTCAGGATGCACTCATGGCAAACACAAGCAAACTCAGCAAGGAAGAACGCAAGAAAGCAAAACGCGCGTCGCGCAAGAAGAAGAAAACTGAAAAGCCGCTGAAGCCACGCGAATACGCCCGCGGGGCGAAAAAGCGCAAGGTGAAGAAGATGGCGCGCGGCACAGCCAAGCGGTAACGGCAGCACTTGGCATTCGGCACTTGGCATTCGGCCGATTGAGATTCCGAGTTCTTAACGGGATGTTCACCGGCTCCAATGCTAAGTGCTAATGGCCAAGTGCCAATGGCAATGGAGACAAGGCCCTTTGGCGCAACCACCAACGACGACCAACCAGGCACCGGAACCCGTCCGCACCTCGGACAACCAGCTATTCTGCTGCAAGTCCATCGACAAACTGATTGCCGAGTCAGAAGCTCCGGGGCAAAGGCTGCAAAAGACGCTCGGCCCGTGGTCGCTGACGGCGCTGGGCATCGGCGCCATCATTGGCTCTGGTATTTTCGTTCTCACCGGCACCGCCGCTGCCGGAGAATATTTCAACGCGCCTTCCATTCTGCACGCGCAAGTACTTGACCTGATTGTGAACTTCCTGCGCGGCGGCAGCACTGCAAATGTCCTCATGCACGGGCGCCCTCCTGCCGGGCCCTCGATTGCCATCTCGTTTTTTCTGGTGGCAATCGCGTGCAGTTTCGCCGGATTGTGCTATGCCGAACTGGCTTCCATGATCCCCATTGCGGGCAGCGCATACACGTACTCCTACGCTACCCTGGGAGAAATTTTTGCCTGGATTATCGGCTGGGACCTGATTCTGGAGTACGTCGTCAGCAACGTGGTGGTTGCCATCGGGTTCAGCGCTTACACCAAGTCGCAACTGGCGTCGTTCGGCTTGAATCTGCCGGATCGCTGGTCTACGCCCGTCTGGGAATCCGGCCATTGGACGGGCTCCTACTTCAACATTCCCGCCTTCCTCATCATTTTCATCCTCACCGTCTTGCTCGTGCGCGGAGTGCGTGAATCGGCCAAAGCCAACAACATCATGGTTGCCGCCAAAATCGGCGCCATCCTGGTGTTCCTGGTTGTTGGCGGGGCTCTCGTGAATCCCAGTAACTGGAGGCCGTTTGCGCCCTCCGGCTTTGGCGGCGTGGTCACCGGCGGCGCCATCGTCTTCTTCACCTACATCGGTTTCGATTCCGTCTCGACCGCGGCCGAGGAAGCGCGCAACCCGCAACGCGACTTACCCTTCGGTATTATCGCTTCGCTGATCGTCTGCACGGTTCTGTACGTTGGTGTGTCGATTGTGCTACTGGGCATGATGAAGTACACCACCTTCGTCTCCGGCGACGCCGCCCAGGCCCCGGTGGCTTATGCCCTACAGGTGCTGGGCGCGAGCCGCTGGTCACGCTCCATCATTGTGATTGGCGCCCTAACAGGCATGATTTCCTCGCTACTGGTTTTCCAGTACGGCCAGGCTCGCATCTGGTACGCCATGTCGCGGGATAAGTTGTTCCCCAAGCTATTCTCCGCCGTCCATCCACGCTTCAAGACCCCGCATCTTTCCACCTGGGTCGCGGGATTCGCAGTGGGCATCCCGGCAGGAATTTTTGCCGTGAGCGACGCGGCTGACCTCTCGAACATCGGCACGCTCTTCGCCTTCGTGCTGGTCTCGCTCGGAGTCATCATTTTGCGGCGCACGCAACCGGACCGTAAGCGCGTCTTCCGAGTACCCTTCGTGCCGTGGTTCCCGCTGATTTCAATCGTACTTTGCGGCGGACTCATGACTGGACTGACCGTGATCACCTGGCTGCGGTTCGTGATCTGGCTGGCTCTCGGCCTGATGATCTATATCTTCTACAGCCGCCACCGCAGCGAGTTTAAGAAGATTTCAGATTGATGATTGCAGGTTGAAGATTTTCTTGCCCCGGCCATTCGCAAATCTTCGATCTGAAATCTACAATCTGAAATCATGGGCCCTCAGCCTAGCCCGTTCATCGTCGCTCTCCCCAAAGCTGAGCTGCACCTGCATCTCGAGGGCTCGATCGATCCTCCCACCTTGCTCGAACTGAGGAAGAGGCACGGAAAAGAAGGCTCGCTGGCGGAAATTGAGCGGCTTTACCAGTACCAAGACTTTTCCGGTTTTCTGATGGCTTTCAAGGCAGTCACCGACGATCTTCAAACTCCAGAGGACTATGAACTCATCACCTACCGGCTGATGCACAAGCTCAAAGAAGAAAATGTTCTGCATGCCGAGGTCTACGTTTCTGTGGGGGTGTGTCTGTGGCGCAAGCAAGACTTCAGTGCCCTCTTTGAGGGGCTGGAACGCGGGCGACAGCGCGGGGAGCGCGACTTCGGAATTTCACTGCTCTGGATTTTCGATGCCGTCCGCCAGTTCGGCGCCGATAAGGCTCAACTCGTTGCTGAGCTCGCAGTGCAGCACGAAGGCGCCAGCGTGGTTGGATTTGGCATTGGTGGCGACGAACGCCAGGCCGCGCCCGAACTCTTTCGCGAGGTTTACGCCTACGCGGCGGATCACGGGCTCCGCCTTACGGCGCATGCCGGCGAAACCGCTGGGCCGGGATCGGTCTGGGGCGCGCTCAATCTGCGGGCCGAGCGCATCGGCCATGGGCTGACTGCGACGCAGGACCCCGAACTCGTTGAGCAGCTTTCCACTCGCCAGATTCCGGTCGAGATTTGCATTACCAGCAACCTGCGCACGGGCTGTTGCCAGTCGCTCTCGGAGCACCCGGTGCGCAACTATTTCGACCAGGGCGTGATGATTACGCTGAACACGGATGACCCGGCGATGTTTGGGACATCTCTGTCCCGCGAGTATCAGTTGGCTCAGGATGCCTTCGGTTTTACTGACGAGCACCTGCGCGAGTTGGCGCGCAATTCCTTCGAGGCGTCGTTTTTGCCTGCAGAGAAAAAGTTAGGTTTCCTGAATTTATTTGACGCCGCCGCGGCTCGCTCTTAGGCTCTTCTCCAGATACGAAACATGTAGGGACGGCCGCCCCCCACCTGAGCACTGCCGGACACACTGTTTTGCTCCCGGTACTCGGGATCCTTCAAATCGTTTGCAGCCCTTTAGCCATGGTATGACTTCGCTGCCTCATCGGAATGAGACAACATATGTAAGCGACTCGTGAAAAGTGCTCAGTGCCCTTTTCAATGGTTGTGACGATGTTCCTCTTCGCTCACCGGAATCACGCAGCCGTGGGCCACTTCGCAGATCACGTGCTCAAACTGGATGGTCGTGTGGTCGATGTGGAACTCGCCATGCAACCGCTCCTTCACGTCGCGTAAAATGCGCTCGCTGACGGAGGGCGGAATGTCGGCAATCGAAATGTGACAAGAAAGAGCACGGCTCTCCGATCCGATGCTCCACACGTGCAAGTCGTGCACATCGTTCACGCCTTCGACTAGCCGGATCGCACTTTCCACGCGTTCCAGCTTGATTCCACGTGGCGTGCCTTCGAGCAGGATGTTCAGCGTCTCGCGCACGATGCCGAACCCCGACCACAGAATCAGGGCGCCGATTCCGAACGAGAGCGCCGAGTCAATCCAATATTTCCCCGTAACCAGAATGGCCCAGCCGCCGACAATGACCGTGGCGGTGGAAACCGTATCGCCGATTTCGTGGAGGAGAGCGCTGCGGATATTTACGTCGCGCTTAGATCCATAGAGCATCACCGCGATGACGCCATTCATCACTACGCCCGCAGCCGCGACCCAGATCATCACGCCGGCGCGCACGTGTTCCGGATTCTGCAATCGCCGGAAGGCTTCGTAGAAGATCAGGAACGAAACCCCCACCAAGGAGGCCGCATTCACCAGCGCAGCCAGCACTCCGGCGCGATGCCAGCCATAGGTTTTGGTGGCGCTGGGCGGACGCGCCTGCAAATACACGGCGACCAGCGACAGCAGCAGGGCCAGCAGATCCGACAGGTTGTGACCAGCTTCCGAAAGCAACGCCAGCGAGTGAGCGCGGATGCCGGCGGCCACCAGCAGCACAATGTAAGCCAGCGTCACGACCAGCGAGATGCGCAGAACCTTCGACGTTCTCTCGCCTGCGCCATGGCTGTGCATATGCATGTACGTCAAGTTTAAGGGCAGGCAGGGCAAGGTTCAAGGCGACGGAGTCCCAGACAACCCCCAAAAGGTTCTCTCTGGTGTCTCTGTGGTGGAAAGGAACTGAAAGAGCTCCCGGCCACACTAGGGCTTTGATTCCATTTCCTTTTCGAACTGGCGGAATCGCTCGGTGGTTTCAGCGCCATGTGCGGCGTACCATTCGCGCCACCGGACAGGCTCGTCGCCCAATGTCTGATCGGTGATCTCACGCAGTGCGCGATAGCCGTACTTCACCGTTTCGGCGTCGAGTTTCTTGTCTTCGACCATTTCGATCAATCCAGCTACGGCCTGCATGCGCTGTGCGCGAGTGAGCATGCCACAGTGGGCAAGGCCGCATCCAGCGCCGTCAATCCGCACGCGAAACGATGGATCGTAGTGGAAGGCATCGACCAAGTCCGGAACAGTATCGTCAGTGCCGATATCTGCGATTGCGGAAACCGCGCGTAGCCGTACCTGCTCATTTTCGGAATGGGCCCAGACGCGAAGCTGGCTGTGGATGCGCCCAATTTCCATGCCACGATTGGCCAGAAGGCCGAGATACCAGATGCCAAGTTCCGCATGCGGCGGGTCGTTCTCAGCCGACTCCAGAAGCCCTTCGGCTTGCTCCCTGGTCTTTGCGATGCCGGCGATCGCCAGGTCAATCTCGAAAACGGCGGCGCGGACGCGTAGGTCGTCGCCATTCAGGGCAACATCCATGAGGGTGCGCATCGAGTCGGTCATCTGGATTTGGCTGCGCCATCGCTTTGCCCTTGCCTTGATTTCATCCGTGGCTCCGCGATGGTGAGAAATGGCGTACTGCAGCAGGCGCTCCGCCTGCTGTTGGGGGTTCAGGTGATCAACCATTTCTCGCTCTACTTCGGAGAGTTGGTCGGTGGTGCCGTGCACTGGCTCCCCCGGCAGCGGAAGTTTATGGCCGACGATTTCGCCGGGCATGCTCTGGCTGGCGGCCTGAACACTCAATAGGACGGCGCAGATCAAAGCTAGTAAAACTCGTAACGACACACTTCTCTCCATGCGGCGGATGCTAGCATCGTCATGCTCCACAGGAAAGTTACCGGAGTTATGGGCCGCACTCTTCTTTCTCATGTACTAGAATTCCAGGTTCTCGCGAATGAGGCCTTATGCAAACCGCAGAAGTCGTCATCATCGGCGCAGGCATTGTCGGTTCGAGCATCGCCTATCATCTGACGGCTGCGGGATGCAAAGACGTTCTGGTCATTGAGCGGGAAACGGCCCAGGGCAAGGGTTCCACGGGCAAGAGCATGGGCGGGGTGCGGGCGCAATTCTCCACGCCGGTCAACATCCAGATGTCGCTGTATTCGATTCCTTTTTATGCCAGCTTCGACGAGCGGCTGGGCTATCCGGCAGGCTATCGGCCGCAGGGCTATCTGTTCTGCGCTACCCATGAAAAACATCTGGCCTATCTGCGAACGAACTACCAGAAGCAAGTCGCCATGGGCTTGAAGAATGTCCGCCTGATCTCAGGCGACGAAATTCGGAGGATGTTTCCGCAGCTTCGCTCCGATGACATCGTAGGCGGCAGTTTTTGTTCGACGGACGGGTTTGTCGATCCCTACAGCGCGATGAACGGATTCATGGCCTGGGCGGCCGATCACGGGGCCAAGTTATGGAAGAACACGCAGGTGACCGGCATTCAGCGCGACCTTCAAGGCATCACCGGTGTTGAAACTACGAAAGGTGTGGTGGCCACGCGCAAGGCTGTCAACGCGGCTGGTCCGTGGGCGGCGGAAATCGCTAAAATGGCAGGGCTGGATTTGCCAGTCGTGCCTCTGCGGCGCATGCTCGTGCCCACCGAGCCTTTCGATCAGTTTCCGCACACGGCTCCCATGATCATTGACATGTCGAATGGCTTCCACTTCCGGCCGGAAGCGTTGGGGTTTCTGCTGGCCTGGAACGATCCTGAGGAAACGCCGGGATTCAAAACCGACTTCGAGGGGAGTTTCGTCGAAAAGATTCTGATCCGAGCCGCAGACCGCGTACCGGTGTTCGAGAACCTGGCGGTCAATCCCAAGCGGGCGTGGGCAGGGCTGTATGAGATGACGCCGGATCACCATCCGATCCTCGGACCTGCTCCGGGCCTGCCAGGATTTTTCCTGGCCAACGGTTTCAGCGGGCACGGCGTGATGCATGCGCCAGCGACCGGAAAGATTCTCTCAGACCTGCTCCTCACCGGAAAGACGGATCTGGTGGATGCATCCCTGCTCGGGCTCTCGCGCTTTGCGGAGGGCCGCCTGATCGAAGAGACAGCGGTGCTGTAGCAGCAAACACTTGGATCGCAGAGGTCTCGCGGAGAGCGCAGAGAAACCTCGGCGAATCATGGGCCTATCTTGGCGCTCCTTGCGGCTGTTCTTCGCGAACTTTGCGGTTAAGATCTTGAAATCGTGACCCTCAAGAATGCTCTCTCCTGGGCTATCGATAGGCTTACCGCGGCTCATGTCGGCTCGCCGCGCATGAATGCCGAGACGCTGCTGATGTTTACTCTTGGCTGCGAAAGGGCCTATCTCTATGCTCATCCCGAACGTGAACTCACGGCCCCGGAACAGACTCGTCATGAGAAAGCGATTGCGCAGCGTGCGCGCGGAGTTCCGGCGCAATACATCACCGGCCACCAGGAATTCTGGGGCATGGATTTCATCGTTACACCCGCTGTACTCATTCCTCGCCCGGAAACCGAGCATGTGATTGAAACCGTGTTGTGCCTGGTCAAAGAACGCAATGGAGGCCGGGCGTCCTCGCCCGGTTACCTATGTCGAATTGTCGACGTCGGCACTGGCTCTGGATGCATCGCCTTGGCCCTGGCCAAAGAATTGCCGCAAGCGCAGATCCACGCGACCGACATTTCTCCTGCCGCGCTTGAAGTTGCCTGTGCCAACGCTGCTCGCCATCAACTTGAACGCCGGGTCGAATTCCACGAATCCGACCTGCTGCATGGGTTCGATCCCCAGACATTCGATGTGGTGGTTTCGAATCCACCCTACGTTGGGGAATCGGAAGAAGATCAGGTGCAACTGGAGGTTCGGAAATTCGAGCCGCGTAATGCGGTTTTTGCCGGGCCCTCCGGTCTGGAAGTGATCGAACGCCTCATTCCACAGGCGCATTCTGTGTTGAAACCTGGTGGTTGGCTGGTGATGGAGATCAGCGGCACCATCGCGGAAGGCACGAAGCGTTTGCTGAGCGGCTGGACTCATGCAAAGATCACGAACGATTTGCAGGGCATCCCGCGCGTAGCCTCAGCGCAAAAGCCGTGACCCGCGTGGCCCGTGGGGAAACGGGCTGCAGCTACTAGTTCTGGTAGTACTGCACTTTCCTCGCTAACCTCGCTTTTCGCCTTCCCTCCCAGGGCGACCATGGCAGTTTCTTAATTTGCGTTTGGGGAAAAACTACTCATGCAATCCAACCTAAGAGCGGCAAATTTTTGTCGCATCGCTGGCCTTATTTTCCTAAGTTTGATTTCTCCCCTTGCGTTGCAGGCACAGAGTCCAACCGGGTCTCTGCGTGGTATGGTGCAGGATTCCCGCGGGGGACGAGTCTCGGCGGCCACTATCCTGGTGCAAGAGCGTGGAGCTTCCTTGCGGCGCCAGGCAACCACGGACAATCGCGGAGAATTCCGAGTGGACGATCTGCTGCCCGGCGACTATCGCGTCAGCGTGAATTCTCCTGGATTTGGCGAGGCGCAGGCGGACGTGACGGTTATTGTCAGCGCAGTGCGGGACGTGACGGTCACGCTGAAACCGGCGCCTTTACAGGAGACGGTGAACGTCGAGGCCCAGGCCTCCTCGCTGACGACTCAACCGATTGACCTTGCCAGCGCGGTGCACGGGGCGGCGATCAACCAGCATGATTTGCAGGAACTGCCTCTCCCTGCCCGCAGTTTCGCCAACATCGCCTATCTCGCACCCGGCACTGAACCGGTTGAGCCGTCCGATCCGACAAAAGCGCGCATTACTGCCGTCTCTACGGGAGGCAGTTCCGGATTGAATAATGTTCTATCTGTAGACGGCGGTGACGACTCCGATGATTACATCGGCGGCTTTCTGCAGAACATCTCTCCCGATACCGTCCAGGAATTCTCCGTTCGAACGGCGCAGGAAGATGCCGATACCGGGGGTACAACCGCCGGTTCTGTCGTGATCATCACCAAGCGAGGCACGAACCAATGGCACGGTAGCGGAGCTTTTTATGAGCGCGCCGCGGCGCTCAACGCGCGTTTCCCCATCGAGAATCCCGCGCCTGATCCCAAACAGCCGTTCTCTCGGCAGAATTATGTCGGGACGATCGGCGGACCGATCAAGAAGGACAAGCTCTGGTTCTTCTCATCCATGGAATACGTTCATGAGAACGCCAGCGTCGCATACAGTCCTGCCAGCCAGACCCAGTTCAACGGGTTGGCTTCCCTGGCTTCGCAAGGCCTGATCACCGGCATCGGTTCGATTCCCGTACCTACCAGCGTCCCCGTCCCGTTCCGTGATTACCTGGCTACCACGCGCTTCGACTGGTCGCAATCGGCAAAATCGCAGTGGTTTCTTCGCGCCGCGGTTGACAATTACATCACCCACAATGCCCTGGTGCAGCAAGGTGCGCTGCCTTCCACCGGTCTGGAGCAGCATAACAACTACATGAGTCTGGTGGTCAGCAACCAGTACTCGTTCAGTCCCACCTGGCTGGGAAGCTTCGTATTCGATGCCAGCGGATTGCATCTGACCGAGGCCCGCAACTCGAACCTGGGCTTCGCGCTGGCTTTTCCGTTTACTTCGACCTCGCTTACCATTTCCGGCTTCGAGACCTTCGGGGACAACCAATTCCAAACCCCCATCACTGCGTTTCCAGTGATTCGCAACCAGGAAAAATATCAGTTCCGCTACGATGTGACCCATTCTTCGGGCAGGCATGCGCCGAAATTCGGAATCAGTTTTATTCATGAGCCGGTGTTGAGCGGCGAACTCTCGGGCACGGCCGAGACCCTGGTTTCTTACCCCTTCGATCCAACTTTTTACGCCGCCAATCCCTCGCAATTTTATTTCAGTCCGCAGTGCGCGGCGCCGCTCGATCCAACGTCAGGAATCACCTGCACCTATACGCCTGCAGGCGATGGCAGCTTCTCGCAAAACGTCCAGCGCCTCGGATTCTATGCCCAGGACTCCTGGCGGGCGACCTCCCATCTCACCATCAACTATGGCCTGCGCTACGACACCACGTTCGGGCTTTTGACCGCCTCCGGCCGCAGCCAGTTGGAGAATCCAGCGTACCTCACGCTGCAAGCGCTCGACATCCCGCTGATTCCCAGTGCGCCCCACGATTACCGCAAAGCCTTCGGGCCGCGTTTGGGTATTGCCTATTCTCCGGGACAATCCGGAACCACCGTGATCCGCGCCGGCTTCGGTCTTTACTACGACGATCTGGCGCAGAACGGCTGGGTGACTGCGCTGCAGGCCGTGAATGCGCCTCCGGGGTCTTGCGTCGATCCGGTCCAGAACCCGACTGGCGGCGAAAACGCTGGATGCATCCCGGGCGCTGCCGCAGGCGGAGGGGGAAACATCATCGATTCCAAATACAAGACTCCGTATGCGTTGCATGCCACGGTGGGAATCCAGCATGCCTTCAACGCCAGATGGACTCTAAGTGCGGACTATACTCACGAGCAGGGGAATCACGGGTACCGCGCCTACAACTACACCGGGGGCTACACGCTGTTCAGCCCGCTGATTCCTTCTTCGGATCCAAACTACCAAACCGACCAGATGAACGCTGTTCCCAATGTTTCGGTTTTCAAATCCGACAACCGTTCCAGCTATAACGCGCTGATGATCCACCTGCAGGGCAACGTCGCGCGCCGCTTCAACCTGGTGGCGAACTACACCCTGTCGCGGGCGGAAACCTGGGGCTGCGTGCTGGGCGAATTATTCGACTATGTGAACGGCGTCTGCAACCCGCTGAATCCCTTCGGCCCCGGCGATTACGGCCCGTCCGGCGAAGACGTCACTTCCCGCTTCGTTTTAGCGGGCACACTCTACGTTCCCGGCGGCTTCGAAGTTGCGACGGTTACTCAGGCGGAGACGGCCCGGCCGATCACGCTCACAACGCCGGTGGACGTCAACGGTTTCGGGGATCCCGCCAACGATCGGGCCATCGTTAACGGTGTCCAGACCACCATGGACCAGTTTCGGGGTACTCCCTACATTCAGGCCGATCTGCGGGTCAGCCGGCCATTTAACTTCCACGATCGCTGGTCCGTGATTCCGTTCGTCGAGTTCTTCAATCTCTTTAACCGCAACAATCCCGGAGCCAACTACGTCACGGACATTTCCGTTCTGCCCGTCAACAGTCTCACCAACGTCACTGCGCTCTGCCTGAATCCAGCTTGCACTCAGACGAAGCCCATCACTAACCCCAATCAGCTGCTCACTCCAGCCGGGGCGTTGGGCGACTTCTTCGGTCCCGGCACAACGGTGGGAATTCCGTTCGCGGCCCAGCTCGGAGTGCGCGTGACGTTCTAGACCGCGCATCGCACCGTGGAATACGGGCGTCCGCGCCCGTCTATCGCGAGCCAGTCGAAAGGTCAATGATCGCGTGGGGACAGCCGCCCTCGGCTGTCCGGCGGAGCGAAGCTCGTTAAGCCGCAGGTGCGCTGGAACTAGCGTCTGACGCTGGCGGGCTGGATTTCTTCCACGTCCACCCAACTGGTGGGATATACCCCGGTATAGCAAGCGGTGCAATAAGTAGTCTTCTCGCCGTCGCCGCAGGCTTTCTTCATTCCCTCGAGCGAGAGATAAGCCAGCGAGTCCGCGCCGATGTATTGACGAATTTCGTCGATCGACTTGTTGGCCGCGATCAGTTCCTTCTTGGAAGGAGTATCGACACCGTAGAAGCAAGGCGAAATCGTGGGCGGGCAGGAAATGCGCATGTGCACTTCCTTGGCCCCGGCGTTGCGGATCATGCGCACAATCTTGCGGCTGGTGGTGCCGCGCACGATGGAGTCGTCAATCAGCACGACCCGCTTGCCTTCAAGCAGGCTGCGCACCGAGTTCAACTTCAGTTTCACGCCGAAGTCGCGCACGTTTTGCCGCGGCTCGATGAAGGTGCGTCCCACGTAATGGTTGCGGATGAGTCCGAAGCGGAAGGGAATCCCGCTCTCCGCCGCGTAGCCCATGGCTGCAGTCACGCCTGAATCGGGGACCGGAACCACGATGTCGGCCTCCGCAGGCGCTTCCCGCGCCAGTTGCCGGCCCAATCCTTCCCGGCTGTCCTGCACCGCCCGCCCGAACACCAGACTGTCAGGACGCGAGAAATAAACATGCTCGAAGATACAGCTCGACTGCGCAAGCGATGGAGCATAAAAGCGTGAGGTGACTCCCTCCGGGCCGGCCACGACGAGTTCTCCCGGCTTGACATCGCGCTCGTAGGTAGCGCCGATCAGATCAAAGGCGCAGGTCTCCGAGGCGAAAACAATCGTGTCCTGCTTTTCCCCCGTTTGTGCCGGAATCCTGCCCATGGCCAGTGGCCGAAAGCCTCGCGGATCACGCGCCGCAAAAATACGGTCGGGACTGATCATCACCAGCGAAAACGCCCCTTCCACCCGGCGCAGCGCGTCCGCCATCGCTTCGGGCAGCGTGTGCTCCTTCGAGAGCGCAATCAGGTGCACAATCACTTCCGTGTCGCTGTTCGTCTGAAAGATGGAACCCTGACCCTCGAGGCGGTGACGGATATCCGGCGCATTGACCAGGTTGCCATTGTGCGCCAGCGCCATCATCCCCTTATTTGACTGCACCAGGATGGGCTGCGCGTTGAGCAGCGCGGAATCGCCCGAGGTCGAATAGCGCGTGTGCCCGATGGCCAGAGTGCCGCGCAACTGCGCTAGGACGTCCTCTACAAAAATGTCAGCCACCAGGCCCATGGCCTTGTGCATGTGCAGGGTCATGCCGTCGGAGGTCACAATGCCCGCTGACTCCTGCCCGCGATGTTGCAGCGCGTGCAAGCCCAGGTAGGCGAGTTTCTCCGCCTCAGGGTGGGCGTAAATCGCCACCACCCCGCATTCCTCGCGAAATTTGTCGGAAGCAAACATTTGGCTCTTAGCCTTTAGCAATTCGCTCAAACCAAACCCCACGTGGGGACAGCCGCCCTCGGCTGTCCAGCCGAGCAAGGCTCGGCATTCCGCTTTGCGTCCTCTGCGGCATTTCTCCGCGTCCTCTGCGATCAAAAGCCTTCACCCAGCCGCAAGCGTTTCCGGCTCCGTCTGCAACGCCTTCACCAGCGCGCTTTCATAAGCCTCGCGCAATTCGCCGACCGCTGCCGACACGACAACCCGCCCGTCCAACCTGATTTCCACGTGTTCGGAAGCTGTCTCCCCGATCAGTTCTGGCGAGATGCCGTATTTTACTGCTATCTGTTGGATTCGCGAGAGATTACTGTGGTCGCACGAGATCACCACCCGGCTGGCGTCTTCGCCGAACAGAACAAACTCCGCGGGCAGCCCCTGCGAGGCCAAATCCACTTTCATCCCAACGGCTTTGGAGAAAGCTGATTCAGCCAGCGTGACCGCGAGTCCACCTTCCGAGCAGTCGTGCGCCGATTCCACCACTCCCGCCTGAATCATAGCAATCAGCGCCTTCTGCAGCGCAGCCTCTCTCGCCAGTTCCAGCGCCGGGGGAAATCCCCAGACCGCGCCCAAAACCTCTTTGGCGTACTCGGAAGAGCCAAACTCCGATTCCGCATCCGTGGCGTCTCCCGGCTCGGAGGCTCGCAACAGAACGATGGCACGTCCCGGTTCGCGGAAGTGCGGGAACACCGCCTGGTGCACATCCTCCAGAATGCCTACAATTCCCAGCACCGGCGTGGGGTAGATCCCTTCGCCGAGCGTCTCGTTATAAAAGCTGACATTGCCGCCAGTAATAGGAACATCCAACTCCTCGCAGGCTTTGGTAATTCCGTCAACCACCTGCGAGAACTGCCACATGATCTGCGGCTTTTCGGGATTCCCGAAATTCAAACAATTGGTCGCGCCCACCGAAGTCGCACCCGTGCAGGCCACGTTGCGGGAGGCTTCGGCGACGGCGTGCATGGCGCCGAGTTGCGGATCGAGATAACACCAGCGCCCATTGCCTTCGAGTGCCATGGCCAGCCCGCGATTTGAACCCTTGATGCGGATCACGCCCGCATCGCCCGAACCTGGAGCCTCTACCGTGTTGGTCTGCACCATGTGGTCGTACTGCTGCCACACCCAGCGCTTCCCGCAAATGTTCGGGCTAGCCAGCAGGCGTTTGAGATTGCCAGTCAGGTCTCCCGTCTCCGCCAGCTTGATGTGCTCTGGCATCTCCCGTGGCACCGGCGGCTCCCAGCGCTTCAGGGGACGCTGGTAAACGGGAGCATCGTCGGTGAGCGCCTCATTGGGGATCTCGGAGACAACTTTGCCATGCTCGAGCACGCGCATCTTGCCGTCGTTGGTCACGCGTCCAATCTCGACGGCATCCAGCGCCCATTTTTCAAAGACCTGGAATACTTCGTGCTCACGGCCCTTCTGCGCCACCAGCAGCATGCGCTCCTGCGATTCGCTCAGCATGATTTCGTAGGGAGTCATGTGAGTCTCGCGTTGTGGAACACGATCCAGCTCGATCTCAGTCCCAACTTTGCCGCGCGCGCCCATCTCGCAAGTCGAGCAGGTCAACCCCGCGGCGCCCATATCCTGTATGCCTACGATCGCGCCTGTCTGCATGGCTTCGAGACAGGCTTCGAGCAGCAACTTCTCCAGAAACGGATCGCCCACCTGCACGTTGGGCCGCTTCGCCTCCGAAGCCTCGCTGAATTCCTCGCTGGCCATGGTGGCGCCGTGAATGCCGTCGCGCCCGGTCTTGGCTCCCACGTAAATCACAGGATTGCCTTCGCCGGCCGCTCGCGCATAAAAGATCTGGTCGCGTCGCACCAGGCCGAGCGCAAAAGCATTCACCAGCGGATTCGACGAATAGCAGGCTTCGAACTTGGTTTCACCTCCGAGGTTAGGCACACCAAAACAGTTTCCGTAGGAAGCGACGCCGCTGACGACGCCCTCAAGCAGCGAGTGGTTCTTGTGGATCTCGCCCTGCGTTGGCTGTGTGGCGCGGACACTCTTGTCCGCGTCCGGGCGAAGCCCGGCGTGCGCGGGCGAGTCGCCAGCGCTTTGTGGAGGGCGGACGTCCCCAGCCGCCGTGTGAGCAGCAGTGATCGGCCCGAATCGCAGCGAATCCATCACCGCGACCGGTCTCGCGCCCATGGTGAAGATATCGCGCAAAATGCCGCCCACGCCCGTGGCAGCTCCCTGAAACGGCTCAATGAACGACGGATGGTTGTGCGACTCGATCTTGAAGGCGCACGCCCACCCATCGCCGATGTCGATGATGCCCGCGTTCTCGCCAGGCCCCTGCACCACGCGCCGGCTGCGCGTCGGCAAGCGCTTCAGGTGCACGCGGGAGGACTTATAAGAGCAGTGCTCGCTCCACATCACGCTGAAGATGCCGAGCTCGGTGATTGTGGGTTCGCGTCCGCCCAGCAACTGCTTGATCTTTTCGTATTCTTCGGGCGTGAGCCCATGCTCCTGCACTAATTCCGGAGTGATGGCTGGAGTGGCGACCGTATTCATGGGGAAACTCTATTGTCGCATCCCGGACGAACAGAAGAAAGGACAAGAGTGGATTTTGCTCGCACAGGCGTACAATTCTCCGAAATCAGGAGGATCACCTATATGCCTGAGCCCGTGCCCTCTACTCGATCCCGCAGTCCGCGGCTCAGTTCGTGGATCGTCCTGGCCATGCTGGCGATGGTCGCTGCGCCAGCGGCGGTCACGCTTCACACGGTGCGCTTCCCCGCGACGCTCCAAGCCAGTGTCTCGAATCCAACACCTTACGGCTATACCTGGAGCCTGTTACTGTTCGTTGTCCCGATTGTGGTGATTGCGTTCTGGTTTCTGCCCAGCGAAGGGCTGCAAATCCCACAGCGGGCGTTCTGGCGGACAATGGGAACTCTGATTCCGCTCGGCTTTGGCCTCGATTTCTTCTTCGCCCGTTGGTTCTTTGTTTTTCCCAACCGCAGTGCCACCTTGAGAATCGGTGCGCCAGCCTTGGGAGAGCCGGTTCCAGTCGAGGAGTACATCTTCTACCTGACCGGCTTCATGGCGGTGCTCTTGATCTATGTGTGGCTGGATGAATTTTGGCTGGCGGCTTACAACGTGCCCGACTATCGGGGCGAGGCGAAAAAGATCTCTCACTTGGTCCAGTTCCACCCGACGTCAGCGATTCTGGGTCTCACCCTGATTATGGTCGCGGTCACTTACAAGAAAGTGTTTTCACCATATCCGGATGGTTTCCCCAGTTATTTCATCTTTCTCGTCCTTGGCGCTTTCGTCCCCGCGGCCAGCTTCTTTCCCATTGCACGACCGTTCATAAATTGGCGCGCCTTTAGTTTGACGCTTTTCCTCATTCTGCTCGTGAGCTTGCTGTGGGAGGCAACCCTGGCGGTACCTTATGGCTGGTGGGGCTTCCAGCCGAGACAAATGATCGGCCTCTTTATAGGAGCCTGGTCCGGGCTGCCGATTGAGGAGGTATGCGTGTGGATCGCGGTCACATACGCGACGGTGATCGTCTTCGAGATCGTCAAACTTTGGCAAGCTTCAGGCCGGGCAGCCAAAGATGCGTTTCTAGGCACAAAGCCCAAGCCGGTTGTCAGTACCTAGGCAGGGGATCCCAATGAAGTCCGTCATCATCGGCACCGCCGGCCACATCGACCATGGCAAAACCGCGTTGGTCAAGGCCCTGACCGGCATCGACGCCGACCGCCTAGAGGAAGAAAAGCGCCGCGGGATCACGATCGACATCGGGTTTGCCAATCTTGATTTGCCGGGCCCCGATGGCGACGTGCTCCGCTTCGGGTTCGTGGACGTCCCCGGACACGAACGCTTCGTCCGCAACATGCTGGCGGGGGTTGGCGGAATCGATCTCGTGCTGCTCGTGATTGCCGCCGACGAATCCATCAAACCGCAGACTCGCGAACACTTTGACATCTGCCGATTGCTGTCGGTGCGCCGCGGAATCACGGTGCTGACCAAATCGGACCTGGTCGATCCAGAAACCTTAGACGTAGTTCGGCTCGAAGTGGAAGAATTCCTGCGAGCTTCGTTCCTCGATCCTTCGCGCGCCCCGATTGTGGCGGTGAGTTCGCTGACAGGCACGGGACTCGACGAACTTAAACGCTTACTGGTGCGCGTTGCATCCGAGGCCCCGGCTAGGGATTCCACAGCCATTCCTCGTCTGCCCATCGATCGCGTCTTTACCATGAAAGGCTTTGGGACGGTAGTTACGGGCACGTTGGTTTCAGGCGCCATCCGCAAGGAGGATGAGCTTGAAGTTTTCCCCACCGGGCAACACGTGCGAGTTCGCGGCGTTCAGGTGCACGGGAGATCCTCCCAGCAGGCGCTGGCGGGACAACGCACGGCGTTGAATCTGGCAGGAGTGGCCACCGAGGAACTGGCGCGGGGCATGACGCTGGCGCCCCCCTCGACCTTCCATGCGACCTCTCGTGTGGATGGGGAACTCTCGCTGCTGCCCTCGGCCAAGCCGCTGAGAGACCGCGCTCGCGTACATTTTCACTCGTACACTTCGGAAACAATTGCGACCGTCGTGCTCTACGGCAAGAAGCAGGTGGCGCGCGGTGAAAGTGCTTTCGCGCAGCTCCGTCTTGCTCATCCCACGCTGTTGCTGCCGGGAGATCGTTTCATCATCCGCCAGTTTTCTCCGGTGGCGACGATTGGCGGAGGAGCGATCGTGGAAAATGCTTCTCCGCAACGAGTGCGCGACGCAGCCGCTTACGCTGACTTCCTCGAAATACTGGCACAAGAGTCGGCGTTTGGGCGGTTGCGCGCTCGAGTCACGGCAAGCGGCACAAAGGGGATAAGCATCGCCTATTTGGTCGCGCGAACCGGCTGGACCGCGCCGCAGATCAATTCGATGGCCTCAAGCATTCCCGAGATTGAGCGCATCGGAGACTTTTTCATCTCCAAACCCGCGCTGGACATGGTGCGCAAAGGTCTGGTTCCCGTTCTCGACGCTTTTCATAAACGCAACCCCTTGGATGCGGGCATGAGCCAGGAAGAGTTGCGCGGATGCTTCAGCGAGGTCGCACCGGAGATCTTCGCCAGCGTATTCGAGGACGCGTTACAGACGAAAAAAATCGAACTGGCAGGCGAGTTCGTCCACCTTCCCAGTCGTGGCGTGGCGATGAAGGACGAGGAAGCCGAGTCAAAGCAGATCATCGAAGCCGCATTCGCCTCCGCCGGGTTGAAAGTCCCCGCGCTGAAAGACGTGCTGGCCGGGCTGAAGTTGGACAAGGCCAGGGCACAGAAGATCGTCACCCTGTTGCTGCGCGACAAAGTTTTGGTGAAGATCTCCGAAGACCTGGTCTTTCACCGCGATGCTTTAGCCGATCTCCGGCGGCGCATGGCTGCAGAAAAATCGAAGTCGCCGAAAATCGGAGTCGCCGAGTTCAAAGATCTGGCTGGGGTCAGCCGCAAGTATGCCATTCCACTGCTGGAATACCTGGACCGGGAGCACGTGACCCGGCGCGTGGGGGACGAGAGAATAATTCTGTAGGTTCGATTGGCCGCTGATTTCGCAGATGAACGCAGATTCTTTGCAACCACACAGAACACACAGAACACGGAGCAAAGACCTGCGCGGCTCCGCATAGGTTCGATCTTTAACCATCTGCGAGAATCTGCGGCAAACCGTGGCGAAGTCTTCAGATTTTCTCCTCGGGAAACTCCAGCTCCAGCCCTAACGGGCCGGTAAAGCGGTTGGTCAGGTTGGCCAGGCCAATGAGCAGGTGCAAGTCCACGATCTCGGCGTCCGAGAAATGCTTTTTCAATTTGGCGAAGTCGGAGTCTGTAACTTCGTACGGAGCGCGCGTCAGCTTCTCCGTATAGGCCAATGCAGCCTGCTCTTTTTCACTGAAGCGGGTGTAGTCGCCTGTTTTCAGTGCCCTCCAATCCTCCGGCGTGAGCCCCGCCCGCTTCGACGAAGCCAGATGATGCTGCAGGCAATAGTGGCAGTCATTGAGCACTGAGACGCGGATGTAAATCATCTCGTACAACCTGCGATCCAGCGATTTCCCTACACTGGCGTAGAAAGGAAGAAAGTTTTTGAGCACATCCGGGCGCTGAGCCAGCGCTTTTTGCACATTGCCGGGCTTACCCCGCAGAACTTTTTCGTAGATCTCTTTTACTTCGGGAGGAGCGTTGTCCGGTTCAATCAGCGAAATGCGTGCCATGGTAGCCTCGGCGATCAAGATTGACCTCCGTATAATAAAACAGATGGAGCACGAGAACAGCAGGTCTATCAGGTCAGGCGCTTGAAATCATCTTCTGGAAGGAGCGACCCCTATGAAAACGAAGGTTGCGGTCGCCGTGCTTCTTTTCGCCGCGGTTGTGCGGGTCGTCGCCCAAGACAAGTCGCAGGCCGACGCAGAGCGCACCAGGATTCTGGCGTTGGAGAACGCCTGGAATCAGGCCGAGGAACACAAAGACGCCAAGGCACTCGACGCACTGCTGGCAAGCACGCTGGTATATATCGACTATGACGGCACCTTGATGGACAAACCGCAGTTCATGGCCAGCGTGAAAGCTCCCGCGCTTCACCCAGAACAGATCGTCAACGAGTCGATGACAGCGAATGTCTATGGGGACAGCGCGGTGGTAACCGGAGTCTATCGTGAGAAAGGCGTCAACCAGGGAAAACCTTATCTGCGACACGGGCGCTTCACGGATACGTGGGTCCGTCAAAATGGGATTTGGGTGTGCGTCGCGAGCCAGTCGACGTTAATGCGCCGCTAGAACCGCAGATCAGCGGTTGCGAGCTACTCTTGCAGATGACCGATATTGTGCGCATCATCGGCGCCGGTTTGGCGGGATCAGAAGCGGCGTGTCAGTGTGCGCGGCGTGGCGTGCCGGTGGAACTCTTCGAGATGCGGCCGGTACGCTCGACGCCCGCGCATCAGACCAGCGATTTCGCCGAACTGGTCTGCTCAAATTCTCTGAAATCGGACACCCAGAACACCGCGCCGTGGCTGCTGAAGGAAGAAATGCGGCGAGCGGGATCGTTGCTGATGGAAATTGCGCGGCAGTGCGTCGTGCCAGCCGGGCATGCGCTGGCCGTCGATCGAACGACTTTCGCCGGCAGAGTCACGGAAGCCGTTTCGCGCGAACCGTTGATTACTGTCCATCGCGAGGAAGTCACCGAGATCAGCGAAGATCAGATCACGATTGTCGCGACTGGGCCGCTGACCTCTGACAAACTCTCGCAGGAAATCGCCCGGCTCAGCGGATCTGCCCACTTGTACTTCTTCGATTCGATCAGCCCCATCGTCGAAGCCGACTCGATTGATATGTCGAAGGTGTACCTGGCAGCGCGCTATGACAAGGGCTCGCCCGATTACATCAACTGTCCGATGTCGAAGGAAGAGTACGACCGCTTCTACGATGCGCTGGTGGCCGCGCAATCCGTCGAAGAACGCATTTGGGAGAAGCTGAATTATTTTGAAGGCTGTCTGCCCATCGAGGAGATTGCACGCCGCGGCCGCGATACTTTGCGCTTCGGCCCCATGAAACCGGTCGGGCTGAAAGACCCGCGCACCGGGCACATGTCTTATGCCGTGGTGCAATTGAGGCAGGAGAATCTGCGGGCGGATTCCTTCAATCTGGTCGGTTTTCAGAATCATTTGAAATTCGGCGAGCAGGCGCGCGTGCTGCGTCTGATTCCAGGCCTGGAAGATGCGCGCTTCCTGCGCTATGGGCAGATTCATCGCAACACTTACATCAACGCTCCCATGCTACTGTGCGAAACGCTGCAGATGAAAGAGCATCCGCGCGTGTTGTTTGCGGGACAGATTTGCGGGGTCGAAGGCTATGTGGAATCCATCGCCACGGGCCTGATGGCGGGACTTCATGCCGCAGCGCTAGTTGCGGGTGGAGAGCCGGTCGCGCCGCCGCGGGCAACGGCGTTTGGGGCGCTGACTCATTACATTACTCACGCGGACGCCGCGAAATTCCAGCCCGCAAACATAACATTCGATCTGCTGCCGCCGCTCGGGCATAAAGTCCGAGACCGCCAGGAACGCCATCGTCAGCAATGTGAGCTGGCGCTAAGGGAATTCGAGAAGTGGATGCAAGACCTGGAAGTCTCCTCGGAAGTCAGAAGTAGCAATGGAGAAGTCAGAAGTAAGAATGCAGAATCAACGGCTTAGGCCCTTTCGTCGGGCGCTCACTTCTGCATTTTGAGTTCTTCCCGCTGACTTCCTTCGGAACGAAACTCGTCCAAGCCGCGTATCTCCAGCCAGGGACGAACCCGGCTCACGTTCGGTGAGTGGGCGCGTCCAATCTACGGGCATGGTCCTGCGCGATCTTATCGGCGATGTGCTCCGTACCCTCTGGTCGCACAAGCTGCGAACCTTCCTCACCATGTTCGGGATCGCTTGGGGGATCGTCTCGATTGTGCTGATGGTCGGGGCGGGAGAAGGCTTGCGCGTGGGCCAGGCCAGGGTTTCCGAAACGCTCGGCAAAGACGTCATGATCGTGTTCCATGGCCGCACCAGCCTGCACGCGGGCGGAGCCCGAGCCGGCCGCACGGTGCACTGGCAGGATCCGGATGTGGCCGCGGTGCAGGCCGAGTCTCCGGATTGTGAGTATATGATTCCGGAGCTTGAGCAAGAGGACGTCCAGATTCACAGCAACTATAACAATGCCGCATTCTTGGTGACCGGATCTTTACCGCCGTTTGGCGGTATTCGCAGCATCAACGTAGGCCAGGGGCGGTTTTACAACTGGGACGACCAGCGCGAAGGCCGACGGGTTGCCTTTCTGGGCAATGAAGCGGCCAAACAACTGTTTCCCGGCCGCAATCCGCTGAATGAGAACCTTTACCTGAATGCTTTCCCCTACGTTGTGATCGGGGTGATGGAGAAGAAGAAGCAGGATTCCGACTACGATGGCTGGGACGCCAACAAGATATTCGTTCCGTTCGCCGCCATGCGGCGTGACTTTCCCGACAAGCCGCCGGGGACGCCTGTCACTTTCGACCAGTTGCTGGTGACGCCGAAATCCGTCGAGCAGCATGAAGCCTGCAAACGCGAGGTCAGAACAGCGCTGGGCCGCATGCATAACTTCGATCCCAACGACAAAGAGGCCTGTCCGATCTGGGACACCGTCCAGGAAGCGCGAGCTTTCGAGCGCATGACCGACGGCATGAAGTATTTTCTGGGCGCAGTCGGCATGGTGACGTTGTTCCTGGGTGGTTTGGGTGTGATGAACGTGATGATGGTAGCGGTGCGCGAGCGCACTCGTGAGATCGGCGTGCGCAAGGCCCTGGGCGCTCCGGCGCATACCATCCTGAAGCAATTTTTCTTTGAGGCGCTGCTGATCGCGTTTCTCAGTGGCGGCGTGGGATTGGGTGTGGCCTACGGAATGTGTTCCCTGGTGAATTTGCTGCCCATGCCACAGTACTTCGCCGGTCTGCTTCCTACGTGGTCGTCGGGATTGATTGCCTGCGGGCTGCTGGGGACTATCGCCGTGCTCTCGGCATTGTATCCGGCGCGGAAAGCGGCATCGATCGACCCTATCGAGGCACTGCGGTTTGAGGCCGGAGGATAGTGTAGCGCCGCCGTCCCGGCGGCATAGTAGCTGGCAAGACGCCAGCGCCACAAAGTCACAGTGCTGACCGAGATCATTCGCGAAGCCTGGATCGCATTGAGGCGCAACTACACGCGCAGCTTGTTGACCATGCTGGGTATCGTCTGGGGAATCGCGACGGTCACGCTGCTCATCGCCTACGGCAGCAGTTTTCGCAGCATTCTGGTGGGCGGCTTCAACGCCTTCGGCAAGAGCGTAGTCATCTGCTGGCCGCAACAGACCAGCGAGCAACCCGGCGGGCAGCGGGCGGGAAAGAAAGTTGTCTTCGAGCAAGCTGACCTGGACATGGTGAAAGAGACCGCCCCGCTGGTGAAACATATCTGCCGGGAAACCGTGCACCGGCCAGGAATCGCATACGGGGACAGGATGGTGGGAACGGCTGCTGTTCGCGGTGTGTGCCCGGAGTACGGCGAGATGCGCAACGAAGTCCCGTCTGAAGGCCGCTGGATCAATGCCAGTGACGAGTTGGAACGGAGGCGTGTGGCCTTCCTGGGAGGCCGCATTCGCGAGCAACTGTTCAGCGGGCGTCCCGCGGTCGGCGAGATCGTGCAGATCGCCGGAGTCCGCTTCACCGTGATCGGTGTGATGGCCAGAAAAATCCAGCTCAGCAACTACTTCAGCAGCGACGATGAATCGGTTTGGATTCCGTACTCCACGGCAGGTGACTTGTGGAACACGCGTTACGCCGCGGTGATGGTGTTCGAGCCGATTGCTCCGCAATTTGAAAAGCCGGCCATGGCGCAGGTGCTGGCTGCGGTGGCCACGCGGCAGCAATTCTCGACGACCGACAAGAAAGCCATCCAGATGTTCGGGCGTGATGAATTTCGCCCGGTGATCGACGCGCTGACCATCGGACTGCAGGTGCTGCTCGCTTTTATCGGAACCTTGACCCTTGGCATTGGCGGCGTTGGCGTCATGAACATCATGCTGGTTTCGGTGGACGAAAGAATTCGCGAAATTGGCCTGCGGCGCGCCCTGGGAGCCAGGAAGCGGCACATCAAGTTTCAGTTCCTGGCTGAGACCCTGCTGATCATGCTTCTGGGCGGAGCGATCGGTGTGCTGCTGTCCTATGCCATTGCCGCCGCTGTGGGAACGCTGCCGCTGATGGGGCCGCTGTTCGAAGACGACTCCGGCAAGGCGGACATCCATCTGCGAATCTCGCTCATGACGGTTACGCTTTCGACGATCGTGCTGCTGATAGTCGGAGTGATCAGCGGCCTGGTCCCGGCGCTGGCCGCCTCCAAACTGGATCCGGTGGAAGCACTGAGGTATGAGTAGAAGAGCGGCTACAGATTGACACGGCTCAACACGGATTTCTCAGCCAAAAGGCAGTAAACATAAGGCGGAATAAATGCATTGTACATTCGGCACTGCTGCACGGATCGGCTTCTCATTCCTAATTGCGTTTGGATTGCTGAGTGCGGCCTTCGCTCGAGAGCGAGGGCCGCGTATCGAAATCGTCTGTCCTTCACCGCCCATACCGGTCGCGATCGGCAACAACAAGGTTCTGGTTTACGAGCTCCACGTCACCAATTTTGACACGGCGCCCTTGACGTTGAAGCAAGTCGAAATCTTCGCTAACGAGGAAACCAGCGGTCCACTCACCATTCTGGTAGACAATACCTTATCGGCGGCGATGATACGAGTGGGCGAAGCGATGATGCGACCCACCAGCTCCAGCGACCGAGCCAAAGACCCGCGATCAATCGAGCCGGGCGCGCGTAACCTCTTGTTTATATGGATCGAGCTGCAGCCGAATCGTACCGCCCCTACAAGCCTCAAGCACCGGATGGTTTTTTCGTCCGCACCAGCAAGCGGAGGCAATCCGACCGACGTCACGCTGGACGATTTCCAGGTTCCCGTCAGCCAGGATTCCGTTCCGGTGCTGAGCCCGCCCTTTAACGGAGGTATATGGCTCGCGGGGGATGGTCCGGGGAACAATTCCAGCCATCGCCGCGGCATCATGGCAATTGATGGCCACACTTATTCCCCTGAACGCTTCGCCATTGACTGGGTGAAAGTTGGGCCGAACGGCGACTCGCGTCATGACGGCAATACGAAAAATGAAAATTGGTGGGGATGGAGGGAGCCGGTACTCGCGGTCGCGGACGGAGAGATAACCGAAGTAGTCGATGGAATCGCGGACAACACGCCACGCGTCTTGCCACCCATCACCCTTGATAACATTGCGGGAAACCACGTCATTCTGCAGATTGCGCCTAATCTCTACGTCACCTATGCGCATCTCCAGCAAGGGAGCATCAAGGTGAGACTGCGCGATCATGTTCATCGAGGAGATGTGCTCGCTTTGCTGGGAAACAGCGGCAACACAACCGGCGCACATTTGCACCTACAGGTAACCGATCGGAACTCGGTCCTGCAGTCAGAGGGAGTGCCTTTTGTGTTTTCCAGTTTCACCCACCTCGGGCCGGGTTCCGACTACCCGGAAAAGCAGGTTTCGGTTCCCTGGGTGAACTCGATTCCACCGGGAAATGGGGTGGTGGAATTTGGGGCGGTGAAGAAATAGGCGTGCGGACGAGGGCGGACGCCCCTATGTGGCTCGTGGTGAATTAAGTGTTGTACGCTACGCGAGAAGGGCAATCTCGGAATCTCATTGACCCTTTCTGCCGTTCCTAGTACCTTGCTGGCGTCCGTAGATTTGCCCGCGAGGTGCGTGCTTGCCCATTTCGGCGATTGACGCGATCAGTCCCGCCTTCCAACACACCAAACAGCAACTTTTTCAGCCGTTCCGCGCCGGGCAGTGGGCCAAGCTCGCTTTGGTCGGATTTCTGGCGGGTGAGCTCAGCTCGGGGGGCTGTGGCAATTTCCAGGTACCCACGCATACCGGCGGCTCACAGCGTTTTGCAGAGTTCGGTTTGCCCAACGTGGATCCGGCGCTATACGCGGGATTGATCGCGCTGCTGATCGTGCTGGGCACGGTGTTCTGGATATTGTTTGTCTACGTAAACAGCGTAATGCGTTTCATCCTGTTTGACAGCGTGGTGGCCAGGCAGTGCGCGATCCGGCGGGGCTGGAATCGGCGACAGAGGCCAGGGTTGCGCTACTTCGTGTGGCAAATGGTCTTTTTCTTCGCGATGGGTGTGGGGTTGGCCATTCTGATCGGGATCCCCGCCGCCCTGGCCCTCGCCGCTGGCTGGTTCACCCAGCCCAAACAGCATTTGGTTCCACTCATTCTCTGCGGTATGGTGTTATTTCTGCTGGTGATGGCGTTCGTGGTGATCTGGCTTGTAGTCCACGTTTTGACGAAAGACTTTGTGATCCCGCAGATGGCTCTGGAAAACATTAACGCTTTCGAAGCGTGGAGGCGCTTGCTGCGGAAGTTGAACTCGGAGAAGGGCGGCTACGCCGGCTATATCGGAATGAAGATTGTTATGGCGTTGGGAGCGGCTGTTGTGGTGGGAATTATTACCTTTATTGTGATTCTCATTCTGCTGATTCCCGTCGGCGGTGTGGGTGTGGTCGCTGTGCTGCTGGGAAAAACCGCAGGCCTGACCTGGAACCTTTACACGATTACGCTGGCTATAGTCGCCGCATGCATCGTTCTGGCGATAGTCCTGTACGTGATTGCGCTGATTTCAGTGCCAGCCATTGTTTTTTTCCCCGCCTATTCCATCTATTTCTTCGCCGGGCGCTACGCCCCGCTGGACGCCCTGTTGCATCCGGCGCCTCTGATTCCCCCGGTTGCTCCACAAGCTCCTCCTATGCCGCCGCCGTTGCCGCCGGAACCAGAACCCATCGCATAGAACCGTTCGCAGATATAGCGCTGACTAACAACAGACCTTGTCATCCCGAGCGAAGCGAGGGATCTTGGTTCTTGCCTGCATCACGGTATCGCCGGCGCAGGCAAACACCTGGATCCCTTCGCTGCGCTCGGGATGACAGTTGGTAATGGGATCCATCAAGTGTGAAACCGATCGAGACGGCGAGAATCACTGTTTGTTATGGTCGTGCCCCCACGAGAAGCGCCGGCCGACGATGCACTTGATGATCAAGTGATCAGTTGCGCCAGTTACGCCCACGCCGACTCCGAAGTTGAATTCCCACTGCGGCCCGAGATCGAGATCAATCGTGGGAAAGAGCTGCTGTTGCTGCTGTGCGAGCGGAAGCAGATTGTGGATCGGGCCCCAGGAAGCGTAATACTCCAGCCCCCCTGAGATTCGTTTCGTGAGGTCATAACTGATCTTGGCATTGGGCGAGAACACCACTCCCTGGCGGACACTCAAGCCATGCCAAGAGCGATCGAGCGCAGGATTAAATGCCCAATACCAGCGCCCCATTTTTTGATCCACAATCGGACGGATCTCCCACGTCCAGGTGTCAGTAGAGAAGGCCCGGCGCTGGTATCCGATTTCGTTTGACAAACTCACTCCCACCGGCCAGTGCCAGGACTCCGGGACGCGGAAGCGCGGGCGGATGTGATCGCCCACCCATTGCCAGCCGCCATCGGACTGAATGCTGGTGAAAATGTAGAAGCCGGTCTCAAACCAATCGGTAAGACCTTGCGTAATTTCGACGGTCTCGTGTTCGGCGTGGTTCGTTGGCAGGACGCCATCCATCACGGTCTTGCTGCCTTCCGCGGTGAAGTTGCTGTGCAGCTCGATCATCGTGTGCTCGGGCGGTACGAGATCCGACCCGTACACCTGGATCTCATAGTTGTCTTGAGTCTGGGCAGGGAATGTATCCAAGAACAGAATCCATGCCGAAATGAACAGCACAGAGACAAAGAGCCGTCGATTCTTCATGGGTGATCAGCGCCGCTGCCGGTGTCACGGCGTGACTCTCACATGATGCACGGGCGGAATACTCGGCGCAAGGTGTGGGCGATGATTTGTTCCGCGGTCGGCGATCTTGCTACTTGAATTGCAGCTTCCCCGCTGCATGGGCGTTGACTAACTCAAACAGGCTCTTGAACTCAGGGGACTGATGTGCTATGCCTGCCGACCAGAACTTTCCTTGTTTTTCGATCAGGACCTGCGCCCCTCCTGGCTGTTTTTCTGACATGAGGGCGTGCTCCGACCCGACCGTCAACTCATAGATATAGCGGTCTCCATCAAAGAGCTGTGAGATGTTCTTGGAGAACTCGGCATCGCCGACTCTGGCCTTGTATGCCTCGTAGGCTTTTGCGGTCGAGTCCGGATCGTCGGTCACGGCCGCGGCCCCTTTCACATCTCCTTTTTGCAGCCTCGACAGAAACAAGAGCGTGCAATTCACGGCACTGTCCTGGTTCAGCTTGGCAGGGTCAGGTTCAACGGCGACGGGCGGGTTGAACACGGTCAAGTCGTAGGTGATTGTCTTACCATCCGCCGAATAAGTTCGAGGAGCGTTTTGCTGCGCACGGACCGTACCGCACACCGACAACACACACACTCCAATGATCAGGCTTCGAGCCATTGCATCCTCCTTGACTTTCCGATGGTTGCTATTCTTGCGCGGCCCGCAAAGGTCCTCAAGGTTACCTTCGGGTTGGGACCGGGGACTCTGACTAGATCTGAATTTCAACTGGCGCATGCACGGGCGTGGACGCGTAAACTTCAGGGGACCCGAGAGCTTAGGCTAATCCCGCGCGCGGTTCTTGATCCAAATCGGCGAACCCACGAATCCGAACGCCTTGCGGAGCTGGTTTTCCAGAAATCGCTGGTAAGAAAAGTGCAGCTTCACCTTACGGTTCGTGAAAAGCACGAACGTCGGTGGAGACACCCCGGCTTGGGTCATGTAGTAAATCTTTACTCGCTGACGGACAGGCACCGAGGCGCGCTCGAAATCAACCTGCTGCAGAAATCGGTTCATTTCGGCGGTGGGAATGCGCTTGCGGCGTTCGGTGGCGACTTCCTCCAGCGTGGGAAGGACCTTTTCCGTTCCCTGGCCGGTGGCCGCGGAAACGAACAAAACCGGGGCGTAGCTCAAGAATTTAAGGTCGTAGCGAAGTCTCTGTTCGTACGCATCACGATCGGTCGGACTTTTGGTGTCCCGAATGCGTGCCGCTTTCGACTCTCGCCCTGCTTTCTTCTGGCCACTCATGACCAGATCCCACTTGTTCACGACGACGATTACCGACCGGCCGCTTTCGTGAGCATAGCCGGCGATGGTGGCATCGAGCGCGCTCACACCTTCCGTGGCATCGATCACCAGCAGCGCAATGTCAGCAGCTTCCAGATGCTTGCGGGCCATCACGACGGAGAGTTTCTCCGCCATCAGATGGGTCTTGCCCTTGCGGCGAATGCCGGCAGTGTCAATAAAGCGGAATGTCTTCCCATTGCGTTCGACAATTTCATCCACTGCATCGCGGGTAGTGCCGGGGACAGGCGAGACGATGGCGCGCTCTGTTCCTGTAAGCCGATTCAGCAGGGTGGACTTGCCCACATTCGGATGGCCGATGATGGCGACTTTGGTCTCGCGGGGCTCCGGTTCTGTCGGCTTTTCGTCCTCAGTGTGCTCTGTGTCCTCCGTGGTTAGATCTTGTGGGGCCGGAAGAACCTCGAAGATCGCGTCAAGCAAGTCGTCCACACCGCGACCGGCCTCGGCGGAAACCGGAAATATTTTCCTGATTCCCAAGCGATAGAATTCGTCGGCGAGTGCTTGCTGCTTGTCGCTGTCGATCTTGTTGACTGCCAAGAAAAGCGGCTTGCCGCCGCGGAGCAGCAGGCGGGCGAGGTCGAGGTCGGGGGCGGTGAGTTCGCTGCGCCCGTCCACCACCAGAATCACGGCGTCGGCCTCTTCCAGCGCGACCTTGGCCTGGCGAAAGATTTCGGCAGGGATGAAGTCTCTTTCCTCAGGAATGATTCCGCCGGTGTCCACGATGCGGAGGCGGCGCCCACGCCAGTTCGCCTCGCCGTACAAACGGTCCCGCGTGATGCCGGGCTCATCGCCGACAATCGCGCGCCGCGAACCCACAATGCGATTGAACAGCGTGGATTTGCCAACGTTGGGCCGCCCGACGATGGCGAGGGTTGGAACGCCAGCGGTGACTGGCGCACTCATCGAGTTGGTGTTGATTCGGGTCACAAGACGACGGGAACCGGACGGGCCACAGACCCGCCCCACACGTGCAGTGCCTTATTATAGAGACTCTGTGGCCTCCACTTCCCAGCCCGCGTCTTCGGCCGTCCCCAGCGTCAAGAAACAGGAGGTCTCGCTCTACCAGTTTTTTGCCCCAGGCGGCCTGCTCTCGCGCACCCATCCCGCGTACGAGTTCCGCCGTGGGCAGCTTCAAATGGCTCAAGCCGTCGAACAGGCCCTGGAAGAAAAGCGCCATTTGATCGTCGAAGCCGGAACGGGCACCGGCAAAACTTTGGCGTATCTCGTTCCCGTCATCCGTTCCCGCAAGCGGGTGATTATTTCCACCGGCACTAAGAATCTGCAGGAGCAGCTCTTCCACAAAGATATCCCGTTTCTTGAGCATGCGCTTTTTCCCGATGGCGAGGGAAAGCTGAACGTCTGCTACATGAAGGGGCGCAACAATTACCTGTGCCGGAAAAAACTCTATGACTTGACGGGGCAGCCGGTGTTAAGCGGGCTGGAGGAAATCGAACACTATCGCGCGATCGCCGCCTGGGAGAAAGCAACGCAGAGCGGAGACCGAGCCGAGTTGGCTGAACTGCCCGAGGCCAGCGCACTCTGGCACAAGCTGGACGCGCGCTCCGATACCTGCCTGGGCCAGAAGTGCAGTTCCTGGGACAAGTGTTTTATCACCGAAATGCACCGTCGAGCGATGGAGAGTGACATCATTATCGTCAACCACCACCTCTTTTTTGCCGATCTCTCTATCAAGCAGCAAGCCGAATACGCGCCGGATGCGGGAATCCTGCCCGAAGTGGGTGCGGTGATCTTCGACGAGGCACACGAATTGGAAGATGTGGCCGGCAGCTACTTTGGCGTGTCGGTCAGCAACGCGCGCGTCGAGGAACTGTGCCGGGACGTGGAAGCCTCGCTGCAGCGCAATCACATGCTTTCGGCTTCCCTCTCCGGCGCGCTGAAGAGCCTGCGCGACCGGTCGATGTTTTTCTTTGCCTTGCTGCCGCAGGGCGAAGGGCGCTTCGCTTTCGAGAACCGGCGCGATTTCCTGGAGGAGAACGGTGATGAATTTCTGGCTTTACAGCAGTCTTTGCAGCGACTCAGCTCGGAGCTGGAGAACCTGCCATCGAAGCCGGAGGAGGTTTTCAACTTTGCCCGGCGAACACAAGAGTTGCAAGTGCAGTTCGGTTTCCTGATGGAATCGGAAGACCACAATACGGTGTTCTGGATCGAGCGGCGTCGCGGTGGCCGTGACAAGTTGAATGTCTTTCTCCAGGCCACGCCCATTGATGTTGCACCCATCCTGAAGACCTGCTTGTTCGACAAGCTGGAGTGTGCAGTGCTGACTTCGGCGACACTCGCTGTAGGCGGCGGCTTCGAGTACATGCGGCGGCGCCTTGGGCTCGAATACACCCGCGAAGTCGTGCTGCCTTCACATTTTGATTACGAAACCCAGGCGCTGTTCTATGTGCCTCCCGACCTGCCTGATCCGCGCACGCCGCAGTTTGCGGCCAAGGCGGCGGACTGCATCCGCCGGCTGCTCGAAATCACTCGCGGACGGGCGTTTGTTTTGTTCACCAGCTACGCCCAGATGAATGACGTCTACCAGCGACTGCTCGGCGAACTCGACTTCCCCATGCTGCTGCAGGGTGACGCTCCGAAAAGCGCTCTGCTCGAAGAATTTCGCCTGACGCCGAACGCGGTGCTCTTCGCAACCTCGTCCTTTTGGCAGGGTGTGGACGTTCAAGGTGAGCAACTCAGTTGCGTGATTATCGATCGGCTGCCTTTCGCCGTGCCCACTGATCCGGTTGTCGCGGCACGAGTGAAATCGATCGACGCCGAAGGCGGGAACGCGTTTTTTCAGTATCAAGTCCCGGCAGCGGTGATCACGCTGAAACAGGGCTACGGACGCCTGATCCGGTCGCTGCACGACCGCGGCCTGCTGGTTCTGCTCGACAATCGGATTCTGAAGAAACAGTATGGGCGGGTATTTGTGGAGAGCCTGCCGAATTACCAGAAGACCACCGACATGAGGGTGGTGGAGGAGTTCTTCGGAGCGGGGCTTTCAGACTAAGGGTAGGTCCGCATATCTCAATCTTTCAGCAGCCGCATGCCTGCTCCTGCGGCATTCCGGTCGAAGGTGACGGTGTACTGGCATTCGGCGGCGTGTCCGGAGCGCTCGATGAGGCAGTCGGCAAAATCGGCGCGGCTGGCGCTGAACTTCCGCAATGCCTGCGAGACGATTTCCGCTCGCTCAATGACCAGCTCTTTGCTGCGCAGTAAGGTTCCCAGAACGTGCTCAATTTCGTTCTTCTTGAAACGGTAGGAAGCCTCCAATACCCAAACCAGCTCCGCAATGACGATCAGGGACAGGAATCCAGGTGAGTCGGAGGTGAGTGAGTCCATCACCCTTACCGCCGCGGCCGTTTGGGCGGGATCGTCGTGCGTAAGATAGCGGACAACAATATTCGTGTCGAGGCCGATCATTTCAAGGCCGATCACCGGGACCCGGAGGCGCGCCTCGCGATGGCAGCGTTCATCTCTTCAATCGATACCGGCTTGCTTCGCTTGCCGCGAAACAGTCCTTTCAATTCCTGCACCGAGCGAGTGGCGGCGATGATTGCAAATTGCCCTTTTTCCAGTTCCACAAATTCAATGCGATCCCCGGAGTCAAGCCCCAGGGCAGCGCGAACCGGCTTGGGTATGGTGACCTGTCCTTTGGACGTCATGGTCGCGGTGGCCAAATCGACCCTCCTGTCACTATTTCGTGTTCCTTACTATATAGTAAGGAATTCGCAGAAGTCAAGAGCATAGCATTGAGGGCATCCGGCGGTCCGCGGTTGAGCATGCAGTTATCCCTAAGGCTGAGGGAAAACGGTGCTTAGTCTTCGTCGCGATACAATAAAACCACAGGCTGAAGACCGACAGAGTTTCTGGAGTGAGTGGGTCACCATGTTTGAAGTCACCGTAGAAGATTCCTTTGCCGCTGGACACTACTTGCGCAATTACAAGGGCAAGTGTGAGAATCCGCATGGGCATAACTACAAATTGCGGGTCACGCTGGCCGGCAAGGATCTGGACAAAGCGGGGCTTCTGCTCGACTTCAAAGACTTACGCGAGGTCATGAGGCACGTGATCGAACGGCTCGACCACAAGATGATCAATGACCTTGAGCCTTTCACGGTGTTGAACCCCTCCGCGGAAAACCTGGCCAAATACTTCTATGATGAGACCAATCAGAAGCTCGATCGTGTGACCAGCGGTCGGGTACGAGTTAAGAACGTTACCGTGTTTGAAACCGACACGACGACGGCAACCTATAGCGAGTGAATTCGATTGAGCCAATGAGTGATTGAATCATTGAATCATTTACCCCTGCGCAACCCGGAGGCAAATGACTCAATGGTCCGATGATTCAATGACTCAATCCTGAAAGCTGCTTTTATGCAGATCACCGAGATCTACAAGTCGATCCAGGGCGAATCCACTCACGCCGGACTTCCGTGTGTATTCGTACGCCTCACGGGATGCAACCTGCGTTGCTCGTGGTGCGATAGCGAGTACACCTTCACGGGCGGGCATCGCATGACAATCGAGGAGGTGGTAGAGGAGGTCGAACAACTCAGTCCCAGCGGGTTAGTCGAGATCACCGGCGGGGAGCCCATGTTGCAGGAGCGCGAGGTGGTGCCGCTGATGCAACGCCTGCTCGACGAAGGTTACACGGTCCTGCTCGAGACCAGCGGCGAGCGTCCTCTGGAACGGGTGCCCAAAGGCGTGATCAAGATTGTGGACGTGAAATGTCCGAATTCAGGCGAACCGGACACGTTCCACATAGAGAACCTCGAGGCTCTGGATTCGGCGGATGAAGTCAAATTTGTATTGAGCGACCGCGCGGATTATGAGTTCGCGCGCGATTTTGCCGCCAGGCACAATCTGGCTCGCCGGGTCAATGCAGTGCTGTTTTCGCCGGCGTTCAGCAAAGGTGCCGACAGCACCCGCGACACCTCGCACTGTTTGCTCGACCCGCGGGAACTGGCGGAGTGGATGCTGGCGGATAATGTCCCGGCGCGCCTGGGGCTGCAGATCCACAAGTTCATCTGGGACCCGGCAATGAAAGGCGTGTGAGTAGAGTCAGAAGTTAGAACGACCTGCGCCTGAGCGACGCGGCCCTCGGCACGTGCCAATATTTTCCTTGCAGCAAAGGTCAAACTGTGCGATAACTACGTCATGCGTAGTACGCAAGACGTAGTAAAAGTCGAAAATGACCCGGGAATAGGGCACTATTCCGACCCACCGCTGCTTGTGCTGGCCAGTCTGGCCAGTGGACCGAAGCATGGACACGCCATGATTGAGGACATTGCCAGCATATGCGGCACTCGTCTGGGGCCCGGGACGCTGTATGGGGCGATTGCGCGCCTGGAGCAGCTGGGTTGGATCGAGCCGCTCCCACCGGAGGAGCGCCGCCGGCCCTATCGCATTACGGCGGAGGGTCTCCGCGTTCTCCGCGCCAAGCTGGCCACCCTGCAACAGGTCGCCAAAGCGGGGCTGGGGAGGTTGGAGGCGTTATGAATCCCGCGCTCGCTCACCTGCTTACGCGCCTGTATCCGCGCGCCTGGAGAGAGCGCTATGGCACTGAGTTTGAGGCGCTTCTTCAAGGCCGCAGTAGCGGTCTGCGCACGGCGGCAAACGTCGTTTGGTCGGCACTTGGTGAGCACGTCTCCCCAACTCGAGGCCGCAAAATGGATCAACCTGCCAGTTCTTTTGGCACCATGGTGAAGCGGCCGAGCGCCTTTCTTCCAATGGCAATGTCGCTCACCGCGCTGGCGATCGTGCTTGGTTCGGTTGCAATGTACGGCGCTGTCCGTGAGCCAGATGAGGGTTCCCCCGCTCATCTCTGGCAGCTCCTGATGGCGGGACAGATGCCGGTACTGGCGTTCTTTGCGATCAAGTGGCTGCCACGAGCTCCCAGGCAGACGTTGTGCGTGCTTGCGCTGCAAGCCGGAGCTGCGCTCGCGGCGATGGCCCCCGTCTTTTTTCTTCATTTGTGAATGGCGATTCCTAAATATATGCGTGCGATCAGGATTTTGGTGGTGGTAGCTCTGTTCGCGGTTGCTGGAATCGCAGCCTTTCTGGGATTGCTGTGGCTGGACCACAACAGGGAGACGACGCTACCCACGCCTACTGGCCCATTCGTGGTCGGCCGCACGACGTACCTTTGGAGCGACGCCGCGCAGGCAGAGTTATTGGCGCCGCAACCGGGTTCCAAGCGGGAGCTTCTTGCGTGGATCTGGTATCCCGCAGCGCCTCCACAACTGTCCCAGACGGTCGACGACTACTTACCGGCTCCATGGCGGACTGCCCTTGGACGCCAGCTTGGCCCGCTCACGCAGTTTCTGACGAGAGATTTGTCGCGCGTTCACCCGTGTAGTTTTCGTGACGCCGAGGTATCGCTCCAGCGGCAGGCGTACCCTGTCGTACTCATGAGAGCGGGACTTGCGGCTCTGACCACAGACTACACGATCCTTGCCGAAGACCTTGCGAGCCACGGCTACGTGGTGGTGGGTTTCGACGCACCCTATCGGAGCTTCGTGGTAGTGTTGCCCGACGGAAGGGTGATTCGCGAGGGCGCACCAGAACAATGCCGACCTGCTCAGCGGGTCTGAGCAGCAGCATCTCGCCAACCAGTTGGTCCAGGCATGGACCGCAGACATGGGCTTTGCGCTCGATCAGCTAGAGCGACTGAACACGTCTGATCCCTCGGGCAGGTTCCTGGGACGGCTCGATATGCAACGGATCGGAGTCTTCGGCCACTCACTCGGTGGTGCCGAAGCCTTGCAGTTCTGTCATGACGATTCTCGGTGCAAGGCGGGCATCGACGTGGACGGGGCTCCCCTTGGCAGTGTCGTCGGCGAAGGCGTCACTCAGCCTTTCATGTTTCTCTTAAGTGACCACGAAGCCGAGCCCGATTCAGAAACCCGCCCGGTCAAGGCGAACATCCGCTCCATTTACGATCGATTGCCTAGTGACCGCAGGTTAGAAATCGTGATTCGCGGTGCGAATCACTACATGTTCAGCGATGACGGGATGTTGAGAGAGTCCGCTTCTGATGCGCGCGATGCGCATGCTAGGTGTTGTGCGCATCGATGGCCGCCGCCAAGTTGCCTTGGCGGCGCACTACATCAGCACTTTCTTTGACGTATACCTGCAAGGAGCACCCGCTTCCAAGCTCCAGAGCCAACCGGAGTATCCGGAGATAGAATACGTCTATTGAGCGCCTCTTGCTGATGTCGCAAGACAAGAAGAGAAGGCGCAGCGGGCCGAATCCTGGGGATTGACGTTCGGACGGCCAAAACGAAAATTTGGGTTTCTGCATTCTTACTGGTGACTGCTACAGTACGAGACTGCACTGCGCTCATGTCGGCAAAAACCAAATCCCGTGCGGTTGTTCTGCTGAGCGGAGGTATGGACTCCTGCGTCTGCGCAGCCTTGGCGGCGCGTGACTTCGAAGCCGCGGCGGTGCACGTTAGTTACGGACAACGAACAGAAGAGCGGGAGCGGCGGTCATTCCTGGCAATCTGCGATCGCCTGGGGATCCATGACCGCCTGGTGGTACGAAACGAGGCATTGCGGGCGATCGGCGGGTCCGCGCTTACCGATCCCAAGATTGCTGTTCCTGAATCACATCTAACCGGGCTCGAGATTCCGGTGACCTACGTTCCCTTCCGCAATGCGCACTTCTTGTCGGTCGGAGTGAGTTGGGCCGAAGTCCTGGGGGCGGAAAAGGTGTACATCGGAGCAGTGGAGCAGGATAGCTCGGGTTATCCCGACTGCCGGCCGGCTTATTATCGAGCCTTCAATGAGGTCGTGAGAACCGGCACCCGAGATGGCAAGATCGAAATCGTGACCCCACTGATCGGGATGCGGAAATCCGAAATTGTGACGCGCGGCCTTGAATTGGGTGCGCCCTTCGATTTAACGTGGTCTTGTTACAGCCGGGAAGATCGTGCTTGCGGTGTGTGCGATAGTTGTGTGCTCCGTCTGCGAGCGTTTCACGAAGCCGGAGCAGTCGATCTGATCCCGTATGTGGAAATGGCGGCGAAGACATAAAGGCTTTCGAACCGTGATTTCAGGTTATGCCATCGAGGATGCATGCAGGCCATTGATCGTAGACGAAAATCGGAAGTCCTAAATTCAGGTTTGAGCCAGGAGGCAACAATGAAACATCGTTTCGTGGTTCCAGTCCTCATAGTGGTCGTGGCAGCGCTGTGTGCGCCGGTGTTTGCCCAGGTGACCGGCTCGGTCCGGGGAGTGTGCAAGGACATGGAAGGCAAACTCATCGTGGGAGCCACCGTAGAGTTCCTGAACGCCGACACCGGCCGGAAATACGACCTCAAGACCAACACCAAAGGCGAATATTTTTCTTTGGGCATTGAGCCGGGCACCTACAAGGTCAGACTACTGCAGGACGGAAAGGAGGTCGATCACGCCACCGGTTTTCATGTCGGGGGGGGAGTCGAAGAAAACAATCTGGACTTCGATCTGCTGAAGGAGGCGACAGCAAATGCTCAGGGGCAGGGGATAACGCCGGAGCAGATGAAGCAGAAGCAGGAGCAAGCGTCCAAGGCGACCAAGGAAAATAACACCATCAAGGCATTGAACGAGAAGCTGCTTGCCGCCAAGACGGCGTCGGCGGCGGGAGACTTTGATACCGCCATCTCTACCCTGACGGAAGCCACCCAAATGGACGCCAATCGCGATCTGCTTTGGGCCAAACTCGGAGAAGCCTACCTCAGTTCCGCAGGCAAGCAGACCGACAGCGCGGAAAAGGCTAAGCGATACGCCGACGCTGCCAGCGATTATGAGAAGGCGATCGATCTCAAACAGAAAGCGGTCGACGCGGCGACTCAGAAGTCTCCCGACGACACCAAAGCCATGGCCCAGTACTACAACAACATGGGGCAGGCCCTGGCCAAATCCGGCAAGACTGATGAAGCGGTGAAGGCATATACACAAGCCGCGCAGCTAGACCCGACCGGCGCTGGCCAATATTACTTCAATCTGGGCGCGATTCTGACCAATGCCAATATCACCAACGATCCGAAAGCGCGTCAGGCGGCGGTCGATGCTTTCGACAAGGCTATCGCCGCAGACCCGAACCGGGCGGATGCTTACTATTGGAAAGCTACCAACCTGATCGGTGGGGCCACTCTGAAGGGCGACAAGATGATTGCGCCCGATGGCACGGCAGAAGCCTTTCAGAAGTATCTCGAACTGCAGCCCACTGGGCCGCACGCCGAGGAGGCCAAGGCCATGCTGGCCAGTATCGGATCAACGGTGGAAACCCAGTTCGGAAAACCGAAGAAGACTACTAAAAAGTGAGTGGCTCCATTTCTGATCCGGGATGAAGACGGCTCAAGAAGCCGACTTTTCATTGCATGCTCCCGTGAGGACGGACTCTGCGTCCCCTTTCCCTGCCTGCGCCGACCACCCGTTACGAAGGTCTATGAACTTGACGTTCTTCGTAGAAGCGGGTCCTCGTTTTCGTTAGAGTAAAGCCTGGGCACGATCCAACCAGGACTAACGTCGCTTCGCGCCGCAGTCTCCCCCGAGAAATGACATGGCAGCAACGGGCAACGCTCCAATCTCCGTGCAGTTCGAAGCCTCAACGGCCTCGGGTTCGGTGGCCACCCATGCGCTGCTTGCCGCCATGCTACGCGCCAGCGATCAAGTGAGCGACCTAATTTTTTCGCCCGGTCGGCTGCCCCAGGTCGAGGTAAACGGCCAATTGATCGCAGTACAAGCTCCCGGACTCCGCCCGTTCAGCCCCGACGATACCCGCCGCATCGCCTCCGATCTCATCGGCGCCAACAAGCAGGCGATCACCATATTGCGGGAGCAGGGTTTCTGCGATGTTTCTTACGGGCTGCCGGGGCTCGCCCGGTTTCGCGTAAACGTCTTCATTCAGCGCGGCAGTTGCGCTGTGGTGATGCGGGTGATCCCGACTGCGATTCCCGACCTTGCTTCGCTCGGTTTGCCCCCACACTTGGCGGAAATCGCCAACTTGCGCGACGGCATTGTGCTGGTCACAGGACCGCGGGGATCAGGCAAGTCCTCTACCCTGGCCGCGCTTCTGGACCGCATCAACCAACAACAGGTCTGCCATATCATCACCATCGAAGACCCCATCGAGTTCCTGCACAACCACAAGAGCGCGACTGTGCATCAGCGCGAGTTGCACAGCGATACTCCCAGCATCGCGCTGGCCCTGCGGGCCGCGCTGCGACAGGCACCGAATGTGATCCTGGTGGGGGAGTTACGCGACCGCGAGACCATGGAAATGGCGCTGGAAGCGGCCGAAACCGGACATCTCGTGCTTTCCAGCCTGAACACCGTGGATGCGGCGCAGACGGTGGAACGCGTTGTAAGCGCGTTCTCGGCGTCGGAACAGGCCGCCATTCGCAGCCGGTTGACCAAGACTTTTCGCTACATTGTTTCGCAAAGGCTGATTCCGCGTAAGGACGCCAGCGGCCGGATCGCCATCGTAGAGATTCTCAAAGTTCATCCCCGTACACTGAAGTGCATGGAAGCGAATGACTTTTCCCGCCAGAACCTGCTGCAAGCCATGAAAGACAGTGCCTCCGAAGGGATGCAACACTTCGATGGAGAAATCGACAAACTGGTACGCGCCGGGGCTGTGGACGCAGAGACGGCGATGGTCTATGCGACTGATCCCGAGATGTTGCGGCACACGCTCGAACCGTAGCTGCTGATTTCCAGCTGCCGGGTACCGCTTGAACCTAGCCGGTAAGGCAGTTCGATTTATGCCCGCGATTCCGCACGATCATTTCTTCACCCATTGATCCACCCAGCCGTTCACCGTTTTGTACCAGAGCTGGCTGTTCTGCGGTTTCAACACCCAGTGGCCTTCGTCCGGGAAATAGAGCATCTCTGACGGCACGCCCAGGCGCTGCAGCGTGGTGAAGAGCTGAAATCCTTCCGATACATCGAGCCGGTAGTCGAACTGGCCGTGAACTACGAGCGTCGGCGTCTTGAAATTCGTCGCTGACAGGTGAGGCGACCACTTTCGATAGAGTTCGCGATTGCCGTACAGCGGGCCTTTGAACTCCCACTCCGGGAACCAAAGCTCTTCGGTCGTGCCCCAGGCCGACTCAGTATTGAACGTGCCGTCGTGCGAGACGATGCACTTGAACCGATTGGTATGGCCGAGAACCCAGTTCGCCATATACCCACCGTAGCTCGCGCCCAAAGCACATTCGCGGTCTTTGTCGATGAAAGGGTAAGTCCGCTCCGCGTAGTCCAGCCCCTTCATCAGATCTTCAAACGGAGCGCCGCCCCAGTCGCCGTTGATTGAGTCAATGAACTTCTGCCCGTATCCGGGCGAGCCGTGGAAGTTGATCATAATGACAACGTATCCACTGGCCGCGAAGAGCTCCGCATTCCAGCGGTAGGTCCACTCGTCGCCCATCGGAACCTCGGGTCCACCGTGGAGGATGAACTTTACCGGGCACTTCTTGTGGGGATCAAAGTTCGGCGGTTTAACCAGAAATCCCTCAACCTTCGCGTTCGCAGCCCCGGTGAACCAGAAGGGCTCAAGCGGAGACATGGAGACTGCGGAGAGAACGCGATCGTTGAGATGGGTAAGCTGGGATGCACCTTCGGGGCTCGTACTCTTACACCCGCCGGGCTTGATCTTTCCAGACGCATCCGTGCAGACCTCCTGGGTTTCGAAGGCAGCGGGCGCTTCCGCCCCGGGCGCGGCCAGCGAGGCCCGATAAATTTCTTTGGGAGCTTTGATGGACATACGGGTGAACAGTAGAGCCTTGCCATCAGGAGTGACTGCGAGGTCGTCGTCAAAGCCCCCGATAATCGGCTCGGCGTTCGCCTTGGCCCCGTGGACGTGGATCTCGGTACCTTTTTCGCCTTCCACGAGCTCGGTTTTGACTGTAACCGAGTACGCCGGCGACTCACCTTCACTTTCCGACGCGAAGAAGATCTTTGAAGAATCGGGAGCCCAGGTGAACGTCCCTACCCACTGGTCAAACTGCTCGGTCAGGTTTCTTCTGTATCCGGAATGCCGGTTGTACACCATCAGCCGGAAGCGATCGCTTTCGTCGCCGGGACGAACCTGCGCCCGATAGGCAATGTATTTTCCATCCGGCGAATACAGCGGTGAAGAATCGCTCGCGGGATTGTCCGTGATTTTCTTGGCTGCTCCGCCATTCACTGGAACAATGAACAGGTCGTTGTTCGTGCTGAGAGCTTCGACTTTATCGTGATTCGAGGTGTAGCAAACTTCCTGGCCATCGGGCGAGAACGCGTAGTCGTCCTGGCCGCCAAGACTGAAGGGCGGGACGTCATAGTCGCCGGGAGTGAGATCATGACTCTCACCGCCCTCGGTGGAAATCACCAGCAAGTGACTGCGTTTCCCTTTCTTGTAGGCGTTCCAGTGGCGATAGAACAGATGAGTAAAGACAAGCGCCTTGACCTTGGACTTCTCTTCTTCCTCCAGCTTTTTCGCATTGCAGGCCTCGTCGCCACATTCCGGATAGACATTGGAGACAAAGAGTATGTTCTTGCCGTCCGGGGACCAGAGCGGCCCGTCGGCTTCGGTGGCGATGGAAGTCAGCTTGTGCAGGTTGGTGACCGTACCCTTGGTGCCGTCAAAGTCCGCAATCCAGATCTGGGATCCGCCTTCCTTGGTTGACAGAAACAAGAAGCGCTTGCCGTCGGGCGCCCATCGCGGCCGGTCTGCGTCCTGGGCAGGAATGATCTCGCGCGCTTCGCCTTCAGCCATCGGCACAACCCAAACGTGCGGCGTCTTGGTGTTGGCTTCGAGACTGACATCAATCGCGCTGAACAAAACCCATTTGCCATCAGGCGACACGATGGGCTCGCTGATGCGTTTGAGGGACATCATGTCTTCGAAAGTGAAGGGATGTTTGGCTTGGGCAAAGAGGGGAACAGCTAGGAACACAGCAATCGTCAAAATAATGAGACGGCGCATGATTCTCCTTCGGGGAACGGCTCAGTGTAAATCATGCTTAGCTCTTCTGTTGAGGGGAAAGAGAAGTTGTCATCCTGAGCCGAATTCGATCTTCGCCTTGGTGAAGATCAAATGCAGTCGAAGAGCCTGCCCCGAGCGAAGCCGAAGGCACCCCGAATTTGCCGGTCTTAGCGATGCCACTTCAGGGAGTTTTCCCAAACGGCTAGGACGTGATGAGAATTCCCTGAAACTCCGTTGCCACGACTGAATTGGAGGGGTCCCTCGACTCCGCAATCTGATTCGCAAGCGAATCAAATTACTGCGCTCGGGATGACAATTTAGGTGGGAATTCTCCCCGTTTTGAGCCCTGGATGATCCCTTAGCGGGCCCTGGCGCTCTCCACACACTCCAGAATCTCGGCTTCGCTCAGTGTGTGGTCAGAGGCTTTGGCGCGCTGGTAGATACGCTCGACAACGTCATCCGCCGCGGGAATGCGGCGGCGCTCCAGCCAGAACAGGATGTTCGATTTGCCGCTCATGGGGCCAATGTCAATGACCTGCTCCAGGCCGAACACGTGCGAGGGCACACCGGAGTACACCGTATTCGCCAGTTCAATGTCATTTTTCTTGTAGGCCTTGATGACGGCGGCGGCATGCACGCCGGTCGCGGTGCGGAAAGCATCTTCGCCCACCACCGGATAATTGGCCGGAATCGGCACTCCGGTTGCTCGTGACACCGTCTGGCAATAATCCTTCAACTTGGTGAGATCCTGCTCGGCCCATGGTGGAATGCCCATCAGCTTCAGGTTCACCAGCATCTGATCCATTTGGGTGTTGCCGACCCGTTCTCCGATGCCCAACGCGGTGGCGTGCACGCACTCGGCGCCTGCCACCAGCGCCGCCATTGAGTTGGCGACAGCCAGACCACGATCGCAATGCCCGTGCCAGTCCACGCGGATCTTCTGGCCCGAAGGTTTCACGACTTCCTCCATGACAAATCGCACCAGGGCGAACGCTCCCATGGGCGTGGCGTGCCCGGCGGTGTCGCAGATGACGATGGAGCGCGCACCGCCCTGGATTGCAGCCGAGTAAAGCCGCTTCACCATCTCCGGATCGCACCGCGTGGTGTCTTCGGTCACGTACATCACGTCGAGCCCCAGCGATACCGCGTACTTCACCGCGCTCTCCGTCGTCTGCAGCAGGAAGTCGTCGGTCCAGCCTTCGGTATAGCGGCGGATCGGGCTGGAGCCGAGGAACATCGCAACCTCGATGTTCAATCCGGTGCGCTGCACAATCTCGGCGACAGGCCGTATGTCATTCTGGTGAGTGCGGGCCGCGCAGTTGGCGCGGATCTTCATTTTGTGGTGGACGATCTCGCGGGCCAGCGCTTCCGTATGCTCCACCGCGCGCGGACCTGCTCCCGGCAAACCCAGGTCGAGCGAGTTAATCCCCAAAGCCTCCATCAGGTGGAGTATGGGAATCTTTTCGTCTACGGAAGGATCGCGCACCGAAGGCGACTGCAGCCCATCGCGCAAAGTCTCATCGTTCAGCACGACATGGCCCATGGGCCGCAGCGATGCCGGATGAATCCGGTTCCAGTCGTAGATAAGATCAGACGATTTCATTCTCGGATGCAAAAGAAACTGCGGAGCCGCGCTCCGCCCGGACGGCGGAGGGCGGCCGTCCCCACACAACTTCGATAGCTATTTCTCTTTCGTCGGCACCGTCAGCCCAAAAACCGACGTCTGCCCCTGCCCGGCAACATTCAAGCCGCGCGATTCCTCGGCATTCGGCAAGTAAAGCGTCTTGCAATGCTCGCAGCGATAGACTTCAGCGTCCGGCCCCCAAGCCTTCTCCACATCACCACACGTCTGCTCCAATACGTCGGTCATGTAAAACCAGCGCTTGAGATGGCCGCCGCAGAACTTGCCCTTGGCATCTTTTTCGTTGCAAGCGCGCTGTCCCAACTTCTTAATTTTGACCTTGTGGTGGGGAAGCTGGGGAGGAGTTTGTGTCCCAGAGGCTGCGGTTGTGGCCAAAAGATCTACCCTCGTTGGAGCGGCCCATCGCCGCCCGATTCGGCTACGGGTTTTATTTTACTCGAAGCGTTTTGCAGGGTGCCACAGCTGGCTCTCGGCCAGCGATGGGTCTAGCGTGCAGTCATCCATACCTGATACCCGACGACTGCCATCATAAACAAAAGGTAGAGTCGAAGTGCCCACAGGACGAGGAGTTCAGGACCTTTGAGGTGCCGCCTCGGGATAAGGTGCTTCTTCGCCCTAACCAGCTGATCATGTTCGAGCGACGATAAAACCAAGGTTTGATCCGAACTGGAGATCAAAACTGGTGCTTCCTCTTTTTTCACCATAGGTCCGATTCTCCTAACTGCAGATCCCTCCCCCTCGACTTCGCTCGGGGCCCGACCTTCGGCCTCGGCAAAAGATCGCTCGGGATGACGACAAGTTACTTCCCGCCCAGAGCGGCAAAAATGTTGGGCGCAATCACGCTGATCCCAAAAAGTACGCCCGCAGTGGTCAAGAGAAACACGACGCCACTAGACAGTATGTTTGCCCAGAGCGGACTGACCAGGTCGCCCATGATTTCCTTGTCATTCACCAGCATGAACAGGAACACCAGCGCCGGAGGCATGGCCAGAACCGCGACCACGTTTACGACCAGAACCACGTATACCAGCGGCAGCCCTGGGATCAGAACGATTGCCGCCGCAGCTACGGCGCACAGAGTCAGCACGGAGTAAAAAGACTTGCCTTGCCCCATAGGGAGGTTCAGGCTATGTGGTTTATGGGTTACTTCTCCGAACGCATATGCCGATGACGTTGAAATCGTAATCATGGCTACGATTCCGGCCTCGACCATCCCAAGGGCAAACAGGGAAGCGCCAAATCGGCCGATCAGCGGCTGGAGAGCTTGGGCAAACTCGGCCGCCTGAAAATTGTCGGCGGTCATCTGGTGGGCGAACAGGGGCGCGGTCGCCAGAATTGCAGCCACCGCGGCCGCGGTGGCTAACGCGGCTCCGAGCACAGTGTCGAAGCGGCCAAACCGAATGTCTTTTGTGGTGAGTCCCTTGTCGACGGTGGCGCTCTGCTGAAAGAAAAGCATCCAGGGAGTTACCGTCGCGCCGATGTCGGCCAGTACGATCAGTAAAGTGTCTTTGTTGAAGCCGGGGAGTGGTTGCCAGGTGATCAGTGAGTGTCCAACCGCGTGCCAATCCGGATGAGTCATGAGCGCAACCGGAATGAAGACGAGGTTGAATGCGGCTGCGGCCAGCGTAATCCGTTCCCAAGTCCAATAGCGGTGACTCACCAACGCCGAGTACAGGATGACGAGCGCAATCAGGATTGCCATCCAGGGGCGCACACCAAAGAAGCCCAGTCCTGCGCGTATGGCAATGAACTCCGTGATGAGAGTCAGGAAGTTCCCGATTCCCAGGTCGATCATCGAAAACCAGCCCCAGAATGGACCGAAACGTTCGAAGATCAGCTCGGCGTGTCCGCGATGAGTGGCCGCACCGAGGCGCACGGTCATCTCCTGGACTACGATCGCCATGCAAAACGTAAGGGCGACAAAGGGAATAAAGAATCCGATGCCAAACTTCGCGCCCGTGGCAGCGTAGGAGAGCATGCTGGGCCCGTCGTTCTCGCCCAGCATGACCAGAACACCGGGCCCGACCAGCAACCACAACAGCCGGGCTCGGGACAACAAGGTGTGCTGGGCGCGCGCGGCGGATACTCGGACGCGATCGTGTGCTCGGTCCACGTCTTCGTGGGTAATGATGACGACTTCATCGCCATTTGCAATGCGAGCCGCAATGCGATTCGTCTGTGGGGTTTGTGAACCTACGCTCATAGCCGAAACAGTTAGCGTGAGTATACATCAAGAGGTAAACTATGGTTAATTACTTTAGTGGATGGGCCTGGACGGGCGGCTTAAGGGGGAGAAAGCCGCCGGGATTTGCCCAGCTCCCCGCTTACCCAGACTTTTTCCGCTGCCGAGCGGCCGAGGGCGACGGTCCCGGCATCGGTGGCCAGGGTTAAGGTCTGATCGTAGTTGCGCCCCGAGACATGCAAGCGGGCTCCGGGGCGGATGCCGCGCTGCTCCAGAAATTCCAGCAAGTGGCGGTCGCGCTCGTAGATGCCGCTTACGGCATAGTTCTTTCCCGCCTCGGCATCGGCCAGAAGCAGCAAGCCGCGGCGACGCCGGCTGGCCGGACTCTCGAGTTCGCTCAGGTTGCCGTGCGGACAAGCGCCCCCGCGCCCCAACTTGGCGAGCAGCTTGGTTTCGAAGTTGGGGGAAACCGCATGCTCCAGGCGTTCAGCCTCGTCGTGGACCTTGTACCATTCCATCCCAAAGATCTCGGAGAGCATGCGTTCGATGAGGTGGTGGCGCAGCGTGAGCTTGCGCGCGATCTTGCGTCCCGCGGCAGTGAGCCCAACGTGACCTTTGGCCTGTACCCGCACCAGGCCGTCCTTCTTTAAACGGCGCAGCGCCATCGTAATGGCGGGCGGTGAGACAGAAAGGCGATGGGCCAGCGTGGCAGAGATTACGGTCTCGCCTTCGCTCTCGGCCTCGAGAATCGCCTTGAGATAGTCTTCCTTGGAGACGGTGATCATCTGCGAAGATTATACGGCAGAGTTAAGCACAGTTAATGGATTGAGTCATTGAATCATTGAGAGATTGAATGATTGACCCATTGGGACATTCCATCAAATGACTCAATCACTCATTGGCTCAATCCCTCAATGATTCAATCGCCAATGGCTCAATCCTCGTTTGACATCGTTCTCTCAGCCCCCTAACCTTGATTGTCCCGCACATTGTCCTCGAAATATGAAAGTCCTGGTCATCGGTAGTGGTGGACGCGAGCACGCACTGGTGTGGAAACTGCGCCAATCTCCGCGTGTTTCCCGCGTGTATTGCGCTCCGGGCAACGCTGGGATCGCCGCGGAGGCGGAGTGTCTGCCCGGCGACGTGAAGAGCCTCGAGTCGCTGGTGGCGCTGGCCCTGCAAATCCAACCTGACCTGACCGTCATTGGTCCCGAACTGCCGCTGCAATTGGGGGTGGTGGATGAGTTTACCCGGCAGGGATGGAAAACTTTCGGCCCTACGCGAGCGGCGGCGCGACTGGAGTCAAGCAAGAGTTTCGCCAAAGAGTTCATGCAGCGCCATCACATTCCCACGGCGCACTATGCCATCTGCAACTCGCTGGACGATGTCCGGAGCGCCTTGCCGCATTTCCACATGCCAGTCGTGCTCAAGGCCGATGGACTGGCGGCCGGCAAAGGCGTCGTGATCTGCAAGAGCAAAGAAGAAGCCACTACGTTCGCTGCGGAGATGCTCAGCGGAAAGATGCTGGGCGAGGCTGGCTCGCGCGTGGTCCTGGAGGAGTGCCTGCAGGGCGAGGAACTTTCCTTTCTGGTGTTCAGCGATGGCGAGCGCGTAGTGCCGCTCGTGGCTGCCCAGGACCATAAACGAATCGGCGAGGGCGATACCGGCCCGAATACCGGCGGCATGGGGGCTTTTTCCACTCCGGCCATACTCGACGCCCAGATGCAGAACTGGCTGGTCCAGCACGTGGCACGCCCGGTAATCGAGGGCATGAAAGTGGAAGGAGCCGAGTATAAAGGCGTCCTCTACTGCGGGCTGATGATGACGGCGCGGGGGCCGATGGTGCTGGAATTCAACTGCCGCTTCGGCGATCCCGAGACCCAGGCCATCCTGATGCGCCTGGAGAGCGATCTGGTGGACGCGCTGGAGGCTTCGATTGAAGGCCGCGTCAGCGAGGGCGACTTCCGCTGGTCGCCCGACGCCTCGGTTTGCGTGGTCATGGCTTCGGGAGGTTATCCGGGAACGTTTGAAGCCGGGAAGAGGATTATGGGGTTGGAGGACGCCGACCAAGTAGAAGGCGTCAAGGTTTTTCACGCGGGGACGACCCAGCACGATAATGCATACTTCACGGCGGGCGGGCGCGTGCTGGGCGTAACCGCACGAGCACCTGAGCTAAAGACGGCGGTGGAACGCGCGTATCAGGCGGCGTCGAAGATCGGTTTCGAAGGCGCATACTATCGCAAGGACATTGCGGCAAGAGCGCTGAGAAAATAGGCAGGAAGACGAACATTTACCACAGAGACACAGAGTCACAGAGAAAATCTCTTTGATCTTTTGTTGTTTTTCTCTGTGCCTCTGTGCCTCTGTGGTGAAGATCAGCAAAAGTGAACATTTATGAGCAAGCCACTGGTTTCCGTCGTGATGGGCAGCGATTCCGATCTCGACATCATGCGCGAGGCGGCCAAGGCGCTTGAGGATTTCGGGATTGCTTATGAGATCGACGTGACCTCAGCCCACCGTTCTCCCGAGCGCACCGCGGAGTTTGCCCGCAAAGCCGCAGGCCGCGGGATCAAAGTCATCATTGCCGGCGCGGGCGGTGCGGCGCATTTGGCGGGAGTGATCGCGGCGCATACCACGGTGCCTGTGATTGGAGTGCCGATTCCCTCGACCGCGCTGAACGGCCTCGATTCACTGCTGGCGACCGTGCAGATGCCGGCGGGCATTCCGGTAGCGACCGTCGCAATCGGCAAGCCAGGCGCCACCAACGCCGGAATTCTGGCGGCCCAGATTCTCGGGCTTACCAGTGCCGCCGTAGCTAAGAAGCTGGACGCCTACAAAGAGCAGTTGGTGAACAGCGTGGAAGAAAAGTCCAGGAAGCTAAAGATCACCCTGGGAACCTAGAGGGCCTGAGCTGCAGCCTAGAGCTTCAGCCCCTTCAAGTACTCGCGAAAGTCATTGCCCAGATCCGGGCGCTTGAGCGCGAACTCGATGGTGGCTTTCAGGAACCCCAGCTTGTCCCCGGTATCGTGCCGCTTGCCTTCATACACATAGGCATACATCTTTTCCTTCTTGAGCAGCAGGCGCATGCCATCGGTAAGCTGCAGTTCCCCTCCAGCGCCCTGCCTGGTCTGTGCCAGCGTTTCAAACACCGCGGGAGTCAAAATATAACGCCCGGTAATGGCCAGGTTTGAGGGAGCATCTTCCAGACGCGGCTTCTCGACCATGTTGAAAATTTCGTACAGCCTGCCTTCGAATCCGGGCATGGGCTTCACGTCCAGCACGCCGTAGGCAGAGATGGCCTTTCCTTCGACAACTTGCGTGGCAATGACCGAGCCCTGAGTCTCGTTGAAAACGTCCATCATCTGCTTCAGGCAAGGCGGGTCGGCGTCGATCACGTCGTCGGCGAGCAAAACCGCGAAGGGTTCATTGCCCACCAGTTCGCGCGCCATGAGCACGGCATGGCCCAGGCCCAGCGCTTCTTTCTGCCGGACGTAGGAAACGTGAATCATGTCAGAGATCGCGCGCACGATTTTGAGCAGATCGGTCTTGCCACGGTCTTGCAACATCCGCTCCAGTTCGTAGCTCACGTCGAAGTGATCTTCGATGGCCTGCTTGCCCCGCCCGGTGATGATGATGATCTGATCGCAGCCCGAGGCCAGCGCCTCTTCCACGCCATACTGGATGATGGGCTTGTCCACCAGCGGCAGCATTTCTTTGGGTTGCGCCTTGGTGGCGGGCAGGAAGCGGGTGCCCAGCCCGGCGGCGGGAAACACTGCTTTGCGAACACGCATGGTCATAGGGAATCCGGATCGGTCGTCGGTTACACGGTCAGAGGCTTTTCCGCGGTCAGCAGACCAACCGACGATTGTAAATGCTGGGGTTCGTGGCTGGCGAATCTGAATTGAAAAAAGGTCCGAAGGGAGTTGGTGCTCCCGACTGCGTGTTAGAATTTCTGCAGTAATCCCTGCACCCGGAGCCCAGGTTTGATCGAGCTAGCACCGTCGATTTTGTCGGCTGACTTTGCCCATTTGGCCGAGCAAGTCCGATCTGCGACCGAAGGCGGCGCCACGATCATTCATGTGGATATCATGGACGGGCATTTCGTTCCCAACATCACCATCGGACCGCCGGTGGTCCGGTCGCTGCGCAAAGCGACCGATCTGCCACTGGATTGTCACTTGATGATTGAAAATCCCGACCAGTACATCCCGGATTTTGCGGAGGCTGGGGCAGATTGGATTTCCGTGCACCAGGAAGCCTGCCGGCATTTGAACCGGACTTTGCACTTGATCCGCAGCCATGGCGCGCTGGCAGGCGTGGTCGTTAACCCTGCGACTCCGGTCGAGACTTTGAGCGAGGTGCTCGACATCGTAGATTATGTGTTGGTCATGTCGGTTAATCCGGGCTTCGGTGGCCAGAAGTTTATCCCGGGCGCGGTGCACAAGATCCGAAAATTGGCGGACTTGCGCGTGCAGCGACGGCTCAACTATCGGATCGAGGTGGATGGCGGCGTCGATCTTGACACTGTGGCCGACGTGGTGCGGGCCGGGGCTGAAATTCTGGTGGCAGGCAACGCGGTGTTCGGTCAGGGTGATCCAACGAGTAGTGCCCGCAGGCTGCTGAAGGCGGCAACCGAAGCCACATTACAGAAAGTATAGTTTCGAGTTTCGAACTGTCATCCTGACCTGAGCGCAGTCGAAGGAGAAGGATCTTTGCATTACAAAATCGAATACATAGATCCTTCCCGTCCTGAAGGCCGGTCAGGATGACAGGGCATGGATGTTTTCCCGAGGTCTTATGTCGCGTCGTATTCCGCTGATGCTTCTTTTGGGTGTGCTCGCCGTCACGGCGGCCTGCACCAATAAGAAAGTCAACAATCCGCTCGCCGATGTCAGCTCCAAGCAGCCGGACAAGGTGCTATTTGACCGCGCCATGGACGCGATGAAGCACAACCGCTTCGACGTGGCCCGGCTGAGTCTGGAGACGTTAATCAACACCTATCCTGATTCGGAGTTCATCGCTCGCGCCAAGCTGGCCATGGCCGATTCCTGGTACGCGGAAGGCGGTTCCACGTCGCTGGCACAGGCTGAAATCCAATACAAGGATTTTGAGACCTTCTTTCCCAATATGCCGGAGGCGGCCGAGGCGCAGCTGAAGATCGCCAATATCCACTATCAGCAGATGGAAAAGCCGGACCGCGATTACACCCACGCCATGCGCGCCGAGGAAGAATACCGGCAACTGATCATGCAGTGGCCCGACAGCAAGCTGGTGCCGCAAGCCAAGCAGCGTCTACGCGAGGTGCAGGAAGTGATTGCTGAACGCGAGTATCGCGTAGGCCGTTTCTATTATCTCCGCGAGTCGTATCCCGCCGCCATTGCGCGCCTGCGCTCCCTGGTGGACAAGTACCCGCTGTACAGCAAGGCCGATGAAGTCCTGTATTTGCTGGGGCAGTCCTATGAGGGTGAGATCACCATGTTGCGCGCGCGTCCATCATGCGTGAGCCTCAATCATCCCCCCGCCTGTCTGCCTGAGACCGCCAAGGCTGCCATGATTGAGCAATTTAGCAAGAGCGCCGCCGAGGCCTACTCGCGCATCCTGACGCGCTATCCGGTCATGGACCGAGCCGACGATGCCAAAGCCCGGCTGCAAGCCTTACACCAGCCCGTCCCGCGACCTACCAAGGCCGCCGTTGCGCAAAACAAGGCGGAAGAAGATAGCCGCCGCGAAGCTGGTGCGTTATCGAAAATATTGGGGAACTTCGAGAAACATCCGAATGTGGCCCAGGCCGCGAAGGTGGGCGAACCGACCTTGGTCGACCCCACTCCGATGAGCGCCAGCGAGGTTGTGCAGCAGGCAAGCCGGGCCGCAATGTCCTCGGGAACTAGAGCTTCTGACAGCCACTCGGTTTCGGTGGAGACCGTGAATAACGGGGCACCTCCGCCAGACCAGCCCGCGCCTCGCTCCGACGCTCCGCCGCCTGCCGAGAACGCTGCGCCGGCGGATGCTGCGGCTCCGGCCGCGACTTCTTCCGCTCCGCCCGCTGCCACGCCGGATGCCAACGAACTGAAGCCCAATGTTGCGCCGGCGGATGCGAATGAACTGGCGCCGAATGTCCCAAACGACACCGGCCAAGCGCTGCCACCCCCGCAACAGGTGAATGAGATTGATAACAGCTCCGCCAGCCAACCGGCCAGCGGTGCTTCCGCTTCGGCTGCGGCCAGCGATGGCAAGGCAGGCGATTCGGCGACCGCGTCATCTGATCAGCAGAGCGCGGACGATGCCACCGTGGCCTCCAGCAAGAAGAAGAAAAAGAAAGGGATTCACAAAGTCGTTCCTTTCTGAGGGCTGGGTGTTGGGCCACCCGTCACCCCACACGGCGGCACTGATGACGGCGTGGTGTTTGAAATCACGCTGTAGCCAACGCGCTTGGCCAAGATGATCCCGAGCCTCTGGTTTCTGCACACTAGATACTGTCCACTCGTAACCTGCTTACTCTCGTATCCTCATTGACTTAGAGCGCCGGACACGTTACCTTCGCGCTATCTCCCCTTTCAGATCGAAGGACATCACTTTGGCGCGGAAAATACTGCTCGCCGATGACAGTGTGACAGCCCAGAACATGGGCCGGCGAATCCTTACGGAAGCCGGCTACGAAGTCATCACCGTCAACAACGGCTCAGCGGCTCTCAAAAAGATTGCCGAAGCGAAACCTGACCTGATCGTGCTCGACGTCTACATGCCCGGCTACGGCGGGCTGGAAGTCTGTCAGCGTATTCGGGAGGCGCCGGAGACGGCCCGCATTCCGGTATTGCTTACGGTCGGGAAACTTGAACCCTTTAAGGCTGATGAGGCGCGCCGCGTCCGCGCTGACGCTTATATCGTCAAGCCGTTCGAAGCCAGCGAGCTTCTCACTGCCCTCACTAAGCTCGAAGACAAGATTGTTCCCCAAGGCCAGCCGTATAAGCCCGGACGGTTCGCCAAGGCCATCGCTGCGGCCGAAGAATCCTACGGTCTGGGAAAAGAATTCGGCAACCCGGAAACGGGCTGGAAGGATCGGCTTGCGATTCCTCCTCCCCACGCGGCCAAGCATCGAGAGCCCGAACCCGAAGCCCCAGCCTCCAGAGCCGGGTTCCGCGATTTTGGCCGGAGCGAGGATTACAAGCCCTCCGGTTCGGCCTCAAACCGGGAACACACAAGTCCGGAACTGCCGCAAGACAATCCGGCACGGGAAAGCATCCCGGCAGCGTTTAACGCCCAAAGCGCAGACGCAGTTCCAAGCCATCTGTCTGCTGACCTGGCAGAACTCCCGGCGCAAGAGCGGGTGGCAAGAGCACCAGAGGCTGCATCCGATCCCGCCGCGGTGACTGGAACTGCCGTCACTAAAATCGGAGCAGACGCGACGTTTGCGTCCGCGCAGGAAGCACAAGAGGCGGCTTCGCGTGAAACGTCCGCAGTGACGGAAGCGGAATTCGCGGTGACATCAGAACAAATAGCGCCTGGCGAGCCGGAGATCTCGCCTTATGTTCCTGCCGAACCGGAGGCGATTTCCGCGGCAACGAGTTCGGATTCCGGCGCCAACGCGGCTCTGCCGGAAGCGACTCAGGAGAGCGGGGATCTGGGTGACGACGAGGTCACGGCTGCATTGGCCTCGCTGGCGCCCGCAAATGGTGGTTGGGATACAGGCGCGAACGGGTTTGCCACGGGAGAAGAGGACAAAGCGCCTGCCTGGACGAATGAGCAGCTTCTGGCCACCATGGCTGCCACGGCAGGGGCCGCTCCTCAGTTCAGCGGACCGCGGTGGATCGCTGAGCCAGTTCCGGTCACGGAGCATGAATCCACACTGATCCTGGAACAAGAAATGGCCAAGGCCTACGCCGCGTTTGCTGCAGCCGACCCTGCCCACCAGATGAGCGGTGATAATCGGGCGGCGGAACCGCAGACTCCAGAAACCAGCGCGCCGGAGCCCAGCCCGCAGGAACCTATGCTGGCTGCGGATATTTCAACCGCCGTGCAGCCAGAGATTACCCCACCTTCAAACTTGTGGCCTTACAGTTCCGATTCCTCCGGAGCGCGAACGGGTCAAGAGGACGCGTTGGTCACGGCGCAGCCCCTGGCGGCTGTGACGAACGAGGCCGTGACCAGCGTTCCTGTGACCAACATGGAGGAATGCGCGCCACCGGCGGCGGAACTGACCGAAAGCGCAGAGCCAGCTCAGGCCGACGCCGTTAGCGACATTGTCTCCGAGGTCGAACAAGAAGCTGCGTTTGCGGAGGCTGCATTTGCGGCGGCGGCATCGGCCAGCGCATCCGACGCGACGGTTGTCTCGGATTCAAGCGCAGCACCGAGTTCGTCAGGCATGATCGCTTCAGACACGGTCGCACCTGCGATGATCGCATCGGAGAGCGCACTACCCGTTCCCGGGCCGGGCCAGCAACATCGCGAATCCGACTTGGCGGCCGCGTGGGCGAACTGGAAGCAAATCCGGGAGTCCGTTATCGGTTCAGAACCTGCCTCGCAAGTCGCCGATGCCAGTGCTGCCGGGTTCCGGGAAATTCGCCACGAACCGGCTGCACCCGCGTCACAGGAGTCCCGCACCGAGGCCTCCGAGAGCAGCGCAGACGAAGCCACTGCGATCGCCAGTATCGTGGATAGTGTTCTCGCCGATCTGAAACCGAGATTGATGGAAGAGATTGCGAAGAAGATGGGCAAAGAGCCGAAGAAGAAATAACTGGGTGCCCCATTTTTCGCGCTTTTTGCGAAAGTGGGCGGGTCGGCCGCTCGCCTTCTTTATCCCGAATCATCCCCGGAAATTCCGCAGTCAGAATTGACCACCGACGTTCGGGAATTCTCGTTTGTTTGCCGTAATCCGGGGGAAATATCTTGTATGCCTTGTGAGCAAGATGGGACCGAACGGCGGGCCAGACTCCGAAAGCGCGCAAGTGTTCCACGTGGAACATCCCAAAATGGGAACTGCTGATTCCATGGGAGTTACTGTGTGGGTCCGACCTTGCTGAGGCACATCGCAACACCTACGAAAGTAGACTTGACAAGCCCGGGGACGCCAGGGTCAGCGCCCAAGAAACGGTGTCCAGTCTCATGACATCCTTTTGAAACTGTAAAGGATGTGTTGGAACTGGACATCCAAAAAACGGACGCGAACCTGGGGCACCAGGGCTTAAGAAGAACACTCTCGTGGTCCTAGTTCCGTAACAGGTTCGCAGGCGGCATTCTTAATCCGTGCGCGGGGTCGCGCTGGCGAGCGCGAGAATCGCTCCAGCAAACAGCAGCGTGTCGAAAAAGTAGTTGATCCCCTCAACTTTGACGCCGGTGCTCGGGTCGGCCAGCGCCGCGATCAGAATAGGCCCATAGATGAACAAGACCAGCAGCACGATCCAGGCGCCGAGATAAGTTGCCGCCATCCGCGTCTTCCTGGCCAGCAGAATGGCCGCCCCGGCAACCAGAAGAATTGCTCCTGTCAGATAGCTTATGAGCAGGTGCCCCGGAATCCACGCGGGCATCAATTTTTCGAGCGGGACTCCGGGAACGTTCGCTGGGTGCAGAAAATGCTCAACGCCATAAAACACAGCGGCGATCCCGATCACCACGCGGCCCACGGTGATGAGCTTGCTTCCGCTTTGCCCGCGCATGGCGTTTCCGGCAAGAATCCAGCCTCCTCCCCCGAACAACATTTCGCGGAGGGTCAAGGTCCATCCAAACCTGTCTCTGGGGCTGGCGAGAGATCCCGGGATGTCCAACATCGCCACAAACAGAAACATCGCGATCCCGAACAGCAGGCCGGACCAGCGCACCTGAATTTTGGTGGCGATGCTCAAAGACGCGGCCAGCAGCGCAAAGCCGAAGAAATACGCCCAAAACAACGGCCACGGCATATAGGAGGGCACCATGGGCATGAGGGATTCCGCGGCCGCGAGGTGCAAGGCGCCGAAGACCGCCAAGGGGGCGGCGAAACACAAATTGCTCAAGGCTACGACCTTGTCCAGGCCGCGGGCCTGCGCGATGTCGGTCTTGGCAGCCCACAGGGCAACCAGGAAAAGCAGGATGCCGGCGCTGCACATCGAAACTACCGTAGGAGAGATCACAGCGAATGTGGCGAGAATGGTTGTGGGCATGTAGATGAGATGCCTGGCGTAACCTCGCGTGCTCTATCTGGGCACGTTTCCCGGTCAATACAACTTCAGACTGTACAACGAAGAATAAGTGAGCATATTCCCCGGCCCGCTGACAAGGGCTTTCCTGCCAGGGTTCGCCGGCTTTCCTGACCGTTGTCGCAACCAGGCCTTTTCGCGCATTGACCAATGTGTGGTCCCGTTTGCCGGCCCGACGTGCCCGCCCCCTCGCATTCGGAGTTGTCCGGAAAAGAAACCCGACCGGGGCTGCACGTTGGTCCGTGAGTGTATGGCCTGCTTACAACACTTACATGGGGTGCCGCGCCGTCATTTCCACTTCCGAAATCAACGCCAAGCCGACACGCGTGGGCAATCGGCATGGATGGGTCAGCAATCAAAAGCGGCCCTCATGTTAACGCGGAAATCGCGCCGACATGAGAGCCGCTGATCCGAATCAAGCGGCCGGATTTAGACCGTTCAATCCGACCCTTATCGACTACGGCGTCCGGGTATATCCGTGAGAAACATTCGCAGACATACTCGGGGGACGAATCCTGTTATCGCCCGAATCGGCCGAGTCCGAATCTCCGCAAAAACTGATTGCCAAGGTTCGCGGGCAAATTGGATTTCGGGCGTGTAGGTGCGATGTCTGCAACCGACCTGCCTATGCTCTGGTTTACAGGAGTTGCCAGAAAGGCGTGGATGTTGCCCGCATCCGGCCCGCTGAGTACGATTGCCATGCCCGAGATTTGTCCGCGCTCGTTGATCTTGTTAGCCATGACTGGGAAGAGATTGGAACTGGCGGGAAACAGCGTGTCAAGGTCGGTCATCACGTTGTCCTGCCAGATGAAGGCATGGGACCAGTTGAAGTTGGAGTCCAGGGAGCTTCCCACCACTTGGCCCCGGTCGTTGATGCCGGAGGCGAAGGCGGCAGCATCTCCCGGCGGAGTGAAGAGGTTTGTGACTGCGCCGTCTGCGCCGTTCTGCCAAACCGCGGCATAGAAGGTTGTGCCGTCAGCACTGCCGACTTGCCCAACAATTTGGCCCCGGTTGTTAATGCCCTGGGCGATAGCGCCAGTTCCGAGGTCCTGAAGCGGGGAGACAGTGCCGTTTTCCCACGATGCGCCGTGAACCGCTGTGGTGCAGTTTCCCGAGTAGCCTACAGCTTGGCCTTGATCGTTGATCCAAAATGCGTCCCCGTCTACATCGCCAGCCACCAAAGGAAGACCTTGGGCGTTGCCTTTTTTCCACAACACCGGCAGCGCAATCCGATCATTAGTTGTGCCTGGCGGGCATGAAGTGTCCAGGGCGCCGTTTTCCGCAAATCCTACGATTTGTCCAAAGTTATTGATCGCGCTCGCCTGCCCGTTATTTCCGCCGAGCGTCGGAAGGGCGCGCATGTGGGGGAATTGCCAAAGAAACGGGCGACATGTAAGGTGTGTGCCGAAGAGGCAAATGTCTTCGCCGTTCGGGTCTGGGACAGACGTTTCCGAATAACCTACTACCTGCGCGAAGTCGTTGATCTCGCCCCAGTTCATCCAAGTGTTCGTTCCTCCGAGCGTGCCCAGGTCGAGCTTGAATCCGTCGATGTCGATCAATGCGCGTCCGTTTAGAAGTTGACCAAAGAAGCTGTCCTGCTCCCCCGGTGGCAGGCTCCCAGCCATGATCTCCGTCCAGCCTTGATCATTGAGGGACATGGCACAACCCAGATTGTCCTTCCCCTCAGCGCCCAAATCCGTAACTCTGTAGCTCGATTGAGCGAATGCATTGCCCAAGCCAGCCAGAACAATCGTCGTAACCCACAGTATGCAGAAATTCCGCAACCGTCTTACTGCGCTCATATCTTCTCCTTTTCGTCCGAGCAGAGTCTCCGTGCCGAGATGAGTGGCGATTCACGCCGCGTGCCCTCGGCGCGGTCTACTGGTGAATGTTTAGTTCAGAGAGGAAGCATGTGGTGTTCCACCTGCGGAACAATTACGTGAAACAACAGGGGAGCGATTTCGGACGGAGGCAATAAAAGTGACGGACTAACAACTTTCTGGGACGATCCCAAAACGGCTAGAGCGCCTGTTTCTCCAACTTTTCATACACATTGGCGAGAAGATTACGAAATTCGAGAACGCCAGCAGCCAAAAGTCAGGCCGCTCAATTGTGATTGACTGTCAGATAGTTGCCATACATACTGGTTGGTATGTTGGCAGCAGGCAAGAGTCCGAAACGTAGAGCGACCAGGCTGCGCGATTCTGAGCGCACGCGGGAGCGCTTGCTGCAGGCGGCATCCCGCGAGATCTACAGATCGGGTTTCCAGAGTGCCAGCCTGGACACCATTCTGGCCGTAGCTGGGGTCACCAAGGGCGCACTGTACTACCACTTCAAAAGCAAGGAAGCCCTGGGATACGCCGTCGTCGAAGAGGTCATCGCCCCCGACGTCCACGGCAAATGGGTGCGGCCTCTACAGGGCGTCAAGGACCCTATCGACGCTTTGATCGGCGCTGTTCGACGTATACCCGTTCGGCCCGAGGATGTGCGGGGCGGTTGCCAGTTGAACAATCTGGCGCAGGAAATGTCTCCTCTTGACGCGGGATTCCGGAAACGGCTGGCGATAATCTTCGATGCCTGGCGCGAGGCCGTTGCCTGCGTTTTGCGAGAGGGCCAGACCCACGGAAGCGTTCGTCGCGACGCGGAACCCGCTGACGCCGCCGGCCTACTGATCGCGATGGTCGAAGGCTATGCCTCGCTGGCAAAGAATGCTCAGAATCCGAAAGTGATGAAAGCGGGGATCAGAAACATCGTGGACTGGCTACGATCCCTGCGCGCGCCGGGCAACCGCAAGCGAGGTTGATCGCATCGGTGTCTCAAGGAGCAGTTTGGCATTGCTGCATACCAACTGGTTCGTATGCTCGGACAGTCAGCATCGCGATCGGGCGAAGCGCTTCAAACTGCATCGTGAAAGGAGAACGAACAATGACAAGGATCGCAGTGTCGCGCAGGGATCTGCTCACAACGGGAGCCTGCGCGCTGGTTGGTGCCGTGAGCCTGCCGGGACCGGCCAGGGCCAGCGCATTGGGAGGGCAGAGCTTAACGAACGAGCAGATCATCCGTAAGTGGTACGCGGCGTGGGAAAAGAAGGATTTGGGCACGTTCAATCTCCTGCTCGCCGACAACTTCACCTTTACCAGCGCGGCCGGCGACGACCACATCAGCAAGAGCACTTTCAAAGCGCAATGCTGGGACACGCAGATTGATTTCATCGGACATTTTGACCTGGAGCGAATCACCACTGGCGCGGAGGATGCTTTTGTGAAGTATCTTTGCCACACCAAGAACGGTAAATCGTTCCGGAACGTGGAGTATCTCCGAATCAAGAACGGAAAGTTGCAATCCATTGAGTGTTATTTCGGCGCGCAATCCAGCTTTCCGTCAGCCGTGAGCACTGGGCAGAAGTAACCTACGGGCCTGGAAGGTAAGCGTGGGGTGCCGATCTGCCGAAAATCACCGGTAATGCTGAATCCACAATTCAAAGGCGCTCGACCATTCGACGTGTTTGTCGTTCCCGCGGGCAGGTGGTCAGACGGATCCGCTGCTCCGGTTATGTAGGACCATTTCATTTAGAAGCAGTGCACTCGTCAGTCTCGCTGCGGGTAGCAGGAAGTCGAAACGAGAGAGCAATGCTAGGGGTTCCATCATGAGCGCCCGCGACATTCCGGATCAGAAGGCCATTGCACGTGAGATGTTTGTTCAACACGCTGCTCACGCTAATGCGGACGTTTCAGCCAGCCCGCTGCGGGGGGATACGATTTGGTCCATCAAGAGTAGACGGGATTACACTCTTGAATCGACGCCAGAAGACGGGTTCTACGAACCTGCAGATACATCATTGCTTCCTGTAACCCGAATTGATGCTGCAAACCTCATCCGAGTCTTGCGGCAGTTGGAGGTTATAGCAAAACGACAGGCGCCACGAATTGCGTTCAAGGCAAAGGGCAGAATCTTCTTCCTGGATCTACCTGATATTGTGGCAGTGCGGGCGGAAGGTAATTACGTTTCACTTCAACACCGCCAAAACCCGTATTTACTGCGAGAGTCCCTTTGCTCAATCGCTGAGAAGCTAAAGCCATACGGTTTTATCCGTATCCACCGCTCCGTTGTTGTGAACACGTCCCTCGTGGAAGAGATTGAGCCCTTGTCGACGGGGGAATACAGGCTCCGCGTTAAGGGTGGGGAGGAATACATGGTGACGCGCAGATATAAAGACAATCTTCGACAGCTGGCTCACCTGTGGTTAGGCAGCCGAGCGTCTTTGTGGCAGACTGCTGGTCGAGACAAGCGTGCCTGACCATATAGCCCATCCCCCACCAAGTGAAGAACATGCCGGAGCCGTCTTTCCGCAACGTGATACAAAGAACGCCAAGTCTGCTAGCAAAGTGATCCCCAAATAGAAGGCGCAGCTCAGAACACCGCCATAACACCGCCATAACACTCAAATCCCCACTCGGGGGCGAACAGCGGGCGCAAAGTCTGTGAAATGGCCTTCCATGAGAAGGCCGGTCGGAGTCAAGTGGCACTGATTAGACAGTCTCGAAAGGTTAGTGATCAAGGCTTCAGGTGGTACGACGCGGCCATCGGACCGGCACCCGCCTGGTGTTTTCGGGCGCGGACCAGTTCCGCGACCTGTCGAATGTGGCCGAGATCATGAAGCGCCCACTCGTTCAACATCTGGGCGAGCGTGATCTCGCCGAACTCCCGGTGTAGCGCGACACGGTCACCTGCGCCGTCCGGCAGATCGCGGAGAAATTCGATGTTGGTCTGGCGCTGATCTTCGAAGTGATCGAAGGCCTCCTCCGGATCGGCACCGCGGTAGAGGTCGAGGTACATTTGCGCATCGTCGGGCTCGAATTCGGGACGTGTTTCGGCCATGAACCGGTCGAGGCGCATCCGGTAGCAGTGGCCCTCGGAATGAGAAAGATGGGCCAGCACTTCGGCGACGGAGAAGCGTTCGGGCGCCGGTTTCCAGCGCGCATCTTCTCCGGTCAACTCGGTCATCAGACCGCGCAGAATTCCAGGGGTCGCCTCCAGAAGGTCCAGGCAGGGGAGTCCATTTTCCGCCATGGCCTCATCCTACACTTCCCTGGTGCCCCAGGTTCGCGTCCGTTCTTTGCAACGCTAACCTGGGTGGCGGTGCGCTCGGAGGCGACACCGGTGTAGAGTTTGTATATGCCGCGCGGTCTGCGACGGTTCCACGAATCCGGACAGTCCGCTACCTGCATCGCAATCCGGTGAAGCGTGGACTGGTGAAGGAACCGGGCGACTGGAAGTGGAGCAGTTTTCGCCACTATGCCTTGCGGGAAATCGGAGTTGTCGAAATCGAATCCGAATGGACGGCCAGAGACCGGGAGAAAAGAAATCGAGATGAACCGGCGCGAGTGTTCCTCCGCCCAGGTTAGCGTCCAAAGAACGGACGCGAACCTGGGGCACCAGGCTGGGAGTTATTTCATGTAGATGGGAAGGAGAGGAGACGGTGTTCGTGTCTGATTTGCACTCACTTCTAAGTGGACCTTATTATTACCTCATTCTCGGGATTATATCATTGTCAGTAGGTGTAGTTTCGACATGTACGGGAGTAACGTGGGCATGCTTTGGTCGTGTTATTTACCGTGCCGAGCAACCAAAGGCGTTTTGGGAGGACGTTATAGCCTGTTACCTCATTGGTGTTTGTTTCATTGGATACTTCTTGTATAAGGTCTACGGACTTTGAAACTGGTCTGGTCTTTCTTCGGGAGCCGATCACACTCCGCGATCTTTTTACCCGGCGGCATGTCGATGGCGATAGCCTGGTGCCCCAGGTTCGCGTCCGTTCTTTGGACGCTAACCTGGGTGGCGGTTCACTCGGAGGCGACACCGGTGTAGAGTTTGTATATGCCGCGCGGTCTGCGGCGGTTCCACGAATCCCCCGCGCGGTTTGACCCGGTTTTCCGCCCGCCTGTAAGATCGAAGCTTCAGCTATCAGCTCTCAGCCGTCAGCTTTCAGCTTGGGCCAAATCCCTGCGTCCACGCCAAACTGATAGCTGATGGCCGAGAGCTGCTTTTCTATGCCTCACGACCTGCCCAAATCTTACGAACCGGGCGCGATTGAAACGCGCTGGGCCGAGTACTGGATCAAGGAGAAGCTGTTCTCCGTGCCCGCACCGCCGCCCGGGGAAACGCGCCCGGTGTTCACGTTGTTGTTGCCGCCTCCAAACGTAACTGGACGCCTGCACATGGGCCACATGCTCAACCAGACGCAGATGGACATCATTGTGCGCTGGCACCGCATGCGCGGATTTCTGACGTTGTGGCTGCCGGGCACGGATCACGCCGGGATCGCCACCCAGATGATGGTCGAACGGCAACTGGCTAGTGAAGGCAAGAAGCGCCGCGATCTGGGGCGCGAGGCATTCGTTGAGCGCGTCTGGGAATGGAAGAAGCACTACGGCGGCGCCATTCTTGATCAGATGAAGCGCCTGGGCGCTTCGGTGGATTGGGACCGCGAATACTTCACCATGGACGAAAACCTCTCGCGGGCCGTGCGAGAGGTGTTTGTCCGGCTTTACGAAGAGGGCCTGATTTATCGCGGCCGGTACATGGTCAACTGGTGCCCGCGCTGCGGGACGGCGATTTCTGATCTCGAAGTCAAGCACGAGGAGGTTCCGGGGAAGCTGTACGAAATCCGTTATCCGGTGATTGGTACGGATGAATTCATTACGGTGGCGACGACCCGTCCGGAGACCATGCTGGGCGACACTGCGGTCGCGGTGAACGAAAAGGACGAACGATACAAGCACCTGCATGGAAAAAGAGTCTTGCTGCCGCTGATGAATCGCGAGATTCCCATCATTACCGATGATCTGGCCCAGCCGGAGTTCGGAACGGGCGCGGTGAAAGTCACGCCGGCACACGATCCCAATGACTTCGAAGCGGGGCTGCGCCACCATCTGCCGCAGATTGAGGTGATCGATGAACACGCGCACATGAATCAGAACGCGGGCCCGTATGCCGGTCTGGATCGCTTCGAAGCACGGAAGCGCGTGCTTGAGGATCTGCGCCAGCAAGGATTTTTGGCCGGGGAGAAGGATTACACCATCTCGCTCGCCAAGTGTGACCGCTGCGGCACGGTGGTTGAGCCGCGGCTTTCTACCCAGTGGTTCGTCAAGATCGCCCCGCTAGCCCAGCCTGCAATTGAGGCGGTGGAAAAGGGCGAAGTCACGATCGTTCCGGAGAACTACAAGCAGATTTACTTGAACTGGATGCGCAATATCCATGACTGGTGCATTTCGCGGCAGTTGTGGTGGGGACACCGGATTCCCGCATGGCACTGCGCCTGTGGAGAGATCATTGTTGCTCGGGAAGCACCGGCTAAGTGTACGAAGTGCGGTTCCGCCGAGTTGAAGCAAGACACCGATGTGCTGGACACCTGGTTTTCGTCTGGGTTATTGCCGTTCACAACCCTCGGCTGGCCGGAAAAGACGCGCGACCAGGAAGTCTTCTATCCCACCACGCTCCTGATCACCGCCTACGAAATTCTGTTCTTCTGGGTGGCCCGCATGATCATGTTCGGATGCCATTTCATGAAGGATCACCAGCAAGATCCGAAGCTGAAGCAGGCCAGTGGCTGGTGCGAGAAGAAGGACGATAGCGTGCCCTTCCGCCAGGTTTACATTCACGCTCTGGTGCGCGATGCCGAGCGGCAGAAGATGTCGAAGACGAAGGGCAACGTGCTCGACCCACTAGAAGTTATTCAACGCTTCGGAACCGATGCGACGCGCTTCACACTGGCAGCCATGGCGGCTCCGGGAACCGACATTGCGTTCAACGAGAGCCGCACCGAGGGTTACCGCAACTTTGCCAACAAGATTTGGAACGCGGCGCGGTTCATGTTCATGAATGTGGACAGGATCGAGCCGAACATGGGAAGGGTCAGAGCTGTGACGGCCCGACTGGGAGGACATCCCACTGTTCCTGAGAGGGGAATGGCCGACTTTATCGCTGTTACTCTCGAAGACCGCTGGATCCTTTCGCGCTTCAATCGCGTGACCCAGGGAGTGAATGCGGCGCTCGCGACCTACCGATTTCATGAGGCAGCGAACCAGATTTACGACTTTTTCTGGGGCGAGTTCTGCGACTGGTACATTGAGCTGATCAAGCCGCGGCTGGCGGAGGGAGCGAGTCCGGAGGCCGTCCGGGTTGCTTGCGCAAATCTGGTAAGCCTGTTTGAGGCTGCGTTGCGCTTGCTGCATCCCGTGATGCCATTCATCACGGAAGAGATCTGGTACGCGGTGTACGATGGGAATCCGCCGCTCAAGTCGATCGCGCTAGCCGCGTATCCGCGGGCGGATGAGAAGCAAATCGACACGGTCGCGGAGACCGAGATGGCGATCCTGCAGGACCTGATCGTCAGCGTGCGCAATCTGCGGGCGGAATTGAAGGTTGAGCCGAAGGTGAAAGTGCCGATTGAGCTTTTCGCGCACGATCCGCAGACGAGGCTCTTGGTCGAACAGAATCGGGAGGCAATTGAGCGGTTAGCCAGTGTGTTAGCCATTGCTGACGTGACACAGTCGCGGGCGAGCCAAGCGCCATCACGTCACACGGCGCGTTTTGACGTTCGTGTTGTGTATGAGAGAAGGATCGACGTTGGCGCTGAACGCGAACGCCTGACCAAAGAACTGGAGAAGATCGAAAAGGGAATCGCCAGCGGGCAGCGCCAGTTGGGCAATGCGCAGTTCCTGGAGAAGGCTCCTCCGGACGTGGTGGAAAATCTGCGGAAACAGCAGCAGGAGTTGGCGGTGTTGCGAGATAAGACGAAGAGCAAACTTCAGGAACTAAGATAGTCGGGCTGTGCTCGACGGCAGGTGATGACACCTGCCGCTACGTGATTTTGCCAACGACTAACGACGAAGAACCAACGACTGATTATGGACTGGAACAGCCGACGCATTACCGCTGTGATCGAGAACGCGCTGCTGGAGGACCATGCCACGCGCGACGCAACCAGCTACGCGTGCATTGACCCGGGCCAGCGTGCTGCGGCAACCATCCTGGCCAAGCAGGACTGCATTCTCGCCGGCGTCGGCTCCATCGCACGCATCCTGGATGTCTACGCAGCGCTCGATGGCGCAGTCGTGTCGCACTATGAGGTCACGACTCATCCGGAAATCTTTGATGGCATTCGCCTGCATAAGGGGCAGTCGGTTGCGGTGATCCGCCACAATGCGCGCGTCATCCTTTCCTGCGAACGGGTGATCCTGAATTTCATGCAGCGGCTGAGCGGGATCGCCACCCTAACCCGCAAATTTGTGGACGCGGTCTCGGGCACAAAGGCGCGAATCCTGGACACGCGCAAGACCGCGCCCGGTCTGCGCATGCTCGACAAATACGCGGTGCGCTGCGGCGGAGGACAGAATCACCGCCTGGATTTGTCCGACGGCGTTCTGATCAAGAACAACCACATCGCGCTGGCGGGGGGAATCGTGCCTGCGCTGGAACGCGCTCACAAGAACCGTCGCGGGGCCCAGATCATTGAGATTGAAGTCCGTTCCCTGGAGGAACTGGAAGAGGCGTTGGCGCATGGCGGAGAGGCTATTTTGCTGGATAACATGCCCGTGGACGAGGTGAAGCGCGCGGTTGAGCGGTGCTCGCGCGCGGAACGCCGGATTCCCTTGGAGTGTTCCGGTGGGATCACGCTGGAGAACGTTCGTGCCTACGCTGAAACCGGCGTGAACTTCATTTCAGTGGGCGCACTGACCCACTCGGCGGCTGCCGTGGATCTGAGCCTGCGCGTGGCGCCGGCGTAGGCTTCTCGTCTGTGCCCTAGTGATTATCCGCTAGGCGGCATTTCGTTGTAGCATCTTTCACGACCCGAAACGCTGAATTCGGCAGAATCGAGGGTTTCAGCCATGACTCAACGCAGCCGCCCAGGCATCGCAATTGTTGCCCTTGCCTTACTGCTACTGCTGCCTGTGCGCAGTTCTTCTGGGACAAAGCCGCGAACGGCTTTGCCGATGCCTTGGACTGCGCAGTCCTCGCAGAATTCCGCCCCCGCTAAGGTCCCGGCCTCGACCGTCCGCGTTACCGTGGATGTTCTCAGCAACCGTCATCCGATCAGCCCCTACGTCTACGGCGGAAGTTATCCCAAGGACGCCGCGACCATCACCGACAGCGGCATGACTGTGGTGCGCTGGGGAGGCAACGCGACCTCGCGCTACAACTGGCAGGCAGGCACTTACAATGCGGCGAATGATTGGTATTTCGGCGACTATGGCTATAGCGAAATCGGCGACAGCGATTCGGTGCAGTTCATCAAGGATGTCGAGGCAGCCGGAAGCACGCCGCTGATGACCATGGTGATGCTGAACTGGGTGGCGCAGGATGTGAGTGACGGCAGCGCTTACAGCTTCTCAGTTGCCAAATATGGAGCACAATGCCAGGTCAACCCGTATAACTCCGATGACGGGAATGGAGTGCAATCGGATTGCGTGACCAACATAACCGGAAACGACCCGAACGATGCGAACGTTCCCATCAAGGGCTCTCCCCAGAATGGAGATCCGCCGGGGACGGTCTATCGTGATCAGTGGGCCGCGGCAATGGCAACCGCTTTCGGCAACGCCCCGCATTTTTACGATATGGATAACGAAATAGATATTTGGGGAGGAACGCATCGTGATGTGCACCCCAATCCCTCGGCGTACGACGAGATGCGGGACACTTATCTGGCCGAGGCGCGGGCGCTGCAGGGTTGGGACGCGAATGCCATCCGCTTCGGCGCGGTCAGTTGTTGCTGGTGGTTCTACTGGAATGGAGCAGATAGTAACGACAAGGGCGCGCACGCGGGAAATGATTTTCTCCCCTGGTGGTTGAATGAAGTTTTCTGGCACGATCAGGTGGACGGCACGCGATCGCTGGATCTATTCGACATCCACGCCTACCCGGACGGGCCGGATATTTCCAAGTACACCCAGGCGCAAAAGAGGGCGCTCTCGTTGCGCATCTACCGCGATTACTGGGATCCGAAATACGTAAGCGAATCGGGGACCATTAACCAGAATTGGGCCACGTTCATCCAGCCGAAGAAGAGGATTCCGTTCCGCATCCCGCGCCTGCGCGCGATCAGCAACATGATCTATCCCGGCACTCCGGTCAGTTTCACAGAATGGAGCGCCGCATTCGCCGGCGAATCCGATTACTCGACTGCTTTAGCCGATGCCGATGCTTACGGCATTTTAGGACGCGACCGGATTGCTCTGGCGTCGCGCTGGACGGCCCCAGATCCCGCGAATCCCAACTATCAAGCACTGAAGCTCTTCCGTAATTACGACGGACAGCACGATACATTTGCCACGACATCAGTCTCCGACACTAGTGATGGCGATCCGGACGTGTTCAGCAGCTATGCCGCAATGAATTCCAACAGCACGATTTTGACCTTGATGGTTCTCAATAAGGATCCGCAGAAAACGGTGACCACACACTTCGCAGTGAAGGGATTCAAGCCGACACAAGTGACCCGGTACACGCTTTCACCGAAGACCCCGACCAAGATCGTGGCGTCTTCCCCCGAGGCGTGGTCTTCGACGATGAAGTTTGCTCCGTACACGGCCACACTTCTCGTGGTGTCGGGGTCCATGGCGCAGTTGCCCAGCGCAGAATGGGACCTCAACCCGGATACGACCATGCTCGCGGCCAGCGGTACGGTGATGCTGCGGCCGAAGATCGTTTCCGGATCAGGAACTGTAACTCTGGGCACTCCTCAGTCCGACAACGGAATCACCGTGGTGGTTAAGCAGAGAACTGTCACGAACAGCCAGGATGGAAGCATCGCAGTCACTGCCGGCAAGACGCCGGGATTCTACCGCTTCACCGTCCCCAGCACGGACAACGCGAACGTGGCACAGCAACAAGGCGGCTGGATCATTGTTGGAAATCCCGCGGCAATGCTCAGCAAGCAGGGCGACAATCAGAAGGGGCCGCCGGGCGGCCAGTTGAACCTCTCGGTCACGCTGCATCCCGGCAAGTCAGGTGGGAGCGCACCGGGGGCGACGATCCTGTTCACGACCGACGCGGGAAGCTTGTCGAATCGCTTAGTCACGACCGACTCTTCCGGCAATGCGCCCGTTGTGTTGACCCTGCCTTCGAACCCCGGCACGGTTCACGTCACCGCCGAAGCCCCGTTTGGATTGGGACACGCGGTGGCCAAATTTACCGAGACTGCCGAATGAAGCAGACGAACACGATTGGCGTCCGCGGCCTTTGTGCTGCATAATTTCGGCATCGACAAATCGGCGACAATCCGGAGCCCGCGGAAATCCCCGCGGGCGCAGCCTCCAACGCCACAGACCGACGCGCGCCTGGGTCGACTCATCCGATTGCTGACCACCTACGCTACCGTGGTCGTAAGCGGAACGAAGATTGCTGCCGAGATCGGCACCAGCCGGTCCGAAGTCTGGCGACTGGTCCAGCAACTGCGCGGTCTGGAAGTTGATATTACCGGGCATCCGTCAACCGGCTATAGCTTGCAGTCCATGCCCGACCTGCTGTTGCCGGATATTCTGGCGCCGCTGCTGCAGGGCACGATGTTCGGCAAGCACATCCATCACTATTACAAGATTGGCTCGACTAACACGGTGGCCATGGAGGCGGCCAATAGCGGTGCGCCCGAGGGGAGCGTCTTTCTAGCCGAGCAGCAGCTTGCCGGCCGGGGGCGGGGAGCGCATACCTGGCACTCGGCGCGATCATCCGGAATCTATTGCTCGGCGCTGTTGCGTCCGGCGCTGCCGCCATCCGAAGTCCTAATTCTCGCGCTGGCTGCCGGATTGGCGGTCCGCGCAGCGCTCCAGGAAGTTGACTCGCGGCTGGCGCCGGACCTGAAATGGCCTAACGATCTTCTGCTTGAAGGGAAGAAATTCTGCGGCATCCTGACCGAGATGAATGCTGAAGCCACGCGGACCCGGTACGTGGTGGTGGGTATCGGACTCAACGTAAACCAAGCGAGTTTCCCGGCAGATTTGCAGCCTCTGGCTACTTCTTTGCGTTTGGCGATGTCCACCGAGTACTCGCGGGTGGAATTGTGCGCTGCTTTGTTAAAATCGCTCGACCGGGAATATCGCAATCTGCTGGAGAATCCGGACGCACACGATTCGATCCTGCGGCGCTTTCAGGAGCGATCGTCCTCGGTTCGGGGACGGAGCGTCCACGTTGACGAAAACGGCGGTTTTGAAGGTGTAACGGAAGGCCTGGATTCACGCGGGTTTTTGCAGGTTCGCACTGTGCAAGGCGTGCGCAGGGTGTTGAGCGGTCCGGTACGCCCGAAGTAAACCGAATCACCCGTCGCGTACGGGTCGACTATGCTACTTGTCCTCGATGTCGGCAACACCAATACGGTGCTCGGCGTGTTCGCCAAGGAGGCAAAGGCCACAGCCGCGGGATCGTCCCGCTATGAACGGCTGGTGGCGAACTGGCGGGTGGCGACCATCGCGACTCAAACGGTGGACGAATACGGCGTGCTCTTCCGCAATTTGTTCTCGATGGACAACCTCGAAGCCAAGGGCATCCACGGCATCGTAATCTCGTCCGTCGTGCCACCTCTCGACTCCACGCTGCGGCAAGTGTGCGAGCGGTACTTCAATGTGAAGCCACTCTTTGTCGGGCCGGGCGTGAAGACCGGAATGCCGGTGCTCTACGAGAATCCGGCCGAGGTTGGCGCCGATCGGATCGTCAACTCGGTGGCCGCTTTCGAGAAATACGGCGGACCCTGCGTGTCGGTGGACTTTGGCACGGCCACTACCTTCGATTGCGTGACCGTAAAAGGAGAGTACCAGGGAGGGGTGATTTGCCCCGGGATCGGAATTTCGGCCGATGCGCTGTTTGCGCGCACCGCGCGCCTGCCCCGCGTGGACATTCGCAAGCCTGCACGAATTATTGGGACGAACACAGTGGCCAGCCTGCAGTCGGGCCTCTACTATGGCTATCTCGGACTGGTGGACGGAATTCTGGAATTGCTGGTGCAGGAATTGGGCAGCGAAACCAGGGTGGTGGCAACGGGAGGCCTGGCTTCGCTGATTGGCACGGGATCGAGGTACATCAAGCAGGTCGATGAGTTCCTGACGCTCGAGGGGCTGCGCATTATCTGGGATCGCAACGCGGCAGCGAAAGCGAGTCGCGACGCTGCCCCGACAAACGCGCACGAATCGGCACGCGTATCTTCCAAGCCTTCTCCGGCAAGCAAGTCCCGCTCCCGCTAAGCCTCCGTGGAAAACTACTTCAACTACTTCACCGAAATCGAGGAACACTTTCAGCGACGCCGCGGACGAATCCATCTGTCCCCGCTGGATTGGGCGTTGATTGAAACCTGGAAGGATGCGGGCATTCCGCTGGAGGCGGTGCTGCGCGGGATCGATGCGGCGTTTGATAAATTCGAACAGCGGCCCTCGAAGTCACAGAAGGTCAATAGTCTCGCCTATTGTGCGCAAGCGGTTCTGGTGGCAGCGGAAGACATGAAGGAAGCCGCGGTGGGAGCGGTGCGATCCGAACCGCGAGGCGAACATCGGCCCGGATTTCAGCCGTCCGAAATTGCGGCTTTTCTCCGCCGCAACGCGGATCAGCTTGATGCTGCAGAATTGCCTGAGAGAAGCGGCGTTGACGGGCGTCCGTTGGCGAAGGAGACCGCGAGCACACTGCGCGAAATCGCCAAAGAGTTGGAGGCCACGAAAACTTTGCCTCGATTGGAAGATCTGGAGCGGAGGCTCACTGTGGCGGAAGAGAAGCTATTCGCCGTCTTGCTCGCGGCAACACCCGATGAGCAGATCGTCGCCGTGCGTGCTGAAGCCGACCGGGAACTGGCTCCCTACCGGCGCAAGATGCCGTCGGCGCAAATCGAACAGCTTCAAAAACAGTACGTGCACAAACGTCTGCTGGAAAAATACGGCCTGCCGAGGTTGAGCTTGTTCTATATGTGAATTGCGGTTCTCTGTGTCCTCAGTGTTATGTGGTTAGAATCATCACTTGCACTTCACGATTGAAAAACTCGTTTACGGAGGCGACGGGTTAGCGCGGCTTCCAGCCGATGAGCACGGCCCCGGGAAGGCTGTTTTCGTGCCCTTTGTGTTGCCAGGCGAAAAAATCGAAGCCTCGCTCTTGGAACAGAAAACCGGGTTTGCTCGCGCCCGAGCAGATCAGATTGTGGAAGCTTCAGCACACCGCAACGAGCCGCGATGTCCTTACTTCGGCCGCTGTGGAGGCTGCCACTACCAGCATTCCAGCTACGAGTATCAGCTCGAAATCAAAGCCGCCATTCTGAGGGAAAACCTGCGGCGCATTGCCAAGCTGGAATTCGAGAACGGCCTGGCCCTCCATCCTTCACTCCCCTGGAATTACCGCAACCGCACTCGGGTCAAAATTCAGACTGCGCCAGAGTTCGCACTCGGCTATTACAAGATCAACTCGCACGAACTGCTTGCCGTGGAGCAATGCCCAATCAGTTCACCTCTCATTAGCCGGGTAATCACCGCCGTATGGCAAATGGGACGCGCGGGGGGTATTCCCGGGGGAATTCATGAGATCGAATTCTTCGCCAACGCCGAGGATACTCAACTTCTGATCGAGGCCTACTGCGCCACGGATATTGACAAGGTCAGCGCGGAACACTGCGCCCAGGAATTGAAGGGCACTCTGGCGGAAGTTGTGGGTGTGGTGTTGTTCAAGGCAGGCTCATCCCATAGGACCGGGAAAGTCGATCCGGAACGGATCGCCCTGGCCGGAACTGCCGAATTGACCTACAACACCCAACGAGCTTCGTACCGCGTCAGCGCGGGAAGCTTCTTCCAGGTCAACCGCCATTTGAGCGATGAGTTGGTAAGTATTGTCACAGAAGGATTCTCAGGGCAGACGGCGCTGGATCTCTACGCTGGCGTAGGGCTTTTTTCTACCGTTCTCTCCCGGGGATTTGCACAGGTAACCGCGGTTGAAGCGTCACCGACTTCGTACGCCGACCTGCTCTACAATTCACCTTCGAACGTAAAGGCGGTCCGCGCCACGACGGACCAATTCTTGAAGAGCGCGGCAGGGAAATTGCGGCCTGATCTGGTCGTGGTGGATCCGCCACGAAGCGGGCTGGGCGAAAGCGTAGTGATCAGCCTGACGACACTGAGGCCGGCTCGGATTACCTACGTATCGTGTGATCCGGCGACCGTCTCTCGTGATCTGGCTGGTTTGCTCAACGGCGGGTATCGCATTGAGCAGGCTCATCTCGCGGATTTGTTTCCCCAGACCTACCATCTGGAAAGCGTATTTCACCTCGTCCGCTAGTGCTGTCCAGGCAAACCATGGCGGGGCTCCGGCGGATGATGTGAACCTGAACCCACAGTCGATTCGGCTTCCTACGATCCAGCTACATCGCGGAGGGCGGCACCCTCTGCTCGGGGCTGCCGTCGCTTATTCCAGCGGAATTCTTGCTGGATTCTACCTGTGGCGGCCGCCCCTCTGGTGGCTGTTTGCGGCTCTCGCTTTCTCAGCCTTCGGCGCCTATTGGCTGCACCGCCGTTCCCGCGCCGCTTTTGCGCTCGGCCTGTCTGCGCTCTTCGCCACGGGAGCACTGACGATTCAATTGCGCACACCCGGCGGTCTTAACAACCGCGATGTGCTTTCCTTGGCCGATGGCCGCGACGTGGTGGTCACTGCCCACGTGACTCGCGAAGGAAATCTGCGGCAGAAGAGCTCAGGGGATACGCAACAACGGTTGGACGTCGAAACTGAGCAGATCGCGTCGGGTGGCCAGACATGGGACATCCACTCCGGCCTCCGCATCAGCTTCTACGGCAAAGAAGTAAAGAATGAATCTGAGAACGAGCCCGGCACCGCTCCCCCGCGGCTGTTTCGCTACGGAGAACGTATGCGATTTCCCGCCAGGCTGTATCCGCCTCACAATTACCGCAATCCGGGCGCATTTGATTACCAGGGCTATCTGGAGGAAAACGGAGTTGCTGCCCTGGCATCCACGAAAACGGAAAACGTGGAAATGCTTCCCGGCTTTGTCGGCAACCCCGCTGAACTCTGGCGTACGCGCATCCATGACAGCATCGTCGGGAAGATCCATGTTCTGTGGCCGGATCGCGAAGCTGCTCTGGTCGATGCCCTCCTCATCGGCGAGAATTCATTTCTGGGGCGCGACGTGCTCACCGAATTTCAGCGCACGGGCACTTACCACGTGTTGGTGATCTCTGGATTGAAGGTGGGCATCCTGGCGCTTGTGCTGTTTTGGCTGCTGCGCCGGATGCGGGTGGGCGATCTTGCCGCCAGCGCGGTCACAATTCTGGTGACCGTCGCCTATGCGCTACTGACGGACGTCGGCGCTCCGGTGTGGCGGGCCACGCTCATGCTCACGCTGTACCTCGGAGCCAGACTGCTTTACCGGCAACGGTCAGTCCTCAATACCATTGGAGCGGCGGCGCTGGCTCTGCTATTGGTTGACCCTGCGGCCCTGTTTGGAGCCAGTTTCCAGCTCAGCTTCTTGTGTGTGCTGGTTATCGCCGGAATCGGAACTCCCATTCTCGAGCGGACCACGCAACCTCTTCGCAGTGCGTTGCGGAATTTGGATTCCGCGGGCTATGACTTTGTTCTGCCTCCTGCGCTGGCGCAACTCCGCCTCGACCTGAGGATGGTTGCCGGTCGTCTGGAACGCTTCCTGGGAAAGCGCTTTCCGTTGCCGATGCTCGCGACTACTGCGCGCCTGCTGCTTCTTGGTTGTGAGTTTCTAGTGATCTCTGTAGTCCTGCAGGCCGGATTCACACTGCCCATGGCGTACTATTTTCATCGCGCGACTCTGGTCTCATTGCCGGCGAATGTGCTCGCCGTGCCGCTCACGGAGATCATCATGGTTACCGCCATTCTGGCGGTGGGACTTAGTTATGGTTCGCTCGCCCTGGCCAAGGTTCCGGCAATGATTGCCGCCGCAGCGCTTGAGGCGATGGCTGGGTCCGTGCGTTGGCTAGGCGGGCTGCGGATCGCTGACATGCGCGTCCCCACCCCGGGACTTCCCGTCATCCTGCTAGGAGCGGTGACACTGATTCTGGCCTTGATCCTGGCTCGCCGGCAGACGTGGCTCGCGGGGACAGGCTTGGCGGCGCTGGCCGCAAGTGCTTTCTGGATCTGTGCCGTTCCGCCTCACCCCAGGCTCCGCCCCGGAGTGCTCGAAATCACCACAATTGACGTGGGCCAGGGTGATTCGATTCTCCTGGTTACGCCGCAGGGCCGCACGCTGCTAGTCGACGCTGGAGGGATCCCGCACTGGATGCATTCCGAACTCGACATCGGGGAAGATGTGGTGTCGCCCTATCTTTGGTCGCGCGGTATCCACCAACTGGATGCAGTCGCGGTCACGCATGCTCATGCGGACCACATCGGGGGAATGGGCGCCGTATTGGCCAACTTTCATCCGCATGAGCTATGGCTCGGCGTGGATACGCCCAATTCCGAGTTGGAAAAGTTGCTTCGGGAAGCCAAGAAGCTGAGCATCCCGGTAGTCTCAAGAAAAGCTGGGGATAGTTTCGAGGCTGGAGGTGCGAAGTTTCGGATACTGGCGCCGATGCCCGGCGACGAGACGCCAGCTTCGCGGCCCAACGACGAGTCCCTGGTCATGAAGATCGCGTACGGGGAAACCTCCGCTTTGCTTGAGGGAGATGCCGAGAAACCGACGGAAAGGCAGGTTGCCAAAGAGCAACCCCAGGCGGACCTGCTCAAGGTTGCCCACCACGGCAGTATGACTTCCACGATACCGGAACTGTTGGCGGCGGTGCATCCCCACTTTGCGGTAATTTCTGTCGGAGTGCGCAATGTTTACGGACATCCGCGGTTTGAAGTACTCCGCCGGTTGGCGGAATCACGAGTTGCGACTTACCGAACCGATTTGAACGGCGCCGTCACTTTCTATCTCGACGGCAAAACTGTCAGTGCTCGCTTGGCGGTTCTTCACTGAACTCTATTTCGGCGGTCTCAATTTCTTCCGGTGTTTGCCGGTATTCCTCGATAAGACGCCGTGCTTCGGCGGCATCTTCTTCGCGCACCAGGATCACAGTACCACCCACCCCCGGCAGAATGTCCTGGGGTGCATCCAGCGCGGTCACGTCGGATTCGATCCCGGCCGATTCGAGCAGGCCTTGTACCACCATGGCTTCCGATTCCTGTTCGGTATCGAACACCCGCACCAGTTTCTCATTCGGGTTCGGACGTGGTTCGCTTGCTGCGGAACTGGAACTGTCTGCCATGACTCCTCCGTTCAGATCGCATCGCGGTGCGATTCGCCGTAGCGGCTGTATTGTGATTTTAACTCAGCAAGGCGAGATGCGGGGCACATTCGCTCGCCAAGCATCTTGCGAACCGTCCTCGTACCGCGCTCAATCTCTCCAGATGACCGAAGTTCTACACCAAGAGGCCATTGCGCCGCGCCGCCTTTGCCGCGAAAATAAGGTCAAAAGTCAGGCGCAACGCTCGAATGCGGCGTCACATCTAATAGCGTGGCAAATCTTAGCGCACGCGGCTAGACCTGACATGACTAACGCAGGATGTGGGGCTCATGGAAAATCCAGAACGCGCTAGCCAATCGGGAAACACGGCAGAACGGGAACATGAGGCGCGCCAAATCCGCCGCCTGCAAGTCATGATCAGCATGGTCATGTCGGTGATCAGTCAGGACCCCAATCTCACCCTGGAAGAAGCCTCCGAACTGGCCGCCGGAGCCAGGCGGGCGGCGCTCGCGATGTTTCCGGACAAGGAACTCGCCTACGACATCATTTACAGACCCCGTTTGCAGCGCTTGATGAACGAGCGTTTCCGCCTGCAGTAAGCCACAGTTCTTAACCACAGAGGATACTGAGGACGCAGAGATCGTCGGGATTTTCCCCGTATCGCCTGTAGCAGTTCTTATTGCTTCTCGATCCGCTGCAATCGGAACAGCAGCGTTCCCCATCCCAGCTTCGACCGCATCTGTACCGGTGTGTGGTTCGGGTCATCGGTAAACCAGGCCCAGACCGTGCCTTTCCCTTGCATTGAGCCCGAAACCGCTTCCGCCTTGACCCGCACCGTCTGGAATGTGCCTGCCGGCACTTTGACCTGCTCCCGAGCCTCGACGCGCGCTGTAACCTCCGCGGTTTTTCCCCCGTCATTGATGGCGAACGTGTTGCTATTGCCCGGCTGTAAGGGGAGTGACGCGAGATAGTAGAACCCGCTCACCACATCGGTCACGCATCCCGGAATGTCGTTTTCGACATGCTTGGACTCGCCGCTCTTGAGGTTCTTTTCATCGAACACGCTTTTGCGCCGGGTAAAGTCGAAATGCAATTCTGTCTGGCGGGAGTGAGAACCTTCTTGCGTGCTTTTGGAGACACGCTGCGAGCAGAAGGTGCGGGGATCGAAAAAAGCTTCAAAGCGATCGTGAACTTTGAAGAGCGTATTGACCACACCGGACGAATCGGCAACCGCGGTCACGTGCTGCTGGCCTCCATCCGACTGAAGGGTTACCCGAGCCGCCCCGGCGTTAAACAGGTGCCATTCCACCGCATACACGTAGGTTTGCCCATCCGGAAAATGATAGTTCGGCGGCGGCGGAACGATCTGCGCTGAGGGGGCTGCACTTATCGTGGGTAGAGAAGGCTGGCTCGATGGGGCAGGCGTGTTTATCTGCGCCCGCGACAAGGGCACGCACAACGCCGCCAACAAGAACCATCCCGGGTTGGGGATCGACAAAGTGCGCACCTTGATTAGACGCGGAATCCTTGTACTGGGTAAGACCTGGGAAATCAGTGCTTTTTTCAAGCCACGTCTTCTTGAGACAGTCAACCTATCAACGGAATCCGAAACACAGTTTGACCGCCAAGGCTGCCATCATCGCGAGAGCGCCTAAAGTCGCATTGTACTCGCGATGCTTCCAATACAAGTCCCAGGAGAAGTCACCCCGCTTGCTGTTTGAGACACTCAAGCCAGGGAGCAGCCACGGCACCTGGCGCGCATATTCCGCATACTCGGGAAAATGCTCCCGCAGAAATGATTCTTCCGCGCGCATGACCGGGATGTAGATCGCCAGGAAAACCAGAATCAGCCCTGCCGCGATCCACCAGCTCCGGGAAGCCACGGCAAACCCCGTGGCCAGCACCAGAGAACCAAAATAGAGCGGATTACGGGTGTGGGCATATGGTCCGGTCGTGGCGAGCTGCTCGTTCTTCTGTAGATGCCCCGAAGCCAGCCCACGGATCACCAAGCCGGGAATCGTGAGGGCGGCGCCAAGAAGAATCGATGCCCGCGCTGGCCTGGCGAACCACAAATAGAACGCCGCAAAGGCGAAGCCCAGCGGAACCCGAACGCGGCGTGCAATGCTGGACCAGCTAGCCACGGCCGCTCCTCAATAGTTGCCGCGCGGCGGCAACCACCTCATCGGGCTCGATTTTCAACAGTCCCACGTCGGGTTGCGTGCGGCGGGAGTGTGTGGTGGGGCTCGAAGGGCTGCGCAAAACGATGCTGCGTGTCCCGAACGGCCCATTGCGCGCCGGATTGGTGGGGCCGAAAATTGCGACGACGGGAATGCCGAGAGCTGCCGCCAGATGCATGGGACCGGTGTCGCCGCCAATGAACAGCCGTGCGTGACGAGTGAGTGCGATCAATTCCGCAATCGAACAAAGAATGCCCTCGGCCGCGCCGGCGCTGGTGACCTCCACCGTTCGCACCAGGTTCTCCTCGCCGGGACCGAAATTGACCAGCGATTTCAATCCGTCCTCCGCCAGCCGCTTTGTCACATACCCGTAGCGTTCGGCTGGCCACTGCTTGGCTCCCCAGCCCGCGCCTGGAGTGAGCAGCACGAAGCCGGCGATGCCTTCGTGTTGTAGCCGATCCTCACATTTCTTCTCGGCAGTTTCGTCGTGAGGAAATTCTACTTTCGGCATTTCCAACGAGCGTCGTACAACCGCTTCCGCCAATGACAAATTCTGTTCGACGATGTGGGTGCCACGGGCCCTCACTTGGCGCGAGTAGAACATACTGGCCACGTTTTCGCGAGGCTGCGCCACGCCATATACAACGGGTGCTCCGGACCAGCGCGCCAACAGCCCCGATCGAACCGCTCCCTGAAAGTCGATGGCGACTTGGTAGCGCTGGGCACGCAATTCGCTGAGCCCCGCAGCAATCTGCTCCCAAGTCTGGGCAGAGAGCAGCGAACTGCGCCAGGTTTTGGTGTTCACGGTGTGAACCCTGTCCACCAGCGGCCGCCGCGGCGAGCGGGGGCCGGAGCGTGGCTCGCGCAATGTGCATAACAACTCCGCCCAGCGCTCTTCCACAATCCATCCTAGGGTCGCCTCCGGAAAAGCATGGCGCAGGGCTGCGGCGGCGGGCAGCGTGTGAATAATGTCGCCCATCGAGCCGAGGCGCACAATCAGCAATCGTTCGGGATTGAACCATAGGGTGGCGTTGTCGGAAGGAACGGCCACCGGCGACGCGGTACTCACGAACGCCGCGCTCCGAGCCGCGAACCGATAATCTCGCTGGCCGAATGATTCTTGGGATCGCCCACGATCTCCACCCGGCCGCCGCACTCCCGCACCACATCCCGTTCCGGCACGGTGTCGGCGGTGTAGTCGGTGCCCTTGGCGTGAATGTCAGGCCTGATTTCGCGGATCAATGCACGCACATCTTGCTCGGGGAAAATGACGACCGCGTCTACGTCCGCCAGCGCCGACAAAATTTCTGCGCGTTCTTCCGCGGGCATAAGCGGGCGTCCTTCACCCTTCAGGGTACGCACGGATTCATCTGAATTGATGGCGACGATCAAACGTCCGCCCAGGGCTTTCGCGGCATGCAGATAGCGCACATGGCCCACGTGAAGCAAATCAAAGCAGCCGTTCGCCAGGGTAATGGATTCATCGGCGCCACGCCACTGAGCAACGCGTTGTTTCAGCTCTTCGCGGCTGAGGGTCTTATTTGTGGGCATCGCTGGTGCAGTCGTTCGTTGTTGCGACATTAGGTTGCGATCAATGCGATCTTGTTGCCGGCGGTGACTGCTCTACCGCCTCCACCAATTCCTGCTGGGATACCGTTGCGGTTCCGCGTTTCATCACGACAATCCCACCTGCATAGTTCGCCAGGTAGGCAGCCTCCTCACCGCTTGCCCCGGCGGCAGAAGCAGCGGCGTAAGTGGCGATTACCGTGTCGCCTGCGCCGGTTACATCAGCAACCTGGCCGGATCCGAAAATTGGAATGTCCACCGGCTTGTGCTTGCGCGCAAAAGCCACCATACCATCACGGCCGCGCGTAATCACCAGAGACCGCAACTTCATCCGCGAAACAATCTGTTCGCCCGCCGAGCACAAACGCGACCAATCATTGCCAATCCGCATACCCAAAGCAGCTTCGACTTCGGGCTCATTCGGTGTGGCCGCGACGACGCCGGAATAGTGCAGCATGCGGTAGCGTGAATCCAGAATTACGGGGAGTCGATCCAACCGGCCACGCTCGCGAATCGCGTCCAGAATCGCCGGGCTGGCAGCGCCATAGCCGTAATCGGAAATCAGCAGCGCATCCGACACCCGCGCATACTCTCGCGCCGCCAGCACAAGTTCGCGCTTTAAGTGAGGATTCGGCTCGGTTTCCGGTTCGCGATCCACGCGCACCACCTGTTGTCGGGCGGTGTGCGCCATCCCGGCGAGAATGCGGGTTTTGGTGACCGTCGCATAGCTTTTGTCCTTCAGGATGCCGCTCAGCGGAACGCGTTTGTGGCGAAAGACCTTGAGCAGCAGGCGTCCTGGCTCATCGTCGCCCACGACTCCCACGGGCAGAACGTTTACTCCGAGGTCGGCTAGATTGTTAATCGCGTTCGCGCCGCCTCCCGGCACCACGCTGCGCTCGCGATGTCTCAGGATCAGCACTGGAGCCTCGCGGGACACGCGCGAGATTTCTCCAAAAATAAACTCGTCGGCCACCAGATCGCCAACCACCGTGATGGTAACCTTGGGGAACGACTCGACGATCTTTTTCAGCCGTTCGGTCTCTTTGGAATGCCTGGTCATGCGGGTAAGTCAGATTCTCTCACGTCGGCCGCCTGCGCTCCTCGATCATGCGCAGCATGGTATCCAGTGCGTTAGCCGCGTCCATCAGTTCCATTTTGACGGGAACGACGGTTAGCGGCTGCAGAGCGGAAAGATATCCGCCCAGGTTGATGGCATCTTTTTCCGTGGTGACGAAACCTTCAGCCTCGCTCTGCGCGCGCAATTTCAGAAGGTCTTGGATGTCCCGCTCCGCGTAGGCGTGGTGGTCGCGGTATAGGGCTTCCGCCACGGGCTCAATCCCCGCAGTGCGGAGTTGCAGCAGAAAATTCTTTGGCCGGGCGATGCCGCAGAAAACTACAGGACGGTTGGGCACGTCTCTGCGGCAAAATACCCCGCCGCACTCGCCACACCAGTTTTCCATCTACGGGAAACGATTCAGAAGAAGCGCCGCTGGTCAGGACGACAGCATCGGCACGCGACAACGCAGCCAGCGGTTCGCGCAAACGCCCCGCGGGAAGCAACTGGTCACGCGCGTCTTCCGGAGTGACCAGCACGATATCGAAATCGCGGGCCAGGGCGCGGTGCTGAAAGCCATCGTCAAGGAGGTGAAGCTGCGGGCCAAACTTGTTTTCCGCAAACATGCCGGCCTCATAGCGATCCTCCCCGACGACCACGGGAACTCTCAAGCGCCGGGCGATCAGCAGCGGCTCATCACCGAACATCTGCGACGAACCAGCCGGATCCACCATGGCCACGCCCCGTGTCCGGCGTCCGTAACCGCGGGAAAGGACGTCGAACTTCAATCCTCGCGCCTTCAGCAATTCTCCCAAAAGCAGAACAAAAGGCGTCTTGCCGGAGCCACCGACGGACAAGTTGCCCACGCTGACAACGGGGCCCTGCAGTCTTCGCGGGCGAAACGCGCCCCGGTCGTAGAACGCGTTGCGTGCCCGCACAGCCAGTCCGTACAAGGAAGCCGCCGGATTCATTCTGTTTTCTTCTGTGGGACCGCCCACCCTCCGTGTCCGCTGCGTCCTCTGTGGTCCAAAGTCGGAAGAACCCAACCAGGGCTAACCACAGAGGACACGGAGATCATAGAGGACTTCTCCGAATCTCATGCCTACTCGTGCCGACCTGACAATCCTCAGCGGCCCCCAATGGCTGGGCTGTCCACCGCCGGGTGCAACAGCTTCTCCAGTGTCCGCTAAGGTTCGCAGCGTCGCGCCCGTCTGAGAACGCAGAGTCTCGGCAGCGCGGCGGCCCAGCGCAACACGCTCCGCCTCGTTGGAAATCAGCTCCATGAAAGCCAGAGGAAGGTCCGCCGAACTGACCACGCGCACTGCATCGTGAGCTTGAAACAGTCCCACGATATCGCGAAAATTCTCCGTGTGGTTTCCGACGACAATGGGAACGCCGTGCTGTGCCGGCTCGATGATGTTGTGTCCGCCGCGCGGGACGAGGCTCCCGCCGACAAACGCGATGTCGGCCAGCGAGTAGAGCGCCGCTAGTTCCCCTATCGTAGTCGATCAGCAGGACCCCGCCGGTAATCCTGTTGCCAGCCCATAGTGAGCGCCTCCAGAATCGGAGGCCAAGCTGCTCCAGCAATTGGGCCACTTCGCCAAACCGCTCCGGATGCCGCGGCGCCAAAATCATCACGGCGCGAGGATGACTGGCCAGCACATTCTCGAAAGCGCGCAGCAGTAGCCGCTCTTCATCATCTACCGTGCTGCCACAGACGATCACCGGCCCGGCACCGGCTTGGTGGAACGCGGTGCGCAGGCTGGCGACAATCGGCGGCAGCGCAGGTGCGGGCACATCAAACTTCAGGTTGCCGCTCACCTGGATTCGCTCCGGCGGGTGCGCCAATCTCCACCAGTCGCAGAGCGTCCTCTTCCGTCTGCGTCAGGAAAAGATCGACCTGCAGCAGAATTCTGCTGAGTAGGCGCCGAACGCGCCGGTACCCGGGCCAGGAGCGGTCCGAAATGCGCGCGTTCACCACGGCAACTTGAGCGCCACTTTCGTGCGCCAGCCGGAGGAAGTTCGGCCAGAACTCGGTTTCCGCGATCACGATCAGTTCCGGACGCAAGCCATCGCAAGTAAGGACGAATCGCAAATGCAAAATCCAGCGGGAAGTAAAAGACATTTTCCGCGCCGAAGCGAGTTCGGGCCAAATCCTGGCCAGTATCCGTTGTGGTTGAAACAACCACCCGATGCTCGTGGGAACCGCTGCCTCAGTTCCGCGACCAGGCCGCTGACAGCCAGCACCTCGCCGACCGAAACCGCGTGCACCCAGATCGTCGGTCGCGATGGCTGCGCCCGCAGCCGCTCCGGAATCCTCCCCAATCGTTCGCTCAACCCGGCGCGGTACTTGCCGTGGCGAGTTCTCTGCAGCAGCCAGTAAGGGAGGGTCAGCACCAGTCCAGCCGCCAGCAGCGCACTGTAAAGCCAGTACATGGGGAAGGGACATTCTACCTGCTTACAGACCGCCCCAGGCACCGTCCAAGGAAGCTGCCGGCATCCTATAATCAGAAATCATGTCATTCCTGTCTGTAAGGTTTTCCCTTAGATTGATCGCGGTAGTCTCGGTCGTCGTCCTGTCTTCAATTTTTTGCCTGGCGGCGAAGCACTTTGTGATGCCCACCGCGCAGCCGGCCAAGACATACCCGGCTCACGATGAGCATCCAACTGAAGCGGTCACGCTCGCGCTCGATCCCTACGACATGGCTGACAAGGCCAGCATCTTCTCCGTGCACTACAGCGATGTTGGTTTCATGCCCATTTTCGTGATCGTCACCAACGATGGCGATCAGCCTGTCTCCCTGTCTGGGGCGAAAGCCGAGCTGGTCACGGTCGATCGAACCAAGATTCCAACCGCGACCGAGGATGACATTTACCGGCGCATTGCCCGGCCGCCCACCACCGGGCCTTCGTCCAACCCATTGCCCTGGCCCAAGAAAGCGAAGAGCTCGGTCAGCAAGGAGGCGCAGGACGAGATTCAGAATTCCCAGTTCGCGGCCCGCGCGGTCGAGCCCCATAGCACGCAGTCCGGATTCATGTTCTTTGATGTGTCGGGGATTTCCACGCCGCTGGCGGGTGCGCACTTCTATTTGACCGGCGTGCGCGATGCCAAGGGAAACGAATTGATGTATTTCGAAGTGCCGTTGGAGAAATACCTGAGCGCACCGAGCAAGCCCTAGCTACAACTGTTCCTCGGGAGACCTGTGCGAGACCATGCCGAGCTTGCGCCCGACCACCCTTTATAATCTGCGAGTATGGCCACCACGCCGGACATCTCTGTAGCGGCTCGCTCCAAGTACGAGCCGGTGATCGGCCTGGAAGTGCACGTCCAGCTACTGACCGTGACCAAGATATTCTGCTCCTGCTCGACTCGCTTCGGCGCGCCGCCCAATAGCAATGTTTGTCCCGTGTGTCTCGGACTGCCGGGAGCGTTGCCGGTGTTGAACCGCAAGGCGGTGGAGTTCGCGGTGCTCGCGGCCATGGCGCTGAATTGCCGCATTAACCAGACTTCCATTTTCGCTCGCAAGAACTACTTCTATCCCGATCTCCCCAAGGGTTACCAGATTTCGCAATACGACAAGCCGCTGGCCGAGTTCGGCGGGATCGAAATCGCAACCAGCGCCGGAACGAAGAAGGATTGGCATTACCCGCCTGCATCTCGAAGAGGACGCGGGCAAGAGCCTGCACGAGGGTTTTGCCGGCTCCGCTGAAACCACCGCCATCGATCTGAACCGCAGCGGCGTGCCGCTGATCGAAATCGTCAGCGAGCCGGACATCGCCTCACCCGACGAGGCGCACGAATACCTCACGCGGCTGAAGGAAATCATCCTCTACACCGGCGTGAGCGATTGCAACATGGAAGAAGGGTCACTGCGCTGCGATGCCAACGTCAGTGTACGTCCGCGCGGCCAGAAACCATTCGGCACGAAAACTGAAATCAAGAACGTGAATTCCTTCCGGTTTATCCGCGAAGCGCTGGAATATGAAATTGATCGCCAGATCGGCGTAATCGACTCCGGCGGTAAGATTGAGCAGGAAACGCGGCTTTACAACCCGAACGAAGGCAAAACATATAGCATGCGCTCAAAAGAGGAAGCGCACGATTACCGCTATTTCCCGGAACCCGATCTTTTGCCGCTCGTGGTAGACGAAAAGTGGCAGGCTACTATTCGCAGCACTCTGCCGGAGTTGCCTGAGGCGCGCCGCAAGCGATTGGTCGCCGATTACGGCATCACCGATTACGACGCGCAGGTGCTGACGGCCACGAAATCGCTGGCCGATCAATTTGAGGCTGCGGCCAAGTCGGCGAAGAATCCCAAGCGCGTGGCCAACTTGGTCCAGAGTGAGTTGATGGGGCGCCTAAAGGCCAAGAATCTGGAGATTGAGCAGTCCCCCATCTCGATGAAGGGCGTAGCTCTCTCGGCGGATCTGGTGGAAAGCGGCGCAATTTCCGGCAAGATGTTGAAGGATCTCTACGACCTTTGCTTCGAGCGCAGGCAGGATTTTCCGGCTGTTTACGAAAAAGAAAAGCCGCAGCAGATTACCGATTCGGCAGCGATTGAAAAGATGATTGATGAGGTGGTTGGCGCCAATCCTAAGCAGTTCGAGCAATACCGGGCAGGCAAAAAGACGGTCATGGGATTTTTCGTCGGCCAGGTGATGAAAGCCTCGAAAGGCCAGGCCAACCCGCAGTTGGTAAATGAGCTGCTGGCGAAGAAACTGGAAGGATAGACTCTGGTAACCCTCCGGCCAGTGTCTTCCGTCATCTGAAACCTTGCCTCGGCTCCCGCTAACATGGGATTGCTATGAAGAAATGGAAGCTCGACCGCATCATCAGCATCGCCACTCTGGCCAGTTCGCTGCTTGCCATCTGGCTGGTACTGAAGAAACCGCAACCCGTGGCACAGCCAATTCCGGCGCCTGTCGCGGCGGCCAAGGCCGAGTCCTTTCAGGAGAAACTTCAGCAGTTAGATCAGCCCAAGCAGCCCGGTCAATCTCCGGCGGAAGTTCATCTCAGTTCGGATGAGGTCAGCGCGGCTTTGGCGCAAGCCGCCGGGGCAATTCCCGTATCCGCCGCCCAAGCCACCTCAGGTTCAGGGAACTCCGCCCTGTCCGCGCCGACGCTTCCCACTTCTGTTCCCTCTTCGCCGGATGCAGCCATCGCGCCCGGTCAACCCGATATCAAGGACTACCAAGTCAACTTTGACGGAGATGTGGCCCGGGGCCAGTTCCTCACCCAGATCGGCGGCAAGGACGTTTATGTCACGCTCGCCGGGCACCTGAATTCCAAGGACGGATACGCGACCTTTGATCCCACAGAATTCAAGGTTGGCGATTTGAGCATCCCGGTGTCGCTGGTCAACGACGCGCTGCAGAAAAAACTCTCCGAGCAACGCGACCGCATGAAGCTGCCCGACGATGTCGGCACTATCAAAGTAGAAAACGGCGAACTGGTCGTGACCCAGAAATAATCGGACACCGCCGCTGTTCTTTCCCGCAATCGGCCTAGCAGTTCGTTGGGAAAATCCCATCTCGTTGTCATCCCGAGCGGTTCTTGCCGAGACCGAAGGTCGAGCCCCGAGCGAAGCCGAGGGGGAGGGATCTGCAGTGCTTCACAATCCAAGGGAAACCGGAGATCGCTCATCGGTCTCGCTTCTCCAGTACAATAAAGAGTTTCAGCGGGAGCTGCGCGATCGACTGAGGTTGGTCGTCTTGACCGCCAGCACGTCCGCAAGCCATAACCATGTTCAAAAAGATTCTCGTCGCCAACCGGGGAGAGATTGCGGTACGCGTGATCCGCGCCTGCCGTGAGTTGGGGATTCACTCGGTTGCCATCTTTTCGGACGTAGATCGCGCGGCGTTGCACGTTCGCAAGGCGGATGAGGCTTACCACATCGGGCCAGCTGCGGCTGCCGAATCCTACCTCAACATCGAAAAGATTCTCGACGTGGCAAAACTAAGCGGGGCCGATGCGATCCATCCCGGTTACGGTTTTCTCTCCGAAAATGCGAAGTTTGCGCAAGCCTGCGCTGATGCCGGGGTGAAGTTCATTGGGCCGACCGTAGCTTCGATGGAGATGATGGGTTCGAAAACCCGGGCGCGCCAGCATATGGACGTAGCCGGCGTTCCGTTCGTGCCAGGGACTTCGCGAGGGTTGGAGTCAGCTAAGGAAGCGGAACAGGCTGCCGCGAAGATCGGATACCCCGTGATGCTGAAGGCCGCGGCCGGCGGCGGCGGCAAAGGCATGCGCCTGGTGCATCGCCCAGAGGAGCTGAACCCCGCTTTGGAAGCGGCGCAAAGCGAAGCTCAACGCGCGTTTGGTGACGGTGAAGTTTATCTCGAAAAGGCGATTGTCAATCCGCGCCACATTGAAATACAAGTGCTCGCGGATGAGCACGGCAATACGGTTTACCTCGGGGAGCGTGAGTGCTCCATCCAGAGGCGGCATCAGAAGGTGCTGGAGGAGGCTCCTTCTCCCATTGTCGATGCGGACCTGCGGCGGCGCATGGGCGAAGTCGCGGTCCGAGTGGCCAAGGCGGCGAGCTACACCAACGCCGGGACGGTCGAGTTTCTGGTGGATCACGACAAGAATTTCTATTTCCTCGAGATGAACACCCGGCTGCAGGTGGAACACCCGGTGACCGAGTTGATTACCGGGCTGGACCTGGTGCACCTGCAGATTCGCATCGCTGCCGGAGAAAAACTCCCGTTCGCGCAGGAAGACGTTCGCATCCGGGGGCATGCCATCGAGTGCCGCATTTACGCTGAAGATCCAGACAACAATTATTTTCCCAGCCCGGGCAAAATCACGCTGCTGCTGGCGCCTTCCGGGCCGGGAATCCGGCGCGATGGCGGCATGTACGAAGGCTGGACCGTGCCCATCGAATACGATCCGCTGCTGGAAAAGCTGATCGGCTACGGAACCGACCGTCCGCAGGCGATTTCGCGCCTGGTGCGCGCCATGAACGAGTATTTTCTGGGCGGCATCAAGACCAATTTTTCGCTGTTTCGGCGGATTCTGAGCGACCCGGATTTTCGCGCGGGAAAAGTGGATACCGGCTACCTGGATCGGCTGATGGAATCTGCGCCGCACGTCGTGAAGCGCGGAGACGCCGGAATTGCTGCCATTGCTGCGGGAATCTTTGCAATCCTGGAACCGGCAGCGGTTCCTGCCAGCGAAGGAAAACTGTCCCCGAATGCCGCCAACGGAACGGGCAGTGAAGCCGCTGCAGCAGGCTGGAAAAGGGCAGCCAGGATCGAAGCTTTGAAATAGTAGCTAGGGGCTAGTAGCTAGAAGCTAGTAGCGAGAATCCAAATAGGAAAGCAGCTCCTAACTCCCAGCTACTAGCTACTCGCTACGGGCTCTTATGATTTATGACATCACCATCGACGGCAAGAGCTTCCGGCTGGAACTGGATCGGACCGACGAACGCTGGCATTGCAGGCTGGACGGCCGCATGGTCCGGATGGACGCCGTCCTCGCCCGGCGGGATGTGTTGTCGGTTCTGATTGAGGGCAAGGCCTACGAGATCAAGCGCGAGCGTACCGCAACGGACATGCACTTGTGGGTTGGAGGCGCGCGCTACGCGGCCGAATTACGCGATCCTCGTTCCCTGCGCAGCCGCAAAACCGCGGCGGAGGATGAAAAGGGTCCGAAGAAGTTATTCGCGGCCATGCCTGGCAAAGTCGTTCGCGTCTTGATTCGCGAGCAGGACGAGGTTGCGGCCGGGCAGAGCATACTGGTCGTCGAAGCCATGAAGATGCAGAATGAGATCAAATCTCCGAAGAAGGGGACAGTGCAAAAGATTGTGGTCAGCGAAGGCGCCAATGTGAATCCCGGCGATGTGCTGGCAATTGTGGAGTAGGTTTTACCTCCTGGTTTTTTGGATCTTAGCCCTTGGTTGTGACACGATGTATCTGTTAGCTCGGGTGCTAAGAGCTAAGAGCCAAAGGCTAAGGGCTCTCTACTGCGCTGCCCCACTGCCTTCCAGTACTCGCTGAGCGTAATAATTCTCGACCTTAGCCTGATCGCGCAGTACTTCGTAGTAAGCCAATTTCAGCAACTGCTCGCGGCGGTCGCGGAGCTGGGACCGGATCGCTTCCTGCACCCGCGGATCCGATAATTCTCGCTGTCCCGCTGGTTCTTTAGCAATCAGTTTCACAATGCGGAATCCGACGAACTGCTTGCTCAGGGGGTTGACCACGCTGATGATGGGGCTATACTGCCCGGGCTTCATTTTGGTCACCGTGTCACGGGTCACTGGGTCGGTATTTTTCAACGAAGATTCTGGAGTGAATCCCAAGTCCCCGCCATTCCCCGAAGTTTCCGTGTCCTCGGAATAATTCATCGCCAGGGTGGCAAAGTCATCGCCGCTGTCCAGCCGGTTCATAAGCATCGCAATTTTTTTGCGGGCGTCGGCCTCGTTCTGTGCCTTGTCGTTCTTCAGATTGTGTACTTGAGGATTCGGAGTCGTGGTGACAAAAATCTGTGCCAGATGGTACTGCGGTTCTACCAGGTTGAACTCCGCTTTGTGGGTGTTGTAGTAACTGGTGATGTCCTGGTCGGAGATATTGATCTTCGAGGTCACTTCCTTGTTGAGAACCTTGTCCACGGTCAGGGAGCGGCGAAGGTCGCGCTTGAAGTCGTCCAGGCTAATGTTCTTTTCCTTCAGCCGTGCGTCGAACTCCTCCTTGGTAAAAGGCGCCTTGATCTCATTCAGTTTGCGTTCGACTTCGTCGTCGGTCGCCAGCAGACCCAACTTCTCAGCGCGGCGCATGAGGATCTCGTTATCAATTAGCTCGCGCAGTATATTGAGTCTGAGAGTCGTGGCCTGTTCTCCCGCCGGATGCTGATCTGAGCCGGAAGTCTGATTTTCATAGTACTTCTCCACGTCCGCGCGGTAGATTTTGCGGCCATCCACGGTAGCCGCAAGGTCATTGCCCGCCAGTTTGGTCCCGCAGCCGATGGACCCTGCCAGCAGTGAAGCCATCGCGAACGCGCTCAGAGCACGACGAAATAGCGAATTAGTGTTCAATCGGTTTTCTCCGCACAGTTAGTCCCTGGTCTTTGTGCTCGTATCCAGCATCTGCGCCCGCACCCGTCATTTCTCACCGGAGGATCTATTCGCTCGACGGCCGTGACTCGCCCTGAGCCGACGCTGCCGGATGAGCGGGTACTGGCACACCAGCTTGCTGCAACGCCTGGTCCAAGACCGCACGCACTTCGCTGACGGGAAGCGCTCCCTCCATCTCATGTCCGTTGATGAACAGCACAGGCGTGGCGCTCACGCCCAATCTATCCCCTTCTTGAAGAGAAGCCTTGACTAGATCCTCATTCTGCGCCTTGATGCAGGACTGGAGCTTGGTTTGGTCCACATCATGTTTCTGACCCTGGAGAGTTGTAATGCGGTCGAGGGCTGTGAACTGAGCCTCCCGCGTCTTCTGCGAATTCACTTCCCGCTGGTTGGCGTGGATATAGTCCGCGAAATTCCAGTAGGCGTCGCCGTTTTGCGCAGCCAGGCAATCAGCATCGACAGCAGCGTGCGTGGCCCAAGGGTGGATCTCCGCTAAAGGAAAATCCTTGTAGACGAATTTCACGCGATCCCCGTACTCCTTGAGTAATTCCGGGAACAGCATCTGGTGCATGCGGGAACAGAACGGACATTGGAAATCGTCGTAGTTGACCACCAAGACTTTGGCATCTTTGTTGCCACGCACGGGCCGCCCGTCCACGTTGATCCTCTTCATGGCCTCGACGTAGGGATCCTTGGTGAGGTCCATCTTCTGCGTCCGCAACAATGTCTGCTTATCTTTGGAAAGGAGGAAGTCGAGGGTCTGCTTCTTGTTGTCTCCCTCTACTGTGATCGTGAGGGCGTCATAATTCGGAAACTCGCTGGACCGGAGTGGGCCAAGTGTGACCTTCACCTCGGGAGGGATACTGTAGTGAAACCGCACCTGTCGCTCAATTTTCTGGGCAACCTCGGGCGGCGCCGATTGAGCCGAACAGCCCATGCCAACCAGCAGCAACACAAGGATCGAACGTCGCATTAACTTCACTAAGAACCGCCTGTACACTGAAGATAAAAAAGATTATCTCACATGAAGTCGCACAGAGGGGTTCATCCCGAGGGGGCCCATCGCCCACCAAGGGCCTTAGCGCGGTTCGCGGTAAGGGCCTAGCTGATCCGCCGCCAGCAAGGAGTTCATGGAACCAGAGCGAAAACCCTCAAGGTCGAGGGTCACGAACTTGAAGCCGAGAGCTTTGAAGATACGCGTAAACTCCGTGGTCATTTCGGCATTCCAGACACGCGGCAACTCTTCACGGGCAATTTCGATGCGCACGATCTCTCCGTGGTGACGCACCCGGAATTGCCGGAAGCCCAGAGTGCGCAGCGCATCTTCCCCATGCTCCACCACGCTGAGAGCTTCACGAGTAACCGGGCGGCCATACTCGATGCGGGAAGACAGGCAAGCCGATGCAGGCTTATCCCAAACCCGCAGACCGGATTCGCGTGCCAGTTCCCGAATCTCCTGCTTGGTCAACCCGGCTTCGACTAGTGGAGCCACCACATGATGATGGCCGGCAGCCCTCTGGCCCGGCCGGAAGTCACCCTGGTCATCCACATTGACGCCATAGGCAATAGAATCGAATCCGCACTGAGCGCGAAATTCCTCCATCACTGTAAATAGCTCATCTTTGCAGTGAAAGCAGCGGGAGGCGTCGTTGCGCGTGTAGTCCGCGCGCTCGATTTCAGCGGTGGCAATGACTTCCAGTGGAATGCGTTGCTCCCGGGCAAATGCTACAGCGTCGGCGAGTTGAGCGCGGGCCAGGCTGGGAGAATCGGCGATTACCGCCAGCATATCGGCGCCCAGCACCTGGTGCGCTGCCCAGGCCAGAAAAGCGGAGTCCACTCCGCCGGAGTAGGCGATCAGCGTGCGACCCAACCCGCGAATCCGGGCATCCAAAGCAGCACGCTTGGCGGCGACATCGGCAGCAACCGGCATCCCGACATCTTAATACGCCGAACCCCTATTTGCCTGCCATCGGAGGGGAGGACCTCCCAACTCTCTGGGTGTACCTTACTTCAGGTAAGCCCGCACAAGACCAATCAGATCTTCGGTCAGTTCTTCGGGGGATTCCGTTCTTCGATCGGGATGAGTGATGTGCAAGCATGAGCTGGGTCGTGGTCACCGACGAAAATGGCAGACGCCAGCTCCGTATGCGCTGGAAGCCGGCGGAAGCCCGCTGACCTATCCCTCAACGGTTAACCATAGTTTACTGCTGCGTGTATACTTACGTTAACCAGTGTCGCAGTAGGGGCTCTCGACACCTCGAGAGCCTTGCCTGCTGCCGCCTTTTAATACTCTGTTAATACATTCGGTGTAGGCTCGGTGCCCGGGATCTGCAGCGCATGAAGAACGATCTCCAATTCGTAGCTGCTGGCGCGCGCTGGCTGGTGCTTGCCTGGTGCGGGTTTGCCAGCCTTGGCTGGCCGCCGCTCGCGACCGCCCAACACGCGCCTGTTACCCAGGAAGCGTCGACTGGTACGCCCGCTCAAGCGTCGGACCCAAACGCCGATTCCCAGGCTGAAAATGCCGATCCTCCGGCGGATGTCGCGCCCGAGAGCATGTTTCCCCGCCTCCAAGATACCCGCTTCTGGCTATCAGGGCAGGCAAATTTCATCTTCCAGACACATCCGCCGTTCTACGCAAAATATAGCGGCAAGAACAGCCTGGGTCCGCGCTACGACAAAGCCACGTCGCGAGTTCTGACGCTCTATACCGGTGTGCGGCTCAACAATTCCACCGAGATTCTGGTGGACATTGAAGAAGCCGGTGGATCGGCTCTCAGCACGGGCCTCGGGCTCGCGGGCGACACGAATCTCGATATCGTGAGGAATCCTTCCTTGAGCAAAGCGCCATATCTGGCCCGAGGCATGATCCACAAGGTCTTCGCGCTAAGCAACGACAAAGTCGAGAATGAGCGCAACCCGTTATCGTTGTTTGAGCAGCTTCCCAGGCGCCGCCTGGAATTTCGGGTCGGAAAGTTCAGCATGCCGGATTTCTTCGACCAGAACTCGGCGGGCTCTGACACCCACCTGCAATTCGCCAACTGGACCATTGACAATAACGGCGCCTACGACTACGCGGCAGACACGCGCGGCTACACGGTGGGAGCTGTAGTGGAGTATGACGATCGCAACTGGAGTCTGCGCTTCGGAGAGGCCCTGATGCCCAAGGTCGCCAACGGAATTGACCTGGTGTGGAAGTTCTGGCAGGCGCACGCGGAGAATTACGAATTCGACTGGCAGCATGGCATAATCCCGAAGAGGGCGGGGGTGATCCGGCTGACCGGCTATACCAACTACGCAAATATGGGCATTTACCGCGACGCCATCGCCCAGTTTCAGGAAGGTTTAGTTCCGGCTCCCGACATCACCAACCATCCCTGGCACATCACGCGCAAGTATGGTTTTGGCGTCAATTTGGAGCAAGCCATCACCCCGAACTTTGTGGCTTTCGCGCGTTGGGGCTGGGACAATGGCAAGACCGAGTCGTTCGCTTATACCGAAGTGGATTCGACTCTCCTTGAAGGCCTGGGAATATACGGCGCGAGATGGCATCGCAAGCAGGACCGCGCCGGCATCGCGTTTGTGTCCAATGGAATCTGCAAGGATCATCAAACTTATCTGGCGGACGGTGGAGACGGGTTCCTCCTCGGCGACGGCGCCTTGAACTACGGACGCGAAAATATTCTTGAGGCGTATTACACGGCGCACGTCTGGCGCGGAATCTACGTCGCTCCCGGCGTGCAGCACATCAACAATCCCGGCTACAACCGCGACCGTGGGCCGGTCACAGTGCCTACCTTCCGCCTGCACGTGGAATTCTGAGCTGACAGATTCGCTTGCCCTGTGTTGTTCGCGTTGAGCAACCACGGGTCCTAAGTCGTCGCCGTCGCATCCCTCCTGCTAGAATCAAACTGCAATGGTCTTGCCGTTCGTTCGCGATCTCTTCGCGGACGTAGAAAAATTGCCCGCCACACAGCGTGTAGCCTCCCACCTCAGAGAGGGCACGGGGCGGATTGGTGTCTCTGGGCTCACTCCAACCGCGAAAGCCCTGCTTCTGGTTTTATTGCAGAAGGCTGCCGGACGGCCGCTCATCGTCGTAGTCCCCGATAACCGGACCGCCGAGGACTTTGTCCCAGTGCTGCAGGCTTTCCACGAACTGACCGGCGGTAATGAACCGGAGTCCATCGTTTCCCTCCCAACCCGCGACGTCCTGCCCTTCCAGAATCTCTCGCCTCATCCTGAAATCCAGGAAGAACGAGCAGTCGCTCTTTGGAAAATCGCTACCGGAACCGTTTCCATTCTGGTCGCTCCCATCGCCGCTACGGCTCTCCGCTTGCGATCGGCCGAGTATTACGCCGATCTGGCGCGGTCCGTGCGCCGCGGCGAAACCCTTGACACCGATCCCCTGCTCCGCCACCTTAACACCGTCGGCTATGCTTCGACCGACGTCGTAGAGATGCCCGGAGAATACGCGTTGCGCGGCGGCATTCTCGACGTATATCCGCCCGAAGCCGACCGTCCGTTGCGCATCGAGTTCTTTGGCGACGAGGTCGAATCCATCCGCAAATTCGATCCGGCGACGCAGCGCTCCTCGAATCCCGTGGATGAGGCCCTGCTACTTCCTCTGACCGAAACTCCGGTCAGAGAAGACTTGCTGGGCGCGATCCACGCGCGACTCTCGGGCAAGCGCATCACCGGCGCGGAGGAGGTCATCGAGCAAGCTGTACGCGCCGGCGGAGTCACAGTATTTCCGGGCTGGGAGTTCTACGCGCCGGTCGCCGGCGCCGACCGCGCCGTTTTCGACTTGCTTCCCAACGCTGCCGTTCTGACGGACGAACCCGACAACCTCCGGAATGAATTTGACCGTGTCTGGTCACGAATCGAAGAAGCCCACGAACGCAGCGGAGTCGGCAACCTGGTGCGTCCCACGGATCTGTATCTTCCTCCCGACGATTGGTGGAAAAAACTGGCCAGCCTTCCGGGAGCCGATGTCGAACACCTCGGAATCGCCCGCCCCGGCGAAGGCGAATCGGTCAGCTTTCACTCCCAGCCCGCGCAGCGCTTCCATGGCTCGGTTCCAGACATGCTCGAGGAAGTGAAGAAGCAGATCCGGGAACAGAATCGCGTGTTGATCGCGGTTCCTAACATCGGCGAAGTTGAGCGTCTGGCCGACGTCTTCAGCGAGTACGCTGTTTCCTTTCGCTTGGGCAGCCGCACTCGCGGCGGAGAAAGTTACGCCGATGAGACCGCCTATTTTGCCGGCGAAATTCTCACCACCACACTGGCCAAAGCTTACGTGCCCGACGGAGTGATTCTTCCCGAAGCTCACCTGGCGATTCTCGGCGCCCGCGATCTGTTCGATGAATCCGAATCGGTCGTATCGCGCCCACAGCGCCAGAAGTCCAAGGTCTCGGCATTCCTTTCCGATTTCCGCGATCTGCAGGTCGGCGATTACGTAGTTCACGTCGAGCACGGAATTGGGCAGTATCAGGGACTGAAAGAGATCAACCAGGGCGACGGCAACGCCGAGTTCATGCTGCTGGAGTATGCCGAGGGCTCGCGTCTCTACGTGCCGCTCACGCGCCTCGATCTGATTCAGAAATACCGTTCGTCCGAAGGCGCGAAACCCCCGCTCAGCCACATGGGAACGGCAGCCTGGGCGAAAACCAAAGCTCGCGTCCGCAAGGCCATGAAGGATATGGCTGACGAACTGCTCAAGCTCTATGCCGAGCGCAAGGCCGCCAAGGGGCACGCATTCTCCACCAACAACCAATGGATGCGCGAATTCGAAGATGCCTTCGAATACACCGAAACCGAGGATCAGGGCCTGGCGATCGCCGATGTGAAGCGCGACATGGAATCGTCTCAACCCATGGACCGGCTGCTCTGCGGCGATGTCGGCTACGGCAAAACGGAGATCGCCATGCGGGCTGCGTTCAGGGCCGTCAACGACAACAAGCAAGTCGCAGTGCTGGCGCCGACCACGGTGCTCGCCTTCCAGCATTACGAAACTTTCAAGCAGCGCTTCGCCGCATTTCCCGTCAATATCGAAATGATCAGCCGATTCCGCTCGGCCAAACAGCAGAAGGAAATTCTGCAAAAAGTCGAAGCTGGGAAAGTGGACATTCTGATCGGCACGCACCGCCTGCTCTCCAAAGACATCAAGTTCACCGATCTCGGCCTGCTGGTTGTGGACGAAGAACAGCGCTTCGGCGTGCGCCACAAAGAACGCCTCAAGCAGATGAGGAAAGAAGTGGATGTCCTCACCATGTCCGCGACTCCAATTCCGCGCACCCTGCACATGTCGCTGGTCGGATTGCGCGATATGAGCGTCATCGAAACGCCGCCCAAAGATCGCATCGCGATCCAGACCGTGGTCGCCAGCTGGGACGAGAAGCTGATTCAGTCTTCCATCGAGCAGGAACTCGATCGCAGTGGCCAGGTGTATTTCGTGCACAACCGCGTGGAAAGCATCTGGGAAATCGCCGCCAAGCTTCAGGAACTGGTTCCCCGCGCGCGCATCATCGTGGGACACGGCCAGATGTCGGAAGGACAGCTGGAAAAAGTGATGCTGAAGTTCATGCATCACGAGGCCGACATTCTGGTCGCCACCACCATCATCGAGAACGGCCTCGACATTCCGCTCTGCAATACCATCATCATCAATCGTGCGGACCGCTTCGGGCTTTCTGAGCTGTACCAGTTGCGTGGGCGCGTCGGCCGCTCTAATCGGCGGGCCTACGCCTACTTGCTGATTCCGGCCGACATCGAGCTCACTCCCATCGCGCGCCGGCGTCTGGCAGCCTTGAAAGAATTCTCCGATCTGGGCGCAGGCTTCAAGATCGCCGCGCTCGACCTCGAACTCCGCGGCGCCGGCAATCTCCTGGGCGGAGAACAAAGCGGGCACATCGAAGCTATCGGATTCGAACTCTACACCCAGATGCTCGATCGTGCCGTCCGAGAGATGAAGGGCGAAGCCGCGGCGGAAGAGGCCGAGACCCAACTCAACCTCGGTCTGAATATCCGCATCCCGGCCGAGTACATTCCCGAGGAGAACCAGCGCCTGCGAATGTACAAGCGCGTGGCCGGTGTGGAAACCGAATCGCAGCTGAGCGATGTCGGCGCCGAACTCGAAGACCGCTATGGCGAGCCCCCGGCCCCGGTGCGCAACCTGCTGGACTATGCGTCGCTCAAACTTCTGGCCGTACGAGTGGGCGTGACCGCCATCGAACGCAAGCGTGAATTCGTGACCATCAAGTTCCGCCCGAACGCTGTGATTGATCCCGCCAAGCTGGCTCGATTCGTTTCTTCGCAGCGCGGCGCCCAGTTTACGCCCGATGGAATGCTGAAGTTTTCCCTGAAAGCCAACGCCGCCCAGGAAGTGCTGGATCATCTACGAACCTTGCTGGAACAGTTGGCCGGGGAAATCCCCGTGGAAGCTTCGACCTCAGAAAAAGTCAGATAGCATTTCTGTCCATGCTCACGTGGGGACAGCCGCCTAAGCTTGCCCTGAGCGGAGTCGAATGGGCTGTCCGGCCGAGCAAAGCTCGGCAGCGCATTTTCGCCCCCCGGTCAGAATGCCGCCCTCACCCTATGCGATAAAGTTGTTCTTGCAACCACTCCATGCCGCTCCCCACCCAATTCGTCCCCACCAGCTTCAGCCTGGCTGCCGTCTTCTCCTGGGGAACCAGCGACTTTGTCGGCGGATACGCCGCGCGCCGCGCCAACGCTTTCGTGCTGACCGCCATCGCTCACGCCAGTGGCATGGTGCTCATGACGACTCTGGCCTTGGCGAATCATTCCCACTGGCCTTCCCGAACCGGTGTCGAATGGGGTCTGGCGGCTGGGTTTTGCGGAGGCGCGGCGCTGGCGATTTTCTACCGCGCACTCGCTTCCGGAAGGATGGGCCTGACCGCTCCGGTGGCGGCCCTACTCGGGGCAGCGATTCCTACGGTCGTGACCATAATTACCGAGGGGCCGCCTGGGATTTTGCCCATCGCCGGTTTCCTACTCGCCGGCGTCGGAATATTGCTGATTGCGCGCAGCGAAGACGGCAGCCGCCCGGACGGAATCGGCCTCGCCGTGTTGGCCGGCATCGGGTTCGCCGGATTCTATCTCTGCATCCGGCGTGGGGGAAACGAGTCCGCATTGTGGATCGCGGACTGTTCCCGCTTGGGCTCACTGATCGTCACCGGCACCATTGTTCTGCTGGGCCGCAACTTCCGCCAAATCACCCGCCCCGGCGTTTGGTTTGGTGTGCTGGCCGGCTGCCTCGATGTTACCGGCAGCGCCCTGTTCGTTCGTGCCAGCCAGACCGGCCGTCTGGATGCAGCCGTGGTGCTGACCTCGCTCTATCCCGCCGTGACCGTGCTGCTTGCCCGCCTCATCCTGAAAGAGCACTTCACCCGCTGGAAAGCGGTCGGGATGTTGGCCGCGTTGCTGGCGGTGCCCATGATCGCGTTACGGTGAGACTGCGCGAGTATTCTATATTCTAGAATATGAAATATAGTTGTATAATCATTTACATAAGTGGTCTATTACAATTGATATTCTATATTCTGGAATATAGAATAAGTGCTATGGAGCTCAGCCCTCGCGACGTAGTGGTAGTCCTCAAGTTGGTGGCCAGCGGCCCCCAGAAATGGACCTATGTCAAACTGGGTCAAGAATTGTCCTTGAGTCCGTCGCAGGTTTTCCGATCAGTTTTTAGGGCCGGGGCGGCTCATCTGTTAGATGCTTCCTCTTTACCCTCTCCGCCTGGCATCGGCAAAACCCAGGCTCACCGCGCTCTTCAATCAAGGCCAAGCCGACGCAATCTGAAGGAGTTTCTGGTGCATGGTGTTAAGTACGCGTTCCCGGTACAGCGTGGTGGCCTGACGCGCGGCGTTCCTACTGCAGATGCCGCTCCCCCTCTGAGCCAGCACTTTGGCAAGAGCTTGGCCCCACCCGTTTGGCCGTACGCGGAAGGATCGGTCCGTGGAATCGAGTTCTCGCCGCTGTACAAGAATGTGCCCGCAGCGGCGATGCGTGACCCGAAGCTTTACGAACTCCTTGCTTTGGTAGACGCGATTCGTGAGGGCAGGGCGCGGGAACGCGAGATCGCTATTCATGAATTGACCAGCAGGATTGATTCCGCATGATTGTTGACGCGAACAATCCGAACTTCGAGCAACTGCTGGCTGCAGCCAGGAAACTGGCGCCTTTGCTCGATCAGATCGCCTTCGTCGGCGGCTGCGTTACCGGATTGCTCGTTACCGATCCCGGTGCCGCGCCGATTCGCGCAACCCTGGATATTGATGCGATTGTAGAGATCGGATCTTATGCGGAATTCACTCTTCTGGAAAACCGTCTTCGCGACCTTGGTTTTCGAGAATCCCGCGATATGGTTTGCCGCTGGACCCATGAAGACATGATTCTGGATCTCATGCCCACCGATTCGTCGATACTCGGATTCACCAACCGCTGGTACCGTCCAGCCCTCCAGAACGCTCAACAAATCCGCATTGAACAGTACGAAATCCGAGCCATCACCGCCCCTTATTTTCTTGCTACAAAGCTGGAAGCGTTTCGTGGTCGTGGAAAGAATGACTACCGCATGAGCCGCGACCTAGAGGACGTGATTACCGTAGTCGACGGCCGAGCGGAAATCACAAAAGAAGTTTCTGATGCCCAACCGGAATTGCGGCAATATCTCAGCAATCAGTTTCTAGATTTGCTCGCCAGTCGTGATTTTCTGGAATCTTGCCCGGACATCTGCTGCCTGACGATGCCAGCCAGCGCAGAGCGGGTATTGTGATAGAACGAATCAGCCAACTCACCATCGAAAGTTAAGCCCATGCCCCTGCTTGAAATTCGCCATCTCACGAAGGTGTTTCCGCTCGGCGAATCCATCTTTGGCGGAGGCGCCCGAGGCGAAGTCCGCGCCGTCGAGGATGTGTCCCTGGAAATTCAATCTGGAGAAACTCTAGGACTGATCGGGGAATCGGGATCAGGCAAAAGCACGCTGGGCCGCTTGGTCTTGCGGCTGATCGAGCCCACTTCCGGCCAGATTTTTTTTCAGGGCCGCGACCTGCTTGCCGCTGATCATAGAGAAATGGGCCGCCTCCGGCGTGACATGCAGATTATATTTCAGGATCCGTTCGGATCATTGGATCCCCGCATGCGGGTGGAAGATGTGATCAGCGAACCGCTCATCATTCACAAATCGGGTGCCCCACCCTTGTCGCGTTCTTTGCGACCGGGTGGGATTCGCGATCGGGTCGCCGAACTCCTGCATGCTGTGGGCCTCGACCAATCTGCCATGCCCCGTTTCCCGCATGAATTCAGCGGCGGGCAGCGGCAACGAATCGGGATCGCTCGCGCTCTGGCTCTGCATCCCAAATTCATTGTCGCGGATGAACCGGTTTCCGCCCTCGACGTCAGCGTGGGCGCGCAAATCGTGAATCTGCTCGCTCAACTGCAGCGCGAGTTCGGCTTGACCTACCTCTTCATTTCGCACTCCATGCCCGTCGTGCGTTATCTGGCTACTCGGATTGCAGTGATGTATCGCGGAAAAATCGTCGAAGTCGGAGCCACTCAGCAAATCACCGAACGCCCACAGCACCCCTACACCCGAAGTCTGCTGGAAGCCACACCCGAAGTGGTGGCGTAGCCCACGTGGGGACAGCCGCCCCGTAGCCTGCCCTGAGCGAGGTCGAAGGGGCTGTCCTGCCGAGCGCACCTCGGCAGCAGACGGACCGTAAAGTCCCACATAATATGCGAGTTTCGACTGTCCTCCGGCGCATAGCCGTCACGGGCCGACTCCTGTCGTCATTCGCCGATCTGCGCTTGTCTCGGGACCTCTCCCGCAATACAATTCGCCTCGATAATTCTCTCGAGGAGGCCGCTATGGCCGCTGCGCCCATTTCGCCAACGCCGATTTCTCCGAACCTGGAACCCGCGCCGCTCTCCGAACCCGCGCGCATCCTGAACACATTCATCGCACCCAGCAAAACTTTCACCGACCTGCAACGCAAATCGAGTTGGTGGGCCCCCTGGCTGTTGATTTCCATCGTCTCCATATGCCTTTATGGTTGTCGTCGATCGGCAGATCGGTTTTGAGCAGGTCAGCAGAAACCAAATCGCCCACTCCTCACGCGCGGAGCAGTTTGAAAAACTTCCTGCCGACCAGCAAGCCAAGCAATTGCAGGTGTCGGTCAGTATCACGCGTGTCATCTCCTACTCCCTCCCGGTCATCAACCTGATTATCTTCGTGATCATCGCAGCCGTGCTCATGGGCACGTTCAATCTTGCGGCAGGTGCGGCCATACCTTTCGGCAGGGCTCTGGCCATCGTCATTTATGGCAGCCTGCCGGGCCTTATTGGAGCTTTATTGGGCATGATTTCACTGTTCGCTGGCGTGGATCGGGAAGGCTTCGACATCAACAATCCCGTAGCCACGAATCCCGCGTACTTCATGGATCCCGCCAGCAACAAGTTTCTGCACCACATGGCATCGGCGCTCGATGTTTTCATAATTTGGAACATCGTTGTTATGGGCATTGGCTTCGCTTGCAACAGCAAAGTGAAGCGCTCGACCGCAATCGTCATAGTCGCCGGATTGTACTTGCTCTACAAATTGGTGGGTGCATCGCTCGGGGCTGCGTTCTCATAGTGGCACTCATCACCGTGACCTGAATCAGGTCTGTGACAAAAGTCACAGCCGGGATTAGTATTGCCACCGCACAATTCGCAGTAAGCCGGAGGCGTCAATGAATTTGCGATCAGCATTTGTCCTTGCTTTTTTCATCGTAGCCGCCACTCTGCTGTCCGCTCAACAAACCAGCCCGGCGGCGCAGTGTATAGACTGTCACAGCAAAGTCACGCCCAACATTGTCTCCGACTGGAAGCTGAGCAAGCACAGCCAGATCGAGGTCACTTGCGTCTCCTGCCACGGCGACCAGCACATGTCCGCCAGCGATGTTGCCAAAGTGAGGATCCCCACTCCTGACACTTGCGCCACCTGCCATCAGACCCAAGTGGAGCAATTCAGGAAGGGAAAGCACGCGCATGCCTGGGCTGCCATGAAAGCCATGCCGACTATCCACTGGCAGCCGATGGCGATGATCGAGGGCGAAAAAGGCTGCGGCGGCTGCCACAAGATCGGAGACAAGAGTCCGATTGAAGCCGTAGAGCTGCGCATGAGCGGCGCCGGATTCGGCACGGCCCAGTGCGATGCCTGTCATACCCGCCACACCTTTTCCGTGGAAGAGGCCAAGCAACCGCAGGCTTGTTCGACTTGCCATATGGGCTTCGACCATCCGCAGTGGGAAATGTATTCGGCGTCGAAGCACGGCGTGCGCTATGACCTGAAACAGCGCAAGGTTCTGCCCGCCGATGCCGCCGCTCCCACCTGCCAGACTTGTCACATGCAGGATGGCAATCACGAAGTGCGCACCGCCTGGGGCTTCCTCGGTGTGCGCCTGCCTCTACCGGTGGACAAGCAGTGGGCCGCCGACCGTGCCACCATCCTGCAGGCGCTGGGCGTGCTCGATCCCGACGGCAAGCCGACCGCCCTTGTCGAGACCGTCAAGGCAGCCGATCTGGCCCGGCTGACGGAGGAAGACTGGCAACGCGAACGCGACAAGATGATCAAGACCTGCAACCAGTGCCACTCCGTGAATTTCGCCAAGCAACAACTCCAGCAGGGCGACGACATGATTCGCAACGCCGATCACCTTATGGCCGATGGAATTCGCGTAGTTGCCGGCCTGTACAAGGACGGCACACTGCCCAAGCCGCAGAACTATGCTTACGCGTTTCCCAATCTGCTCACCTTCCACGATGCGCCCACGGTCATCGAACAAAAACTGTTTGTAATGTATCTGGAACACCGCATGCGCACCTTCCAAGGCACATTCCACGCCAGCCCTGACTACGCCTTGTGGTATGGATGGAGCGAGATGCAGCGCGACCTGACAGAAATCAAGGAACTGGCTGCGGAGATGCGTCGCAGCCACACGAGCGCGGGCACCCGACGAGTAATTGACCCGACCGCCCGCAAGAACCCAAAACCGCAGTGACGTAAACGGCCAGGTCCGTTCAACTGCTGTGGCGGAGCACCCGCCTCCGGGGTTATTCTTAGGGCGCAAACTGGAGGCTTCATGAAACGAGCAGTTGTTTTTCTCATCCTCTTGGCGGCGACCGCGGTTTTGTTTGGCCAAGAGAACAAAACAGAGCAGACCAAGCCGGCACAGGACAAGGCCCAAACCGACAAGGCACAACCGGATAAGAATCCGGTAACCACGGTGGTGAAAGAAATGCTGGAGCGGCAGCAGAAAAATCTGACCGCCGCCGTCGCGGAGATGCCAGCGGACAAGTTCGGCTACAAGCCCACTCCTGAGCAAATGACCTTCGGACATTTGGTGCTCCACATGGCAACGTCCAACATTGAACTGTGCAGCAAAGCCGGAAATATGCCGCCCCCGCCGCTGGGAAGACCCGCGCAGGAAACCGACAAAGAAAGCTTGCTGGCGCTGCTCAACAAGTCGTTTTTGTACTGCAACGCAGCCCTGGCGCATGTGGACGATTCAAAACTGGGGGAGACGATCGAGGTCTTTGGCGGGCGGCAGGCGCCTCGCGCCTTTGCCCTGATCGCGCTGACCAACGACTGGGCCGACCATTACAGCGCCGCCGCCACGTATCTGCGCCTGAATGGCCTGCTGCCGCCTACGGCGCAACCCAAGAAGTAACGATCTGGCTTGTTAGAGCTGGTCTTACAGACGATGGATCCGAAGCCCCATCATCGCTCATGGACAGTTCAGTTGATTGCGGTGCGTGTGCTCCGCAGAGCAGTAAGCAGAGTGATCGTACAGTTGGAGCAGCAGTAGCCCTGAAGAGATTCGAAATACAGATCATCGCTGGTGACGTCGTATTCGAAAGACGCCGCCTGAGCGTTGCACAACGAACACACGGTCGGCGTTCTTCCAAGAAAGTCATCGACGGTGGAGAACGCCACTGTTTCGGACATCGCACTGCGAGCAGCATAGCAGTTCTTCAGGATATTCCGCAGCGACATACGTCACTCGGCCCAAGTGATTAGGTGTCAAAACGGGAAAGAACGATGGCTGGGGATAAGTCTACTTCTTCAGATCCTTCAGGATCTCTCGTGCCGCATTCGCACCTGATCCGCCAGTGAGCCCCGCTCCGGGATGTGTGCCCGAGCCGCATAGATACAGATTCCGGATCGGGGTCCGGTAGCGCGCCCAGTCCAGCAAGGGCCGCATGGTGAAAAATTGATCCAGCGCCAACTCGCCGTGGAAGATGTGTCCTCCCGTGAGCCCGTAAGTATCCTCTAGGTCCTGCGGCGTGATGATCTGATGAGTCAAAATTAATTCCGGCAGGTTGGGCGCATATTGCGCCAGCGTCTTTACCACTGCGTCGCCCAGGGGCACACGCTGTTTTTCCCAGTCGCTGTTCTTCAGCTTGTAGGGTGCGTACTGCATGTAGATTGACATCACGTGCTGGCCTGCGGGCGCAAGGGATGGATCGGTCAGCGAAGGGATGGCAACTTCCAAGTAAGGGTGCCGGGAAAAGTTTCCGTACTTGGATTCGTCGAAAGCGCGCTCCAGATAGTCGATCTCCGGCGCGATGAGAATGCGACCATTTAGAAGAGTGCTGTCGGTTGCCCCATTCAGCGCCGTGAACTGGGGCAGTCCGGAAAGCGCAAGATTGACCTTCGCGACCGTGCCCGGCATGCGATAGTGCTGCAATTTCATGACGAAATCGGGCGAGAGGTGAATGGGATCAAGCAGTTTCAACAAGGTTCGCTTGGGATCGGCGTTGGAGATGATTGCCTGGGCACGAATTTCTTCCCCGGTAGACAGCACCACGCTGGTGGCTGCGCCGTCCTTGACGCGGATTTCGATGACTTCGGCATTGCTGCGCAGTACCGCACCTGCCTGTGTGGCCGCTGAAGCCATGGCCTGGGTAATCGCTCCCATCCCGCCCTGGGCAAAGCAAGCCGAACCCGCAGGGTGAGCGTCTCCCGCGCCGCGGATGAGAAGCACCAGAGCGCTGCCGGCAGACCAGGGACCGAGGAACGTCCCGAAGATGCCGCGAGCCGCGATCGTAGCCCGCAGCAATTCGGTCTCGAAATATTCGGCGGCGAGATCGGCGACCGCCATGGGAGCCCACCGCAACAGGCGGTACATATCCTTTTTGCCCAGGTTGCGGATCGAGCGCCCGGTCTTGAGCATGCCCCACAGATCGCCGCTGCTCGGGTTGTCAATGTTCGGCGGAGCGAGAGCCAGCGCATTGCCGATGACCTTACCAACTTTGGCGAGCGATTGCTGGAGTTCCGGATACTTGGCTGTGTCTTTTTGCGAGAACCTGGCGATTTCCTGCGCCGACTTCTTCGTGTCGTTGTAGAGGGTGAGGGCGCGTCCATCGGGCGAGAGCGAGACGGTTGCGACCTCCGGCGTAATCAGTTGGAGCCCGTGCTTCACAAGCTGCAGGTCGCGGACAACGTCCGGCCGTAGAGGACCGGCCGCGTGCGCGAGAATCGAGCAGCGAAAGCCGGGATGAAATTCTTCCGTAATGGCGGCGCCGCCGGCCTGGGCGCGACGTTCGAGTACCAGCGGCTTGTATCCCGCTTTGGCTAGGTAGAACGCGGCGACCAGCCCGTTGTGCCCGCCACCAATGATGACGAGGTCGCGTGTGTCAGGCATGGTCGTCCTTCTGGAACATCAGGCCGCTCCCTTGAAGTCTTTCAGGATTTCCAGCGCCGCCAGCCGGCCGGGGCCGCCCATGATTCCGCCGCCCGGGTGCGTGGCCGATCCACACAGGTAGAGGTTCTTGATGGGTGTACGGAACTGCGCGTATCCCGGTACCGGGCGCAAAAAGAAAAGCTGTTCGAGCGAGAGTTCCCCTTGAAAGATGTTGCCTTCCCTCAGGCCCCACTCGCGCTCCAGATCAAGCGGCGTCACTACCTGCTTGTGCACAATGATGTCCTTGATGTTGGGTGCATGCTCGGCGATGGTGTCGATCACGTTGTTGCCAAAGGCTTCTTTCTGATCATCCCAGTTGAGGCCGGGGCGCAGCTTGTAGGGCGCGTACTGCACGAAGCACGACAAAATGTGTTTTCCCGGGGGCGCCACCGAAGGATCGGTCAGCGTGGGAATGACCATATCAATGTAGGGACGGCGGGAGAAGTTGCCGTACTTGGCGTCGTCGTAAGCGCGCTCCATGTATTCGACACTGGGGGAGATGGAAATCGCGCCCCGCAAGTGAGCGCCGGGGCCGGGCATGGCCTTGAAATTGGGCAGCGCATCGAGGGCGAGATTCACTTTGCCGGAGGAGCCGCGAAACTTGTAGCGGCGGATCTCGTCAAGAAATTCGTTCGGCAGATGCCCATTTTCGATGAGATGGATGAAGGTCTGCCTCGGGTCAATGCTCGACGAAATGATGCTGGCATGAATCTCGTCGCCGTTCGCCAGCACGACTCCTTGAGCTTTGCCACCCTTGATGATGATCTTCGCAATCCCGGCCTGGGTCCGAATTTCAGCTCCGGCTTCACGCGCCGCATCGGCAATGGCGTTAGAGATCGCGCCGGTGCCGCCGCGCGCAAATCCCCAGGAGCGGAAGGCGCCGTCAATCTCGCCCATGTAATGGTGCAGCAGAACGTAGGCGGTTCCCGGAGAGCGCACGCCCAGAAAAGTTCCTATGATGCCCGACGCAGACATAGTCGCCTTGAGCACATCGGTCTCGAACCATTGATCCAGGAAGTCGACGGCGCTCATGGTCATCAACTGCACCTGGTTGTACTTGTCTTCGCTGGTCAACCCTTGGAAGCGGCGGCCGATGAAGAGCAACTTCATCAGTTCCCTGGGATTCAGAGTGGTGGGATCGGGCGGCACCATGCTCAGGATCGGCTTCACGAAGCGGCACATCGCCTGCATGGCTTTGCCGAATTCGTCGTAGGCCTCGGCATCGAGTTTGGAGTGACGCGCGATCTCGCGGTGAGTCTTGCCGTGATCGTTTACACGCCACAAATAATCCCCGCTGGGCATGGGAGTGAAGGTTCCGTCGAGCGGTAGAATTTCCAGGCCGTGCCGGGGAAGGTCGAGGTCGCGAATGATTTCCGGCCGCAACAGCGAGACAACGTACGAGCACACCGAAAACTGGAAGCCGGGGAACACTTCTTCGGTGCATGCGGCGCCGCCGAGCACATGGCGGCGTTCGAGGACGAGAACTTTCTTGCCCGCGCGCGCCAGGTACGCGGCGTTGACCAGGCCGTTGTGGCCTCCGCCGATCACGATCACATCGTATGAATTGGCCATTAGCTCTTAGCCCCTAGCCTTACAGTCAGAAATACAATCGAGAATGGGAGAGCGCGTTCTGGCACGTGCAGATCAGAGTCCACTAAGGAGGACGCTCCATTGTATGACGCGGCGCATGAGGAGATAAGGTTATCCATTGTAGCCGAGCGGCGGAGACTTGTCGCAAGACACTATCCCTTAACCAAGCCGACCCAGACCAAGTTGTTGTATTCTTACTGCGCTATGAGAACCCTCCTCCGCCTTGTCCTGTTCACCCTGCTGGCTCTGGGTGCAGGACAGGCACAAACCGTCCCCGGCAAGAATTCTGCTGTAAGCCAGTACTTTCTAGTACTGCTCAAGCGGCCGCCCAACGCCCCACAATTGAGCAAGGAAGCCGGCGAACAGCTTCAGAACGAGCATATGGCCAACATCCAGAAAATGCACTCCGAGGGCAAACTGGTCATGGCAGGCCCGTTCATTGATGACACCACGCTTCGCGGCATATTTGTATTGGTGGCTAACTCGTGGAAACAGGCGCAGGAGTGGGCCGCTGACGACCCGGCAGTGAAAGCAGGGCGGCTGGCAGTCGAGGTCCACGGACCGTGGCGCGTTGGGCCGGATGCGTTCAAGCCCGCAATATCGGAGGGAGGGATGGAGCAGTATACGTTGGTTCTGCTTCGCCGAGGAGAGAGATGGAACGGGGATACTAGCGGAGACGATCAGTTGACCCGGGATGGACACGTGGCGCTGGCGGGCCCGTTCCACGATGGTGGCGACCTGTACGGAGTCATCATCTACACCGTCGGCACTGAGGAAGCCACCAAGTTCGCCCAAGAACAGCCTCTGGTGAAGACGCGCTCTCTCGCACTCGAAGTGCATCCCTGGATTACTGCAAAAGGTGTGCTAGCCCCTGGGCAGCCCTTTCAGATGAACTAAAATCACAACGAGGGTAACCGCCTTGCCCGTTGGAACCGCATTTCACGAACGTACTTTCGCTCTCTGCCACAGCCTGAACTACCGCGAGTGGTCGGGCTATTACACGGTCAGCGTCTACGAAGTGCATCACGAGCACGAGTACAACGCCATCCGCAATGCATGCGCCCTGATTGACATCACGCCGCTGTACAAATATCTGATCACCGGCAAAGACGCCACCAAGCTGGTGAACCGCGTGATCACGCGCGACATCAACAAGGTGAAAGTCGGACAGGTGATCTATTGCTGCTGGTGCGATGAGCAAGGCAAGGTCATCGACGACGGCACGGTCACGCGCCTGGAAGAAAACAAGTACCGCTGGACGGCGGCCGATCCCAGTCTGCGCTGGTTTCGCCAGAACGGGATCAACATGGATGTCCACATGGAAGACATCTCGGAGAAACTCGCAGCTCTGGCCTTGCAGGGCCCGACTTCGGGCAAGCTGCTGAAGTCGGTGGCCGAGGCCGACATCGCGAATCTGAAATACTTCCGCGTGACTCGTGGAAAAATTGCGGGCGTGCCGGTGGACATCTCGCGCACCGGGTACACAGGCGACCTGGGCTATGAGATCTGGGTGTCGTGGAATGAGGCGGTGAAGGTCTGGGACGCGCTCATGGACAAGGGCAAACAGTTCGACATTCACGCCGCCGGCATGCTGGCGCTGGACGTGGCGCGCGTCGAGGCGGGGCTGTTGCTGATCGAAGTGGACTACAGCAGCAGCAAGAAGGCGTTGATCCCATCGCAAAAATATTCGCCGTATGAACTGGGTTTCGGGAAGATGGTGCATCTCGACAAAGAAAACTTTGTCGGCAAAGCCGCGTTGGAGCGGGATCAGAAGCAAGGAGTTGAGAGGCAGTTCGTCGGGCTGGAGATTGATTGGACAGAAGTTGAACAGCGCTACGAGAAATTCGGACTTACGCCTGCCGCGCCCAGCCAGGCGTCGCGTGTGGCAGTTCCGGTGTATTGCGGCGAAAAGCAGGTGGGCAAAGCGACTTCGACCACGTGGTCGCCGGTGCTGAAAAAGATGATTGCGTTGGCCAGCATCGAAACCGCGCACGCTCAGACCGGCAGGAAGCTGCAGATGGAAATCACGATCGAAGCGGTTCGGCAGAGGGTGACGGCGAAGATCGTGAAGATGCCGTTCTTCAATCCGACGAGAAAAGCGGCGGTGCCGGTGTAGGCTTCTTCACCACGGAGACACGGAGGCACAGAGTAAGTTAGCGCCGTGTGGAACAGCTCGCCAAGCAGGCCGAGCGCAACGGGACGGTTTCGAGACATACTTTACTCCGAAGCGCTCGCCTTCCTCCCGCTCCGCTTCCAGTACAAATATCCGGGCACGCCGAGCAGCACGATCGCCGTTCCCCAGAACGCTTCGGTGGGCCGGGTGATGATGGTATTCAAGGTCCAGGCCGCGCCGATGAAAACATAAATTCCCGGCAGCCACGGATATCCCGCACAGCGATACGGACGCGAAATGTCCGGCCGCTTCCAGCGCAGGATGAACAGGCCAATCACGGTCAGCGTGTAGGACAGAATCATCCCGAACATCACGAAGGTGTAGAGCTGGTCGAAACGGCCGCTGAGGGCGAGAATGCCGGCCCAGATGGCTTGTCCGATCAGGCTGAAGGCGGGCGTGCGCCACTTGGGATGGATAACTGCCATGCGTTTGAAAAACACGCCGTCCTGCGCCATGGCGAGATAGACGCGCGCACCCGAGAGTGTGCAGGCAGCGGCCGCGCTAAAGCAGGAAATGGCGATCATGGCGGAAAGCCAGAACGCCGCTCCCGGGGAGAAAAGGACGGCCGCAGCCGCATGAGCGATGGTTTCGTGTTTGGCGACTTCGCCCAGCGGCATGGCATAAAGGTAAGTGACGTTCATGGCCATGTAGATCGCGCCTACGGCGAGAACGCCGAGCACCATTGCCAAAGGCACATTGCGGCGCGGATCTTTGACCTCGCCCGCCACCCAAGTGATGTACACCCATCCGTCGTAGGCCCAGAAAACGGCGATCAGGCCGATGCCCATCGCGGAGATGAATTGCCTTAGACCGAGGCCCATGGTCAGGCTGACGCCGGCGGCGCTGAAGTTGGACCAATGGCCTTTGCCGATCGCTAACCCCAGAATCACAAATGCCGCCATGGCGGTGAATTTCGTCCAGGTAGAGATGTTTTGCAGCAGGGCTCCCCAGCGCAGTCCGACGACGTTGACGTAAGTGAGCACCACGATCAGAAACAGGCCGACGACGTGAGCGCGGGTTAGAGTAATTCCTGCCAGCGAGTAAACCACGTGCGCTTGGGAAATCACCGGAATGACCTGGCCCGTGTATGCGGCGGCGGCCACGGCTAGGGCAGCGATTCCGCCTCCGTTGCCAACGCTGAACAGCATCCAGCCATAAAGAAACGCCACCAGGTCGCCGTAAGTCTCGCGCAGATAAACGTACTGGCCACCGGAATCGGGGAACATTGAACCCAACTCGGCGAAGGCCACGCATCCAAAAAGCGAGATCACACCGCCCAACACCCAGACTCCCAGAAACAGCACCGGCTGCGGCAGCGGCCCGGCGATGTCTTTGGCGGTCAGGAAAATGGACGATCCGATGATGCCGCTGACGAGAAGCAAGACGGAATCCAGCAGCGAAAGGCCGCGAATCAGAGTTGGCTGGGAGTCGGATTTCTTGATTGCGGGCAGTGACGATACGGCGGGAAGCTCCATGGCTTATCCCATGCCTAATTCGTCGGGCGATTCGAGCGGAGTGCCGCAGCGGCGGCAGATGATCGCAGAACAATCACCACAGGTCAGAGGATCGGTGACCTCCGTCGCGCACCTTGGACAGTACAGGAGTTCAGGTGTGGGATCGGCGGGCGGCAGCGGGTTTGAAGCCATAAGGAAAAGAACTGTAGCATACCTGTAGCGCCGCCGTCCCCGGCGGCCGAAAGGCGGGCGGGACGCCCGCCAGACAGCCAGCCAGAGGCCGGCGCTACAATTGTTCTATGCCTGACAGACCTTCCTCCCCCGACGAGAATCTGCAAAAGGAGTTCAACCGCTGGGCCGAAGCAGGTGAGGGCGAAAAGATGGAGCGCCATCACCTTGACATCACCGAGAAGACTATCCGTCTAATGGATCTTCGTCCCGGCGAGCGTGTGCTCGACCTGGGATGTGGCGCGGGATGGGCCACGCGGCTGTTGGCGCGACTGGTTGCCGAGGGCCCGGAGGGTTTCGGACAAGTTGTGGGTGTCGATGTTGCCGACGAGATGATCCGCCGGGCACGGGCCGCCTCGAAGGACTTCGACAACGTTCTGTACGCATGGGGATCGGCGCAGCAGATTCCTTGGGAGGAGAACTTCTTCGACAAAGTGCTATCGGTCGAATCGTTTTACTACTATGCCGATCAGGAGCGGGCACTGGCTGAGCTTTTCCGGGTCATGGCGCCGCACGGCCGGCTGTTCATTCTGATCAATCTTTATAAAGACAATCCTTACTCGTTGCAGTGGGTGGACAAACTGAAGGTGCCCGTCCACGCGCGGTCGGAGGCGGAATATATCGACCTGCTCAAAAGACATGCGTTTGAGAAAGTGGAAGCGCAGCGAATTCCCGATGACACGCCCACGCCGGATGATTATCAGACGACGTCGTTTCACAGTCTGGAGGATTTGCGGGCATTCAAGCGGATCGGCGCGCTGCTGCTGATGGCGTCAAAGCCGGACCTACGCAATCCAGCACCCGGATACACGATTTATTAGGAGAAGAAGCAGCGCGCAGCGCTATTCGATCCCCAACTGCTTCCTGGCGTCGGGACTCAGGCGCTCGGGAGTCCACGGCGGATTCCAGACTACGTTGACGGTGACGTTGCGCACCCCTGGGAGTTGTTCCACCCGGGCTTTGACTTGATCGCCGATCATGACGTGTGCCGGGCAGCCTTGAGCCGTCAGCGTCATGTCCACGGTAACGTCCTGTTGGCCGTCGGCAGCGGGTTGGAAGCGGACGCCGTAGATGAGGCCGAGGTCCACGATGTTGACGGGAATCTCCGGGTCATAACACTGCTTCAAGGCGCTTAAAACCTCATCCTCACTGACAGCGGGCATGATGTTCTCCTAAAAGTGTGGCGCTCGAAATCGCCCTATATAAGTCTACCTCAGGGAAGCGAGTAACTGTCATTCCCGGCCGGGTGGCCGCCTCAGCGATGCAGGGTTGTTCGAAGAAGAAACCCAGTTGCCGGTTCTCAGCTCTCACAGGGTGTCAACGATTCCCAGATATTTCTGGTAAGGTACATCTCAAATGACCTCCGAGCTCAAGGAGAAGATCCAGCTTGTGCTGGTCGTGGCGATCGCGGTCACCGCCACTCGAGCCGCATACATTCTCTACGAGCGGTACGTCAGCAACATCGAGCAAGCGAAGCAGCAGCCGCCACCGCTCAATCCCGATTACTACGTGGTCCCCAAGAGGCTTCATCCCTATGACCTGAAGTCGGCTCGGCAGTTGACTCAGCAGCCCGTATGGGTGAAGGAGGGATATCGCTACACTTACTATCCATACGATCGGGTTCGCCATCGCAGCGATTTCTCGCATGAGGCCGGGCTACTCCTGCCTATAGAAAGACTTGAAATACAGGCGGTGGTCACCGATGTCACGCCGGGCTCGCCCGGCCAACACCAAGTGATGGCTGTGTTCGAAAAAGATGCCAAGACCTTCGCGTTTCCGATTGGAGCGGTGAAAGGCGGGGAATACCAGATTTACTCTGATGAAATGCTTTTCATCCAGGATCCGCACGAGCTTTACGAACATTGGCCGGCAGAGGTTTGGGATGCAATCGCCCAGCACCAGGTCAAGCCGGGGATGAACGAATTGCAGACGGATTTTGCCATCGGGATGGGTATTCCGGAGCCATCCGGTGATCCCACGGTCAAAACCGTAAACTATCCCAACGGCGGAAGGCCGCTAAGTATTACCTTTCGCAATGGTAAGGCTGCGGAAATCAGACCGCCTGCCTGATTCTCGCGCTGGACTGAGTTGCCGGTGCGCCGAGAAAAAAACCGTCACTTGACCGTCGGCGAACTTTCGCTGGCCGGTTTCTGGTCATCGGCATGGATCAAGCCGTCCTCTGACGCGTAAAACGAACGATGCTCGGCGTCCAGTTGCTTGGGGGTAAGGGCCAGCTCATACCCGTCTTTGCGAGGATGGAAAGTCACGGTGTAGTCGCCGCGATCGGTATTGGCCATTCGGCGCGTAAAAGAGCCGGTATGAACCAGGTCGGCCAGCGACGCTGCGTATTTGTCGTTTTTCTTGTTGTACACGCGTTGTGCGCGGATTACTGTGCGCATGTAGCCAAGAGCGTTGGCCTCTGAGTCCGACCGTGCCGGATCGCCCTGGAACTTGGGTTGGTAAGTGGTCTGTCCCCCCGCCAACAGCGCTCCGGTGAGGATCAAAACCGCGAACCAGCCGGCAGTCACAAAGTGGTGTAATTTCATCGGTTTCTGCCCTTCCTCTTGGGATTTTCCCATGTTACCGCCGTAATTTCCAAACCGTTACTGAGCTTTCCATCGGAATCAGGTACGGCTATGCTAAGTCATCTACCCAAGCAGGTATTTATGAAATCTGGAACTGGTGTGAAAACCGCCCCCGCCAAGAAGCCGCCTATTCGTATTGCTGTGGTGGAGAGCGATCCACTGCGGTTTGTGGGATTCAGAGCCCTGTTCGACAACGAGTCGGATTTTGAGCTGATCTCGGCCTCGCTTCCCGACATCGGTGCACAGCAAAACATCGATCTGATTCTGCTCGGCAACCGCAGCGGCCAGAACCTCTTCGATCTGATGGCTAGCCTGAAGGCCACGCGCCCGGACCTGCGCATTATTGTGACAGGTTCCGGCATGGATGAAGAGACTATTCTGAAGGCCATTGCTGCGGGCGCCAAGGGCTACGTGGATGAGGCGGCCGCGCCCGCAGAGTTCGTACAGGCAATCCGCGTGGTGAACGAGGGCTCGGTTTGGGCGCCTCGGCGTGTGCTTTCCATGTTCATTGAGCGCGTGTCGTCGTCTCCTGGACGCATCTTCCCCGCCGGTCGCGTCACCTTCACCGATCGCGAAAAGGAAGTCCTGGAAATGCTGGTGGCTGGCCGTTCCAACAAAGAGATCGGTGCGGCGTTGGGCATCGAGGAACGCACCGTCAAAGCGCACGTAGCCAAACTGATGCGCAAAGTGGGGGTACAGAATCGAATTGCGCTTTCGGTGCATGCCATCACGCATTCGCTGGTTACGGCGAAGTAGGTGTAGGCCTGCGTCGAAGTTACCTAAGTACAATGCCCTCCGTAATCTTGTCGGCTTACCACTCTTGACGCATACTCGCTTCACCTACCACAGAACCTGGGAGACGGGGTTGGGAGCGGAGATTAGGGTCACCGTTGCCGACCCCGCATTTTTTTGTGTGCTTGTGTTCCTCAGTGATCAATAGAACACCCCACTCGCTCCACAACCCTTTTCCACCCGCCAGAATCCTTTAGAATCAGATGCACTGGTCCCAATAATCTCTTGTGCCGGAAAGCTGAGGAGAAATGAAGAAAACTCTGCTCTTATGCGTCGTTATGTGCTTGACAGCAATGGCCGCGGCTACTGACGGGGCCGGGGATGGGAAAGAAAACAAAGCCACAGACCGGGTTCAGGCTGCTGCCGACGTTCTGAATGAAATCCAGGCTGCGCCGGACCAGGGCATCCCCGAAGAGGTATTGGGCTCGGCCGAATGCGTGGCCGTAGTGCCCACCATGTTAAACGGAGGCTTCATCGTGGGTGCACGGTTTGGACGGGGAGTTGCCAGTTGCCGCACTCCGAAAGGTTGGAGCGCTCGGCATTCTTCACGGTCGAGGGGGGAAGCTTTGGGCTTCAGATTGGCGCGCAAGCCGTGGACCTCGTGATGCTGGTCATGAATGACGACGGGATGCACAGGCTGCTCTCCAGCAAGTTCAAGCTGGGCGCCGACGCCAGCGTTGCCGCTGGCCCGGTAGGCCGTCATGCCTCGGCAGATACGGACTGGAAGCTGCGGGCCCAGATCCTCAGTTATTCTCGAGCCCGCGGTATCTTTGCCGGGATCGCGCTCGGTGGCGCAGTGATCAAGCAGGACAAGGACAGCACGAGGGAGTTTTATGGCCAAATGGTCTCGACCAAAGCAGCCCTCCAGGGATCGGTCGAGGCGCCAAAAGAAGCCTACCCATTCCTGCAGACCCTGGCAAAATGGGCGAAGGAAGCTAGCAAGTAGCGGGAATTGAAAACCGGGCAGGAGGTAGTCTTCGCGGACTGAGTCTTCTTCGTAAGCCAGGTTGCTTTTGACATGGAATCGTGCCGGGTGTTACGGTCTGCACTTTCCGCCACATGCGTCAGCGACTCGAGTACGCGCTCGCCTGGCTGATTATCAAGTTCCTGGGCGCGTTGCCTCGTCCGCTGGCCCGCGCAGCAGGAATCACCCTTGCATGGAAGGTGTATCTCCTGCATTTTCGCCTGCGCCGGGCGGGCATGCGAAACCTTGCGCTGGCATTTCCCGACAAGAGTCGGCGCGAGCGTGCCCGAATTTTGCGCGGCGTTTTTACTTCGTTCGGCCGGCAACTGGCGGAAGTCTGCCGTTTCCCCAAGTACACTCGCGAGAACGTGGGCAAGGTTGTGGTCTATGATGGCTTCGAGAATTTCGAACGAGCCCTGGCGCGAGGCAAGGGAGTCCTGTTTCTGACGGCCCACCTGGGAGCCTGGGAGCTTTCGGCCTTCACTCACTCCCTGCACGGGCATCCGCTAAATGTCGTGATGCGACCGCTGGACAATGTTTACCTGGACCGTCTGACCCGGCGCTATCGCACCATGCATGGGAATTCCATGGTCGATAAGGACGATGTCCGTGCCTTGCTCTCTGCTGTGAAGGCCGGGGAGACGGTGGGAATCCTCATGGACACCAATATGACTCCGCCGCAAGGTGTTTTCGTGGATTTTTTTGGGATTCCGGCCTGCACCGCAAGCGGGCTGGCTCGGATCGCCTTGCGCACCGATGCTGCCGTTATTCCTGGCTTCACCATCTGGGATCCGGTGTTGCGGAAATATCGTTTGCGTTTTGATCCTCCGGTGAACCTGGTGCGCACCGGCGACGATGACGCCGACGCGATTGCGAATACGGCGTTATTCACCAAGATTATTGAAAATTACGTGCGGCAATATCCCGATCAATGGCTGTGGGTGCATCGCCGCTGGAAGACGCGGCCTGAGGGGGAGAAGCCGCTGTACTGACTCCCGGTCCGATGACCGAGAACTGGGAACTGACAGCTGACTACCGGCCACTGGTTTTCAAAACCAGTCGCTGCGATAGGCGATCCACCAACTTACGAACACAATCGGTATGGTTGCGGCCAATGCCCACCAAAGCGGAAGCACGAAATCCGCCAGCGTTCCCAGGACAATGAAGCTGAGCCAAAAAACCTTTCGCTCCATACCAGCATTCTAGGCTAGCTTTCCTTTCCTGCAGCAAACGTATAAAAAGGGTGCCATGAAGAGCAAAGGCACAGGCAAAGAAAAGACGCGCAAAGCGAGGGGGAGACGCGCGTGGCCAAGACGCGCGTGGCCAAGACGCATTCACTCCAAGAGGTTGCCGAGTTTGTGCAGGCCCGTGTTGTGGGAGACGGGAGGGTACCGTTAACCGGCATATCGAGCATCGAGTCGGCCTCACCGGGTGATTTGGTCTTTGTGGAAAGCGAAAAAGACCTTCAACCGGCCCTGAAATCGCATGCTTCCGCCGTGATCGCGGGCGAGTTTGCGGCCGAGAAGACGAACTCCAAGCCTCTCCTGATTTCGGTCCAGCCCCGATTGGCCTTCGCCCGAGCCGCGCAACTTCTTTGCGCAACGCTGGAGCGACAGATCGGCATTCATGTGAGCGCGGTTGTGCCGTCCTCGGCACGGCTTGGCAAAAGTGTAGCTGTCGGCGCACGAGCTGTGATCGGAGAAAGCGTAGAAATCGGCGATGGCTCATGGATCGGGCCTGGCAGCAGCATCGCCGCGAATGTGAGAATCGGGCGCAATTGCGAGCTGTATCCGAATGTGACAATCTATGCCGGCGTCCGGCTCGGGGATCGCGTGATTGTTCACTCCGGGGCGGTGCTGGGCAGCGACGGCTTTGGTTACGTGCGCGACCAGACGACTGGCCGGTATGAGAAGTTTCCGCAAGTGGGGCGGCTGGAAATCGGAGACGACGTCGAGATCGGCGCCAACACAACCATTGACCGCGGAGCATTGGACGTTACGCGCATCGCGCGCGGCACGAAAATCGACAATCTGGTGCATGTGGGGCATAACTGCCAGATCGGAGAAGATGTCGTGATCGCGGCCCAGACTGGGCTTTCCGGAAGCATCACGATCGAAAAAAATGTTGTACTGGGCGGCCAGGTCGGCATCGGAGAACATGCGCGCATCGAGGAAGGCGTGATGCTCGGGGGGCAAGGCGGTGTCCTGCCGAACAAGGTGCTTCGAGGCAAGGGAGTTGCGTTTTGGGGGACTCCGGCGCGTCCGCTCCGCGAATATTTGAAAGAGCTAGCAGCGCTGGCACGCTTGGCGAAGAAGGAGAAGTGACTGTGTGGCGCGGACATTCCTGTCCGCGTGCGGGACGAATATTGTAGGGCGAAGGAAGTCGTTTATGGCAGTGGTCGTCATCGGCGGACATTCGCGCAATGTGGGCAAGACCAGCGTGGTCGCCGGACTGATCGCGGCTTTGCCGGAATACAACTGGATCGCCCTCAAAATCACCCAGTATGGCCACGGAGTTTGTTCTCGCGATGGTGAATCCTGCCACTGCGCCACCGAGGACCATAGCTGGGCAATTTCCGAGGAGAAGGATCGCTCGGGCGAATCCGACACGTCGCGCTTTCTCGTAGCAGGTGCGACGCGTGTGTGGTGGGTGCGGACCGAGCAAGGCCGGCTGGCCGAAGCCATGCCCACAATCCGCCGCCGGCTGGCTGAATCGGAGAACGTGATCCTGGAGTCGAACAGCGTTTTGAAGTTCGTGCGTCCGGATCTCTATCTGACCGTGCTGGACCCCTCAACCGCAGACTTCAAGAAATCGGCTCAGGAATTCCTTGACTTGGCGGACGCGGTCATTCTCCATCGTCCTCACGATGGAGCAAAGGAAGCGGTGTGGAAGGGAATTTCGCTGAAGCCGCTTGCCAAGCGCCCAATCTTTCATATCCAGCCGCCGGATTACGTGACCGGGGAAATCGTAGAGTTTGTGAAGAAGCGGCTGGCCCGACTCCTGACTCCTGACTCCTGAAGCCCGTCCGCCTTTGCTATCCTTGCCACGTGCGGCAGATTCACAAGAGCGCCTGGCTATTAGTTCTGCTCTCGGCTGGCCTGCAGATTGCAATCTTTCCACTCCCCGATCTTTACATGCTCTGCTGGGTAGCGGTTACTCCGCTGCTAATCGCGCTTTTGCGAGCCCGGCAACCGGAGACGCTGCAGCTCCTGGCAGGAATTAAGCTGCGACCAGCCAGCCCGTTGCAGGCTTTTTTTTTGGGGTATATCTGCGGCATTTTGTGGTATGCGGGAACCTGCTACTGGATCTACAGCGTCATGCGCCAATACGGCGGCGTGAACACACCGGCGGCCATTGGCATTCTGATTCTTTTTTGCATGTACCTGGCGATTTACCACGGCGTCTTTGGCTTGTTGGTAAGTCTGCTGGTCGGCAACAGCGGCACTAGAAGTCCATTCAGCACCCGAGCTTTGTTGCTCTCGCCAGTCGTCTGGGTCGCTGTGGAACTGGCACGCACCCGCGTCACCGGATTTCCCTGGGATCTGCTGGGCATCACGCAAGTGGACAACATCCCACTGGCCCGAATCGCAACCGTTACGGGCGTCTACGGTCTTTCCTTCGAGATCATGGTGGTGAACGCGGCTCTGGCGGCCGCCTTTCTGGTGCCTCGTGAAAAAAAGAAAAAACTGCTGCTGGCCGCAATCGGAGCCGCGTTGATTCTGCAGGCTGGACGTTTGATTCCAGGACTGGAGATTGCTGCTGACCACAACGCGATTCTGGTGCAGGCGAATGTACCAATCCTCGAAGGCGCGGATTGGACGAGGGAGTACTTCGACGGCACATTGCGCGACCTGGCCCAAATCAGCCTGAATCCGCCGACTGGGAGGACGGATCATTCCGGCCTGATCGTGTGGCCGGAATCGCCAGCGCCGTTCTACACCAGTGATCCGCTTTTCCGCGATGCCATCAGCAGCCTGGCTCGCCAATCGAACGCCTGGGTCCTGGCCGGCAGCCTGGGGATTCGCAATGCCAGCGCAACTCCAGAGCGGACGACTGAAATCTATAACTCCGCCTCGCTAGTCAGCCCCAGCGGCGAGTGGGTATCACGCTATGACAAAGTTCATCTGGTTCCTTTTGGTGAGTACGTGCCCTTTAAGCACATGTTCGCTTTTGCCGGAGGCCTGACTAAAGAGGTGGGGGACTTCTCGCGCGGCACTTCGCATGCGCCACTTGTGGCCGACGGGACCAAGCTGGGCGTTTTCATCTGCTATGAATCCATTTTCCCGGATGACGTTCGCCAATTCGCCGCGAAAGGCGCTCAGGTATTCGTGAACATTTCGAACGACGGCTGGTACGGCGATAGCGGCGCCTATGCCCAACATCTGAAACAAGCCCGCATGCGCGCCGTAGAGAACAGCCGGTGGCTGCTGCGCGACACTAATACCGGCGTAACCGCCTCAATCGATCCTTACGGTCGCGTCACGGCCAGCGGGCCGCGCAAGGTCCGAACTGCTCTAGTCGCTGCTTACGCTGTTTCCGACGCAACCACCTTCTACACTCTCCATGGAGATTGGTTTGCCTATCTGTGTGCGATAATTTCGGTAGTGGCGTTGCTGATGCGGCTGTTTCTCGTGAATCATAAGGTACACATCAAGCCACCTCTCTAGGCGTAGACGCTTGCCGAGTCCCACGAGGTCAATTTTATGGTCGAAGAACTTGAAAAAGAATACGTAGCATTGAAGGATAAGGTCCACGAACTTCGGGAGTACCTTTGACGCAGGCAAGCTACGTCCGCAACTGACCGAGATCGAAAAACAGGCTGCCGACCCCAATCTCTGGTCGAATCCGCAAAAATCTCAGCAGGTCATGCGCGAGAAGAAGCGCCTGGAAGACATGTTGGCCACCGAGGCTGACCTGATCCGGCGCAGTGAGGAAATTTCCACTTATTTTGAGCTGGCCCGGGAAGGCGAGAGCGTCGACGCCGACTTGCGCCGTGAAATTGATTCGCTCCGCCAAATGGTCGACCGTCTGGAGACTGAAACCTTGCTCTCCGGCGAAAACGATGCGCGCAACGCCATCGTGACCATCCACCCGGGAGCCGGTGGTACGGAGTCGCAGGACTGGGCTGACATGCTGCTGCGCATGTATCTGAGGTGGGCCGAGCGCCAGGGTTTTCAGACTGTGCTCTACGACTACCAGCCCGGGGAAGAAGCGGGCTTGAAGTCCGCGACATTTGCGGTGAACGGCGAATACGCTTTCGGCTTGCTGACCAGTGAAATCGGTGTGCACCGGCTGGTGCGGATTTCGCCCTTCGACCAAGCCAAGCGACGGCACACATCGTTCGCCAGTGTTTACGTTTCCCCGGAAATTGACGAAACCATTGAAGTGATCGTCCGGCCGGAAGACTTGCGGATTGATACGTACCGTTCCAGCGGCAAAGGCGGACAACACGTGAACACCACCGACTCGGCAGTGCGCATCACGCATATTCCGACCGGAATTGTGGCGGCGTGCCAGAACGAGCGCTCTCAGCATAAGAACAAAGACCGGGCCATGAGCATGCTGCGCTCCAAGCTCTACGAGCACGAGATGGAGAAGAAGCGCGAAGCCACGAAGAAAATCGAAGATTCAAAACTCGACATCGACTTCGGCTCGCAAATCCGGTCGTATGTGCTGCAACCCTACCGCCTGATCAAAGATCACCGCACGAAAATGGAAGTCGGTGACGTGGACCGCGTGATCGATGGCGACCTACAGCCGTTTATCCGGGCGTACCTGCAGATGCGACGGGGAGAGAAACAAGCGTGAAACGACGGGTAGCCGCGCTGACCCGGCGTTTCGAGCAGGCCCTGCTTTTCGCAACCCGCAAGCACGCCGGCCAGACGCGCAAGGGCACGCCCACGCCCTACATCTCGCATCTGCTGAGCGTTGCGGGCCTGGTGCTCGAAGCCGGAGGCGACGAAGATCTTGCCATCGCGGCACTGCTGCACGACGTGGTCGAGGATTGCGGCGGCGCTCCCATGCTCAAGGAAATCCAGCGCCGTTTCGGCAAGCGCGTGGCTCATGTGGTCGAAGGTTGCACCGATACGGACCTTACGCCGAAACCGCCATGGCGGCAGCGCAAGGAAGACTATCTTAAGCGTCTGCGGACGGCTGATGCCGATGTCCGGTTGGTTTCTGCCGCTGATAAGTTGCACAATGCTCGAACTATTCTTACCGACTACCGGGAATGCGGCGAAGCGGTTTGGGAACGGTTTCAGGGAAAGCGTGGCGGCACGCTCTGGTACTACCGCGCCTTGCTGGGAGAATTTCGGCGAGGGAAATCCAGCCGTTTGTTGAACGAACTAGAACGGGTTGTGACTGAATTGGAATCGCTGACTCGCGGCCACAGGACCGGGCGTGGTTAATCAGCTGGTGGACAGGGAATTTTTTCGTGTGTCATTCCGAGGAGCAGTGCGACGAGGAATCTGCATTTTCTTCGATTGCCGGCAAACTGCAGATCCCTCCCCCTCGGCTTCGCTCGGGGCTCGACCTTCGGTCTCGGCAAAACCCGTTCGGGATGACAAGTCGATGGCTGTTCAAAATTTCTCAGGGTTCTAACCAATCGCCACTCGCAATCCCAATGCAGCCCGTCCAATGGTGCCCTTGGTAACGTTACCTGCCGCGAAAAATCTGGCAAAAGACTTCCGCCTGCTTGATGCTGTAGCTTCCGAGACTTTCGGAGACCGGAAGACCTATGCCGCGCATGATCGATGTCATCCGTTCCTCAGGTGCGCCTTCGAACCTGATGCAATCGGCCGCCCGGGGCGCACTCTCCGTTCCTCCTCAGGAGATGATCGAAATCCTGGTTTACCTGGCCACCCAGACCAAGATTTTCAGCGAACGCGCCCGCCTTACCCTGGCGGCATGGGATGAATCCTCCTCGCGGTCCGTCGCCGCCGACCCAAAGGCCCCCAAAGCAGTGTTGGACTACCTGGTGGATCCGAGGAATCTTCGACCGGCATTGCTCCCTGCATTGCTGGAGAACCCGTCGGTTTCCCATGAATCGCTCGCCAACCTGGCATCCTCGGCTTCCCGCTACGTGGTGGAAACCATCCTGAAGAGCGAGCGGGTTGGGCGCTCGCCAGAAATCCTCACCGCCCTGAATTCCAATCCGCACCTGAACGAAATTCAGTCCCGGATCGTCAAGGAGAAACTTGCGCACCTGGGACCGGAAGCCAGGGAAGGAGCTGAGACTGCAACATCGGATCCGGAAGCCGCAACCGCTGCAGCGCATTCAGTGTCGTCGGAAGCAGAGTCCGCTGAAATGGCCAGCTCTGAAACCAGCCCTGAAGATGTGCCCGAGGAAACCGTCACCGCATATCTAACCGAGCATGCAGTGGAAATCTCCGCGGAGGCGGACAAGCGTTTCCAGCCGATCGGCGGAGTGCATGAAGAACTCACGCCTGAAGCCGAGGAGGGCGAGCCAGAGCCGGCCAGCGCGGTAGCCGCGACCGAGACGCCTGCGGGGCAAGCCGCCGCCCCCAAACGCGCTCCTATCAAAAAGAAATCCTTTCTGGGGGCGGGTCACGAAAAGGGCAACGCGCTGCAGAAGATTGCCCAACTGGACGTCAAAGGACGCATTCAGCTGGCCATGAAGGGCAACAAGGAAGAGCGCTCTCTGCTCATTCGCGACGGAACCAAGGTGGTCGCGATCGCCGTGCTCGAATCTCCCAAGGTCACCGACAGCGAAGTTGAAAAATTTGCTGCTCAGAAAAATGTGCTGGAGGCTGTGCTTCGTGCGATTTCGATGAAGCGTCGCTTTGTCAAGCAATACCCAGTTCTCCGCCAACTGGTGTTCAATCCCCGAACTCCCATCGACGTTTCCCTGGGACTGATCAAGAACCTGCTGGTCCAGGACCTGAGAAACCTGGCTGGTAACAAGGAAGTGTCGGAGACCGTTCGCAAACTGGCGTTGAGGATGTTCAGACAGAAACTGGAAATCAAAAAGGACTGACTGGCAAGCCCCGCCGACCGGCTGCCATCAAGTTGGTTTCCGCAGCATCACCCCGCTACAATACTCGGGCCATGTCCTCAATTCCCCAGCCCGATCCGATCGCAGAACTGCTCCGACGCTCCCGAACCATCGCCGTTGTGGGGTTGTCCAATAGCCCACTGCGGCCGAGCCACGGAGTTGCTGCCTACATGCAGACGCACGGTTACCGCATCATTCCGGTGAATCCTGAGATCAAAGGGGCTTTGGGTGAAAAGGCATATCCTTCGCTGCTGGAAGTCCTTGAGAAGATCGATATCGTGAACATCTTCCGCCGTCCCGAGTTTGTGGATCAGATCGTGGATCAAGCGATCCAGTTGAGGGTTCCTGCCATTTGGATGCAGGAAGAGGTCATCAACGAAAAGGCCGCAGAGAAGGCGCGGCAGGCTGGAATCTTCGTGGTCATGGACAGGTGCATTCTGAAGGAGCATCGCGCGCGTCTGATGTGAGGCTGGCGGTGCCGGACGGTTAGGCCTTCACCAGAATCACCGTGGCGTCATCGTGCAAACCGGATCCGTTTGCGAACGAGCGCACATCGTCCAGGATACCCTCTGCGGACGCTTCGGCTTGGCGAAAGTGTTTTTCCAAGCGGTCTGCGCCGTATTGTTCATCTTGCGGATTCTCCGCCTCGGTGATGCCGTCGCTGTAGAAGAGCAGGCGTGAGCCTTGCGGAAGCCGGACTTTGGCCTCGGTAAAATCTCCGGATCCGATTCCCAGCGGCATTCCCCGCTCGGTGTCGAGGAAGTGCGCGCCACTCGCATCCACCAAGAGCGGGCGCAAATGACCGGCGTTGGCCAGGGTCAGAGTCCGGGCAGCGGGATCGAGCACTCCATACACCATGGTGACGAATCTACCGGCGGGAAAATCCTCCACCAGCAATCGGTTGAGTTTGCCCAGCAGTTCAGCCGGGCTGCCGCAGGCCTCCGCCAGAGAGCGGAACATGCCGCGAGTTGCGGACATCAGCAGTGCCGCCGCCGTACCTTTTCCCGCAACGTCCGCCAGCACCAGTCCCCAGCAGCCATCGTCGAAGGGGATGAAATCGTACCAGTCGCCGCCGACTGCGCCGGCCGGGATGGAGAGTCCGGTAACCGCGAAGCCTGGGATATACGGCGAACTTTTGGGCAGCAGGCCCTGTTGAATGACGCGCGCCTCATGCGCCTCACGGCTCATCGCTTCGCGCTTGCCCTGCTCTTGCTGGAACCGGCGGGCATTGTGCACGGCCACTGCTATGTGACTGCACAGAGCCTGCAGGAGTCTGAGCTGCTCTGAGGGAAACGCGTCCAGTTCGGGGTGAGAGGCCGTAAATACGCCGACCAACTCTCCCTCTACGTGGAGCGGAATCGCAACTTCGGAATGCGTAGATTCCTCGCAGCCGATGTAGTACGGATCTTTACGCACGTCGGGCGCGTAGCGCATCTGACCCGTGCCTGCCACATATCCCACCATGCCTTCTTTTCCGATCTTCAGGCTATGATGGTGGCCGTGGACTGCGCAGCCGGCGCAACCGTGCGCACAAGCCAGAACCAACTCCCTGCGCGCTTGGTCGTGCAAATAGATATCTGCATCGACGCATCCGAAAGAACGAGCGACATCGTTCACTACTTTGTCGATGAGTTGATCCAGATCGAGGATCGAGTTGATCTTCTGCGCCGCCTTCTGCAGCCTCAGCAGATCCTCCACCTGCTCAAAAGGCAATGGCCGGATCGCAGCGAAGTCGGCTGCAGTGGCTCGTGGGATAGTCGCCATGGTGTTCGCCCCTCCAGGTCCAGTAAGTGTAAGTAGAAAAGGCACTTACGCTCAAGGATAGGATGCTAATGGGTGCTCCTGCGATTCATTTTTCGGGGCGGTGGGAATGGCTCTGGCGGACTTGAGATCGAAGCGGCTTTATGTGCTGGCGGATCCAGTTGAGGATCTGGGGGAAGCGAAATTCGTGGCGATCCCCAGGACACCAGACCTCATCCCACCACCGAGATTGGCTCCTCCGAAGATATGTTCGCAGTCTATCGGGGCGGAGTCGAGTATCCACTGGATAGCGCTCCCGCGTGGCGCTATCTGGCCGGGTGCCCCATTTCTCGCGCTTTTTGCGAGAAGTGGGGACGTTGAATCGATCTTTAGAAGCGCCATGAAATCTGGCCGATTGGAGTGTAAAGCACCCACTTTTCGCACAGAACGCGAAAAATGGGGCACCCGATGTCGAGTTTCCTGCAGTCCGCTAGGGTTCTTTTACTGTACCCGACGAATCAGGTTTACGCGCCTGTGAGCGACGCCGTTTGATCTCCTCCAACCGCTCACGAATTCTCTTCTCTACGCCTTCGTTGGTCGGATGGTAATAACTGCGATCGCGCAGATTGTCCGGCAGACATTGCATGTCGGCGATCTTGCCCTCGACTTCGTGGGCGTACTTGTAACCTTGGCCGTATCCGAGGCCTTTCATTAATCCCGTAGGGGCGTTCCGCAGATGCAGCGGCACGGGTTCAGCCGCGGTTTGCTCCACGTCCTGCTGCACTTCGGCATAGGCGGTGTACAGCGCATTCGACTTGGGCGCGAGCGCAAGATATACGACGGCTTGCGCCAGCGCGAGGTTGCCCTCGGGCATGCCGATAAAATCGACCGCATCGCGCGCTGCCATGCATAATGAAAGTGCATTGGGATCGGCGAGGCCAATGTCCTCAACCGACATGCGCACTACGCGGCGTGCGATGTACAACGGATCTTCGCCCGCCTCCAGCATACGTGCCAGCCAGTAGAGCGCGGCATCGGGATCGCTGTTGCGCACCGACTTGTGCAGCGCCGAGATCAGGTTGTAGTGTTCTTCGCCAGCTTTGTCGTACAGCAGAACGCGTTTCTGCAGGGCATCGTGGACGATCTCATCGGTGACTTCTGCGCCGGTCTCCGCCTGTGCGCGGGCCAGCGTGGCGGCCACTTCCAGCACGTTGTAAGCGCTGCGCGCATCGCCGCTGGAATACGAAGCAATCTTGGCCAACACTTTATCGCTCGCTTTCAGCTTCAGCGTCCCCAATCCGCGTTCCTCATCGGCGAGCGCGCGCTTGAGCAGCACGACGACTTGTTCTTCCGTTAGCGGCTTGAGCACATAAACGCGGCTGCGCGAAAGCAGAGCCGAGATGATTTCAAACGAGGGGTTTTCAGTGGTCGCGCCGATCAGGCGGATATTGCCCTTTTCCACATGCGGCAGAAAAGCGTCTTGTTGGGCTTTGTTGAAGCGGTGAATCTCATCGATGAAGACGATGGTCCGCGTGCCATACTGCCGCGCGCGCTCGGCATCAGCCATGACCTGCTTGATTTCCTTGATTCCCGTAAGCACCGCCGAGAACTCGATGAACTCTGCTTTGGTCATGCGGGCGATAATTTGCGCCAGGGTAGTCTTGCCAGTCCCAGGAGGGCCCCAAAAGATGAGTGAGCCGGTGTCGTCGCGCTCAATCTGCGTGCGCAGGGGCTTGCCGGGGGCGATTAGATGTTCCTGCCCAACAAATTCGTCGAGCGTGCGCGGGCGCATGCGATCGGCAAGAGGCCGGCTGCGATCGCTGGCGTTATCACCGGTCGGCGTTGTTTGGAAAAGGCTCACAGGCTTATTTCACCACAGAGTCACAGAGACACAGAGAAAACCAAGTAACTTCTTCAAAGAATTCTCCTGACTATGCCTTGCGTCAAGAGCGGGACATTGAAGTTGATTAGCAGGCCTACTCTCTTGTTGGCGAGTTTCATGTACGTTAGAAGCTGGGCTTGGTGCACTGGAAGGAGTTTCTCCACGGACTTCAGTTCCAGGATGACCTCCTCTTGGACGACTAGATCTATCTTGTAGCCGCAATCCAAACTTAGGCCTTTGTATAGCACGGGTAGTTCTACTTGGCGTTTGAAGTCGAGTCCGCGTAGGTGCAATTCGTGGCACAAACACTCTTCGTACGCCGATTCCAGCAGGCCTGGACCGAGGTGGCGATGCACTTCAATTGCAGCGCCAATGATGGGGCTGGTTCGTGGATCTTGCGGTTCTTCGCCTTCTCTGTGTCTCTGTGCCTCTGTGGTGAAGTTCTTCATCTTTTTTGCCGGGCTGCCTCATACAGCACGATACTCGCCGCTACGCCGGCATTCAGCGACTCCACGCTGGGCGAGTGCGGTATGGCCACGATCTCGTCCATCTCCCCCAGCAAGTCGCGCGGCAGGCCACCGCCTTCACTTCCAATGAAAACAGTCAGCGGGCCAGTCAGAGTCGCTTGGTCGAGCGGCGTGCCTTTGTGCGACGAGGTTGCGATGAGGCGCAGGCCATGCTCTCGGAGTTGGCCCAGAACATCCGGCAGCTTCCTCTGCACCATGGCAAGCCGGAACACCGATCCAGCGGAGGCGCGTATGACCTTTGAATTGAAAGAACTGACCGTGCCTTCCCCAAGCAGCACGCCTCCAACAGCGAAGGCCTCGGCCGAGCGCAGGATCGTGCCCAGATTTCCCGGATCCTGCACCCCGGCAATCGCCAGCAAGGGCCCTGCCTGCGCTTTGGCCAGCACATCCTCCAAGGTGAAGGTCCTGCAGCGCACCAGCGCCGCCACTCCTTGGGGCGTTTCACTGGGGACGGCGCTGGCGAACAGCTTGTCGGGCAGCAGCAAAGTCTCGACGTAGGCGGCGATCTGTGGCAGAAGGCGCTGGGCTTTATTTTCCGCAGAAGCACGGAAGAAGACCGCCCGGAACTTGAGCCCGCTGCGGATGGCTTCCTCCAGAATACGCACACCTTCGACGGCGCAATATCCATCGGGCGTCAGTTCGCCGCTGGCAAAGGCCCTGCGCAGCTCTTTGACCAGGGCATTGTGGCGTCCCTCAATGCGTCGCAGGCGGCCCGTGACAGCCGGGTCGCGGGTAATCGTATTCTTCTTCACGGCTATGCCAGTCTGGGCAGAATCATACCCGTTTTCTCTCCTTGCAGTGCAGGCCCGTGGTATGTTAGTTTTCCCGGTTTCAGAACATTGCTGGCGAAAGGAAAGGTGTGCGCGCGGAAATTCTCAAAATAAACCGCGACAAGCCGGAGGCGTCGCTGATCCAGTATGCCGCCGACCAGATTCGCGCCGGCCAGGTGCTGGGCATGCCTACTGATACTTTTTACGGCCTGGCCGCTGATCCTTTCAATCTGCGCGCGGTGGAGCGCGTGTACGAGATTAAGTCGCGCTCGCGCCACAAGCCATTGTCACTCTTGATCGAAAACGAAGACCAGGCCGAGGAGTTGGCCAGGCCATTACCCGAGGAGTTCTATAAGCTGGCCCGCCGTTTCTGGCCGGGACCGCTGACCATCATCGTCAAAGCCGCATCCCGGCTTCCTTTGAAGGTCACGGCTAATACCGGCAACGTAGCGCTACGCGTGCCCAATGCCAGCATTCCGCTGGCGGTGGTGCAGGCTGCGGGAATTCCAATCACGGCCACCTCGGCCAATCTGAGCGGCGAGGCGGAATGCACCACGGCGGAAGCAGTGCGGGACCAACTGCGGGAGCGCATCGCGATCATTGTGGACGGCGGCACCTCGCCGCGCGAGGTTGCTTCCACCATCGTTGACCTGACGGATGAGGAAGCCCGCTGGCGCGTCATCAGGGAAGGCGCCATTCCTACCCAGGAGATTTCCGAGTTCTTCGCACAAGGATGAGCGAAGCTCCAGCGAAACCACGTCGGCGGAGCCACTGGCTGTTGTGGCTATTGACGATATTTGCCGCGGCCTTTCTGGTCTACTTCGTGTCCATTTGCGCCCGGATCATCGACGCAGGTTCGCGCGAGGATCTGCACTCTGCTGACGCCATCGTCGTCTTCGGCGCCGCTGAGTACTCCGGACGCCCGTCGCCGGTCTACCGCGCCCGCCTCGACCACGCCTTCGACCTGTATCAGCAGAAGCTCGCTCCCGTCGTCATCACGACCGGAGGCGCGGCCGCCGATCCCAGCTTCAGCGAGGGTGGGGTCGGTCACGATTACCTGATGCACCGCGGAATTCCCGACTCGAACTTGATCGCTGAAACCCAAGGTTCGGATACGGCTCAATCCGCCCAGCGCATCGCCGTCATTATGCGCGCCAATCGCATGCACAGCTGTCTGGCGGTCAGCGACGCCTACCACGTCTTCCGCATACGCAAGCTGCTCGAGCACGAAGGAGTAGAGGTTTATGTTGCCCCGCGTCCCGGCTCCCGCCTGCACTCGCCGTGGCAGCGCGCGGAAGCGGTTTCCCGCGAGGCGATTAGCTATCTGGTATGGCGATTGCATATGCCGGCATAGGAAGTTTCAAGCCTTCACTCTTCTAGGCGAGTCCATCAAGAATCAATTAACACAATGTCATCCTGAGCGGAGTAGATGCTTCGCGAACGCGAAGCATCACGGAGTCGAAGGACCCCGGGGAAGCATGTGGCGAAGCGAAGGTCGAAAGGGATTCTCACGAATGCTCCCAAGGCCGCCAGGCAGTGTGCCACAAGCCAGTCGGGAGCACCGTGAAAATTCCTCGTTGCGTCTGTGCTGGATATGAACGTTCGAGGGATCCTTCGACTCCGTGATCGTTCGCTACGCGAACGGTAACTGCGCTCAGGATGACAGTTTCTTGAAAGTTTTTCGCCTCAGTGACTGCATCGCTTCGGGAAGAAGGCAGACGTTCTAGGTGGCTGGTCTTGAGAGCATCACCACCCCATTCTCTTCCTTAGTTCCGTGATGTGGGCGACATGGTGGCGTCCATGCCAGGCATAGAGCGCGAGGTTCTTTTCCAGAGAGACGGTCCCTAGCTCCGGATGGCGAAAAGTCCGCTTCCAGTCTTCCGGCCGCAACGAACGCAAGAGCCGTACCCAGCGGTCGTGCAGCGAATCCAGCAGCGCCAGCGAGACTTCCAGGGGAGTGGCCTGGACATCCTGCGTCACCGCCCAGCGATCTTCCATATAGGGTTTGATCGTAGGCTCATCCTCGGTGAGCGCCAGCTTGAACCGGATGTAGGCATTCATGTGGCTTTCCGGCACATGATGGACGACTTGCCGCACCGTCCAGCCGCCGTCGCGATAGGGAGTTCCAATCTGTCGCGGCGAAAGGTCCTTCACTGCCGCTCGCAAAGCGGCGGGCGACTGCTCGATGTCATCGATGAGTTTCTGCCGTTGCTGTTCATTGATCGGGCCGTCAAACGTGAACTTTCCGATCGGATAACGCGGGTCGCTCATTCTCGCCTCCGGTTGATGTTTCCCAAGGAGGTCGGGCGCCCCCGCCAGACTGAACGCACAAGAGACCGTCCCCCCATTGCTAAAATCAGCCAACTCTCACTGAGATGAGCGCAAAACGAGCGAAGCTGCAGAGAGTTGGAGGGGTAGCGGAAGATCAGCTCTGATCGGTTCCCGGTTCTCAGTTTCGGTTTGGGAATCGTGCTGACTACTTCTGCAGGGCCAGAATGCGTACCGGCCCGCCGGAGCCGCCTTCCAATTTCATCGGGGCGACGACCACAATTCCGCCGCTTGCCGCAACGTGATCCAGGTTCGCCACGTTTTCCAGGTGGTAGACGCTGTGGGCCAGCGTGTACTGATGTACGGGGAAGTCTTTCGAGGGCCCGTAGTCTATGCTGAGCGTATCAATGCCGAGGCCCAGAACATTGCGTCCTTCCACCAGGAATTTCGCCGCGTCTAGCGAGTATCCGGGGAAGTGCATAACGCTCTTGGAGTCGGCATTGCGATAGTCCTTCACCGAGTTCCAGCGCGACTCCCACCCGGTGTGGGCAATTACAACTGCGTCGAGCGGAATCTGGCCGTGCGCTTGCTCCCATCGGGCAATGTCTTCGACGGACACTTGGTAATCGGGATGGTCTTTCACGTTGGCGCTGACATCCATCACAACTAGCGGTCCGATCAGGCGCTCGGGCGGAATTTGATCCACCGTCCACATTCCACGAGCAAAATGAGCAGGCGCGTCAATATGAGTCCCAAAGTGCTCCGGCAAGGAGATGTTGCGCGCGAAATAATGATCCTTCTCGATGGTCGCGACCGTCTTCGCCTGATACGCGGATTTTTCGGAGAGTTCGTAGGTAGGCACCTGGGCATTAATCGTATGGGTCAAGTCTATGACCTCGCGGAAGCCGGCAGGTCGCCCGGAATTCGAGCGGCGCTGGGCAAATAGAAACAGCGCCAGCGTTAACACACAACCCACGACAAACGTCCGAATCTTCATCCAGCCTTAATCTTCTTTCTCACGGGGCGGGTACACGCCCGGTTTTGAACGGATGGTAAGATCCAACCGTAATATTCAGATGCCAGAATCGGTTTCCGAGGTGCGCTTCATTTTCTCCTACGAGAATCCTTGCTTCAAGGAACTGCAGGACATGACCGATGGGAGGGCGTTGCCAGTGGCTTTCTCAGAGGGCGAGCGACGACGCGACGCCCGCTGCCACCAAAGTGCCGAGCAGGTTTACCCAGTTGTTGTTCAGCACTCCCCGGCGTTCCAGCGAGGCGCCTAAGTAACTGTCTGCAATCATGCCGGCGACGGCTCCGGCGATCGAACTGCCCAACCACCTCAGAGGAACCAAGCCTGTAAGCACGCACACCAAACTCACCAGAGTGGCGGCTGCAATGCCGGCGAAGGTTCCGGCCCAGCTCACGCCTCCATCCGTCCCCACGGCGACCTCTTCCCAGGTGGTGATCAGACGCGCTTTTTCGCCGCGAGCCTGCCCCAGTTCGCTGGAAACAGTGTCTGCAGCAGCTTCCGAAAGCGCCGCGGATGCTGCAAGGAGGAAAACCGCTTTGCCCACGATCGTAGAAAGGCCGGCGCAGCTCGCGGCTACTGCGAGATTGGCCAGAACTTGTGCCGCCGTCCTGCCCTCGCGGTGTTGGGCAGTCCCCAGCCTTTGCTTACGCTGATAACCCAGGCGAGTGGTGATCCACGTTAGGAGGAACACTGAGACCAAGGCGGCGAACGCCCCGGCTCCCGCGCCCACATACAGGAGAAAGCAGACTACCGCTCCGGCGATCGCACCGGAAGAGCTGACCCCTCGGAGCCATCGGGCGCCTACGGTGAAGACTGCAGTTACGGCTGCACCAATCCAAGGCTGGCCCCCGAGACCGGGTCTCGACAAAGCTTCCGCCACTCGCGCTAAGTCATACATTCGAAGAATCGCGGCTAAGTCCGCTTTGTCGCTGACACCAAGCCAGTTACTACTATGTATAGGGTTGCTCTTGCGTCGACCCCAGTGTATCGTGCTTTCACTTGGGGTTACCGAAGCGACGTTTCTGCATCAACCGGTTCGTTGTAGTTTAAACTCACGGTCTTGAACTCGTGGATGCGGCGGCCTCGATTGCCGTTTCCGTTTGCGGAGTGAACTATGGCAGCCTCTGTTTGGTCTGGCTATCTTACTTTCGGTTTGATCTCAATGCCGGTGAAACTCTTCTCCGGCGCGCGCAGTTCCGGTATTTCCTTCAACATGCTGCACCGCGATGATCTGTCCCGCCTAAAGCAGCAATATGTTTGTTTAGCGGACGGCAAAGTCGTGGAGCGCAGCGAAATCGTGAAAGGATACGAGTATCGCAAAGACGAATACGTCGTGATCGAGCCTGAGGAAATCAAGAAAATCGAGCCGAAAACTGCCAAGACGATGGAGATTCTGGAGTTCGTGAAATCGAGCGACGTGGATCCGGTCTATTTTGAGTCATCCTATTACATGATTCCGGATGAGGCAGGCCGACGGCCGTATGCGCTGCTGACGAAGGCGCTCCAGGAGAGCGAATATGTTGCCATCGCCAAACTCACCATGCACAACCGCGAGTACACGGTCTTTCTGCGCCCGCACGAAGGTGGAATGATGTTGCACACTATGTATTACGCCGAGGAAGTGCGAAAAGTTGAGGGATTCGGCGCTCCCGACGTTGAACTGAAAGACGCGGAAGTAAAAGTCGCTCACCAGCTAATCGAGGCCCTTGCGGCGGAGTGGGAGCCGGAGAAATTTCACGACGAGTTCCAGGACAATCTGAAGAACCTTATCCAGACCAAGCTGGAAGGGGGCAAGATTGCCGAAGTGGAGAAGCCGAAAAAGCTGGCGCCCGTTGTGGACCTGATGTCCGCCCTTAAGCAGAGTCTGGCCGAAATGGAAGGGAAGAAGAAACCAGCCGCGCATGCTACCCGTGAGGGGGCTGTCTCGGGAAGAAAATCTCGGGGAGGAGACTGAGGCACGAGCGACGACGCTCGCGCCTGCATCGAAGTTCAGCTAGGATCTAGTCTTCACGCACGAAGCGGGCCTTTTTCATCGCAGCGTGTTCTCTCTTGAGATTGCGCGCTACGTCGCCGAGTGGCACTTCCTGCCGTGCTGGCGCGAACTCCCACAGCGGCCTTTCACCTTGAGCAATGACATAGGCAGTACCAATTCCTTCCAGCAGACTGTATTCCCGTGCCATCGGCTGGGGCGAGGCGTGTTCTGGATGACTCGCTATCTGAAACGTCGAACTTATCGGCGCAACGGTAGAAACAGCCTGCCCCAATGCTGCCGTGCCCCAAAGTAAGCAAAGTGTGAAAAGTGTTGTTCTCATTGCAGTTATCTCCACAAGTCCGACGAGCTTGGATCAGGCCCTAAGCCGATCCTGGACTCTATAGGGGATTAAGGCAAGTCCCATGCCACTCTGCGCACGGCTAACTCCTGTCCTTCTATGCCTGGTCGGACAGAATGTGAAATAACTTGCACAATTGTGGTGGCTCCGAGGCAGTGCTACCCCGGCGTAAGCAGACCCGGCGAAAGGGCAGGTAGTGGGGTCATAGCACCACTACCGGCTGGCAGGGATTCTGGCGCATCTTACTTCCAACCGTTAGAATAGAAAACTCTTCTCTAGATCCATGCGCAAGTGCTGCCTGATGGCCGGGATATCGCTCACTGGAGTGCGCGCGCTCCGTGTGTCATATACTTTTGTCCTCCTGCTTATTTGCACAAGTTGTGGGGACGTCTACCGGCCCGTAGCGAATCCAATTATTCCGAATCAGCCCAATCCCGGGTTTACTCACATTGCCCTGGTGCTGAGCAGCAATGGCGCCAACAACCCGGGTTCTAGCACTACGATTGATGTTTCTGGAGACACCGACGTGGGTCAGGCCACCATGGGCCTGATGCCGGTTCATGCGGCTTTGGCGCTGAACGGTACAAGGGTTTACGTTGCCAACAGCCTGGATGACACGGTTTCCGCGTACGCTCCGTCCAGCCCGACACAAGTCGTCACGATAAGCTTGCCTGCAGGTTCAGCCCCGGTTTTTGTGAACACGACGGAGAACGCCACGGTTTACGTTGCCAACTTCGGGAATGCCACCGTTTCCGCCATCTCGACCACCAGCAACGTAGTCACAAATACGATCCCGGTGGGGACAAATCCGGTGGCTATGGCGGAGCTTCCCAACGGACAGAATCTCTACGTGGCCAATCAGGGTAACAGCACCACGCATGGTTCAGTGACCAGTATCAACACGATAGATAAAACTGTGAACGGGAATGACCCGCTGAACACATACGCCTGGGTGTCTCCCGTGTGGACTGTGGCTCGTTCCGACAGTGCGAGGGTATATGTGTTGGATAGCGGCAGTGGCACGGTGGCCGTGATTGATACATCTTCTGACACCGTGGTCAATAGCGTTTCGGTGGGCGTGGGTGCGAACTTCATGCTTTATGACCCGGTAAGGAATCGCCTGTATGTGACCAACCCCACCGCCGGTAAGGTGACCTTTCTCGACGCATCGACCGATACGCCGACACCATTGACCGTGAGCGTGGCCAACCCTGTCTCGGTGGCTGCTCTGCCCGATGGCAGTCGGGTCTACATCGCGAGCGCTTCGGTCAGTGGCGGGACTGTGGCTTCCAGGCTCACTGTGGTCAACGCCGGAGACGGAAGCGTCCGAACGACGATTCCTTTGACTTCGGTTCCCCATATCTGCGCCCAGACACGATTCGAACTGGTCGCGGTTGCTGCTGCTGATAGTTCCAGGGTCTATGTGGGAAATTGTGACGCCGGAAATACGGCGATCATTCAGACTTCCAACGATACATTGTTACTGCAGATGCCGGCGCCTGTGAGCGCTAAGAAGCCCCCGCCCGGCGGGAATCCTCCGCCGCAGAACCCGGTCTTTGCCCTGGCCGGACCATAGCGGAATCGTTGATTCTTGACTGCGCCCAACGGCGCTTCGAGTGTTGCCCTCTTTCAACAATCAACAATTCGGTCTACTGTCCCGCCGCTGCCCGTTCTGCCTGCGGAGAACGGTTATATCGAAGAGCAACGTTCATAAAAACGTTGCCGCTGCAGGTTTCGAAGCACATGACCAGCGCTTCGGTATCCTCGCTGCATTTCGGACCATGCTCCGAGGTGTGGAGAACGGGTGGGTGCACGCGGAAATGGAATCCCTGATCATTCAGCGATGTAACCGCGTTGCCGATGACTTGGTTGGCTAGTTCGCACACGGTCTCCTGCACCAGTTCGTCGGATTCTGGCAACTCAGCACCGGCAAGCCGGCTGGCCACGCGCACCGCAGTCTCCGGATCCAGGTCGAAAACAATCCGCCCTTCAATGTCGCCGCTTACCCAAATCAGAGCGGCGACGCCCTTGCGGCGGTAGGCCTCTTCTTCCATGCTGAGATTCCCGATGGACATGGGACTCTGTAGTCCCTGCGCCAGCACGGCATCGGCCGCGTTGATGAACGGCTGGATCAACTCCATTTTCATTTCAGGCCCCCGCGCCCGCGGCGTGGGCCACGGTTCCATCCTCACCCATCACGTACTTGATCACCTCGTACAGCACCTCCGGCTTAACCGGTTTCTGCACGAAATGGCGGGCGCCGCGTTGTAATGCGGCGACAATGTTTTCCTGATATCCCACGGAAGACACCATCACAATGCGCGCCTCGGGATGCTGCTGCACAATTTTTTCGGCAGCCTCGATCCCCTCCATCTGCGGCATGGTGATGTCCATGAGCACGATATCCGGGTTGGTACGTTCGTATTCGGTGATGGCGGTCATGCCATCGCCCGCTTCGCCGGCCAGCTGGCCGCCAAAGGTCTCGATCATTTGAGCCAGGTTTTTGCGGGCGAAGACGGAATCGTCCACTACCAGGTAGCGGACGGGCTGGCCGTCCTTGCTGCGTTTCACAGGTACAAACTGCTCCATATACAGCCTCCTGCTGCTTCAAATTCCGGCATGTGCGCCGGAGAAAAATCAGTTCTGACCGGCTGCGGCGGACTTTCCGCCTTCCCCGGATTCTGCCGTACCAGGTTTGCGGTCCTGCATGCACTGGGCTTGCAGGGTATTGGCGAGAGCTTCCAGGGCCACCACGCGGACCGCGTAACCGCGTTCAATGGCGGCTTTCGGCATACCGTAAACCACACAAGATTCCTCGCTCTGTGCGATGGTCATCCCTCCTGCGGCTCGGATCACGCCAAGTCCCTGGGCACCATCCTCGCCCATTCCAGTCATGAGCACGGCGATGCACTTTTCTCTGAATTCCTCCGCCACGCTTTTGAACAACACATCCACCGAAGGACGATGTCCGTTCACGCGTGGGTCATCGGTAAGCACCGCGATGTCGCCCAGGGGCAAGCGCTTCACCTTGAGGTGCCGGCTTCCGGGACATACCAGCGCCCGGCCCGCCAGCAGCAGATCCCCCGACTGCGCCTCCTTGACGCTGATGGCGCAGATTTCGTCCAAACGCCGGGAAAACATTTCGGTAAATCCCTCCGGCATGTGCTGCACCACGAGAATGGCGCCGGGAAAATCCCGGGGTAACTGTGGCAGTACATATTGCAAGGCCTGCGGCCCGCCGGTGGAAATGCCAATCGCGACTACTCTCGTCGGTCGATTCTTAGCATCGGGTCGAACTTTTTCGGAGGGAGGCGCCAGGATTCCGGTGACCGGCGCGACCCTTATGCCTCGGCTCTGAGCGGCGGCCTTGATTTTGGCAATCAGCTCGCTGGCGATTTCCGGCATACGCGCTGACACGTCGCTAGGCTTGGCGACGAAGTCGAATGCTCCCATCGAAAGTGCCTTCAGGGTTACCGATGCTCCTTCCGTGCTGTGGGAACTTACGACGATGACCGGCAGCCGGTGATGCCGCATAATTTCCTTCAGCATGTCCAGCCCGCCCATGCCGGGCATTTCGAGATCCAGCGTCACCACTTGAGGCTTCAACTCCTCGATTTTTTTCAGGCCGAAGTTCCCGTCCATGGCTGTGCCTACAACTTGGATCGATCTATCGGTAGCGAGGATCTGCGGGATCAACTTGCGCATGAGCGCGGAATCATCGACTACCAGGACGCGGACCGGAGATGTCATGGCTGCACCCCCGCCTGGTTCGGGGCGATACGCGCCCGCTCGGCATGAGAAAGCAGCAGGCCGCTAGCTGGCGCCCCGAGGGAATTAATCCGCGATTTGGCAAAACGTCCGGCAATGGCCGCCAGATTCAGAATCAGCACTACGCGGCCATCACCCAGGATGGATGCACCGCTGACCAGGTCTGTCTGCACGGTTTGATCGTCCAGCGCTTTGATCACAAGTTCTTCTTCGCCCTCGAGCGCGTTCACCAGCAGCCCAAGCTTGCGCTCACCCATGGCAATGACGAGGACGAAAACTCTTGCTGGCCGATGATCTGGCCGCTCTTCCGGCGGGCTTCCCAGGCGTACCACCGGCAAGACCTGATTGCGCAACTGCAAGACTTCGCAGTTGTCCACCTGATGCAGGTCGGATTCTTTCGCCCGCGCAATTTCGGCGACTGCGTTCAACGGAATAGCATACAGTCGCTGTTCGACGCGGAAGAGCAGAGCCTTAATGATGGCTAACGTAAGCGGCAACTGCAGGCGGAACGTAGTGCCTTGACCCGGACGGTTCGTAACCTCCACAGCTCCCTTCAGCCGCTGTAAAACACTTTGCACTACGTCCAGGCCGACGCCGCGTCCGGCGACTTCGGTAATTTCATCCGCGGTGCTGAATCCGGGCCGGAAGATCAGCTCCAGGATGTCCGCCTCGCTGAGCCCAGCGGCTTGTTCCCGGCCCAAGAGCCCGCGCTCGACAGCTCGGCTGATGACTTTCCGGGCATCGATGCCACGACCGTCGTCGCTGACTTCCACGATGAATTGGTTGCCTTGATGATAGGCGTCCAGGCGAATCGTGCCGCGAGCCGGCTTCCCCGTTTGGGCACGCTCCGCCGCCCCTTCAATACCATGGCCGACAGCGTTTCGCACGAGATGAGTCAGAGGCTCGGCGATAGCGTCGAGAAGACCCTTGTCCAGATCGGTATCTTGTCCGTTCAACACCAGATCCACCTGTTTGCCACATTGATTGGCGACGTCCCGTATCATGCGGGGAAATCGTCGGAATAATTGCTCGACCGGCACCATACGGACCTTCATCACCGAGCGCTGCAAATCAGTCAGCACCCGGGCCTGAAACGCCATGGCATCGGCGAAGCGGCCGCGCATCGCTTCCTTGGGATAATGTCTTGAGAATTCGTTCAGGGCCTGCTGCAGCATCGACTTTCCAATGATGAGCTCGCCCACGAGATTGAGTACGTTGTCGATGCGCTCGGCGTCGACCCGCAAAATGTTTTCCGCCGACGCAGGATTCTGCCGTACGTGCTGGGGGGAAGACGCCATCCCTTCTGTTTTCTCGGCCTGGAGTTGCGTTTCGATCTCGGATTCGAGCGTCTTTGATGCAGGCGCGGTAGTCTTTGCTTTCTGTGCCGGGCTCCGGCCCGGAGCCGTGATGGTCTCGACCTTTACTTGCGAAACGATGGTGGGGACCCGGCACTTTGCCGTCAGATACTCCGCCGTGTGGTCGCTTGCCAGCAGCACCTGGAATCGCTTCGCGCTCTCGGCCGATCCAGGTTCAGGCCGCGTCCCCAGCACTGCGCCCACTTCAGCCATCGCCTTGAGCATCAATTGCCGTGCTGCGATCGGCATCCCACACTGCGGGTCAATCTGCGCGATGACGTGATGCACATGTTTCCCCTGCTTCAGGGCTGCTTGCATCGCGAGTTTTTCATATTCGGTCCAGGGGCTTCGGGCAGCGGTTGTGGCCTGGATTTTCTTGCTACGGGACTTCCGAACTTTAGGATCCCCTGCCAGTTCGCGGATCATTTTTCGCAAAGGCTCGCTAGAGGGCAGTTCGTCCTCGCTGTGATAGGAACTGAGCATCGCCTCAAAGGTATCCGCAGCCGCCAACGCGATGTCAGCCAAAGAGGTGTGAGACCCAGCCGTGTCCAAGGCCAGGGCATCTTCCAGTTCATGCGCCAGTTCGCTCAGTTCGTGGCAGCCCGTGGCGGCAGCGTCCCCTTTGAGGGTATGCACGATTCGCCGAATGCTGCGCACGATTTCGACATCGCCTGGATGTTTTTCCAGCCTGAGCGCCTGTTCATTCAACGACTGCAGCAACTCTTTTGCGCTGTCAAAAAACAGCTCCCGCAATTCCGCGCCGCGTTCATCCGAAAACTGGCTCACGGATTCACCTCGATCTGCTGATAGGCGGTGCCGGTGTTGCGATGAATCAACTTGAATTTGTCGGTCAGACCAAGCAGGCTCTCGGCATGTCCGACGAACAGGTAGCCTCCGGGATTGAGGCAGCGGCAGAACTTTTCCAGCAGGCGTTTCTGTTCAGCCTCATCGAAGTACATCATCACGTTGCGGCAAAAAATGATGTCGTTGCGCTGTGGCAAGTATTCGGTCTTCAAATTGTGAAAGTCGAAATGAACCAACTCTTTGAGCGCTTTCTTTACCGCGTACCGGTCCCCAACTTTGTCGAAATGACGAAGGCGATAGTTGTAGTCCACCGAGGCCATTTGGCTTTCCGTGTAGATCCCGTCCTGCCCGGCTCGCAACACCGAATAACTGATGTCACTGGCCAGAATCTCCGCCTTCCAGGGTGGAGGAATCATGGGCTTGGGGAAGGGCGGCTCGTAACCTGAAGGGTTGCGGAGACAGTGGTAAGAGAGCCCGTCGGCAACCAGCATGGCCATGGTGTACGGTTCCTGACCGGTTGAGCAGCCGGCGCTCCACAGGCGCAAGGAGAAATCCCGCTGTTGCTGTTTGTGGCGGAGCATCTCGTCGAGAACATGTTTGTGGAACAGGTCCAGTTGAGCCTTGTTGCGGAAGAAGCTGGTCTCGTTGACCGTAAGGTTTTCCAGCAGCCTGGTTAATTCCTCTTTGCCCTCCTGGCTGATCAGCAGGCGGTAGTAGCTGTAAAACGAATCCAGATGACACTCTTTCAGGCGACGCTGCAGACGGTCCTGGAGGAAATGCGCGCGGCGCGAATCGAAATGCATGCCGCACTCCTGATAGACGAGCGCCTGCAAGAGCTTCAGTTCGGATTCCGTGAGTTGCGCCTGCAAGCTGGGACTCGCCATGAATTTCCTTGTGCTTCTCCTAGGTTATTTGGCAGCGGCGCCGCGCGCTTCCGCCGCGGGACCCTCTGGTTGCCGGCCTTTCTCCGTCTCGCTCCTGCCCTGACGGCCGCCGAATTCCAGCAGTTTGGCCATGTCCAACAAGACAATCAACCGCCCTTGGTATTTGCCCAACCCGGTTACACACTTCAATCCTCCTTCCAGAAACTCAGTCGGGGAAGGCTCCACGTCCGTGGCCGGAATCTTGAGCACCTCGGAGGCCGAGTCGACAATCAGCCCGGAGAGTCTGCCCTTGTGCTCGACCACCAGAATTCGGTTGCGCCGGCTCGAAACCACTTTGGTTTCCCCGAGGCGCTTGCGCAGGTCAAGGACGGATACGATCTTGCCGCGCAGATTGATCACGCCCTCCATGTATTCCGGGGCATCGGGGACCGAGGTAATTTCTGGCACGCGCACAATTTCGTGCAGCGAAGTGATAGGCACGCCATAGGTCTCATGCCCCACTTTGAAGCCGACGATGTGCAGGTCACGGTTCATCAGCGAATCCCAGATCTCAACCGCGGGCGCCGGCGGCAGCCTGCCGGCTCCCGCTCTTTGCCCCCTTTTCCTCGCGGCGAGCCAGCGCGCGCTCGATTTGTTCCAGCGCAAAGCGGTCCATGGAATCGAGCAGATCGCGCGACATCTTCGACATCTGCTCCGCGGAGGCGGCCAGTTCCGTGGACCCAGAGGTAGTCTGCTGGACCAGTTCCCGCATCCGCTCCATGGCTTTGACCACGGCGTGGGCGCCGGATGCCTGTTCTTCCACCGCCGAATTGATCTCGTGGGTGATCTCGTTCAAGCGCGTGGTCGCGCGTGCGATCTGGGAAGAGCCATGCGATTGTTCGTTGGTGGCAGCGCCAATTTCCTGCGCGAACTTGTACACTTCGGTGACCACGTTGGAGATCTTGCGCAGCGCGGTATTCAGCTCCTGCCCCAGTCCCAGCCCTTCATTGACAATGCCGGTGCTCTGGTCCATGTTCTCGACCGCTTTGCGCGCTTCCTTCTGGATACTCTGGATGAGGTCGGAAATTTCCTTGGTCGATTGCGCTGATTTTTCTGCCAGCTTCCTGACCTCGTCGGCCACCACCGCGAAGCCCAGGCCGTGTTCTCCGGCGCGCGCCGCCTCAATGGCCGCGTTCAGCGCCAGCAGGTTCGTTTGCTCGGCGAGATCGTCAATCACTTCGATGATTTTGCCAATGTCATCCGCTCGCTGGCCCAGTACGTCGATGATCTCGCCCGAGGAACGGATAGTGGTGTTGATGCGGTTCAATCCGTCCGTCGCCTTCTCCATAGTGGAGATGCCGCTGTGAACCTCTTCCCGCGAGCGGTTGGAAATGTCCAGCAGCACTTTCGCGGTGTCGGCGACGCGCTGGATCGAGGCCACCATCTGATCAATCGAAGCCGAGGTCTCACTGACGCTCGACGCCTGCACTTGCGTGCTCTTCACCATGTTCTGCACATTGACGCTCATTTCGTGCATGGTGCTGGTGACTTCGTCAATCGCGGACGCGGTCTGCAGACTGATCTTGGCCGATTCATCCGAGGCTCCGGCGACCTGGTTGGAGGCGCTTGCCACCTGGGACGCGGCATCGCGCACATTGCGGACCAGGTTTCTGAGGCCCTCGATCATGCGCACGAATGCGTTGCCCAAGGTGTCATTCTTGGATCTGGGCTGAACTTCGACGGTCAGGTTCCCGCCCGCAATGGCTTCGGAAACCGATGCCATCTCCTTCAGGTAAGTGACCATGCTGGAGAAAGTTTTCGCCAGCTCACCGATTTCATCGTCGCGGTAAACATCGATTTCGTGGTCGAGATCGCCGGCGTTGCCGATCTGCCGGGCGACTTTCATCAGATTATCGAGCGGCTCGGTGATGGAATTGGCGGTAGAGTACGCGATGGCAATCCCCAGCACCAGCGCCAGCAAGGTGCTGATCAGCGCGATTGCGATGGTGGCTGTCGCGGCGGTCTCGTCTGATTTGCGCCTCGAATCCAGCACTTTTGTATTCTCAAGATCAGCGGAATCGAGATATTCAGTGGCGCTTTTCACCCACGAGGACGCATCTTTCTGCAAATAAAAAATCTGAAGTTCCGCTACCGTGGCGTTCCCGCTATCTACCTGTTTCCGCTTGTCCATGAGCGGCGCCGCAAATTCGCGAGCCCAGCTCTGCTCGCTGCTTTGTACTTTGCCCAGCGCGGTCCGCTGCTGTTCCGACGTAGCCAGGTTCTGGGCGTTCTGCAGCTTGTCTTCCAGGAGGTGCATACCGTCGTTCATCCGCTCGACTTCGCGAGTGTCGCCGCTGAGCAAGTAGTTGCTCAGATAAAGCCGGTTCTGCATCATCTGAAAACGGATCTTGTCGGTCGTCTCCGCCATCTGCAGAGCCTGGGAAGCGGCGGCTTTGGCGCTGTGCTCCCGCTGCACGGCGACCAGGTTGACCAGAAACAGCACCACGACCATCGCAAGCACGGCTCCGAAGTTCATGTAAAGTTTCTTGCCAATCGTCATTGCTGTTCCTCCGCTCGTCTGCGTTCCTGGCGCCACGTGCCTCGATGCGCGTGGGTAAAGCTGATCCGGGTCATTCCTGGGGTTGGAACTTGAACTCCACCGTTCCCGTGCTGTCATCCTTTGCCGGTTCAAACTTCCATTTCTTCAGAGCATCCATGGCGGCATTTACTAGGAGGGGATTCCCGCCGACTACCTTGGTATCTCTCAGGCTTCCGCTGGGCGAAACCACGACCAGCACCTTGACCGTCCCGGTGATGTTCATGCGCCGCGCCAGTTCGGGATAAGCTGGCTTCACTTTGGTTTTCACCTTGCGAGTAAGCTCGCCCTGGGCAAACGCCGGTACCGGGTGGAATAGCGCAGTTACGCTGATTAGTCCCAGCAGCACGATCAGGCTTGCCACAGCGAACCGCGGCATCGTTCTGAGGGACACAACTCCTCCTAGGGACATATCGTGTCCTCCACAAGTGCAAGGCCTGTGCCACCTCCGCAGACTTGCCCCATGAGCTGCCAGAAGCGATGTAAGCGCACCTTAATCAATGGCTTAGGCCTGGTTGGCCTTGCAGCGAGACAAGGCTTCGGGGGACCCATATGCGTCTCAGGAGGCCGGCTTGCTCTCACTCTGAGACGTCGGGGTGGGTTTGTCGTCGGATTTCACACTTCGGCACCCGGAACGTTATTCCCTTGACTCAAATTGAGATAACAGGCTATTTTTCCTCTATATTCAATTACTTGTGACTGTGAAGACGGATGACAAGGCGGTGTCTCTCTGACCATGCATGCCGGAGATACGACGGTGCTGGAAGAACCGGCACCGCGTTCGGATGATGCTTTCCAAAAACTGCTTCTGCAATTTTCCGAGGCTGCGGCTGCCGGAACCCCGTCGCAGTCCTTGATTCAATTGTTCTGCCGGACCACGCGCGAGTTCTTTCAGGTGGACGGCACCTACTTCTGGAGCGTCGGTTCTGCAGAGCACCTGGTGGGTGCGGAAGCTGACGGTTTGATGGCCGAAGATTTCTGCGGCCGCCTGCTCAGGGCGAAAGAGAGTGCAGTAGCGATTGAAGCCATCCGGCATCGCAGTACCGTTTATGTGAACCGGCCCGACCCTGACCGGTATCGTATGGCTGCCGAGTTCCACGCCTGCAGCCTGATGGCTGCGCCGCTAGTGGTTGCGAATGAAGTGATTGGGGCGGCCGTCTTCCTGCACGCCTCGAATCCGAATTTCTTCAATGATGATCTGGCCGCCAAGGCAACTATTCTGGCCGGCCAACTGGGCAGCCTGCTGGAGGCCAGCCGCATGACGCAGGTCTCCCGCGAGGAGCACCGCCGCGCTGAAATCCTTGCCCAAGTCGCCCAGTCGGTGCAGGCGGTGCCGGATGCCTCCGCGGTCGCGGAGCGTTTGCGAGTTCTATTGCGGACGCGGCTGGTATGCATCCTCTTGCGCCAGGGAACCGAGGTCAGGCTGCACGTGGTAGCCGCGGAGTCGCCGCAGCTTGCAGCCTCGGTGCGCGCTCGCTTCGAAGGCAGGGGACTGCAGTTCGCTGCTGATCTGGCTGCGCGTGCGGTCGCAGCCGGCGAGCCCATCGCGGTCGCCATCGATCCCGTCGCTCACGCTCTGGGCGACATGGTCCCGGCGGGCATGCTGCTCGCGGCTCCCATCCGGACTTCCCGCACGGAGGGCGCCGTGCTGGTTTACCCCCGCCAGCAGGGCGCTTTCAGCCCTGAAGAGAAGTCATTGCTGTCGGCGGTAGCGGGTTTTGGAGCCGTCGCCATTGCCAATGCTGAGCTTTACGGGACGGCCCGCGCGCCAAGCCCACGAGTTGCACCAACTCCTGGATATCCTGGCGGAACTGAGTTCTGTCGGTAATCTGGACGAGTTCCTGCAGCAATTCGTAGTTCGGGCTGCTGATTTCCTGGGTTTTGGCCGGGCTTTCGTCGGCCTGCTCGAGGCGGGAGTGTTTCACGTCCGCTGGGGAGCGGAAAACGGCAAGCCCGGTCCGGTGGATGAGGTCTTCCCCGAAGGCGTCGCCAGCCGTGCTCTGCATCAACAAGCAGGTGTTCTGGGCCGACGATCCCAGCAAAGTCGCCGGCGCCAACCTGGAGATGATCTCCAGGTTCAACGTGCGCCAGGTGTTGGCGGTGCCGCTGTTAGGCTCCCAAGGCCAGGTGCTGGGAATGTTCGGTGTGCTCGACCAGCGCGACGGAGCAGGCATCTCGCAGGAAGACATTCGTTCTGCCAAGGCCTTGGCCGCGCAGGTTGCGGTTGCTCTGGAGGCGACTCGCAATCTGCACCTGTCGGAGCAGCACCGTCGGCGCGCAGAGTCATTGATGAAACTGGCTCTGGAGCTGAACTCCCAGCTTCGGCTGCCGGAGTTCGCCAAGAGTTTCGTCACGCGCGCCGCCGATCTGCTGGGGGCGAAGGCTGCGGCGTTAGCTTTACGGCAGGATTCGGTGATGGAGACCCTGGCGCTGCAGCCGCTGCCGTCAGCGGCCCAGTCATGGAGCTCGGTGCGGCGCCGCTTCGATCACGCCATTACCGCTGCCGTGGCTCAGCATCCCGAAGCAATTGTTTCCTCGAGCGCGGCTGGAACTGTTGGGCCCAGAATTGAGCTCGGAACTGGGTTGGAATGATTGCAGTTTGGTACGGCTGCTGGGGGCGTCCAGCGAACTCCTGGGCGTGTTGTGCCTGGCGCAATCGCGGGAAGCCCCTGGACGAGGAGGACGAACAGCTTCTGCAGGCCATCGCGGCCCACGCCTCCGTTGCCCTGGAGAACGCACGGCTTTTCACCCGCATGGATCAGGCCAACCGGCACTGGATCGAGATTTTCGACGCCATCAGCGATTTCATCGTGGCCCACGATTCATCCGACCATGTTTTGCGAGTGAACCGCTCGCTGGCCGATTTCATTGGGGTTCAGCCCCACGAACTCATCGGGGTCAAAATGGGCGCCCTGCTCCCCATGGACGAGGACACGGCCGTGCGCTCCTGCCCCTTCTGCCGTGCGACTCCCGATGTAGCAGGCGACGAGTACGTTCTCCCGGTGCTGGATCGAACTTATCTGGTGTCGACGTCGCGGGTTCATGGAGCCAACAGCGAAAGTCTGCAGACCATCCACGTACTCAAGGACATCACCGACCGCCGTGAGGCAGAGCGTCGATATCGCGAGCTGTTCGACAACATTCAGGAAGGAGTGTTTTTCTCCACCCCGGACGGGCGGTTCGTGGAAGTGAATGATGCTCTGGTGCGCATGCTCGGTTACTCCAACCGCGAGGATCTTCTTCAAGCTGACATTCCTACCCGCGTTTGTTTTTCCGCCGAACGGTACAAGGAACTTGCCGAGCAGATGCAGCAGCATGGTGCAGTGCGGAATCACGAGCAAACTCTGCGCCGCCAGGATGGCTCCCCTGTCCACGTTCTGATCAACGCATTTGCGGTGCGCGACGCGCTGCAGCGGATCGTGCAATACCGCGGGGTCATGCTCGATATCAGCGGTCTTAAGACCTTTCAATCAGAATTGCAGCGCGAGCGCGACTTCTCCGGCAAGATTCTAAACAATACCCAGAGCCTGATTCTTGTGGCGGACACAGCCGGCCTGGTCAGCTATGCGAACCGGCGGTGGTATGACATGGGCTTCCACCAGCAACAGTTGCTGGGCCGGCCTCTGGAAGAATTGATCGCTTCCCAGCGGCGGCAGGCGCTGGCCGACGCCTTCACCGCCACCCTCGGCGGCCAACAGGTGGACAATCTGGAATTGCAGATTGTGCGGGGCGAAGGACGGGTCGGGCATTTCTCGGTGAACCTAAGTCCCATGCGCGATGAGCAGGGCAAGATTGCCAGCATTGTCGTGGTCATGAGCGACATCACGGATGCCGCGACCCTGCAAGCCAAGTTGATGCATTCAGAAAAAATGGCGGCGACGGGCCAATTGGTCTCCGGGGTCGCGCATGAAGTCAATAATCCCTTGACCGCAATTCTCGGTTTTGCCGACTTGCTCATGGAAAACCCCGAGGTGCCGGAGAGCGCCCGCAAAGACCTGCGGGTTATCCTGCAGGAGGCGCACCGCACGAAGCAGATCGTGCAGAACCTGCTGAGTTTTGCCCGGCAGGTGCCACCGCAACGCAAGCCTGTGCAGCTCAATACCATTCTCCGCCGCACTTTGCAGTTGCGGGCTTACGACCTTCATAGCCGTGGGGTGGAGGTCATTGAGCAACTCGATCCGGATCTGCCTCAGGTGATCGGCGACTCGCACCAATTGCAGCAGGTATTTCTGAATATCTTGAACAATGCTTATGACGCCGTGCGCGATACGGGTCGGCCTGCGCGGATTGAGATCAAGACTGCAAAGGTGGCAAACTTTGTTGAGGTCTGGTTTCGCGACAACGGGTACGGCATCTCTTTCCCGGAGCGCATCTTCGACCCATTTTTTACCACCAAGGAAATCGGCAAGGGTACCGGCTTGGGTCTCAGCATCTGCTACGGGATTGTGCACGAACACGAAGGCGAGATTCTCAGTTACAACAATCCAGATCAGGAAGGAGCGACGTTTATCGTACGCCTGCCAGCGGTGGCAGAGACGGCCACGGTTGGAGCCGCTGCCGGAGTTCTACATTCATGATACAGCCTGCGAGGAATCCCGCTGTTTTGCCGGTATTGCTGATCGAGGATGAACCCGCGGTTATGGCCTACGTCCGCGCGGCTCTGGAGCGCAACGGCTATACCGTGGTGTGTACCGAGTCCGGAGCGGAGGGTCTGCGACTGCTCCAGGCAGGCGATTTTCTGGGTGTAGTCTCGGATATGCGTACCCCCGGGGGCGTGGATGGCGCCGATGTTCATGCTTGGGTGGCGCGGTATCGTCCTGCACTAGCCGAGCGCCTGGTTTTCATTACTGGCGATATCGCGAATGAAGAAACTGCAGCCACATTGCGCAAAACCGGCGCGCCTTGCGTGGAGAAACCGTTCGGCGTGCAGCAATTTATTTCTGTAGTGGAAAAGACGATAGGAAAGGCGCCGTGAGCGAAGATTTACGGATTCGGCTTTTGATTGTGGATGACGAGCAGAGCATCCGCAAGCTGTGCATGACTGTCGGTGAAGCGCTGGGTTTTGCTGCATGGAGGCCAATAGCGGGGAGACCGCGCTGGCCCTACTGGAGGATCAACCGGCACACATGATTCTCACTGATATGGTTATGCCCAATATGTCCGGCCTGGAGTTCCTGGAGAAGGTGAAGAAACTGCTCCCCCGCAGCGAAGTCGCGGTCATGACCGGACACGGCTCGGTCGAAACCGCCGTGCAGGCGATGAAACTGGGCGCCTACGACTACATCGGCAAACCATTCTCGCCGCTGGAAGAGCTTCGCCTGTTCCTGCGCCGAATGGCGGAAAAAATCCGGCTGGTGGAAGAGAACCAATTCCTGCGCGAGCGTGTGGATACCGAGACCGACCTGCACGGCATCGTGGGCTCGTCTGCCAAGATTCAGGACGTGCTGCGCATGATCTCACGCCTGAAAGACACGCGCACCCCAGTGCTGATCACCGGCGAAAGCGGCACCGGCAAAGAACTGGTCGCGCGCGCCATCCACTTCCGCGGCGCCTTTGCCAATCGTCCCTTCGTGGCGGTGGATTGCGGTTCGCTGGTCCCCACGCTCATCGAGAGCGAATTATTCGGCTACGAAAAAGGCGCTTTTACCGGCGCATTGAAGTCAAAGACCGGGCTATTTCAGTCGGCGAACGGTGGAGCTATTTTTCTCGACGAAATCGGCGAACTGCCGTTGGAATTGCAAGCCAAGCTGCTGCGAGTTCTGCAGGAGAAGGAAGTCCGTCCCGTCGGCAGCAATCAAAAGATCAAAGTAGACGTCCGAGTCATTGCGGCCAGCAACCGCGATCTCGAGGCGGAATACCGCAACGGCACATTCCGCAAAGACCTGTATTTTCGTCTGAATGTGGTCACGGTTCATTTGCCCTCTCTGCGCGAGCGCCGATCCGACATTCCGATGTTGGTGCACTGGTTTCTTGACCGCTATGTTCCCGGAATTTCCGTGCAGGTCACCAATGCGGCAATGAAATGCCTGTTGCAATATGATTGGCCGGGCAACGTGCGCGAACTGGAAAATTGTATTGAACGTGCGGTCGCGCTGGGCGATCGGCAGACCATTGACGTCAACGATCTGCCGCCTGGCTTGGTCGCGGGGTCGCCAGCGTTGGAACCCGCCACAGTTGCCCCCCCGAGCGCCGTTCCCTCGAGTGATCTGGAAGATATCGAGCGGGCCACCATCGAGCGTGTTTTCGAGCAGGTGAAAGGCGACAAAGTCCTCGCCGGAAAGATGCTTGGCATCAGCCGCGCGACCCTGTATCGCAAGCTTAAGCGTTACAACATCGGCGGCCGGCAGCAGATGCCGACCAGCCAGGCGCTGCAGTAATGCCCAGTCGCTAGTACCCAGTACCGAGTACCCGCTGGACTGAATTGTTATGAGCCGCCATTAAGCACCGGGTACTGGTGCCCCTGAGACTCCGTTTCATCCTGAGACGACGGGCCGTAAATGAGCAGAGACGCGCCCCTGGCACGTGGAATTGTCGATGTATTATCAATAGCTTACATTCTTCATTCCTTACCCTAGCTTTGGCCGCGCTCGTGCATCCTTCCTCTGTGCGATGCGGCCCGGGTGCCCGAGCCCTGCTAACCGGCAGACTTGGGAATCCAGGCTGCATTGACCCTGGAATTGAGGACCTCCGTGCCCAAAGCGGCTGGTGCTGGCGCAAGCGCAATCCGAGAAAGCTCTACTACCAAGCTGGCCAAATTCTTTCCCAATGCTACCCCGGTGCGCATTCCCATCCGTCTGACTCGGGTGGCGAATGGAAGCAGCGCCTTCACCGAAAGCACTGTGATCGAGTTTGGCACTCCCCACGAAGTGCTGTTCGCTTCGATCTTGCCCCTGGAATTTGCCGATAAACTGCGGCTGCAGAATTCCGACGGAACCCTGGACACGGAAGCGTGCGTAGTGGCCGTGCAATATAACGGGGGACGCACTGCGGTGGCCGCCCGCTTTACCGGGGAAGTGGCCAACTGGATCGTGAAATCATGACTCCCAATTCGCAATTGACTGAACTGGCTGCCGAGTGGCGCGAGGCGCGCCTGCTTTACCCCCTGTATGCCGCACTGGCGCGGGAATTCGTGATCGACCTGCCGCCCTGCAGTGATCTGGAAGCCGGCATTGATGCTCCTCCGCAGGAATCGGTTGAGTTGGCCCGCCAATGGTTGCTCAGCCTCGATGAGCGCATTCAGGTCCATCAGTTGCGCCAATTCTTACAGACCACGAACTTGGCCAGCGATCAAGCTCTGGGTACGTTGCTGACGCATCATCTGCGGAAGCAAACCCATTCCGATTCCGACCGGGACAAAACGGATTTCCTGCTGGTGCAGTTCTTCTCCCACTGTGCGCCATCGCGCCTGGAGGATGGCGATGTTGATCTGGCCTACGTGGCCCAGCTGTTGGAACCGGTTTTGGGGACGGTAGACCTGAACGTTCCACCGTGGCTCCAACCGCTCGATGAGTTGATGCGCCAAGCCGACGGTTGCAAGAACCTGAAAGAACTGTTCACCAGCGGGATCCTGGAAAAGGGCAGAAAGCTGAAAACCTCATCGGGCCAGAATTATTTCCTGCCAGTCGCCATGGTGGCATTTACCCGCTTCAGCTTCCTGATGCGGCGCGTTTTCTTCCGCTTGATGCACCAGGACCTCAACGCCATTCTGGACGGCCTGCGCGAACTGGAACTGCGCGGGGTCAGCACCCTGGATTGCCGACGAGCTCAATTCTCCGCGGAAGAAACCATCGCCCGGCTGCGCATGATTTGCCAATCCTGGAAGGTTATGTTTCATGCCGAATACTCTTCAGGCCAGCCGTTGTCTATGCTGGTCGACCTTCGTGCCGTCGTTGATGCCGCTTTAGCGAAGAGTTCCAAGAAAACAGCTGCGGATCGAACGACGGCTCAATCCCACGCCGCCGCTGCCGGATTCGCTGCTGCCAGTTCCGAGCATCCTGAATTCGAGGTATCCAGCAGCCCACAGGATTGGACCGAGACCGCTTCCGCAGCGACGCCGGCCGCCGCCGACGATGACGGAAAAGTGCAGTGACCAGAGCAGAGAGCAGAAAAGGGGAATGTGGACCAGCCCACCATATTGATCGTTTCTGATGACGCGGAATTCTCGCGCACCATAACCGGCCGCTGGCAGTCGGAGCGCAGTGTGCCGGTCTTTACCCTGATGAGCAGTGATGTCTGCCTGGGCTTTGATCCCGAAAGCTTCCATGTGGCCATCGTCGGTAGCCTGCGGCCACAGGCGCTTTCTGTGGTTCTGGAGGCGATGGAGGCGGCCGGCAAGCGCGTACTGTTTGTTTCCGACGATCTGCGAACCCTGCAAACCGTTCGTGGACGCTGGCCAGGGATTGCACTCCTGCGGCAACAGGAAACCTGGCTCGACACTCTCGTGTTGGTGGCTGGGGAAGCCCTGCACGGAGCCGCAGCCAAGGCTCATGCCCGCCGCGCCGAGCAGGCGAACGTGGTGCTGGATCGCCAAGCCACGCTTGGCCGCTACATGCTCGAAATGCGCCACACCATGAACAACACGCTTACTGCGGTGTTGGGTAACTCCGAGTTGCTCTTGCTCGAACCCGGCTCGCTTTCCGCCAGCGCACGCTCCCAGATCGAAACCATCCGGAACATGGCTTTGCGGATGCACGAGATTCTGCAGCGCTTTTCCTCGCTTGAAAAAGAACTCAGCGTCGTAGACCCTCAGGTGGAGACGGGAAGCCAGACAACATCGCGAGCGACGGCTGCGAGTCTGTAAAGCCACGCGGTTGACTCCTGTGTCCTCCGCGTCCTCTGTGGTTGACTTAAGGGGCGTTTCGCATTTTTTCTTTGAATTGTCTTACGCGAACAAGAATTCCTTCGTCCGCAACTCCTTGATCGTGTCGCTCAATTTGGCTGCCGGAGCGCTTGTCCATTTTGTCCATCCGTGGAGGGACATCGCAATTCTGTCGCCGGGGGATTATCTGAAGCGGTGATAGCCCTAGGCGGACAATCTGGATCCGCTATCAACAAACAGGGTAGACTCGACGTTCATCATGCCAGGTCTGACGTGTGAAACTTTCGCCGGGCACCGTGGCGAATGTGCAACACGTCAACCTGCTTTCGCTGGTCATTCACGCGGTAAATGACACGGTAGAGGTGGGGCTTATGGCCATACAACAAGTGCCTGAGCCTCTTATCTTCGGGCGTGACTGGACAGCGGTTGGGCCGCACCGCGAGGCTCAGAATCGCCTGTTTGAGCCCTGCATACCAGTGCCGGGCCGCGGCCGAATCCGGGGCGTTGATTTCCTCATACAGAGAGACCAGATCGCGTTCAGCTCGCGAAGCGATCCTAACGAGATAGGCCATGCCCGGCTTCGAATTCCTTGAAGAACTCTTTCGCTGGACGGATTCTCCCTCTTCTCACGTCCTCCATACCCTGCCGGATACCTTCAACAGCGTCGGCGCTCGCGGCTATATCCAGTAAGCGTTGATAGGCTTCCGCATCCTGAACCACCGCTGCAGCTTTGCCGTTGACCGTGAGCACGACGGGCCGCTTGCTTTTCTTGATCTGCTTCATGAAATCGCCCGGCCGCCGGCGAAAGGTGGTCAGGGATTGAATGTCTTTGGTGATGTCCAGCATAGACTCGCAGTATAGCACCTTTTAAGGTGCTGACAGGATCGGGCGCAGCTTGTCAAATGCTCGGGCATCACTCGCCGGCTTTCTTATGATCTTCGTGCATTTTCCTGATACGTTCCTTATCCATTGCCTGCAGAAGTCCGAGTAAGGCCGATGCCAATGCGCACGAATTCCCGTCCTCTTCCTCAAAATCAATGCTGCCATAATGGACGATCTGATTACGCTTCTCGAAGAGGTGGTCTTGAAAAAAGGTCTTAACCGAGGTGGCAGGGTCGAATCCGTCAAGATGGGGTTTTAGCCGTCCCATATTTTGCTGTGCGAACTTGTCAAAATCCGTGCCCGTTAGCAGCCGAGACAACTCGTCCGATCGTTTGCTAACCGTTCGCATGTCGGTCCATTCCCCTTCCCACTTCTCGTTGTGAGCCTGGGTCAGTTCATTGGGTAATAGTCCGTCATCGATCCCCCTCCACTTGAAAAATAGCCAGGACATCTGCGCTTCAACAGCCACCGCGCTTAGCAATATAGCCATCGTTATGTCTTTACTCTTTAGTTCCCACTTCGCACGCTCCATAATTAGCATCGTCGGTACATTGCCTAGTGGTGCGAGTAAGTGTATCGATGCGTTGCATCCTGAGCAGTCGGCGCGCTCCGGCAAGTGGCTTCCCACTGTCTGTAGGTTTATTGGCTTGCCGCAGGACTGACACGGTATCGTTATCGGGGTCTTCATCCGTGCATGCTAGCACTCTTGTCGGGGCTGACGATCAAGGAGTTAAGGACGAAGGAGTTCTTGTTCGCGTGAGCCCAGCCGCCTTTGCCGTATCCTTCAACTTTGCCGCCGGGTGGCCCAGCAGTTTGGTTTTCCTATTCCTCCTCGCGCAACTACGTCGTGCCTTCATCGGATTGGGCCTTCATGTAGGATCGCAAAATGGCGTTGATGCGGGTCTGGTAGCCGCTGCCGGCCTTCTTGAGCCATTTCACAACATCATGGTCAACCCGGATGGTCAGGCGGTCTTTGGGCTGCGGCATGCTGAGTTGGGCGGTCTTCCAGAACGATTTACCCAGCTTGGGAATGTCGGAGTCGTCGATGGCCGCATCACCCATCTGGCGCAGGCGTCTGAAGTCCGTCTCGCCCTTAGCCCGCGCCCTTGAGGTGGTTCGCGTAATCTTGCCTTTCATGACGATGTGCCCTCCTGGCTGAAATAATCCGCCGCTGTTTCCCGCGCATCACGTAGACCAGTACGATTTCAATGCCTTCCATCGTACCGATCACGACTATGCGCTCTTCGCCTCGACGGCGGCTCATACTCTCGAACACCGGCCCGTCAAAAACAGCTATGGCATCCCGAAAATCGATGCCATGTTTCGCCAGGTTCGTCTGCCGCTTACGCTTATCCCACTCGAAAAGCATCTCAATGCCTTAGTGGAGGGACGCTGGCGATATGCACAAAGTGTACATACATCGTTGGGAGATTGTCAAGCTGGTGTTCAGGCGCGGCCTATTCTCACCTTGTGCCCGGGTGGGTTCCCTGACCTTAGTTCGTTCCGCCCAACCCCCTACGCGAACAAAAACTCCTTCGTCCTTAGCTCCTTGATCGTATCTCTCAGCTTCGCAGCCTTCTCGAATTCAAATCGCTTGGCGGCCTCGCGCATGTCGCTCTCCAGCTTCACAACGTAGGCATCCAGCTCTTCCTGCGACTTGAACTCGGGCATGCCCTCGGCCTCCGAGCCCGTCAGATCGGCGTAGTCCGCTTCGATGATCCTGGCCAGCGACATTTCCAGCGGCCGCACGATCGACTCTGGCGTAATCCCATTGGCCACGTTGTAGGCCTCCTGGATCGCGCGCCGCCGGTCGGTCTCGTTCATGGCCTTCTTCATCGAGTCGGTCATCCGGTCGGCGTACAGAATCGCCCTGCCATTCAAATTGCGGGCGCAGCGGCCAACGGTCTGAATCAGCGACCCCGCCGAGCGCAAGAAACCTTCTTTGTCGGCATCGAGAATCGCCACCAGCGAAACTTCGGGCAGATCGAGCCCTTCGCGTAGAAGATTGATACCGATCAGGACATCGAACTCACCTTTGCGCAGGTCACGCAGGATTTTTACCCGTTCCAGGGTCTCGATTTCCGAGTGCATATAGCGGCATTTCACGCCCACTTCGCTGTAATACTCGGCCAGGTCCTCAGACATGCGTTTGGTCAGCGTAGTCACCAGCACTCGTTCCCCGCGGGCGACTCGCTGGCGAATCTCGTGCAGCAAATCGTCAATCTGCCCCTTGACCGGACGCACCTCGACCGGCGGATCCACCAGACCTGTAGGACGAATAATCTGCTCGACCACAACTCCCGCCGACTTGGTCAGCTCATACGGTCCCGGAGTCGCCGAAACATAAACCAACTGGTTCTGGCGGTGCTCGAACTCTTCAAACGTTAGCGGACGGTTGTCCAAGGCCGAGGGCAGACGGAAGCCGTATTCGACCAGTGTCTCTTTCCGCGAGCGGTCCCCGTGATACATGCCGTGCAACTGCGGCACGGTCTGATGTGATTCGTCAAGGAACATCAGATAATCGCGCGGAAAATAATCCAGCAACGTAGGCGGAGGCTCGCCCGGCAAGCGGCCCGTAAAATGCCGCGAATAATTCTCGATTCCGTGACAATAGCCGACCGACTTGATCATCTCCAGGTCATACATCGTCCGCTGATGGACACGTTGCGACTCCACCAGCCGGCCTTGCTTCTCCAGTTCCGCTTCCCACCAGGCGAGCTCTTCCCGAATGGTCTGGACAGCTTTCGAGCGGGTTTCCTCTTTCATCACGTAATGCGTTTTGGGATAGATGGGCAGGCGGACGTATTTCTGTTTGACCGTGCCGAACAGCGGATCAATTTGTGAGAGAGCTTCGACTTCGTCGCCCCACAGCTCGACGCGATACGCCATATCGTCATAGGTAGGAAAGATTTCGATCACATCGCCGCGCACGCGAAATGTGCCACGTCGAAAGTCGCCGTCGGTGCGCTCATAAAGAATTTCCACCAGTTTACGGGTAATGTCTTCGCGCTTGATCTTCTGGCCTTTTTCCAGAAACAGCAGCATGCCGTAGTACGCTTCCGGAGAACCCAGGCCGTAAATGCAACTCACCGACGCCACAATCAGGCAGTCACGCCGCTCAAACAATGACCGTGTCGCCGAGAGTCGCAGCTTGTCCAGTTCATCGTTGATCGTAGCTTCCTTCTCGATATAGAGGTCGGCCGCGGGGACATAGGCTTCGGGCTGGTAGTAGTCGTAGTAGGAGACAAAGTATTCCACCGCATTGTGCGGGAAGAAGCTCTTGAATTCGTGATATAGCTGGGCCGCCAGGGTCTTGTTGTGCGCCATGACCAGCGTAGGCCGGTTTGCCTGCTCAATCACTTTGGCCATGGTGTATGTCTTGCCAGAACCGGTCACGCCCAACAAAACCTGATGCTGCTCGCGATCAAGGACGCCGCGAACCAAAGACTCGATCGCTTTGCCCTGATCGCCGCGCGGCTTGTAATCACTGACTAGTTTGAAATCCATAAAGAAGGTCTTAGCTGCTGGCTCTTAGCCCTTAGCTTGAAACGAACCACCAAGCTCCGGTTCCCTCACGGAAGCGAATTTCCGCCCGCGCGCAATCCTCGATTATAGCTTGGTGAACAACAGATTCTCGGCGAAGCGAGAGCATAAAACAAAAACAGCGCGGGACCGAATCCCCGCGCCGAATGCAAGCCTTCCGCCGAAGGAATGGCTATGGCAACGTGAACTTCACCGTAATTTGAGTCTGAAAATCAACTGGCTGGCCATCCAGGTAATAGGCCTTGTACTTCCATTGTTTGACTGCATCCAGGGCCGCTTGCCCCAGGATCTTGTCGCCACTGACTAGCTTGACGCTGGTGATGTTGCCATCCTTCCCAATATTGGCCAAAATCTCGACCGCGCCCTGAATGCCCATCCGCCTGGCCTGTGAGGGATAAACCGGTGGCACCTTCTTGACCAGCAGCCCCTGCGAGATGCCCTGGGACACCTTGAGCATATGTGGAGCCGGCTGAGGCACATTCGTCGGGGCTGCGCTTACGATTCCGGAGATCGCGCTCTCCTCCGCATTCGATGCAACATCTAAAGTCGGCGGTGCCGCAGGTTCTTCGACTGGAGCGGCCTGCTGAACCGGCGTGAAGTGCTCGTTCTTCACCACGACGACTTCCTTCGTGTGTGTGTGCGCGTTCGGGGTAACAGCTTCAGCCTGCCCTGCCAGCGAACTCGTAGTCTTGCTGGCTTGAGGATTTGTCTCTTTCGCCGGTTGCCTGGTCTTTACTCCTGGAGTCGGTTTGGCAGCCTTGGCGGGTGGCGGGGTCGAACTCACAGAGCCGGTGGTGGAAGAAGCCGAATCAGCAGTCGAAAGCGTGATATCCGGCGCCTGCTCGACGGGCTGCGCTTCTTCCATTGCGGAGGGCCCATTCGGCTCAGAGTTCACCGAGTCGGACATGTCCGCGGAAGCAGGAGCCTGCGCCTGAACTGGCGGGGTCGGCACAGCAGCGGGTGGTTTCTGCGTGAGTAAGGCGCCCGCCGGATGCAGTCGGGTCCAACCGACGTAGCCCACGCCAGCCGCTGCTATGAGAACAACGGCTGCGATCAGAATCTTCCTGGCTCCTCGCGAACCGGATGCCGGTTCTTCCTGCATGCCACCAAACGAAGAAAAAAGAGGCGGCTCCGCTTGTGCCGCGGTTGTACTTACTTCAATCCGTCGCACATCCTTGGCTGGAGCAGGGGCCGCCGCGGCCCCTTGCGCTGATCCCCGGCTTTGTTCGGTGGAGGTGCGAACAGCAGAAGCCACCGGCTCTGCCGCCGGCCTGGTAATCGGTTGCCAAGGATAGTTTTTCAGACCCCCAGCGGTGGCCGGATCTGCTCCATAATTCCTGGGTCCCACCGGATCCGGCATCGATTCGAGCAAAGCTGCTTCAGCCGGCTCGGGCTGCGGCTCGGGTTCCTTTTCGACTTCAAGAACGGAGGCGCTGGCCATCGGAATTACTGATGGAGGCGGCTGTGCGGGCAACGACGTAATGGCTGGCCTGGACGCCGGAATCCCGGGAGCGGAAGGTGGCTTGAAATCCGTGACGGCTGCGGCCCGGGCCACCGACGGCGGTGTGAACGCAGCCTTCGTGAAATCCGTCTTTCGCAACAAGCCGCGCGCAACCCGCAAGGTGCCTTTGGATTGCTCCACATTAATGGGCTTGGTCAGAACTAGATTGGCTCCGATGCGGAACGCTTGGGCGACTCCGGTCTGACCCTCCACCACCGCTACCGAAAGGGAAGTCTGATTCGACCCCGAATTGCGCGCACTCTTGAACAGCAGGGTCGCATTCTGATCGTTTTCGCAGTCCACGACGATGGCGTCAAAGTGCTCTGCCATCAGCTTTTTGACCGAGGCAAACGGCTCATTGCAACGCTCAACCTGAAACTCCAACTCGCTCAAGACCTGGGTGACGACCCGCGCAGTCTTATCATCGGGGCAGAATAAAAGGGCCTTGTAGCTCATAATCGCATCGTAGGTACGCTGGTAGCCACCATCAAGTTACGGAGGTAATTGCCCCAGTCCATCGAGGGTTCAGAAGGATCGATCTGGCTAGGAGCCACGCGCGCATTCATCATTCGCCTGCTGCAACTAGCAGGCATTGATCACCTACATAGTCGGTTCCGTGGTCGCACGAGCCCGCACCATCGGTAGCAAAGGGTCCCCAAACGCCGCGGGCTTTCTCGTTCGCTTTCTTGACAGGCATGACGACCACATGTTCAACACCCGCAAGACTGGCGGCGTAGTTGGACCTGTCTTGACAACCCATTCTTGTGCCAACAAAACAAATGTGTATACTTAATGTATATACCTTGAGGAGGGTGATGCATGGGCACGGCGCGCGTATTCCGGTCCGGAAACAGTCAGGCAGTCCGGCTGCCGAAGCAATTCCGGCTGAAGAGCAAGGAAGTCCAGATCTTTCGCCGCGGGGATGAAATCGTCCTGCGCGAAAACGATGGAACCATGGTTCGCGCCTTCGATCTGCTGGCCGGGTTGCCGGATGATCTTGAACTGATCGGACGGAAACCGGGTGGACGAGAAAACGACCGGCCACAGAAACGCAAAGGGCTCTGAGAGTGGAGCCTCGCTACCTGTTGGACACCAACATCTGCATTTACATTCGGCAGAACAGGCCGGAGGAAGTTTTGCGCCGGTTTCGAAAGCTCCGTCCAGGGGAGGCCGCGCTTTCGGTCATTACTTATGGCGAGCTGCTCTATGGGGCAGCCAAGAGCAAGCAACGGGTTGCAGCGCTGGAACGGCTGCATGAACTTGTCCATTTGCTGCCGGCAATTCCCCTGCCGGAGACAGCGGCCGAAACCTACGGGACGATTCGCGCCGAGCTCGAATCGAAGGGCCAGATGATCGGAAACAACGATCTTTGGATTGCGGCTCATGCCCTGGCAGCAGAGCTGACCCTGGTTACAAACAATGAAAAGGAGTTCCGTCGCGTGCGTGGGCTCAAGGTGCGAAACTGGGCTGTCTAGCAAACCACAATGACATGCGCCTGCCACTTTGGCTGAAGATTGCGTGGAGTGTCTGGGTGATCGCGTGGGTTCCGGTGTACTGGCATCAATATGGAGCGCAGAACTTCCTGTACTTCTGCGACCTGGGGAACCTCCTCATCATGCTCGGGCTGTGGCTGGAGAGTCCGCTGATTTTTTCCTGGCAGGCTACCGGTCTCTTACTGTTTCAAACGCTCTACACGATTGATTTAGTCGGAGCGCTTTTAAGTGGCACTCATATCATCGGCGGCACGGAATATATGTTCGATCCCCATCTTCCTCTGTTTGTCCGGCTGCTCGGTCTGTTCCACGTGGTGACGCCACCGCTGCTGTTGTGGGCCATTTACCGGCTGGGCTATGACGAACGGGGATGGAAATTCCAGACGCTCGTGACGTGGATGGTTGTGCCAATCAATTATTTCTGGCGGCCGCAGTTTGACGTGAATTGGGCCCGTGGCCCGTTTTTTCGCGAGCAGCACGTGCTGCCGGGAGCAGTTTATCTGGCAGCCTATCTCATTGTTGTTCCTCTGCTGGTGTACTGGCTGACGCATCTGCTTTTGCAGTGGTGGAGTAGCAGCTTCCATCGCCCACCAAGTTCACTTAGCTCCTGCGGCCGTTAGCGCCCGCTGCGTCGCTTCCAGCAATGCTTCTGGCCCTACTGGCCGTCCGGTGGCGCGCTCCATCCACAGATCGGGAGTCACCCGGCCCATCTTCGCCATTCGCTCAAACTCCGGACCGATGGCTCCGGCTTTTTTCATCTGTTCCTCGATCTGAAACGCAATCATGTGGCCGATGGGATAGTCGGGCAGATACAAAAACGAATCAATCATGTGGGAGTAAATTCCCAGCAGCACCACATCGTTCTTGTGGAAGACAGGTGCGTAATAACGGTTCCAAATGTCTTTCGAGATCTGAACCGTGGCATCGTTGAGTTGCTTGGGCGTGGCCTGCGGATGGTCGTACATCCAATGCCACACGCCCATATCGACGAGGGCGACTCCGGCAATCTCGTACGTGCCCCAGAAGTCGTTCAAAGTTTTCTCGGCCTGACTCTTCTCATCCGGCGCGGGCAGACCGAGCAGTTCCAGGTCATGTCCTTGAAACACAAATGCGAGTGCTTCGGTAAAAGCCGTGTTAGGCACGCCTTGCAGCAAGGTATAGTCAACCTCGTTGAGCGAGAACGTCTGCTCCACGTTGTGCCCCATCTCATGCACGGCGATGTTGAAGCCTTTGTAATTCATGCCGGTCTTTTCTACACGTGTACGCAGGTGCACTTTTTCGGAGCGCATTTGCGATCCCATGGCGTGGCCCGAACCGCGCGCCGGATCCACGATAATGTTGTTCGCCACGTACTGCGCGCGATCGGGAGAGAAGCCAAGTTTCATCAGAAGATTGGGAATGTCTTTCTGATAGGCCTCGGCGGTGGGATATTTCTTCGCCACCATCTCATCCAAGTGCGTTTCAGTGAATTGGCTGCCGGGACGAAATCCGTTGTACCAGACGTCGAAGGGTTCGAGCGGGCGCCCGAGACGCGATTCGATCAGCTTGGCCGTCTGCGGCACCAGTGGCGAACTGAGCACCTGCACCAGCATCGCTTTTACGCGCGCTTCGGGAATCTCGCGGTCTTCGTCAAAGCGGCGGTCAATCAGGGTTGGGGCCGTCGGAGAATAAGGGTCGGCTTTTCTGCAGGCGTCAAAATCCTTCAGCAGCACGGCGTAGCGCGTGTCCGGCTCGCGTGTGTTACTGATCTTCGCTGCGGTTTTTTCCGCCGTCGCATCCGCGTCTTTCGCCGCTGCCGGCTTCACTTCATTCGCGTACGGATTCCAATCCACGCCTGGGTTGTTGATCACAACTTCGGGGATGGTTTGGGTAACAATGCGCTCCATCACCTGCTGGATCATGCGCTGCTTGGCGGGACCGTTCTCCTTGTCAGCATAGTCGGCCTTGATTTCATCGCGCAGATTCCAATGGCTGAGCAGTCGCATCTTGGGCGGGAAAATCCGGTGTTCTTGCGGGTCGAGCAGATGGTACATCCAGACGTTGTATTCCGAGATGTATTGGGCAGATTCGGCTCCAGCCTGGGCAATTGCAAGGTTCACGTCAGCGGGGATGCGTTTGTCAAAACGTTGCGCAAGCCGAGCTTCGGCCCACTGTCTGCCGCTCCAGGTGGCGCCATCTTTCAGGCGTTCGTCTAACGTCGTCAGCGGAAAGTTCAGCAGCACGGTGAAGGCCAGTTTGTTGTGAAAGAAATCGTCGATGACGTGGGCCGACGGATCGTAGCCGGCGAAGAGTTCATCGAAGGGAAGCACCTGGCCAAGATCGAGATCGGATTGCTGGTTGAACTCTCGATTGATCTCGTGCATGTGGCCATCCAGTTGTTCGAGCAGTCGCTGGAAGCGGTTGAACATGGTATCGAGCGTGGCCTGATCGCCGGCAAAATTCGCGCGGGCGAAATCCTCAAACGCCGCCGCATCGCCGTCCTCAGCGCGCCAGAACTCAGCAACCTGGCGGAGTCCCCGCTCCACCCGCATTCGTTGCTGGTCGCCATATTTCGCCGCCAATTCGCGTTCCAGCTTTGAGGTCGAATCCTTCATCCAAGCGGGCTGGCTAGCCGCAGAGCCGGATATGCTACTCGGTGAAGCCTGCACTGAGCTCTCCTTCAATGTGAGAAATAGCGCTACTGCCAGACAAATCATCAGCGAAACGATTGAGCGTATCCAATGCACGGGAGTGCCTCCAGTTCAGCGTTCAAAAGCTTGCTGAATAACCCCGTCTTGTTGTCATCCCGAGCGCAGCGAGGGATCTGCAGTTCTTCGCAACGCAAGGAAACCTGCAGATTCCTCGTCGCTCGTGCTCCTCGGAATGACAAGGCTCAGAGTTTCTCATCAAGCTGTTAAGAGCCATCCAGTATAGCTGCGCACGCGCCTGTTGTGTCTGTGATAACGAACACACGCTCTGTTCAGCGCTTCGGCCGGTACACGTGCGTGCTGGCGCCGAAGAAAACCTCGGCTGATTCCATGATTGTCTCTGACAGGGTCGGGTGGGGATGGATGCTGAGCGCAATATCCTTGGCCAGCGCTCCCATCTCGATGGCGACAACTCCCTCGGAGATCATTTCACCTGCGCTCACACCGACAATTCCTACGCCCAGTACGCGCTCCGTCTGGGGATCGACAATCAGCTTGGTCATGCCTTCGGTGCGGTCGAGCGTCAGGGCGCGGCCGGAAGCGGCCCACGGGAACCTGGCCACCTTGACCTCGCGGTTCTCCTTCTGCGCTTGGGTTTCGGTGAGGCCGCACCATGCGATCTCGGGATCGGTAAAGACGACGGCGGGAATCGCGTTAGGCTCGAAAGCGACTTTATGTCCGGCAATAACTTCCACCGCCGTGCGTCCTTCATGGGAAGCTTTGTGCGCCAGCATAGGTTCGCCCACCACATCGCCAATTGCGTAGATCGCAGGATCGTCCGTCTGCAGTTGCTTGTTCACCTGAATGAATCCGCGCTGGCCAACTTGTACTTGAGTCTTCTCTAGTCCGGGAATGTCGGAATTCGGCTTGCGCCCAACCGAAACCAGAACCTTATCGAAAACTTTCTCGCGCTCCTTGACCTCGGGCCCGTCAGAAGTGACGCGAATTCCGCCGGATTCTTGCTTTACAGAAGCCACTGTAGTGTTGGGCAGGATGGACTCGAAAATCTTCTCCATGCGCTTGTGCAGCGGAAGCACCAGATCGCGATCCGCTCCCGGTAAGAGTCCGGGAAGCATTTCCACCACCGAGACTTTCGACCCGAGCGCGGCGTACACCGTGCCAAGTTCCAGGCCGACATACCCGCCGCCGATCACCAGCAGAGTGCTCGGCACATCATTCAAATCCAGCGCTGACGTGGAATTCAGCATGCGAGGGCTGTCGAGTTTGAGGCCGGGAACAACCGCCGGACGAGAGCCAGTCGCAATGATGATGCGATCGAAAGACAGGGAATCGTCATTGCCATTGGCCCGCTTTACCCGCAGCGTGTTGGAATTCTCAAATGCCGCCCAGCCCTGGATGTACTCGACTTTCCTTTGTTTTGAAAGCTGCCCAAGTCCGCCAGTCAGCTTCTTGACCACACTCTCCTTCCACGAGCGCAAGCGAGCCACATCAATCTTCGGGTCGCCGTACTCGACACCCCAATTCTTAGCGTGACGGGACTCGTCGATCACCTTAGCCACGTGCAGCATGGCCTTGGAAGGAATGCAGCCGCGGTACAGGCACACGCCGCCCGGATTCAACTCCGGGTCAATGAGTGTGACTCTCATGCCGAGGTCAGCAGCCAGGAATGCGGCGGCATAACCACCGGGCCCGGCGCCAATGACGGCGATGTGCAGATTCGAACTTTCAGACATGGAGTGATCCGGAAAACTAAGCAGGCGCTCAACGCGACAATGTTTTGACTAAATGGGTCGCAATAATTACGCGACTCTCAATGGTTCCCAGCAATCGGATGTCAGTTACCGTACTAACGGCTAGTTATACGGTCTTCTGCCCCGGAACGGCGGCTCCTCGCGTTCGAACGGTTTTTCTGCGTGTTTGGGCTGTTTCTCTCCGGCAGTGAACAGGCGCTCCTCGTCACGTCCGATGCGCTTGTGGGCGTGCAATCCTTCCAGCACAAATTCGGCGGCGGAAACCTGTGTCTCCGGAGTGTCTTTCGGGCCTACATTCACTTTGACCAGTTTTTCCATCAGTCCCTGGATGCCACGAAGTGCGGGCAGCGCCTCAGCCGCGCTGGCCGTATCTTCCAGTTGGATCTCGCCGCCCAGATCGAACCACTGCACGATCTGCTGCATATCCACGCCCTTGAAATATCCGTCGTAGGTCTTGGCAATGGCGGTGCGGATCAGTTCGCGGCTAACGTGGTCGGCGCCTTTCATCTCGCCTTCATATTCCAGCTCGAGTTTGCCGGTGATGGCGGGCATGGCGGCATATACATCTCCAATGCGCGGCACAACCAGCTTTTCATCATGCCGGATGGCGCGGCGTTCGGCGTTGGAGATCACATTTTCCATGCAGGAAATCGGCAGCCGCTGGCTCACGCCCGAGCGTTTGTCGATCTTTTTATCTTCGCGGGCCGTGAACGCAATTCGCTCGATCACCTCCTGCACATATTTGGGGACATGCAGCTTGTATCCGTCGCGCTTCGTCCACGCCTCTTGCGTGGTGATGGCGATGCCTTCCTCGACCGTAGCCGGATAATGAGTGCGAATCTCGGAGCCGATGCGATCTTTCAGCGGCGTGATGATTTTTCCCCGAGCCGTGTAATCTTCCGGGTTGGCGCTGAACACCAGCGCGACGTCGAGCGGCAGACGGATAGGGTACCCCTTAATCTGAACGTCACCCTCCTGCATGATGTTGAATAAGCCGACCTGAATCTTGCCGGCAAGGTCCGGAAGTTCATTGATGGCAAAGATGCCGCGATTGGCCCGTGGCAGCAGCCCGTAATGAACGGTCATCTCGCTGCTGAGTTCGTGCCCGCCGCGCGCCGCCTTGATCGGATCAATGTCCCCGATCAGGTCCGCAATGGTCACGTCCGGCGTCGCCAGCTTTTCTACGTAGCGTTCTTCCGGTGTTCGATAGGCGATAGCCGTTGCCTCACCGCACTTGGCGATCAAATCGCGACAGCGGCGGCAGATCGGCGAGTAGGGATTGTCGTGGATCTCACAACCGGCAATGTACGGCATCTGAGGATCGAGCAGAGTGGTCAAGGCGCGCAGGATGCGGCTCTTCGCCTGCCCGCGGAGCCCGAGCAGAATGAAGTTGTGTCGCGAAAGAACGGCGTTGATGATCTGCGGCACAACCGTATCGTCGTAGCCCACGATTCCGGGGAAAATGGTCCCACCCTGGCGAAGTTTGGCCACCAGGTTGTCGCGCAGTTCATCCTTCACGCGCCGGGTTCGCAGCTGTTCTTCGGAAAATGGACTGTGGCGCAACTCGCCGAGCGTCCGAGGAAAACTCATGATCGAAAAACCCCCAGGACAAAGCTTCTGGCTTCGATTATACGCTTGCCTTCCGATTATCCCGCGTGTCCGTTGCCGCTGGCTTTGCGGCGCACGTGCACCGTACGGCGCATCGTGGGCAGAATGGTTTCAAAGAACGAAATGATGGCTTGCAGGCGCTGAGGCTCCGATTTCATCGCGAGCAACGTCTGTTTGAAGTCAAGATCCAGCGGCAGCGATCCGGCCAGATGAAACGAGAGTTGCCGTTCCTCAATCTCGGAAGCTTTCTCCGGCGTGGCTCCGGCCAGGGTCATGATTTCGCCGTGCAGCTTCATGGCCTGCGCCATTTCTTGCGCCGTCGGCTTGCCGGCTTCATCCTCCAGGTACACAACTTCAGCCTGCAGAAAAGAACGCTCCTGGTTCAATCGCATGACTTCGAAGCGTTCGCGGCCTTCAGTCACGATGTCCACGCGCCCATCTTCGTATTTCTTGGTGACGGCGGTGATTTCCGCCGTACAGCCGATGTCGGCCAGTTCCTCGCCTTTGCCCCGCACCACGCCGAACGGCCGGCTCCGGCCGAGGCACTCAGAGACCAGTTCTTTGTATCGCGGCTCGAAGATATGCAGCGGCAGGGGAGCGCCCGGAAGCAAAACTACGTCCAGCGGAAACAGCGCCAGCAGGTTACTCAAGAAGCCTCCGGAATCCTTCACACCGTGGGTCTTGGTTGGATTGTAACCCAGTCTCTGATGTGCGACGGCTTGACTTGCGAATCGCAGGAGCATAAAAGCTCGACATGGGCCCCAGCAAGACTGACCTTTCCGGAAAAGTGGTGGTCGTAACCGGCGCTTCTATGGGCATCGGCGAGGCCATAGCCAGGATTTTTGTCGATCACGGCGCCAGCGTGGTGCTTCTTTCGCGTGAAACCGCGCGCGCCGACGCGGCTCGGTCGCGCGTTGGTCACTCGGAACGAACCTTGGCTCTGTCGTGCGACGTACGCAACCGGGAGGAGATTGATCGCGTTCTCGGCCTGACCATGCATCACTTTCAACGCGTGGATGTTTGGATCAACAACGCCGGCCACGGCTTGCTGGATTCCCTTGCCGATGTAGACATGGCGGCGTGCCGCGAGACTTTTGAAACCAACTTTTTCGGCGCCGTCGAGGCCATGCAGGCAGTGATTCCGGTGATGAAGCAGCAAGGCTCCGGCACGATCATCAATATTTCAAGCGTCGCCGGACATATTCCGATCCCCTTTCACGCGGTTTATAGCGCCACAAAATTTGCCTTGAACGCCATCGGCAAGGCGGCGCGCGTTGAGCTCAAGAAATTCGGCATAAGTGTCATGACCGTGTGCCCCGGCTACGTTCGCACCGATTTTAGCGCCAATGCAATCCGCGGAAGGGAACTGCAGCAGGTGCGGCCGGCATCGATTCGCGGGATCAGCGCCGAGCGCGTTGCCCGGGCAGTGTTGCAGGGTTATTTGCGGCAGAAGCGGGAAGTCGTCGCGCCCTGGACCATGCACCCAGCCATCAAGATGTATCAGCTCTTTCCCGGCCTGGTGGAATGGACAATGGCGAAGATGGCAAGAAAACGGGACCAATGAAGGCCGCAGGCTGCGGGAAGGGGTTTGAGTGTAATGGCCTGGTTACGTAAATTGACCCTGACCTTCCTCCCTTCCAATCCGTCTAAGGCACATCACAGAAAAGGCTTGCTTGCCGGCCTTATAATGCTTGCCGCACAGTAGGAGGGATTAGACTGGGAATGCTGGCAACCATGCTGTCTTGCTCGCTAAGCCACACGACTATAGGAGGCCATCATGAAAAAGATTCTCTTTGTTGTTGCGCTAGTCCTTCTGTCCAGCTTAACCGTGTATGCAGCAGATGTTCGGGAGTACGGTGTACCGACTCGGATTTCGCTGAAGAAGATTTACAGCAACCTGGGCCCACCGACCGATTTGTTTGACTGTGAGGAGGCCTGGCTGATTCTCGGCCCGGATTCCAACTATGGTAAGCAGCAGTGGGTCGGCTTCCCGGTCACGCTGTCGCAGCCTGCAACCGTTACCCAGCTCCGCGCGGCTGTGTTCTATTTTTACGACGGCGGCACGGGCAACGATTTCAACTTCGGTATCTGGAGCGATTCCAGCGGCGTACCTGGAAAAGAGATTCACGGCGCTAACAAGAAGGGCTACTTACCGTATGGTGAGTGCGGCATCGGACTGAGCCGGAAGGGTGGGGATATCCTGCACGTCAACATCAAGCCGACAAAGCTGAAGGCAAAGACCCAATACTGGATGGTGATCACGAATGCCAAAAACTCTCCTGATGCCAGCGGTGCGTGGAACTTCACGTACAACCTGAGCGAAGGCGCTCAGGCTTATAACTTGGGCTCTGGCTGGAACACGCAAGACGCCTACATCTCCGCGTTCGCATGGTACGGAAGGTAGTTTTCAGCGGAGGTTTGAATCGACCTGAGAGATTGCGGTTTTTCTTTGTCACAGCTCATGAAACTGCGCCAGCTGCCCGCGTAGTTGGCGACAAATCGCCTTAACGCTCATTGAGGGGTTTTGAGCGTAATCGCCTGCTTACAACAGTCAGTCTGAGCAGCATTGCGCTATGTGTTGTACGTCGTTCATTCCTTAGACCAATCCGCGCCGCCCCGGCTGGCCAAATCATCCGCTTCGCGCCGTCGCTTTTCCTGTTCCCATTCCAGCCGCGTTGCCGGATCAGTTTCTTGCAATTTCAAACGCACGTATTCGTCAGCAATCGCCGCCGGAATTTCGTGCGGCCCCACGACCACCTTATGAACCGATGCGGGGTTGCCCGCGAATCGCATACTTTGACTCAGCCAAAACTGGCCGGGGCGTAGTGGCGGGTTTTGAGTTCCCATGGGCCTGCGGCCCACCTATAGGGATGAAAGCGCTTTGCTAGGCTCATTGATTCCAAACGGGTTACCCGGCGACTTTCGACGGAGTGTAACTTCTTCTCTGGTCACAATTTCCGTCGCGGGACTATCAGCCCCATCCCTGGCTCTGCCCTAGGACTCCCAGTGGACCCAAGTTGCCTTCGGCCAGGTCTCGTCACAGCCATGTTGTGATGCGTGTCACTGAAGGAATCTGCAAGTGAGACTAACCTTAGGCCGGTTCATTTGGGGGCGCCAATGGTGCCCTGCAAAAAAACAAAAGAGGTCTCCCACGATTAACGGTCTTTGCATGACTTTCAACTCTTTAACAGAACTCAGGCGGCCTCTAGTCAAAAAGATAAGACAGGAAACCAAGCTAAGCCCTAATGACCAATCAAACTCAGGAGGACTACAGTGAAAAAGGTTATTTTTGCAGTATTGATGGTTGCATGTTTCGTTAGCGTGGCGGTAGCAGCTGACAGTAATAGCGTGGCGCGCCCCGGCGTGATCGCGGGCAGCCCGATGCCCGGTCATCAGTTCGTCCACGCGCGGGCGATCCTAGCACCGGGAACAAAGATCATCACTTCCGACCCTGTAGATGGCAACGTGAACATCTACGACACAACCGGTAAGCAACTGGGACAGATCACCGGCTTCAGCCAACCGCAGGGGCTGGCGACCGATGCCAAGGGCAACCTCTACGTTGTCGATACAAACAACAGCCGAATTCTGGTCTATGCCCCACCCTACACGAAGACACCGAAGACGTTGAGCGATCCGGGCTATTACCCGGCCGGCGTCGCTGTCTTTACTAAGGGCAAGACGACGTACGTCGGGGTGACGAACATCTGCTCAGCCCCAAGTTGCACTCAGGGGGGCTTCATTGTATACAAGAACGGCAAATCGAAGGGAGCTTTCCAGAGTTCTTCGATCTATCGGGTGTATTTTACCGACTTCGATGCCAAGGGTAACCTCTATGCCGACGGCACGAACTCGAGCGGCGCCGTCACGGTCGGCGAAATCCCCAACGCGATCAACAACAAACAAACATTTAATGTGCTCACAACCGGCAACTCGATCGTTTTCCCCGGTGGGGTTCAGGTAACAAGCAAAGGCAAGATCGCTATCGACGACCAGTCGGGCTTCGCGGTCTACACCTACAACCCGCCAAAGAAGGGCTCGCTCGGCAATCCGATCGCGACGACCTCACTCAGCGGCACGTCCGATCCCGTGGAGTTTGCGCTCACCAAGGACAACAAAGACTTGTGGACTGGTGATTACGGGAATTCGTTGGCAGATGAGTTTGCGTACCCAGCGGGCGGAAGCGCGGTGACAAGTTGGGCGAGCACCTACGCGCTCGGCATCGCGGTGGTTCCGCCGGACAAACCGTAGCTTACGTTTGCTTTGCCATGCGGGGCGGGCGCGCAAGCGTCCGCCCTATGTGCAAGCAATGCAAAACCGGGGGTTGGCGGGCGGCGCAAAGGGATAGTTGACGTAAAATCGCCATATGGCTCATCGACAATGGGCGTGTTGGCGCGGTCGCGACGGTTATTGCGTGCCCACTTTCGGGGCGATGCAAAAGAGTAAAAGGCCACCAGGCCTGAGGCACTGGCGGCCATACTCTCCCTCACTGTGAACATTAAGACGCATCAGTCTGGGAATTTACTAACAGCAGGCCGTTGGCGAAACATCGCCATTACACTCAAAACCTCCAAACCGCTTGCTCACCCCGCGCCGTCAGCCCCCATACTCAAGCCTTCAGCTCTTCCAGCATCGCCGTCATCTCCGATTGGGCGTGACTATTGCCCGTGCGGCGCGCCGACGCGATTCCCTCCACCAGCATTTTCTTGGCTTCGTCAACGCGATTGGCACTGGCCAGCGTTTGCGCGGCCATGAAATATCCCGCGGTGTAATCAGGATGGCTTGCCAGTAATTTCTCGAATTCCTCCAGGGCGCGTTCAACTTCGCCTTGCTTTGAATACTCCATGGCGAGCCCGTAACGCGCAAAGGCATCGTCCGGATTCTGCGAAAGGACTTCGTTGAGCATAGCGATGCGGTCCATAAGAATCCTAAATTCCGGCTTTCAGTAATTGTAGCCAGTGCGAAATTCCGTAAGTCATCGGGTTGTTGTTGTTTCCCAATCGGTTCTCAAGAGCTCATAGAGGCATATGACACGCCCGCTTGCCGGAATTTCCTGGAGGCTTACGGATTGGAATCCCAATTTCTGCAAAATATGTTCCGACGCTGCGTTCCCTTTTTGAACATCTGCCGAAATACGAGGCAAGCGCAAACGCGTAAATGCCAGATCAATAAAAGCCTTGCAAGCCTCCGACGCCAAATGTCTTCCCCAGTAAGGCCGGGCAATATAGTAGCCGAGATGCGCCCCACCTCCGTCTTCCGCGCGACGTAGTCCACAAGACCCTATGTATTTTCCCTCTTCTCTCAGAACCGTCGCCCACAGACCATAAATCTTTGTGGGCCGTCCCAGATATTCCCTGCGAAAACGATGCAAGGCCTTCTCCAAAGGCCAAGCGCTTCCTCCCACGTAGCGCCGGACTTCTGGATCTGTGTGCATTTTGACGAAATCATCTTCGTCCTGAGGCTCATGTGACCGAAAGAGTAGCCGCTCCGTCTCGAGAAAGATCATTACTGAGATAGAGCTTACTACAAGGCATTTTTCCGTCGTGGCGGACCCGGTATTGTGATCGTTATTGGCGGCGCGCTTCCTTACTGAGTACAATTGCGATCATCCGAGAACTGGAGGTTAGCTTGGCCTGCCCATTTTTCCTGCCTACCAGCCAACTCGACGATGGCGGATGGTTGCACCCGTCTCGCTTGCCTCTCGGCGGCGGATGGGCTGGGCGCTGCGCCGCGCCCGGCCATGAAGGAGCAGAACCGACGAATGAGCAACTGCGGGAACTTTGCAATCTGGGCTACGCCGCTAGCTGTGCGCGCCTGCCCAAGCAACGCTCCTGCGATGCGGTGAGGTTCTCAATCGCCCGCGACCGCGGCGCCCAACTCGATCTCTGGTATGTCTGCGAGTCTGGCCATCGTCCTGCCAGTCACGGCACGTTGGAATACGATCTCGCGCTCGGAAAGTGGACGACCTCGCATTCCGATCCGCGCATCCAGAAAATGGCGGAGTGTTATCTGCAATCTTACTTGCCACGTAGAATCCAGCCTGCTCCGGCGGGCCTGGCCTCGAGCCCAAATCCATGAACCAGACCGATGATCTCATGCTGCCGCGCCCCGTCCGCGATTCGCAGTCCGAAATGGCCGAGATTGTTCTCCCCAACGATGCCAACCCGCTCGGCGCCTTGCTAGGCGGACGCCTCATGCATTGGATTGACTTGGCCGGAGCCATGGCCGCGCATCGCCACGCACGCAACTACGTCATCACCGCCTCCATCGATCACATGGATTTTCTGGTTCCCGTGCATGTGGGTGATCTGGTGATCCTGCGCTCCTCGGTGAATCGCGTGTTCCGCACCTCGATGGAGGTCGGCGTCAAAGTCTGGGTGGAAAACTACATCCAGGACGATTGCCGGCACGTCAGCTCGGCCTATCTGACCTTCGTAGCCGTGGACGCTGGCGGACGCCATCTCCAGGTCCCCGCCATCGTTCCCGAAAGCGACGATCAGCGCCGCCGCTACGACGACGCCGGCCGGCGGCGTGATCTCCGACGCGAAAATCTGGAACGCCGCCGCAGCAATGCGCAGTAGCTAATGAATGTGACGGCGATCACATCCAGATAGATTTCCACTCGCGATAATCCTCTTTCACAATCCAGCGAGATCTCAACATGGATAGCGCCCTGCTCGTTCATCGTCTGCACTTTGCCTTTACCGTGACCTTCCACTATCTGTTTCCCCAACTCACCATGGGGCTGGCGCCCCTCATTGTGGTGCTGAAAACCCTCGGCCTGCGCCGCAATGACGAAACTTACAACCAGGCAGCCCGCTTCTGGGCTCGCATCTTCGGAATCAACTTTGTGCTCGGCGTGGTCACCGGGATTCCCATGGAATTCCAGTTCGGCACCAACTGGTCGCATTTCTCGCGTTTTGCGGGAGGCGTCATCGGCCAGACCCTCGCCATGGAAGGCATGTTTGCTTTCTTTCTGGAGTCTGCTTTCCTGGGGCTTTTTCTGTACGGCGAGAAGCGGCTCAGCCCGCGTGCCCACTGGTGGTCCGCGGTCGCGGTTTTCCTCGGCTCCTGGTTGTCCGGATATTTCATTGTTGCGACCGATGCCTGGATGCAGAATCCGGTGGGCTACGAGCGCGCCGCCGATGGCTCGGTGCAGCTCAGCAGTTTCTGGGAACTGGTGCTGAATCCCTGGGCCTGGTGGCAGTATGCCCACAATATGAGTGGGGCTGGAATCACCGGTGCTTTTGTGATGGCCTCAGTGGGAGCGTTTTATCTGCTATGGGGCAAGTTCGCAGAGCACGGCCGGATTTTCGTGAGAACCGGCGTGGTGGCTGGTTGCATATTCAGCCTGCTGCAACTGTTCCCGACAGGAGACGGACAAGGCAGAATGATCGCTCGGTATCAGCCGGTTACGCTGGCGGCGATGGAGGCCTTATTCACCAGCCAGCCGGGAGCGCCGCTGGTCATCATCGGACAGCCCGATCTGGATGGACAGAAAATTGACAATCCGCTAATCATCCCCAAGGCACTCAGCTTCCTGACCTATCGCCGCTGGCAGGCGCAAGTGCAGGGACTTGATGCTTTTCCCCCGCGCCTGTGGCCGCAAAATATCGAACTGCTCTACTACAGCTACCACATCATGGTGGGACTGGGGACCGTCTTCATCGCAACTATGGTGGTGTCTGTTTTCCTGCTGTGGCGCGGCAAACTTTTCAACGCGCGCTGGATGCTCTGGATTCTGCTTCTGAGTCTGCCGTTCCCTTACATTGCGAACACCGCCGGATGGATCACCGCGGAGCTTGGCCGGCAACCTTGGCTGGTCTATGGCCTGATGCTTACCGCCGATGGCTATTCCAAGCTGGTTTCGGCGGGAAACGGCATGTTTACTCTGCTGGGATTCATGGGGATGTACATGGTGCTAGGCATTCTTTTTCTGTTCCTGGTACGCCGCGAGATTGAGCACGGGCCGGTGGCGGAACGGGTGGGTCACTAGGTCGCGCGGGGTGCGTTCACGAAATAAGCCGATGTCATCCTGAGCGGAGCGAAGGATCTGTGCATTTTTCAAACTAAATACATAGATCCTTCCCAGCCTGAAGGCTGCTCAGGATGACAGCGCAAGAAGAGGTTCTTATGGAAACATTGTGGTTCATCGTCGTCGCTGTAATGGTAACCGCGTACGTGGTGCTCGATGGGTTCGATCTCGGCGCGGGCGTGATCTATCTGGGTGTGGCCAAGACTAGCGACGAGCGCCGCATGATCTTGCGCGCCATCGGGCCGGTGTGGGACGGCAACGAAGTCTGGTTGCTGGCTGCCGGAGGCACGCTCTACTTCGCCTTTCCCCAACTCTACGCCTCCAGCTTCAGCGGATTCTATTTGCCGCTGATGATCGTCTTGTGGCTGCTCATGCTGCGCGCCATCGGCATCGAGTTTCGAGCGCACATGGAAAACCCGGTGTGGCAGGGTTTCTTCGACGTGATCTTTTTCGGCGCCAGCGCTCTGCTTACGATTTTTCTTGGCGCGGCATTGGGCAATGTGATCCGCGGGGTTCCTCTGGGTGCTGATGGCTACTTCTTTGAGCCTTTGTGGACCAACTTCCGAGCCGGCGCCCATCCTGGCATTCTCGATTGGTACACAGTCATGGCGGGCGTAATCGCGCTCGTGACCTTGACCGCTCACGGTGCACTTTATATCGCGATCAAAACTGAAAACGACTTGAGCCTTCGTGCCCGCGGGGTCGCGGTGATGCTGGGACCTGTCCAGCTCTTGTTGACTTGTGTTGGCCTGGTTGCGACGTATTTCGTCCGGCCACAAGTCATCGACAACTATCGCGAGCATCCCATCGGGATCCTTGTGCCGCTGGTTGTGCTGGCCAGTTTGGCAGTCATGATCTGGGCCGCGCCCAAGAACAAAGAAAAGCTCGCCTTTGTAGCTTCAAGTCTCTACATCACTGGCATGCTGGTGGGCGCCGCGTTTGCCCTGTACCCGGTCGTGCTCCCCGCCAGCACCGATCCTGGTTACAGCTTGACCATCTACAACTCCGCCGCCGGACACCACGGGCTGGCGGTGGGAATCGCGTGGTGGTCGATTGGAATCGTGCTGGCGCTCGCCTACTTCGTCTTCATCTTCCGCATGTTTCGCGGCAAAGTGCGATTGGAGGGCGGAGGGTACTGACTTCTTGCTTGTGTTTTCTCTGTGCGCTCCGTGTCCTCTGTGGTTCCTTTCTTATTTCCAAACCACAAACGACTTCGGCAATCCCACACACCATTCCGTTCGTATCTTGCATCCCGGAAATAGTTGGGCCAGTTCTGCTCGCGTCAGCAATCGTATCGAGCTAATCAGAGCCGCCGAGGTCGCCGCATCCGGCTTGTAGCGCCAGCCGTGAAGCGTCAAATAGCGGTCGACAAAATGGTTAAACCATCTCCGTGGCAGCCAATGCACGAACACGCCCAGGAAGTGCGGCTCGACCGGGAACCACTTGTTGGGCGTCTGGCAGTAGACGCGACGGCCCACGCGCAGCATTTCGTTGGCGAAGCGCCGCTGGTCATCGAAGTCGCCCACATGTTCGATGGCCGAGTTGGAAAATGCCAGATCAAACGCGGCGTCGGGGAAGCGCGTGTCTCTGCCGTCTCCTCGGATATAAGTAAATCCCGGCGGCAGATTCTTCGGAGACTCATCAACATTCAAGAGCGTGATGCGTTTTCCCAAGCCGGCCCCATTCCACATCTCCACCGTCCCGCCTAGATCGATCACCGTCCCGCACTCGCGGAATTCGGAGGTAAACCACCGCTCTCGCCTGCGCCGGAAATATCCTCCGCCCACGCGGTAAATGTTGTGGACAAAATTGTGGACTGCTTTCAAAGTCGAGCCTGCTTTTCCTTACTGTAACTCCTGAGACCCACGCCTTTGCGAGTCGCCCCCGCCAGAAAGTTCGCCGATTCCCGAAGCGGAACCGTCTCATCTAAACTGAGGCTTGGCGTTCGACTACCTCTTTTTTTGCAGTTGTTCTGTGAGGGTGGCGTCCAGTACCATAGAAAACAGGGTAGCGATATGACTTCAGATGAAAAGCCGAACGCGAGGCCGGTTGTTGCCCGTGTCCAAGAAGGCGTTGCGCATAAGGGTGTAGAGCAGATGCGAGATGGCTACAAACCTTCGAAACCCGCGAGCGCCGTGCAACCAAAACCAGTGGCTATTCCGCGTCCTCCCGCGACAAACGGTTCAAAGGCTTCGAACAGTTGAACATATCCGATAAGTAGAGGGCTAAATGCCTGAACTAGGCTTTCAAGCTCTGTCCGTGCTTTTCCTGTTGCTGCCGGGTTTTCTCTGCGTTCGTCTTGTGCGAGCTTTGTGTGTACGGTCGAAACAGACCGAACTGGACAAGATTGTGGAAGCGTTGTTGTATAGCTTCCTAGTCTATGTGGTCTATGCTCTGTTCTTCCATTCAATCCCTCTTGCGTTACGTGTCGAACACCAGAGTGCTGCAGAGCGATACTTCATTGAGACCGATGCCAAGTCGTTGCTGCTTCTGGCTCTATTTTCCGTTGTCCTGGCAATCGCGGTCGCATTGATTACGAACAACGATATTGCCTTCAATTTGCTTCGAAGGGCTCGGATAACTCAGCGGACTGCTCGAACCTCCCTGTGGAGCGATGTATTCCACACCTTCGGCGGCTATCTGCAGGTCGAGTTGGCAGATGGCCGTTCCGTGCTGGGATGGCTAAGATATTACTCAGACAGCCCCGATGAACCCAGTCTCTTCCTCGAAGACGCCGCCTGGGTCAACGAAGCGGGTGAACCGGTGCGAATCCCTGGCCCGGGCATCATGCTGACTAAGGATTCCGGCATCCGCAATGTTCACTTCCTCAGCCAGCGTGAACTCGGAGACTGATTCCTTCTTGCGCCTTGCCAACAAAATCGCGATTGTGACCGGCGCGGGCAGCGGCATCGGTCGGGCTTGCGCTCTTGCGCTGGTGCGCGAAGGCGCTCAGGTCGCGCTCGTCGGCCGCCGCAAGGATCGTCTGGACGAAGTGGCCCGCGAGATCGGCGTCTCCGCACTGGTGGTCGCAGCCGACGTTTCGAAGAGAGGTGAAATTGATCGCGTCGTCGAGCGCGCGGCTGCACACTTCGGTGGCATCAACGTTCTGCTCAACAATGCCGGCGTCCTTCACATCGGCACCGCCGAGCAGATCACAGAAGAGCAGTGGGATGAGACTTTCAACCTCAATGTCCGCGGCCTCTGGCTGCTGTCCCGCGCGGTGCTGCCGCACCTGCGAAAGGCAGGAGGCGGCTCGATCATCAACATGGCTTCTGTCCTGGGAATCAATGGAGCCCGCAGCCGGGCGGCGTATGCGCCCTCCAAGGGCGCAGTAGTCCTGCTGACGAAATGTATGGCCATTGACCACGGGCAGGAGAATATCCGTGTGAACGCGATCTGCCCGGGGTTTGTGGAGACTGAATTCACCGCCAATGTGCTTCGCCAAGCTCCCGATCCCGAGGCCGTGCGGCGGGATCGCATTGCAGCCCATCCGCTCGGCCGCCTCGGCCAGCCGGAAAACATAGCCGGGCTCGCAGTCTATCTCGCCAGCGATGAGTCTTCGTGGGTGACCGGCGCGGTGTTCCCCGTGGACGGCGGATATCTGGCAGTGTAGCCAGCCGTCTGCACTCATCCAACGTCAGTACTCAGGTGGGGGCAGACGCCCTCGGTGGTCCGATCTGGCGATCCCTAGGCCCGGCTGACCTTGGATGCTGAGAGCTGAGAGCTGAAAGCTGAAAGCTGACAGCCTGATCGCGGTGCTACCTCCGCGGCTTGTATAATCAAAGTCAGGTCGAAACCCTCATCAGAAAGGCATATCCTTGAACACTCCCATGCCTCCCCGTCCCGGACAGCAGCCGCCAGCACCGCAGCCTCTCCCCGGCGTGAACACGATTATCGCGGTTGGTTCCGGCAAGGGCGGTGTAGGTAAGACCACCCTGGCCGTGAATCTGGCTCTTGCGCTCTCTAAACTCGGGCACACGGTTGGTCTGCTGGACGCTGATGTTTACGGCCCCAATGTGCCGCTCATGCTGGGCACCAGCGCCCAGCCGAAAGTGCTCGGCGATAACCGCATCGAGCCGCTGGAAGTTCACGGGTTGAAGATGATCTCGGTCGGTTTACTCAATCCCGGGGACAAGCCGCTGATCTGGCGCGGTCCCATGCTGCATTCCATCATCAAGCAGTTTTTGGGTTCGGTCGTGTGGGGGAACCTCGATTACTTGATCGTAGACCTGCCTCCCGGCACAGGAGACGTTGCGCTCTCCCTCATTCAGACCGTGCCGCTGACCGGCGCCATTGTGGTTTCCACACCATCCGACGTCTCGCTGCAGGACGCGCGCAAAGCCATCGAAATGTTTCGCCAGATGAAGGTGGATATCGTTGGCATGGTTGAGAACATGAGCTACTTCGTCTGTCCGCACTGCCAGCACGAGATCGACATCTTCTCTCGCGGAGGCGCGGAAAAAACGGCAAAGCAATTCGACGTCGCCTTTCTGGGCAACGTGCAACTCGATCCCGACATTCGTAAGTCCGGCGACAGTGGCAGGCCCACGGTTCTCGAGGGCGAAAATTCTCCGCACGCCAAGTCCCTGTATGACTTTGCCCGCCGGGTGATCGCGCGGGTGGATGAAATCAACTCCAGCGCGAGCCAAAGCGTGATCCAGATCCAGTAACGCGTCGCCGGCAAACCCGAGATATGTTCCACGTGGAACATTCACGCAAACTCGAGAAGTGTTCCACGTGGAACATATCGTCGTGACGAACAAGGCTATACAACACTGTCATGACACCTAAGTCCAAGAGAGCAAAGGGGGACTGGGGACACACGGGACGTCCACCGGTTTTCTTGCGGACTAGAACTTGGGGTACGTTCCCTCTGTCCCCGAATTTCCGGTGACTGTATCTCAACAGCGGTTGGGAAGACGCGTGGCCCAGCTTAGTGCCGCACGGATGAATGAAGTGTGTGCTGCCCTGCGGTTTCTCTTTGGGGTGTGATGCGGACGAGTTACTGGGAACGTTCCGTCCGGTCCCCAGCTTTCCCAACAGGAACCAGAGCGGAAATTCCTGCAAGAGCGGATTCTGCAGCTAAAATAAGAGTAGTCTCAATCCGCAAAGTCCAGATGGCAAAGAGATTAAGTATTACAATACCTTGCCTGTGGAAGTCTTGAGTACCGTCGGCACACCCCGCCTTGAGAAAAACTTTCTGGTCAGATTCGGCCTATGTCCTATAATCAGGATGTGTTAACCGAAGAAGACAAACAGTGGATCAGCCAACGGTTAGAGAAGGTGGAGACCACTCTTCTCACCGAGTTTCACAAGTGGGCATCCCCGGTGGAATTGCGTCAGAAGAGCCACGCCGCAGCAATTCGCGCACTGGATACCGAGGTTGAGGCTCTGTCAGACCGGTTGAAGAATCTGGAAGGCCGCTAATCATATCAGGCTCGCCTGTCTGTTCTCTTTCGAACGTGAACTCTGAATCAAGGTTCTGGCTTACCCCCTTTACATCGGCCGCCTGCCCACAATGTGATCGAGGGCGCTCTATTGCTGCCGGCTACAGCGCTGGGAATCCCACTTCATTACCACAGCGTTATTAGTGCCGTCCCTTGTCTGGGGATCCGCCAAATCTCTTGAGCCGGACGGCGTCACGGCCCACCCGTGAAACTGATATAATCCGTGTCATGGTTGCCCAAGATGTAGCCGACGCAGAAGCTACCCTCAAGGGCGTCCGTAGTCGATAATTTCTCACCGTCAAATACACGCACTGCTAGCGAGCACTTCGTAAGCAAACTACCTCCGTCGCCCTTCCAGTCAAAATCCTGCGCTACAAGATATCCAGCACTGATGAGAAGAAACACTACGCTCCAGAGGAAAGTTCGCATACGATGCCCTCCGCGATGCGGCGGTGCCGTCCCTTCGATTGTAAACCAGGCGAATTTCAAACTGATACACTAACCGGCGATGGCCGCTGGTTTGAGTGATCACGTTTGGAGTCTTGAGGAAATCGTTACGATGGCGGACAATTGTCTACCGAAGTCCGAAAAGCGCGGGCCTTACAAGAAAAGAGAAATCGCGTGACGGATGCTGCCTTCAAGAGACTTCCACACTGTCTTGGTAGTTATCGCACTGCTTCGTGCGGGGGGTTAGTCGGAAAAGGATATAAGCCGGACCTGACTGTTTGCAACTCTGACAATCAGCTCGTGTTCATTTTCGAGTGCGAGCAGACAACCAACCGAAAGGCTTTTTTAGGAGACCTCATAAAAGCAGAGAAACATGCAGAGGACTGCGGAGCACACCCAGTTCTAATCATCGTAATGCAGGAATCTGATAATACGACAGTGCAGCAAATCGCCGGCAACCTTACTCCTTATGCAGTTTGGCTGATTCGTCTTAAGGGCGGGAAACTGAATTTGGCCGACATTCTTCTGATTTCTGACCAAGAATACCAGCACTCGGTTGAGGCGAACGAGTTACTTGGATCGCAGGGTTTTCTGCTGCGTACCATTTCCGCTAAGGGAATTTCAAACTGATACACCACCCCTCTTGTTTATCGTTTGCCAAATTAACTGTGGTTGTTGAACCAGTCGAGGGCGATTTCGGTGTATTAGGGGGCTGGCCGAGCCGTACTCTACCATGACTCGGGTTGCCCCACCCGTGACAGTTTCACGGGTGGGCTGCCGCGAACTCCCCCTCATTTTCATTGTTCGCAGCGAAATCGGCACGTTGGTGTTACATCGTAGCAATGCCGACAAAACTCCACTGCTGGCTACAGCGCTGGGAATCCCACTTCGTTACCACAGCGTTATTAGTGCCGTCCCTTGTCTGGGGATCCGCCAAATCTCTTGAGCCAGCCGGCATCGCGGCCCACCCGTGAAACCGCCACGGGTGGGGCATCCAGCTCGTCGTAGACCGGACGAAGTATGTCGGCTGGGCCAGCACCCTGGCCTCCTTGCGCCCCCCGGATTTTACTCCGTGCAGGCAAGTGAACCCCGGCAGATACCTGCAAGTGAAAAGCCCGGCGCGAATCGCCGGGCTTTTCTCCTATTAACCTATCGCATCACGAAACGCCTTGCAGTAGCCGCTTGGGTTCTCCAAGTTGTGCTCTTCCAAGTCCGCTTGGCCGTACTGATGTTCAACCCTACATTCCGGGCAAGCGATTTTGAAAGGCTTACAACGTGGTATCACCGCATGAAGCGCCCTGTTTCGAGGACCAATTATGTCCAAGAACAGATAGTAGTTGCAACCTTCGGTCTTGCATTTAACAGTCCAACAGCGAACGTAAATGCTAGGCACGCCAGCAAGTGTGCTCATTGCTTTCCTCCCTGATGTTTTGGTGGGTGTTTCTTGCGCTGGCTTGTCGGTGCGCCACTCGGGATAACCCAAGGGCGGTTGTGGGCAGGTGTTACTTAGTGAATCATATCATAGGCTACCGCTGCCCCGCATCATCTTCGTCTAAGAACCCTTCCCGGCACTGCCGTGCCGGGCTAATGAATGCCGTCGCTGCGCGACTGAATCCTAATTTGTCCCACCTTCTCCGGTGACCCTTGAGTTTCGTAACAGCCTCAAGAACGTAAAGGTGGGCCAGCCCCCGTAATACTGCAATCACAACAGCAGGTCCCTCCACTCCACAGATCACCGGTTTGCGGTGATCTGTTCCGGTCGGGATGACAGAGTTGGGGAGATCTCAACACATCTCCGCTCAAGCCAAAACCGCAAAGCCGGGCTTGAGTGGGCCACCGGCCCAGGAAACTATTTGGGCGGAAAGGATGGGCTAACTCCTCCCTTCTTCTCACTCCACACCGATCACTCCACACTGAGAAATCGTAATACTGCAATCACAACAGCAGGTCCCTCCACTCCACCGATCACCGCTGTTGCGGTGATCTATTCCGGTCGGGATGACAGAGTTGGGGAGATTCTCAGCACATCCCCACTCGAGCCAAAACCGGACTTGAGTTGTTCACCCGCGGATACGAATCCTTGACAGTGCTTTCCATGCTTCCTAGAATCCAATCTGCCCTTGCATCGTAGGATGTAACTATTGCATCTAAATAACTTAGCAACGATGACCTGGGAATGGCACGAATCATGGCTCAATGTGATACAAGGTAGGTATGCAGCAACCGGGAGCGCCCATCGGTGAACGCGAACGCGAAATCCTTACCGCCATTGTGGAGACTTTTATTGCCACGGGTGAGCCGGTGGGGTCGCGCACGCTGGCGCGTTCCAATCGCGAGGGGCTGAGCCCGGCGACGATTCGCAATGTGATGTCCGACCTGGCGGACGCCGGTTTTCTGGAGCAGCCTCACACCTCGGCCGGACGCGTGCCCAGCACCGAAGCTTATCGCTATTATGTAGAACAGCTTACGGGCAAGGCGCGGCTCTCGGGCGAAGACGAAACCATTATTCAGGAGTCGTTCCACGGCATCTCCGATGTGCAGGAATTCATGGAGCGCACCTCGCATGTGCTCTCGCTCATCTCTAGAAATGTGGGCGTCGCGGTAGCGATTGGAGGTCCGAAGAACGCGCTGGAGCACGTTTACTTTTCGCGGCTGGGCGATCAAAAAGTATTGGCGGTGGTGGTGACGAAGTCGGGGCTGGTGCGCGACCGGGTGCTGCGCCTGGATCTTTCGCAAGCCGATCTGGATGTTGCCGCACGCTTCATCAATGACAACTTTCGCGGCTGGACGATGGACGCGATGCGAGCCGAAATTGCCCGGCGACTGGAACAGGAGCGCAGCGAGTATGACCGCCTGATGGCATCGGTGGAGCAGCTTTACAAGCAGGGCGCATTGGCGGGGGATGAAGCCTCCCAGGTGGTGTACGTGGAAGGCGCGTCAAACCTGGTGGCCGGTGAGCAGGACCGGCAGCGCCTGCAAGAGTTGCTGCAGGCCCTGGAAGAGAAACAAAGAGTCGTGGAACTGCTGGGCGCGTATCTCGATGCCAAGCAAGAAGCGGTGCGCGTGGTGATTGGACTGGATCAGGCGCTGCCCTCTATGCGCAATCTGGTACTGATCGGAGCGCCCGCCCGGGTGGGAGGCGAGGTAATGGGTTCGCTGGCGGTGCTTGGGCCCACGCGCATGGATTATCAGCATGCGATCACCGCGGTTTCCTACATCGCGCGTCTGTTTGACAAGATCCTGAACGAATCGGAATAGGTTGAGCGAGATTCATGGCAAGAACCAACGGAAAATCTGAAGTGGAACCCCGGGAACTGGATGCAGAGCATGAGTTGCCCGCGGCGGAAGACCTGGGAGATGAGCCCAAGGCCGTCGAACCCACGGTGGCTCGACCGTCCGGCGAGAGCTCCGAGTTACAGAAGCTGAAAGCGGAACGGGACACGCTGCTGGACCGTTTGGCCCGCTCGCAGGCGGAATTTGAAAACGCTCGCAAGCGCGCGGCCAAAGAACAGCAGGACTTCCGCGAATACGCGTTGGCGGACACGGTCAAAGCGCTTCTACCCACGCTAGACAGCTTCGAACGTGCGCTGCAAGCCAGTCCAACAGAGAAATCGGAGTTCCGCACCGGCGTCGAGCTCATCTATAAACAACTCCAGGATGCGCTTCAAAAGTTGGGCCTGCGCCCGATCCCGGCCAAAGGCGGGCCGTTTGACCCGCATCTTCACCAAGCCATTGAGATGGTGGAAACCACTGACGCCAAGGATCACGAGGTGCTGGAAGAACTGCAGCGTGGCTACAAGTTGAAGGACCGCCTGCTGCGACCCTCGATGGTCAAGGTCGCGCGCAACTCCAGGCACTGAGATCCGGTGCACGGGTAGCGGTCAGTTTGATGCTTCGCGCTAGATCCCTCGCCCGCTGGTGAAAGCGCGGGGCTTCGGGATGGCGCCCGTTAGAACAAGAGCCAAACGGCCACTGCCGAAAGTTGAAAGGACTGGACGACTCTGAGCAGCAACGGAAAACGCGATTACTACGAAGTTCTTGGGGTTTCACGCCAGGCCGCCGAGCAGGAGATCAAGAGCGCCTATCGGAAGCTGGCGCTGCAATATCATCCCGACCGCAATCCTAACAATCCGGACGCGGAAGAAAGATTCAAAGAATGCAGCGAAGCCTACGCTGTGCTGGCGGACACGGAAAAGCGCGCCGCGTACGACCGCTTCGGACATGCCGGCGTAAGCGGTCCGGCGGGTTTCGATCCCAGCGTGATCGATTTGAGCGATGTGCTGAACGATTTCCTGGGATTTGGTTTCGGGGAGATGTTTGGAGGGGGCGGTTCCCGAAGGCGCACCCGTGCCCAGCGCGGCCCCGATCTGCGGGAAGATGTCACGCTGGAGTTTGAAGAGGCATTTTTCGGCACCGAGACCCAGGTTACGGTTCGCCGGCATGAGACTTGTGAAGACTGCCGGGGCACGGGCGCCGCACAAGGCAAGACTCCGGTGACTTGCCGCTCCTGTAACGGACGCGGCCAGGTACGCTATCAGCAGGGATTCTTCAGCATGGCGCGCACCTGTCCGACCTGCCAGGGCGCAGGCAGCGTCATTACTGATCCGTGCCCCAAGTGCAAAGGCGAGGCACGGGTGCTGCGGCAAAGGACGGTGGACGCCAAGATCCCCGCAGGAGTGGAGGACGGCACACGCATCCGTTTCAGCGGGCTGGGTGAAGCCGGGGCCTATGGCGGTCCGGCGGGCGATCTGTATGTCGTGCTGCACGTCAAAGAACATCCGTTCTTCGAGCGCGAGGGCAACGATTTGCACTGCGTGATTCCTATTTCCTTTGCGCAAGCAGCGCTGGGCACCGAGATTCTGGTTCCTACGCTGGAAGGCGACCATACGCTGAAGGTGCCGGAAGGGACGCAGTCGGGGTCCACGATTCGCATTCGCAACAAAGGCGTGCCGGTATTGAATGGCCATGGCAAGGGTGACTTGTACGTTGAAGTCCGCGTCCAAACCCCGAGCAAGCTCAACAAGCGTCAACGGGAATTGCTGCAGGAATTGGAAGGCATGACGCGGGTGGAGAACAAGCCCCAGCGCCGGACGCTGCTGGGCAAAGTGAAAGACATCTTCGGGTAAAGGTTCCAGCGGTGGCGCCCGCACGGGCGGGGACGCCCGCGGCTTGCATGGGAAACTTAATTAGAATCCCCCTAAGAGCCTGTTGAAAAACCCAAAGTTTTGTCATTCCGAGGAGCGAGAGCGACGAGGAATCTGCAGTTTTCCTTGAATTGTGAAGAACTGCAGATCCCTCGCTCCGCCCGGGATGACAACAAGCTAGAATTTTTCGACACGGCGCTAAAGTTTCGGAAAGCTGAGATGATTTCCCTTCGTGTACCTGCGCGTCCTTTCTGGGTTATGCTTCTCCGCGATGACCCGCCGACGCTGGATCGCGGACGAAGTCTTTGGTAGTCGTGCCGTTCTTACCGGTGCTCATGCTGAACACTTGTCGCGAGTGCTCCGCGCCCGCATTGGCCAGGAATTTGACATTGCCACTGGGAACGAGGTCCGCCGTGGGCGGGTTACAAGGGTTGATCAGGGCCGGGTTGAACTTGAACTCGGCGAAAAGGTTCCCGCCCCGATTGTTCCCCACGTAACCCTCGTCCTCTCGATCTTCAAGTTTGACCGCATGGAATGGGCGATCGAGAAGTGCACGGAACTGGGAGTAACACGGATCGTCCCCGTGATCACCCGCCGAACCGAGGCTCATCTGGCAGCCGCAGCTTCTAAGCGCGTGGAACGCTGGCAACGGATCGCCCGGCAAGCGGCAGAGCAATCCCGCCGGGTTTCACCGCCGGAGATCTCCCCGCCGATGAAGTTGAAGGATGGAGTCGCGCTTCCGGGCAGCACACGCATTCTGCTTTCGGAATGCGAAAAAGAGGTAATGCTGCGAGATGTTCTACAGGCTGCTTCTCCGGGCCGCGAGATTCTTCTTGCCCTTGGTCCGGAGGGCGGCTGGACGGAGGCGGAACTGGGCCAGTTTCACGAAGCAGGCTGGAGTTCCGCGTCGCTGGGGAACACGATTCTTCGGGCGGAGACGGCGGCGATCGCGGGGGTGGCGGTGGTTCTGTCAGAACTGCAATAGCGCACGATCCGCTAGGGTCTCGAGTCTGAAGTTTGCAGCATAAGTTAGCAGTTGGGTGTGGCACTGGTGAAAAGCAGGTCCCTCCACTCCGCTTCGCTTCAGTCGGGATGACAGCACGCGGGGCACTTTGGACGCAGGACACCAGGATTATCCTCAACCCTCTCTGATATTCTCCTCCCCAGTGGCAACTCCGAAACCCATGCCGACTGCGCCGGAGTTTGAGCCCGACGAGCGCCAGCGCGAAGCCATCGAACATGTACGCGGGCCCATGCTGGTCGTTGCTGGGGCGGGCACGGGCAAGACCACAGTGCTGACGCGCAGGATTGCGGAACTGCTCGCCGGGAAGCACGCACGACCAGACGAGATTCTTGCCGTCACCTATACCGACAATGCTGCCCGGGAAATGCGCGAGCGGGTTCAGGCCGAGGTTCGCGGAGCTGATATTTCCCGACTCCAGGTCTCGACCTTCCACGCTTACTGCAATAACCTGCTCATCCGTTGTGGGAAACAATTCGGCGTGCTCGATGACAAAGATCTTTGGATCTACTTGCGCAGGCGTATCCGCGACCTGCATCTGAATTATTTCGTCCGCGCGGCCAAGGTCAGCAAGTTTTTGGACGATCTGCTCGATTTCATGCGTCGTTGCCACGACGAACTAGTGGGGCCGGAAAGATATGCGGAGTATGTCCGGCGACTGGAGCGGGGAGAGCTGCCCATCCCGCGGGTTTGCAAATCGAAGGAAGCGGACACGCTGACAGATGAAGAAGTGTTGGGGCGATGCCGGGAAATTGCGCAGGTGTTCGCCGCTGTCGAAGGCATGCTTCGCGAAGAGAATCTGGGCACCTTTGGGCACATGATCAGCCGCGCGTACGAACTGCTGCGACGGGATTCCGCGCTGCTTGCTCGCGAACGTGAACACGCTCGCTTCATCCTGGTTGACGAGTTCCAGGACGCCAACTTCGCCCAAGTAAAGATTCTCCAGAGTTTGGCGGGGGAGGACCGGAACGTCTTCGCGGTCGGTGACCCGGATCAGGCCATTTATCGATTCCGAGGCGCATCGAGCGCGGCTTTCGGTCTTTTCCAGCACAATTTTCCTGGAGCAAAACTGGTTGCGCTGGAGAAGAACCGGCGCTCGACCACGCCCATCTTGCGTTGCGCGTACACGCTGATTTCGAAGAACCCCGACGTCTTTCCTGGCGGCAAAGCGGCCGCGCTCCGCTATCAGCGTTCCCCGCTGATTTCAGCTCGCGAAGAGGATGCGGCGCGGGAAGGCCGGGAATTGCAGAGCATTCCGGTCGAGACTGTTCTTCTTACCGCGAAGGATGTCGAGTGCTCCGATCTGGTCACGGTACTTCGCGACCGCCAACGGCAGTCCCGCTGTAAGTGGAAGGATTTCGCGATTCTCTACCGGCAGCATTTGCATCGCGACCAACTGGCGGAAGAACTAGCCGAGCAAGGCATCCCATTTTCCATTGAGAACATGGATGTGATGGACACGCCCGAGGCCCGCGATCTATTCGCCTGCCTGGGTGCGGTGGTCTCAGCGCGAGATGACGCAAGTCTGTTCCGGGTCGCAGCTTTGCCGCAGTTCGCGATCGATCCCGAGAAGCTGCGCGCGGGGATCAAGGCGATTCCGAGGGACGACAGGAATTCAGGGGTGGCGTCGGTGTTAGCTCAAATCGAAGGCGGCGCTGCAGTGCTCAATGCGCTGGAGCAGATACGAGACGAAATCGCACGCACCTCGGCCAAGAGCCGCGCGGCCCTGGAAATCATCGTTCGCCGCTTCGGCTTCGAACGTACTTCGCCGCCACTGGTTGCCGTCCTCAAGTTTGTCGGCGATTGGGAAAAAAAGCCGGTCACCAAGACCGGGGAGGTTGGCGAACTGCTCGATTACCTGGAATATTTCCGGGAAGCGCGCGGCACCATCCCGATGCCCTCGGCTGAGGATAATGCGGTGCACCTGATGACGGCGCACTGCGCCAAGGGATTGGAATTCAATCACGTATTCGTGATTCGAGCGAACTCCAATTCCTTCCCTTCGTCCTACAAAGAATCGCTGGTGGAGTTCCCTCGCGAGTTGCGCGACGCGGATTCCGTTGCTCAGCAGGACGATAAGGTTCTGCACGAGCAGGAGGAGCGGCGGCTATTCTATGTCGCCATGACCCGCGCCCGCGACTCGCTCACCATGTATGCGCGGCAGGGTAAAGGGAAGGACCCGACCCCTCCGGGATTTCTGCGTGATCTGGTGAAGGACGCAACGCTCCATCGCTATTTGCGGCAACGGCAGGCTCGCGGATTCCAAACGGATCTGTTCGGAGCGGCGAGCGCTCCTGCGCCAACTCGCACTGCCCAGTGGCTGGAGCTGCCGCCGGTCTCCGATCTGAGCGCGAAGCTGAGCGCAAGCGCGGTGCAAACTTACGAGACCTGCCCTCTGCAGTTCAAACTGGAGCGCGAGTGGAGAATTCCCGGGGAGGTTCCGGCGGCCATGCAGTACGGCGCAGCCATGCACCGGGTGCTTCGTGCTTACTACGACTCGGTTCGGTTCCAGCGGCCCCTCTCGGAAGAAGCGCTGATCGAACTTCTGCGCGCCGATCTCGCGGAAGCCGGCATCCAGGACCGGTATCAGCACGAACTCTACGAGAAGCAGGGAGTCGATCAGATACGAGAGTTTCTCGCTGTGTGCGGACGCACACCAACACCTGAAGTGCTGCACACGGAAGAATTTTTCGAAGTACGATTCGGTGAAACGGTCGTGGTCGGACGAATCGATCGCGTCGACAAACTGCCAGACGGCCAGGTGGTGATCACCGATTATAAGACGGGCAAGCCCCAGTCGCAGGAAGACGCGGATGAAAGCTTGCAGCTCTCAATCTATGCCCTGGCGGCGCGGGAAAAGTGGGGATATCGCGCCGATCATCTCGCCTTCTACAACCTGGAAGGAAATAGTTCTGTGGTCACGCGTCGCAGCGAAATGCAGCTCATGGATGCGAGATCGAGAGTGCAAGAAGTCGCAGAGAGCATTGCGGCGCACAGCTTCGATGCCAAGACCGGCTTCCACTGCACCTTCTGCGCCTACCGCAGCCTTTGTCCCGCGACCGAGAAGCGGCTCTACACGGCCTCTCCGAAGACTGGCAGCGACTAGCGCAGGATCGCGACAGGGGCCAAGCGGGCGTAGGTCCCCAAAAAACAGTTGTCAGTTGCCGGTTCTCAGTTCTCGGTGAAACTGCCGTGAAGATACCTCGCGCAAAAACTTAGGGGACGCTTTCCGCGTCCCCCTGTTCGTCTATTGCTGAAGGCTTAGTGTTTCTTCTTTGCGGCCTTCTTTGCTTTCTTCTTGGTTGCCATTGATCTATTCTCCCTTTCCATTGTTCATGGAGTTTGCAACGGTCTACTGTTGCGACTGATTGAATGTATAGAGTCAATAAAAAGTGATGTCAAGAGAAAAATGAAGTTCTGTGGAGCACACGACCCATGCACCAAGGTCACCAAAGCGACGGAACAAGAAATTTGTTCCGCAAGAAATGCGCTGATCATCTCGGTTCGCTGAGAAATTAGTCGGCGCAGGGGTTCAGTGGCGACAACTGGAGTTGGAATCGGGTGAACACCTGCCACAAACTGAGGCTTCCGTCCGAGTACCACCGCACTCCAACTGAATTCAACTTTTTCCGCGCCGGCACATCTATAATCAGGAGCGGGAAATAATCGCAGGAGCATATAAATGGCTGCTTTGAACGATGCCGTCATCATCTCCGGCTGTCGCACGCCGGTGGGAAAATTTCAGGGAAGCCTTTCGGATTTGAGCGCCACCCAGCTGGGCGCGATCGTGGTGCGTGAGGCGGTGAAGCGCGCTGGCGTGGATCCCAAACAAGTCGACGAATGCATTATGGGCAACGTGGTCTCTGCCGGGCTGGGGCAGAACCCCGCTCGCCAAGCCGCCATCTTCGGTGGTTTATCTCCCGAGGTAGGTGCCATGACCGTCAACAAGGTCTGCGGCTCCGGACTGAAAGCAGTGGCGCTGGCGGCGCAAGCAATTCAGACCGAGAACAGTTCTGTGGTGGTTGCGGGCGGAATGGAATCCATGACCAACGCTCCTTATCTGCTGCCCCAAGCGCGCAAAGGATACCGCCTGGGCAACGCGCAGATCATCGACTCCATGGTGAATGACGGACTGTGGGACATCTACAACAACTACCACATGGGCATCACCGGCGAGAATGTCGCAGAGAAATACGGCATCACGCGGGAAGAGCAGGACCAGTTCGCGCTCAATTCTCATCGCAAGGCAATCGCCGCGATTCGGGAGTGCCGCTTCAAGTCGCAGATCATTCCCGTCGAACTTCCAGCGAAGAAAAAGGGGGAAGCGCCGGCGATCTTCGACAAAGACGAATCGCCGCGCGAAGACACGACCATTGACACACTGCGCTCGCTGAAACCCGCATTCAAGAAAGACGGCACAGTGACCGCAGGCAACGCTCCCGGCGTGAACGACGGAGCTGCGGCCGTTGTGGTTACCAGCGCTCGGCTGGCCAAAGAGTTCGGGGCGAAGCCCATGGTCCGCATCGTGGCCCAAGCCACCAGCGGCGTTGAACCCCAATGGGTAATGATGGCGCCGGTCGGCGCGGTTCGAACCATCTGGCAGAAGACGGGCTGGAAGAATGAGGATGTGGATCTCTACGAACTCAATGAAGCCTTCTCGGTGCAGGCTCTGGGCGTGATGCGGGAGCTTGGGCTCGATCCCGCCAAAGTGAACGTGAACGGCGGCGCAGTCGCCCTTGGGCATCCTATCGGGGCCAGCGGCGCGCGGGTTCTGGTTACGCTGATTTATGAAATGATCCGCCGCGATGTGCATCGCGGGATTGCGGCTCTATGCCTGGGTGGTGGGAATGCGGTGGCGATGGCGGTGGAGCGGTAGTTAGCTTCGCTGAAACTGGCGAACTGGGCCCTGGCCCCACACGAACCTAGCTTCCTCCATCCGCGGTTCCAGCGTCGGCAATTGGCAAGGTCACGGTAAACACCGCTCCTCCACCTGGACCCGACGCGGCCTCGACGTTTCCGCCATGTTCCCGCAGAATTGCTTTGCAGATGCTCAAGCCCAAACCGGTGCCGCGCCCGGGGCGCTTGGTGGTGTAAAAAGGATCGAAGATATCGGGCAGGATGTCGGGTGGAATGCCGGGACCATCGTCCTGAAAAATGACCGAAACCGATCTGTCCGCTTTTTCCAGCCGGATGCGCAAGGTTCCCCGATCGCGCGCTTCCCGGATCGCCTGTTCCGCATTCAAGATCAGATTTAGAAACACCTGCATCAGCTGATGAGCGTCTCCGTTTACGGAAGGGAAGGATGTTTCAGTGATGAAATCCACTGTAATATTGCTCTTACGCAAAGAATACGCGTGCAGGTGCAGCGTCCTCTGCACCAGCTCGCCGAGGTTGATTGGGCTCTTGCCTGGTGCGGGAGGACGGGAGAAGTACATCAGGTTTTGAACAATCTCTGTGGCGCGGCGGGCTTGCTGTTGCAAGATGACCAGTTGCTTGCGGGCCGATTCGGTCACTTCGCCGTCCTGCAGCAATTCGGCCATGCCCAGGATGCTGGTGAGCGGGTTGTTCAATTCGTGGGCAAAGCCGCCGATCATTTGTCCCATGGCCGCGAGCCGTTCGCTCTGGATGATCTGCTGCTCCAGCTTCTTTTCGACGGTAATGTCACGCACGGAGACAATCACGCCACTCAGCCGGCTTTCGGCATCGAACAGCGGGCTGGCGGAGGCGCGCATGGTGCGCCAGCTTCCGTCGCGGTGGCGTGCACTATATTCGCAGGCGCCAAACATCTTGCGTCCCGCGATGATATCCCGGTAAAGGGCGAGAAGCTCGGGCGAGTGTTCCTCTTCCTCGGCGATCTTCTTCCCCCGCAAATCTTCGGGCTTGTAGCCCAGCAGGTCGCGAATGCGAGAACTCACGAACCCGTAGCGTTCGTTCAGATCAATGACCAGAATCAGATCGGGGAAGCTCTCCAGCAGGTAGCGCTGAAACTCCTCCTGACGGCGCAGCGCTCTCTCCATCTCTCGCCGCTCCGTTACATCTACCAACGTGCCCTGGTAACGGACGATCTTGCCGGACGCATCCCAGACCGCGCGTGAAGTATCGAGAAAAACGCCCGGGGTGCCGTCCTTGCGGCTCAGAGTGATCTCCCGGGCGCGCACGCCGCCCTGGTCATCTGCGCTTCGCCCCAGCACTGGACTTTGACTGGGATCCGAGTTCAGAGCTTTAGGATCGAGAGAAAGGAGTTCCTCTTTATTTTCGTAGCCCAGAATGTGCACCAGGGCGGCATTGCCATCGAGCAACTTCCCTTCCGGAGTACTGAAGTAAACACCCTCCTGCAGAGTTTCGAAGAGCTCGGTGAAGCGCCGCTCCTTCTCGCGCTCCTCGGTGACGTCGCGGGCCAGAGCGCTTACGCCTACCACCTCATCGCCTTTCACGATGGCGTTCAGGACGCAGTCGAAATAGAGCACGCGCGGGTTCGATTTCAGCCGCACCGGCACCAACCCGGACCAGCGGCGTTTTTCCAGGAAGCGGGCCAACGCGTGATTCGCATCTTCGAGTTTGGGCTGGTCCAGAAACTCGTCCACTTTGTGACCCACGGCATCGGTGTAGGGAATCCCGAGAAGTTCAGTGACGCGCCGGTTCACCGTCTTTAGCCTGCCGTCGAGCGAAGTAGCAAAAGCAATATCATCGAATGAGTCGATCAATTCCTTGAAACTGCGCTGGGAACGCGCGATGAGCTGTCCGAGCTGATCGAGTTGTTCTTCCGATGGCGTGCTGGCGCGTTCCTGCAGGCCGCGGACCAGGTCTTTCAACTCCGTGACACGTTTTCTGCGGCCATAGGCAAAGCCGGCAAAGGCAATGGCGACGCAGAGCACCGCTATGGAGATCAAGCCCAGGTGATAGGGGAGACTTTGCAATCGCTCCCAGGACTCCGCGGCCAAACCTGTGGCCAGCAGAACCACAAACAAGAGCGCAGTTCGCCATAGCCAGGCTTCTTCCTTTTCCAGGTTCGTCGGCGTGCGTGGGGATTGCCCGGCTTGTTTTTCTGGTTCTGTCATGAGAGCACGCCCGCTCTCGTGCTGGGAACTCGGTGAGCTTGGGCCTAGGCGAATCGTAGTCCTCCGCATCGACGCAAACAACGGAAACTGTGTTAGATAACTTGGTTCACAGACAAAACGTCCAACCCTTGTTCACTCGTCACAAATTGGTTTGCGACTGCAGGCGTAATGTGGACCTTCAGGCTGATTTATCGGCTGGATTTCCTGTGCTCACGAAGGGCGGGAATAGCTCCGTCTGCCTGGAGCAGGACCATTGCTAACGAGGCCATGCTTTACAAAACACTGAGTGCGGCCGTGTACGGCATCGATGCCAACATCATCGAGGTCGAGGTGGACGTGTCTGGAATCAAGACCAACGAAGACCACTTCCACACCGTGGGCCTGCCCGATGCCGCAGTCCGCGAAAGCCGGGACCGGGTGCGTGCGGCGCTAAAAAACTGCGGTTACGACATCCCTCCCACGCATATCACCATCAACCTCGCGCCCGCTGACATTCGCAAGGAAGGATCCGGTTTCGATCTGCCCATGGCCCTGGGAATTCTGGGCGCCTACGGCGGCCTAAATAAGAAGGAAGTGCCCGATTGTCTGTTCGTGGGGGAGTTGTCCCTCGATGGCGGCATTCGCGGAGTCCGGGGCGCGCTTCCCATTGCAATCGAGGCGCGAGGGCGGAAGATTTCGCGGCTGATCGTTCCCGAACTGAATGCTAAAGAAGCGGCCATGGTCGGCGGCGTAGAAATCTATCCTGTGAAATCCCTGCTGGATGTGATCCGTTTCGTCAACACCGGAAATGGAATCGTGCCGCTCAAAGTGGACAGCGACGCCCTGCTCAGCGAAGCGCAACATTTCTCCGTGGACTTCAAGGACGTGCGCGGCCAGCAAACGGCCAAGCGCGCCCTGGAAGTGGCCTGCGCCGGCGGGCACAACATCCTCATGATTGGTCCTCCCGGGTCTGGCAAGACCATGCTGGCCAAGCGTATGCCGACGATCCTGCCTCCCTTTACGTTTGAAGAAGCGTTGGAGACCACCAAAATTCACAGTGTTGCCGGCGTGCTCGATCCCGGCGCTGGTTTGGTGGGGGTGCGTCCGTTCCGCTCGCCCCACCATACCATCTCTGACGCCGGCTTGATTGGAGGCGGCGCCATACCGCGTCCCGGAGAAGTCTCGCTGGCACACAACGGCGTTCTGTTTCTGGACGAGCTGCCGGAGTTCCCGCGCAATGTGCTCGAAGTCATGCGCCAGCCCCTGGAAGATGGAACCGTCTGCATCGCCCGCGCTTCCATGTCGCTGACCTTTCCTGCCCGTTTTATGCTGGCCGCCGCCATGAATCCCTGCCCGTGCGGCTATTTCAATGACCGTTCCCGCGAATGTCATTGCACGTCGCCCATGATTCAGCGCTATATGTCCAAGATTTCGGGGCCGCTGCTGGGCCGCATCGACATCCACATTGATGTGCCCGCGGTGAACTATAAGGAGATGCGCTCGGGCGTGGAACCGGAGAGTTCCGCGCGAATTCTGGAGCGCGTGATGCGCGCCCGCGAGACCCAGTTGAAAAGATTCTCAACCTCTCCCCGCGACAAGCTTTACTGCAACGCGCAAATGGCGCCTCGCCATATCCGCGCGTTCTGCGAGCTTTCTGTAGATTGCGAGCGGCTGCTGGAGCGTGCCATGGCCCAACAAGGTCTGACCGCCCGCGCCCACGACCGCATCCTGAAAGTTGCCCGCACCATCGCTGACCTCGAAGGCGTTAACGCCCTGGAACCCAAGCATATTGCCGAAGCGATTCAATACCGCACCCTGGACCGCACGTTCTGGGCCTGAGGCTCGGGAAATGGTTTCGGGGCATTGCCCCATAAGCGCTAACCTAACCGACGGCTAGAAGTTGCCCTCCCGGCCCGGTCTCTGGGCGGTAACGTCAGAGTAGCCGACAACACGTGAGCAATCTCGGGCGGTAGATCGAATCAAGACCTCAGCTGCGGCTGCTTCCAGGCGTAGCGCGTCAATCAGGAGTTAGGTCGTAAGATGCCCGCGCGGTAAGGACTTGTCGTTTCATTTGGACATCGAAGCTAGAATTAGAATCGATATATGAACCAATCTTGTTCCTCGCCCAAGTTCGTGGCCCGTGCAAGTGCAGAGCTCCTGAAGACTCGCTCAACCATCAATCGCATAACGGCGGCAGTGGTCTTGTCCGCGTGTATAGTTGCGGCCGCCGCACAGAGCGATAGCCCAGCATTCGCAAAGTTCAAAAGTGAGATGATGCCCAAGGTCGGCCAGAAGATCACGGTCGTGGGAACCCTGCGCGACGGGAAACAACCAGGCTTTTGGCTCGCGTTCAACAACTGGGGTGCCTATATCTATAGGGTCAAGGAATCAGGCGTCGAAAAAGAAAACGACCTCTATGCTCACTTTCGCAGGGGTCAGACTGTAAAAGTTACTGGCACCCTGAGGCATTTTGAGCCAGTTGCAACGAGGGAAGACGAGCAACACGCGCGATACGTGCAAATCCCGCCTGAGCACTTCTTCTTCGATGCCGCCGAGGTGGAAATGGTCCCGTTGGTCCCACCGGCACTAAAAAATCCAAAAAAGGAACGCCAGTGACATGGTCATGCCTGGCACCTCACGATTACGGGCCGAGTGACGGGCAAAACCAGAAGTAATTCTCAAACAGAATTCCGTCGGGTTAGCCTGTGACCCGCCGATGTTAGCAGGTCAACCGCATACTCAACTCACCGTCCCCGATAGTGAAAGGGGGGACCTGACTCAGATCTCGGTTGCCAGGTCCCGCCCCCTGCGACGTGGGCTTGCTCGTCGCATCAAAGCAGCGCCCGTTCCCGCAGCTTCACCTCGCGCTTACGGTCAGCGTGAGGGTAGCGCTTCGAGTCAATCCACCTCCAGTCGCGGTTAGAGTGAGCTTCGAGGCACCGACGCGTGCGCTCGATGCTGCCGTCAGGGTTAGCTTGCTGCTGCCAGTACCCGGGGCCGCGATGCTCTTCGGGTTGAAGCTCGCAGTCACTCCCGCAGGTGCGCCGGCGGCGGAGAGGGCCAGGGCTGACTTGAATTCTCCCTGCGCCTGAGTGGTCACGGTAACGGTTACACTCTTCCCCGCAGCTACGCTGGCCGAACTCGGCGATACGATCGTGAAGCTCGGCGCTGGATTGACCGTCAGAGTGAGAGTGGCGGTCTTGGTGGTTCCTCCGCCTGTTGCTGCCAAGTTGATGGAATAGGTTCCGGGCTGCACGCCAGCGGTGGCCGTGAGCTTCAGTACGCTTGTGCCGGACCCAGGCGCTGGAAAGCTGGCCGGAGTGAGAGTCGCACTGACTCCGCTGGGCAACTTGCTTGCAGAGAGAGAAACCGCGGCATTGAATCCCCCACTGACGCTGACGGTGACGTTGAGGTTGGCGCTCGCTCCCGCAGTCACAGAAACGGAATTGCTTGCGGGGCTTAGCTGAAACGCGGGCGTAACGAAGGCATCGGCCCAGTGAGTGACCAGCAAGTTAGCATCGACGGAGCCAAGTCCGGTGGCCAAGTCGTATCCCGGGCCGGCGTTAAAGCCAGTTACTCCCGGAACCGAGTTATTGCCGCTGGCGACATCGTGGAAGATGGCCGCGCCTCCCGCGGATCGTTGTTTATTGGCGAGAGCGTAGAAGACAGAATTCGCATTTCCTTGCCGTGCCGCAGTCTTTTGCACGACCAGCGCCATCAAGCCAGCAAACGACGGAGACGCTGCCGAGGTCCCACTGATGGCATTTAGAGAACCCTCGATAAAGACCAGATACGCGTCATGGCCAGCCGCCGTCAGCGAGACGTCAGGCACGTCGCGCTTGCCGTCAGCGGGAACGCCGGTTCCGGTCTGCCACGAAGGTTTGGCGTAAAGTGTACTGACGCCACCCCCACTTGCCCACAACCCCGAGCCCGAACTCCCGCTCTCATTCCAGACATTCTCTGGGATATAGCTCAAGGCCGAAGCTTGCGTGGTGGGATCATTGTTTGGCGACCAGTAGCGGGCGGGATTGGACGTGTCGTTAAACTCCGTCCCACCCACGCAAACGTCGTACGGGGATGAGCAGAGACCGTTGACGCCGCGTCCCGCCGTTCCGCTGGAAGCCGAAGCCGGGTCACAGCCAGCGGCGCCGCTGTCTCCGGAGGAAATGAACGCTGTAATTCCTTGCGCAGCCGCCTGCTGCCAAAGGCCATTCAGGAAAGAATTGCCGGCGCTCCCGAGCCGGGCCTCGCACAGCCCAAAGCTGGTGCTCATGACCGGAGCCAGGTTGTGGTTGACGATGTACTGGGCGGACAGGTCCACCCCGTCACTGGAGTTGGTAGAAGCCGACACCACGAACTTGATGCTGGCATTCCGCGCCACCGCTCCCGACCATTCCACGTCCAAATCGGCCTCGGATTCTTCATCCGTGCTGACCACGCCTGGGTCGGAACCGTTGAGGATGATTTGAGGATTGTTGGCGGGCAGTCCGAAAGAACTGCGGAACAGTTCAACATCCGACATATGAATGTTGGTCCGCCCTACGATGGCGACACTCTGACCGGAACCCGTGATCGACTGCTGGTAGAGCGGGAGCACGTTGTAGATGGTGGCAAAATCCGCGGGCGCCAAGTAGTAGGAGCCGTAGTAAGAAAACTCCGGCGACACTCTCCGGATCTGCTGGTGCAGGGGCAGCCTGCGAAAATCGTGCAGTGAAACCGGCCCGGCTACAACCCTTGCCAGGCTCAGCGGAATTTGCGGATCACTGGCATTGGCGTGATGCAGTTCCCCGCGCACCCGGTAAACGCGAATCTGGGTGTGGAAGGCGGATTCGACTTGGGCAGCGGTGCCGCTGAAAATGAGAGACTGGCGGCCTGCCGTGATTTCTTCCACGCTCATGCCGTGGAGTTGCAGCCAGCTTGTCACCTGCGTCAAGTCGTTCTCAGACACGCCAAAGTGCTCGCCAAAACTTTGCGGAGTGAGCCACTGATGGTAGTAGGACGAGTGCGGATCGTGCTGCGCCGCCACCAGTTGGTCGAGAGCACGCTGCTGCCTGGCGTCGGGTTCGAAAGTCAGGATCATGCGCTCCATCGGGAAATCCGGCGGTACGATGCCAACCTCATATTCCGCCCGTGCCAGGGGATGGCGATTGCCCGGCAGGATGACTCGGATTTGGTCATCAACGAAGCCGGTGATGCGGTCTCGCGGATGCACGACAATCCGGTTCAGCCCACCCGCAGTCTGGGCAGTGGCAGAAAAGCTCAGATTGAGCACAAAACAGAGCAGAATCAGATTCACAGACAAGCGTCGACGCAGCATATATACCTCCGGAGAGAAATGGGGCGCGTTCTATGCCCCGGGCCCGCGAGTCAGAAAAAGGCTTATCCCAGGCATCGGTTGGGGAAGACAGAACCTTTAGGGCAGAGGGGATACTTCTGTGACCGAAGTGACTAGTGGATGGTGCCCGATGGGTCTTCGGGATCCGGACAAACTGGGTTGGCCCTGCAATCGCGCAATACGATCAGTGCCGGGGCAAAGATCACAGCATCTTCCTGGTCTGGTAGTACGCCGGGGCGCCTTCGAGAACTTCAAAATGTTGAGTGAGCGCAGCTGCGTGAGGGGGTAGGCTCTCAACTCGCCACGTCGCCCAAATCCGATAAATTATCTTGATGTCTTCTTTCGTGTAGGGCAAATAGAGCGGTTGCTCCCGCTTCAGCGTCGCGATCTCTTGCGGCAAAGTATGCCCCGCAGGCATCATCAATGATCCCAGCACCAACAGTGCGACGATTATGACTGCAAGCTGCACATAACAATCCTACTGCGGGAATGGCCGGCAGGCAAAGACATAGTTCCGCAAGAAATCGGAATTATGCCTTTGACATACCCAATATGCTAAAATGCCCGCCTACTTGGTGGGGGGCATATGTCCAAAAGATCAATGTGTGTATTGCTCCTGATGATTGCATCTGCGTATGAAGTTGCGATTGCTGGGACAGCGCCACAGATTGTGAAGCGGATTGAGCTAAGGCACCAGACTGGCGGGATTGGCCCTGTGACTTTATATACCCCGAAACATCGAGGGCTATTTCGCCTGTCAACGTTCATGGTTACGACCGTCAACAACGGTAACAGCGGGCAGCTCTGTGACTCATTTGGATTCACTGATTACGTTGGGGAGGGCACGTCAACGGGTCCTTCGGTGTGTCTAAATACAGAGACCAAAGGGAATATCAGCGAAGAAATCACTGTAGTTGATTCGGTGGCTGGGAAATCCATAACACTCACCGTTACTGCCATCGGCGACGTCACTGATGCCTATTACGATGTGAACATAATCGTCGAGGAACTCTAGCCACGGCTAGGTTTGCGTTTTGTGGTCTGTTCTTTGCGAGGCGGCTTCACCTTGAGCACGTCCGCCATCACCTCCTTGAACGGCAGGGGGATGTGCGGGACCAGCTTTCTGTTGCTTTTTCCTCCATAACGACCTCAGTATAAGTCACTTCTTGGAGATAGCCGATCCTGCATGGGCGGTTCTGATTCGGTTTGCGGCTCGGCGGTGGGGCATTAGTTCCGCAAGAAATACTTGACCTTTCGTTCTTTCTGACGTAGGGTAGAGCGTTCCGAAGGCTTTTGGACCCAATTTTATCGGAAAAACCTCTGCCGGATAGCCGGACCTCCAAATAGTGAGAAACTTTCGGGCCCGGCGGAGCATCTATACGAGTAACCAGAGCTTTCCCGTACAATCCATCTGAATTCAGTAACTTAGACACTCTGGGCGGGTTTTGTCTTGCCAGAAAGATGGGGTACGGGCCTTGTGGGGCTCAGATCGGAGACTTATTTACCATGCGTTCAGACCGTGTTTTTGACGCTTTACATACTTTGCGGAATCGTTATATGCTTTGTCAGCTTGCGTCCAAGGCTACCCGTAAGTTTCACAAGCCCAACACCAGAATCCAGGAAACCATGAACGAGGTGCTGGACCGGATTGCAAGCTCGGAACGGCAGACGGTTCTGTCGGAACCGGAAAACTTCGCCGAGGCACAACGGCGGGCTGCGTAAAACCAGCCCTGCCGCCTGCCCCGTTCGTGGGCAAGTCTTTCCTGAGTTACCCCCCTTTGAAAATCTCCCGTCGTAGGTGAACTGAATCATGACCATCGCGGAACTAAAAGAAAAGAATATTACGGAGCTGACCAAGATCGCCCGATCCTTGGATCTGCCCGGCGCCAGCGGTCTGCGCAAGCAAGACCTGATCTTCAAGATTCTGCAGGCGCAAAGCGAAAAAGAAGGCCACATCTTTGCCGAGGGCGTGCTGGAGATCCTGCCCGACGGCTACGGCTTTCTGCGCTCGCCCGATTACAACTACTTGCCCGGCCCGGACGACATCTACGTTTCACCGTCGCAGATTCGCAAATTCGACCTCAAAACCGGCGATACGATCAGCGGCCAGGTGCGCCCGCCGCATGAGGGCGAGAAATACTTTGCGCTGGTCAAGATTGAAGCCGTCAACTTTGAGTCGCCCGACGAAGCGCGCAACAAGATTCTCTTCGACAACCTGACGCCGCTGTATCCGCAGGAGCGCGTCAAGCTGGAGACCGTGCGCGAAAACGTCAGCGCCCGGGTGATGGACTTGCTCACACCCCTCGGCAAGGGCCAGCGCGGCCTGATCGTGTCGCCGCCTCGCGCCGGCAAGACCATGCTGCTGCAAAATGTCGCGAATTCGATTACTACGAACCATCCGGAAGTAGTGCTGATGGTACTGCTGATTGACGAGCGTCCGGAAGAAGTTACCGATATGCAGCGTTCAGTGAAGGGCGAGGTCATCTCTTCGACCTTCGACGAGCCTGCCGCCCGCCACGTGCAAGTTGCGGAAATGGTCATCGAGAAGGCCAAGCGCCTGGTCGAGCACAAGCGCGACGTGGTGATTTTGCTCGATTCGATTACGCGTCTGGCGCGCGCGTACAACACGATTGTTCCGCCCAGCGGCAAGGTGCTCTCCGGCGGCGTGGATTCGAACGCGTTGCAACGCCCGAAGCGCTTCTTCGGGTCGGCGCGCAACATCGAGGAAGGCGGCTCGCTGACGATTATCGCAACCGCTCTGATCGACACCGGCTCCCGCATGGACGACGTGATCTTCGAAGAGTTCAAAGGCACCGGCAATTCGGAAATTATTCTGGAGCGCAAGCTGGTCGACAAGCGCGTGTTCCCGGCTATCGACATCCAGCGCTCGGGCACGCGCAAGGAAGAGCTGCTGATCCCGAAAGAGGACCTGACCCGCATCTGGGTGCTGCGCAAGGTACTGAACCCGCTCTCGCCGGTCGAAGCGATGGAGTTGCTGATTGACAAGCTCAGCAAGACCAAATCCAACGGCGAGTTCCTTGCGAATATGAGCTCGCTGTAGGTTTGTCTGTGTGGGGACGGGCGCCCTCGCCCGTCCAAGCCGAGCAAACGCTCGGCGCGCCCCCCTCGAAGCCTCAACCGAATAGGTTGCCTTTCTACGGCTCAGCAGAATGACAACTTTCTTGTGTGTACCTATGTACCATGGTACAATCAAGCTCGTGTCCGATAACACGAATCTCCTAGTCGAGCGCGTCCAGACCGGCGTCCGCCTGGAAAAGCGGCTGCTGAAAGTCCTCAAAGCCTTCGCCGAATACAAGGACATGACGCTCGGGGACCTTCTCGAGGGCATCGTGCTGCACGCTTTCGATGGCAAAGCCCCCTTCAGCAAGGACTCGATGGCACGAATCGCGGACTTGAAACGATTCTACGGTCTCAATCTGGACTCGAGTGCAAGTCATCGGCTGAAAGAGACCGTGGAGAGCAACTTAAGGCGGAAGACTGCGCAGAAAGTTAAGCGCAAGAAGACGCGCCAGGAAGGAAACGTTCGATCATGACTCAAGGCAACAATCTCGCGAGCACCGGCTTGCAATATTCGCTGGGGTTGGTGCTGATCTACGAATGTTCCCGGCTGCTCTTCTCATCCGCGACGGCGCATTCCTTGGAGAAGGCGCATCTGCCACATGTGCTGGTGCAAGCCATCGCCGCGGTGGAATTGGTCGGCGCCATTCTCTTTCTGATCCCGCCGACGGTGCTGGCCGGCGGCCGCTTGCTGCTCGCGACCTTCGTGGTCGCGGCCGTAGTCCACATCCTGCACGGCCAGCCTGATGTCGGATACCTGGTCATCTACGCCATGGCGGTCTTGACCATCACGACAGGCCGCGGATGAGCTTGTAGGTTGCCTAGGATGCCTTGGATCCGCCTTGATCCATCACGTATACACGTCCCGGGGCTGCCGTCTGAATTTTTTCCTTCTCGAAGCGATCTTTGATCCGTCGCCGCAACTCGCGGCTCACGCCGTACTGCTTATTGGGCTTTGTTTTTACCAGCATCAAGTATTCGGCCTCGCCATTCCCTACCCGGTCAATTCCCGGCACTTGAACATCGCTGACAATGTCATCGGCGAACGCCGGATCATGTCTGATCTCATCCCCGATCTGCTGCAACAGTTTGACGATGCGGTCACTGGGTTCGCTATAGGCGACGGTCACGCGGAGAGCGAGTTGGGACCAGTCGCGGGTGGTATTGGAGACGATTGTGATTTGGCTGTTGGGTACGGTGTGCACGGTGCCATCGTCGTCGCGCAGCACGGTGCGGCGCAGAGTCATCTCCTCGACTGTGCCTTTCACTCCCGCGATGCGGATGTTGTCTCCAATGTTGTACTGGTCCTCGAGCAGAATGAAGAAGCCGTTGATGAAGTCATGCACCAGGGTCTGCGCGCCGAAACCAATCGCCAGGCCGGCAACCCCGGCACTCGCCAGCAGGGGGCCCAGATTCAGTCCCAGCAGCGGAAGGATCTCGAGGGCGGCGACGAACAGGATCACAAAAATCCCAATGCTGGTGATTACGCTTGCCAGGGTTCGGACCTGTTGCGCACGAAGATCTGGATGCAGCTTGCGCGTCTGCAGCGCCGCCACCTTTCCGGTGATCAGGCGGAGCAGCCGGATCAGCGCAAAAGAGACCACCGTCACCAGAACAATCTTGGGGACGTCGTGGCGCAAGAAATTGCGCGTGTCTTCGCTCCAGTCGCGCAGAAGCGCGGGCAGGTTTCCTTCGCCAGAAGTGAGCATTTGCAGCAAACCGCGATTCATGATTCCAGGCCGCGATTATAGCAAGCGCCGCCTGATGTTCGACTCCGCGGGTACCCGTATAATCTTTTTATTCTGGAAGTAGCGAGGTGATTGTGCGATCCCATTCACTTGCGTCGGGGCTGCTCTTCTTACTGCTCGCATTCGCACCATGGCGGCTGTGCTTCGGTCAGACGCCCCGCCAGATTCCCCTTCCGCCGCTGCATCAGCCGCCCTCTTCCGAGGATGACGAACGCGCCAAGCTTGAAAAAGAGATGGCCAAGAAGGCGAACCAGGAGCGCCAGGCGCAGCTCAGGCGGGATACGAACGACCTGCTCAAACTGGCCACCGAACTGAAGCTGTCTGTGGATAAATCCAATGAGAACATTCTCTCCCTGGATGTGATCAAGAAAGCCGATGAGATCGAAAGGCTCGCGCACAGTGTGAAAGACAAAATGAAAGCGAATTGACCTTCCCCCGCGTGGACCCGCCGCCGAACCCGTAGTCCACTGTCAAAGACTGCAGACTTTGCGACTTGCGTTCCCCGCGATACAATTGCAACTGAATTTCAATAACTAAGACTTGTATGCCCTTACCTCAGACCGAAGCTCCGGGACGGTTGCAGGCTGAACTCATGTCGCGCGGCCTGCGTATGACCCATCAGCGCCGCACCATCCTCAGTGTGGTGGAAACCGCCAAACAGCATCTCGATGCCAGCCAGATTCTGCGCCGGGCACGCAAACTTGATCCCCGGATTGACCGGGTCACTGTCTACCGTACCCTCAACCTGCTCAAGCGCCACGGGCTGGTGGATGAACTCGACCTGATGCACATGCAGGGCGAGAAACATTATTACGAGCGTCGCCCACAACGGGACCACATTCACATGGCCTGCCTGCGCTGCGGCAGGATTATGGAATTTGAAAGCGATCTTTTCGACCGTCTGAAAGGGCAGATCCAGCGCGATTGCCGCTTCCACATCGTCGTCAGCCGCCTCGAAGTAGGGGGCTACTGCGCCCAGTGCCGCACTTCTTCCCCGGATTGAACGTCTCGGCGAGTTGCAACTGGTTGCAACAATCCTGATACAGAAAATTGAGCCCTTGCCTTGACGAGAAGACATTCAAATCTCTAGTATGAAGTGCGAATCTTATATGCAACTCAGTTGCAACTAGATCATATATGAAAGAGCAGACTGTTTTCTGCATATTGTTATTCTTCGCGGTCCTAGCCCGTGCCACTGCGCAGGAGGACCCTTATTTCGTTACCTACACCCACCATATGGAAGAGCCGGGCAATTTGGAGATTGAGGCCTCGAGCACGACGGACCTTCCCCGTTCTGGCCAGAGATTCTATTTTGCACCTTACACGGAGTTCGAATACGGGGTGACTGCGCGCTGGACAACCGAACTTTATCTCGAAGGTCAGTCCACCTGGGATGACAGTACGATCTTCACTGGTTGGCGAATTGAAAACCGGTTCAAACCCCTCAAGCGCGAGCACCGGATCAATCCGGTCCTGTATCTGGAGTACGAAGACATCAATGAGGCCGACCGGATTCAGAAGGAAGTTGAGGGCGGAGCACCGGACGTCAGCTCTTCTAATTCGCTGCTCCGTCAGATCAAAGACCGTGAATTGGAATCGAAACTGATTCTTTCGAGCGATGTCCACGATTGGAACCTGGCCGGCAATTTCATCGTGGCGAAAAATCTTTCGCGAAATGAAGGTTTCGAATTCGGATATGCTCTTGGATTTTCGCGGCCGCTGGCAACGCTGGCGTCTGGCTCGAATTGCCGCTTTTGCCGCGAAAATTTTTCCGCTGGTATGGAATTTTATGGTGGTTTAGGCAGCACTCTCGGCTTCGGATTGAACGACACGGCACACTATGCGGCGCCGGTGATGGCGTGGATGATCAGCGACAACGCCACCCTCCGTTTCTCTCCTGGGTTCGGACTGACTCACGAAAGCAATCCCGTACTTTTGAGATTCGGTTACAGCTACGAGATCCAGGGAATCGGCAGCAAACTGTCACGGCTCTTCGGAGGAAAGCCATGAGGCGCCGGAGAATTGTGGCAGTCGCTTTGGCATTACTGCTGTGGCGTGCAGCGGTGGGGCAGAACACGAATTACCAACCGGATGCAAGCTGGCGTGCGCCAGTGGAGGCGGCTTCCCGAACCAATTCGCTCGCCAATCGGCCCCAAGCCGCAGCCGGAGGCAGAAAGCTCTTCCTGCGGGACTGCGAGGAGTGTCACAACCAGGATGGCAGCGGTATCGTCAAGAAGCATTCCGCCGACTTGCAGCTTCTCGTGGTGCAGCAGCAGAGCGACGGAACGCTGTTCTGGAAAATCACCAATGGGAACCCGGATCGAGGTATGCCATCGTTCAGCAAGCTGCCGGAATTAGAACGCTGGCAACTGGTGCTCTTTCTTCGGACGCTAAAACCGGCGGCGAAGCCCTAATGCTACCCTGCGCCGAAAGGCTATCAAAATAGCGCCACCGTCCCCGGCGGCTGTCTGGCGGGCGTCTCGACCGCCAAGCCGAGGGCGAGACGCCCTCGCGACAGTCAGCAAGGATGCCGGCGCTGCAAGGATGGCAACAGGGCCATCACTTGCCTAGTCTGCAGCGGCACGGGCTTCGCGCGTTGCTCCTTCCGTGCCAATGCGCATGCCGTAGAACGAGCGGTACACGAAGAACACGGATACGGCAAAGAATGCTGCAGCCAGCAGGTGACTGAGCGTGCCGCCCGCCTCCGAGGTCAGCTTCACGGCCAACTCCACCGCAAGCAGGCCGAATAGCGTGGTGAACTTGATGACCGGGTTCATGGCCACCGACGAAGTGTCCTTGAACGGGTCGCCCACGGTATCGCCAATCACGGTGGCGGCGTGCAGTTCGGTGCCTTTCTGCTTGAGTTCCACCTCAACGATCTTCTTGGCGTTATCCCACGCGGCGCCGGCATTCGCCATGAAAATAGCCTGATAGAGCCCGAAGATCGCGATCGAAATCAGATAGCCGATGAAGAAGAACGGCTCCACAAAAGCGAACGTCAAGGTGCCGAAAAAGACTGCCAGGAAGATGTTGAACATCCCTTTCTGCGCGTACTTGGTGCAGATTTCGACCACCTTCTTGCTGTCGGAAACCGAGGCTTTCTCCACCCCTTCAAGTTTGATGTTGGCCTTGATGAATTCCACCGCGCGGTACGCTCCCGTGCTCACGGCCTGGGTGGATGCGCCGGTGAACCAGTAGATCATGGCTCCGCCGGTAATCAAGCCGAGGAAGAAGGGTGCGTGCAGCAACGAAAGTTTATTCACATTCTCGGTGAGTCCGTTGGTGAGCGCCATGATGATGGAGAAAATCATGGTGGTCGCCCCCACCACTGCCGTGCCGATCAGCACCGGTTTAGCTGTCGCCTTGAAGGTGTTGCCGGCGCCGTCGTTGGCTTCCAGCAAGTCCTTGGCGCGCTCGAAGTTCACGTCCATGTTGAAGTCTCGCTTAAGATCCTGTTTCACATTGGGCACCTGCTCGATCAGCGAGAGCTCATACACGGACTGCGCGTTATCCGTCACCGGACCATAGGAATCGACTGCGATAGTCACCGGACCCATACCCAGAAATCCGAAAGCGACCAGGCCGAATGCGAACACGGCCGGGGCGGCCATCAGCGCGGCCAGCCCCTGGTTGCTGAAATAATAGGAGATGGACATCAGCGACACCATCGCCAGACCCAGCCAGTACGCGGAGAAATTGCCGGCTACGAAGCCTGACAGAATTCCCAGCGAAGCGCCGCCTTCCTGAGACGAAGTCACGACCTCCCGCACATGCCGCGATTCGGTCGAAGTAAATACTTTCACCAGTTCGGGTATGAGAGCGCCGGCCAGCGTGCCGCAGGAGATGATTGAAGCCAGCTTCCACCACAGCGAGGTGTCGCCGGCGAGGTCGGGAACGATGATCATGGAGATGACGTAGGTCAACGCGATCGAGACCAGGGAAGTGATCCAGACCAGCGAGGTCAGCGGCGCCTCAAAATTCATCTCATTGACGTCGCCGTACTTGGCCTTCGCAATTGCGCCATTGATGAAGTAGGCGGCGGCGCTCGAGACCAGCATGGCAATGCGCATGACGAAGATCCACACCAGCAGTTGCACCTGTATACCCGGCTGCTTCACCGCGAGCAGGATGAAGGTGATCAGCGCCACCCCAGTGACGCCGTAGGTTTCGAAGCCGTCGGCCGTCGGCCCGACAGAATCGCCGGCGTTGTCCCCGGTGCAATCGGCGATCACGCCCGGGTTGCGCGCGTCGTCTTCCTTGATCTTGAAGACGATCTTCATCAAGTCAGAGCCGATATCGGCAATCTTAGTGAAGATGCCGCCGGCGATACGCAGGGCCGCGGCGCCCAGCGATTCGCCGATGGCAAAGCCGATGAAACACGGTCCGGCATAGTCTCCGGGAATGAACAGCAGGATGATCAGCATCATCAGCAACTCCACGCTGATCAGCATCATGCCAATACTCATTCCAGCTTCGAGGGGGATGTGGGAAATCGGATAAGGCTTGCCCCGCAGCCCGGCGAATGCAGTGCGGGAGTTGGCAAAGGTGTTCACCCGAATCCCAAACCAGGCGACTCCATAGCTGCCGGCGATACCCACCAGGCTGAACAGCAGGATGATGGGAAGGGTTACGGCGATGGGCTTGTCGGGCACGGGCGACAGCCAGCCAAAGTAAAGCGCGATAACCGCCGCAATAAATGCCCACAACAGGAGAATGAATTTGCCCTGAGTGATCAGATAGGTCTTGCAGGTTTCGTAGATCAGTTCGGAGACCTCAAGCATGACGCGATGAACCGGCAGGTTTTTCAGCCGGGTGTAGATGACCAGGCCAAAGCCGAGACCGAAGATGCAGAACACAATTCCGATCAGCAGCAACTTGTGGCCGTCGATAGCGCCGTTCAGAAAACTGACTGTGGAAAGGTCAGGTAGTTTCAGGCTGGCCTCTCCCCCTGCTTCCTGGGCAGGCTGAGCCAAAGCAGCGGACGCGCTCAGCGTCGCTACGGCAAGGGCGGCGGCCAGAGTAGTCGCCAGGGTCCGTGCGAAACGGCATCCTTGGGACGCAACTTGAGCGAACCAGATGCGCATAAAAATCCTCCACTAATTCAGATTATTTAGGATAGCCACGAGTTCAGGCACCTCACCCGGCGCACCTTTACCCGGACGCCTCGACTGCCGGGCGCCAGGAGCGTATGGCCGGAGTTCCGAACACGCTTCCACTGCAAGACTTGAACAGGAATGCTGAGCTTGGCCGCGTCGGATGTTCACTGTGCCGTGCATAACCGCAACTACGAGCACAATCGTCTGCGCCAAACCGTCCGCCGGCAGGGAGTGAACCTCCCAGGGTTGACGGCGCAAGACCAGTTTTTATAGCACGTTAGAGGCAGCAGGTCAAACTTCGACTGGACCAAAACGGGAATCGCGCTGGGGAACCCTAAACACCTGCGAACGGCTTCAGCCGCAAGACCCGGGCATACCGCTCAAAGTCTCGGTCCGTCGTGAACACCTGCCAGCCACGCCGGTGCGCCACCGCGCAGATCAGGAAGTCAAGGGCCGATCCCGCAACTCCCCGGGTGCGGCACTGGTTGTGCATTTGGGCTGCTTCTTCATAGTCGCGAACTTCAAGTTTCGGCTCCTCGAACGCACGCAAATAGTCGCGCAGTTTCTCGAATGGTTCCGCTTCGCGAATGCCGGAGAGCAACTCCTGCCGGATCGCTCCCATGATCTGCGCCCGCCCCTCCCGGATCAACTCTGCCAGCGCTCGGGTCAGCGCCTGCTCGCGCCGATTCAAGTCACCCGGCTTGCGCCACAGCGCCAGCGACCAAACTGGTGTATCCACAAGCACGGTCATGATTTTCGTTTGCGCCGCTCCGCTTTGTAGTCGTAGGCGGGGTCAAATTCGAACGTGCCAAACGCGTCCAGGATGAGTCACACTAGCAGCCGCTTTGCGATTGCACAATACAGGTCCACCGCCTCGCTCAACTGCCTTTTTTCGATGTGCTCCGACTCGGTGTGGGCCACGTGAATCGATCCTGGACCGACCAGTATGGGCTGGCCCCAGTTGTTGAGCCATGGAACATCGGTGGTGAAAGCCGCGACCATGGTGGGCAGACCGTCCAGCGTTCGCAGGCGGACAAACGGAATTTCCAGAGTGAACTCGACCTTGGCCAAGTCCCCTACCGTCTCGACAATCTGCTTTCGCAGCTGTTCCGACGGTCCGACCAGACGATAAAGCAGTTGTGCCCGCGCATGGTCTGGAATGATATTGGGGGCTCGCCCGCCTTCGATCACACCGATGTTGAGCGTGCATTGGCCAACATCTTCTGCGGCAGGGAGTTTCAGGGCACGCAATCGGTTCAACGCCTCCAGCAGCTTGTCAATCGCGGATTCGCCCAGCTCTGGATACGCCGAGTGTGCCATGCGTCCTCGAGCAGTGACCTCGACCCGCAGAGTTCCCTTGGACGCGACGGCAATCCGGTTCTCAGTCGGCTCGCCGTTGACCAGAAACTTGCAACCGGGAGACTGCTGATTCGCCACTTTGGCACCGAGACTGTCCTTTTCTTCGCCCACGAGAAAAAGCAATCCCGCATAGACGCCATCTTGCCGCAGTCGCTCAGCTGCCGCGACCTGGGCGGCGATAATTCCTTTGGCATCACACGAGCCTCGGCCGTAAATGCGAGCGTCGTCTTCCGAAGATGCAATGAACGGCGGGACCGTATCCATGTGAGTGGAGAACACGATGGCAGGCCGCGGCTGTTGCGGCGAAGTCGCGTACACATTACGGCGCTCGCCGTCGACGGCGATCTTCTCAGCTTGATATCCCAGCCGGCAAAGTTCGCGGTGCAGGAAATCGCCCACCCGGCCTTCATTGCCGGTGATCGATTCAATGTCCACGAGTTGGCGCGTGAGAACGGCGACATCCATGCTTGGTAAGGATAGCGTACCCTTGCCCTTCCGAGCATCAATGGCGCTTGGATTCGGGGATGGTTTCGACTTTGCTCAGGGCAAGCTCTCGCCCGTCCATGCGCGTTCTGCTAATTTGGATCGAAGCCGATGATTTCGCAAAACTCCACCATCCATTCTCTTTTTCTCGACAGCCCTGCTGGGAGGCTGGAAGCTCTGCTCAACACAGGCGCGGAATCGGCCACTCATGCCGCCGTGGTTTGCCATCCCCATCCGCTTTACGAGGGAAATCTTCATAACAAAGTAGTCTTCCACACCATGAAAGCACTGAACGCCTTCGGATTCCCCGTGCTGCGCTTCAATTTTCGCGGCGCAGGATTGAGCCAGGGAGAGCACGACAACGGCATCGGTGAAGTGGACGACGTTCGCGCCGCGCTCGACTGGCTGGATCGGGAGTTTCACCGGCCTCTGATTTTGGCGGGATTTTCGTTCGGCGCTGCGATCGGATTGCGCGCGGCGTGCCCGGATTCGCGCGTACACGACGTGATCGGAGTAGGCCTTCCCGTCGCTGCGGTGGACGATCGCGCCTACAACTTCGATTTTCTCCAAAGCTGTGCCAAACCGAAGCTCTTCATGAGCGGCGCACGCGACCAGTTCGGCCCGCGCGCAAAATTGGAGAAGCTCGTGGAATCGCTTCCTGAACCGAAGAAGCTTGTTCTCATCGAGGGCGCAGATCACTTCTTTGAAGGCCGTTTACGCGAGTTGCGCGAGACAATTGAGAAGTGGGTGAAGGAAGTGGTGATGGCGTAATCCGTTGAGCTGTGTTTTTGCGTTCTTCGCGCAGCCTTTGCGTCCTTTGCGGTTAAGAGCTTTTCACCGCAAAGCTCGCGAAAGGAATCGCAAAGGTCGCGAAGAGCCACATGCTAGCTACTAGCTGCCAGCTGCCAGCTGCCAGCTTCTATAATCCTCCCCATGTCTTCATCTGCAGCCGACCGCGAAAAGCGTGCTATCGAGATGCGTGTGACGGCGCGGCACCTTTTCGAGCATGCACTCACGGAATCGAGCATCGAGCGGGCTTTTCAGCGGCAGGTGGTTTGTGAACGCGGCGTGTTGCGGGTGTGCGAGGATCTCTACGATCTCCACTCTTACAGCCGGGTGTTTGTGGTTTCGATTGGCAAGGCCGCGCACACGCTGGTGAACGCGCTAGAAATGCAGGCGGGAGATCGCTTCGAGGGGATTGTCGCCAGTTCCGTCGAGCCAGGTTCACAAGTTCGAGGGTTCCGCTATTTTCATGGCGGGCATCCCACGCCCAACGCCGAATCAGTCCGCGCGGCCGAGGCGATGCTAAAGTCGTTGAACGCGCAGACTGCATCGTCGCTGGTGATTTTTCTGCTCAGTGGCGGCGGGTCGTCTATCGCCGAGAGGCCCATCGACGACGAAATCTCGCTCGACGATCTGATTGCTATCTACAAGGCGCTCGTGCTCTCCGGGGCTCCCATCGCGGAGATCAATGCGATTCGCAAGCATTTGTCCGCGATCAAGGGCGGGAGGCTGGCTTTGGCGGCGGCTCCGGCACAGCAGGTTTCAATCTTGGTGTCAGACGTTCCGGATAACACGCCTGATGCGCTGGCCTCTGGTCCGACCATGCCCGATTCCACGACGGTGGGGGACTGTTACGCCATCGCCTCAAAATATCGTTTACTGGAACAGTTTCCGGCGTCCGTACGTGAGTTGTTTGAGCGTCATGCCTTGGAGGAGACTCCCAAGTCCGATGATCCGGCATTCCATCGCAGCCGCTGGTGGACGGTTCTGTCGAACGCGTCTTTGCTCGAGGCCAGCAAGGTCGAAGCCGGGCGCCACGGCTTCACCGTGGAAGTGGATAACAGTTGCGACGACTGGGATTACATGCGCGCTGCCGACTATCTTCTAGGCCGCCTGCGCGCCTTGCGAGAGAAATCTGAGCGCGTTTGCTTGCTCTCCGGCGGCGAAGTCACGGTGAAAGTCACCAACGGCGGAATCGGCGGGCGCAATCAGCAGTTCGCCCTCGCCTGCGCGCAGAAGATTGCGGGCGAAAACATCACAGTGCTAAGCGTCGGCACTGACGGAATTGATGGGAACAGCTCCGCGGCGGGCGCGATCGTGGACGGCACCACTCTCTCGCGCGCTAAAGCGCGTGGTCTCGATCCGCAAACTCACTTGGCAGGCTTCAACGCTTATCCGTTTTTCGACGCGCTCGGGGATTTGATTGTGACAGGGCCTACGGGAAATAATCTGCGGGACTTGCGAATCCTGCTGGCGTATTGAGCCGACCTAGGAAAGCGGCAGAAGTCATTTCTAATCTCACAAACAACACGGCTAGGGGTCGAGTTCAGTATCTAAGGATCACACGGAATGGCACGTTGCTGATCAGCTTGCCACGGGGCGTGGTCACGATGACGTAGCCCGTGGTTGCCCCTGCGGGGACTGTGGCCGTCAAGAATGTACCGGTTTTATTGACGGTAAAGTGTGCCGGGGTTCCGTTGAAGGAAACTTTACTTGTGCCCGTGAGGCGTTGACCGAGAATCTCCGCGGTCTGCCCAACCTCGGCGGCCCTCTGCACGAAAGTCACGAATGGGCCCAGACCCGTGGACAGGCTGAAGACCGTGCCCGCGCCGCTGGTTCCGCCCCCGGTGGTGACGCCATAGAAGGTTCCGTTGGTGGCTTGCAGCAGGCCGGCCTGAGGTACAGCGCCGTCCGTGCAGTTCGACTGGGAGCAGAAGGTGTAAAGGGTCTTCAGCCCGCCCTTCCGGAACAGCTTGAAGACCGTGCCGCAGCCATAGTCGCCGCAAGTGGTGCGGTCTCCGGACTCTGCTGTGGTCCCGTAGAAGTTTCCGTCGGTGGCTTGCACCACTCCGAAGAGAGGGAGAGAGCCGTCAGTGCAGTTAGCCTGTGAGCAGAAGTTGTAAAGCGTGGTCAGTGCGGCATCTGGAGGCGGGGTCATCTTGAAGACCGTGCCACAGCCATAGGCGCAGCTGTTGTTGGCTCCGCCCTGCTGCGTTGTGCCGTAGAAGTTCCCGTCAGTGGCTTGGACCAGTGGACCGGAAGGGGTTGCGCCGTCGGTGAGGTCAAAACTGTGCAGGACGGTGATCTTGCCGCGGGTGGTCATTTCGAAAACCGTGCCGTAGCCATAGGCCCCCCCTGATCCTGTCACCCCATACAACTTACCGTTATTGGCTTGGATCAGCGGACCTGAGCTGGCGCCGTCGTTGAAGGTGTGTCGCGTGATGAACTTATCGGTGGAGGTGAACTCGAAGACGGTGCCTGGATTTCCCACCGCGGCCGCGGCCGGAGTTGTCCCATAAAAATTACTGCTGCTGGCTTGAACCAGCCCGAAGAGCGGAAAGACGCCGTCAGAGCAGTTCTGCTGGGCGCAGAAACTATAGAGCGGTTTTAGCGCACCGTTGGGGGTGATTTTGAAAATCGTGCCCCAGCTGTTGGCGCCTCCCTGGGCGGTGGTTCCGTAAAACCATCCGTCGGTGGCCAGAACCAAGCCCGCGTATGGCTGGTCCAGCCCGACGTCTGCCAGCGTGGTCAGCTTGCCCCCGGCGGTGACCTTGAATACTGTGCCGGGAACGTTGCCGCCCCCGCCTCTGGTTGTCCCATAGAAGTTTCGGTCGCGGCCCTGAACCAGTGGCGCGTACATTGGGTTTACACCGTCGCTCCCATCGAAACTCACCAGACTCTTGAAGGTCTGCGCAGGCGCGGCCATGACGCTCGCGGCAAGAATCAGGAAGCTAGTGAGGATTGTCCGCCAGCAGCTGGGTTTGCCCACATTGCACCTCCGCTCGGCTTTGCGCCGCAACTCGGTCGCCAATTCTACTCCGGCAGTGTTGGGCTGTAAATGCGGACGAATGGCCCCATTGCATGATCGTTGACGTAAACAGGCCACTTGCGTATTGTCCGCAATATTCCTGGCGGAGTTTGTCCCGGGTTCTTGGCCAATGTTTAGGGGTATAAGTGAACAAAAGGCAACGGGGCTGGGCGCCGTCGTGGGTGGACTCTTTTCGCCTCTCTACTGGACTCTCGTACTTTTGTTCTTTGCATTGTTTTTTGCGGCCAGCCGGCTTGGAAATAAGATCTTGAGAGTATTTTTGTTCTGGATTCCAACGCTGGTGGTTTCTGCCTTCGGCATGACGATTGCGGTACTGCTCACCTGCATGTTTATACATATCAGACGCCAGTAAGGCTGAGTAATTCTCGGCAATTCTGGTCTGATCTTCTAGAAGAATTGCGTCACGCCTTCTTCCAGCACGACCACACGGTCCTCGATGCCCGCTGCCTTGGCTTCCTGCTCCAAGAGCTGCAAAGGTTCGTCGATAGGCTCATGCGAGAGGCGGAAGGTCCCGTAGTGCATAGGCACCATCCAGCGCGCGTTCAGGTCAAGAAAGGCGCGGGTAGCGTCGGCCGGACTGGCGTGCACGTTGCGGAACGATGGAGGATTGTAAGCTCCGATCGGCAACAGCGCCAACTCGGGGGACAAACGTCGGCCGATCTCGCGGAAGCCGGGAAAATATGCCGTGTCCCCCGCGTGGTAGAGAGAATGTGTGCGATCGCGCAACACATAACCGCCGTAGCCGCGATGTGAATCCTTGATGATCCGCGCGCCCCAATGCCGCGAAGGCACGTGGGTTATCGTAAGCGCACGATGACGGTAGCTATTCCACCAGTCCAACTCCACTACGTCGCTGAAGCCCAGGTCGGAAACCAGATCTAAAACGTGGTGAGGAACCACAATCATCGGAGACCTCACCCGCTGGTGCGCTGCCTGCTGAACCAGAGCGCGCAATGATGGCCGGTGCAAGTGATCGAAGTGCGCATGGGTGACCAGGACCAGGTCAATCGGAGGCAGGTCGCGAAGTTGCACCCCTGGCTTCCGCAGCCGCTTCAGCACAAACAGCCAGCGCGCAAAGTTCGGATCGATGATCACGTTCTGGCCGCCGATCTGAACGAAAAAACTGGCATGGCCGATGAACGTTACGCCCAGTTCCCCATTGCTTACCAATCTGGGCTTGTAGGTCTCGCCGGTGCGTGGAGTGACCGCAGAGTGGCGCACCAGGCGGCCGAAAGCACGCGCCCGCTTGCGCAGAGCCGGATTCTTGAGACTAGCCTTTATCATCCGATGCTGGCCGAAATGCTTGGTCGAATCCGATAAACAACGATTCCAAAACCCTAATGCCGGGACGGACTAAAGCCCCAGCCATATACGACGTTCTGAAGGGTGAGCGGAGTTGTCCTCATTCTAAGACAATCTGTGACGGATTGCTTGACCGGAGTACAGCCGTCAGTTCTAATTCTTGTTCGGGCTGGCGACAGTAAACAGGAGCGGATTATGCGGGTAGCTTTTCTAGGTTTGGGAATCATGGGGCGCGCGATGGCGTCCAATCTGGTCAAGGCAGGGAACGAGGTGACGGTGTGGAACCGCACTCCAGGAAAAGATGTGGAAGGCGCGCGAACCGCTGCATCGCCCGCCGAGGCCGCCCGCGAGGCTGAGGTAGTCTGGACCTGCGTCTCGGACACGAAGGCAGTCGAGAGCATCTTGTTCGGACCGCAGGGCGTGCACGAGTCTCTGGCCCAGGGAATGACCATCGTGGACTCCAGCACGATCTCGCCTTCGGCGACTCGCCACTTTGCCGAGCGCGTGCGCGCCAATGGAGTTCAATACGTGGACGCTCCGGTAACCGGATCCAAGGCCGGGGCCGAGAGCGGCACTCTGATCTTCATCGTGGGCGGGGAGGAAGCAGCTATTGAGAAGCTGAAGCCCTTGTTCGCCGCCACAGGTAAGAAGTTTTTCCGTATGGGAGACATCGGCAAAGGGCAGATTGCCAAGCTGGTCATGAATCTTCAGATTGCGCTCATTTATGAAGGCTTTGCTGAAGCGCTCACCCTAGCCACCAAACTGGGCGTGGATGCCGAAGTCCTGTTGCCTTTGATCGAAGCCTCGATGGTGCGTTCCGGAGTGGTGGAGTACAAGGCTCCGTTTGTGTTGAAGCGTGACTTCTCCCCGAATTTTCCGCTGCGCTTGATGTACAAAGACCTCCGGCTCGCGATGGATGCGGCCAAGGAAGTCCGGGTGAAGCTGCCGGGGCTGGAGACAGTGAAAGAAATCTATGAAGTGGCCGCCGAGGACGGGCACGGCGATCTCGATTACGCTGCGACCCTTACTCTGTTGGAAAAATGGGCCGGAGTCCAGGTGAAGAAAGCTTCAGCCTGAAGTCCGCCGCTGCCCAACCGCGCGATCTCACGCGTATTCCCAGCGCTGCGCGATTCTCCGGGCAATCGCAAACAGCACGAAGCCAATCGCGAGCAGCACTGAGACCTGCGGCCAAAGGTGCGAAACCGGTTCATCCCGCCAGAACACTTTGGTGAAACCGTCGATCGCCCAGGCATTGATCGTCAGTAATCCAGCTTTCTGCATCGCTTCCGGCATAAGAAAGCGGGGAAACATGCTGCCGCCAACCGAAGACATGATTAGAATCACCAGCGTCGAGAGCGCGCCCAATTGTGCCCGAGTGCGGCAGATGCTGGCCAGCAGCATGCCAAAGGCACCCACCGCAAACGCGGTGCACACGCCCATCACCACGAAGCCGGGAATATGGTCAAAGAAATCGAGCTTGAACACAGCCCAGGCCCAGAGGAACATCAGCACCAGTTGCGAGAACGCCAGCAGGGTGTTGAACGCCAGCTTGCCTGCCAACAGCGCGGTCATGGTTACACGCGAACTGAGCACGCGATCCAAGGTGCCACTGTCGGCTTCATCCAATAGCGACCCTGCCGCACCGCTCGCGGTAAAAAGCAGGAACATTACGCCGATCGCGGCCGCATAGAAAGATACCATCGGATTGTTCTTGTTTTCTCCGACTACCGCCCGGGTCTTGACCGCGATGATCCCGCTGTTGCTGGGGCCATTGCCGGTGGCGGTTTCGCTGCTGCTGGTTCCCGCACTCTCATGCTGACGTAGCTGTTCGAGGCCGGCTTCCATCCGCTTGCGTTGCTCGGGCGTTAATCCGCCGACGAGCTGATCTAAGTACTCTGATCCCTGCTCCGCCATGACGCTCGGCATGGAAGTCATGGCGACCTTTTGCAGAAGGCCTGCGACCATCTGCCACGCCACCATGTCACTGCTGTCGTTGAGGAGCTGAATCGCCGGGCGGTCCTGGTCGCCACGAAAGGAAATCGGATTCTCGCCGAATCCATGGGGAACGATCAGCGCGACCGGCGCGTCGCCCGCTTTCACTGCCGCTTCCGCGGTTGCCGCCGTATATTCCTGAGGCTGTACAGCTTTGTTATTGGATCCGGGTCTCGTCCTTATGACGAGAGAGCCTTCTCGCTCCAGACCTTGTACTAGTCTTTGCGATGCATGGCTCCGGTCCTCGTCCACCACGATGACGGTGATTTTCGGTGCGGTGTCACGCCGGCCGCCAAAGATCACGGCAAAAATGCTGAAGAAGGTGATGGGCAGGATGAAACTCAACGCCAGCGCGGCCCGATCACGGCGCAGGGAGACCATGGCGGTGCGGATGATGGGGACGATCAATCGCGCAACTCCCTTCCCGTCAAGTGCAGGAACACCGACTCCAGGTTCGGCCGGCGCAGCGCTACGTCAACCAGTTCGAGACCGGCTCCGGCCGCATCATCGAGCAAGCCGGCAATTTCCGTGGGGTGCTCAACGCTGAACTGTGCCATAGAGTCAACCAGTCGCCCTCCATGCTGCTTGACCCACGCAGCCACTCCATCAGCCGGGTCCGCAAAGCGCACCAGCACCTGGCTGCGTGAGGCGAAAGCGTCGCGCACAAGCTCTTCTTTCGTGCCCAGAGCGATGATGCGCCCGTGGTCCACGATCGCGATCCGATCGCACAGCCGTTCCGCTTCTTCCATGTAGTGTGTGGTGTAGATGATCGCAGTCCCCTCGCCATGGAGTTTTTCGATCATCTCAAAGATGCGATTGCGCGACTGCGGATCCACTCCCACGGTTGGTTCATCCATCAGTACCAACTTCGGCCGGTGGATGATCCCAGCTGCCATGTTCAGCCGCCGCCTCATTCCACCGGAGAGGTTCTTAGCCAGCTCTGCGGCCCGGTCTTGCAGCGAAGACCAGTCGAGGCACCATGCAACCGCTTGTTGCAGCCCGGTTCCGGCCAGCCCGTGGTATCGCCCGAAAGATTCCAGATTCTCCCTGCACGTGAGTCGCGGATAGAGGGCCAGTTCTTGCGGCACCCATCCCAGCGCTGCGCGCGATGCGGCTGAATTGGCCGCTGAACCAAAGACCGCTACCCGGCCTGCATCCGGAACCACGCGGCCAACAATGCTGCGGATCAGCGTGCTCTTGCCCGCACCATTCGGCCCAAGCAATCCCAGGCATTCGCCGCTGCGCAGTTCGAGCGTAATGCCATCGAGGGCCGTCACCTGGCCGAAGCGCTTGGCCACCGCTTCGATCTGCAGCGGCAGCAACGGGGATGGAATCGGCCCTCCGGGCACAGACAACATGCTATCTCCCGAGTTTCGCGACCGACATCATATTACTCGTACGGCGCAGGACGGGTGTAGAGGTCCAGAACCATCTGCCTGTGCTCAACCCTGTCACGCTCGCAAGAGAGTTGGAGCAGGTCCACAAAACTCCCGAACCAGGGACTACGCGAAAGTCATAAATGGGACAGATCAGGTCTGCCACGCACGACCCCATCCCACAGCAACGTGCGCTCTGGCCTATTGCACCTCTACTCCATCCGGAAGATTTATCGCACGGTTGCACCGAGTCCTGGCCCTGTCCCTGGCGGTACTTCGGTAACCGCCCCGGAGCACCTATTACAGAACTATTACACACAGCGACCACCCGCCCTGATAGCTTAACCGGAGCATTCCACTCCAAGTACAGGGACCCCGCATGGAACTCGAAGCACTAAACCGCAAACCAGCCGCCGACAACGAAATCAACTGGGTAACAACAATTTTCATGGCTCTGTTTCACCTCGGGGCGATTGCTGCGTTCTTCTTCTTTACTTGGAAGGCATTTTTCGTATCAATGTTTCTGTGGTGGGTCTCGGGGAGCCTGGGGATCGGCATGAGCTACCACCGGCTGCTCACTCACCGGGGATACAAAACGCCGAAATGGGTTGAATATTTTCTGACGGTTTGTGCGACCTTGGCGCTCGAAGGCGGGCCGATTTTTTGGGTAGCGACCCACCGCATTCATCACCAGTTTTCTGATCAGGAGGGCGATCCGCACTCGCCGATCGACGGCAAGTGGTGGGCGCACATGGGCTGGATTCTGACCGGAAAATCCATGCATCACGACACCACCACCCTGGCCCGTTATGTCCCTGACCTGGCGAAAGACAAATTCCACGTCTGGATTACCAAGTATCACTACGTGCCGATCATTGTCTTAGGTCTGATATTGCTTGCCATCGGTGGCTTGCCCTTCCTCATGTGGGGCATTTTCTTCCGCACAGTGATTGGCCTACACGCGACCTGGCTGGTGAACTCCGCGACTCACACTTGGGGCTCGCGCCGGTTCGAGACGCGAGACCTCTCGACCAACAATTGGCTGGTGGCGATCCTCACCTTCGGCGAGGGCTGGCACAACAACCATCACGCGCATCCAGTGTCTGCCCGGCATGGCTTGAAGTGGTACGAGGTTGATATGAACTGGTACGGCATCTGGGCGCTGAAGAAATTGGGACTGGCGCGTCATGTTTATCGCGTGCGCATGTCGAAACTTCCGCCGACGCCGGCTGTGCTGAACCCGATTACGACACTTGATCTCCGCGCCACAACGTCTTCCGCGGCATCGGCCGACTAGAAAGTCGTTCCCCAAGTCTGGTTCGTCCTGCCGGGAACCGCCGGAAGCACGGGCATTTCCGCTCGCCTCCCTCACAACGCGCTAAAATCCTGCTATGCGCATTACCAGCCGGCGCAAAGCGACCATCACCTTCCTCGTTCTCGGCGTTACCCTGGCCGGGGTCGCGGTGGCAGTTGGAATGGGCTGGATTATCCTGAACTGGCGGCTGGACGTCAAAGTTTTTCTGGGCATCATTTTCTTCTGCGCGATCACCGCAGGACTGGTTCTCAACACCATTTTTCTGGTGCGTGAAATCCGGCGCAACGAGCAGCATGACAGCTTTATCAATGCTGTCACCCACGAACTGAAGACCCCCATCACTTCCATCCGCCTCTACCTGCAGACGCTGCAACACCGCGAAGTGGATCAGGCCCAGCGCCGGGAATTCTACCGCCTCATGCTGGACGATACCGACCGTTTGCTGGGCACGGTCGAGCAGGTTCTAAAGGCGGGAATCGCGGGGCACAAACGCAGCAGCCGCCAGCGGGTTCCGATTGACTTCGGCGGCCTGGTTCGCGAATGCGTGGACGTTGCCCGCAGCGGCCATCACCTTCAGCCCGAGGCTCTGCGATTCGAACCTGTGGTCAACCACGGCGAAGATGCCGGCGTCAACGGCGATCCCGAGGAGTTGCGCACCGCAATTTCCAATGTGCTGGACAACGCCATCAAGTATTCCGGCGAGCGCGTGGATGTTTCCGTCCGCCTCGAAACGCCCGATGAAAAGCACATAACGCTGAGCGTTCAGGACCACGGGCTTGGCATTCCTCCTCAGGAACTGAAACGGATCTTCAAACGTTTCTACCGCGTCGCCAACCGCTCGGTGGCGCGGGTCAAAGGCACCGGCCTCGGTCTGTTCATTGTTCGCGCGATTGCTGAGAAACACGGCGGCCGGGTGTTCGCGCAGAGCGAAGGGGAAGGCCGTGGCACCACAGTGGTTCTTGAACTGCCGAGAAGCACAACACAGAACGATGTCGCTCGGGAGAGCCTGGTATGAGCCGCGTGCTGATTGTGGAAGATGAAGCCCATCTCGCCAACGGATTGCGCTTTAATCTCGAGGCGGAAGGGCACGACGTCGAAGTCGTCGGCGATGGCGAGAGCGCGCTCGACCTGCTGCTGAGCCAACGGAGCAGCGATAAACGGGAAAGCGGCAAACGAGAGAACGGCAAGCGCGAGAACGGCAAGCGCGAAGCCCGCCGGCGTCAAGACTTCGATGCGGTGGTGCTCGATGTCATGCTTCCCGGCAAAGACGGCTTCTCCGTGGCCGCGGAATTGCGCGCGGCGAAAAATTTCATTCCCGTGCTCATGCTGACTGCGCGCGGCCGGCCTGAAGACGTGCTTCAGGGATTCGCCTCCGGCGCCGACGACTATCTGCCCAAGCCCTTCGAACTCCCCATCTTGCTGGCCCGGCTTCAGGGTTTGTTGCGGCGTCGCGAATGGACACGAGTGAGCCAGCCCGCGGCTGCAGACACCGCTTCCTCAAAGCAACCAGGCCCTGCGGGAGTCACCGAATATGACGTGTTCTCGTTCGACCGGCGAACCATTGATTTTGGAAAGCTGGAGCTGCGAGTCAACGGCAACATCATTCAACTCACCCTGATGGAGGCGGAGTTCTTGCGTTACCTGATCCGTAACAGCGGACGCACCGTTTCCCGTAAGTCGATCCTGGAGGAAGTCTGGGGACTGCGCGAAGACACCGATACACGCGCCATCGACAACTTCATCGTCCGGCTGCGCCGCTACATCGAAGACGATTCGTCCAACCCAAACCACTTGCTCACTGTTCGCGGCGTGGGCTACCGATTCGTACCAGAACCAGAGAAGAGCTGACGTAGCCCATCACTAGCAAGCCTCTGCTCCGGTAGTGCGTCAGTCTGGCTCTTGTCTTAAACGGCGTCATCCCGAAGTCCCGGCTCTCCAGCGAGGGATCTTGCGTGGAGTATTTCAAAACTGCATCACTGCCTCTGCTACCATCCAGCAGTATGATTCGAGAAACGCTGTCTATACTTATGCTTTCTTGTTCCATGCTTGCTCAAACTCAGTCTGCCCAAACCCTGTCCGCCCAAACACAATTGGTTCTGCTCGGCACCGGCACTCCGCACCAGGCGCCCGAACGATCGGGGCCGGCCAGCGCTGTGGTTTACAAGGACAACTCTTATCTTTTCGATGCTGGGCCGGGCGTAGTCCGCAGGGCAGCCGCGGCCGCTGCGCAAAAGAAAATTCCCTCCCTGGAGCCTCCCAAGCTTCGCCGGCTGTTTCTGACGCACCTGCATTCCGATCACACCCTGGGCCTGCCTGACCTGATCTTCAGTCCGTGGGTCGTCGGCCGCACCGAGCCCATGGAAATCTACGGCCCCAAAGGCACGCGCGCCATGGTGAAGCACATTGAAGCAGCGTGGAGCCAGGACATCCACATCCGCGTCGATGGCCTCGAGCATGCCAACACCACTGGGTACAAAGCCGTGGTTCACGAAATAAGCGCGGGATATGTCTATCATGACGGACCGGTGACCATCACAGCCATTCCCGTGCATCATGGTTCCTGGCCGCAGGCTTTCGGCTATCGCGTACAGACACCGGACAAGGTCATTGTGATTTCGGGGGATTGCTCTCCCAGTCCGGCGCTGATTGAAGCCTGCAATGGCTGCGACATCCTGCTACATGAGGTGTATTCCCGGGCTGGAATGGAACAGAGCGGCGGCCCCGACTGGGTGAAATACCTTAGTCAATTTCACACCGCGACCGATGAGCTCGCGGCCATCGCAAAGAAGGCGCATCCCAAGCTGCTGATCCTCTATCACCAGGTTTTTTCTCCGCTTGCCCAGACTCCCGATGCGCTTCTCGAAGAGATTCACCGATCCTACGACGGCGCAGTCGTGTCCGGAAGTGATTTGGATGTTTACTGAAGCCGAGATTGCGATTGGGCTTATTGAGACTTGCAGAATATTGTGACACTTCAAGCAAATTGTTATTCCGAGCGTAGTGAGGAATCTGCAGTTCCTTGGGGTTTGCGAAAATGCAGATTCCTCGCGCAAAAGGGGGGCGCTCGGAATCGTTACTTCCGACCCTACTTCAGGCCGAAGGCGTAAAACGCCAAGTGGTACTTGCCCCGGTTTCCGCCGAAGTACACGACGCCATTCACCACAGCCGGGAGGCCCCGAGCACTGGAGTAGCTCCACAGAAGGGCGCCGGTACTAGCGTCCAGCGCGTACACGTAGCCGCTGCCTGGGGCGACATAAACCACCCCATTCGCTACAGCGGGCGAGGAGGACCAGCCAGCGCCCGCACCGTAGTAGCTCCACAGGTTGGCGCCGGTGCTGGCGTCCAGGGCGTACAGGTAGCCGTCCATGGAGCCGACATACACCACGCCGTTCGCCACGGCGGGCGAGGAATACCCCAAGGCGCCCCCGGTGGTGTAGCTCCACAGCAGGGCGCCGGTATTAGCATCCAGCGCGTAAACGTTGCTGTCGCCTGAGCCGACATACACTACGCCGTTCGCCACGGCGGGCGAGGACGCCACATAGCTGCCGGTGGCATAGCTCCACAGCAGGGCGCCGGTGCTGGCGTTCAGCGCATATACGTTATTGTCGTCCGACCCGATATAAACCACACCGTTCGCCACGGCGGGCGAGGACTCCACGTTGCGGCCGGTGGTGTAGCTCCAGAGCAGAGCGCCGGTGCTCGCATTTAGCGCGTACACGTTGCTGTCATCCGACCCGATATAAACCACGCCATTCACCACGGCGGGCGAGGCATTCACCTCGTTGTCGGTGGTGTAGATCCACAACTTGTGCCCGTTGCTGGCCTTCAGCGCATACACGTTGCCGTAAGCCCCTGCGACATAAACCACCCCATTGGCCACGGCGGGCGAGGAATCAAAATAGTCATTTTGGTCGGTTGAGTACCTCCACAGCCTGGCGCCGTTGCTGGCCTTCAGGGCATACACGTAGCCAAAGTTCGAGGCGACATAAACCACCCCGTTCACCACGGCGGGCGACCAACCAACCACGCCCTGGGTGCCGTAGCTCCACTTCAGCTGTAGACCCCCAACATTGTTGACGTTCAGCACGTGCTCATACGGGTTCCAGCGCATCATGTTCGTCCGGTGGAACTCGCTCCAGTTGTTGCGGTCGTTGCCCGCGAGCTGCTGACCCCATGCCACGGACACGAAGCACGCACAGAGAATCAAAACCAAGATACGAATGCGTTTCATGACTGCCCTCCAAACGATAAGTTTTTCGGACGGAAATATGTTTCCCAGGGAATTCAGGTCATTCGCCTCAGGGGGTGTGCGTCCCAGCGGGGCTGCTCTTCGGGGAGGCGGACGTGATCATCGTGCGCGAACGATGACAGTCACGTCAGTGAGGTTGGTCACATCGCGATGTGCGGTGATGGAGAAGAGTCACAGAGCAAAGCCAGGCGTTCCTGTTGAACAATCGTGATGTCACCAGCGATCGCCGAACATTCTATGTAGCTCGATTGATGTTAGCGTGAGTTCTAGTGGAAGAATTGGGTCGTGGTGTCACCGCGGAGCGAGGATTTCCATTTCAATCATCTTGCTTGCCCCGCCCCGTCAGAACTCGAAGTATCCCGCGGCCGACGCCCGGCGAGAGCCGCCATCGGTTCCGATAGCCGGAAGCAGTCCCACAATTCCTCGCAGGGTCTCCCACGCCGCCTCGTTCAGCGCCGGGTCGGCGCCAACGAGATCGCGGATCATCTGCCAGGCCGCAATGTTGAGAGCGCCCTCCGGCGGCGGTCCCATGGCCAGGGAGACGGAGCACTGCGGGCAGAAACAGATCCGCTGTGCCGCCGATTTCTGCCGCGGCCTGATGCCCACGGTCTGCGCAAACATGTATACCGCAACGGACTTGTGTCCGGCTTCGAGTTCCCGATTGCAGCGAAGACAGTATAAGTTGTCCAAAGGTCCCTTCCTGGCGGTGTGCTACCGAACAGGCTGTCTCGGATCAAGCATGTTTTGCATCAAGTAACGATACTGTCTTCACGCGCCGGGGGATGCAAGTATGTAGAAAGATTCCGCCGCGGGTGTAAGTGGCAAAGCGTCCCTACGCCGTTTTGAGGCAACATCTTATTTCGGTAGTGGCTCAGTTTGATTTGTCATCCCGAGCCAGCGTTCTCTGCGCAGCGAGGGATCTGGGCGAGCCGCGCGGACCGGGGTCCCCAGCACGCCCGGTTTTGGCGTGCTGGGGTGGGCGGAAGCGTCGCGTTCTTTGCGGCGCAATAATCGCGCGTTTGGCTCGCTTCCATACCAAACTGAGCCGCTACCCTTAATTTCTAATCACTTGATTGTGTATGTACATTGAATGTACACTGTAATCCGGTGAAGAAATCCCACGAGTGCGACTGGGACGAGCACAATGAACAGCATCTCGCAAGTCACGGTATCAGTCGTTCCGATGCGGAAGATGTCCTGTCGGGAAACCACATCGTTCTGGAGTACCAAACCGAAGGCGATGAGCAGCGTTGGGTTGCGGTAGGTACGACTCGCACTGGTCGCATATTGGAAATCGTCTTTGCAGTGCGCGGCGAGGCCATGCGTCCGATAACGGGCTGGGTTGCCGACAAAGAGACAGCGCATCTATACGTCAAAGAGTGGGGATCGGAGCGAATATGGCAAAAGCGAAAATGAAGCACGTAGCGATTCCGAAGTTTTCCAGCGAGGCCGAAGAAGCGGCGTGGTGGGATACTCACCGTTCCGAAATCGAAGTCGAAATCCGTCGGCGCATAAAGCAGAAACGACCGCTAACCTTGGGCAACTTGCTCCAGGGAGCAAAGCCTTCTCAACCCATCACATTGCGGATCCCAAAGGAGGACCTGGAAACCGCCCGTAGATTGGCGGCGCGAAAAGGTCTGGGCTACCAGACTTATATCAAGATGCTGCTCCGGGAGGCTCTCGCGGAGAATGCCGCAAAAGGATGACGCGCACAGTGCCTTGCTAAGTCCTTTGCCCACCACCCCCGAACCAAGCTTGCTCTAGCCAGAACCGGACGCCATCGTGCACTCTGCTGCTATGCGTGTCGGGGTCAGGAACAATGGGAAGTCGCATCTGCCCCCCGGATGGTCACTGGCGCCGCCGGCGGCGAAGTTCTTTCGGCTGTCGCATCTTCGCCGGTTAAAAGGCTGCGAACAGGTGGCGGCAGTTTGCTACCGGATGCGGGGCAGCAGCATCGAGTTCCTGCTGGTGCAGACCCGCGGCGGACGCTGGACTTTCCCCAAGGGCAGCGCCGAACCGGGACTGACCCACGCTCAGGCCGCAGCTCTCGAGGCTTTCGAGGAGGCCGGGGTCCACGGCCGGATGGAAGAAGTTTCATTTACCCGCTATGTTCGTCGCAAGCGTGCGGGAAATTCTCCGGCGCGATCTTCCCCTCGTTCCAGCGACAAAGAGGTAGCCGTGAACGCGCATCTTTGTGAGGTCACGCGGCTCGACTCGCCGCAAGAGTTCGATCGCAATCCCACCTGGTTTTCTGCCCAAGCAGCAAAGCGGCGTCTGCGCGAAGGCCGCAAGCCCGACTACGGGGCCGAACTCGCGCGGGTGGTCGACCGTGCCGTGGCCCGCATTCAGCGCCTGCACAGCGCATCTGGCACCGCCCCCGATCAAACGCAATTCAATACGGCGAAAAAGGACGCGCTGCAAAAAGTGCACTTCATTGATAGCGGCTGGCGACCATCGCTCAAAGCTAAAGCTTCCGGGACCGACTAAAAGATTGGCCGGGAGAACTCCGGAACGAGCGGGTTTTAACTGCGAATGCTGGGCGAAGAATTCGTCCTGAAGCCAGCGACAGCTCCAAGCCGGGGACAGGTCAGTTATTTGGGATCTACTGCCGCGACGTGGACGCCCCTGCCGCCAGATCTCTTAGAACGCCAAGAAATCCCGCGGCTGCCCGCTCATCGGAGAGTGCTTCCAGGTCAATGGTCGCGGCCAGGTGCGGCGACTCTGGACGGAAACGAACGTTAAGCAGGTTGTGGCCGCGCGATGTCATCAGCGTGTTAATCACCGGCGGCAGTTCCTGCCTCCACTGCGCGCACGTCGTCAGCACGACAGGCCCGGGGCGGACTACAGTCCAATGGCGCGATCTTTGGGCTATCTTGTGGTTGCTGTGAGTGAGCCAGCGGTGGCGCAGGACTTCCAGACGGATGCCGGGCGCATAGTCCAGGTCCGCTTCAAAAGTTACAGTTTCTCTCTGTTTGTGCCACCGGCTCAACAGCCACTGGATGGGCAGCGGCCGGGGAAGCAAACGGATGGTCACGCGGGCGTTCTCGAACCAGTGCGCGGCAAATCGCAAACGCGCCTGCAGCCGCGAAGTCCCGATCCAGTGAGCCTCGGTCACACCTCCGTGGTACAGGCAAGCCGCTTCCACCCAGCGCAGGGCCTTGATGCCCTTACGGCGGTTGTAACGGGCAAACCAGAAGTACCACAGGCCCACCAGAACGGCCGCGGCAATCACGTCAATCAGGATCTGCAGCCCCACAACTTCTCTCAGATGCGAATGTTACGACTTAGGGTGCAGGACAGGCAACAGTTCCGTAGTCTTTTTTTTCGGATACGGGTAAATCCCTGGGCATCATCTGGAAGGCAGGAATGGCTCAAGCACTCCGGCTACAATAACGGGGTGAAATTTGTCCTCCGGGACTACCGGCCTGAGGATTTCGAGAGCCTGTGGAGCATTGATCAGAAATGCTTTGCGCCGGGTATTGCATACTCGCAGCGGGAACTCGCTGCCTATATTCGAAAACGGGGATCCTTTACGCTTGTGGCCGAGGCAATGGCTCCGCACGGGAAAACGCCTCCGGGCGACACGGGATCGAGTGTCGAGCCTGCACCAGGTATCGTGGGTTTCATCGTCGCGGAACACAACCGTCGGGGCGTGGGCCACGTCATTAGCATTGATGTGTTGCCGGCAAGCCGCCGCTTCGGAGTTGGTTCGAAGCTGCTGTTCGCCGTCGAAGACCGCCTGCGAGTGGTAGCGTGCCACACCATTGTTCTGGAGACTGCCGTAGACAACGCTCCAGCTCTGGCTTTCTACAAGCGGCATCGCTATAGCGTCGCGAAAATTATTCCCCGCTATTACTCGAACGGGGTGGACGCGTTCGTGCTCAGCAAAGATCTGCTCTTCGCGAGCGAAGTCTGACAAGTCGTCCTGGCCGGGCGGGGGGTACAATCGTTGCAATCCTCCCGTGTACCTTTGGTTGGGTGCAAACCCGGCGAGGAAGGTTTAGAATCCAACCGCCTAGCAAAGTTAATTCCCGGGAGCCAGTTGCATCTTTCGGGGTATTCATATCATCAAAAGTTGAGTTTCCTATACTCAAGGTGAAATATGGCACATGCGGCGCGCACCGAGCGCGAAGTGAAAGAAAACACTAACGATAAAGAGCACGAAGAGCGGGCACTCCCGATTCTGCCGGTACGGGATACGGTTCTGTTTCCCCATGCCGTGCTGCCCCTGACCGTGGGTCGCGAAAGTTCGGTTCAGCTCATCAATTCCCTGGGCGAGGACAAAACCATCGTGGTGGTGGCGCAGCGGGAGGCCCGGGTGGACGCGCCTCAACCCACCGACCTTTATACCGTCGGAACTTTGGCCATCGTCCATAAAGTGGTCAAAATGCCCAACCAGAGCCTGTTTGTTTTTGCCGAAGGCCTGGAGCGGGTCCGGTTGGCGGAGTTCGCCCAACTCACGCCTTTCATGCGGGCACGAGTGGAGCCCGTTCCGGAGGCGATTCCACCCAAGAGTTCGGAAGTGGAAGCCCTGCAGCGCAACGTCCTAACTCTTTTCCAGCAGATTGTCGCGGGCTCACCCACTTTGTCGGATGAACTCTCCACCGTGGCCATGAACATCGAGGAACCGGGCCGCCTGGTGGACTTTATCGCGTCTTCATTACCTTCTCTTTCTACGGCTGACAAGCAGGACACACTGGAAACCACCGATGTCCGGGTTCGTTTGGAGAAGATCAACCAGCATCTGGCCAAAGAGTTGGAAGTGCAGCAACTGCGCAACAAGATCCAGTCGGAAGTGCAGGACCGGGTGCAGCAGACGCAGCGTGAGTACTATCTGCGCGAGCAGATGAAGGCCATCCAGAAAGAACTGGGTGAGCAGGATGAAGGCCAGCGTGATACGGAAGAGTTGCGGCAGAAAATCGAAGCCGCAGGAATGCCGGACGAGGTCAAGAAAGAAGCCCTGAAGGAATTAGGCCGTTTGTCGCGCATGTCGCCGATGGCGGCGGATTACTCGGTCACACGGAACTACATCGAGTGGCTTGCCATTCTGCCCTGGGCAAAGACCTCGGGCGGCGACGTAGATATCGTGAAAGCCAAAGAAGTTCTCGACACCGACCACTACGACTTGAAAAAAGTCAAAGACCGCATTCTGGATTATCTTTCGGTTCGCCGCCTGAAGCCCGGGATGAAAGGGCCGATTCTTTGTTTTGTCGGGCCTCCCGGTGTAGGCAAGACGTCGCTGGGCAAATCGATTGCGCGCGCTCTGGGACGCAAGTTTGTTCGTATTTCGCTGGGCGGCGTGCACGACGAAGCCGAAATTCGCGGCCATCGACGTACGTACATTGGCGCATTGCCTGGACAGATCATCCAGGGAATTCGCCGCGCCGAAACCAAGGATCCGGTTTTCATGTTGGATGAGATCGACAAAGTAGGGCGAGATTTCCGTGGTGATCCCGGTTCAGCGCTGCTCGAAGCGCTCGATCCCGAGCAGAACTCCACATTCCGCGATAACTATCTGGACGTGCCCTTTGATCTTTCGAAGGTGCTGTTCATCACCACGGCAAACATGCTCGATCCGGTGGCGGAGCCGTTGCGGGATCGCATGGAAATTATCGAACTGCAAGGCTACACCGAGGAAGAGAAAATCCATATCGCATTTCAGTATTTGATCCCGCGGCAGATCGAAGAGAACGGGATCACTCCGGAACAGATCGAGTTTCCAGAAGAATCGGTCAGCAACATCATCCGGCATTACACGCGCGAGGCGGGCGTGCGCAACCTGGAGCGCAACATCGGCACGATTTGCCGCAAGCAGGCTCGCCGCTTGGCGGAAGGCAAGTCGGAAAGGCTGGTCGTGACCCAGGACGTCGTCCAGGAGTTTCTGGGCGGAATCAAAGTTCGTAGCGAAGGTGAAATCGCGGAACGCACCCAGCGTGCCGGCGTGGTTGTGGGCTTGGCCTGGACCCCTTCCGGCGGCGACATTCTGTTCGTCGAAGCCAACACCATGAAAGGCAAGGGCGGCTTCACTATGACCGGGCAAATCGGCCAGGTGATGCAGGAGTCCATGCAGGCGGCTTTGACCTGGGTACGCTCCAACGCGGCGCAACTGGGGATTCAGGAGAATTTTTTCGCCGAACATGACATTCACATTCACGTGCCGGCGGGCGCGATTCCCAAGGACGGTCCCTCCGCCGGCGTAACCATGACCACCGCTCTGGTCTCCTTATTGAGTGGGCATCCAGTGCGGCCGCTTACGGCAATGACGGGCGAGATCACGCTGAGCGGCAATGTGCTCCCCATCGGCGGCGTGAAAGAGAAAGTTCTGGCGGCGAAGCGTGCCGGAGTTCACGACGTGATCCTGCCCGCCGAGAACAAGATGAATGTCGAGGAAGATCTGACTCCCGAGCAACTGGAGAATCTGAACATTCATTATGTCAAGTCGATCGGGGAAGTCCTGGATCTGGCTTTGCCTTCCACGCCCCGGGAAGAACGGCAGGACGCGGAAGAACGGGAAAAAGTTCTGAGCGAGCAGCCGGTCAGCTAAGCCAAGTTTTTTCCGCCGTCTCGTGATAGTCGCCAGTCCTCTCTCATGAGGACTGGCGTAATTTTTTGGCGTGTAAGACCTCCGCACAGGATTTCCCCCACAGCGTCGATTTCCGCGCATGAGGCCGGACGGTAGATTACAACGCACGAAAATGTATGTACATAAATATCTCATAGCTAACTATCAACGCTATGCCGCCTAGGGCTCGTTCTAAGCGATTGTAGGCTCCGGCTGACCTCTTACCTTGGTCCCGGCCGGAACTATCGCTCAGCGGCCCTGCAAATGCGGAAGAAATGGCATTCTGCGCGGCGGTCCGATTGGCAAGAGCGCCAGAAATCCCGTATCGTGTTGTAAGTATCTCTAAGTTATTGATAAATCGTGTTGGCCGTTAACGTGGCCCAGCGACGACCGCCAGACTCATCACGGATGACTGACAAATAGTGCCGGAGAGTCAATGAGTGTTATCGCGATTTTTCAACAATCGCGCACACTTCATCTCTTCTTGACCCTAATAGTTGGCGTACTCGCGGGATAGACGCGCCCAGAGCATCACCCTAGTATGCAAATCTCGTTCACCGGCGAACAGCGGCGAAATTTCGCACGGACATATATGCCAAAAGTTGTAAACTTAATCGGACTTTCGGTAGTGGCTCAGTTTGATATGGAAGCGAGCCAAGCGCGCGATTATTGCGTCGCAAGAGCGCGACGCGTTCGCGCGGCTCGCCCAGATCCCTCGCTTCGCAAAAAACGCTTGCTCGGGATGACAAATCAAACTGAGCCACTACCGGACTTCCCAAGTACTTGACATAAAAGCAGAATGCGTCAGCTTGACTGCTTGGAACTAATCGGGCGCAGAAGTGTTTAATCTTTCAGGCGCATTTTTCAAGTAAATTTTGAGAGCGGCGCCGTACCGGCCGCAGCGAGGAACATAAGCTAATGAAGACAGGCAAAATCTTGGTTATGGGAATGGTTCTGGCGGGAATCTTGATGTTGCAAGCTCCGCCAAGACTGACGGCGCAAGAACCGCCGCCGCAAGACCAAGGTCAACCGAACCAGGTTCAACAGGAACAGGTCCAACAGGACCAGGCGCAACCGGACGCGCAACCGGACCAGGGGCAACCGGCGCAGGATCCTCCGGGCCGAGTGGCGCGGCTGAGTTACTCCGTGGGATCTGTTTCATTCCAGCCCGGTGGCGAGGGCGATTGGGTGCAGGCGGTCAGTAACCGTCCGTTGACCACCGGCGACAATCTGTGGGCCGACAAGGATTCGCGAGCCGAACTGCAGATCGGCTCAACCTCGGTCAGGCTGGATTCTGAAACCAGCGTTACCTTCCTCGAACTTGATGACCGCACCACCCAGGTGCGGCTTTCCCAGGGATCCATCCTCTTTCGCGTGAAACACCTCGATGATGAGGATCACTTCGAGGTAGATACGCCGAACTCGGCCTTTGTTGTGCAGCAGACGGGCGAATATCGCGTAGATGTGAACGCCGATGGCAACGAGACGGATATTACCGTCTGGCGCGGGCGAGGCGAGGTTACGGGCGGAGGAGCTTCTTATGTTGTGGTCGCCGACCAGCGCGCCCGCTTTACCGGTACCGACCAACTGGATCACGAGATTGACCAAGTTCCGGCTCCGGACGATTTCGACAACTTTGCCTTCGATCGCGACCGGCACGAAGACCGGTCCGAGTCAGCCAATTACATTTCCCCGGAGATGACGGGATACGAAGACCTGGACGACAACGGCTCCTGGCACTACGCCGCGGATTATGGTCCAGTGTGGACGCCGACCGTCGCCGTAGGATGGGCGCCATATCGCTTCGGTCACTGGGTTTGGGTTGAGCCTTGGGGTTGGACCTGGGTTGGAGACGAGCCCTGGGGTTTCGCTCCCTATCACTACGGCCGCTGGGCCTTCGTGGGCGCTGCCTGGTGCTGGGTGCCGGGCCCGGTGGTTGTGCGGCCGGTGTACGCACCCGCCCTGGTGGCGTTTGTGGGTGGAGGCTTCGGTATCGGCGTGGGTGTAGGAGTAGCCTGGTTTCCGCTGGCTCCGCGCGAAGTGTTCGTTCCCTGGTATCGGACCAGCTTCGGGTATGTTCGCAACGTCAACATCACCAACACTCGCGTCAACGTCACCAATATCACCAACGTCTATAACAATTATCATTCGACCACCACAAATATCACGCGGATTAACTATGCCAATCAGCATGTGACCAACGCGGTGACGGCAGTTTCGCACGGAACGTTCGTCAACGCGCGTCCAGTGGCGAGAAACACGGTTAAGGTGGATCCAAAGCAGATCGAAAATGCCCCCGTGGCCCGCGAAATTCCAGCGCAGCCGTCCAAGGCGAGCGTATTGGGAGCGGGAGGCCCTGCGAAGGCACGGCCTCCAGCTGCCGTAGTGAATCGGCAAGTGGTTGCGACCAGGACACCGACAATGCCACGGGCTCCTTTCGAGCAGCGGCAGGCTGCGATGAATGTGCGTACGGAGACGCCGGGGCGGGTGCAGCCTGCGGGTCGTCCCGGGGAGCCGGCAGCTCGGGGCAACGAAGCGCCCCGGCCACAGGAGCCGCGCGAGAATCAGCCGGTCCGGCCGCAAGAGCCGGCCCGCGCCGAAGAGCCGAACCGGGCGCAGGAGCCAGCTCGTAGTCAGGAGCCTGCCCGTCCCCAAGCACCGATGGTCCCGCATCCTCCCAGTGCTGGGGGTGGTCATCCCTACGTGAGACCAGCTCCGCCGGTGCAGGAGAATCCTGAACGCCAGCGCAGCGAACAGTCGAAATTCAACGCCTGGCAGCAGCAACGCCAGAGTGCGCCGCGGGGGGCGCCACGTGCGCCAGCGCCGCACGCCCCAGCGCCGCACCCAGGGAAACGCTAATTAACGTTGCAGGCCAGTTACCATGCCAGTTCTCGAAAGAGAACTGGCATTTTTCGTGCGATTGCATTCCCGCGATAAACTAGAAGCGGTTTTGCAAGTGCCTCTGATTGGGTAAGGGTTGTCCCTCAGCGGCTAGAGCCTGCGATTTTGACGGGCCTGAGCGGCGCGGCTGAAGCCGTGCCCTTCCACAGAACCACTTGTGGACCGGCTCCGGTCGAGGAGTTGACTACGGACGCCTGACTACTGGCTTCTGGTTTTCCATGCAAGTGCGCATTCTATTTTTCGGTATGCTGAAAGACGTGGCTGGGCAAGGCCATGACACACTGAGCCTGCCCGAGCAGGCCACGCTGGGCGACGTCCTCAGCCACTACGAAAAACGATTTCCCCGGCTGAAAGAGTTAACCGCTTCGATGGCAATGTCCATCAACCAGGAGTATGCCGGACCGGAGTCGGAGCTGAAGCAAGGAGACGAGATCGCGCTACTGCCGCCGGTGAGCGGAGGGGCAGGGGAGAAGCGTGCGGGAGAGCCGTCGGAACCCCCGCCGAACAGAAGCGGGGAGCACGCATCGATTGTTCGCCAAAAAATCGACACCCAGACTGTGCTCGACAAAATCAAACGTCCCGCCGATGGGGCAGCGGTGGTCTTTGAAGGTGTGGTGCGCGACCATACGCGCGGGCGTCGGACGCTTTATCTGGACTACGAAGCGTACGAGGAAATGGCGCTCAAGCAGATGGACGCGCTGGCTGAGCAGGCGCTTTCGCAATTCCAAATCCGTGATGTGGCGATGGTCCATCGTCTGGGACGATTGGAGATCGGGGAGACCAGCGTTTTGATTGTGGTCGCTTCGGCGCACCGGGCAGCGGCCTTCGATGCCTGCCGGTGGCTCATCGACACGCTCAAGCGCACCGTGCCGATTTGGAAGAAGGAGTATTTTGTCGATGGCGCTGTCTGGGCCGACGGAGAGCCCTTTCCGGATGCGATTCCGAGGGCCGAAGGCAGCCATTCGGGAGGCCGTGCATCCAAGTGAGCAGCTTCTTTCTCAGCGGCCTGTGTGAGCTTTCTTTGCGATCTTTGCGGTTAATGGCTTCAAATGAGCCTAACCACAAAGGCCGCAGAGCACAGCTGGCAACGATCGCCAAGAAAAACCTCAGCTTTCTAATGCGACATCTGGTTGCCTTTCTTGCGCTGGCAGTTGCCGTCTGCGATGCCCAGGTACCAAAACCGCCATGGGCGGGCGGCGGTTCCGGCACGGAAAAAACCGCGCCTCGGAGAGACGCCAGCAGCCCGAATCAGACTCCTGAGACCACGCTCAAAGTTGATGTCAAGCTGGTGAATGTGTTTGTCACGGTCACGGACGAACACGGCGCGCCCGTCGGTGGCCTCAAGAAAGAAAACTTTGAAGTGCAAGAAGACGGAAAGCCACAGACGATTTCGGTGTTTGAAAAGGAATCGGCCCTGCCGCTTTCCATTGTGATGGACATCGACACCAGTCTGAGCACGCGCAAAGACCTGCCCATTGAACTTTCTTCCGCCCGCCGTTTCGCGCATGCCATTCTGCGCCCGGTGGATGCGCTGAGTCTCTACGGGTTTAGCGAGGTGGTCCGAGAGGTCGTGCCTTTTACCTCGGACCTGAAAACGATCGACCGCGGAGTCGACCGGGTTCCGCTGGGTGCAGCGACTGCACTCTACGATGCGATCTACCTGGGGTCGGAGGCGCTCGAGCATAGGCAGGGAAGAAAGGTGATGGTGATTATTACGGATGGCGGCGACACCGTGAGCCGGGTGGATTACAAGGAGGCGTTGCGCTCCGCGCAGGAAGCCGAAGCCATCGTTTACAGCGTAATCGTGGTACCGATTGAAGCCAGCGCCGGACGCGACACGGGCGGGGAGCACGCGCTGATCCAGCTTTCTGCTGATACCGGTGGCAAGTATTTCTACGCCACATCCGTGCCCCAGCTGGACGATGCTTTTCAGAAGATCAGCGATGAGCTGCGGACCCAGTACCTGCTGGCGTATTATCCGTCGCAACGGTTTTCCGATTCCGAATTCCGCCGTATTCAAGTTGCGGTCAACGGAGGGTCGCCGGGAACCGGCTTCACAGTGCGTCACCGGACTGGCTATTACACGACCAAGGCGCACTTCTAGCCCGTGACCTCGGGTGTGCCAGAAGGGACGCCCATCACACCGGCGCCACAGCCTCCCGTGTAGAATGCCTTATATGCCATTTCATGGACAGGGAACGCAGGGCCCACCGCGGAGACCGAAGGTCACTCCTCCCGAGGAAACATCGGAGGAAGCAGCTTATCTGAAGTTTCTAGCTGAAAAACAGAAACCTGTCAGCATCAAACTGGCCGACGGCGAGGTCGTCCAGGGCTGGATCGAATATTACGACAAGAATATGGTGCGGCTCACGCGCGAGGACAAGCCGAATCTGTTCATCTTTAAGCATGAAATCATGTACATCGCGGAGGATGGCGCCAAGCGCCGGTGAAGGTGCAAGACCGATTTGTCCTCCCGGGCGCAGCGAGGGATCTGCAGTTTGCTCGGACTTGAGTGAAATGCAGATTCCTCGCGCCAAAAGCGGCGCTCGGAATGACAATATTCTTACTGGATCGCGGCGCGACATTGCAACTCTCGATGAAATCTTCAATCTGAAATGAGTTCTGTTTCGTCCAACCACGGTGGCTTTCTCCCAGCGATGGCGGAGATTGCGCGCGAGGCAGGTGCGCTGCTGATGGATTACTTTCAGCAGCATGTCAAAGTGGAGTACAAGGGCGAGGCCGACCTGGTCACTGTGGCCGATCGCCAATCGGAGGCTTTGATTCGGGCACGCATCCGCGAGCGCTGGCCCGCCCACGATGTTCTTGGCGAAGAAGGTGGGTTGCTGGATGCGGGCAGCGATTACCGCTGGTACGTGGATCCGCTGGACGGCACTACGAACTTCGCGCACGGATTTCCGGTATTCTGCGTCTCCCTGGGGTTAGAGTACAAAGGGGAACGAATTGCCGGAGTGATTTTTGATCCCACCCGGGACGAGTTGTTCGCCGCAGAGCAAGGCAGCGGCGCATACCTGAATCAGCAGCGAATCCACGTCTCCGCCACCGCGAAACTCTGCGGAATGTCTGGTGGCCACGGGGTTCCCTAGCCACAAGCGGCACAAGAACCCGAACATTTTCTTCTATCATCAGATCACGTTGCATACCCACGGAGTGCGGCGAGCGGGATCGGCGGCGCTGGATTTATGCTGCGTAGCCAGCGGCCGCTTCGACGGATTCTGGGAGTTCAACCTGAATCCCTGGGACACGGCTGCGGGCGTGCTGATTGTGCAAGAAGCCGGAGGCATAGTCACCGACTTCCGGGGCGGCCCGTTTCAGCTCAATAGCCGCGAAACCCTGGCCTCAAACGGGTTGGTGCATGAGGCGTTGCTGGGCGAATTCGAGCGGATCTTCTCCGGGCGGGAACTGGAACCGTTGCCGGACGTGCAACAATATAAGAAATTGTCATCGTTAACGTAGTGAATTTCGCGCTGCGAACTTTCGCACGCACGCGGGCGACTTCGTCTCGCCCGATGACTGGAGTGAACATGGGAAGGAAATTCTTTTTAACAAGCTTGATCACAATTGCGGTAGCAATTCCGCTTCTTGCGGGCACATCTTTCGCGGGGGACAATCCGCCGGCTTCGGCGCCGGATGCGGCCTACCAACAATCTTTCGACAAATGGAAAACCGAGCTGGTCGATGACCTCAAGCAGAACTGGTTATCGCTGGCGGGCCTGTTCTGGCTCAAGCCGGGAGCGAACAGCTTTGGCGCCGATTCTGGCAATGCGATCGTCTTCCCCAAAGGCCCGGCCCATGCTGGCGTTTTCGAATTGCAGGGAACTGACGTGACCGTGAAGTTCTCCCCCGAAGCGCACGCCACGATCGATGGCAAGCCGGCAACCACGGCGCAGTTGCAGCCCGATACTTCCGGCAAGGCGACGGTCGCGGAGATGGGAAGTCTGCGGATTAAGGTGATCGTGCGAGGACAGCGCGTCGGCATCCGGTTGAAGGATGTGGATAGCGAGGCGGCGAAGAACTATCACGGCCCGATGTTCTTCCCGCTCGATTTGTCTTATCGCGTGACCGCGACCTGGATTCCGTCCGACGGCAAGCAGACTGTCGATGTGCCCAATGTGCTCGGTGACGTAACTCCTACGCCCGTGGCCGGAACCGCCGTGTTCAAGATCAACGGGCAGGAACTGCGGCTTACCGATATGGGTGGCAATGCGTCGAAAGGTCTGTTTTTCGTCTTTAACGATTTGACCAGCAAGACCGACACTTACCCCGGCGGCCGCTTTCTGGAGACCGATCCGGTGGCGAACGGCACAGTTGTGCTTGACTTCAACCGGGCCTACAGTCCGCCTTGCGCGGTCACGCCGTACGCTACTTGCCCGCTTGCTCCCAAGGAGAACCGGTTGGCGATCGCTGTTGCGGCCGGAGAGAAATACGACCGGGCGCATGGACATCACTAGGAACCTCCCCAATGCTGTCATTCCGAGCCGCCCGTAGCCGCAACAGCGGCGCGGGCGTGCCGAGGAACCTGCTTTCCTGTTAAGCACGCAACCCGCTGGGCCCGCTGCGGACGAAGCCATGAGTCTGGCGCTACAATAGAAGCGGGGATGGCTTGTCATTTCCAGCGTAGGCATCGATCGTGATCAACTCACTACTCGAACGCAAAATCGAGAAGCGCGCGGACAAAGTCCGGTTTAGCGGACGCGTTCTCTTCCTCACCGAAGATCCCGAGCTTGTGAAACGGCAGCTGGCAGGGGAAGAACTGCCGTGGGACACGGAAAATCCGGCCAACAATCCCAAGCTGCGCGATGACATCTCCACCGACGAGATCACTCCGGCCCACTATTGCTTCTATTTTGACGAGACGCTGGGCGAGATTCCCTACCTGGGTCTGAAGTGCGGCGGCACCTTCCCCATTGGGCGAAGCGATGTAAAGAGAGGCGGATTTGTTTGCGCCGTCAGTGGCAAGCGTCGTGGAAAAGGATCGAGCCGCGAGCAGTCGCCCTACGCGGAAATGTGCGCCGGAATTCGCGTGGTCATCGCGGAGAACATCGAGCGCATCTACAAGCAGAATTGTCAAAATCTCGGCCTGCTGACTTCGACGAACTTTTCGCTCATCGATAAGATTCGCGCCGGCGAGGAGATTTCGCTCAACGAGTTTACCGCCGGTGAGGACGAGATTACCCGGCAGGTGATCGAGTACGGCGGGTTGTTTCCATTCAACGTGGCCAGGATGCAGAAGAAGGTTTTCTTGCCGCCGATCAAAACCGAAAAGCGTCCGATGACGCTGGCGGAGAAAATTTTCGCCCGCCACATCATCAACGGGAAGGGCGAAGTTGGAGTTGCTGCCGTCAAACCCGGAGATACTGGCTTCGCCCGCGCCGACCTGCGCTTCAGCCACGAATACGTCACACCCATGGCCGCCATTTTCTTCGAGCATTACGTCGGCAAAGAAGCCAAGGTGAATGATCCGTCGAGCATTCTCTTCTTCCGCGATCACCTGACATTTCTCGACGAAGTCATTTCCGAGGAGAAAAAGAAACTGGGCCTGCTCGACCTGGCCACGCAACTCAAGCTGAAACAGCAGGATTTCGCCGCCAAGCAAGGCATCAAGCTGCACGGAGAATTAAAAGATCGAAAGGGCTCGGAAGGAATTTGCCACTCCATCGTGCTGGAAAGCTACGCGTTGCCGGGACAGTTGAACATTGGCTCTGATTCTCACACGCCCCATGTGGGAGCAATCGGATGCGTAGCCTTCGGCATCGGCACGACGGATGTGTTTAACTCGTGGATTACGAAGGATGTTCGGGTGAAGGTGCCGGAATCGGTGAAGATTGTCATCCGTGGCAAGAAGCATCCCAACGTGACGGCGAAAGATTTCATCCTGAAGATTCTCAGCCTAGACTACGTCCGCAGTGGCAAGGCGCTGGCTAAAGTAATGGAGTACGCGGGCGAGGCGATCGAGGACCTGAGTGTCGATGAGCGCGCCACCATGACCAACATGGCGGCGGAGATTGGCGGTTTCACTGGAATTGTGGCGCCGGATCGCAAGGCGGTGGATTTCCTGGTGGAGCGTCGCGGCATGGACCGCAAGCAAGCCGAAGCCATGACCGAGGGCCTCTACAGTGATCCCGATGCGCACTATGCGAGTGTGATTGAACTCGATGCAGCCGACATCACGCCCATGGTGGCGACGCCCGGGGATCCTGGCAACGGCAAGTATGTTCGCGATCTGAATACGCCGGTGCCGGTAGAACTGGCTTATGGCGGAACTTGCACCGCGGGCAAGAACGAGGACATGGATATGTATGCCGCCGTTCTGGCCGATGCGCTAAAGCATGGCAAGCGGGTGGCGGAGTCGGTGCAGTTCTATATCCAGTTCGGATCGCAGGAGACCCGCGATTACTGCATACGCAAAGGCTATCTCGAAGTGTTCCAGAAAGCTGGAGCACACGTGATTGAGCCGAGTTGCGGTGCGTGCATCAATGCTGGGCCGGGTGTGACCACGCGGCCGGAGCAGGTCGTGATCAGCGCGCAAAACCGCAATTTCCCCGGCCGCAGCGGGCCGGGGCAGATGTATCTGGCCAGTCCGCTGACTGTGGCAGCCAGTGCTGTGGCGGGGCATATCGTGGTGTACGAGCCAAGCGAGAAGCGGGAGTTAGTGGGAGCATAGCGCACCGGAGCTTCGTTCCGCCTATGTGGGCGAACTGGTCGCCCGATGGCGATTCACGGTAGGCTTTTTTTTCGCGATCTTCGCAGCCAGCCGAGACTCCAGAGGGCAAAGTGAGTCGTCAGCAAGATGGTCCCGCCTCCCAGTGAGCAGCCAACCGGAACCAGCCACCAGCCCAGCAGTTCGCGCTCCTGACCAGTGTGGGGAGCAAATCCTCCGAGGTGCAAGGAAAAGTGTCCCGACTCGGCGCTTTGGTACCAGAGGCCGACGCCCTGGGGATGAATCGGTTTCATCACAGCGGCGAGAAAGAAACACACGCCGATGGAATATCCGATAAGGCAGATCATAAATACGCCGAATCCCAATATGCTAAGCGTCGACCAGTGAAAGAGCGTGCGTAAGATGGTCCAGGGGGCACGGCTGCTCTGGGCCTTGGAAACAAGATCCTCGGTGACATAAAGAGCGGCAATCTGCTCCGGATTTCCGAGTGACTCCAAAGCCGAGTCTACGGCGTCTTCCGCGGGGCGCCCGCTGGATTGCGCACGCTCCGTAATATGGATGCGCAACTCGTTCAATATGTCTGTGACTTCCGCTCCGGGAAGGGCGCGCAATCCGCGACGAACTTGGCGGAGATAAGCATCAATCTTTATATTCGTTGCCGTCATCTTAACGTTCCTCCTTGAGCAAGGGTTTCAGCAGGTCATCCAATTTGGCGGAGAAGCGAGACCAGATCTGTGCCATGGCCACCGCCCGCCTGCGGCCGGACGTGGTGAGACGATAGTATTTCCGGGGATGTCCGAGTTCGGCTTCCACCCACTCCGCATCGAGCAGGCCTTCCGCCCGCAAGCGGCTGAGCAAGGGATAGATGGTCCCCTCGGTGATCACCAGATCGGACTCCGTCTCCAAGATGCGCAGGAGTTCCAAGCCATAGAGCCGCCCGCCCCATAAACTGGCCAGGATCGCCAGTTCCAGGCATCCCTTGCGGAGCTGGACTTCCCACTTGTCCACGGAATCGGCGGCGTGAGTGCCGGTCATGCCTAATACTATGTACTGCATAGTATAAGGCTGTCAATAGTAAAATGAAACCGCGATCCGGTGTGGGGACCATGGGGAGGGCTTGTACCCGAACGCTAGACCGTGGAGCCTGCCAAATCGTGGCTCGCCCTATACCGTGGCTGCCATTCTTGCTAAAATGTGCGTTCCACATTTGGATGGCACGCATCACAGGGAGACGGAGACTTTATGACATATGTGATCGCAGAACCATGTATCAACACCAAAGACACCGCCTGCGTAGACGCTTGCCCGGTGGATTGCATTCATCCCAAGAAGGACGAACCGGCATTCGCGGAAGAAGAGATGCTGTACATTGATCCGGTCGAATGCATCGACTGCGGCGCTTGCGTGCCGGTGTGTCCGGTGTCGGCGATTTTCGCGCTGGATGATCTCCCGGAAAAGTGGAAGGCGTTTACCGAGCGCAACGCCAAGTATTACGGGCGGTAAAGCAGGGTTCCCTATTTGGGTTGGGCGCGCGTCTTTTGCTCACAGGCGCGCGCCTTTTCCTTTTCGCAGTTCCGGGGCAACGCGTAAGATCAAGCCCAGCAGTCACGTTTGAGGTCGCATTTTGCGACCTCAAGCAGAGCAGTCGTTCCGAGAGCGACCCCGCCTTTCCAACTCCTCACCGCTCCATTACAATCAAAGATTACCTGCAGGCTTCCATGGTGCTGAAGGAGTCGGAAGCAATTATCTTGCGGACATATCCGGTGCGCGAGGCCGACCTGCTGGTCAAGCTGTTCACCCGGTTGGAAGGCAAGATTCACGGGGTCGCGCGATCCGCGAAGAAGTCGAAGAGGCGGTTTGGGGGAGCGCTGGAGCCGCTGACGTACGTTCGGGCGTATTACGAAGACAGGGAAGGGCAGGAGTTGGCGCGTTTGGATTCCTGCGAAGTCTTGGAATCGCCGCTGGCCTTCGAAGTGAGTTATCCGCGAGCGGTTGCGCTAGGCCATCTAGCGGAGTTGTTGGACGAGTTGCTGCCGGAGCGCGAGGCCAATGACGCGGTATTCCGGCTGGCGCTGGCTGTGCTGGCGGAGCTGCGCGGCTCCGACGTGTGGATGCCCGTTACCTATTTTGAGCTTTGGATGACCCGGCTGATGGGCTATCTCCCGGAACTCTCAGAGTGCATTGTCTGTGGCCGGACTCTGAATGGCAGCCGGGCGTTTTTTCATGCTTTGTCCGACGGACTGATGTGCCTTGCAGACAAGCGGCTGGCGTCTTCTGAGATTTCCGGTGAATCGCGGATGCTCGCTGGGCAAATGCTTCGTGCCCCCATCGAGAGGTTTGCGGGGAGCTCCGGTGAAGAGACGTGGCCGAAGGCGTGCTGCGCGGATTTGCGGAAGTTTCTGGTGCAGACCATGCAGCGGCACATTGAGAAGAAGCTGGTAACGGCAGGGATGCTGGAGAAAATCGGCAGTTAGCGCTTAGCCGCCGGCTTCCACGTTAGATTCCGAAGTTAGCTCGGCCGATAAGGAATCTGCAGTCGTAGACCAGGACCTCGATCATCTAGGCGAGTCATTGTGACTTCATCCAGGACCAATCCGCTGACCTTCCAGGAACTCATCCTGCGACTCCAGACCTTCTGGGCGGAGCGGGGATGCGTGCTGCAGCAGCCATACGATGTCGAAGTCGGCGCTGGGACTATGGCTCCGGAGACTTTCTTGCGCGTGCTTGGACCGCAGCCGTACAAAGTCGCGTATGTGCAGCCTTCGCGCCGGCCTGCAGACGGGCGTTACGGGGAGAACCCCAATCGCCTTTACAAACACATGCAATTGCAGGTTATTTTGAAGCCTCCGCCGGAAAACGTGCAGGAGCTTTACTTGGAATCGCTGGGCGCGATGGGAATTGATCTGCGCCAGCATGACATCAAGTTCGAAGAAGACAACTGGGAAGCGCCGACGCTGAGCGCGTGGGGAGTCGGCTGGCAGGTGATGCTCGACGGTCTCGAGATCACGCAGTTCACTTATTTCCAGCAGTGTGGTGGGCTGGATCTGGATCCGATTTCCGCCGAGCTGACCTACGGATTGGAGCGTATCGCGGCATTTCTGCAGGATGTGGACAGCATTTACGACATCGTGTGGGCGCGCGATCCAGAAACAGGCAAGGCGACCACCTATGGCGACGTCCGGCTCGCCGACGAAGAGCAGTTTTCCGTGTACAACTTCGAGGTGGCGGATGTCGAGAAAGCGTGGAAGCACTTTGAACTCTGTGAATCTGAGTGCAAGGCGCTACTGGATCAGTACGCGGCTCTGAGCAAAGAGAAGGCCACCGGCGGTTTTTCCCGGGACAAGAAACGGTTCCCTGTGCTTGCCGCCTACGATCTCTGCCTGAAGTGCTCACACCTGTTCAACATTCTGGACGCTCGCGGAGCCATTTCCGTAACCGAGCGCGTGGGCGTGATCGCACGAGTGCGCGCGCTGGCGGTGGGGATTGCTAAGGCGTACGTGGATCAGCAGCGTGGTCAGCCTCAGGCTGAGTCAGAAGAACCGGAACTCTTGGCCAAAAAGCCGAGGACGAAGAAAAACGTGGAGGTCGCTCCTGCAGGTAGATAACTTGTCATCCTGAGCGGAATGGCAGCTTCGCGAAGCGAAGCTGCCATGAAGTCGAAGGACCCCTTATCTGTTTGGGCAATAATGCACATGGCAAGGCGTTCTCACGATGTAATCGCTGGGAGACTTCCCGATGCGCCCGCGTTACGGCAAGCGTGTGCGGGGTCCTTCGACTCGTTGTCATTCGCTCCGCGAACGACAACTGCGCTCCAGGATGACAATTACTAACTTATGCCTTGAAATTGTTGGACACGGTATTTGGGACGGCCTCACGCTTCCGCGCCCAGGCCCGTCGCGGCGGTCCGGGTCAGAGCGAGCGTGGTTACGTCGTTTTGCGTGGGCCGCGTCTGCATGAACTGCTGCACCTGGTCGAGGACGGAGAGGCACAGTTCTTTCGCGCTCTCGGCTTGGCAGCACTGGAGTCCTTCCTTCACCTGCTCCAAGCCAAATTCTTTGCCCCGGCGCTTGGCCTCTACGATTCCGCGGGAAACCAGCAACAGGACCGAGCGAGGCTCTAACGCAACCATGGACGCATCGCAGGTGCTGTGCGAGAACAGACCCAAAGGCAGGCCGGTGGCCGTCAGTTCGGTGACCCCGCTGCGATTCCGCATCAACCCGGAAGTGTGACCGGCGTTGAAATAGCACACGGTTCCCAGAGTTTCGTTATAGCAACCGGCAAATGCGGGGCAGGATCGAACCCCAGCGGCGGCTTGCAGGATCGTCCGGTTGAGTCCCAGGCACAATTCAATCATGGCTTCCGCCTCATTGATGTCTTCCCTCACGAACAGGTCCGTCCCCAAAGCGCGGAAGGTGTCTCGAGCAGCGGAAACGATGGCGTGATTCTCCTCCAGACGGCCGGCAACATCGAGCAGTCCGAATAGAACGCGGTGGGGGCTGACGCGAACAAAATCGTAGAAGTCGCCGCCCATGCGCTGGCCATAGTAGAGGGCGGCCAGTTCGGCCTCCCGGAGTTGCGGAGCTGGAGCTTGCACGGTCTCCACTACTGGAGCCGGCCGGGATTTCCCGAAATTGAAGATAGCGCGCATTCCCATCGAGCCGAGAAGTTACCACAGAATGCGGCCGGAAACCAGCAGAGAGTTGGCCCGAACTGAGACACAGAACTCGTAGATTCTGTCGCTAGGCGACGCTAGAGCTTATTTCGTAAACCGGCTTCGGAGGGACTGGCAGTTCCCTCAGGGGCTAAAGCCCACTGTCCAGGCGGCTTGTAGCGGCCCGGCTAGAAGCCGGACCCTTGCAAAAAACCATTTATGAAACACACCCTAATCTCCGCGATATACGACCTTCCCGCCCACGATCGTCGCTACCACTTTTCCCGTGAGTTGCCAACCATCGAACGGCGTATTGCGCGACCTGGAGTGAGACTTGGCTGCCTCAAATGTCCAACGCTTCTTGGGATCGAAGATTGTGACATCGGCCTGAGCGCCACGCGCCAACGTACCTCGTCCCCTCAGATCGACCACGCGAGCCGGACCGGCGGTGAAGAGTTCCACAATCCTTGCCAGTGGAATCTTGTGCTCACGGTGCAGGCGGGTGATGGCGAGGCCGAGCGCGGTCTCCAGTCCGGTGACCCCGAACAGCGCGCGCTCGAATTCGATGATCTTTTCATGCGGCGCATGGGGAGCATGATCGGTGGCGATGGCGTCCACCGTGCCGTCGGCCAGCGCCGCCAAAAGAGCCTGGCGGTCTGAAGCCGAGCGCAGAGGCGGGTTCATCTTGCAGTTGGAATCGTAGTCGCGGACGTCGGCGTCGGTCAGAGTGAAATGATGGGGCGTGACTTCGCAGGTGATGTGCGCCTTGCTGCGCTTGCCCCGGCGAACCGCTTTCAGCGCATCGGCGGTCGAGATGTGGGCCACGTGCAAGCGCGCTCCGGTGAACTGCTGGGCAAGATGCACATCGCGCTCGACGATATCGGCTTCCGCCGACGCCTTCATTCCGCGCAGCCCCAGTCGAAATGAGGTGGGACCCTCGTTCATCGAGCAGTTTTCCGTCATGCGCGTATCTTCCGCATGCTGAATCACTGGAAGGTTGATTTCTGAGGCCATTCGCAGCGTGTCCCGCATGACGATGTCGTTGAGAATGGGCTTGCCGTCGTCACTCACGGCCACCGCGCCCGCGCGCTGCAAGGCGCGGAAATCGGTGAGCACGGCACCCTTGCTGGCGTGGGTGGCGGCGGCAATCGGGAAAACGTTGACGACGGCGCCGCGCTGGGGTTGCTGAATCCAGGCCACCCACTCCGGCGAATCCACGACTGGAGAGGTATTCGGCATGCAGCAGACGGAGGTAAATCCGCCGGCCGCGGCCGCAGCCGTGCCGCTTGCGATGCTTTCCTTATAGCTCTGGCCCGGTTCCCGCAAGTGCACGTGCAAGTCGATAAAGCCGGGGGCGACGATCAGGCCGCGCGCATCGAATATTTTGTCGGCGCCACCGCGGATTTTGTTAGGCGGAGCGATTTCGGCGATCCGGCCGTCGCGCAGGAGCACGTCCATGAGAGCATCAATTTTGGCGGCGGGATCAACGACGCGACCGCCTTTGATCAAAAGAGAGCCCGATTTGGATTTATCGTCTGCCATACGCCGTTATCGTCCCCGTAAAACCAACGGCCTGCCTAAAACCAAAACCTTGTCATTCCGAGGAGCACAGCGATGAGGAATCTGCAGTCTCGAAATGCAGATCCCTCGCTGCGCTCGGGATGACAACAAGGAGGTGTCTCTCAACACTCTGCCAGAGCCTACCTTGCCTTGCCCAGCGCTTTTGCCAGGATTGCCATTCGCACCGGCACTCCGTTGTGCACTTCTTCGACGATGACGGATTGCGGACAATCCGCCACTTCCCACGTAAGTTCCAGCCCACGGATGATTGGCCCGGGATGCATCAGGATGGCGTCGCGCTTGGCGAGCTTCAGCCGGGCGGTGGTCATCTGGTATCTGGCAATGTAATCTTGCAGCCTGATTTTGACTCCTGCCAGGCGCTCTTTTTGCACCCGCAAGACCATGACTACGTCTACGCCGCGAACCGCTTCTTCGGCGGTGCGCGAAATGTGCAGGCCCGGCGCCAAACTGGTAGCCATCTCCGGCAGCAACTCGGGGGGACCACAGAGCGTGATCTGGGCGCCGAACTTGCTGAGCAGATGAATCGCGGACCGCGCCACGCGGCTGTGGAAGATGTCCCCAACGATCGCCACCTGCAGTCCGTTGAGCGTCTTTTTGTGACGCAAGATGGTGTAGGCGTCAAGCAAAGCCTGCGAGGGGTGCTCGTGCATCCCATCCCCAGCATTGACGACTGGAACTTCGAGATGCGTCGCCATCAGCAGGGGGGCCCCGGCGTGGGGATGGCGGATCACCATCACATCAGCGCCCACGGCCTGCAGGGTATAGCCGGTGTCGAGCAATGACTCGCCTTTTTCGATGCTCGATCCGCTGGAGAGCACCAGCGTGGTCATCGCCCCCATCGATTTGGCTGCGATTTCGAAGGAACTGCGGGTCCGGGTGGAAGGTTCGTAAAAGAGCAGCAGCACCCGCTTGCCGCGCAGTAAGGGGCGCGGTTTCAGCGGATTCATGCGCCGGGCGAGCTGGAGCAGGCCCAGGATCTCCGAGGCTCCGAGATGTTCAATGCCGAGCAGCGAACCGCGTGCAGCTTTGGTCATTGCGTGCATGGACCGGAGCCGCGGGCGCCAGGCCCCCAACTCCACAGTCTCCATTTAGCTCTTTAATTTTGCTTTTCCACCAGCAGAACTTTTTCCGCGTCGTCGAGCTCGCGCAACTGAACCTCAATGATCTCCTGGCTGGTAGTTTGCACCTTACGGCCCACGAAAGTTGCCTCGATGGGTAGTTCGCGATGGCCGCGATCGATCAGCACGCAAAGCTGCACCTGCTTGGGACGGCCCTGGCTGAACAGTGCGTCCAGAGCAGCTCGCGTCGTGCGTCCGGTGTAGAGGACGTCATCGATCAGCACAATGTTCTTTCCGGTGATAGGGAATCCGATCTCGGTCTTCTGCACTACCGGCTTGGGCCCGACAGTGGAAAGGTCATCGCGATACAAGCTGATATCCAGCGTGCCGACGGGCACGGGGTGTTTTTCAATTCGCTGAATCATTTGCCCCAGGCGCTGAGCCAGGAAGACGCCGCGCCGCCGGATTCCCACCAGGCCGAGGTCCGCGGCGCCGTTATTTTTCTCGATGATTTCGTGAACCAGACGCACCAGAGTCCGCTCGATTTCCGATGCCGACATCAATTGCGCCTTCTCTTTCAGGTTAGGCAAGCGGGGTGATGATCGCGGAGTCATGAACGCTGCATCATACGCGGGCGAGGTGTCGCGGGGCAAGGTGGGATAGGAGAATCTACAGCCGGTCCTTCCGGCGCAGCAGAACGGCCCCGATTACGCCGCCCAGGCTGGAGAAGGTCAGGAAGGCCACAAATGTCATGGCCAAGCCCAGCGCCATCATGACGGCAAAACCCTCCGGCGTCTTGAAAAGCTCGAGAACCTGTTGCATGCGCGGGTCGGAGTTGCGGGCCGCGTACTCCTGAACGGCGTTCAGAAGGCTGGTGCGGATTTGTCCTGGCCGGAAGGCCGCCACAACTGCGAGAACAGCCAATAGAGCGCCGAATCCCAGCGCTCCGCTGAGCGCGCCCAACCGTGCTCCTATGCCGGCAGAAAGATGATCCAGAGGGCAGCTGCGGCGGTAAATAACTACAGAGAGAAAGCCGGCGGCGAGCATTCCCAATCCCGCCGGCACCCCAAGCAGGATCATGAATAATGCCGCGGCCAACGCGATTACACAGGAGCGCAGTGCGTGGGGCCAGACAAGGCTGGCTAGCGGTGGTGCGAGGTGGGACGCCGATTGTGGGACGAGGATTTCCGCTGCGCCGGCGGGCGTCAGCGACTCCGTAACACCGACACGAATTTGGGGAGCGTTGCACTGCGGGCAGAAAGGGGTCCCGTCCTCTACACTTGCGCCACACTTATAGCAGGAATGTTCCACCGGATTTCAAGGTACAGCAGGGCAGGCGAAATCGGCAAGGAAGCTGTGCGAGGAGAGTTACGACAGAGCAGACACGGATCCTAGATATCGCCTTGCTTGCCGCGGGTGTGCACATAGACGAGGGCAAAGGTCGACCCCGTTCCTTTGTCGGCCGCCTCGATAGCCACCTCGTGCTGGTTATCTTCGGTGCCCACCTTCAATTCGATGACGTTGCCCGTATTGTCGTCATCACACTTGACCGCTTTGGACCCATTGGAATGGTTCTTACCGGAGTTCGAATGAATATCGCCGCCGTGCTCGTGGGTGCGGCACTCAATCACATCGCCGTACTTCTTCAACTTCTCCCGGTAGTAGGCAACGATTTTGCCAACGGAGTCGTCAGAGTCATACCTTGCGATCACCAGCTTCATGGCAAATGCTTCGGTGGCAATACCGAGGTTGGCGTTACTGCTGTCCTTGTCGTCGTGTCTAAGCCGTGCGCCGGGATAAAGAGGCAATCCGATGGCGCGGGCGTCGGCGTCGTTGCCCAGGTGCAGATCGCCAACTGAGCTGCGAATGTCAAAGTGGTCTTGCCCCGCCTTCTCCGTTTCCTGGGCCCGGACGCCGAGGGCGAGTGCCAGGACAATCGCGAATGCCGCAAGTCGCGAGGGAACCGCCCACAGTTGTGAAAAAGTTCTGCGTTGCGCTTTGGATCCAGACATCACTTCCTCCTAACGTCGCGCACGGGCGCGAGGCCCGCACCGGCATCGAGAGCTGATCGCTAGAGATCGCCTTCCTTGCCGCGGAGCCGGAGCCACACGATGGCGAAGTCAGAGCCCTTACCTTCGGGTTGAACGGACACGATGTGCTGATTGTCGTCGGTGCCGGCCTTCAGTTCCACAGCCTTGCCGCTGTCGTCACTATCGCACTTGAGCTTGCCTCCAACGACATAACCGCTCTTGCCTCCAACTACCGGAACGTCGTCATCCACTTTGAAACTACTGTTGCTGCTGTGGCATTGCAGCACGCCGCCGTATTTCTTCAATTGGTCCTGGTAATACGCGATGATCTTGGCGGGCGGATCGTCGGACTCGTACTCGAGGGCGACAACCTTCAGGCCAAAGCCGAACGCGGACATATTGACGTTGGCGCTCTTCTTGTCGCCGTCATCGCTCTTCGGTTTCGGGCGGGCGCCGGGATAGACGGGCAGGCCCGTGTCCCTAGCGTCGGCGTTTTCGTCAACGTGGATTCCCCCGATCGGGGTTTCGATATCAACTTTGCTGGCCTGCCCCTGTTCATGGTCCTTCACACTAACCTTGCAAGCCGGCAGGCTGAGCAATGCGGCGAACGCCAGAGCCATGACGAACTTGGTTTTATTGTCCAGGATCTTGGGCATAAGCATGTCGAGGACCTCCTTGCGCGACTTGCGCCGGACGTTCAATCCCGGTGCCGCGCCGGGCGATATCAGGGATGCTCACCGGTAAATGCCCGCGGATCGCGATCTCCCCGAACAACGCCTTCACCGCACTCACTTCCGAAACCGACGCGTTGGAAAACGTGCAAAGATAATTCTGCACTGAGGGAAAATCCTGCGCCAGATACGGATTGCCCATGGCGAGCACGATTGTCCTTTCTGCGGCGTGATCCAACACTTTCTGTAGCAACCCGCCACTCGCGTCTGACAGCACCACCGAGTTGGCCGGACCGTTCACCCCCTTCACCGCCTTTCCCGCAGTCGGGACGATATACACAGCAGCAATCACGGCCTGCGCCTGATCCACGGCTTTCAGCACATCGTCCGAAAGAGCGGTTGCGATGCGTGGGTCGACATACATCACGTTGGCATCCGGAACGCGCGACTTGATCTGGCTCTCCAGCATGCGGCCAGATTCAGTGCGCACATCTTCGGAAAAAATAACCGCTACCACACGGTTACGCACTTCTTCCACTCTCTGATACGGAAGTCCGGCCGTAACGGTTCCAGATCGTTTCAGCGGCAGAAGTTTGCCGTTGTCGCGGACGAGAGTGATGGCATCATCGGAAATTTGCTGGCCTTGGGCGAGATTCTCCGGTTTGCCGACGATTTCAGAGAGGGCCTCCAGGTTCACCAGCCGGGTTTTGTGAAGATTCAATGACGCCTTTGCTTTCAGTATCTTGAGGACGGACATGTTGAGCCGCTCCGAAGAAATCTCGCCCTTCCGGAGGGCTGCAAGCACAGCCTGATACGACGCGTCCAGGTCGGCCGGGATGATCAGCAGGTCATTGCCGGCCTTGAAGGCATCTACGGCAGCGCGCCCGAGGTTGGTCGCGTAGAGACGAGTCAAGCCTGCCATATCGAGGGCATCGGTTACGACGATTCCCTTGAAGCCAAGGTTCTGTTTCAGCAGGCCGGTAACGACCGCCGGCGAAGTCGTAGCCACGCGGTCGGGATCGGGATCGAGGGCGGGAACCGTCACATGCGCGACCATGACGGAATCTACGCCGGCTTCGATGGCTTTCCGAAACGGCAGAAGTTCCACAGCCTGCAAGCGTGCCCGGTCGCCGGTCACCTGCGCCAAGCTGAGGTGAGAATCGGTCGCGGTGTCGCCGTGGCCGGGGAAGTGCTTAGCGGTAGTCAGCATGCCACTGGCTCGGGCCGCGCGGATGTAGGCGGCGACGAAATCCCCAACCTGCTGCGGATCTTCGCCAAAAGACCGCGTATTAATAATCGGGTTGGCTGGATTCGAATTGACGTCGGCATCCGGAAAGAAATTCCAGTGCACGCCGATGGCGCGAGCCTCCTGTGCGGTGATGCGGCCGAAGGCTTCCGCATATTCCAGCTTGCCCGCGGCGCCGAATGCCATGGCGTGGGGAAACTCTGTCGCTCCATGCAATCGCATGGTGACACCGCGCTCGAAATCAGCCGCGATCAGCAAGGGGAGCTTGGAGTCCCGCTGCAGCCGGTTGAGCAGGGCGGCAGCTTCGCAGGGCTGATTTCTGTACAGAAAAGGCGGATCCCAGCGGACGGTCATCACAAAGGACCCGATGTGATATTTGCGCATGCTGTCACGCAGCTGCAGATACTCGGGGCTGTTGATGTTCAGAAACTCAGCGCGGACCGAAATCATGAAGAGCTGTCCAACTTTCTCTTCCGGGGAGAGCTTGCTCAGGGTTCTCTCTGCCCACTTCTCGCCGTCGCGGTCGAGATGGATGGGGCCGGGCTGCTGATATTTTTCCTTGCCCAGGGTGGGGCAGACACAGGCACAAAGGAAAATCAAAGAGAGGGCGACCTTTCGAGGCATGAGCAGACGATAGCATGGAGAGGGTTTTGGGTCCCAGAGAGTCGCGGCCTCGTGCGGCAGAGACGTAGCCAGCTACGTCTCCAGAACCAACGCAGCCGCCTTTTGTTGGATTGCCGGATCGTCTCCGAAGCCTTCGAGCCACACCACCTCCGGTTCCCGCCGGAACCAGGTCATTTGCCGCTTGGCGTAATTGCGATGAGCCTGCTGAGCCGCTTGCAGTGCGGTCTTTGCGTCGATTTCGCCGCGGAGCAGTTGCACGGCTTGCTTGTAGCCCAGCGAGCTCAGTGGACGCGCTGCCTCGCCATACTCTTTGAGCAACCGCCCTGCTTCCTCCACCAGGCCAGCGTCAAACATGTGCTCCGCGCGCCGGTTGATCCGCTCATACAGCGCGGTGCGGTCAGGGTTCAGCCCCAGCCGCAATATCCGAAAGCCCTGCAGCGGATCGCGCCCTTGCTTCCACAGCTCAGTCATCTTCTGGCGCGAGGCAAGGCAAACTTCAATGGCCCGGATCAACTTCGGCAGGTCATTCGCGTGGATCTTTTCAGCCGCTTCTTGATCAAGACGATGCAGCACCCGGTGCAAATAGTCCGGGCCTTGCTCCTCGGCCCGCTGCCGAAGTCTTTCCCGCAGCTCTTCCGAACGCTGAGGCCCGGGGAATAGACCATCCAGCAGCGCGCGGAGATACAGGCCGGTTCCTCCAACCACGATCGGCAGGTTTCCCCTTGATTTGATTTCTGCGAGAACTTGTCGCGCTAAACGCGCATACTCCCCGGCGGTGATGTAGGCGGTAGGATCGACAAAATCCAGCACGTGGTGTGGAGCGCGGGCGCGCTCAGAAATGCTAGGTTTCGCCGTGCCGATCTCGAATTCCCGGTACATGGCCACCGAATCGCAGTTCACGATTTCGCCGTGAAATCGTTCAGCCAAGGCCACAGAGAGCGCGGTCTTCCCGCTGGCCGTCGGACCCAGCACCACGACCAGCAGCGGATCGGGCGACACGGTCAGCGGGCACTCCAGGGAATGTGACGCCAGTAGCGAATGAGGGTAAGTATCAGAATCAGTATGGCGGCGAAAATGACGCCGGTGGCTTCCAGAGTGTAGATTTGCGGTGTGCGGTGGTGTTCGGGTGAAGGTTGTTCGGGCGGGCGGGGATCCGTCTGTCGTTTTTGACCGGCTGCAGGCACGCCAACATTGTATGCCAGGGTCGAACGCCGCTAACTGGTTGTTTTCCGGAACCTGTGTGACCCGCTCTGCGTATCAATACCTGGACGCCGCGCGGCGGACGTACGCCGCGCCCCGGCATCAGGAGAGAGTCTATGCAACGCCTTGCCTTAGCGGTACTGGGTTTGTGCCTGGCCGTCGTTCCATTCGCCCGTGCCGATGACTGGTCAAAGACATACACACTGACGGGCAAACCCGACCTTCGGGTGGAAACCTCGGACGCCAACATCCGGGTGGACACCTGGGATCAGAGCACCATCGAAGCCCGAGTCACCACGAGCCACTACACAATCGGCGCGAGCGGCATCAAGATCTACGAACATCAGACTGGAAATACCGTAGACGTGGAAGTGCGTTTCCCGCACCATAATTTCGTGATCCAGTTTGGAACGTATCGTGTCGAAATTGAGATCCACATGCCTCGTGAGGGAAAGGTGAACCTGCACACCGGCGACGGTCACATCGAACTCAGCCACCTCAAGGGCGAGATGGAATTGGAAAGCGGTGACGGCCATGAGGAGATTGACTCGGTGGATGGAACGCTGCGGGCACGTACCGGAGATGGGCGCATCAATGCCACCGGGCGCTTCGATGTTCTGGAACTCAACACCGGCGACGGCCGCATCGAGGCGCAAGCGCTGCCTGGTTCGACGATGGCGTCAAGCTGGAATCTTCACACCGGCGACGGCAGCGTCACACTTCAATTGCCGGGTAACTTTGCCGCGGACGTGGATCTCCACACCAACGATGGTCACATCACCGTAGACATGCCGGTGGCCGTCGAGGGACGCCTGGGCGAGAGGAACATTCACGGAAAGATGAACGGAGGCGGGAATCTGCTGACGGTTCATACCGGAGACGGTTCGATTCGGCTGGAGAAATCTTAGCGTAGCCCGCGGGGGAGTCGAAGAATCCCTATAACACTAGCGTAGCTTCGGCAGGTTCGAGGCATTCTGCAAGATGGTGAGAATTCCCTGCGGCGTCTTTGCAGCGATTGAACCATAGAGGTCCTTCGACTGCGTTGTCGTGCGCTTCGCACACGACAACTTCGCTCAGGATGACACACATTGTCATTCCGAGAGAGATCCCTCGCTTCGCCCGGGATGACAACAAGTTACTACCGCAGATCTGCTGCATCGGGGTTGTAGAAGAAGTGGAAGCGCAGCGCGAGATACTGTCCGCCGAACTCGTTGGGTAATGGCGGAAATGGATTGGAGGCTGTGATCCCGCCCCAGGCACCCCGGTCCAGGGCTACATCGCCCGAGGTTGCGATCAAGCTCAGACCCTGAACCGTGCCGTCTTTCATGATCGCAAACTCGATCGAGACTTTTCCCTTCTTCATGATCGGAGCTCTCGCTGACTCGGGAATCAGGTTGTACCAGTTGGTGCGCACACGGTACAGGACTTGCTGCAGATATGGGCCAAAGTCCACGCCCATGGTGTCGCTTAAGATATCAAGGGGGCCCATCGCGGCGGATGGTCTTCGACCTGTGCCTAGGCCGTAGTCTCCATCGTCGCCACCGTGCCCTCCGCGATTTGCTGCAGCGGCGCGCGCTGCCTCTGCAATCGCGGCACCCGGCGACATCGCCCCAGTACTAAAGCTGGGCTTCGGTATGCCCATCGGCGGGGTTTGCAGTTTGGCTATCTGGCTCTGATTCGGAGTAGGCGCTGATGGCGCCGCTTGCTGTGGCTGCGGTGCAGGGGTGTTCTGCGCCTGGGCAGGAGGCGCTTGCGGAGCGGGCGGTCCGCTCAAACCGGGAGCGCCGGGCCGTGCGGCATCCAGAATCTTTTTCAGCTCCTGGCGATCCAGTTGCGGCGCTTTCGACATCGCCCTGCGATCTTTATCAGAAATGATGTTCGTGTCTGGGCGCTTGGTGAGCTTCTGTTCGTCCGGCGGCAGAGCCAGAAAGGTGAGATCTTTCTGGTCATTTAACTCGGGACTCATCACGACCACGTTCCGCCGGGGTAGAAATCTCTCAAACTTGGGTGAGTTGACGATCAGCAGCACGACGACCATGTGCACCACGACTGAGATCCAGAAAGCCTCCCGCCGGCGCGAGCGAGTAAGATCGTCCTGAAGCTGGACCAGCAGAGCGGGAGCATCGTGCAGGTCGCGGTAAGCAGACTCCCAGTAACGCGCATCGTACAAATCGCCACCCTCGGGACGTCGCGCCGGAACGGCTGGATTGGTGGGCGGGATTTGCGTGGTTGACATCGAGCAACTTACCTGCTGGTTAGACACGAACGGCGCCGCATTAGTTGCAAGAACAGAAGAATCTGTCTCATGCCAGCCATGCTAGATTTCATGCCGTGAATTCGCTGCGTATGCGGCCCAATAGCTTTATTTTCGCATCTTTTGGCAAATCTGCGTAGCTCTGGAAGGGTGAGTACTTAGGGTTGCATCCAGATGGTCAATTGAGGCAGATCGGGTTTTACAAAACTTGACAATTTGGCAAAGCAGTCATCTGCGAAGTTGATCCAGATGGATCTTCTTTCCGTGCTCGCAAATGGTTCCGACGATGTCGAGGGCAACGGCCAAAGCGCGCCGGCCGTCCTCGAGACTCATGACTGGCCGGGAACGCCGCTGCACCGCCTCCAGAAATGATTTCAGTTCAGCGTGCAGGGGTTCCTCCGCCGTGGTTGAGGGCTGAGCGACCTGGATTTGCGGATTCGCCGAAGGCATTGCGGCGTTATCAGTCTCGCCGACGCTGAATACCAAAACATCCTGCCGGCCATAGTCCAGCGAGATGTACTGCTTGGGCTGGAAAAAGCGCAGCTTGCGAACGCGCTCGGTCGAGACCCGGCTGGCTGTGAAGTTCGCCACGCAACCGGAATCGAATTCGATGCGCACGTTGGCAATGTCCACTTTGTTCGAAAGAATGGGCAGGCCCACTGCGCGGATTTCCTTGACTGGCGAATTTACGAACGAGAGCACAATGTCGATATCGTGAATCATGAGGTCGAGGATCACATCCACGTCCAGGGAGCGCGGCGTGAATACGCTCAGGCGATGCACCTCAAAGAACATGGGCTGGGTGATGAGCGGCAAGGTTGCGCGAACCGCCGGATTGAAGCGCTCGAGGTGACCAACCTGGCCAATGCGGCCGAGTCCATGGGCCAGACTAACAAGTTCGTCGGCTTCCACCAGGGAAATGGCGAGTGGTTTTTCTATCAAGACATCGATGCCCGCTTCCATGAGGCGCCGGGCAGTGCTGAGGTGATGGACCGTGGGGACCGCGACGGAAGCGGCCTGGACTTCGTTGTGCGTAGTGACAAGTTGCTCGACCGAGCCGAAAGCGCGACAGCCGAATTCGTGCGCGACCGCATCCGCCCGCGTCGTATTGGGATCGACCACGCCCACCAACCGTACTGGCGCGCCCTCTTGAGCAAGCTGGTGGTAGACGCGGGCATGGTTCCGTCCGAAGACGCCCACGCCGATGACGGCGACATTAGTGAAGTTCTCAGCGGCCAGTTGTCAGTTCTCAGTTGGCTGGTTGCCGGCGGACTTCTGATTTAACCACAGGGACAGGCCTCGCGCTGGCTAAGCCTTGTACTTTTTCAGCAATGCGATCTGACCGGCATGGTAAAGCTCGTGCTGGACGATCCCGCTGAACATATAAAAGAAGTCGTTATAATCCTCGGTCTTGCCCGGAACTTGTTCCCGCAGGCGCGAGTCGGGAAAAGCAGCTACCGCCTTCACCAATTCGTTGTGCGTATGCTTGGCGTACTCGATAGCCTCGCGCCAAGCGGCCTCGCTGGTGTCTTTGACCGGCGGAAAATTCTGTTCGTCGCTCAGCGTTACCGCCGTGCCACCCGCGCGCTTCGTAACCACTCCATCCCAGGCAGCAATGTGGAGAACCAGTTCCCAAATGCTGTGCGCATTTCTTATGGGATGGGCCGCAGCCGTTGCGGCGTTAACGCCGGCAAGCAGCTCGAGCACAGAGTCGCCGTGCCAGGCGTCGCCCTCATAGGCGCGGCGGATTTGATCGGCTATGCGGGCAGTTTCGGACATGTCGCACTCCTAAGAAATTGGTTTTTGCAATGCTAGTAGATTCGTCGGACTCAAAGGAAGATGCAGATCTGCAATTACAAAAAAGTTGACTAGTCCGCCACGATGGCGATCTCTGCTTCGTCTGCCGCCGTGATGATCGCGTCTCCATCGAGCAGCAGGCATTTGCCCCCATCGAGCGCTAGACATGTGGCGCCTGCTTTACGCATCACATCAATCGTCTTGAGGCCAATGACCGGCACGTCAAAACGCATATCCTGATTGGGCTTGGCGATCTTCACCACGGTCAACGCACGGCTCAGAGCAGAAGCGTCCGATTCGAGCGAAGCCATGATCTGACTGGCGCGTTCGATGGTGGCGTCGGTGCCCTCCATAGCTTCGACGGAGACGCAGGCACTTTCGGCGACCACCACCGTCTGGCCAATGTCATATTGAGCCAACTGGCGGGCGACGGCGCGTCCGTAGACGATATTCTTTTTTTCCTGCTCCGATGGCGCCCGCCCGGTGAGCACGCCGGGCTTGGCCAGAAGCGGCTCAAGCAACCAAGTGGAGTTTTCCAAGGTGATGCCCTCGTCGGCGAGCACCTTTGCGATCGCCCCGAGCAGCGAGTCCGTGTTGCGCGTAGCGAGCGAGAGCAGCAGTTTGGCCAAACGCCAATCGGGCTGAATGGCGGAAAAAATTTGCTTATGTTTGACCTGCCCCGCCATGATGGCGCGCTGTACGCCCTCGCGCCTGAAGGTCTCAATCAGCTTGGAAAGTTCCCCCAGCGAGATCCAGTGAACCGCGGTTGCGCCGTGCGACTCGATCTCAGAGAAGGTCTCCTCTTTGATGGCGGCCACGATGACCTCGAAGCCTCGGGCGCGCGCAGCCTCGAGCACCAGCAAAGGAAAGCGGCCGTTGCCGGCGATGAGGCCGAGTTTTTCTCTAGGTCTGGACATGGCAGGCACATAGCACTTAGCAATCAGCGTTCAGTTACCACTTCCCGGTGCGCTTAGTCCCTCGCCGTCATCGCGACTCATTTTCCTCCAGCACGGGTTGAATGCTGAGTGCTGACTGCTGAGTGCTACTTAATCACTCCCCGCTCCGACGCTTCGATGAAGCGTATCAGCGTCTCTATGTCTTCTCCGCGGTCTGGCTCTGATTTCAATTTCTCCAGAGCCTGAGACGTATTGAGCTTCGACGCGAGCAGAACTTTGTACGCGTGATGAATCTTGCGGATGCGCTCTCTGCTGAAGCCGCGGCGCTCGAGTCCGACTGCATTCAGCCCGTAGGCGTGGGTATCGCGCGCGGCAGCGGTCCTGGAAAATGGAAGAACATCGCGGGTAATGGTTGTGCCGCCTCCGATAAACGAATGGGCGCCAATGCGAACGAAGTGATGAACGGGACAGAGTGCGCCCACCACCGCCCATTCTTCGACAATCACGTGCCCGCCCAGCGTGGCCGCATTGGCCATGATGACATGATCGCCGATGCGGCAATCGTGTGCGATGTGAGTGTAGGCCATAATTAACGTATGACTGCCCACGCGCGTGATGCCGCCGCCTTTCACAGTTCCCCGGCTGATCGTGACAAATTCCCGAATCTCGTTGTGGTCGCCTATTTCCAGCCGTGTGGGTTCGCCGGCGTAGGTCAGATCCTGGGGCGCCATTCCGATCGAGCAGAAGGGAAAAAAGCGATTTTCCGCGCCAATTTTTGAGGGACCTTCGATGGCCACATGGGAAGCCAGTTGGCACCCTTTTCCAAGCTCGACATCCGGCCCGATCACGCAGTAAGGACCAATTCTGCAACTGGGATGCACTTGAGCGTGCGGGTCGATGATGGCGGTTGGGTGGACGGTCATGGAGAGTCAGGAAATGGCCGTATCCTCCGACCTGTTTCGACCGGACGACTGGTGCACCAGTTGGCAGGTTACCGTGGCCTGGGCTACGCGCTTGTCGCCGACGTAGGCTGAACCCGCCATTCGCACGGCGATGCTGCGAGCGGTTGGATGCCAAGCCTTCACTTCAACCTCGAGCCGCAACTGGTCTCCGGGCACCACGGGTCGACGGAAGCGGGCTTTCTCAATCCCGGTGAAAACCATCAACTTATCGCTGCGATCCTCTACCTCGGTGAGCAGCAACGCGCCACCCGTCTGGGCGATGGCCTCCACGATGAGCACTCCGGGCATGATCGGCTGATTGGGAAAGTGTCCGGCAAAGAACGGTTCATTGATGGTAACGTTTTTGATCGCCACAATGCTTTGCCGTCGCTTGAGCTCGATCACGCGGTCGATCAGCAGGAACGGGAACCGATGCGGCAAGATCCGCATGATGTCATTGATGTCCAGGATCGTCTTGGCCTCCGCCGGAGCTTCGGCCGCAGGGTGAGCAGTGTCCGTCATAGTGTTCTCGTTAAGATGTAAGAGCGAAGATTATACTGTACCGCGCGCACAGGAACGGTTTCCAGAAAAGGATTGCATGCCCAAGAAAGCATTAACAAAGACCAGAAGTGAAGCAGTGACCCGAAGCGAGATCTCGAGCCGGTTGGGCTACTTCGAAGAACGCAAAGACGAAATCGTTCAAACCATCCGGCAACTGGTCGAGATTGAATCGCCGACAGATAACAAGCCAGCCGTGGACCGCCTGGGATCGCTTCTCGCGGGCAGGTTTGAAGGCATGGGCGGCCATGCCATGTTTCATCGCACCCAGGATTTTGGCGATCACCTGCAGGTAGATTTCGCTGGTCAGCGTTCGGGAAAACCAGTGATGCTGCTTGGCCACCTAGACACTGTCTATCCAGTCGGCACGCTGACGACGATGCCTTGGCGAGTCGCCGGCGGACGGGCATGGGGCCCGGGTGGGTTTGACATGAAGTCGGGAATCGCCTTCATGCTGCATGCTATCGAAGCGCTACGAACCGGGCACGAGGACCAGTTGCCCCGGCCAGTGACGGTGCTGCTGGTTTCCGATGAAGAGGTGGGAAGCGACACATCGCGGCACATCACCGAGAGTGTAGCGAAGAAGTGCGCGGCAGTGCTGGTGCTGGAGCCTGCCCACGGATTGAAAGGCGCGGCGAAGACTGCGCGCAAAGGGGTTGGTGAATACACTCTCAAAGTCACGGGCAAGGCTGCTCACTCTGGACTTGATTTCGAAAAAGGTGAAAGCGCGATTATCGAGTTAGCGCGGCAAATCATCGAGATCTCGAAGTTGACCGATCAGAAACGCGGTCTCACCGTCAATGTCGGCAAGGTACAAGGCGGTACACGCGTGAACGTCATTCCCGCCGAAGCGAGCGGCGTCCTCGACGTACGCATTGCTCGCATGAAAGATGCGGCCGGCATTGACCGCAAGCTTCGTTCCCTTAAGCCGTTGAATCGCAAATGCAAGCTTCAGATCACCGGCGGCATGAATCGCCCGCCCATGGAACGAACGCCGGTGGTTACCGCACTCTACAAGAAAGCAGCAGACATCGCGAAGCAGTTGGGCTGGAAGCTGGAGGAAGCGGCGGTTGGCGGCGGATCAGATGGAAACTTTACCGCTGGGCTCGGCATCCCGACTCTGGACGGATTAGGTGGAGTAGGCGAAGGCGCGCATTCACCCGACGAGTCGATCCTGCTCTCCGAACTGCCGCGGCGAGCGGCGCTCCTGGCCGAACTTATCGCAACGATTTAGACGTTGCGGTGAGATTGGCCGTGCTAAGATCGCCGCTTGGCTTGGATTTTCGCGCCTGAAACATACTCTGCGCGGAGCGGGCCAGTAGCCAGCCAAAGTAACGCAGTACGTATCGATTCTTTGACTCTGGGATTGGCAAGGCCTAGAATTTTGAGTGCGGTCAGCTGCGCCGGTCCGGAGCGCTCAGCACGGCGCCTAGCGAACCCGGGAGTTCAATCATGCCTGGCAAATTGGGGTTGCCCGAAATTCTTCTCATTCTGGCGATTGCGCTGCTCCTCTTTGGCCCCAGCAAGCTCGCCGATTTGGGCAAGGGCCTGGGCGAGGGCATCAAGAATTTCAAAACAGCTATGAAAGACGGGGAAGAAGGGCCGGACAAGAAGTCCTGAGCCTCGATTCCTACCGCGGGATTCCGCTTCCTTGGCGATTCCGCCGCGCCATGCCATGACGTTCGCCTTACAGCGATATTTTGCTGTGAAGCCAAAGAAGCCGACCGCGTGTCGTGAGCCTGCATTGGCGTAGATCCTGCGCCTGAGGATCAGGGGCAATTCGTCCGGCTGGGCCGGCCAGCAAACCGCGCCTGAATCCAGGCAATCTGATCTCTCACGGAGTCTCCTATTACGCGGCCGGGGTCAAGTTCGGGGTATTTTTCAAACTGAACCCGGTCTCTCTGCTTGCACAGGCGCGCGACCACCTGTGCGGTCATGGTGATCGGAACCATGGGATCACCTTCGCCGCCGATCACCAGGAGCGGGCCATACGCGGGCCTCTGCCCCAAAGTATTCCGGGCAAAAAACTGTTTGACGAATTCATTGTTCCCCCAATTCGGCTTCAGCATTTCCACCGCCGAAACCAGCGGGCTCGTTCCAGTGTCAGCGCAGGCCTGCTCGATCTGGCGATACACAGGCAGCGCTTTCTCCGTCAACATGTCATTCACCTGGAACCGGGGATAGACGGTTCTGATTCCGTAAGCCAGGAATGCGAGCACGTTATGGGAAGGTCCATGGGCAAGGTGCTCATAGCGATCTTTCGCATCCGCCACGCCCGAAATTGCGATGCTGCCAAGATAATTGGGATCGCGAATGTCGCTTTCCAATTCCGCCACTCCCAGGACCGCCAAGGCTCCATCGTTGTCTCCCATCGCAATCCACCTGGCATCAAGCTGCGGCACAGCAGCGCGTGCGGCAGGGATGGAATCGATGATATCCGTCGCGTTGGATGGAATGTCGGAAAACGCATTGCGAAAGCCGGTTCCCAATCCGGTGTAGTCGGTCGCAACCACGGCGTAGCCAAGGTTGACATACATGGAGAGGAATGGTCCGTGATACAGGTTCCGCATGAGCGATGGCGCACATAGACGGGCGACGCCGTTCGATGCATGGGCCCAGGCCAGCACCGGCCAGCCTCCCGGCGGCGGAGTTTCGTCGGGAGTCAGGACCACTCCCGATGCGGCCACATCCTCTCCAGCGGCCGACTGCGAGTGGTAGAGAATGCGAACCGCAGACACGCCGGGCGGCAAGTCGTATTCGTCAAACGGTTCGGAGCGGATCAGTGTGCCCGGTTTACCCGCGGACAACGGATTGGGCGTATCGTAGAACTGCGTGAGCGGCAGGTTGCGCCGGATGTCTGACCGTTTTTCGGGGGTAGAATTGTGCCCCTGGGTGAAGGCTTTCCCGGCGCCAATCGGCACCAGCGCAATCACGCAGATCGTGACCACTGCAAGTAACGACACCCTTCTGAGGCGATCAGCGGGGAGCGTTTGCCGGGGATGGGGCCTCCCGACCTCATTTCTCACGTTAGTCGCTCGATATCTATTTCTTGATCACAGCACAAGCGATGCGGTCGCCGGCGTTTCCTGCGGGATCCGTCTTCATATCATCGGCTTTAGCATGGATAACCAGCGCAGTTCCTCCGTTGCTCAAGAGCGAGTGGCTGTCGCCGCCAGTTCCGAGGTTCACATCGGTGTTACTGATCCGAACTCTCGCCTTGCCGTCGGAATTCACCGTGAAGTTCATCATGTCGCCGGCGTGATGGCCGTCCGGATTCTGGAAACCGTGCTTCTTCCCGTCCGGATTGAAATGCGGGCCCGCTGATTTGAAGTCCGGCGGATCACAACTGGGGTTCTGATGAATGTGAATGGCGTGTTCGCCCGGCGGCAGGTCATGGACGCTGAGCTTGATCTCAATGCCACTGCCCTTCGCAGACTGGACAATGGCCGAGCCTACGCTTTTTCCTTGCGCGTCCTTGAGATTGACTTTGACCGTCCTGGCCAGCGCGGGCAACGCCAAGGCGATGATCAGTGATGCAGCGCAAAAGAATTTGTGTTTCATAGGGCAAATTATAGCCAGATCGCTATCGCGAGCGCCATCTTACAGCGTCGACATGGCTATGGAATCAACACACTCCGGTGCGCAACGACCCGCCCTTTCTGAATCTTGAACGGCGTCAACCTACTGCCTTAAGCCCAGAGGGCAATTGCCCCATTGCCCGCCTCAAGGCCGCGGAGGTATTGCGAAGAGCGCAACCGTTCTCCTGGTGTCAAGCCCTCGCTCTTCAACCTTCCGTTGCGATAGAATGCCGCAGGATAGAGACAGGAGGCGTCCCACATGGCGCGGCTGAGTAAACCATCTTTGATTGCTGTGACATTCCTTGTAGCCAGCTGGGGAGTTCCGTCGGCAAGGGCAACCGAACCACCGGCTGACCTCTGCTCGTTGCTGACGGCAACTCAAGTGAGCAAGACTTTAGGACGAACCTACGACTCTCCAGTAAAGACCGTTGCTCCCCGCCCTTATCCGAACACCGCTGAGGGGACGGATTGCAAATATTCAACGAAGGGTGAAAGCGAGCTGTGGTTCAGGGCATACGTTGATCCCTCGCCGTCCGCCTCGAAAGAGCTTTTCGCCAAGTTGAAAATGTTTTATAGTCCGCCAACTCCGGTCCCGAACCTGGGAGACGAGGCTTATTTTGACCCACAGCACGCGATCCATGTTCGGAAAGGCAAAGTTCGTTTCTATCTCAATCTGGGTGAGGATGCTGCGGCGGAGAAGCCACTGAAGGATCTTGCCAGTCAGGTGGGGGGTCGCCTCTAGGGAATCTCGATGCCCTAATCACCAGTTGGTCGTACTGAGCCCGGCGATCACAACTCTTCGACCTTTTTCTGCAGTTCGCGCGTGATCGACTCCGGATCGCTCGCGGGTGGGAATTGAACGGGAGCGCCGATTTTCACCAGCACTTGCCCTGGCCGGGCAAATCTCTTTCTTGCCTGCTTCAGTTCGAAGAGTCCGTCAATGCGCATCGGCACAATGGGGATCCCCAGGTTGTTCGCCAGCAAGCCAATCCCGGCCCGAAATGGAAGCAGCCTGCCATCCTGGGTGTGACGGCCTTCCGGAAAAATGAGTACGTTGTACCCACGGTCCACAGCTTCTCCGGCATAGGCGAAACTTTCACGAAAGCCTGCCTCGCGCGGCAGAGGAAAAAGATTCAGCAATGACACACCCAGGATCCACTTCAGCCGGTCGTAGGCACGGCCGAGGAAATTCCGTTCGGAAGGCGGGGTGCGAAGGATTTCCAGCGCTTCTCCACCCGTGGCAATGGCAAGCTTGTGCCGGAGATGCATCGGCAACGCCGTCAGCACAAAACCCGGGTCCACATCGCCAATGTGATTGCAGATCACTAGTACCGGCCCGTGCACGTTCCGCAGTTTTTCACGGCCCTCAACCCGAGGCCATCCCAGCACGAACACGGCCGGACGCAAAAGCAGGTAATGAACAAGGAGCCGAGTCCAAGTGACGGGCCAGCGCTGCACCCAACCCGGATAGTGATACCGCACACGCGTGGGAGGATTTCCGTGCAGCATGCGTTCCAGGTCGCCGACTGTTTTCACGGCGGCGAAGCGTGTGTCGCTAAGATCCAGTTTGTATCGCTCTTCGAGCGCGCCGAGCAGCGCCACGCGATCAAGCGAACTGAGGTTCAGATCGGATTCGAGGTTGGCACTTTCGGCAAGCCGGGATGGCGCGCGCCCCGTGATTCGCTCGATCAGTTCCGCCAGGGGACTCGAAGACATCTCGCCGGGAGTTTTGCCAGCCTCCCGTGCCAGCACTGCTTGCTGGATTACATTTCTACGCGGTTTTTGTGTCGAGGTGCGCGGAAAGTCATCTTCGGACCACACAAACCAGTGATTGATGCGCTGGTACTCGGCCAGGAATTTGTTCGCGCGCTTCACAACAGGTTCAGGGTTCAATGTGCGATCCAATAGGATCATGACCGCGCAGGGTTCGGCATTCCCATTGCGCGGCAAGGCGATCACGATGGCGTCCCTGACTTCGGGCTGGTGGCGTAAGGCCGCTTCGAGATCCTCGGGATAAACCTTCATGCCGGCAGGCGTAACGATGACGTCTTTCTTGCGGCCCTTGAAGTACAGATTGCCTTCGGGATCGAGTTCACCGATATCCCCGGTGCGGTACCAGCCTTCTTCTGTGGCGACCGGTTGGAGTTCGGTGCCGGTCCAGTAGCCGGCAGCGACCCCGCTCCCACGCACCAGAATTTCACCATCCTCAGCGAGTTTGACTTCGCGGCCAGCCAGCACTCTTCCGATCGACCCTTTGCCCAGGTGAAAGGGATGATTGACGCTGACGAGCGACGTGGTTTCCGTGAGCCCGTAGCCCTGGATGACGGCGTAACCCAATCGGCCCCAGAATTCTTCCGTCTCGCGGTCGAGCGCCGCGCCGCCCGAGATGAAAGCCCAGAACTTCCATCCGAACTGACGACGTACGCGTCGGAAGATCCACCAGCGAAGCAGAAAATGCTTGCCTTCGGCCGCCCGAAACTTTTGCTGGAATTCTTCCAGGCGACCTTGGTCTCCGAGAGCGCGTTCAATTTTTTCTTTCAAGGACTGCAGCAAGCGGGGTACGGCGACCAGAACCGAAACACGCTCACGCCGAATGGTGGCGATGACCTCCGCTGGTTTCAACGTCTCTTGAAAGATAACCGTGCCACCCATCAGTTGGGGCAGGAAAATTCCCAGGAACTGTCCAAAGACATGACTCAGGGGCAACAAGTTCAGGAAACGGACGGGATGCACGAGTCGTTCGTATTTCAGGTACTTCTGAATCTCCGATTCCAGGGGTGCGATGTTGGCGAGAACATTGCCATGGGTGATCACGACGCCTTTGGGCTCGGCGGTGGTGCCGGAAGTGAAGACAATCTCCAGCGTGTCTGTGCGCTCGATACCGGCGGCGAGGTAGGGTGCCGGTGAGTGTTGCGCCACAGTCTCAGAGAGGCTTTCCAGCAGGAGCATCGGAACCGTGTGCTGGGCATGCGCTCGGGAGCACACCAACAACCTGGCACTGACCTGCTGATACACACGCAGAGCAAAGTCGGGCGTGGCGACATCGTCCATCGGAACGACAACTACTCCGCGCAGCGCGCAGCCTAGAAACGCTGCGACCCATTCGGCGGAGTTCGGCCCCCAGAGCTGGACGCGGTCTCCTTTCCCGATCCCGCGCGCCTCCAGTTCGCGGCCGAAGCGAAACGCGGTCTCCGCAACTTTCCGATACGACCAGCGCACCGTGCGGTACCCGTGGCGCTGCACGTAGGCAGTTTCTCGACCGCGGCGCAGGAAGCTCTCGAGATATTCGGCAAGCGAGTGGCGCTCCATCACACAAAGGGTAGCGCATTCGCGGCTGTGAACCATCCCCTGCGCCAAGGCTGCTCCGCACTGGCTGGTTCGGATCCAGGTCGATGGGCATCATGGTGTGGAAGGTCATGCGCTGGCTGCCCAAGCCTGCGTTGCTGGTTTTGCTGTTCTTCCTGCTGGCGGCTGTGGCCCGCGCGTAAATCCCGGCGTGTGAGGGTGCCGGTGATCGTTTTAGTCGTCCGCCCGGCAAACCGGTTGGGTCTCATTCGGGCCCGATCTCCAGCCCGGTTCCTTAGGTAACCCTCGTACACTCCCTTTCGGTAACCCTTGGTAACCATACGATTCTCCCGACCCAGCCGTACAATGGCCCTGTCCCTAGGACCATCTTCTGCCATCGGGCCGAATCCCGATGAAATGGTCAACTGGTCCGCGAACTCCCGCCTTTTAGCGGGTGTTCTCGGGCAAAAAACGAACCGGAGCTGGAGTCCGCACTTTTATGGCGTTTGGTTTTGGCTTCAACAAGCAAAAGGTTCTCAGTGCCGCGGAGAAGTTTGTCCAACAGGGCAAGTTACAAAATGCCATCACTGAGTACGAGAAGGTTCTGAAGGCCGACCCCAAGGATCTCACGGTGATGAACACCGTGGGCGACCTCTACTCGCGCCTGGGCAATGCCGACAAAGCGGCGGAATGTTTCAAGAGCGTGGGCGATGCCTATGCCGCACAGGGCTTCACGGTCAAGGCCATCGCCATGTACAAGAAGCTCAGCAAGCTCAAATCGTCGCTGGAGAGCGTGCTCCGTCTGGCTGAGCTTTACACCCAACAGGGTTTGTTCAATGACGCGCGGGCGCAATACCTGCAGGTTGCGGAAGAATTCCTGCGCGATGGCCAACTGGAACAGGCGGTGCGCATTTTCCAGAAGACTCTGGAGATGGACCCGGAGAACGTCGCCATGCGGACCCGGCTGGGCGAGGTTTACATCCGGTTAGGCAAGAAGACGGAAGCCTGGCAAATCTTCTCCACAGCGGCTGAAACCCTGCGCGCGAAAGGCCAGCTTGGCCCAGCCGAAGAAATCCTGCAGCGCATGCTCACCGTGGATCCCGGCAATAGCTACGCGTTGCTGCTGCGCGGCCGGAATGCATTCGATAGTGGCGATGTGCAGGGTGCAATCCAGTATCTGGAAAAAGTCGCGGATCTCGATAATCACCAGGACGCATTGCAAATTCTGCTGCGGGCTTACCTGCAAACCGGACGCCTGTCTGATGCAGGAACGCTGGCGGCCAAGTTGCTTTCCGTTCATAACGATGTGAGCGCCGTTCTCAGTTATGCCGAAGCCCTGACTGCGGCGGGCCAGTTCCAGGAATCTCTGCAGGTCTACCATCAGTATTCGGATCGGCTGCTGGCAGCAGGTTCGGAAAAGATTCTGGACAGTTTGCACTCGATGATCGGGCACGTGCGAGAGAACCCGGTCGCGCTCGAAGCCCTGCTCGATCTGTTGAACAAAGCAGGGGAGAACACCCACCTTACCGAGGTCTATGAGCTTCTCGCCCATGCCTACGTGCAATCGGGAGAACTGGAGAAGGCGCGCGACTACTACCTGAAACTGACTCAACTCGAGCCCGAGAATCAGCTCCATGCGCGCAACTATCAACAGGTGCTGGGCAAACTTGGAACGACCCCCGGCTCGCGGCTCATCTCCGCCGAGGAAGGCGCGGTTCTGGTGGATGAGCTGGAAGCCACGGCGCCCTTCATCGATCAGCGTTATTCCGACGATGTGGCGCTGGCAGTCCGGGCTGCTCTGACCGACGCCGAGCTCTTCATTTCCTACAACATGCCCGGCAAGGCTTTGGGACCGCTGCTTTCCGCTTCGCCCCAGGCTCCCGGCGATCTGCGCATCAATCAGCGCCTGGCTGCTCTGTATACCCGAGCCGGGCAATTCACTGAGGCTGCGGTTTGCTGCCGAACCTTGGAAAGCATCTATCACGAGGCCGGTCATCCGGACGATGCGGTTCGTTACAGCGACCTGGCTGCCAAGTATGAGGAACGTGCGGCTGCGATGCCGGCTTCGGCGCCGGAAACGGCGGTCGAGCATGCCACACCGAAGGTTCCTGCTCCCCAAGCTCCGGTTGCGAGTGCGCATCCCGAGGCGACCGGCGCTCTGGCTACGGCAGCTGCCGCGGCGTCTGCAACGGTCTCGGCTGCCTCGGGTCTGTTTTTTCACGCTTCCGCGGTATCTCCTCCCGTACCAAAGACACCAGAGCCCGCCGAATTCGAAATCCAGCCCGCGCCGACCACCGAGAAGGAAATCGATCTCTCGGAAGAGTGGGAAGGCACGCTTCCGGATGAGCCGGCAGCATCGGCTGAAGAGCCTGTAGAGCCCGCATTGCCGGCTGAGGAAGAAACTGCTGCCAGCCCGGAAAAGGTCGCAGAAGCGATCGAAGAAATACGCTTCTATCTGGCCAATGGGATGGCCGAAGAGGCCCGCGCCGCATTTATCACGCTGGAACAACTCAAGCCGGAGGCGTCTGCACTATCGGCAATACGCGAGGAGATTGACGCTGCCATGGCGCAGGTCCCAGCCGCACCAGAGTCAGCGGTTGAGGAAATCTCGATTGAGCCGGCAGAGATTCCAGCCGAGCCCGAACCCGAAGCGGTTCCCGCCCCCGAGCCAAAGCCCGGTGCCCTGGATAAATTGGTCAACGATCTGGAATCCTCGCTGGGCGAAGGCTTCCTGCCGGAAACCACGGCCCACGAGGTCGCGCCCGAACCAGCACTTGCAACTCAGACAGCCGAGTACGCCGAGGCGAGCACCCAGCCTCAACCTGCTGGGAAGCTGGACGAATTCGTTTCCGACCTCGAAGCCTCCCTCGGAGACAGCTTCCTGCCGGAAGCGCCCGTCGTGCAGGTCGAACCTCAAGTCAAGTCGCAGCCCGAGCCGGAGACGCAACCGCGACCCGAGAGTCGGCCAGCCCGAGTGCAGCCAGCCATTCCTGCGGCTGCGCAACCCGCGGCGGCTCCGGCCGCCATGGCAGCCTCCGCTGCGCAATCGGTTTCAGCGCCCGGATCGGCAACTGCGGCGCCAACTTTCACTTACCAGCCTGCACAGATGCGGCCGTTAGCCCCGGAAGCACCGGCCGCGGCGCCTCTGAAGTTCGACGCTGGCGCTGGAGTGGATCTCGCCGATATGTTCGGCGAGCTCAAACACGAGCTTGAGGAAGACACCTCTGCGACCGACGAGGATCCGGAAACACATTACAATCTCGGGGTTGCCTTCCGCGAAATGGGTTTGCTCGACGAGGCGATCGGCGAATTGCAGAAGGTGTGCCAGGCGGTGGACCGCGGTCATCCCTTCCCGCACATCATGCAGACCTATACTTGGCTTTCCCAGTGCTTCCTGGATAAAGGCGTCCCCGAAGCCGCCATCCGCTGGTATGAGCGGGCGCTCAAGCTGCCCAGCGTGGATGAGGACACCCGCACCGCCCTGCACTATGAACTGGCCTCCTCGTACGAGAGTGCGGGAAACAAGACCGCTGCCCTCAACCATTTCATGGAAGTCTACGGCAGCAACATCGATTACCGTGACGTGGCCGAGCGCATTAAGACCCTGAAGTCGTAGAATGTGCCGATGGGTCCTCATTCGCTGACGCTTTGGGCGTGCGTTGGTAAAAGCAGGCCAGTACCGCTGGTGCTCCTCGGGAGCACGGCGTGACCGGTCCAAACCGAATCCAGCACAAGACTCCTGCAGGCTCAGTGGGGGCAGAGTTGCCTTCTGCGCAGCCCAATGGCGGTTCTGTGACCGTAGCCCAAGAGCCGACGCAAAATCTGGACCAGCACCGATACAAGGGCTTCGAACTCTGGGTTCACCGAATTACCATGCTGATGTTCGTGTTTGTCTGCGCCGTGGTTGGCGTGCTGCTAGTGATTCTTCCCTGGAGACCAGAGTGGACGGACAACCATCTTCTGCTGGCTTTTCCCCGATTACGGACCTTCGTGGCCAGCGGGTTTGTCCGCGGACTATGTAGCGGACTGGGCGTGCTTGATATCTGGGTTGGATTCTGGGAGGCAGTTCACTACCAGGAGCTCAAACGCCCCTGAAAGTAACTGCCCTATGTTCAATTGCATTTCCCTCTGCATTTCGGATAGGTATGCTGAACCATTGATCTTTTCTGGAATAATCACAGAAAGACGACAATTCTTATGAGTGAAAGCGAAATCAAGCGTGCCCCTCTGGCCTACGAGAATGATCAGTTTCTCAACAGCCCGGATGGGCGGATTCTCCGCATCCTCTCTGAGTACGCCGAACCCCTGTCCCGTTTTCGCCGCGAGCAGATTCAGGACACGGTCGTTTTCTTCGGCTCCGCCCGTTTCCATAGCCGCTCTACCGCCGAGGAAGGGCTGGCGGAATTAGGATCAACCAGTCCGCAGTTTTCCGACAGGCAACAGGAGGGGCGCAGGAAACAGGCCCTCGCCGCCGTGGATATGGCACGTTATTATGAAGATGCCCGCCAGTTGGCGTTTCTCTTGAGCAAATGGTCCATCCAGATTCCGGCCCGCCGGCGCCGCTTCGTGGTTACGACCGGTGGAGGACCGGGTATCATGGAGGCTGCCAATCGAGGCGCGCGGGAGGCAGGAGCCAAGACCATTGGACTGAACATCCATCTGCCTTTCGAGCAGATGCCGAACCCCCACATTACTCCATCGCTGAATTTTGAATTTCATTACTTCTTCATGCGAAAGTTCTGGTTCGCATATCTTTCCAAGGCGCTGGTGATTTTTCCCGGAGGCTTCGGGACCCTGGATGAGCTTTTCGAAATCCTTACTCTCGCCCAGACGCAAAAACTGGCCAAAAAGATCTTGGTTGTCATTTATGGCAGCGAGTACTGGAATCGCCTGCTCAACTTTCAGGCCATGGTGGATGCCGGGACAATTTCTGCCGAGGATCTGGAACTTTTCAAGATCGTAGACTCACCCGAGGAAGGCTTTGAATTCTTGCGTGAGGGTCTGACTAGGTACCACCTCGGCCCCGAGCCGAAGCGTAAAGGCGAGGTGGTTCCAGAAATCGCGAAAACAAACCCGTAGCGGAAGAATTGCTGCTCTATTACATCACCGACCGAACCCAGTTTCCTGGCAACGAGACTGCCCGTCGCCACGCTCTGTTGAAGAAGATAGGAGAGGCCTCAGGCTACGGAGTAGATTTCATTCAGTTACGCGAGAAAGATCTTTCCACCCGCGAACTGGAAGCTCTCACCCGGGCGGCGATCGGTGTGGTTCGCGAGAAATCCGAACTCAGAGCTGAGAACCGGCAACCGCCAACTGCCCTACTGGTCAACTCACGAACCGACGTCGCTCTCGCATGTGGAGCGGATGGCGTGCATCTCCGGTCTGACGATATCCTGCCGTCAGAGGCGCGGGAGACCTGGAGCCAGTGTGCTGCAAGACCGGTCGCCCGGGCGCTTGTCAGCGTTTCTTGTCATTCCACCGCCGAAGTTGCGCGCGCGGCTGCCGAAGGCGCTGACTTCGCAGTCTTTGCCCCTGTGTTCCAGAAAAGAGATTCCCCGAATGCTCGCCCTGCAGGTCTCGAAGATTTGCGCGAAGCGTGCCGGCAGAAGATCCCCGTGCTGGCGTTAGGGGGTGTTACGCTGGAAAACGCTCGCGCCTGTCTCGATGCAGGAGCAGCCGGCATTGCAGCAATCCGGCTGTTTCAGGAGAACGACATTGCGGAAGTCGTGCGCAAAGTGAGTCAGTAGGTTTGCTGTTGAACAATGGAGGATGCGCGTCCTCGCCCGTCCCACAAATCTAGCCGGTCCACTTCTTTCCATTCTTCAGGATATCCATCACCTTCGCCAGACGGCGCGCACGCGTTTCTTCCTGCTGGGCCTCGGCGATCGATCGCGCCATCTCTTTCTGATGCGTGTATGACAATTCCTTCCAGCTAGCTTGAGCAGCCTTACTCTTGGCCAGCTCCTGCTTCAGAAGTGGCGGCACGGCCACCGTCCGCTCCGCTTCGTCGCGCTCCATGACGACCCTCACCGTGTCGCCGGCTTTCACTCCGGCTCCATCACGCATGGTCTTGTTCACCACCATCCGGTGACAGCCTCCCATTGGCATGAGTGAGGAACGAAAGGGGAATCCGTTGATCGTTCCACGCACCGGTACTCTGGCGCGGGTGCCGAATACTTCGACGACATCAAAAGGTGCGCTCAGCGCGGCCCCCGAACTGCCTTCCGCACCCTCGAGTTTCACCTTGAATTCCAGCTTCTTCATGTCTAGTCTCCTATCGTTTATGCTGGAGCTACTGGCCTCTATGGCGACCGTGCACCAACCCAGCCGATACGCAAGCCCTCACGAACCGAAACTCATGCTGATCCCTGCCGGCTGGTTCTTGATGGGCTCGGAAGCAGGCCAGGAGAATGAGCGTCCTGTGCATCGCGTCTGGTTGGATGAATTTTATCTCGCCGCCTGTCAGGTAACCAATGCTGAGTACAGCCGGTTCCTGCGAGCTACAGGAACTCAAGCGCCTCCACCCTGGGCTGACCCCAATTTCAATCACCCCGAGCAGCCCGTCGTCGCGGTCTCCTGGTTCCAGGCTGTCAAGTACTGTGAGTGGCTTGGCGAAGGCACAGGCCAGAATTATCGTCTTCCCACGGAAGCCGAGTGGGAACGGGCGGCTCGCGGCGGAGTCGAAGGTAAACTCTTCCCTTGGGGTGACGACCCTCCAGAGTCGTTGCCCGGCTCCGACCAGCGATGGAAGACGGGTCCCGAGCGGGTCGCGCGCTATGTCCCCAATGCATTGGGTCTTTACGACATCTGCGAGAACGTTCACGAATGGTGCAGCGACTGGTATCGGTCGGACTATTACGCAACCTCCCCTGAACGCAACCCACGTGGCCCGGAAACGGGTGAGCGCCGCGCCTCTCGGGGAGGCTCCTGGCGACATCACATTAAAGTCACGCGATGCGCCGCGCGCTCCAGCATTCCTCCCGAGTTTCAATATGCGGATTATGGATTCCGGGTGGCGTGCGGCTTGAGTTGAATTCAGCGGCGAGCTGAGAGCATGCCCAGAATCTCACGCAGTCCTTCCCGGAGGTGCTTCAGATTCGATGCGGATCTTTCGGGGAAAGGCAGTGGCGCCTGTTTCTTTTCGCCCTTGTTCTCCGCCCGCAAGTGTTGACGGGCGCCGGCAATGGTGAAACCTTCCTCATAAAGAAGCTTCTTGATGTGCAGCACACTTTCAACGTCTTTGTGACGATACATCCGCTGGCCGGTGCTGCTCTTCACAGGTTTGAGCTGCGGGAATTCCGTTTCCCAGAAGCGCAAAACATACGCGGGCAGACGGCAAAGCTCGGCCACTTCCCCGATCCGGAAATAAAGTTTCTCCGGAATCACCACTGCGGCGGTCGTCACCGCTTTGGCCTCGGCTTTGCTCCGGGGGCTCATCGGGGTTCGATAGGTGGCTTTCATCGCCGAAGTGCGCCTCACTCCCTATCCGCGTTTCTAGCACGACCCGGCCTTCGGGACAACCCTGATTTTTGATGGGCGGCCTGTTCATGATGCCTGGGCCACGGGACCCTAACAAAAAGGCCCCTCGAGAGGTGCTTCTCTCGAGAGGCTTTTTCTGAACTTTCTTGGTTAGTGCGAGGTGTCTTCTCGCAGGCGGTTAGTGTTTCTTTTTCTTCTTCGCAGCCTTTTTCTTTGCTGGCATGAAGTTTCCTCCGTGAACAATTTTCCCTTGCAAGGTGTTGAATAAACCCGAAAGTGAGAGCCATCACCAAAAGTAGTAGCCGTGACGCTCTCACCCCAAGATATTGCGGTCTATTACTTTCATTGTCAACTGAATTCTTGGCAATCCAGGTTCACTTCCAGGCGACCGGTTCGCTGTGCAGGCGTACACTGGCAGCCGTCATTGTTTTCGACATTATGCGTGGTCGCGACCCGATCGAACTGGAAATCTTCAAGAATATCTTTCACTCCATTGCAGAGGAGATGGGAGCGGCCCTGCGGCGGACCGCCTTTTCCCCGAATATCAAGGAACGCCGCGACTATTCCTGTGCAGTGTTCGATTCCGCCGCCCAAGTGATTGCCATGGGCGATCACATGCCGGTGCACCTGGGATCCATGCCGATGTCGGTTCGTGCGGCGATTGATCAGTTTGAGCTCGCGCCCGGAGATGTCGCGATGCTGAACGACCCCTTCCGCGGGGGAACCCATCTGCCGGACCTCACCCTGGTGGCGCCGGTTTATTTCTCGGGGAAGAGTCCCCACCCGGATTTCTACGTCGCGTCGCGGGCGCATCACGCCGATGTTGGCGGCGCTTATCCGGGCTCGATGGGTCTGTGTCGCGAAATCTATCAGGAAGGACTTCGCATCCCTCCGGTGAAGATTATGCGCAAGGGAAAGATCCAGCAAGATATTCTTGCGCTTCTGCTGAACAATGTCCGCACGCCTCAGGAACGTGAAGGTGATCTGGGCGCGCAGATTGCTGCATGTCACACCGGGGCGGAGCGATTGCGGGAAGTTTGCACGCGTTATGGGCTGGAGCGAGCCCGAAAGGCGGCGAGGGAGTTGCTCGATTATTCCGAAGAGATGATGCGCGCCTTTCTCCATCAGGTGCCACCGGGCAGCTATCAGGCAGAAGACTTTCTCGACAATGACGGGATCAGCCCACGGCCCGTAAAGATTGCGGTAACACTGACATTCTTCGCGCGTGTGCCGGGGCGGGCGCGTAACCAAGGTAAGACAGATCGGAACCCCGTCTCTGCACGACCCATGGTGACAGTCGACTTTAACGGCAGCGATCCGCAGGTGGAGGGTAGCCTGAACGCGGTCGAGGCAATAACTTATTCGGCTTGCTTCTATGTGTTCCGTTGTCTGCTGGCGGAAGATGTGCCCGCAACCGCCGGCCTGATGCGGCCGATCCGGGTGGTTGCCCCGAAGGGTACGGTAGTGAATGCGCGTCCACCTGCAGCTGTGGCGGGCGGCAATGTGGAGACTTCGCAGCGGATTGTGGACGTCCTGCTGCGTGCGCTTGCGCAGGCTGTAGCGGAGCGAATTCCTGCTGCCGCATCAGGAACCATGAACAACCTGACGATCGGCGGGATTGATCCCCGAACGAGTGAACCCTTCGCCTATTACGAAACCATCGCGGGCGGAATGGGTGCGCGTCCCACAAAGAATGGTGTATCCGGCGTGCATACGCACATGACCAACTCCCTCAACACGCCCGCCGAGGCGCTGGAGTACGCCTATCCTCTGCGTGTGCGCCGCTATTCGCTGCGGCCCGGCAGCGGCGGCGAAGGCAAATATCGCGGTGGAGACGGAATTATCCGTGAGATCGAAGTGCTCACTGACGCTGAAGTCACGCTGCTCGCCGACCGGCGGGAGCGCGGGCCATACGGGCTGAATGGAGGAGGGGATGGTGCGGCGGGGAAGGCGTTGGTCATTCGCTCGGATGGCTCGTCGCAAGTGCTGCCGGGCAAGTTTAATACTCGCCTGCGCAAAGGCGAACGCATTCGCATTGAAACGCCGGGCGGCGGCGGATGGGGCAAAGCGAACGCTTGAGGTGCAAAATATTGTCACCCTTCAACCAATTGTCATCCGGTCTCTCCCGGCCTGAAGGCTGGTCAGGGTAACAGTCCAGGCATCGAAGTAGAGAGGAGACGCCGTCCATGACCCAGGCATTGCAGTTGCTCACCGTTGTCGCTCGCCATGTAAACGTGAGACTGAGTGTGGTCTCCCGCAATTTCGCGGCACAAGTTCGGAGGTGTCATCCTGAGCGAAGCGAAGGATCTATGCATTACAAAAACCAAATACATAGATCCTTCCCGGCCTGAAGGCCGGTCAGGATGACAGTCCAGAAATATGACGCGACGGGATCCAACCGAGGTGCGAAACTCACCTCAAGCTTTTACCGCCCCGACGAAACCCGCGCATCCATGTTGAGCTTGGACAAACTCGCGGCGTCGAACCCTCCGCCCAGGGCCTTGATCAGCAGCACGCTGGCGACCATGCGGCGGCCCGAAACCTGGACTGCGGCAACCTCGTCCGCCAGCGCGATATTCTGCGCGGTAATGACTTCCAGATATGTGGTCACGCCGCCTTTGTAGCGATTGTTCGAAAGTGCGAGCGAATGTTCGGCTGCCGCCACGGCCGCGGCCTGGGTGCTGGCTTCCTGCTCAAGAATGCGCAGCGCCGCCAGATTATCTTCCACTTCCTGATACGCGGTCAGCACGTTCTGACGGTAATTGGCCACCGTCTGATTGTAGGCAGCCCACGCCTGATCGGAGACCGACCGCCGCCGCCCCACATCGAATGCGGTCACGGTTGCCGAAGTGGCGGCGAACACGAATGCGCTCGGACTGGAAAGCCAGTTGGTGATCGTCGTGCTTTCAAATCCCGCGCTCGGCGTCAAACTGAACAAGGGGAAATAAGCGGCTTTAGCCACTCCTATGTTCGCATTGGCCGCGGCCATCTGGCGCTCATTACTGGCAACGTCGGGCCGGCGTTCCAATAGTTGTGACGGCAATCCCGGCGGAATCACCGGCGGCGTCGCATTCAGCGGTGCAACCGGCAAACCGAAGCTGGACGCCGGCTCCCCAATCAGCGCCGCGATGGCGTGTTCCAACTGCGCCCGCTGAACCTTCAGATCGATATCCTGGGCGCGAGTCGTTTCCACCTGGGTTTGCGCCTGGGCCACATCCACCTGCGACGCGATGCCGCCTTTATAGCGGTACTCCGTCAGTTTCAACGCCTTGACGTAGCCGTCCACGGTCGAGTCGAGCAATTGGATCTGCGCATCCAGTTCCCGAGCTTGAAAATAATCGACCGCCAGCTCGGCGTGCACACTCAAGCTCACAGTCTCCAGATCCGCGGCGCTGGCTTGCGCGTTCGCGCGGGCGGCTTCCACCGTGCGCCGCACTCTGCCCCAAACATCAGGCTCGTACGACATATCCACCGGGATGACCAGGTCATTCGTGGTTCTTATGCCGCTGACGTTGCCCAGCGGCCGGTTTCGAGACAATTCTTCCCGCTCGGCCGAAACTCCGGTGGTGACCGTCGGATAATAGTCAGCGCGATGGAAGCGCACCAGCGCCCGCGCCTGTTCGAATTGCGCCTGGGCCGCCTTAAGGGTCTGATTCGAGATGTTAACCTTTTCTTCCAGCGCGTTGAGCTGCGGGTCCTGATAAAGCTCCCACCATTTTCCGCGCAGTGATTGGTCCGAGGGCTGGGCTTCCTTCCAGTTCGGAGGGGTTTCTTTATAGTCCGTGGGAACCGGCGCGGAGGCCCGCGAATAGCGCGGACCGACGGCACAACCACTCAGAAAAATCACTCCGGTGCAGATCACACCACCCAGAACCCACTTGGCGTTTCGAAAGGCAGCAGCATGGCGCACGAATGGCGTCACTGCTGAGCTCCACCGGAAGATGGCTGCGCGATACGAACTTCCTCTCCGGAGACGAGAGAGTCCGGCGGATTGACGACGATCGACTCATCTCCGGTGAGTCCGGCAACCACCTCAACCTCAGAACCGTAATCATGGCCGATCGTAATCTGCTTCAGTTCAGCGTGGCGGCCATCGGTCACCGCAGCCACTCTCAGCCCTTCTGACCGGAATAACAACGTGTTTACCGGAAGAATGAAAGAGGATGCCGCGGTCGGCAGCTTCAGATGGACCTCGGCGTACGCCCCACTAAGAAGCGTTCCGGTCGGGTTGCTCACGCTGATTTCCACCAGCAGAGTCCGTGTGGATTGATCGATTGCCTGCGCGGTGCGGACCAGCGTTCCCTGGAACCTGCGCCCGGGAAATTCCGAGAGCACCAGATCCGCGGTCAGGCCCGGTTTCGCGGCCTGTGAGTACGCTTCGGGCACGCTGACGTAGACACGCAACTTGTCCGGTTGAGCAATGTGGAAAAGTTCGGTTCTCGTGCCTCCGCTGCTTCCGGAGTCAATCAGCGCGCCAATATCAGTCCGGCGCGCCGTAATTACCCCGTCGAAGGGCGCATAAATCTTTTCGAAGGATTGCAGCTCTTCCAGACGCTTCACGTTGGCCTGCGCGGACTGGACCGTAGCCCGCTTCGCGGCGTAGTCACCTTCCGCGTTGTCAGCGTCCTGCTTGGATACGGAATCAGTTTTCAATAAATCGGTATAACGCTCGGCGGTGATCTGCGACAGGTGGAGGTTGGCTTCTGCGGTCGCCAGGTCAGCGCGGGATTGCCGCAGTTGCTGGTCAACTTCCGGCGTCTCGATGTCGGCCAATAATTGACCGTTCTTCACACGGGCGCCGATGTCCACGTACCACCGCTTCAAATATCCATTGGTCCGGGCGTAAATCGGGGAGTCAATATATGCCTGCACGTCTGCGGGAAGAACGATTTCATCCGCCGGAGCCGTGCGCTTGGGATGGACCACGGACACGGTCGGAATGGCCATCTCCGCCGTTTCCTTGCGCAGCGTTGCGCGCGCCTGGATGCGGGGCAGAATTCCCGAGATGACGATCGCCACCAAGGCCACGGCCGCAAGAATAGCTATCCACCAACCGCGGGCAGGGTGGCTTTGCTCGGGTTTTCTGGACAACGCCGGCTCCACAATCACCGCTTTCTCAACTTCGTTCGCTGGTTCAACCCTCATGAAAACTCCGTAACCCCAATCCCACGCACGGCCGATCAGTGCCTGGCTTCAACCTTAGCCAGGCGACTCAAGCGTCCGTGCAGCATGCTGAAAAACACCGGCACAAAAAATAAGGTAGCCACCGTGGCGAACAATAAACCTCCGATCACGGCGCGCCCCAGCGGAGCGTTCTGTTCACCGCCCTCGCCCAGTCCGATCGCCATCGGCACCATGCCGATAATCATGGCGAGTGCCGTCATCAGCACCGGCCGAAAACGCGTGAACCCGGCGTCCAACGCGGCCGCAGCCGCATCTTTGCCTTCAGCCATTTGTTCTCTGGCAAAACTCACTAACAGAATGCTGTTCGCCGTTCCTACTCCCACGCACATGATCGAGCCGATCAGTGCCGGTACGCTGACCGTGGTGTGCGTAACGAACAGGAACCATGCGATGCCGGCCAGAGACGCAGGAAGCGCAGAGATAATAATGAACGGATCCAGCCACGACTGGAAGTTCACTACGATCAGAAGGTACACCAGCACAATCGAGAACGCCAGACCGCTCAGCAACCCGGCATAAGAGGAGTGCATGGTCTCAATCTGGCCGCGAATCATGAGTTGGGAGCCGCGTGGCAGTTCCTTTTTGCTGTCCTGCACGATCTTATTAATCTCGCCCGCCACTCCGCCCAAATCGCGGCCCTGCACCGAGCCGTAAATATCGATGAGCGGCTGGATATCGTAGTGCGAGACCACTGCCACCCCGGCGTCACGGTGGATGGAGGCAAGGCTGGCAAGTATCTGGGGACGGCTGCCAGTGGTTCCCGTCACCGGGATGTTCTCCAGACTCTGCAGGGAATCGACGCGATACTGCGGAGTCTGCGCCGCGATGAAATAACTCACGCCAGTCTTGGGGTCCAGCCAGAACGTAGGCGTGGTCTGAAAACTGCCGCTCAGCGAGATGAGCAGGTTGGTCGCGACATCGCGCTGCGTGAAGCCGACCTCCTCCGCCTTGGTGCGGTCAACGTCAATATGAAGATAGGGCTGATCGAAGGGCTGTTGGATGTGTAGATCAACCGTCCCGGGAACCTGCTGAACTCGTTCCAGCAATTTGTCGGCGAATTCGCGGTTCGCCTCCAAATTGTAGCCTGCAATCTGAATATCAATCGGAGCCGGCAGGCCAAAGTTCAGAATCTGGCTGACGATGTCGGCTGGCAGGAATGAAAAAGTGACGCCGGGAAATTCTTGCGGCAGTCTCAAGCGCAGATCGTGAATGTACTTGGCCGTGTCCTGATGGTCCTGCGACAGACTGACCAGGATGTCGGCATCGGCCGGCCCGATGGGCGCGGAGTTGGAGTAGGAGAGATTTATGCCGCTGTACGGCAGCCCGATGTTGTCGATGATGCTGGCGATCTCGCGCGGCGGTATCTGCGCGCGAATGAAGCGATCAACCAGGTCGCAAAGGCGGGCAGTCTCTTCAATGCGAGTTCCCGTGCGCGCCCGCAAGTGCAATTTGAACTGACCCGCGTCCACCGCGGGAAAGAAATCCTGCCCCAGCCATGGAATGAGGAAGGCCACCGAAACCACGCAGGCAGCCACAAAGCCCACCAGGAAAGCGCGCCGGTGCTGGAGGCAGCGCTTCAGCAATCGATGGTAGCCCTCGCGAAAATGCTCAAACCCTTTTTCGAAACTGATCTGCATGCGAACCAGCGGATTGCGGCTCGGGGTTGGCGTATGGCAGGCTTCCTCCTCATGGCCGCGCAACAAATACTTCGCCATCGTCGGCACCAGCGTGCGGGAGAGCAGATAGGAGGCCAACATGGCGAACACCACCGCTTCCGCCAGCGGCACAAACAGGAAACGCGCGACCCCAGTTAGGAAAAACATCGGCACGAACACGATGCAGATGGCCAAAGTAGATACAAAGGCCGGAACTGCCACCTGCTGGGCGCCGTCGAGGATGGCGTGCTCGACCTCTTTCCCCAGCGACAGGTTCCGGTTGATGTTCTCGATCTCAACCGTGGCGTCATCCACCAGAATGCCAACGGCTAACGCCAGTCCCCCGAGGGTCATAATGTTGATGGTTTCGCCCAGCGCCCCCAGAACAATAACCGAGGTCAGAATCGAAAGCGGAATGGAAACCGCGATGATCAGCGTGCTGCGCCAGTTGCCGAGAAAAATCAGGATCATCAGGCCGGTCAGGCAGGCGGCAATCGTGGCTTCCTTCAATACGCCGTCAATCGAAGCGCGAACGAAAAGCGACTGGTCCGCCAGGGGATGAATATGCAATTCCGGCGGAAGCCCGGCTTCAATCTGCGGCAGCAAGGACTTGATCCCGGAAATGATGTCCAGAGTCGAGGCCTGACCGGACTTCAGAACCGTGATCAGCACGGAACGTTGTCCATTGACGCGCACAACGTTGGTTTGCGGCGGAAACCCGTCGCGAACAAAGCCCACGTCGCGCATATAGATCGTGGTATCGCCGACAGTCTTCACCGGAAGCTGGTTCAGCTCGGCAACGGTTTGCGGACTGCCGTTGATATCAACGTCGTATTCGAAAGGTCCGATCTTTGAAGTGCCGGAGGGCAGAATCAGATTCTGCGCGCTGATGGCATTGACTACGTCCATCGGCGACAAGCCTTTCGATTGCAGCGCGTTGGTGTCCAGATCCACCTGCACCTGGCGCTGCTTGCCGCCATAAGGCCACGGGATGGCGCATCCCGGCACCGTGATCAAACGAGTCCGAAGGAAATTCACTCCGTAGTCAAACAGTTGCTGCTCCGAAAGCTGCTGCCCCGACAGTGCCAACTGGATGATGGGCACGCTGGATGCACTATAGGTAATGACCAGCGGCGGGGTTGTCCCCGGGGGGAGCTGCTTGATTTGCGTCTGCGAGATCGCCGTGACTTGCGCGATCGCCTTGGTAATGTCGGCGTGCGGCTGGAAGAACACCTTCACCACGGCCACGCCGTTCAGCGACTGCGATTCGATGTGCTGGATATCGTCGACCAGCGTGGTCAGCGCGCGCTCGGTCTGGAACACGATGCGGTTCGACATGTCCTGGGCGTCGAGACCCTGGTAGTTCCAGATAATGCTGACGACTGGAATATTGATGTTCGGAAAGATGTCCGTAGGAGTGCGGAGAATGACGATCGGCCCCAGGATCAAGAGCAGTAGAGCCACAACTACGAAAGTATAAGGACGCCTTAAGGCCAGCCGGACAATCCACATAATTCACTCAGGGTGTTGGACAGCTTCGGCCCGCGCCGTCGATCCAGAGGATCAAAAGCAAAGACTTACTGAGATTGCAAAATATGGCGACGCTTCAACCAAAATTGTCATTAGAGAGGAATCGAGCGCTTCGCATCCTCTTGTTGGGAATCGCATGTTATTGCGATGCCATACGGCCAGAACAATTGTCATTCCGAGCGCCTGCTCTTTGGCGCGAGGAATCTGCATTTTTGCAACTCCAGGCAATTGCAGATTCTGGGACTTTCCCGCATCCCGCGGTAGGCCACACCGCGACTGTTTATTTGATTTCAATGCTCAACCGGGGATGCAGAGTTTGTTCGTAAAGATTTGTATCGTGTCTAGGATACAGGTGGGGCCTGGTGCCCCAGATGCCCCACCCTTTTCGCGTTCTTTGCGAAACGGTGGGAGGCGAAAGAGCCATGACGGAGCGTGGCGAGTGAATGTCCAGCGCCGCGGGATCATTGTCCCAATTCGGGAATTTGTCTATAGCTGACAGATAATAGGCAACGCATTCGGCCTCTGGCGAGTTCCTGTATGCCCGGACGACCCAAACGTCCTCCCGGCACCTGATCGTCGCCCTACGGGGCTCCAAATGCGTTTAAATGGCATTCTACGCGATGGTCAGACTGCCATTTTGCAGCTCAAGTATGAGCTGAACGAGGATTCAACAACTTAGCTCGAAGTGAATCATATTGAGACGAAACTCGCGTGGCCGGGCGAATGCGTGGCGCGGTGGGCTTGCTCTGCCCTGGAGAGCGGCGAGCCGAGGTGCGTTGTTCCGACAGCCGACTCCCCATGTTATACTTCATGCCGACCGAGGAATCCCGCCTCGCATCCCCAATGCGAGTCTCCTCGGACAAGGTGGCCTCCCATGCGGCCGAAACAGTGGTCTTTCGCTTTGATCCTTGCTTTGGTGGTGGCTGCCGTTACTCTGCTCATCGTGCCCGGCGCTTGGGCCAGGCCGAAGTTCAAGGTGTTGGCCGGTGTCCCTGGCGGTCTGTGGAGCGGGTTGACGTTCGACGCGAAGGGGAACCTGTACGGGGTGACCAGCGGCGGAGGCACCAACGGCGTTGGTTCAGTCTTTGAATTGTCGCGGGACTCGAAGGGTAAATGGAGCGTGACGACGCTGCACAGCTTCGACGGAAAGGATGGGTCGTCTCCCAATGGCGGACTGATCTTCGACTCGGTGGGGAATCTGTACGGCACAGCGTCCGGTGGCGGGGCTCATGACCATGGCACTGCCTTCGAGCTTCAACCCGGATCCAACGGCTGGACTTTCACCGACTTTTACGACTTCTGCCGTGAATACCCATACAACTGTGACGACGGGCAGAATCCTGTCGCTGGTTTCGTCATGGACGGCGCGGGTAACCTTTATGATTCTGCCGGGGGCGGGACCTGCCACGGCTATGGCGTGGCCTTCGAGTTCACGCCGGGATCTGGCGGCTGGAATGAAAATATCTTGTTTGACTGGGGGTGCCGAAACTACGATGCGACTAGTTCTTCTGGTCCACTGATATTCGACAAGGTCGGCAACCTGTACGGGACCTCTGGAGGAGGAGGGCTATATCACGGGGGCACCGTGTTCAAGCTAACGTACAGCTCCGGTGGATGGAAAGAGCTTCTGCTATATCAATTCTGCCCGGGAGGATTTCCCTGTACTGACGGGGCGGGGCCTACAAGCGGGGTGATTTTCCACGGTTCAGGAGATCTTTATGGCACAACTCCGGGTGGCGGGGTGAACAAGTGCGGTGAAGGCAATTGCGGCACGGTATTCAAACTAAAGCGAAGCCGGAAAGGCCAATGGAAAGAGAACGTGCTCTACAGCTTCCGGGGCGGGAAGGCAGGGAACACTCCGAGCGGGCCCGTGGTTTTTGACAAGAAAGGGAGCATGTACGGCACGGCCGCCCAGGGCGGCTCGCCCAAGTGCAGTGGGGGCTGCGGGGTGGTCTACAAACTTGCGCCGCAAGCGAACGGAGCGTGGAAGTACACAGTGCTACACAGCTTCACAGGCACAGACGGAGGCTTCCCGATTGGCGGAGTCGTTCTCGACAAGGTAGGTAACCTTTACGGCACAGCCTATGATGTCGTATTTGAAATATTGAGACGAAACTCGCGTGGGGACCGCCGCCCTCGGCTGTCCAGCGCAGCAAAGCTCCACAGCAGGCGAGGAAAGGTTCAGCCCGCATTGGGGTTCGCCCGGCAATCTCTCTGCCCGCAATCAAGGAGGGAACGTGAGCCTGGCGAGCAACGCTGGCCGGACAGCCGAGGGCCGCTGTCCCCACGTGGTCATTTGCGGGGAGTCATTTTTGGGGTTGGCCTGAGGGCCTAATTCGGCTTGCGGCCTTTTGCGTCAGAGAGGTACCGCAGAAGCGCAGCATCGGCGGCGTACTTGAATTTTTCCGCAGCCGCCACGCGGGGGCTGAGCACGCTATCCTCGGAAGGCTTCTGCCGGATGGTTTGCCGCAATCGCTCGCCGTCCTCGGACTCGTTGCTCATCACCTGCATGTAGAACCAGAGAAAGTGCCGCATCTGATCGAGGGCCGACTTCAACACCTGCAACGACTCCAGTTCCGGCAATTCGCTGAGCGTTTCCATCAGTTCGGGATCGCCCGGCGCCTCCATGGCAGCGCAATTCAACTCCCGCTGAATGGCGCGCAGGTCTTCGGTCACGCGCAGGATTCGGATATGGACGTCGTCCAGAAAATCGTCTTCCATGGGTCAGCTTTCCCGATCGAGAAGTACAACTCAACATCTCATCGTCAACCCTGCGCGAACAGATGTCCCACGTGCATGCGCTTTCGTAATTCAAGCCATTACTTTGGTACGGAAATGGGAATATCGGGCGGAGAGGACCGCCGTTTGCAGGCGGTTGGATCTTCACTAGGTGTTGGATCAACGACACCGGGTTTATTTCGACTTGCAGAAGGGAACTGGGAAGTTAGGACGGGCGGGGACGCCCGTCCTCCATGGTCAGAACTATCAGGATTGGCCGATATTGTGACATTTCCAGTTCCTGTCATTCCGAGCGGAGTTCCGTCAACCGCGTGGCGGGTGACGGAACGCGGTCGAGGAACCTGCTGTTCGGTAGAGATCAAAGCAGGTTTCTCGACTTCGCCGGATGGCCCGCGAGCGCGCCATCCCGCTGCGCTCGAAATGACATGGAGTGAGATAGAACGAACGTCACAATATTTTGCAAACCTCAGTATATGCTGGCCTGCCTTTGCTCCATTTCCAGCAACATCTTCTTCCGATCCATTCCCCAGCGGTAACCTCCCATGTCTCCGCTCTTTCGAACCACCCGATGGCAGGGGATGGCGACCGCGACCGGGTTGGTTGCGCAAGCCCGGGCCACGGCTCGTGTGGCCGTAGGCTGCCCAATCGCCTTCGCCACGGCGGCATAGGAACGAGTAGAGCCGAACGGTATGGATTGCAGTTGCGACCACACGCGGCGCTGAAACGCAGTCGCCTGAATGTCAAGCGGAATGGCGGAATTCAGACTCTGGCCGCGCATCTGGCGGAGCAAGTCCTCCTTCCAGGCCTGCATGGCATCGTCATCGCGGCGCCGGATCGCAAAAGGGAATTCATGCTTCAGTCCCTGCTCGAGTTCCTCATCGCAATCGGCAAATTGAATCGCGCAAATTCCCTTGTCGGTGGCCGCCACTAACATGCGTCCCAGGGGAGAATCGGTGCAGGTATAGCGAATGGGCGCGGCAATCGCCCCCCGGCGGTACTTGTCGGGCGTCATGCCCAGTTGGGATGCGGTGCGCTCGTACAGGCGGCTGCTGGAGCTGTAACCCGCGTCGTACATGGCGCGAGTCACCGAATGCCCGGCCCGCAGATTGTTCTTGAGCTGATTCATGCGGCAGGAATCGGCATAGGCGCGCGGCGAAATGCCCAAAACCGCCTTGAACTTGCGCTGCAGATGGAACGGGCTCTGGCGAAATTCAGCGCCCAGGCGCGCCAGCGTAAGCGGTTCGTCCAGGTGCCGCTCGATGTAGCGGCACACCGCTCTGACCATTTCCGTTTGGCCGTTGCCTGTGGCCGATTTCGGCCGGCAGCGCAAGCAGGCGCGATAGCCGGCTCTTTCCGCCTCATCGGGTCTTTGGAAGAACGCCACGTTGCTGCGTCGGGGACGCTTGGAGGGGCAGGAAGGCCGGCAATACACGCCAGTTGAAGATACCGCAAACACAAATTTCCCATCCTCGTTGGCATCCCGCGCCAGTACTGCCTGCCACCTCTGGCTTTCGTCGTGACTCTGGGTGTTTCGGGCCATCTCCGCGGTTTCCGTCAAGTTGAGTATCGCATTGGCTGTCATAATGTGAAAAGCTTAAGACGGCCCTCAAAGGCGGACCATCCGGTTCTTGCGGTCAAAGCAAATTTTCTGTTTATGCAGCCCGTCGATGCGGAATGTATTGAATCAGTTCCCAGTTTCCAGTTCTTGGTTCTCAGACTGAATGAGCAACGACGCTTCCGAGATCGTAGCCAATTACATTGACGATGCAGCTGATCTGGCCTCTGAATGGAACAACGTCAACCCGGTCTCCTTCTGCTCGGACTGGCAGGAAAAAAACCCAGATCCGGGACGGAACACGGAAGTCCGTGCCTTATGGTCACAACGAATGCTCTATTTGCGATTCGAGTGCCGCTATCGCGAATTGTTCATGTTCGAGGATTGCGATCCTAACGGCCGGCGCGATCATCTCTGGGATCGCGATGTAGCGGAAGCGTTTCTGCAACCCGATCCCTCCAAGGGCGGGTTCTACAAGGAATTTGAAGTCAGTCCCAATGGGATGTGGGTGGATCTGGACATTTTTCCCGGCGGCCGGGCTGATTTGAAGAGCGGCCTGCAGCGATCCGTGATGCTGCAGGAAGGATCGCGCACCTGGATCGCCGAGTTGGCCATCCCCATGAAATCCCTGACCACGAAGTTTGATCCGGCTGCAATTTGGCGGGTGAACTTTTACCGCGTTGAAGGCAGGAATGAGCCACGAGCCTATCTGGCTTGGCAGCCTACACACACACCGCAGCCGAATTTTCATGTTCCGAGCGGCTTCGGGAGATTGCGGTTTGTAGCTTAATCCGTCAGAGGCTGCAGCAATCCGAAGATCGGCGTTACCCCGGAGCGTTTGCGTAACTCCGCCAGCAGTGCGTGTGCGGCGTTCTGGTAGGTCTTGCTGGAGTCGGTCGGATCCGCCCAGACGGCGTCATAAACGATCTGCGCCGCTTCCTTTAGATCCATGTGCAGCGCGGCTTCCAACACATCCACGCGCTCCTGCAGGCGGTCGTGACAGGCCTGGCACACGACAGCCGGTTCCGAGCTACCCTGGTGGTTTTCGTGCTTAATGCAGTGCAGATTCGCAGTCGGGTTGATCTGCACTTGCGAGGCGAACACCTGAGCCTTGAACTCGCGTAAGAAACGCTCGCGTTCCTCTTCGAGCGCGACCGGATCCGGCAGCTCTTCGACTGTGGATACATTGGAAGGTGAGGCTGTCAGAGGAGAAACGCGCTCTGCCGCCTTACATACCGGACATGCCTTCAGATCGGCCGCGTAATAAGTCTTACACTTGGCGCAGGGCAGTCCGTAGCCCGCGGCCTTCCGGCCGATCGGTTGCGCTGAGTTGACCCGGACCGCGCGTTCGCCCGCTGCCGTGTCGGCCGCTGGTGGAGGGACCGCGCGAGCAATCTGTTTCTCGGTCCCGACTGCCGTAGATGACGTCGAATTCATAAATATGCTCCCTGCGAACTTGGCAATGGACAACCCTGGGGCTCAAGTCATTCTAGGACCAGAAGCCCCGCCTGCCGACAGCACGGAAGTGCATGCTCCGACTGCCTAGCAGGTGGATCAAGCAGTTGTCCGGCCAAAACGAAGCGCCGTAAAATGAGTAAGTTACAAGAACCACGATGTCTTTATCCGCGACACTGGGCGGGATTGCCCTTTCAAAATGAGACGGAAGCGTCGCTGTCGGTGTGGCTTCCCCATAAAAACCAGAATGCTGGTCCGGTTCGGATCGGGGTCATTCTTCATCCGGGTGGATGCGCGCGATTCTAAGGTTGACGGAACAATTGGGCTTCAGTAAGGTTACAATTAAATTGGTTGTGTCGAGGTGGAGGTTTTTATGTTTGAAGGTCTTTTTCAGCCCATGCATCTTCTGGTGATCTTCTTCATTGCTCTTCTTGTGTTTGGCCCCAAGAAACTGCCGGAGCTGGGCAAGGGCCTCGGCGAGGGCATTCGCGCCCTGAAGGAGGGCATGAAGGAAGGTGCCTCTGACCAAGCCAAGACCACAGAAGTGAAGACCACGGAAGTGAAGAATCCTGAAGTGAAGAGCTAGTCTGGCGAACCATCCGGCAGATTGCACTTGGTGCCGCTTTAACTTTCCTCGAAGTAGCGCGCCCATCAATCGTCTGTGCTTCAAATAGATTCTCTGGCTTTGAAAGCGAACGCCGCTGCCGGTCCCTGGGCTGTAGCGAAATTCTCGCATCTCAGGTAATTTGATCGTTCCCAGGCTGTCGTTGACCCAGCGGGCCCGTAAAAGCAAAATTACCCGGTTCATCGGAGGAAATGCTATGCGTAAAGTGCAGCTCTTGGCAGTTCTGTCTATCCTCGTGTTCTGTCCAACGCTCTTCGCCGATCAGATCGTGCTGAACAACGGGGATCGACTCACCGGAACAATTACCAAGTCCGACGGGAAAACGCTGTTGATTAAGACCGATCTGGCCGGCGACGTCACGGTCCAGTGGCCTGCAGTGCAGCAGATCAATTCCAGCCAACCCCTGCATGTTGCCCTGCAGAACGGGAAGACGGTTGTGGGTCCCGTCACCGCATCCGACAGCAATCTCGCGGTGACGACGGCAACCGCTGGTACGGTAAATGTCCCCAAGGCTGAGGTGACGGCCTTGCGCAGCGATGCCGAGCAGGCTGCCTATGAAAAGACGCTTCATCCCGGCCTTTTACAGGGGTGGACGGTGGGCGCGAATGTGGGCTTTGCCCTGACTCGCGGCAACAGCGAGACCAAGAATCTTGCTCTCGCTTTCACCGCTGACCGGAAAACACTGCACGACGACGTCTCGATGTATGCGAACAGCGTGTATGCCACCAACGATGCCCCGGGTGCGTTGCCCGGCACGACGGCGGATACAACTCAAGGCGGCGCTCGCTACAGCCGGAATTTCGCGTCGAGGCTGTTCGGTTTTGGCGCCGCCGATTTCCAGACCGACGCTTTGCAGGAGCTCAACCTTCGATCCGTTCTCACAGGTGGTCTGGGGTTTCACCTGATCAACAACGACCGCACCACGCTCGATCTTCTCGGCGGTCCGAACTACACGCGAGAGAGCTATTCCGCGTACTCCGATCAGTACGTGGCGCTCACGCTGGGCGAAGAACTCTCCCAGAAAGTCGGTAAATCGACCGTGCTGATGCAAAAGCTGTATTTCTTCCCTGAGCTCAGCGGCAATATCCCGAACAGCCAGAACAGCGGGAAGTTCAACTATCGCGGGACTTTCAATTTTGGCACCGTGACCAAGCTCAGCAAGTGGCTGGGATGGCAGAATGCCTTCGGCGACATTTACGTGAGCAATCCGCCGATTGGCACGAAACAGAACGACATTATTTTGACGACGGGTCTGAACGTTTCATTCACGCACTAATAGCTTGTTGAAAAACGCCTCTGTTGTCATCCCGAGCGATCCTTGCCGAGACCGAAGGTCGAGCCCCGAGCGAAGCCCAGGGGGAGAGATCTGCAGTTCTTCACAAGCCAGAAAACTGCAGATTTCCTTCGACTTCGCTCAGGACGGGCTCTCGTCGCTCTCGCTCCTCGGAATGACAAGAGTATGAGTAGAAGCGCATACGTTCTGGTTCCATCCGAGGTGTCGGAGCATCATAAGAACGGAGGACAGCTCCATGCAGGTACCATCGACCGAAGACGCACGGGATCCCGAAGATCGCCAGATTGACCAGGCCAACCTGCGAGCGAGAAAAGATAAAATGCTGGACAAGACCATCGCGGACACATTTCCCGCCAGCGATCCTCCCTCTTCGCTCCCCGATCCGGACGAGGACTCGTTCGCCGCGTAGCAGCGTGTCTGGCTCTGTTTGCGGAGCTACTCTCATTGACGGAAGCGTGGCCTGGGACTATCGTTACGGTGTGTATTTGCCTTTTGAGTCTCGAACCGAGGAAGATTTATGAAGCTCGAAACACCCTTCCGGGCCACGAGTGTGCTGGTTTTCGCATGTCTTGCGCTCGGGCCTGTACGAGCGCTAGCCCAGGAGGCTCAAACCAATCCAACTGTTCGTTATGACACGAAGCACGATGTCTCTTTGCCTCTCCGCGAAATGGCACGGAATGCCCGGCCTGAGCGTCGGCTCGACATTGAAGCGCCCGAACCCGGGCACAACTGGGCACTGCCACAGGGCCCTCCGGGTGAGGATACGGTAGCTCAGGACGTTTACCTTCCCGTCGTGCACACCAGGAAAGTCCTGAGTTTCGATGCCATCCGCCAGGATCTGGGAAACCCCGAAGTACCCGACTCGAACGGCGCTGTGGGAGTCGGGCAGTTCGTCGAAATCACGAACACCATGTACGCAGTCTACGATAAGGCCACGGGGAAGTCCGTGTTGCCGCCAACCAGCACAAGAACTATATTTGTAGGCTTCGGTAAGCGCTGCGAAAACTCCTGGGCTATCGATCCCGTAGTACTTTGGGACAAGCTCGCCAACCGTTGGCTGGTGTCGTTTTTTAACAACCAGGGCGGCGCCTACGCCCTATGTATCGCGGTCTCCACCAGTTCGGACGCAACCGGCACGTACAGCCGCTATGAATACGATTACGACACACTGCCCGACTATCCTAAGTATGCTGTCTGGCCGGATGCATACTACGGCACTACGGACCTTGGCGGCTATCCCGCAGAACCCTGCGCTTACGATCGCAAGGCCATGCTGGCAGGAAAGCGAGCGGCTGCGATTTGCTTCACTCCCAACAACGTCATCAGTCTTCTGCCTTCCGATCTCGATGGTTCCACCAAGCCGCCCAAGGGGGCTCCGAATCACTACCTGCAACTCGGCAACAGCACCAACCTGCTACAGGAATTTGATTTCCATGTGGACTTTGTCCACCCACGGAAGTCCAGGTTTACCGGCCCCCACAACATCACGGTGCCAACTTATGCCTTAGCCTGCGGCGGTTGGGGCTTCTGCATCCCACAGCCCTCTCCCGGGGAAGTGGTCGAAGGAATTGGAGATCGCCTCATGTTCCGCCTGGCCTACCGCAATTTCGGCACGCACGAATCCATGGTGGTTGCGCACAACGTTACTCCTGGCCCCCGTTCCAGCGGCCTCTCTGCAACGCGCTGGTACGAACTCCGCGCCACACCTCCGGGAAGTGGTTTTGCCTTGTATCAAGCGGGAACTTTCCAGGACAAGTCGGACAGTCTCTGGATGGGGAGCGCGGCCATGGACAAGCAGGGGAATATTGCCTTGGGCATGAGCGTCTCCAGTACCACGCGGGATCCCAGCATCTGGTACACGGGCCGGGTTCCGGGCGATCCCCTGGGCAAGATGGAAGCACCCCAGGTTGCAAAGATAGGCAGCGCCGTGGAAGTCGGTGACGACATGCGTTGGGGCGACTACAGCAGCATGAGCATTGATCCCAGCGACGATTGCACCTTCTGGTACAGCCAGGAGTACTACAACAAGAAGTACGGAGGCAATTCGAGCGGGGACTGGGACACCCACGTCTTCGCTTTCAAGTTTAATAGCTGCAAATAGACAATAACGAGAATGTGGCAACTGCGGGCCTGCTGCGCATCCGCCACATCTTGGACTTCGAGCTTTACATCGTGGCGAGCGGCGACCACGGTAGCGCCGCCGTCCCGGCGCTACCACCCCAGTGACACGCTATTCCAGCATCACCGATTTCACCAAGTTGCGCGGACGATCCACGTCCAGACCCTTCTTCACCGCCATGTAGTAGGCGAACAGTTGCAGCGGCACAATTTCCAAAATCGGAGACAGTAATTCGAGTGTCTGAGGAACGAAAACCGTGTGATCGGCGAGCTTACCGAGTTCTTCATCGCCTTCGGAGGCGATGGCAACGACGCGCCCTGACTGTTGCTTGAAGCCCTTGATGTTGGCAACGCTCTTCTCATAGCGCAGCATTGATCCGGCATCATTCCGGTCGCAGGTGGCAATAACGACGACCGGCAGGCTCTCATCGATCAGCGCGTTCGGACCGTGTTTGGTCTCCCCGGTGGGATAGCCCTCGGCATGAACGTAGGAAACCTCTTTCAACTTGAGGGCGCCATCCATGGCGATCGGATAATGAATCGCCCGCCCGAGATAGAGAAAATCCTGTACCTGGTGATACTTGCCGGCGAGCCATTCGCATTGAGGAGCGGACGCCAGCGCGATTTCCAGTTTCGCCGGCAACTCGATCAGCTCCCGAATGTAATGCCGCGCCTGCTCTCTGCTGAGCTTGCCACGCACCTGGCCTAAGTAGACCGCGAATAGAAACAGCACCGCCATCTGCGCCGTGAAAGCCTTGGTCGAAGCGATGCTGATCTCGGGACCCGCGTGGGTGTAAAGCACGCCGTCCGCCTCGCGCGCGATTGTAGAATCCATCACATTCGAGATCGCAATGCTGCGGGAACCCCTGGTTTTGGCTTGGCGCTGGGCAGCGGTGGTGTCGGCCGTTTCCCCGGATTGCGTAATCACGATGGTAAGCTCGCCCCGGCCGATGAGCGGGTTTCGATATTCAAATTCGCTGGCGTAATCCACATCCACCGGGATGTTCACCAAATCCTGGATCATGTACTGACCCGCCATCCCCGCGTGGCGGCTGGTCCCTGAGGCCACGATGTTGATGCGGCGCACCGCGCACAATTCGCCGGCGGTAATTCGCACATCGTCCAGCCGCACCAATCCTTCTTCGAGCGAGACCCGCGGGGCAATCGTATCGCGCAAGCCCCGCGGCTGCTCGAAAATCTCTTTCAGCATGTAATGGGGAAATCCGCCCTTATCGGCCATCCTCTCTCCTCAAGACTTGCTGACGGCTTCAGAAATCACGCCATGGACAATCGTGTTTCTTACTTCACCACTCGGACTCAGCACCGCGATATCGGCCACGGAGCCGGCTTCCAGCCTGCCACGGTTGTGCAGCCCCACTACTCGCGCGGGATTCACGGTCGCGAGACGCAGCGCCTGCTGCAGGTCCGAGTGCGCGAACTGCATCACATTGCGAATGGCGCGATCCATGGTCAATACACTTCCAGCCAGCTTTCCACCGGCCAGACACTTGCCGCCTTTGACTTCCACTTCAATCGTACCCAGCCGATAACGCCCGTCCGGCATGCCCGTTGCGGCAGTCGCATCCGTGATCAGCACGGCGGCATCCGGCCCTTTTGCTTTCAGAAACAGTTCGACAATCACAGGATCGAGGTGAACTCCGTCGGCGATGATATCGGCTGAAAGCCGGGAATCGGTGAGCATTGCGCCCACGATACCTGGCTCCCGGTGGTCGAGCGGCCGCATGGCGTTGAATGCATGCGTGGCATGACGAGCGCCCGCGGCGATACCGGCGCGAGCCGCCTTCAGATCGGCATCCGAATGTCCAAGACTGACACAGACGCCGCGCCGGGCGGCCTCCGCGATTACTTCCGGCGCGCCCTCCAGTTCAGGTGCAATCGTCATCATGCGAATGTGACCGCGCGCCGCTTGCCAGAAGCGATCAAACATCGCGAGGGTTGGCGGCAGAAGATTCCCTGGCGGATGCACTCCGCGGCGAATGTGGCTGAGAAATGGCCCTTCCAGGTGAATGCCGAGCGGCTGGGCCCGCTGGTCAGTTGCGCCTTTGCCAGCCTCGGCTTGTTCAATCGCGGCTCGTTCCATCGCAGTGGCCAGGCGGTCCAGCGCGGATAAGGTCTGATCAACAGGAGCCGTAACGGTCGTAGGAAAATAGCCGGTGACGCCGTGCGCGGCAAGCAGGCGCTCGATAACGGGCAGTGCCGACGCGTCGGTCTCCATCACATCATGGCCGGCGCCGCCGTGAATGTGAATGTCCACAAATCCCGGACCGAGAACCGCGTCGCCAAAGTCCACCAGCCGGACTCCCTGCGGAATCTGACGCGCGCTGCGTGAGCTGACTTCCGAGACATGGCCGTCCTCCACGAGAAGCAGGGGTTGGGCGATCCGCTCGAGCGGAGTGTACAGACAGTTTGCAGTGAAGGCGATCATCTATTGAAACGTTACTCTAACCAACAATTTGCAGGAATGCCCGGAATACGGTTGCGGCTCGCAGCCCCGGAAACACTACCCCTTTTATACGACAGTTTCCCCACGCGCCGTATTTATTTCGTGCACGGCAATAAATCAGGCAGGGGCGAGCGTGGCGGGAATCGATGAGATTTCGGAGCCCGGCCTGAGCGCTGCTACACAGAGTCGCGCAGACCACAGAATGCTATAATTGCAATCGGTTGTGGCCTCAGCCGCCCGCGTGTGCTGGTCTTTCCCTTCCTCTCTCGCGGGGCCGGATGAGTTCGTCGGGGAGTGGCTCAGCCTGGTAGAGCACCTGGTTCGGGACCAGGGGGTCGGAGGTTCAAATCCTCTCTCCCCGACCAATCTTTTCTCTCGCTCTTTCAATTGTTTACGCTGCTAGTGCTACTTCAGTGTTTTCGGTACATTTCGGTACACTCGGTACAACTGAGGGCAATTCGAAGCCGAATCCACACTGTTCTGCCCACGTCTTGCGGAACTGAGCGTCCTCTTTGATCTTGTCGTAGCGGTCGCTCATTTCATTTCCCTTAAAACCCAGCCAGTATTTCCGAAGCCCATCTGTGCACTGGGTCTTGTTCCGCAGGTACGTGTTCCTGAAGCGACGGAACGCATGGTTTCCAGCTTTATGTGTTCCCGTGAACGGGTTCACGTAGTTCAGTTGCTTCAGTGCTGGGTGCAGATGGCGACGGATGATGTTCGTCGCAGACAGTGGCTTTCCGTTCTCTGTGCAGAATAGGAAGCCCGTGGTGCGGTCGCCAACGAACTCCTTGAGGAGAGCGGCAATCGCAGGGTGAAGGTCAACCTGACGAAGGCCGTTCGCTGTCTTGAGCCGTTGCTCGACCCTGCCGTGATGAACTTTCTGTTCGACGGAGATGGTCAAGAAGTCTGGAGAGATGTGCTTGTCAATCTCGATGCCAAGTACCTCTCCGACTCGAAAACCACCACCACCACACAGAACGAAAATCATTCGTTCCCGTTCCTTCTTCCACGAGGCCAAGCCTGTCATCACTTCAGAGGAAAATGTCGGGGTGTTTTGTTTTTCCTCCTCGACGACTGGCATGTCAATGAACTCGTGGTTCCACTTTCGCGGATAGATTTCCTCGCCTTCATCGTTGACGGCAGAAGCCACAACCGTCTTCACAACTTGCGAATAGGTGTCGATTGACTTGGGTGACAGACCACCCTCTACCATCTTCGCAACGAGTGACTTCAGAACCGTGTTGTTGACTTCAGACAAGGGCAAATCTCCGATATTCGGGTTAATCCACTTGTTGAGACAGCCCTCCCACGATTCCAATGTTGAAGGTGCAACGGGTTTACGCCTCCGACTTTGGACGTGGTTGAGCCATCACTTCGCTTGCTCGCGAAAGGTGACACCGCCTCCTTTCTTCTTGACGATCTTCTTGAAATACTCCTCAGTGTCGGCTCCGCTCGCCGCGATAATTTCACGAGCACGCCGTGCCCGTTCCGACTTGGATAGCGTACCGAGCCCTGAGATCGGGCAGATTCTCTCCCGCATGTGTCTTCGCTTTTCTTTCGCTGACACATCCATCCACCACCGAACAACCCACCATCTACCACTTCGTTCAATGTGACCTCTCTGACCAGTTCTGCGGGACATGCTCTTTCCTCTCCGCTTAACTGGTGTCGCGGGAACGACCTTAATATCACTGGTGGGGAATTGCAACAGGTTGGATTGCGGTCTGCCGACTGAAATCTGGCCCGGCAATACTTGCGGGCAGACCCCGTAGACCCCGAACGGCATGGCGGAAATGAGGACGCCCATGTTGGTGGTGGGTATCGAGCCCGAAATGAGGATGCACTGTTGCAAACGATCTGTCCTTCGTGACCACTTTCGGTTTTGCCATGTCGTTCATATCCCGTAGATGCTCACAGCCGTGGAACGAGAAATCTGAGGCGACGGAAACCGTGTTCGCGGCCCGAATTCCGAGAGGCCGCTTACTATTCACTACCCAAATTCCAGAGAACTTACCTGCTAATTTTCGGGTTTTTTTCGTGAAAAAGGTGGGGTCAACCGTGGGGTTACGGCGTCAGGCTGATGGAGGGTGATGCGTGGGAGACTCAGATGGAATCCGATTGGCAGTAGCTCAAACCGCCTGTCCCTTGCGGCTTTCGGCGTCCTGTAGTAGTCTAGGAATAAGCAAAGGATCGACGCCCACCATAGCCTCTCGCACCGAGAGCGATCTGTAGTAACCAATCCCAAGTTACGAACGTGCAACTTTTTGTTGGGGACGCCCTGCGTTCCTAACCGAATTCCTGTTTTTTGGGTAGCATTACAATAGGGGATTTTTCTAACTCAACCCCAAGGAGGCTGTCTATGAAGGTAATCGACGAACTGCACTACCTCGATGGTGAAAACATCGACTACGAAGGAATGACCGAACATCAACTCAGAAGCATCGACCTCTGGGCTTCAAAACTCCAAGTCGGCAAGCATATTCCTGTCAACCTGTGGGAACTCTACATTGACCGGGTGAAGCTCATCGGTGATGTTCTCGAATTTGAGGCTGGTGAAGATTCCTGCCTCGCAGCCGCCGTCAATACGGGCTTAGTCGTCTATCGTCTCATGGGGCGTAAACGCATCCCGACTTATATCGAGGATGGTGTCGAATTCGAGGATGAAGCCTACAAGCGAATGGAAGTGGCAGTTCATAATGCCGCCGAGGTTCGGGTACGAGAATTGATCCGAACACGAAAAGCCGCCGGACAATCGGATCGTGATGCGGATCGAAGGAAAAATTTGGGAGGCAGTCGTGCTCGTGGCGAGGCTGCCTTAGAAAGCTTGCTGGAAGCCAAGAAGTGGGCAGGTTTCCACGGGGCTGTTCTCGATCCCGATGGCAGGGGATTACAGCATATCAACGAGAAGATCGCTGATGTGCAGAAATACCTTGGCATGGCTGAGGCCAATTGGCCTTCGAAAATCGACGGACTTTGGTTTCAGGCCGAGCAGGTTGCGGCTCGGTTTCTGCCGTGAGCACCACCGCCCAACAAATCGGGGTGCCTGAAAACTAATGCTCCGCCAACGCCAATACGCAGGGGCACCCATGACGAGCGGCAAAGATTTGACTGTCTGCCCCCACTAAAAAGCGAAAGGCCCGTCACGGGCGAACGCAGCCGAGCGAATTCGGCACCGAATCCTAAGGAGGAGTTATGAGAGGACCAATGAAAGTGATCGACGCAAGTTCTGGGCTCATGGAGTGCCGGGTATGCGGTTCATGCCACTCGGCAAGCCTTCAGTCTGGGTCAGAGCGGGCTGATGGCGTCACCCGCTACTTCCGTGGCTCTTGGCAATGCAGCGATGAAAACTGTCCGTCCAACCAGCAGGAATGGGATGAGCGGAAGCTGCGGTCTGTCAAACCGAACTGGCGGAAGTTGGTTGAAGCCGCGACTGTTTAGTCTCACGACGGGCTGCTCGCTCAGAGCCTCTGCCGACTTTGTTCAATATAGTCATCGAGGTCGCGGACATCGAATCGCCACGGACTGGTGCCGCCGCCGTCTTCGATGTAGGGAATCTTTCCCTGCTGGACTAGGTTGCGGAGCTTCCAAGGGCTGATCGCCAGATAAGCGGCAGCTTGTTTGATCTTCACAAGACGTGGAGCGATACCGCCGTTCTTGATGATCGTGGGCATTTCCCTTTAATAGCAGTAGGACGACCGGACATGCCAAAGGCTCATCCGTGCAGGTCGTAGCTGTTATGGTGGGATTCGTTCACCTTGTGGTCACGGACGAGGAGAGACTCCAATTCCTTTACACAGGTAGCCTCATTCGCTCCGCTCGCATAGATACGATTCGGGCCTAAGGCAAACTTCTCACCGCAGGTGTTGCACGTCAGGACGCCCCACGTATCATGCTCAGGTGCATGAACCTCGGTCTGACCTAACTTGACCGCTACGGGATTGAGGCTTTCGAGGCGGTTCTTGTACTTCGCGTAGCTCACTTCTTGCCTGCCTTCACCTTCGCCCAGCGAGCCCTTTGAGCCGCCGCCATTCTCCTCCGAGCGGTCATGCTGACCGTTCTCCGTTTTCCCTTGATTCCCACCCGATGATCGACGCCTTTTAAGGCTCGTATCGCCTTGTCAAGGCGATCCCGCTCTGCTTCCAGTTGCTTCACGATTGCGATCAGGTTTGCCATGCGCGGGATTGTAGCACTGAAAGTTGACATAGGATTTATCCCCCGACGCTCTCGATTCGTCGAGTGCTTCCCAAACCCTCGATGAGAAATAAAGAGGAGAATCGGCCAAAACCGAGTATTAAGAATTAACTGACCGCTCCGAGAATGCACGGAGGGTCTCCGAGGGCGGGTTACGTCCCTTTCCCGCCCTTGCGTTTACCTTCAAGCCGATTGGTCTATTCTGGATGGCGTCAAAGTCAACCCCAACTGTCGCGACGCAGCCGCACGGGCACCTAAACTGTGATAGCTAAGACCTGACCTTGCGTACCATGCTGTCGGACGGGGTCGCTACCCTCAGGCCGTAGCAGGCAGTTTTGGGGGCTGCAGAGGGAGAACAAACGGCGCAAGCTTGTGCAAAGGCCTGATTTCGTCAACCGCGCCATTGGCTTCTGCGTCGGTTCCCTCGGGCTTACCTCAGCTTTTGCGAGTCAGGAGTATCAAACTCCGTCACGACCGTTACCTTGACGACAGCCTTTGCGGTGGGCTTTTCCTCACTAGTGGCAACGACGTGATAAAGGCCCTCATAGCGAGGAGCTGTATAAATTCCATCTTCGGTTATGCGTCCGCCGTTGCGCTCTTCAACCGCCCATCGTACTCCAGTGCTTTGAGTGCCTTTAACGATTGCTTCAAACGTCTGCGTTTGGCCCACGTGGACAGTCGCCTCACTCGGATTGATGGTTACGGAGGCCGAGTCCTGCTTGGCACTTTGTCTTGCGGCGAAAGGAACGGCGGAGAACGGCAACAGGAGGGCGACGGTTAGGACTGTTTGAAAGAGGCTCATGGACATGGGCCACCTCCCCGCGAAGTCTACCATTGCACCGTTCCTTCCGCGAGCGGTTTTCAAGCAGTGCCCGAAAAGAACCAAGTCGTTGGTATTGCACTCAAAATCCCCATCTCCGGGTCAAAACGTGCTATGGCCTGATAGCGTCAACAATACGGGGGGACTCCACTCCCGACTATTTCGCAATGGCGGGGTGGCGCGTCAGCCATTGAACGATAGTGCTCCGATCAAAGGGTGATGGCGTCAAGAAAATGAGGACGATCAACCGGTTGCCGCTGGCCCAAAATGCACATGGTTTTTGTGTGGAGAGGGTCTGCTGGATTCGCATACCTGGAATCAGTTCTTCTTCGACCGCTCCCCTTGGATCGCAAGTAGGAGCAGTGCGCTGGATGTTCTCAAAGTGTTCGGAAGCGTTCTGACCCTTTGGAAAGCGCTCAATGACTGCGACGACATGTTGAGTGCTGGGACTCTGATAGACCGCGGAGTAGAGACGGCTACCTGGCGAACTTCCGTCGACGGTTTGAACTGCGGCTCGTTCCATGCCCCCTATGTGTCTCGGCACCATCGCGTCCTGCGCCATCGTGTTGAGCTGGGTGCACCCCTGATGCAACTCCGGATCGTGAACTTGTGCGCACTGACCAGGGTCGTCTAACACAGGGACGAGGCTCACCATCATTGAGAAGCGAAAGCTCGTGCCCCTCATGAATGGGTACCAACCTATATTTTTCGGGAGTTCTTTCGAGTCCACGAGTTCCACGGGAAAGTGTTCAGTCCCATCTCTGCGAGCGTCAATAAACAGGTCACCAACTTGAGTTCCGACAGGAGGGGACCTCAGCCCCACGTCGGGTCCACAAGTGTCGGCGAACTCGCTCGTCGGGTCTGTAATCTTCATGGAGTATTCGTCGAGGCTCTGAAGCAACCTCAGGTTGAGCAGCGACGGTCCGAAGAAGGCTCTACCATTGGAACCGGTCGTCTCCAGATCGCTTTTTAGTGCTTGTTTGGTCCACCCGTGACTTACAGCCTGGATACACACGTTCATCCCGGAGATGGGTTTTCCGGTGACCGCGTCCACCACTCGCACCGATCTCGGCGGGACGATGCGAATAAACAGCAGCGCATAGGAGATTCCGATCAGGAAGCCGAGAACCAACAAGGACACAGTTATCCACTTACGCCAGGGCCGTTGTTTCTTGGTTGGGAAATATTGCGTTCCACCCGACATGAGGCCAGTACATACCGGCTCCAGGGCACCGTCAAGATTACGGCCGGGAGAGCATCTGCGGTAACGGTTGCAAAATCCCCATAGCACTCATCGACAGGTCAATGAGTCTTCGTGACGCCTGTTAGCGCCAGTTGAAGAATGTTCTATCGGACTCGGAGGGTGAGTTCAAACCGAGCGAACAGGAAGGCAACGATTGCAGCCGCAAGCAGGACGATGAACACTGTTCGATTCAGATGGAGATGGACAACCCACAAATGTCCGCGAAGATTGACATCCCTGACCACGTAAGCGGGTAGAAATGCCAGCGAGAACAACGAGGCGGCGAACAGCACCACGGACACAATCAGCAATCTCATCCGGGATTCTTCCTAAGCTCGTTGGGATGGTAGTCCATCCGGCCAATGGCACACAACGCCACTCAATTGTCGAAAAATCCCCATTACACTCAAAATCCCCCAATTGGATACCAGTCTGTGTCCGATACGAGGAGTCTTGCCAGTCCTGTCTGCAAGGTCGAGTCCACACTATTACACCTAAACGAAGTGCTCGTCATGGCACGGCGGTTAATAGACCGACCCTTCATTGAGTCCGAGCTTTGCCGCGATCTCCGGGTAACGGGCACACAACCGCCAGAAGTTCTTCCGCGCTTGCGATGGCGGACAACTCTCGCCGTAGCTTGACTGGTTCAGGGCGAGCGCCTTCCAGCGCCAAAACTTTTTGCGAATGATTGCATCGCGAATTGGTTTTCGTGCGTTCATGACCGCATTTTCCTCCAACAAAGTGTTCTTGAGCCGTCCTACTGGCGACCTCGTTTGAGACGCAGGTTAGAAGTTTTCCAGTATTGATGGCATTTCTGCATCTGAGCGGAGCGGAGCACTCAGAGAACCGCCACGATTTCCGCCTCTAAAGATGGGTTTTGAAAGTCCGCGAATTACCCCTGAACAATCCTCCAACGTACTTCATTGCACCTTGAAGGAGCTTGAGCCGCGCAGTCTGGGTTCGCTCCTGACGGCCCACGGTCAGCGGTCGGCTGACGAAACCTGACAGCATGACGGCTTTTTCTATATTTTTTGCTTAATCGCGTATATAGAGAAAAAGTAGAAAATCCCGTCAGTTCGTCAGGTTTCGTCAGCTACAGTACCGCTTCTGGATCAACATCAGGCTGGATGGTTGTGTTGAGTCCGACACCCTGCCAATGGTTGCCGTCTGCTTTGTGCCTCGGCTTTCCAAACCTCTTACGCATCGCATCGGAGAATTGGCTTTCTTTCATGACGTGCTCGCGGTTAGCCTCGGCCCACATGGTGAACGTTGCGTACATCTCGGTTTGCTTTGCCTCGGCGTACTCTGCGATGGTGCATTTGTCAGCAAGGAACCGACCAACCACGTCCTGCGATTCGCGGTACTTGGTCGTGGCTTCGTTCACCTTGTCTGGGTACATCATCCCGAACTTCAAGTAATCAGCCATGCCTTTGAGCATCCAGTTCAGAATCCCCGACGCTTCCGTGTTGAGCTTGGACGCAAGCTGCTCGTCCCTCTTGTCGTCAGGTATGGTGACCTCGAATGGAATGCACTTCAGACGACGCCAGATACCCCAATCCGTGCCCCGGATGACGGGCTTGTAATTCGAGTGCATCCAAATTTTGAAATTCGGATAGAACGTGAAGAATTCGTGGTGAAGCTTCCGACAGGTGATTGGGTCGCCGCCAGTGAGCCTCTTGATGAGAGCCTCGTCCAGTTTGTGGCCGTCTTGAGACTCTGAAGCCGTGACGAACCGCGCTCCCACCAATCCCGCGAGGTCGTTACGAGCCTCATTCTTGTTCTTGGTGATGACAAAGGTCTCGAAGCTCGTGTCCTTGCCGTAACCACCCATGACGTGCCGCACAACCTCAAGGAACACGCCCTTGCCGTTGCAACCGTCCCCATACGGAAAGAACATAGCTTGCGCCGATGTGTCAGCGGACAGGGTGTAGCCCGTCGCCCGAGAGAGAAAATCCGCCATCTTCTGGTCGCTGCCCATAACCTCATTGAGGAATGCGAGCCACTGCGGGCACTCAGCCTCAGGGTCATACACTACGGGGCTGATTGTGGTAATCATGTCAGCAGGATCGTGAGGCTTCAGCTTGCCCGTGTGCAGATCGATGGTTCCATTCTGGCAGTTGAACAGCCACGAGTCGCGGTCGTAGTCGTTGATGACGGTGACCACGGTCCGTTCCTTCGATGCCAGATCGATCATAGCGTTCCGGCGCTCCTTGGCCTCAGAGGTGATCGCCCAGCGCAACATGGATGTGCGCTCGTCGTCTTCCAGATTCTTAGCTTCATCAAATATCTCTTGAGCGACTTTCTTGGCGAGGCGGTCAATGATCCCGTGGGTGTCAGGTGCCCAACGCTTCTCGTCCCAGACTCGCCATTCGCCGATATCGCGGACATAGCGAATGCGACCACCGAAGCGCCGAACCAAACGTTCGGCATTGCCCGTGTCAGTCTTGCGGTAGTTGAAGCCGGTCGTGTCGATCTCTGGCTGCTTGGGCTGCTCAGGCTCAGCTTCAGTCTGCGGTGTCTCATCATTCAAGAACGCGACGACAGCCTCGGGCGATTGAGGTTCTGGCGTATCCGCGTCCGCGACGGAGAAACTCGGGCTGTTGAATAGCAGATCGTCATTGTCCTCCACGTAAATCAGGTATGGGTATTCCTCGATGTCATGCTCTTCTGACAGGAACTCCTTGAGGTCGTTTATGTCCTTGTCTTGACACCCGCCAGCCATGCACTTGAACCCGATGCGGTTCCCGAAGGTGATGCAGCATTTGAAGCTGCCCTTGAACTGACCTTCATGGGCGCGACCCACGAATGGGCACTCCAACAACTCGACGTACAGGACGCCAGCCACAATTTTCTCCGCGCCTGTAGTGGAAAGCTCGTTGTGGTCGAGCCAGTCATAGCGATCAAAGTCAGGGTGGAAGACAGATTCCTTGGTGCGCCGAGAGTAAGTCTTCTTCTTGGAACTGTTCTTCTTCAGCCAATCAACCATTTCCTGTGGGATAAGTTTGACGGGCAGATCGTTCGCTGGAACGTACTCCCCATAAGGTTCCTTGTCAGTGCGCTTCACGCCGGGCGAGGCACAGGTGAGGTTGTGAGCTTTGAACTCGACGACAGGCTTGCCATCGGAACCAAGGACGTTGCAATTGCCCAGTTCCTCGGATGCAGCGGTGTGCCAGTAATACGCTTGCTTGTGTCCCGGACTTGGGGAGTTCACGACAAACGTGTCGTCGTAGTTTGGCATCGCAAGCCGCTGTGCCTGATCTGGGTCATCAATGTCGAAAATGCAGGCCGCTCCCCTTTTTGCCACGGAAACCCAGTTGTGCCCCGCGTAGCCGTCGGAGTGCCCACTTCTTCAGGGTGTCGATGTCCGTGGTCGCGAATTCGAGCGATCCTTTGATGGACGGGTGCCGAAGCCCCGGTAATGTTGGCGTCTGGTGCACGCCGCGACGTGCATGGTTCAAAATTTGTTGGAAATCCATACTCAGTCTCTTTCGGTTTTTGTTTTAAGCGTCTACAGTCCGTGGGTGCATCCCATTAGGACGCTTTGGCGGTGGGTGGACTGAAGGAACCCACCGCCCCCGAATCTTGGGTGCCCCCAAGACCCTCTATCTAAAGGGGGCGGTAGTGGATTTCTTATAAGCCGCCGACCCAGCCCCCGGCTTGCGCCTGATCTTGAACATCTTCCGCGCACGGTCAATCGCCCAGTGAGTGAGTCCATGTTGACGACGGAGGTCGGCGAGCGAAAGCTCTTTGTTGTCCGCGATCAGCTTTGCGATTTGCTCGTAATACTCAAACCGTTTGGCGTCCATCGCCTTTTTGAGTTCAGCCCTATCCATTGAGAGCCACTTCGATTAGTTTGCGGAGGACGGCGATTGCCCCATCTTCTGCCTCTGGATCGCCTTCGTCCTCGATAAGATCGTGAATTGCGTGCACCAACATCCGCAAACAGTTGTCGCTGATTTCCTCCGACAGGACCACCGCACTACCATCGCTATACACACGAAATTGCTGTTCCTTCTGAATGAGCGGCATACGGATTCTTTGGTCGTCATGTTTGCGTGGCGCTTCGCTGCGTCGGACACGCTGGGTTGCTGCTTCGTCAGTAGATGCTTGACTGGAATTCATTCTGTTCACCTTCGGGATCAGATCAATTGATTGGCTGACCACACATTAGGGATTCGGAAGATGTAAAACTCATTCGCTGGCGAGTTTTGGAGCGATTTTCCCAGTTTTGTCGGCAAAACAATTGTTGGGAGATGTTTTCGGAATTCTTAGGAGGGGTGGGACGCGGGCAATGGGAGGCATTGACCTCCTAATTACTCGTCCTGCAACTTGAGGGCTGACACAGGAGCGAAGGCTTCATGCAAGCTTCGCGGAAAGACTGTGAGAGGGTAATACCGCAAATTGAGTTCGAGTTCCTCTGCACCGAACATCTCGATCAATCGCGCGATTTCCTCCGAAAACCTCTCTGTCACTGGATCGACTGTGTCCGAAAGCTCGGACTGATACCGTTTCAAAAGATCACGGAGCCTGTCGTCTAACACTTCAATTGGATGGACTGCCATGATTACCTCCGTGCGTTTTAGTCCGCCGACCGTCTATATCAAGGGAGTGAAATTAGAGTTTTTGGAATTTCGTGGTCAGACTTTCAAGCAGCAGCTATCGACGATTGCAGTGTTGAAGGGAAAATCGAGGGTTGTTTGCAAGAATCGAAAATCGACAATGATGTAGAGCGTGGTTCGGCCTGTGGGAACCGAGGCTAGTGTCAACGACTACCTACTCGAAATGATCTTCTTCACGCGGGCCTTTTCTTCCGGAGAGAGTTTCCGAGCAGTGTGTGCGACATACTTTCGTATCTGATGCAAGTAGTTCGAGACGTGCACGAGCTGATCCTTGCCGTTATCCTCGCCCATCCTTCTGCACCGAATGACTATGTCGTAAGAGGTCTTGCTGCCGATATCCACGAGGCGGTATTTTTCCACAACGGGATGATGGTCCCTTATTAGCACGTCGATTTTTTGCTTCCCAGCCAGCTCAGCGAGTGTCTCCGTGATGACTGTTCGCCCTACCCAATCTAGATCATTTGTTTCGTATTCCCTGTACCTACGCGTAGCCTCTTCGCTGCACTTCAGCGAAATCTCGGTCAGCAGCGTAAACGGCCAGTCGGGAGAAGCCTCCATTAGCGTGTACTCCATGCAAAAGGCATCGCCCTGATAACCCCAAGTTTCGGACCAGTCGATGTTTCCAGCTCCAGCTTTAATCCGACCCTGATCAAGACTGGTGACTTTGGCTACAGCTTCCACGAGAGCTTTGAGGCCGACTTCGAATTTCCCTCGAAAGTCGGCGTACAACTTTTCGCGAAGGAAGATTGGAATATCACAGTCCTCCACCAGAACAGGGAGCACGAGGACTCGCTTCTCGTCGAGTTCCCGCATCAGCCCAGCATTCAGTTCTTTTTTGCACCACTCCGACGCCACCGATGCTTTCGAGAGAACGATAAGGAGAGCACTCGATTCTTGGATCGCTTCTTGCACGCGACTAACTATTGAGTCGCCGACGTTTAGCTCCCATGAATCAACCCAAACGTGAGCGTTTGCCTTTACTAAATGTGCTGCCAACTTATTCACGAACGTGCGATCCGCATGGGAGTAGCTAATAAAGATCGGCATCGTCCATTTCCTTTCCGAGACTCGTCAGTATAAATCTCTCCTCAGCTTGTCCCTAAAACAATCTTAGCTTTCACATTCCTTGTTTCGTCTCCACAGCGTCGTGGGGCTGGCTGGAACCAAACAGATTAGCAGCCCAGATCGGGAAGATGCACAGGAGGCTCTACGCCCTGAAAGCGAACTAGACGGTCGCGAGCGTCACCGATGCATCCTCGACGAGTGCAAACGTGGCAGCAGTCACTTCGGACTCTGTGTGAGGCTTGGTATAGGGCAAGAACTCGAAACGGCACGTGCTTTTGAGATGGGCTTTCTCGCCACGGGTGCCGCTGTTTGATCGCTTTGGATACGGAAGTATCTCCCATTGCAGGAGCTTTTTGTCAGCAGCGTTCGAGAAAAAACACGTACCTGTGCTTGCTGCTACGCTCGATTATCTCGCCACGCACTTTGTCCGCGAACGGCGTCGAGGTTCCCGTATAAATCCAATTCGTGCTTTGATAAATCGTACCCAGATGTCCGTCGGCAGCACCCTCAGACGGTTTTGTGTCAGCGTAAGAGACCAGAATTGCGTTCCGATTTGTCTTCCGCAATTCTCGCAAACACCATCCGATGAATTGGCTTTCAGAGTTGCACGGGAGACTTTCGTCCAGCCAAAGCCGATTCAGTTCGTAAACGTCGGCCGACCTCTCTTTGCCGCACACACCCTCGCAGACCGTTCTCGAACACGGCTTGCCAACTGTCAGCACTCCCTTGAGCTTCTCGTCAACGATGATTCCCCACGCCCACGAGATGGGGCACGGCCGATGAAAATAATGTTTTTCGATGACTGCGAGCCTTGCGAGTCGTTCGTCGATCTTTGCGAAGAACCCGTGCTTAGTCTTCACAGGGCATCTCCAAGGTCGAGCCTGAGTTTTGCCCAGTCCTTAGCAGCCCAGAGATGGCTTTGGTCTGCGGCCTTCTTTTTGAGAAGTTCGCGAGAACCCAGCTTCGAGCATTTTCTTGGCGAGGATTTTGTATTTCTCGATGCAAGCAATCGGGTCAGACCGATTCGCACGCTTCTCATCGGCGGGTGTCCATAATGAAGGGGCTTCAGGCTTCTGCTTCTCAGGGCGTGCTGATTTCACCCCGATTGAGATTTCGTAACGATTCATCCAGTAATAAGCACTGGATTTCGGGATGCCCAGTTCGTCCAAGATTGGACTAACGCCGTCACCCTCTTTTCGGAATCCCTTTGCCTTGAACTTGTCACGCCACTCGCAGCAGACCTTGCCGAATTCCAAGTTGTATTTCTCAATCCTCTGCCACGCTGCTTTGATTTCGGCAAGTGCTCGTTGTTTCAGCGTCATCTCAGCAGCGGCACGCGGTGAGGTCGCTTGAATCGACGTGACGTGTCGCGGGTGAAGGTGGAGAGGCTGTGACTTGCGACGGATCACGCGATGCTCGGAGTCGGCTGAGCGTCGGACAGGAGCACGACGGGCGATAGGAACGGTAGCCATACAGTCCGATTCTGCCGGAATTGCGAATCTGGGCAAAGATTACCGTGGTCACGAGGCAGTGTTGGCGCTCACCGCAGAAAGATCCCGCTGCTATCATCGTCGCCAAGCACGTAGATGGTGCGGGAGGACAGAGCGTGGCAACAGAGTCCGCTTATACCGACAACGAGCTTCGTGACTGGTTGGTCTGGTCGTCATCAGCCAACGTGAGCAGCTTTCTCCGTGCGATTTCGGAAGCTGCGATGGTAGCCGACCTCAAGCACTACAATTTGCTGCGCCCCACCTTGCTCGAACTGAAGAAGGAGTGGCCGAAGCCAGCCTGAGGAACTCTATGTGCGGACGCTACCGACTCTCACGGCGAAAGCAAATTATCGAGGAGCACTTCGACAGCGTGTCGGGAGATGAAGACTGGAGCCCTCGTTACAATATCGCCCCCACCCAGCCGATCCCAGTCATCCGCCAGCATCCCAAGGAGCCCGTCCGCGAATTGTCGCTAATGCGATGGGGTCTCATTCCCTCGTGGGCGAAAGATTCGTCTATCGCTGCCACGATGATTAACGCAAGATCAGAAACGGCAGCAACGAAGCCCGCGTTCCGCGATGCTTTGAAATCCCGCAGGTGCCTGATCCCCGCAGACGGGTTCTACGAGTGGGTGCGAACGGGAAAAGCCAAACAGCCGTACTGCTTCGAAGTGAACGAAGGGGAGTTGTTCGCTTTCGCAGGATTGTGGGATCGCTGGAAGGACCCGAGTGGCAACTGGGTCAAAACCTGCTCGATCCTGACCACGACCCCAAATGCCGTGACCTCGGTCGTCCACGACCGAATGCCAGTCATCCTCGATCCCGACAACTATGATCTATGGCTCGATCCGGGAATGCAGAATGTGGCTGCGGCGTCCGAACTGCTGAAGCCTTTCGATGCTCGGCTGATGCGGTGCTATCCAGTGAGCAGTCGGGTCAACAACGTCGTGAACGATGATGAGGAATGTTCTCGGCTTCTGGAAACCGCGCAAAGTCAAGATCGGCTATTCTCATAGCACTATGACCGATGATGAACGGATGCAGCGGGAGGCAAATCTGATCGCCACGATCAGAGCGAAACTTCCAGACTTCGCACGGATGTGCGCCGATGACTCGGAATTAGTGATGCTCCACCAAGACGCTTTTGCCGCCGACTACCAAGAAGAGGAATACATGCTGCTGGGCATGGCTATCAAATACGCTGGTCTGCGAGGAAAAGAAGTGCGGGTGATCGGGAAGAACCGAAGCTCCCTCGGCGAAGACGAGAAAATCCAGTAAACGCGATCTGCTGCAAATGATAGCAACAGCGCCATTCCGATGGACTGATCCAAGCACGTGGCCGTGGATCGTATACGTGTGGTTGGCGTTTCTTCTAGTTGGGTGGATAGTACCAGCTTGGCGTTGGCTCCAACGTAAGAGAGCGGCGGGTTGGCCTGTCGCGGACGGGCGCATTGAGTCAGTCGAGGTAAGCAAGCCAAACTTTTCCTTTACAACCAAACGCGGCTCTTACGTTGCCGAACTCGGATACTCATATTCCGTCGCAGCCCGAGCGAAAGCACTCGCCCGAGAGTCCGGAGTTCACATCCAGCCGCGTGCCCAGCGCCGGCGCACATTCTCCAACGCTGGCCCGGCACATCACCGAACCTTTGTGGACGAGCGCGATCGCCGCGCCTGTGCCCCGAGTCAGCGAGCGCGCACGCTCTCCAATCAGCCGCAGCGCGCCCGTCAGGTCGTTGCCCAGGGAGCTGAACTCATACTGCACCGTAGTCGAAGCCGAAGTCCCAACGCCGTTTTCCGACGCTCCATCTTCTGTCTCATCGGTTTCCGGTTCCAGACTGATGGCCATGGGATCCCGGTCCGCGCCCCCGGCAGGCTTTGCCCCCGCAGGCCAAGCTCCGCGGCCCAGCGTAACTTTCGGCGCGGTGCTGCTGGGCGCGCTGGCATTCAGCGCCAACCACTCATTCAATCGGCGGCGCGCGTCTTCGGGCAAATCCGAGAAACGCACCCCAGCCCGCCCCAGCGCATCCGCCCAAGCAATGTAGCCCGTAGTTTCCAGCTTCGACGGCGTAAGTTGCGCGCCCGGTGCACAAAGATCGAGCTCCACCCGCACGCGGCGGCCTTGGTCAAGACCCGGGCCGTCGAGGCCAGGGTTATCGAGACGACGCCAGTCGAGGCGCGTGCCCATCTGCATCGACAATCCCTCTTCGCTCAAGTCCAAAATCATCCCTCCCGTGACGCCGTCAAAGCTGGCGAAGGCAGGACCATGCACCCGCTGCCGCAAACATCGCCGCCGCTCCGGCGCGAATTCCTGATTTCCTTCCATGTGATTGTCGTCGACAATTCCGACTGGAAGCAGTCCCGTGACAAAGCTCTGAGAGCAATGATGGGATGCTGGTCCAGTACAGAAAAGTGTTAGCACAGGTTCCCCCGAGCCTCGTTGAGCATACGCTCCCTTCGGCAGGTTCAGGCGAATCGTTGTGTCGCGGGTCAGGAGAGGAGTACCATGCGCCGAAAGTTGACCCAATCGGAAATCCCGATTTCACAGGGCATGTCGAAAAACTTTCGAACTAGAGGAATTCATAATGAATATTCATCAGCGCCCTGTTCCCGTCTGCAATATGAAGCGCATGTTGATCAGCGTCGCGGCCGTGATTCTTGCCATGACGCAGCCGATGTGGGCGCAAAGCCCCCCTCCTCAAAACCTCCCGAGCCTCTCCACTTCTCAAACCGAGACCGCCTTGCTCAAGCTCTCCGGATACGGCAGCAACGACTTCAACTCCCCCACCACCCGCACCGGCATCACATGCCACGCATTCATAGACCGCGCATAAGCCACCAAAGCATCAATATTCTTGGAGCTATAGGACCGGACCGCTGCGCAGGATCGTGCGCCCGAAAGCTGCACCTCCGTCCGACCCAGCAATGTGCCGACTTAACCTGCACCCTCCAGAAATAAAAACTCCATGCCTTTCGAGTTTTCTGACTCCTTGGCCGCCCAACCCCACGCCAAAGTCGGTGATCACCGGTATGGCCGGTTTTGAACTTTTGAACTTTTGAACTTGCTGTCCTTGGCTGTTGCTTTTCCCTTCGTAGAAAGGTCCTTGGGGTTGGGGTTGGGGAAACCGGCAAACCCCGCAATGGCCGGTTTTGCTGCATCCGAGCCGGTGATCACCTCTATGGCCGGTTTTGCCTTACTTTCGCGCCTCCATTAGGCGCTGATGGTCTCTCGACGTACCCGTGTGGCCTGCTGGATCTTTCGTGAGTTTTCGGCAAGCGTGCGTGACGACCGCTAACTCGCCCTGTTACGTTTGTTGAGCCGCCGATGAGCGGTCGAAGGCGAGCCGCATGAACACAACAGTCATTCCCGAGGCAATCGCGCAGTTACAGCGCCAACTGGATCAGATTCGTAGCACCCAACCGCGGGGGAAGAAGCTGCCGGATTCGGTGTGGCAAGCCGCAGTGGAACTGGCGCGGGAACACGGTGTGTATTCCGTCGCGCACCCGTTACGGCTGGACTATACGGGGCTGAAGAAACGGCTCGGGGGAGTTTCCCATCGCCGACGAAAAGCACGTAAGCCGGCATTCGTCGAACTGATCGCGCCACCTTCAGCGATGCTGCGAGAGTGTTTGATCGAGTTCGAGTCGTTGCACGGAGGCAAGGTGCGCATTCAGTGGAAAGCTGCCGTACCGCCCGATTGGATGAGCCTGCTGCGGGCCTGGCGGGAAGCCGAGAGATGATTCAGATCACGGCGCAGATGCGCGTGCTGGTGGCCATCGAGCCGGTCGATGGAAGAAAAGGGATCGACTCTCTAGCGCAACTGTGCCAGGAGAAACTAGCCGAGGATCCTTTTTCCGGCTGTGTGTTCGTGTTTCGGAGCCGCAGCGGGACGGCGATCCGGCTGCTCAGCTATGACGGCCAGGGATACTGGCTGGCCCAAAAGCGTCTTTCGCGCGGACGATTCGTGTGGTGGCCGGAAGGATCCGGAGCAGCCAAGTCACTGGAAGCCTATGAAGTGCAGTTGCTGATGGCGGCGGGCGATGTGTCGCGGGTGCGCGCGGCGCCGATGTGGCGGCGAGTGAGCGTGCTGAAGTAATCAACCTCGCGGCAAAACAACACGGCGTCACCCCTTGCGTTCCAAGAAAAACCAGTTCATACTGCTGATCGATGGTCGAGTTCAGATATCGGGGCCGGAAGATCAGCCAGGAAGACATCCTTTCTATACGCGCACTGATCGAGCAGCACCCGCAGGAAAGCCGCCGCACACTATCGACCAAGCTCTGTGAAGCCTGGCAGTGGCGCCAGGCCAATGGTGCGTTGCGCGACATGGTGTGCCGCGGCCTGTTGCTCATGCTGGACCGTGCCGGCCAGATCAAGTTGCCGCCGGTGAGTTACGTTCGGCATAACCCGCTGGCCAATCGAGCCAGACCGGAGCCGGCGCGGATCGATACCACACCCCTCGAAGACCGTCTGCGCAATCTCCAGCCGCTGGAGTTCGAACTGGTTCGTCGCACCGGGAAAGAGCCGATGTGGAACAGTTTGCTGGAGGAACATCATTACCTCGGCTACGAGCAGCCGGTGGGAGAACACCTGAAGTACTTGGTGTTGGGGCAAGGGCGGCCGGTCGCCTGCCTGGCCTGGTCCTCGGCCCCGCGTCATCTGGGCAGTCGCGACCGCTACATTGGCTGGAGCGCCGAAGCGCGCCGTCGTAATGTCCGGTTCCTCGCCTACAACACGCGATTCCTAATCTTGCCGTGGGTAAAGGTGGAACACCTGGCGTCGCATATCCTGGGTCGCATGGCGTTGCGGATCTCCGCGGACTGGCAGCGGATCTACGGACATCCGATTTACTTCCTGGAGACGTTCGTAGATCCCGAACGATTCCGCGGAACCTGTTACCGTGCGGCCAACTGGGTGTTGCTGGGCAAGACGACGGGACGGGGCAAGCAATCCAACAGCTACGTGCCGAACCGGTCGATCAAAGAGGTTCTGGGATATCCGTTGGCGAAGCAGTTTCGCGAACTGCTCATGGGGCGAGGATGAAAACCGCCAGACGACGTGTCGATGTGAATCTGGACGAACTGGACCGGGTGCTGGATGGAGCGCGGCAAGCACCGTTGAGCGAGGACGATTACGAGAAGCTCAAGGAGGCATTGCATGCGCTGGCGGCGATGCTGGTGCGGCCGCGCAATACGGAGAAGACCAGCGCCGTGCTGGGAAAATCGGAAGGGGCGGAAACTGGCGCCGGGACTCAGCCGAAGAGCAACGCTTCCCCAGCGCCCGGACATGGACGCAATGCTGCAGAGGCGTTTGTCAGTTCGCGGAAGATTGCGATTGCGCACCCCAAGTTGAAGCACGGGGATCGCTGCCAAGAGTGCGGGAAAGGCAATATATACGGGCAGAAAGAGCCGAAAGTGCTGGTGCGGATGGTGGGGCAGGCGCCGCTGGCGGCCACCGTCTACTCACTCGAACGGTTGCGCTGCGGT
>CAVYPX010000010.1:0-44627 GCA_963770485.1 uncultured Acidobacteriota bacterium
CTGAGTGGACGTACCAGCTAAGTTGTGGGTAGCTGACCTCATAGATTTCCGCGAAGGGCGACTTCACCAACGCGACTCGCTCGGGCAACCCAAGCCCCGACCAGTGCGACACCTTCCCTGTATCCGGCCACAACGTCCTCTTCGCAGCGTCTATGCGGTTCCCATTGTTTGCGACAAATGAACTGTATATGGCTGTTTCAGCCTTAGCGGTTGGGTTGGCCGCCTTGAATCGCAAAATTTTGCGGGCACACCTTTAGTTTTTCCACGTCGGTAAATTCCATAATCTTCGTCGGGCCGTCCGCGATTAGATCTATCAGCCTTATGTCAACGGCCAGCTCAAACAGCCCTCTGGCTAACATGGCAATGGCTTGGCAATGTTTTGGCTTCTTAAGCTCCAGGAGGGTTGCTATGTTGGCGGTAGCGCGGTAGTACGTGCCGATGAAGCATCGTTCACGAGCCGACGTTGATAGCAGCGTCTCAATCACTCCTCGAACTTCCATCTTCTCGAACTCACTAAGGCTCTTCACCATCGTGTAAAAGCGATCAGTGGCCTGTAGCGGATCAAACGTGGCAACGGCTGACATGGTTGTACACTCCCTCATTTGAGATTCTACGCTCTGGGTCGCGCCCAGGGCGAACGGTTTGCGAAAGTATGACTTTCTCGATAAAATATCGCCAATGTCTTCCTTCCCTGCCTCGCTCGCCTGGGCCCACCCTCTCGTCCGGGATTGGTTTGTCCAGCGCTTCGGCACGCCCACCGAGCCGCAGGAGCAGGGATGGCCGCACATCCTCGCCGGACGCACGACTCTGATCTCGGCGCCAACCGGGTCGGGCAAAACCCTCGCCGCGTTTCTCGCTTGCATCGATCGTCTGGTGCGCAAGGCGCTGGCAGGCGATCTGCAGGATCGGACAGAAGTTCTGTACGTCTCCCCGCTCAAGGCGCTGGGCAACGACATCCAGAAGAATCTCGAAGTTCCGCTGGGCGAGATCCTGCAGATGGCGGGCGAACGCGGCCTGCTGATGCCGCAGATTCGCACCGCAGTGCGCACCGGCGACACGCTGATGCACGAGCGGCGGGCCATGCTGAAGTATCCGCCGCACATTCTGGTGACCACGCCCGAGTCGCTCTACATCCTGCTGACCGCGGAGAAGAGCCGCGCGATCCTGCGCGATGTAGAGACGGTGATCGTCGACGAAATCCACGCCGTCGCGGACGACAAGCGCGGGGCGCATCTGGCACTGTCGCTGGAAAGGCTGGAGGCGCTCACTGCAGTACCCGCCGGTTCGCATCGGCCTTTCCGCCACGCAGAAGCCCATCGAGGAAGTCGCGCATTTCCTGACTGGCAACGACCGGCCCGATCCAGTCATCGTCAACATCGGGCACAAACGGCAGCTGGATCTGGCGGTCGAAGTGCCGCCAGCCCGCTCGGACCCATTACCACCAACGAAATGTGGGATGAGATCTACGACCGGCTGGTGGAGCTGGTCGAGCAGAATCGCTCCACACTGGTTTTCGTCAACACGCGGCGGCTGGCGGAGCGCGTCGCTCACCATCTCGCGGAGAGGCTCGGCCCGGATCAACGTGGCCGCCCATCACGGCAGCCTGTCGCGCAAGCTGCGCCTGACTGCGGAGAACAAGCTCAAAGAAGGTCAGGTCAAAGTGCTGGTGGCGACGGCTTCGCTGGAGCTGGGAATTGACATCGGCACGGTGGATCTGGTGGTGCAGATCAGCTCTCCGCGGGCCATCGCGGTGGCGCTGCAGCGGGTGGGGCGCTCCGGCCACTGGCGCGGCGCAGTTCCGAAAGGACGCTTCTTCGCCACCACGCGCGACGAGTTGCATCGAATGCGCCGCGCTGGTGCGCGCCATCAAGCAGGGCGATCTCGACCGGCTGATGATTCCGGAGGCTCCGCTGGACATTCTGGCGCAGCAGATCGTGGCGATCTGCGCGGCGGAGGAGTCAAGGGCCGTCGAGCCTCGCTCGACCGGACAGCCGGCGGCTGTCCCCACGTATTCTCGAGGACGGGAACGGATGGGACGAAGACGAGTTGTTCAATCTGGTGAAGCGAGCCTATCCTTATCGCAATCTGTCGCGCGAAACCTACGAAGCGATTCTCGAGATGCTCTCCGAGGGAATCGCCGCCCGGCGTGGACGCTACGGCGCTTACATCCATCGTGATCGTGTTAACCGCAAGCTGCGGCCCGAGGCGCGGGGCCGGCTTGGCGGCGATCACCAGCGGCGGAGCCATTCCGGAGACGCGCGCTCTACACCGTGGTCGCGGAACCCGAAGGCACGGTGGTCGGCACGCTGGACGAAGATTTCGCGGTCGAGAGCAATCGCGACGACATTGTGCTGCTGGGAAACACTTCGTGGCGAATTCGCCGTATCGAAGGCAAGTCCGGACGCGTGCTGGTGGAAGATGCGCACGGCGCGCCGCCGACGGTTCCATTCTGGCTGGGCGAGGCTCCAGCCCGAACTGAGGAGCTTTCGCCGCACGTAGCCGACTTGCGGCAAGCAGATCAGCGACAGGCTGCCCAACATCTTTCCGGTCGGATGTCTCGCAGGCCAGCCCGAGGTCGCTGACACCGTCGCGTGGCTGAAAGCAGAGTGCGGTTTGGACGATTCCGGCGCCGAGCAGGCGATTGAGTACATCCTGCAGGGCCGGGCCGTGCTGGGAACCGTTCCGACCCAGCAAACCATCATCGCCGAGCGTTTCTTCGACGAAGGCGGCGGGATGCAACTGGTGATTCACGCGCCGTTTGGCGGGCGCATCAACAAGGCCTGGGGACTGGCATTGCGCAAGCGGTTCTGCCGCAGCTTCAACTTTGAACTGCAAGCCGCGGCCACCGACAATGGTTTGAACATCGCGCTGGCCGAGCAGCATAGTTTTCCGCTCGCCGACGTTTTTCACTTTCTGAACGCCGAGACGGTGCAGCCGATCCTCGAGCAAGCCGCTCTGGCCTCGCCCATCTTCGGCACTCGCTGGCGCTGGGACGCGAATCGCGCGCTGGCCTTGCTGCGTTTTCAAGGCGGCAAGAAAGTTCCGCCGCAGATTCAGCGCATGCGCTCCGACGATCTGCTGGCATCGGTCTTTCCCGATGTTGCCGCGTGCCAGGAAAACATCGTCGGCGACATCCAGATTCCCGACCATCCGCTGGTCAACGAAGTGATGAAAGACGTGCTCACCGAGGCGATGGATCTGGACGGACTGAAGAATCTGCTGCGCGGAATCGACGAAGGCCGGATTCGCTGCGTCGCCGTAGATACGCCGGTGCCGTCGCAGTTTTCGCACGAAATTCTGAATGCGAATCCGTATGCCTATCTCGATGACGCGCCTCTCGAAGAACGACGCGCGCGCGCCGTGGAGATGCGGCGAATTCTGCCGGAGTCGGTGCTGGAGGAAGTCGGCAAGCTGGATCCCGCAGCGATTGCGCAGGTGCGCGAAGAAGCCTGGCCGGATGTGCGCGATGCCGACGAGTTGCATGATGTGCTGCACACACTGATTGCGGTGCCACTGATTGCGTGGGGACAGCCGCCCTCGGCTGCCCGGCTCGCCAAGCTGAACCGCTTCACCTCGGCGCGGAGAATGCAGCGCAAGAGGACTTGAGCTCAAACGGTCGAGCTTCGCTCGACCGGACAGCCGAGGGCGGCTGTCCCCACGTGAGCAGCGCGACTTCAGCATGGCTTGCCCACTTTGAAAAACTTGTTGACCAGGGACGAGCAGCAATAGCGCGTGTGCGATGGCCGCCGCTACTGGGTGGCAGCTGAGCGGGCAAAGATGTTTTCGTTGCTGTTCCCCGATGCCAAGATCGAGCAGACTCTGCCCGACATCGGAGAAGTCAGTTCCCTCTCGCGACGACGCTCTGCTCGCGCTGGTCACTGGCTGGATGTCGCATCTGGGGCCGGTTACCGCGGAGCAACTTGGATCGTTGCTCAGGCTTCCGGCTTCCGAGATCGAAAAAGCACTGTTGCGCATGGAAGCCAGCGGCGCGGTACTGCGGGGAAACTTCACGGGTACAGGCATCGCGGCCGGCAGGCGCCGCGCCACACGAACAGACTGAATGGTGCGAGCGGCGGTTGCTGGCGCGGATTCACCGGCTCACCGTGGCCACGCTGCGCAAGCAGATCGAGCCGGTCACGGCAGCACAGTTCATGCGCTGGCTGCTGCGCTGGCAGCACGTCGCGCCCGGCACGCAGGTGCTGGGCGAACGCGCTACGCTCGAAGTTCTGCGCCAGCTGCAGGGATTCGAAATTCCGGCCAACGCCTGGGAGCGGCAGATTCTGGGCCGCCGCGTTGCCGATTACGATCCCAAGTGGCTCGACCAGCTCTGCCTGACCGGCGCGGTGGGCTGGGGCCGATTGTCGCCGCATCCGGCAACGCTCGAGGATTCGGCCGCAGGCAAGCGCCGCGTGATTCCCACCAGCGTGGCTCCCGATTACGTTTTTTGTGCGCGAAGAAGCGGATTGGATGACTGCCGCACCATCCCGCCGCCGAGCAGCCCGAAGCCCGCGGTCTAAGCGACGGCGCGCGGCCAGGTGCTGGACTTCCTGCGTCAGCGCGGAGCTTCGTTCTTCGCGGACATCGTTCGCGGCACGGGCAAGCTGAAGGCCGAAGTCGAAACCGCTTTGTGGGAATTGGTCGCGGCGGGAGTGGTGACGGCTGATGGCTTCGACAATCTTCGTTCGCTGATCGATCCCAAACGGCGCGCCGGACAAGGCAGCGGACGAAGCGCGCGCCCGCGGCACAGTTCAGGACGCTGGGCGCTGCTCTACACTGACCAGGCTGTCGAGCGCAATCGTGCCGTCGAGGCGACTTGCTGGATGTTGCTCAAGCGTTATGGAATCGTGTTTCGCGATTTGCTGGCGCGAGAAACCAATCTGCCCAAGTGGCGTGAATTGCAGATGGCATTTCGGCGGCTGGAAGATCGTGGCGAGATTCGCGGCGGCCGTTTCGTGGACGGATTTCTGGGCGAGCAGTTCGCCTTGCCGGTTGCGGTCGAGTCGTTGCGGGCGACGCGCAAGTTGCCGCTGACACGGCGAGACGATCACGCTCTCTGCCGCTGATCCGCTGAACCTGGTCGGAATCCTGGTTCCGGGCGAACGCGTGCCGGCCATTTCCGGAAGAACGGTAACGTTTCGCGACGGAGTTCCGTCGAGAGCGGAGAGGCGGACGCTGCACCGTCGACGGCTTCGGAAGAAACTTCGATGCGCGCAAAAAAAATCGGGAACCTGATGAGGGGGTCTCCAGGTTCCCGATAGGCACATTCTGGCCAGACTGCTTGAAGCGCTTCCCCCATCGCTTTTTGCCAAGTCGGTGCCCGCATTCGCTCATGCACGCGTCGGACCAGCAATGGTTGGCGCTGATCGAGCTGCAACTCATTCCCTACCTTGTTGAGTTCATTGCCTTACTGCCGTCACTTGGGATGCTGGCATTCTTGCGTGCACCCCGGAATTCCTATCCAAACGGATAGGCCGACTATCTGTTCGGATAGCGGAACGAGATCACATAATTTATGCAAATCTGCCGGAAGTGTGTTAGAGAGGTCTGCGACGTAGGGGGATTGCAGTGAACCCAAGGCTTCAGATCGTTGCCGGACCGCTGAAAGATTCAACCTTTGCTTTGCCCAACAGCGAAGTCCAGATCGGGCGCGACCCTTCCAACCTGCTGGCGATCAGCGACCCTTCTCTGTCCCGGCGCCATTGCGTATTGAGCCGGAACAGCGACAGTTACAAGATTCGCGACCTCGACAGCCGCAATGGCACTTTCGTGAATGGAGTGCCGGCTAAAAAGGCGCAACTGAATCACGGAGATCAGATCTCGGTAGGCGATTCGATCTTTGTATTGTGGCTCGCGGAAGATGACGGAGGAACCGAATACCGCCCGTGTGGAGTTCGAAGAGGGGCATGCGCGGGCAACCGTGCAGATTCGCCCTCAAGACGTGCTCTATCTGCAACCAGAACGGATTCTGCGAGAGCTCCCCGCCAGTCCGCGCGTGACGCGCAGATCTGAATGCATTGCTGAAAATCAGCCGCGTGGTGCATTCCATCCGCGATCTTGACGAACTCCAGACACAGATCCTCAACCTGATTTTCGAGGTCATCCCGGCGGAACGTGGCGCCATCCTGCTGGATGGTGAAGGAAGCGGACATTTCGGAGCGGTGTTTGCACGGCACCGGCTGATCCGAAGCGCGCAGCCAATGCGCGTCAGCCGCACCATCGCCCGCCAGGTCCTGGAGCAGGGCTTGGCGATCCTGGGAGCGGACGTTCGAGGCTCTGGCGATTTAGCCGAAGTGGAAAGCCTGGCGAACGCTCACGTGCGCTCGCTTTTGTGCGTGCCTCTGACCTTGTTCCAGAAAGTGACCGGCTGCATCTATCTGGACACGACCAATGCCGCTGACCGTTTCGATGAAGATCATTTGCAACTGGCGGCGGCCATCGCCGGTACCTCCGCCGTGGCTTTGGAGAACGCCCGGCGGCTGCAATGGCTGGAGCAGGAGAACGCGCGGCTGTGCACGGAAATCAACCTGGAACACAACTTCGTCGGCGACAGCGCCGCCATGAAGCGGGTTTATGAGTTCCTGGCGCGCGTCGCGCCTACCGATTCTACGGTGCTGCTGCAGGGCGAAAGCGGCACGGGAAAAGAGTTGGCCGCACGCGCCATACACCGCAACAGTCCACGATCGGGCAAACTTTTTGTGGCCATCAACTGCGCTGCCATACCAGAGGGCCTGCTGGAGAGCGAATTATTTGGCCACGAGCGGGGCGCGTTTACCGGCGCGGTGGCGCAGAAAAAGGGCCGGATCGAGATGGCCAATGGCGGCGTGCTCTTTCTGGATGAAATTGGAGAACTGGCGCCCGCGCTGCAAGTGAAACTGCTGCGAGTGCTGCAGGAGCGTGAATTCGAGCGCGTTGGCGGTATGCGGCCGATCTCTGTGGACATACGCCTCATCGCCGCCAGCAACCAGGACCTCGAAGCCGCCGTCAAGGCCGGAACTTTCCGCAAGGATCTCTTCTATCGTCTGAATGTCCTTTCCGTGGTATTGCCTCCCTTGCGTGAGCGCCGCCAGGATATCGGCATTCTCGCCGAGTACTTTGCCACCAAGTTCAGCCAGAAATGCAAGACCAAACCCAAGAGGATCTCTCCTGAAGCCAAAGCCTGCCTGACAAACTACGACTGGCCGGGGAATGTGCGCGAATTGGAAAACGCGATCGAGCGCGCGCTGGTGCTGGCTTCGGCAGAGGTCATCCATCCCGATGACCTGCCGGAATCCGTCCTGGAAAAGGGTCTACCGGCCGGGGAGGCTGGGGCCAAGTATCACGCCGAAGTCAAAGAATTGAAGAAGCAACTGATTCTCGATGCTCTGGAGGAAACCAAGGGCAATTACACGGAAGCTGCGGGCATCCTCGGCGTCCACGTGAACTATCTGCATCGGCTGATTCGAAATCTGGATTTGAAAGAGTCGTTACGATCAGCGCCAAGCATCCGCACCGCATCAACTGTTGTTCGCGGGAAAGCCTCACGGCAATTGGAGACTTAGCAGAGTCGCCGGATTCACGTAAATTCCCTGCCAGCGCACGGCCAGGTGCAGATGCGGCCCGGTGGCTCTGCCCGTATCGCCGCTCAGGCCAATCTCCTGTCCGCGTGTGACCTGGTCGTTCTCTTTGACCTCGATTTTCGATAGATGCATATACAGCGTCAGCAGGCCTTGCCCATGATCGACGACCACAAAACCGCCCTCGAAAAACAATGGCCGCGCCAGCAAAACCGTCCCGCGATTCAGCGCTGCGACCGGTGTTCCCTCGCGCACGGCATAATCGACTCCCTGATGCACACTCTCGACTTGCCCATTGAAGATGCGGGCGGTGCCAAAGCCATCCGAGATTCGCGCTTGCACCGGCGGAAGAAACTTCCCTGCCCACTCGCGCTCCGAATTCACTCGCGCAAACACCTGCTCCTTGAGCGTCTTCTCCTCGGCGATTCTCTTCAGTTGTTCGGCATTCGGCGCCGTATATTCCTGAGGAACGGTCGCCTTGATGCTGGGATATTTTGCCTTCCCGACGCCAATCTTCCGCTCAAACGAGATCGGTTTTCCGCTAGTGTCGGTCCCAATCAGCGCCAGCACATACTTCCCGGGCTTGGTTTCGAGGCTAACGCCGCCCAGTCCATACCAGCTTTTGCTCTGGGGATCAAACGCGAAAAAGACTTCGTGATCCAACCACTTTGCAGAAAGCGACTTCAACTGCGGCGAAGCCACTTGAAACACAATGGGAGATCCATTGACCAGCCGCGCAGGCTGCCAGTGCATCGACCAGTGACTTGCGGCTTTGCTGTTCCCTGCTTTGGAGGCGGCCGGGGATGCGGCCAGCGGTGTGGCGACGAGCAGAATTCCAGCCGACAGGAGGATAAGATTCCTGCGTTGCATGCATCCGAAAGACAGAAATGCTGTCACTCTGAAATCAGACTAGCACCCGGCAGCGCTGGCGGGGAGTCTCGAAGGAGTGGCGGGCCGAGGGACTATGGTCAGTTCGAATCTTCCCTCGCAAGAACGGGGATAAGCTCCCAAGGCGGATGTGCGCGCACTCGGCGAGCACTACGCTGCTACTGCGCTCTTGCCATTGTGCCTACGGGGTCAGCTTGAACACCACTCCCCAGCCGGAAGGCCCAAGTCTGATGGCCGTGCCGTAAAGGTTTCCCTTTGCATCCTGGATCATGACGGCGTAGGGATTTTGCCCGTCTGTTGAGGGGTCAAAGCTGCGCAGTATGGTATACCTGCCGGCGCTATCCAGCTCGAACGCCGTTCCCGAGCCGTACGCGCCGCCGTTTAGAGTCGTGCCGTAGAGGTTGCCCTTATGGTCCCGGACCAAACCTCCAGTGGGATTGGATCCATCCCCTCCGGTCCCAGTGAAGCTATAGAGCACCGTGTACCCGCCCGTCTTACTCAGCTTGAAGATCGTGCCGAAGGAGTAAGCGCCGCCGCCTGCCGTCGTGCCGCAGAGGTTGTCCACCGGCGGGACCAAACCCGCCTCGGGATATTCCCCGTCCTTTCCCCCGGTGAAGCTGTAAAGCACGGTCTCCTTGCCGCTGGTATCCATCATGAAGACGGTTCCGAAGCCGTGGGAGCCGCCGTATTCCGTCGTGCCGTAGAACAGGTTGCCCTTGTGGAGCAAGCCCGCGTAGGGATACGCGCCGTCCCCGCCGGTCCCGCTGAAGCTATGCAGCACGGTCTCCTTACCGCTCGTATCCAGCTTGAACACCGTTCCGAGGTTGGAAGCTCCACCCGCGTAGGTAATGCCGTACAGGCTACCCTGCGCGTCGTGCACCGTACCTGTCAAGGGAACCCGTCCGTCAGTCCCGGTGAAGCTGTAGAGCACGGTCTCTTTCCCGGTCTTATCCACCTTGAACACCGTACCGCAGCCGGAGGGATTGCCGCCATTCTGGCATCCTCCAGTGCCGCCGAAGGCGGTAGTGCCATAGAGGTTGCCGTCCGCCGCATACCCCAAACCTCCCAGAGGATTGGCGCCGTCGGGGGGCCCGGTGAAGCTGTAAAGCACGGTCTCCTTGCCGCTCTTATCCACCTTGAAGACAACGCCACACCCCTCGGGGCATGCCGTGGAGCCGCCGTAGCCGGTGGTGCCGTAGAGGTTGCTCTTGGCGTCCGGAACCAAGTCGCCGTAGGACCATCCCCCGTCCGACCCGCCCGAAAACGCATAGAGCACCTTGAAAGTCTGCGCTTGCGCCGATTGGGCCGCAACCGCGCCTAGCACAAACACGACCGCCATCGCGCCGCTCGCCCCTAGTCGTATCCTCGAAATCCAGTCCCGATGTTGCGCCGAGTTGGCCATGATTGCCTCCCGCGTTTAGCACCAACCATCCTAGCTCTCCGGCATACGAAGTCAACGGAGACTTTCGACCCACTACCGCGATGACCTCAGCTTCCGATTGACACTCGTTTCAAGGGGATTTGGTGGACCTGGTCGGGTTCGAACCGACGACCTCTTCCATGCCATGGAAGCGCGCTCCCAACTGCGCCACAGGCCCACTGCACAAGAATACATTCCGACTGCGGGACAGCCGGATTCGACACCACAATTCTCGCCTACCGGCTAACGATAGTCAAACACGACGTGCGAAACCGGACCGCACTTGGGCGGAGGTGCCCACGCCTGCATTGTAAGCTCAGTTAATTCCCAACACACGAATTTTACGAAGGCTGGGAAAATGGGTATGCTGATTAATTAACTAGCGACCTCATGAAACTCGACCTCCCTCACCACTGGCGGATTTGTCTGCTGCCTTTTCTGATAGCTGCGGCCGCTGCCCAAGTCACGCCTTCCAGTTCTTCTCCGCCGCCTGTTCCCTATGCTTCGGTCAGCGAGTTGAATCTGCTTTTGTCGCAACTGGAGCAGAATTCTCAAACCATACAACTGGACCTGGCGAAGCTGCGGATCGAAAAATGGAAAACCGATGGCAACACCAAGCGTGGCGCCCAATCGGATATTGATTCCATCAACCGCAATCTGCAAACCGCCCTGCCCGAAATGATCACCCAGTTGCGGAATTCCCAGGAAAATCTCACCGCCACGTTCAAGCTCTACCGCAATCTGAATGCGCTTTATGACGTGTTCAGCGGGGTGGTCGAGTCGGCGGGAGCATTCGGCAGCCGGGATGATTACCAGTCGCTGCAGAACGATCTGGATGGGCTCGACCGATCGCGCCGCGCGTTTGCCGATCGGATGGAGACCTTGTCTAACGGCAAAGAAGGAGAGTTGGCGCACCTTCGCACCGAACTCCGTGCCGCGCAGGCTGCAGTGCAGGCTCCGCCTCCGGTGAAGAAAGTTGTCGTAGACGACACCGAACCGCCGCCCAAGAAGCCCGTCAAGAAGAAAAAGCCAACCTCGAAAACTGCCAAGCCAAGCAAGCCTGCCGCGACGCAGCAACCGGCCACCAGTCCAAGTTCTCAGTCGCAAACCGGGTCACAACAGCCGCCACCGAAGTAACCTCGAATCCCGTGCTTCTGCATTACTCGCCCTAGGCTCACCGCGAGACCGGGCATACGCCGCCTTTAACCCATTGAAATTCCAGCTCTTCCGCCGTGGAACTCCAATCTTCTTTGCGGGGTCTATACCTAACAAGGGAAAGTGCCCGCGTTCCAGTTGGCGGGGTAAGAGGAAATCGAATCTTGGTGAAGCGGGGAGCGCAGAGAAGACTTATAATCGGGGTTGGGCCATGACGGTGATGGCGGGAGCAACTGCCTTGGGTGATTTCGCAGCAGCGATCGGAGCGCGGGCGCAGGAAGCCGCGATTGTCGCAGAACTGCAGGCGGGATCGGAAGAGGCTTACGCCTGGCTGATTGGAGAGTTTCATCAGCCGATCTACAGCCTCGTCTATCGCATGGTGACTGACCCTGCAGATGCTGCCGACGCTACTCAGGAAGTCTTTCTGAAGGTCTTCCGGGGAATGAAGCACTTTCACGGCGAGTCCAGCCTGAAGACCTGGATTTATCGTATCGCCGTGCATGAGGCTTCGAACCGGCGCCGCTGGTGGTTTCGCCACAAGTCGCGGGAAACATCGATTGAACCGCAGGAGTCGGACTTCGCCCAGGGCGTCGCCTCGGCGATGAAAAATCCCTTGCTGGATGATCGAGATTCTCCTTTCGATCACGTGGCCCACGAAGAAGTGCGCGTGCGAGTCGAGGAAGAATTGCGCCAAGTCTCCGAGCCCTACCGGACCACGGTGATCCTGCGCGACCTGCAGGAAATGTCGTACGAAGAGATCGCGGAAATCATGCAGGTTTCTCTGGGAACGGTGAAATCGCGCTTGACGCGCGGTCGGCATGCACTCAAACGGCGCCTCAGTCCCTACGTCCACGAGGTGGGACGGGAATTGGGATTGCAGGCCGAACCGGAACAGAAGATCGAACCACGGTCACAGGTTTCTTGTGAGGGAGGGGAATTCGAGGTGGTGTCATGAGGTGCGCTCAGGCCAAATCGTTGCTCTCGCCTTATCTTGACGGCGCCGTCACGGGCAAAGAGATGCGTGCTCTTACCGAGCACATGGAAACGTGCGCGGGTTGCCGCCAGGAGTATGCTTCGCTGCGCCAGACTCAGCTTTTGCTGATGCAAGCGGGTCGCCGGAAAGCGCCCGATGATCTGGCGCTGAAACTTCGTCTGGCGATTTCTCGCGAGGCCGCGCAAAAACGCGGCTCCTACTTCGAGGGCGCGCGACTTCGGCTGGAAAATGCCATCAATGCATTCATGGTTCCGGCGACCGCAGGCTTAGCCTCAGCGGTGGTGATCTTTGGATTTCTCATGGGCTTCTCCGCTTTGCCCTTGCAGGCCGGCAGCGCCGACGTTCCCTTAATGCTGTACACGGCTCCGCAACTGCAGCAGTCGGCCTTCGGGATGGCGTTGGATTCGATCAAGGACGATTCCCTGGTGATCGAAGCCTATGTGGATTCGAACGGGCGGGTCGAGGACTATCGTATATTGTCGAATCCGCAGCAGACCAAAGACCTGCCGCCGCAAGTGAAGAACATGCTGATCTTCACTACATTCCGTCCGGCCACCTCGATGGGCCAGCCTACGGCAGGCACGGCCGTGCTGTCGTTCTCCCGGATCAGCGTGAAGGGATAAGAATCACCCGTGACTGCAGGTGCGAGCGGAGTGTTCCACGTGGAACATCCCAAAATGTGGAGTGTCGATTCGGCGGAGGTTAGCGCTGGGCGCTGGCCTTGATGATGCAAACCGTAATACCTACGAAAGTAGACTTGACAAGCGGGGTTACTTGACAACCAGGGTTAGCCCCAAAAGCAGGACGCGAACCTGGGGTCCGGCGTCAGCAGACAGCGCGAATGAGTGGGCCAGTCGGCACCGGGCCGGTTTGCTCTGCTATATAATGCTGCCGACCATAGCCAAGAAAGGGGTGCCCCATGGCTCAATTGCATAAACTATCGTTGATTGCTGCAACTTTCCTCGTAACCGCCTGCGCGGTCCAATCGGCGAGGGCAGTCGAACCTCCCTCTGACCTTTGCTCATTGCTGCCGGCAGCGGAAGTGAGCAAGACGTTAGGGCGAACCTACGATTCCCCACAAAAAAGCGTCGCTCCCCGTCCTTTCGCAAACACTGCTGAGGGAACGGATTGCAATTATTCTGCTAAGGGGAGCAAGCTCTGGTTCAGAGCGTACGTGGATCCTTCGCCTGCGGCGGCTGCGGATCTGTTCGCCAAATTGGGCAGATTTTATAGCCCGCAAACGCCGGTAGCCGGCGTCGGAGACGAGGCTTACTTTGACCCACAGCATGCGATCCATGTGCGCAAGGGCAAAGTTCGTTTCTATCTCAATCTTAAACCTGTGGATTCTGCGCCAACAGTCGAGAAGCAGCTAAAGGACCTTGCGGGCCGGGTTAGCGGACGACTTTAAGGGGACGTTGTGACGCCGCTCATTCGCGAAGAACGCGAACGAGTGGGTCACCATTGGTCCGGGTTTCTCCGTTCTTCGTGAGTCTCGTGTTGGCGACAACACTTGCAACCCAACCCACGCAGGCGCAGACCTTCAAGGTGCTGCACAAGTCCAGTGGTGCCGCTTCAACCTGTTCAATCTGGCATTCCTGAACCGCGGGCAGGAATGTGGGGGCTGGCCCGTTCTTTCTTGAGAGCTCAGCATACACCTGCAAAACTGAGGCTGCCCCATCCTTTTCGCGTTCTTTGCGAAAGCATGGAAGGCGAGAATGTAGGACGCCTCCGGTTTCGATTGCGCGGAGGTGAGGCGGGGCAGAGCGGGCCTTTATCCCTTCACGCTGATCCGGAAAAGCGACAGCACGGCCCTGCTTGCCGTAGGCTGACGGGAGGCCCACTCGTCAGCCGTTCGGGGTTTTTTCGCGGGCGGGGGCGCCCGCGCCACACTTAATCAGGGATTCCGTAGGTGGATGCGGCCGACCTTCACGCAAAGCGAGTGAGGGCAGCTACCCTTCCTCCGTTGACCCTCGGTGCAGACCCCCTTTAAACTAGCGGGTGAGCCACACATCAGAAGATGCTGCAGGAGGTTTTCCTGAGTTGTAGGTTGCGCAATTCGCTCTGTGTTGCCCTGCTGGGGCTCCTGGTAGAGGTGTCGTTTGCTGAAAACCAGCCGAACGTCGCGCTGGACACGAACGAAACGCTGTTCACCGTCCTGACGGCCATCAATAGCTGCGGCTACGACTCGGAACTGGATGCTTCGGATGGGTTGCGCTCGGAGATCCGAGCGGAGGTTGCCAAAGCGGTTGCCGCTTCCGATGAACTCAAAGAGGCCCACGGTGCCATGTGCCAGTTTTACCACGACCATCAGCAGGCGGATGGGGCGCGTACCCTGGCGCAATATGTTTCACTGGCACTGGAACTCGGAGCGCCGCCGGCGCTCACTCTTAAGGTACAGGAAGCAGATCTGCCGCCCGACGCCAGCTACGTCTCCGGACTGGTTCCGATCATTCAGAATTTCTATGGACAAGCGGGGCTGCATGCGATCTGGGAGCGTCATCAGCAAGCCTACTCCGCCTTGATCGCCCGTTATCACGAACCGCTGTCCAGGATGCTGTTCGATACGGAGATTTATCTGAAGCTGCCGTCGGCGGGCTATCTCGGCCGCACCTTCACGGTTTATCTCGACCCGATGGGGGCTCCGGGGCAGACCAATGCGCGGAACTATGGGACCGACTACTACGTGGTTATTTCTCCCGGAGCCGGATCCACCCTCAAAATGGAGCAGATCCGGCACACCTACCTCCATTACTTGCTCGATCCCTTTGCGCTGAAATATCCCACTGCCATGGGGCGTCTGAGCATATTGTTAGACAGCGTGAAGGCCGCTCCCATGGACCAGAGTTTCAAGAGTGATATTTCGCTGCTGGTCACGGAATGTTTTATACGCGCCGTCGAAGCCCGCACTATGGGATCAAGCAAGACGGCGGAAGCCGAACGGCAGCAGATGGTGGATCAATCGGCAGCGCAAGGCTTCATCTTGACGCCATATTTCTATGACGCGCTGGTGCAGTTCGAGAAGAGTCCAACCGGTCTGCGCGATGCCTACGGAGAGCTAATCAACGGCATCGACGTGCACAAGGAACAAAGGCAGGCGACGCAGGTACAATTTGCCAGCAAGGCCGAACCTGAGTTGCTCCACTTATCGCGTCCGGTAGAGGGCAAACTGTTGATGACTGCCGAGGAGCGCCTTTCCGCAGGAGATGCGGAGGCAGCTAAGAAATTGGCGCAGCAAGCATTGGACGAAAAGAACGAAGATACCCGGCCGGGCGCTTTTCATCCTGGCGCAGGCAGCCACTATGGCGCGAGACATGCAAGGCGCCCGCAATTATTTTGAACAGGCCTTGGGCGTTGCTCACGAACCCAAGGTTGTGGCCTGGTCTCATATTTATCTGGGGAGAATTTTTGACTTGCAGGAAAACCGGGCGGCGGCGCTGGATCACTACCGTGCGGCTCTGAGCGCGGGCGCGGGCCTGCCAGAAGCCAAAGCGGCCGCGGAGCACGGACTCGAACAGCCCTATGAGCCGCCGAGCCATCCCCAGTAGCGGCAACACAGGAAGGATACTGCGACTCAGAAGCCGAGCCGCAACCAAGGAGAGAGAATGAAGCGAGCAGGCATGACAGTCATGACGTTAGCGGTGGCGGTTTTTGCAGCGGCGCAGCAACCGACGACCGGCCAACAAAATCAACCTCCAGCGCAACCGGGCACAGCTCAGCAGGGCACGACTGCTCCCTTGGGAAAGCGCCCGCCTCAAGCTAAGACCCAGCCGGAATTTGAGGCTTATAAGGCGGCGGTCGCCAATCAGAATGATCCCGCGGCCCTGGAAAAAGCGGCGGACGATTTCGCCACAAAGTTTCCCACCAGCGAGTTGCGTACGATTCTCTACAGAACAGTAATGCGCGTATACCAGAATGCCAACAACGGCGACAAAATGTCAGAGACGGCAGAGAAAATCTTGAAAATCGATCCTGATGATCCCGAGGCGCTGGTGAACTCTGCAGAGGTGATCGTGGAGCGCACCCGGGACACCGACCTCGACAAGGATCAACGCTGGGGCGAAGCCGCAAAAGAAGCTCAACACGCGCTGGAGACGGTGGACACCGATACGCCGGCGGGAATGCAGCCCAATCAGATCGAAATATACAAGGGCCTGATCCGTTCCACTGCTTATTCGATTCTGGGTAGTGTCTCTGACCGTCGAGAGAAATATGCCGACTCCGAGAACTATTATCGCAAGTCGATCGATGCGCTTCCCTCGCAGCCCGATCCACTGGTGATCCTGCGTCTGGGCTTGGCGCTGGACAAGCAAGGAAAGTACGCGGACGCTTTAAAGGAGGTCAATCGCACGGTCGAATTGACTCAGGAAAACACGTCGGCAGGAAAGGTGGCGCGCCAGGAGCGTGACCGCTTGGTGCAACTGACAGGAGGCGGCAGCAATCCAGCCCCGGGATCCAATCCCCCCGCAGGAACAGCGCCGAACTCGACTCAGCCTCCGCACTAAAACCGGCCGCATAACTGGTTTGCCCGATTCGTTGTGCAGGAGCGGAGATGCGCTTTTCAGCATCTGACCCGCCTGGCATCAGGTATCGGCCCCAATCAAATATGAAGTCTCGGAACATCACGGATCTGGAACAAGCTCTGGGCTATCACTTCGAGCATCCGAAGTTGCTGGAGCAGGCGCTCACTCATACCTCGCAAGCTCGCGAACTGGAGTCTCTGCAGATTCCCGGCAACGCTCGCGTGGGTGACAATGAGCAACTTGAGTTTCTTGGCGATGCGGTTCTGGGGCTGATCACAACCGAGGAGTTGTTTCATCGCTTCCCGCAGTTTCGCGAAGGAGAGTTATCTAAGTTGCGGGCACATCTGGTTAGTGAAAAGCATCTAATCAGAGTGGCGCAACATCTGGAACTGGGGCATTACTTGCGGCTAGGCCGGGGGGAGGAAAAGAGCGGTGGCCGCAACAAAACGGCTCTGCTGGTCGATGGCCTGGAAGCGGTGCTGGGCGCCCTCTATGTGGATGCCGGGCTGGAGGCAGTCCGGCCTGTGGTCCTAAAGTACATCATCGCTCCGGAACTGGAGCACATCCTGCGCAGCGGCAGCAGCCTGCCGCTCACCGATTACAAGTCGGCGCTGCAAGAGAGGTTGCAGGCCTTAGGACGGCCCCAACCTTGTTACGTGCTGGTCAAAGAGCAAGGGCCGGAACATAGCAAGACGTTCACGGTGGAAGCACGATTGCAGTCCGGTAGCAATCACGGTTCCTTCGAGTCCGTAGGGCGAGCCGAAGGCTCCACGAAAAAGAATGCGGAGCAAGGTGCAGCCCGGCAGTTGCTGGAATATCTGGCGTCTTTACCCGAGCCTCTGGTCGGCAAAGCGCAAGGAAGAGGGCGGGGCTAGTCGGACATGACGGGAATCGGCAAAGTCCCGCATAGCGACTGGCTGACTTCGCTGCAGTCCCTTCTCGCGACCGTAGTGATTGCCCTGTTTGTCATCACCTTTGTGGTGCAGGCTTTCCAGATTCCTTCCGAATCCATGGAGAATACTCTGCTGATCGGAGACTACCTGCTGGTGGACAAAACGCGCTACGGCGGCGGGGGGGTCTGGGATCATGTCATGCCCTATCGCCCGATACGGCGCGGGGATATCATTGTCTTCCATTATCCGGTCAACCCCAGCGAGCACTTCGTGAAGCGCGTGGTGGGAGTGCCGGGAGATCGTGTGCGCCTCATTAACCGGGAGGTATACGTGAATGGCATGGCCCTCAAAGAGCCTTACGCGCGGTACAGTTCGCCGGTGCACGACGTATTTCGAGATGATTTTCCCCGCACCAACATCTCGGTTCCGGACTTGCGAGCCGGTTGGTCACTGCAGATGAAAAAACTGGTCGAGGACGGCGAATTGATTATCCCGGAAGGGCACTACTTCGCGCTTGGCGACAATCGCGACGAAAGCCTGGACAGCCGTTACTGGGGCTTCGTTCCGCGGGAAAACATTATCGGGCGGCCGCTGATTATCTACTGGTCGTTGCGCAGCGTCGATGAAGACTTACCGGTTTCCGCCGCCCCGGGTGATAAACTTTATCACTTCGCCTATGCAGTCAGCCATTTGTTCCAGATCACTCGCTGGGACCGCACATTTCGAATCGTCAACTGAGGGCAAAACCGTCCGAGAAGGGATACGACTTGGTGGCCAACAAAGAAACTGAGCAGGAAGAAAAACCGCGTGAAACGACAGTCGAGTTTCTGGCTTCGCTGGCAGCCGTGCTGGTGACCGGCCTGTTTATCATTACGTTCATCGTCCAGGCCTTTGAGATTCCTTCCAGTTCGATGGAAAATACTCTGCTGATCGGGGATCACGTTTTCGTGAACCGGGAACAGTTTGCCCCCGCCAGCCGGTGGGTTGGTCCGCTGCTCCCCTATCGTCAGATACGACATGGCGACATTGTGGTGTTTCTTTCGCCGGCGGAACCCGGCCTTTATGTGGTTAAGCGCATCATGGGCATTCCCGGGGACCGCATTCACTTGCGCGACGGCGCCGTGTATCGCAATGGTGAGAAGCTGAATGAGCCTTACGTGATTCACCAGGACGGCCAGATGGCATACAATCCGTATCGCGACAATTTCCCGTCGGTACCGCCTTCGGAGTACGATCAAGTTACTCCGGAATGGCAATTGCTTATCAAGCAGTACATTCAGGGAGAGGACCTGGTCGTGCCCAACGATAGTTACTTTGCGATGGGCGATAACCGCGACGTGAGTTTGGACAGCCGCTACTGGGGATTTGTCCCTAAGCAGAACGTGATTGGTCGGCCTATGTTCATCTACTGGTCGTTTGAGACGCCCGCCGGCCAATATATGGAGAAAGAGGTCAGCCAGCGGTTGGCGTTTCTGGCGCACGTAGTCATCCATTTCTTCGATGAAACTCGCTGGCGCCGCACGTTCAAGGCGGTGCGGTGAGATCTTTTCGATCCAGGCGCGCCGTTGTGACCCTGGGCATTCTCCTAGTAGGGCTTTTTCTGGTACGGCCAGGAGTAAATCGCCTGCGCGCTCGGATTGTCGGTTCCATAAGCCTCGCACTGGGACGCCCGGTGGATGTGGCGTGGGTGAGTTTGAGGCTGCTGCCACGGCCCGGCTTTGATCTGCAGAACTTCGTGGTCCACGACGATCCGGCTTTCAGCGCTGAACCCATGCTGCGAGCTGAGGAGGTGACCGCGTCGTTGCGTGTGAGGTCTCTCCTGCGCGGGCGACTGGAGATTGCCCGCCTCAATCTCACTGAACCTAGTCTCAACCTCGTGCGCAACGCAGACGGGCACTGGAATCTTGAGAATCTTCTCGAACGAGCCGCCAAAATTCCGGTTGCCCCAACCCTTAAGGCAAAGACGGAGACACGACCGGGCTTCCCATACATTGAAGCCGATCGCGGCCGCATCAATTTCAAATTCGGAGCGGAAAAGAAGGCCTACGCGCTGACCGAGGCCGATTTCGCTTTGTGGCAGGACTCGGAAAATGTCTGGGGCATGCGTCTGAGAGCACAACCGGTGCGCACCGATTTTAATCTGAGCGACACCGGCATGGTGAGAATTAACGGGCTGTGGCAGAGGGCAGCAACCCTGCATGACACGCCCCTGCAGTTCAACTTACAGTGGGACCGAGCTCAACTCGGCCAGGTTAGCAAGCTGCTCTACGGTAACGACAAGGGGTGGCGCGGAGCGATCAAGGTCTCCACAACGCTGGCCGGTACGCCGGGCGATCTTGCCGTGAATTTAGGAGCGACGGTTCAGGACTTCCGTCGCTATGACATCCTGGGCGGTGGCGAGCTGCGGCTGGCCGCACAGTGCAGCGGTCATTACACTTCCACCACCCAGATTCTCTCCCGTATTGCCTGCCGCGCTCCTGTCGGCGAAGGCAGGATCACGCTTGCTGGCAGCTTGAGCCTTCCCTTCGCATCTCGCGGCTACGATCTCTCGGTGACCGCTCACGATCTCCCCATCCAGTCACTGGCGGCTTTTCTACGCCACGTCAACGAAGGTATGCCCGATGATCTGGCGGCGACCGGTACGCTGAAAGCAGAGCTGGCATTCTGGCACGACCCGGAAGGGAAACTCGGGAACGGCTGGGAGGGCACCGGCGAGACCTCGGATTTCCGGCTCGAATCAACCTTGACCAATACTGAATTGCTGTTAGAAAAAATCCCGTTTTCCCTGTCCTCCGCCGCGGGTCTGTCCACGAAGTCGGCAAGCCGAGCTCAACCATTCGGTGCGCAACCTCCAGCCGGGGCTCATATCAACATCGGTCCGCTTAATTTGGCTTTGGGCAGGCCTGTGCCGACGCGGGTTGGCGGCTGGGTTTCGCGCTCGGGGTACGGGTTTTCGATCCAGGGCGACGCGCAGGTGCAACGGTTTCTCCAGGTCGTGCGGACATTCGGCATTGCTGCGCCCCAGTCCGCTGCTGAAGGACTCGCCAAGCTCGATCTGCAAATCGTTGGAAACTGGTCTGCGATCGGGCCACGGACGACGGGGAAGGTGCAACTGCACGCGATTCGCGACGAAGTACACGGCTTGAATGCTCCGCTAGAAATCACTGCAGCCAACCTCATCCTCACCCCAGATCGTATAAATGTGCAAAACGTTACGGCTTCCCTGGCGGGCACATTATGGCACGGTTCATTGGAGCTGCCGCGACAGTGCGCAGAGCCGGGTAGTTGTCCGGTACGCTTCGATCTCCATGCTGAGGAAATCTCGACCGATCGCATCAACCAGTTGCTGAATCCTCATGCCCATAGACAGCCCTGGTATCACTTTCTTTCTGCTTCAAATCCGGGAACTCCGTATCCGCTGACCGTGAACGCAATCGGCAGTCTGACTGCGAACCAGGTACTGATTCATAGATTTGTGGCTGGCCGCATCTCGACGAGCGTGGAACTGAAGAATGGCAAGCTACGGCTCTACGGCTTGCGGGGAGATGTGCTCGGCGGCAGCCAGACGGGGGAATGGAGGGCCGACTTCACGGTCAAGCCGCCGCAGTACAGCGGAAGCGGCACGCTGGAGCGAGTTTCGCTCAGCCGGCTTGCCGACGCCATGAATGATGGCTGGATCGCGGGCTCAGCCACGGCAACCTATCGCGTGACCGTTTCCGGTCTCAGCGCGGCGGAGTTGTTTAGCTCCGCCACTGGGGAATTCCAGATCGAGGTACGCGACGGCCTCCTACCCCACATCGCGCTGGCGGAAGGAACCGGACCCTTGCAGATGCGGCGTCTGACAGCGACATTGGGGTTGCGTGATGGCAAGTTTGAGATTCAAGAAGGCAGATTAGAGGCCCCAGTTGGTGTCTATGAGGTAAGCGGCACGGCGTCTTTGGGACGCACTCTCGACGTAAAGTTGACGCGCGAAGGTGCCCCGGGCTTTAACATCACTGGCACGCTCACCGCGCCGCACGTCTCGCAGACTGCCGCCGCGGAGACGCGGGCTGCACTGAAACCGTAATGTTCTGGGATAAGGCGACAGAGCCCGCGGAATAAACGGGACAGACGTTGGGCAGCCCTGCGCCTTTGCGGTCATAGACGTAGCCGATGGGGAGCAGCAGCCCGCCGCCAATGGCGAAGCCCGGAATCGCGCCCAGCGCGCCGCCACGGAGCAGCCAGTCGTCCATCACGACCAGCCATCCGACGCCGACCATGGTGGGTGCCCCATCCCAGGGCGAAGTAGTCCACGACGCGGAGTTTGCGGGCGTGAGTGATCACGCGAGTGGCGCGAATTATAAAACATTGCTCCTGGTGCCGAGAGTTCATGGGTGGTCCTATATTTTCAGACTCTCGACTGCCTCTTGCTTTGCGGACTTTGCGGGTTTTCGTTGCGCGCTTTGCGGTGAAAGATTTTGACCGCAAAGACGCCAGGGATTCGCAAAAAGGCGCAAAGAAAAAGGATCGGACAAACTCAAGCGGCCCTACCACCAGCGTCGCTCCGACGGCCCTCCCCGGCGGATATGCTATGTTTTACGTTCCCCCAAATACATGCGAGGCGTTTATGCCGCGATACGAATATCGTCTTCTGAATCCGACTCCACCGGCCGAGAAGGTCTTCCTGGCGTGGGTTGACCACCTCGATCAGGAGTTCATGCATCGCGATCCTGAGCACCGCAGCAAAGTGGTTCGCAACGCGCTTCACGAGCTTTATCTGGGACGCCCTTATATGGCGCCCAATCCTGGCAACCCGTTGGCGGAACAGGCCCTGATTCACTCCTTCGACCCGCGCAATGCCACGCTCGAACCGGAGTCCTACGGAGACGTTGATGTCACCAAGTACAACGAGCGCAAGCCGCTGATCTGGTTTTGGATGATGTACGACCGCTCGCCCGTGGGCCTGAACCACTGGCTCGGACACCGCATGCGAGCCATGCTTGCCGGCCACGTCTTCAAATACTGCGGCAAGAATGTGAAGATTTTCCACGGAGTCGAATTTTCCTTCGGCTACAACCTGACGGTGGAAGACAACTGCACGATCCACAAATATGTTCTGCTGGATGATCGCGGCGAAATTATCATCCATGAGGGGTCGTCGATTTCCGATTACGCCAATATTTATTCTCACGCGCACGATCTGAACGACGGCATGATTGTGACCAATCACAAGACGGAGATTGGTCCCAAGGCGCGCATTACTTACCACGCCACCGTGCTCAGCGGGGTGAAGGTTGGCGAGCACGGTATGGTGGGCTCGATGGGCGTGGCATCCAAGGACGTGCAACCCTTCCACATCGTTGGCGGGGTCCCGGCCAAGCCGGTCAAGGTGAAGCCGATTGCTCCGGAGGAACTGCGCAGGGCCTTCGAAAACCGGTAGAAGATCTGATCCAGGAAGGAATCGAAGTTGGCTACTCTGGCCGGGTGCGCCGGTCTGCCATGTTAGTATCGAATCCGAGACCTGATGACCCTGCAGACGGTTGACATTCTGTTCCAAGTGATCGCATTTCTGTTCGCGATCAGCGTTCATGAGTCGGCACACGCCTGGACCGCCAACCGCCGTGGCGATCCGACCGCGCGCATGTTAGGGCGGATTTCGCTCAATCCCATTCGCCATATCGATCCCGTCGGCACCGTGGTCCTGCCTCTGATTGCCATGTTGACGCACCTTCCAGTCATCGGTTGGGCCAAGCCGACTCCAGTCGATCCGCGCAATTTCAAGAATCCCGTGCTGGATGACATTCTGACCGCGGTAGCTGGACCCGTCAGCAATTTCATAGTGGCCACCGGCGCCACAATTCTGCTGGGCGTGATTGCTGTGGCCGCACCCGGTGGCCGGATGATCGTTCAGGGCACGTTACGGGGCTTTCCCATGGGCAGCTCTCCGATGGTGCCGGTCAGCTTGCTGCTTTACGCATTCCTGGAGATCAACGTTTTGCTTGCGGTGTTCAATCTGATTCCCGTCCCGCCGCTGGATGGCAGTCATGTGCTGCGGCATTTTCTGTCCGACCGAGTGCGGCAGGTTTATGACACGGTTGGGATTTTCGGATTGATGGCGCTGGTATTTTTTGGCGGGAATTTTTTGTGGGCCGTAATTCGTCCGGTGCTGCAGCTCTACACTTCAATTCTAACGAGAATCTGATGCCTCCTGGATCCAATTATCCTTCATCCGATGGCCGCAAACGCGTGCTCAGCGGTATGCGCTCCACCGGCAAATTGCATCTGGGAAATTTTGTCGGCGCACTGCAAAACTGGGTCAACATGCAGGACAAGTACGAATGTTTTTTCTTCGTGGCGGACTGGCATGCGCTTACCACCGACTATGCCGACACGTCACGAATAAAAGAGAACTCGGTGGAAGTCCTGCTCGACTGGCTGGCCGCCGGGCTTGATCCTGAGCGCTGCGTGATGTTCATCCAGTCGCACGTCCCGCAACATGCCGAACTGCATCTGCTGTTTTCCATGATCACGCCGCTGGGCTGGCTGGAGCGCGTGCCCACCTACAAAGAGCAGCGCGAGAACATCACTGAGAAAGATTTGAGCACGTACGGATTTCTGGGTTATCCCGTGCTCCAGGCGGCAGACATACTCATCTACAAAGGCGATTTTGTTCCGGTCGGCGAAGATCAAGTGCCGCACGTGGAACTGACGCGGGAAATCGCGCGGCGCTTTAACGGGTTCTACAAGATCGATGGCCGTGAAGTTTTCCCTGAGCCGCAGCCCCTCCTGACCCCTGCCGCAAAGCTGCCGGGAACCGACGGCCGCAAGATGTCAAAGTCGTACGGAAACACCATCATGCTCACCGATCCGGAAGCTGTGGTGCGGCAGAAGTTGAAAACCATGGTGACCGATCCGGCCCGTATTCGCCGCACTGACAAAGGCAATCCCGACGTTTGCCCCGTGGGAGACTTGCACAAGATTTTCAGCAGCGCCGCCACCATGGAAAAGGTCAACGACGGCTGCCGGTCGGCGGGTATCGGGTGCATCGAGTGCAAGGGCTGGGCTGCCGATGCCCTAGTTAGTATCTTGAATCCCATGCAGGAACGCCGCAAAAAATACGAGGACAACCCGCGCCTGGCTTGGGATATTCTGGAGGCAGGCTCGGGGCAGGCAGGCAAGGTTGCGTCCGCCACTATGGACGAAGTGCGAGAAGCAATGGGCATGTCGCTGGGGCACGGGGCCCCTGCGCGAAAATAGAATCCACGCATTGACAATCGAATCCCATCCCGTATCTGGCACCTCGGCGTTGAAGATTGAAGCCACAGCGCCGCAGCCGCAGCTCGTTTCTGAACATGGTCCCCCGCAGCAGCAAAGCGACTTTCCGTTTGCCGTGAGTGTTGCCAACGTCTACGAAGGTCCGCTTGACCTGCTGCTTGATCTCATTCGCAAGCAAGACATTGACATCTACGACATTCCGATCGCTCGCATCACGGCCCAGTATCTGGCGTACGTCGAGAGGCTGCGCGAGCTCGACGTGAACGTGGCCGCTGAGTTCATCTACATGGCCGCCGTGCTGATTCACATCAAATCGAAGATGCTGCTGCCGCGCGATCCCGCCGCAGCTTCCGAAGCGGAAGACGATCCGCGGGCCGAGTTGGTGAACCGCCTGATCGAGCATGAGAAATTCAAGTCCGCCGCCCAAATGCTCCTGCAGAAGCAGCAGATCGAAGACGCTGTCTGGTCGAATCCCGCGATCAAAGAATTTATGGAGGCCGAAGGAACCGAACCGGAGATCGCGGCCGAGATCATTGATCTGGTAAAAACCTTTCAGCAGGTGCTGGATCGTGCGCGCAACCGGCCGATGATCCAGGTGGACGAAGAAACTGTTACGGTCGGCAAGATGATCGATTACTTGCGACAGCGGCTGGAGCTGGAAGATCGGCCGATCCGACTAAAGCAGCTTCTGCGCAACATTGAGTCGCGGCAGGCGCTGGTCTGCATGTTTTTGGCGCTGCTGGAGCTGGTGCGCCTGCAGGCCATCCAACTCCGCCAGGACCGCTTGTTCGGCGAGATCTTGCTGCGCAAGCATGTAGGATTCGAAGCTGTCATGGCGGAGCACGCAGCCGTGCGCGACGACTGGCGATGACGGTCTGTGATTTGGCATTGGAGGGAAACGAATCGCGATTGCAACATGAGCCTTAAAGCAAAACTCGAAGCCATCATTTACGCGGCCGAAACGCCGGTCACGCTGGATCACATTCTCCAGTTGCTCAAGGATGCTCCCGAGCTTGAAAGTGCTGCGGACGGCACGCAAGTCAAACTCCGAGTGCGGGCGGCGCTTGAGGAATTGATCGTGGATTATTATTCGCTCGATCATGGCATCGAAATCCGTCAGGTTGCCGGCGGCTACCGCATGTCCACCAAGCCTGAGCATCACGACCTGGTGCGCGCCTTCGCCAAGAGCTTGAAACCGCCCGTTCGCCTCTCGCTGCCTGCTCTGGAAACGTTGGCGGTGATCGCGTACAAGCAGCCTGTCACCGTGCCCGAGATCAGCGAGATTCGCGGCGTGGATTCAAGCGGAGTCATCGCGACGCTGCTCGACCGCAAGCTGATCACAACTGCTGGCCGGAAAGCCGTCATCGGACGCCCCATCCTTTACAAAACCACAAAAGAATTTCTAATGCGCTTTGGCTTGAAGGATGTCGGCGAGTTGCCCAGCATGGAGGAATTCGAAAAGCTGGTGGCGGAATCGTTCCAGAGCGACTTGCTGCCAGTCGAGGACCAAGCTTCGAGCCGGCAGGTTTCGCCGAAATCCGAAGCTGCGGAGCCGGAAGTTCAAGTAACCCCTGAAGAGGATGAAGCGACGGAGCGTGTGGAAAACATAGCGCGCGACGGGGCGGCGTAGTCAGCGGTTAGACCCCAATCAGAGGAGGAATCCACAAAATGTCTGTAATCGAGGAATCGAAAGCGGCCGCCACCGCATTTGAATGCGTCACCCCGATTTTACGGGTTCGAAGCCTTTCGGCCAGCACCGAGTACTACGTGCGAGTACTCGGGTTCAAAGTGGATTGGCAAGAGCCGGGGATTATGGCGTCGGTGTCAAGGGGGAGTTGCCACATCATGTTGTGCGAGGGTGATCAGGGAAATCCCGGAACCTGGGTCTGGATCGGTGTAGAGGACATAGAACCTCTCTTCCAGGAGTACACCAGCAAGGGAGCCAAAGTCCGGCACCTGCCGACCAACTACGAATGGGCGTACGAAATGCAGATCGAAGATCCCGATGGCAACGTTCTCCGGCTCGGCTCAGATACAAAGAGCGATCAGCCCTTCGGTGAATGGCGCGACATGCGCGGCGATGTCTGGGTGAAGTCTCCTGCTGGCGGATGGACACGGATCGAACGCAGCTAGCTCGGTTGCCATTTGCCAGTGTCTTGGTTGTTTGCACTGTTTGTGTTGACCTGCCATGCCTGCTGAACGTCTGCAGAAAATCATCGCCGCCGCCGGAATCGCCTCGCGCCGCAGAGCCGAAGAATTGATTACCGGCGGGCTGGTGTCAGTAAATGGACAGGTCGTCACTGAACTGGGCACTAAAGCTGATCCCGACCATGATCACATTCGTGTCAACGGAAAGCTGCTGCATGGCCTGGAGCGCCGCATTTACCTGCTGATGAACAAGCCTAAAGGATACGTCACCACTCTTCGCGATCCCGAACACCGCCCGACAGTGATGGATCTGCTGCGCGGGGTGGGAGCGCGCGTATATCCTGTCGGACGCCTCGATTACGCCAGCGAAGGTCTGCTCCTACTGACCAACGACGGCGAACTCGCCAACAACTTGATGAAAGCCGCAGCGCACGTACCCAAAACCTACATGGTGAAGGTAGCGGGTACGCCGCCGGCCGAGGGCCTAGCTAAACTGCGGGAAGGCATTTTTATTGCTTCCGATCGTGGAAGAAGGGTCAAGACAGCCCCAGCCAAGATCCGGGTAATCCGCGAGTCCGCTAACCCCTGGTATGAAGTTACTTTAATCGAAGGCAAGAACCGCCAGATACGGCGCATGTTCGAGGAGATCGGCCATCACGTGGAAAAGATCAAGCGAGTGCGCTACGGTCCACTTGAGTTGGATGTGCATCCCGGCGAATTCCGAAAACTGCAGCCCGAGGAGATAGCAAAGCTGAAATCCATAGCCAAAAGCTCATAGCGCTGGGTACATCGTCGATGAAACTGACCTGTAGGATCACGTCTGGCCGCTTGAGGAAATCGTGCTGTTAAAGAACTAATTATCCCCTCAGCTATCTTTTCTGGGATGAGTGTAAATGGGCGACTGTTCCCGACATGAACATCGCGGACAAGAATGTCCGCGCCACACGAGTTGCGAATTATAGGATATGCGGGTGCGCGAGGAAGCGCACCCGCTGCAGATGCTTACGCCTGCTTTTGCATGGTGAAGGACGTTTTGGTGTTACGTTCTTTGTCGTCAATGACGGCGTTGATTGATTTCCCGTCTTTCGAAACGGTCATGCGGAACACGCTGACGATCTTGCCATCGCGTTTATCGGTTTCTTCGATCGTGTCTTTGCCGATTTTCCGGACCGTAACCATCGTTTTCCCAGGGTCGCCCTGAATCGGATATTCCTTGCCATCGAACATCGCATCATAGCTTTGGCCGGTGGGGTTTGACATCTTCAGTCCCTTGTCCGTGGCCTGCAACGTAATGGTCAGGCCATTCTTGGAGACGTCAGAGACTTTCTGCGCTCTCCACGATCCGGAGACCGCATGAGAACCGGACGCACCCTTGCTTACGCGAGTCATCATGACTTCCCCAGTGACGGGTTCGGTATTGCCTTGCGTCTGGTCGCTGAACTTTTGGCTCAGGCTGTTGCCATCGGACGAGACCTTATCGGTTTCTGTATAGACGGTCTTGCCATCCTTCTTGTCAACGATCTCAATCGTGGAGGCGTCGACAACTTTGACGCTGGCGGTGTCGAAATAGTGAGAGCCGGCCACTTTCTGATCGGTGCCATCAGCTTTTATATCCACCTTGGGGACGCACGTTGGGCATTTGTACATGCCTGTCTCCACAGCGTAGACCTCAGGTTTCGAGGGAAGCTGGGCGGTGTTCAAATTCGTGACCCAGGTCCCGTCAAATGGGCTTTGCGCAAACAACAGGACCGGCAGGAACAACATGAGAGCCAGCAACAGCTTTTTCATAAGCCTCTCCTTTTCTGTGTGAGATTCTCGGCAGCCCGGCAGGAAGGAATTGGATCCGGGCAACTCTGTAGCGTGTCGGGATTTGCCGATTGCGGAAATTGTAGCACCGTCCAGAGGCGATGGCGCGGGATTCGCTGCGGTGGCCGCCGTTGACGGCACACGCTGGGCAAAGAAGTTTTTGTCCTTCTAGCGCTTTCCCTTTGAGCCGGTTTGATGTAGGGTTAAGGGCTAGATTAGGAGTTCTCACTCCCCAGTGTTCTATGTCCTAACTAGCTGAAAATAGAGGCCAGAACCTGCGCTGCACTTCTTGCCTCAGAAACGCTTGGAATAGCCGGAGCTATGGGCAGAGGGTTCATGCGGCGACATTGAGGGATACGCACGGAAGGATGAAACCGAAGATCGCAATCGCGGCAATTGCACTGTTGGCGACGACCGCGGGAGTGCAAGCGCAGGGTGCCAGCAGTGGAAAAGACAAGCCTGCGATGACAGCGACGCAGTCGGCGAATCCGCCGGCATCGGTGGCGAGTCCGGGCTACGTGATCGGCGCCGATGACATGCTGCTGGTCTCGGTATGGAAAGAGCCGGATCTGACTACCACCTTGCCGGTTCGCCCCGACGGCAACATTTCCCTGCCTTTGCTGAACGACGTTCCGGCGGCGGGGTTGACGCCGATGCAACTGGCCGCCTCCATCACGGAGAAGCTGAGGAAATACGTCGCCGATCCGCGGGTCACGGTGGTGGTGACCCAGATCAACAGCCAGAAAGTTTTTGTTACCGGCGAAGTGCTGCATACGGGAGCGATCCAATTGCTGCCCAACATGACCGTGCTGCAAGCGCTGGCCGACGCAGGTTTCACGCAGTTTGCGAACTTGAAAGGCATCTACGTGCTGCGCATGGAGAATGGCAAAGAACAACGGATTCCGGCCAATTACAAGCGATTGGTGAAAGGACAAGCCGCGAACATCACGCTGAAGCCCGGAGATACGATTGTTGTTCCCTGAAAGAATGACGATGAAGAGACGTTCATCCATCTGGACGGCGATGTTTCTGATCCTGGCGCTAGGAACAGGGTGGGCGCAAGGCAGTGGCAGCAGCCAGTCCTCGAGCGCGCCGTCGGATCAGGAGAATCAGCCGGGACCGCCATCCACCAGCGAGAATCCACCGATTTCCGGGCTTGATCAGCCATCGCTCGAGGTGCCAATGCCGGCGCGCAGTTTTCTGATTCCGGGCATCCATGTAAGCGAAGCAGCCGATTCGAACCTGGGCGAAACCACCACGGGGTCTTCAGTGCAGGGAGTCACGCGCCTGATGGGGAGCATGATGTTCCAGAAGATCGGGAGCCGCTCCATGACGGCTTTGGATTACATCGGAGGCGGGGAGTTTTATTCCGGTTATGCCGCGGGCAGCGATCAGGTGCAGCAGTTCGATGGTGAAGAGAGGATTCTCTGGAACAAAGGTCAACTGACGGCGCGGGATCAGTTCAGCTATCTGCCGGAAGGCGAGTTCGGATTCGGCGTGTACGGCGAGTCGGGAGCGTACAGCCAAGGCCTGGCTGGAATCGGCTACATCGGCGGGGGGATTGGCGCTGGTGTGGGAGGCCTGTTCGGCCCAGGACAATTCGGGACGCTGGGGCAGGAGCCTCGAATCAATAATCTGGCTACAGTGGACATTGATCAGGCCTTGACGCCACGGTCAGGCATCACGCTGGCAGGTGGTTACGGAATCGTGCGATTTATGGACAACACCGCCGGCTTTATCGACAGCAACCAGGTTTCTGCGGAGGCGGCTTATGACTACCAGTTGAGCCGCAAGAACCAGATCGCATTTCTATACGGATTTCAGGACTTTCGCTATCCGAACTTTGCGGGAACTACGTACACCACTCATTTGACGCAGGTATTGTTCGGGCATCGCATTTCCGGGCGCATGGACTTGATTGTTGGCGCCGGCCCGGAAATCACGGTGGTAAACAGTCCGCTGTTCGGTGGGACCACGCAAAGCGTTACCGCGAGCGCGCAAGCCGGTCTGCGTTACCGGTTCCCGAAAACCTCGCTAGGAATTTTCTACAGCCGATTTAATACCAGCGGTTCGGGCTATTTTCTGGGGGCAACCAGTGATGTGGTGCGCGTCTCGGCCTCGCGCCCGCTGGGCCGGCTATGGACTGGCGGCATCGATATAGGCTGGGCTGACAACAGCCGAATACAGGCGGGTGTGCTGGGACTGTTGCCGGCGACGACAACGGGATTTCAATACTGGTATGCGGGCGCCGTCGCCCGCCGGGAATTGAGTCATCATTTCAGCTTTTTCGTGAGTTATCAGTTCAACGATCTTTCGTTTAGTGGTGCGTCGTGTGTTACGCCGATTGCGTGCAACCAGGCGGCCCAGCGGCACGTGGCGGCGGTGGGCCTGGATTGGCATCCGCATCCCATCCGGCTCGATTGATTGTTAGCGGGGCCGGCGTGAGTAAAGGGAACAGGAATTTGGCATGATTCAAAATCGCGAATTGACGATGGACGATTATCTGGCGATGTTGCGCCGGCGCCGGAAGGCGATTCTCATACCCGTGCTGCTGGCGCCGCTGGCTGGATTCCTCATCTCCTTCGCGTTCACGCCCAAGTACACGTCACAGTCGCTGATCCTGGTGGAAACTCAGAAAGTTCCGGAAGGTTATGTGCAGCCGGTGGTGACGGAAGACCTTACGCAGCGCATTGCCACCATGCAGCAGCAAGTGCTCAGCCAGAACAAGCTGCAGGCCATGATTGACAAGCTGGGTTTGGCGAGGGGCCGGAACATAGATGATGTGATGGACGAAATCCGCAAGAATTTTTCCATTGAGAGCGTGGAACCTGATATTTCGGCCTCGCGGAAACACAAGCCGGGGCAGAACGATATCCCGGGGTTCTATCTCAATTACACGGCGGATAACGCTCGCTTGGCGCAGCAGGTGTGCGCCGAACTCACCTCAATGTTGTTGGTCGAAAATCTGGAGATGCGCACGCAAACGGCGCAGAGCACGACGGAGTTTTTGTCGCGGCAACTGGATCAGGCCAAGCAAGCGCTGGACGATCAGGACAAGAAACTGGCGGTTTTCAAAAAGCAGTATCTGGGGCAGTTGCCGGGCGACGAAGATAACAATCTGCGGCTACTTACTGGGTTGAACACGCAACTCGATGCCTACACGCAGGCGCTGAATCGCGCCCAGCAGGATAAGGCGTACACGCAATCCTTGCTGGCGCAGCAATTGGCTACATGGAAAGCGTCGCAGACCTCCATGAACCCGGAGACCTTGCAGAAGCAGTTAGCCGACTTGCAGGCCCAGTTGCTCAGCCTGCAAGCCCGCTATACCGACGATCATCCCGATGTGGTCAAGACCAAGAGCGATATTGCGGAAGTGAAGCGCAAGATCCAGGAAATGAACTCGGCTGCGCCGCAGAATGCCGATATCAATCAGAAGGAAACCACGAACGAGCCCCCGGAAATCCGGCAGTTGCGATTGCAGGTTCATCAGTATGATGAGGCCATTGCGCAGGCGACGCGCGAACAGAAGCGCTTGCAGGAGCAGATTGACCGGTATCAGAGCCGGATCGCGCTCAGCCCCGGCGTGGAAGAGCAGTACAAGCGACTGACGCGGGACTACGAAACCGCGCAGAAATTTTACAACGACTTGCTGGCCAAGAAAAGCGAATCGGAGATGCAGACCGACATGGAGCGCCGGCAACAGGGCGAACAAATGAGTTTGCTGAATCCGGCCAATTTGCCGGACGCGCCGAGCTTTCCCAACCGAATGTTATTTGCCGGCGGCGGCCTGGGCGCGGGAGCGGCATTCGGGCTAGTGCTGGCGTTCTGGGTGGAGATGCGTGACAAGGCGCTGCGGACTGAACAAGACGTAGTAGCGGTTTTGGACTTGCCAGTGTTAGTTTCGATGCCCTGGATCAATGAAGAAAAAGCGGGCAGGAATGGCAACAAGAAACCGCCAGGCAAGTCGAAGGTGCCGAGCGAAGAAAAAAAGGAAGCAGTCGAGGTTTAGCGCTGAATGTACAAGGAATTTTTCGGACTACGCGCCAATCCGTTTAACGTCAACCCGGACCCGCGCTTTCTATTTCTGACGCGGCATACCGAGGAGGCTTTGGCGTGTCTTACTTACGGCATCCAGAGCCGCAAGGGGTTCGTGTTGCTGACCGGCGAGGTGGGGACGGGCAAGACCACGCTGATCAACAAGCTAATGGAGTGGCTGCGTTTGCAGCAAGTGGCGACCGCGTTCATTTTTAATTCCTGCATGAACGTGCCGCAGTTCCTCGACTACATGATGGCGGATTTCGGAATTTCCGTAGAGTCGAGATCGAAGAGTCAAATTCTGCTGCGCTTATATGGATGGCTGTTGGATCGGTACCGGGCGGGTGAGACTGCGGTACTGATCGTGGATGAGGCGCAGAACCTCTCCGATGAAGTGTTGGAAGAGATTCGGCTGATGACGAATCTCGAGACCTTCACCGAAAAGTTGCTGCAGATCGTGCTGGTGGGCCAACCGGAACTGGAATACAAGCTGAAACAGCCCCATCTGCGCCAGTTGCGCCAGCGGTTGACGCTAAGGGCCAAGACCCACGCGCTGGCGCTGGAGGAGACGAAGGCATACGTGGCGCAACGGCTGCGCATCGCCGGATCGAATGGACAGCCGATATTCGATTCGGAGGCGTTGGCCGCCATCCACCGCTACGCCTACGGAATTCCGCGCGTGGTGAACCTGATCTGCGAACACTGCCTGGTAAGCGCGTTTGTAGACGGGCAAAAAGTGATCACCAGCAATGTGGTGGAAGCGGTGGCTCGCGACTTCGAATTGGATGATGCCAGTATTTCCGCAGCGATGGCGACGCCGACGACGGCGCCAAACGGCTCCGCGGCGAAGCTCGATCTGGTCGCAACCCTGAAATCTCTGGCGACGCTTGCCGATCGCTTGCGCGATACGGAACCGGACCTCCCCAAGGAAAGAAAATTATGAGCCGGATTCACGAGGCCCTGAAACGGGCGGAACAGGAGCGAGCCGCGGCGCAGGGGGCTAACGCCGGGCCCCTGCCCGTTGGAGCGCCCTTGGCTGCCTCGGGATCGCCCGGGGCATCCGGCACAGTTGCTTCCGATATGCCGTCTTTCGCCGGGGCGTTTACATCCGAATCTCTGCTGGCTCGGTGCGGTCGGGGGAACTGGGCGCCAGACACCAAAACCATGCTGTTTTTTAATTCCGATGAGCATGCCTACGGCACGGAGGAGTTTCGCACGCTAAGGTCGCGGCTTTACCAGATTCGCGAGAAAGATCCGGTGAAGAAGATACTGGTTACCAGTGCGCTGCCCAAGGAGGGAAAGACGTTCGTGGCGGCGAACTTGGCGCAGGTGCTGGTGCGTCAGCACGGGCGGCGGGTTCTGCTGATTGACGCCGATTTGCGCGCTGCGCGTCTGCATGTGACGTTGGGGACGGCGGCCGCACCCGGCCTTGCGGAATATCTTCTGGGCGAACTCGATGAATTTGGAGTTATGCAGAGGGGTGTAATGGAAAATCTGTTCTTCGTCCCCTCGGGCCGCAAAATCTCGAATCCGGCTGAACTGGTCGCCAATGGCCGACTGAAGGTTTTGCTCAATCGGGTGGAAGCGCTGTTTGACTGGATCGTCATTGATTCTCCCCCCGCTGTGCCTGTGTCCGATGCGCAGTTGCTGGCCGGCTACTGCGATGGCGTGCTGATGGTGGTGCGCTCCCACGCGACTCCGTATGACGTTGCGCGCAAGGCTTGCCAGGAATTCAACGACCGGCACATGATCGGTGTCGTCTTGAACGGCGTCAACTCCGACTCGTCGCCTTACAGCGAGTATTACTACGGAACTTACGGCAAGCCCAATGGGAACGAGCAAGTCCAGAGGTAGAGTGTGATCCGGCTGTTCAATGTTTACTATCCGATTCGGACGCTAGTCCTGCTGGCGGGCGAGGCGCTGGTGGTCTCCACCTCATTCCTGCTGGGGATGGTACTGCAATATCGTGGTGACAGCTATCTAGTACTCAATTACGAGTACGGATATTTCAATATCCTGGCGGTGACGTTGGTGGTGTTATTGTTTTCACACTGGTTTGACCTGTACGATCCCCGCCACTTCAACGAAAAGGGGGAACTTTACTTCCGATTGCTGCTGGTGCCCGGCATTTTGGCCCTGCTTCTGGCGGCTGTCGGATATGTATTCCCGCGCTATCTGCTGGGGAATAACGCGGCCGTCACGGGGTTGCTGATACTGACTCTGGCGCTGTTCGGTTGGCGCGTGGCGTATGCCTGGTTAGTGCAACGGCCGTATCTGCGGGAGAGAGTCTACGTCGTCGGCACGGGAGAGCGCGCCCAGCGGTTGGTGAACGGTTTGCGCACGCGACCCGAACTCGGTATTGAGGTAATGGGCTGGAGCGGCAATGTGGAAGGCGCGGTGACTCGCGATTCGATGGCCTCGCACTTGATGGAACTGACCAAACAGCGAAGCATTCACCGCGTGATTGTCGCCATGCCGGACCGGAGAGGACATCTTCCGGTTCAGGAATTGCTGCAGCTTCGACTGGCGGGCATCAAGGTCGAGGAAGCCACATCATGGCTGGAAAAGATGTCGGGCAGAATCGAAGTGGAGCAACTCTACCCGAGCTGGCTGGTTTTCGCGGATGGATTCCGCTTCAGCGCCAGCGTGATGTTTGTAAGGCGGCTGTTCTGGCTGCTGGCCTCGGCTGTGCTCCTGTTGGTGGTTCTGCCTCTGATTCCGCTGGTGATTCTGGCGATCAAACTAAGTTCACCGGGTCCGGTACTCTACCGTCAAAAGCGGGTAGGCCGGCGCGGAGTGACATTCTATTGCTACAAATTCCGCACCATGCGCGAGGATGCGGAAGCCGATACCGGTCCAACCTGGGCGGACGATGATGATCCGCGCATCACTCGCGTTGGCCGCGTGCTTCGCGCTACCCGCTTAGACGAAATTCCGCAGTTGTGGTGCGTTCTCAAGGGCGATATGGCCTTCGTGGGGCCGCGTCCGGAGCGGCCTGAGTTCGTCGAATGGCTGACACAGCAAATTCCCTACTATCCGGTGCGCCACGCGGTGCGGCCCGGAATTACGGGTTGGGCGCAAATTCACTACAAGTACGGCAACACGGTGGAGGATGCCAAGCAAAAGCTGCAATACGATTTGTTCTACATCAAGAACGCTTCGCTGGGGCTGGATCTGCTCATCATGTTTCAAACCATCAAGATTGTGCTGCTCGGCCGAGGTGCACAATGAAGCTGGTTTTCTGGGGCGCGACTGCACTCATCGCGTACACCTACGTTGGGTATCCAGCATGGCTCTGGCTGCGGAGCCGCTGGCATCAGCGGCCAGTGCAGCGCGCACCTTATTCGCCGGGGGTGTCCATCGTGATGGTGGTCCGCAATGAGGAGCAGCTGTTGGAGCGAAAGTTAGAGAACTTGTTGACTCTCAACTACCCCGCAGAACTAGCACATTTGCTTGTCGTCTCCGACGGTTCGACCGACGGCACGGAAACCATCCTACGCCGGTACGCGGCAAATCCGCGAGTCAGTGTGGTACTGAATCAACTGCCACGCGGAAAGGCCTCCGGATTGAACGACGCTCTGGATCTGGCGCAAGGAGAGGTGGTGGTGTTCGTCGATGTCCGCCAGGAGATCGAACCGGGCGCGCTGCGCCTGCTGCTGGACAACTTTGCCGATCCGCAAGTCGGTTGTGCCAGTGGCGAACTCATGCTGGGAGATCCCGATTCAAGGGAGAGCGGGCAGGGCGTTGGTTTGTATTGGAGAGTGGAGAAACAGATACGCCAATGGGAGTCGGCTTGCGGTTCCGTCGTCGGAGCGACGGGCGCGCTGTACGCCGTTCGACGCGAGTTGCTTGCGCCCCTGCCACCGGCAACCATCCTCGACGATGTTTATCTGCCAATGCAAGTTGCGCGGCAAGGATACCGGGTGGTATTCGATCCGCGCGCGAAGGCGTGGGACCGGCCTGCGGTGAGCAATCAGCAGGAATTTGCAAGGAAGGTTCGGACGCTGAGCGGCAACTATCAATTATTGCGATTGGCGCCTGGCTCCTGAGCAGGGAGAATCCCATCCGGTTCGAATTCGTGAGCCATAAAGTGCTGCGATTGATTGTGCCCTTTGCCTTAGGCGTAGCGCTCGTGGCATCGGCTCTGGCGCCGGGCAGTCTCTATAAGTGGGCTCTGGGCTTGCAATTGGGATTTTACGGTCTCAGTGGTTTGGGCTTATTGCAACTGAAACAAGGCCCGATCGCTCGCGTGGCGGATGCCGCATTCACTTTCGTTGTGCTGAACACCGCCGCGCTGGTTGCCTTCGCGAACTTTGTAACCGGGCGCAAGGCGGTCTGGGCACGATAATGCGGGGCGTTAAGTCGTGAGCATGCAGCACACCATCAACCCGAGAATGAAGTGGACCGCGGCGGCGAACGGCCACGCGACCGGGTTTCCGAGCGGACTGCGTGGGCCGCGAACCCTTGCGTATGGCGCTTTGCTGTTGTTCACCGCGCTCTACTATTTGCGGCCGGAAGATTACATCCCAGGCGCGAGCGTGATCCCTTGGGCAAAAATCACCGGCGGCATTGCTTTGATCGCTCTGATCTTCGAGATTCTAGCCAAGGGCAAGGTCAGACTGCCAACGGAAATTAAGTTTCTCATTCTGTTGTTCGGGCAGATGATTCTGGCGATTCCATTCGCGGTGTGGCGAGGCGGAGCCTTCAACGTTGTGTTCGGAAAGTTTTCCAAAGCGGTTATTGTCGCGATGCTGATCAGTATGATCGTTAGCCAGATTGCGGAATTGCGGCGGCTGTTGTGGATTCAGGCGGCCGCTGTAGCCGTGGTCACAGTAGCCTCGGTGCTGATCGGCCGCCACTACTTTGGCCGACTCTACGGCGCGTCGAACGGAATTCTGGAAAATCCTAACGACCTAGCCATCAACATAGCGATTAATTTTCCCTTGTGTCTGGCTTTCTTGTTGGGGTCGCGCGGGCTCTTGAAAAAGGCAGTTTGGGTCATCGCGATGCTTACCATGACATACGCCGTGGTGGCGACGTACTCGCGAAGCGGGTTGATCGCTCTATTCGTAACCGGACTGGTTTGTCTGTGGGAGTACGGCGTCAAGGGCCGGCGTTTGTATCTGGTGGCAATCGCCGGTGTGATTGCCATGGGTGCCGTTGCGGTGGCTCTGATGACTCCGCATTATCCGGCTCGCGTGCAGAGCATTTTTGCCGGAAATATTGAGGGCTCAGGCGACCGCGGATCGATCGAGGCACGCAGCACGCTCCTCAAACAGAGCGTCGTGCTGGCGTTGCATAATCCCATCTTCGGGATCGGGCCGGGAAACTTCCCGGTGATCGCCGAGAATGAGTGGAGAGTCGCGCATAACACTTACACAGAAATCGCCGCGGAGGCTGGCTTCCCTGCGCTCATCCTGTTCGTGCTGGCGTTGGCCTGGGCTTTTCGCAATATCCGCCGCGTGCGCAAAGCTCCCGGCTATGCAGCTGACAAAGAATTACAGTTGTTCACCAGTGCCTTGTGGGCGAGCCTGGCGGCATACCTTGTCAGCGCCTGTTTTGCCTCGACCGAATACAACCTGTTCCCTTATTTCATGATTGCTTACACGTCGGCTTTGTATCGGATTGCTTTGATACCGCAGACCGCCGATGATGCTCAGCGCGGCGATGCCAGGAAGGATGGTCCAGAGCGAAGATATGGCGCAAAACCCAAACGCGAATTGGCCTGGACTCGCTGAAGAAATCCTGGCGATCTTGCGCTGCCTCACTTGCGGGAGCACGTTGCGGAATGGCGCCGATGGATTACAGTGTGAGGGTTGCAGCAGAAAATACCCTCAGGTGAACAGTGTTGTGCGCTTCGTTGACAGCCAGCACTACGCGGGAAGCTTCGGTTTTCAGTGGCAGGTATTTGGGCGGACGCAATTGGATTCCGAGCAAAGCGACAGATCGGAGGACGATTTTTGCCGCCGCACAGGCTTTCATCCTGATGATTTGAAGGGAAAACTGGTGCTCGACGCCGGCTGTGGAATGGGCCGCTTTGCTGAGGTTGCAGCGCGCTGGGGAGCGCAGGTTGTCGGAATTGATCTGAGTCTGGCCGCTGAAGTGGCGGCGCGGAATCTAGCCGACCGCCAGGCTACCATCTTTCAGGCGGACGTGTTCAACCTGCCCTTTGCTCCAGAAAGCTTCGACTACATCTACAGCATCGGTGTGCTGCACCACACGCCCAACTGCGAGCGAGCATTTAAAGCTTTGCCGCCGTTGCTCAAGCCGGGTGGGCGGATCGCTATTTGGCTCTACAGTTCCTACACGCGGTGGTACCGTTGCAGCGATTTGTATCGCCATCTGACTCGCCGCATGCCGCCGAAATTGCTGCACAAGCTTTGCTACCTCACCGTGCCGCTTTATGGTGTTCATCAGGCGTTACGGCACATTCCGGTGCTGGGCAAGCCCGCAAGTGGGGCGCTGGCTTATCTGATTCCCATGTCGTTCAATAAAGACCCGCAGTGGAGAGTGCTGGATACATTTGATTGGTACTCGGTGTGGTACCAATCGAAGCACACGTACGAAGAAGTTTTTCGCTGGTTCGAAAGTTGCCAATTGGAAGATCTGCGAGTCGTCGAGCAACCGATTTCGGTCCAAGGACGCAAACCTGCTGCGCCACAAAAGCGATTTGAATCCTCGCAAGCGGAGGCTGAGCGGTGTGTGGGATAGACTTCCCAACCTGATTCTGACGGTCGTGCTAGTGTTTTGGCCCGTGCTTGCGATGTCCACGGGAACCCCGCTCGGTGCCGACAACCGTTACTGCGGGAAGGGCAACAAGCCGCAGTTTGGTGCGACCAACGACGGGCCCGCGGCGCTGCCGACATCGTGCTTCTACACGGGGCTCGATGGCACGCCTTCACCCGGCAAGACGATCACCGCAGCAGATTCTGCCAGCCTGCAAGCCGCGCTAAATTCGGCGGCGTGCGGCGATATTGTTTCGCTAAAAGCTGGCAACGTGTTTTCCGGATCATTCAATTTACCGAGCAAGAAGTGCGATGATACGCACTGGATTCAGATTCGCGTATCCACTCCGGATGCTCAGTTGCCCGTCGAAGGCCAGCGCTTGACGCCATGCTTTGCGGGCGTGCCCAGCTTGCCCGGTCGCCCGCCGTACGATTGTGCGAGCACTCAATCCGACGTCATGGCGCACATCGTCTCTTCGGGGAAAAACGCCGCGCCGTTCACTTATTCGCAGAACATTGATCACTACCGCTTCGGCCCTGGCTCTGGAGATTACGCGTGCTCCAGGCACGGGCATCGTTCGCGAGTTGCTGCAATCGGAGAACGACGCCGGCGCGAATCACATAGTGTTTGATCGCATCTGGGCGCATGGAACTCCCACGGATGAGACCACCCGGTTTGCGCTGCTCGATGGCATGGACATCGCAGCCGTAGACTCTTATTTCAATGACTTCCGCTGTACGGCAGTAACCGGAAGCTGCACCGACTCCCAGGTTTTCGCCGGCGGACTCGGCAGCAATCCGCAGGGCAACTGGAAGATCGTCAACAATTTCCTCGAGGCTGCGGGTCAAAGTATTTTGTTCGGCGGAGGCGCAGCCACGCAGACACCCGCTGATATAGAAATCCGGCGCAACGAGATGTTCAAGCCGCTGTCATGGATGCCGGTGGGCGGCATTCCTGGCAAAGGCTATCCCATCGTGAAAAATGGATTCGAACTCAAAAACGCCCAGCGAGTGCTGTTTGAAGCAAATCGGATTCAGAACGCCTGGGGAGGATTTAGCCAGGTGGGTTTCGCGATCTTGCTGACTCCCAAGAATCCCGGCAATTGTTCGGCATGCGTGGTTCGCGATATCACCATCCGCTACAGCATGGTTTCTCATGCCGGGGCTGCGATGCAAATCTGGAATGGGTTGTCGGATTCCGGGAACGCTGCGCAGGAGGGCAGCCACTACTCAATTCACGACATCATTTTCGACGACATGAATTACACCGGATGCTACAAGTGTAACGGCGACATGTTCCAAATCGGCTCACAGTTGACTGCTCCGGTTGGGTTCCGGCTGCATGACGTTTCTATTCGGCATGTCACGGTGGCGACGAATCGGGCGCGCGCCGCTTGGATGATCAGCGGACCTTCCGGCCAGCAGAACTTTACCTTTGAGGACAGCATCGTGGATAACGGTATGACGGGCAACACCAACGCCGGTGGCGGACCGATGCAATGCTACTTCGGAAGAGACATCATGAAGGGCGTGTTGGAGGGCTGCTGGGCAAATTACAAGTTTGACCACAACGTCATCATGGGTGCAGCGGCGGAAGCCTGGCCTCCCGACAACTGGCCGGTCGGCAATGCCTCGAAGGTAGACTTCGTGCGTTGGAATAACGGGGTCGGCGGCGACTACCACCGTGGTGTCGACCAGCAAGTTTGCCGGAAAGGCGTCCGACGGAAAGGACCCTGGCGCTTACGTTGATGCCGTGGACGCGGCAATCTCTGCAGCGCGGTTTCGCTTCAAACCGCCCGACGGGCAAGGCGTTCACTGTTATCCTTAGTACGACGGATTCGCGTTTATGAGTCTTCGTCGCGCAGAACCGATGAGTGCTACTGACGCCGGCGGCAAGCCGATGGAGGTAGCGGCATGTGCGGAATAGCGGGCTACATCGACAGAGGGCGTGATCAGGCGCGCGGCGAGGACGTCCGGCGGATGACTCAAACCCCGGTGCATCGCGGGCCGGACGATGAGGGAATCCACGCGCGGGGCAATGTCGGCCTCGGCATGCGGAGGCTTAGCATCATCGATCTTGACGGGCAGCCAGCCGATTTACAACGAAGATCGCAGGGTGTGGATCGTGTTCAATGGCGAGATTTATAACTTTCGGGAATTGCGCAAGGAGTTGGAAAAACGCGGCCACGAGTTCTATACCCACAGCGATACCGAAGTGATCGTTCATCTCTACGAGGAGATGGGTGCGGATTGCGTGCGCAAGCTGCGCGGTATGTTTGCCATCGCGCTCTACGATGAGAAAACGATGTCGCTGCTGTTGGCCCGCGATCGCCTGGGAAAGAAGCCGCTGTATTACGCGTGCACGAAGGGCGTCTTTATTTCGGGTCCGAAATCAAGGCAATGCTGGCCGTGGCGCCGCAACTGGCCGAGGTTGATCCCGAGGGCATTCTTCAGTTCTTTTACTTCGGGTATATTCCCGATCCGCAGTCCGCGTTTCGCGACATCCGAAAGCTGCCGCCCGGTCACTTGGCGGAGTGACGGAGACGGCGAGATTCAATTCGGCAAGTATTGGGATGTGCCGGCCTATGGCGCGAACGATCCCGGATCGGACGAAGCTTGCCTGGAGAAAATGGAGGCACGTCTGGCGGAGGCGGTGCGCATTCGTCTGATCAGCGACGTTCCGCTGGGGGCCTTTTGAGCGGCGGGGTGGATTCCTCGATCGTCGTGGCCCTTATGGCACGGAATACTTCCACGCCGGTCAAAACGTTTTCGATTGGCTTTCAGAAAGCCGATTTCAATGAGGCTGCCTACGCGCGTCTAGTGGCGGAACGTTTTGGCACCGACCACCACGAACTCGTTGTAGATCCCAACATTACCGAGACGCTAGATGATCTTTCTCGAATGATGGAAGAGCCATTCGCAGACTCGTCCATGATCCCGACCTACTACGTTTCCCGGCTGGCGCGGCAGCATGTTACGGTCGCGCTGTCGGGTGATGGCGGGGATGAACTCTTCGCCGGATACGACCGCTACATCGTCAATTGGAGGCGGCGACACTTCAAGCTTTTGCCGGAGTGGGTTGGGCGGCCTACCGAAATCATGTGTACCACCGCTTGCCTTCGGCGGTGAAGGGACGCAAGTTCGCCTGGAATGTTACGCTCCCCTCTCGCGATCGCTATCTCGATGGAATCTCGTTTCTGCCGGCTCTGCACCGTGAGCGTTCGCTGTTTTCGGAAGAGTTTGTGCGAACAGCTCGCACTGGCCTGATCCGTTCCTACAGTTCCAGGGCTACTACGACGAAGCTCCGGGCACCGACCCGTTGAGCCGGCTCATGTATTTGGACACCAAGACATACCTAACGGCGGACATCTTGACCAAGGTGGACCGCATGAGCATGGCGAACTCGCTCGAGATTCGTTGTCCAATCCTGGATCATGAGTTCGTGGAGTGGATTGCTGGCTTGCCGATCCAATACAAGTTCCGCGGCGGAGTACGCAAATATATTTTCAAGGAGCTGGCAAAACGGCTGGGCATTCCGTCGGCGCTGCTCGAACGGCGCAAGCAAGGCTTCGCGCTACCATTGGTGCACTGGATGCGGGACGAACTGAAAGATGGCCTGCTGAGCATCCTGCTCGAACCGCGCACGCTGCAGCGTGGATACTTCAAGCCAGCAGCCATCCGCGGCATCATGGACGAGCATTTGCGCGGACGGCGCGATCATTCGGGGGTATTGTGGATGCTGCTGGTCTTCGAACTTTGGCAGCGGAATTTTCTTGAGGCAGGTTCATATTCATCGCAATTTCCAGTTCCTCGAGTTCGGAGGAGGTGCTTTCGACTCCAGGCCCAACCGCGGTAGGCCAGATCTGAAGCTTTCATCTAGGCATTCTTCGACGGCCATCGGACCGTCCTGACGAAAACAGCTGCGGCACAGCGCTTGCCCGGTGTGTTCTTGATGACCAACTCGCTGGAAACCGGCGGGACCGAACGGCAGTTCGCGGCCCTGGCGCGGGCTTTCGATCGCGACAGGTTTTCCATCTCATTGGGATGTCTTAAACGTGAAGGCCCGTTTCTGGATAAGCTGGAAGGAATGGTCGAGTTTTCTCCCGGCGGGAGCCTGGCAATGGGGCTCGCAGCGCGCTCGCCTGGCGCTGGCACGTCATCTTCGTGATCAGCGCATTGCATTGGCGCACTCACTCGACTTTTATTCGAACTTGATGCTGATTCCGGCAGCGCGCGCCGCCCGAGTGCCAGTGATTATCGGCGGTTTTCGTCAACTCGGAGACCTGCTTACACCTATGCAGTTTCGAGCGCAAAGGATGGTATTTCGACTGTGCGACCGTGTGATCTGCAACTCCGAAGCGGCTTGCGAACGCTTGCGCCGGGTCGGACTTCCGGCAAGAAGATTAATCGTAATCCCGAACGGTCTGACCGATGAATTCTTTGTGGCCGTGCCCCCGGCGTTGCCACGCAACGATAAGACCCTGAGTATCGGAATGATCTCTCGAATGAACCATCCGTCGAAGCGGCATGACGCATTCCTTCGAATGGCAGCGCTGCTCGCGCCTCGCTTCCGGGACCTTCGGTTCATTCTGGTGGGAGATGGTCCGCTACGGTCCGCTCTGGAGCAGTTGGCCCGGTCCCAAGGACTAAGCAGTCGCGTGCTATTCATGGGAGACCGCAGAGATATGCCCGCGGTTTTGGCTTCGCTCGATGTGAGTGTGCTTCCTTCCGAGTCGGAGAGCCTTTCTAACGTGATTCTGGAATCGATGGCGGCGGGCGTGCCGGTCGTTGCCACCTGCGTCGGCGGCAATCGGGAACTGATCCAACACGGCGAGACGGGGCTGCTGGTTCCGGACAGCGACGAGAGGCATTTCGCGGCCGCACTCGAACGGTTGGTGACCCGACCCGACCTGAGAAGGCTTTGCGCGTCGCAAGCGCAGGAGAAGGTAAGAGCGAAGTACAGCATGCGAAGTGTAGCAGAGCGCTACCATGAGGTTTATCGTGAGGTGCTCGATGAAAAAGGCTGGAGTTCTGCTCACCGTTGAACCCCGCAGAAACAATGATCGAGGATTGACGGGTTGAAGCGAATCCTACAGATCGGAAATTGGCCCCCGCCGGTATGCGGCTGGTCCATGAGTTTGGTGGGCCTGCGCAAGCAATTGGAAGCCCGCGGCTGGGATTGCCAGGTGATGAACCTGAATGAAAATCGCAAGATTCGGAGCAAAAGCAATACATT
>CAVYPX010000011.1:0-320697 GCA_963770485.1 uncultured Acidobacteriota bacterium
GCTAGGCGCCTGCGATTCCACCTGGGTAAACGTGCCATCTCCCTTGCTTAATAAAACCGTTATAGTTGCGTTGGGGTAACTGTTATTGCACGTAACCAGATCAACCTTGCCATCGCCATTCACATCACCTCTAGCCAGCAGGGTGGGCGCGGAAGCTACTGGGATGAGCGCCTGCACCTCGAAGTTGCCCTTGCCGTCGCCGAGCAGTAACGCGACCGCGCTATCATTCGTGGCGATCGTGGCGAGATCGACATTCCCATCGCTATTAAAGTCCGCGGCGACGATTCCTACTGGGTTTTGGCCGACGGGGTAGTCGACATGGCTTTGAAACGTACCATCACCGTTCCCCAGCAGGATAGAAATTGTTCCCGAATTCGCATTGATCACAGCAAGATCCAGCTTTTTGTCGCCATTGAAATCGGCGGCTACTAGCGCCGTAGGATAGGATCCCGTCGCGTACGTTCCCTTGAGCACAAAACCCCCACTGCTCGACCCGAGCAGTATGTCAATGGCGTCATGCTGCGGATCCGAAACTGCGATGTCGGGCCGACCGTCATGGTTAAAGTCAGCGACGATAACCGCACCATTGCTGCCAGCCTGGAAATCGCCCCGTCCATAAAGATAGACCTGCGCTTGGGCGCTGGAAGACAAAACTGCGGCGGCTATAGTCACAAGAATGAGGAAAGACGTCATCCGGGACCGCACGATCCATGCACGGCTATTCATAACTTGTCCTCGCTTAGAAACGGGCCAAATCGTATCACAAGAAGGCACAGTTCGCAGTGACATTCCTTCGCCAGAGGATGCCGCAAAGCCGCTGTTACACGCTAAGTAGACGTACCGAGCAACGACCCGCGAGCCTCACAGGGGGCACCCTGAGGGGAACTAAGTTGTAGTCCTGCCGGCGCATCTGGCGAGGCAACCCCTTCCCCGCCGTAATCACCGCTTCCATCCCGTACTTTGCTGTACAATCCGCCTCAGAAGCACTCCTGACAATTCAGGCATGGAGGCCCGAGATGGAATTGGGATTTGGTTTCTCTACCATCGTCATCATCGTCGTCGTTCTATACCTTTTGAGTTCGATCAAGATCCTGGCGGAATACGAGCGCGGCGTCATCTTTCGACTGGGCCGCCTGCTTCCTGAGGCGAAGGGGCCCGGAATCATTCTCGTCTTCGCTCCAGTCGATCGAATGGTGCGCGTCTCACTGCGCCAGGAAGCGCTGGAAGTTCCCCCGCAGGACATCATTACTCGCGACAACGTCACGCTGAAGGTAAATGCCGTGATCTTTCTGCGCGTGATTGAGCCGCGCAAGGCCGTTGTGGAAGTTTCCAATTATGTGTACCAGACCTCGCAGTTCGCGCAGACAACTTTGCGCTCGGTATTGGGCGAGCAGGAACTGGATGAACTGCTAGCGCATCGCGACAAAATCAACTTGCGTTTGCAGAGCATCCTCGACACGCACACCGCACCCTGGGGCGTGAAAGTCGTGAACGTGGAAGTGAAGCAGGTGGACATGCCCGAGTCCATGCTGCGCGCCATGGCCAAGCAGGCCGAGGCGGAACGCGAGAAACGGTCGAAGATCATCCACGCGGAAGGTGAGTTCTCGGCGGCGCAACGTTTGGTGGATGCGGCCAAGCTTCTGGCCACAGAGCCAGTGAGCGTGCAGCTGCGTTATTTGCAGACCTTGACCGAAATCGGCGTGGAGAAAAACACTACCGTGATCTTCCCTGTTCCGGTGGATTTCTTCTCCGGTCTTCAAAAGATGTTGGGCAATGCTGACGGGAACGCTTCGCCGGGGGCGAAGAGCTGAACTGCTTTCGGCAGCAAAAGCCAGAGCGAGGTGGAAATGGTAACGGCTACGTCTGAGGACACGGAGATTACCCTGGGCACGGGCAAAATGCTCGCCGTATTTTTTGGGTTGGTGGTGCTCTGTGCCCTGTTTTTCGGCATGGGGTTTTCGCTGGGAAGGAATTCGGTCAGACCTGCGGTCGTCGATGCCTCGGCCGGGACAATCGTAACTACTGGAGGCGCCCGGCCATCGGCCGTCAAGGCCACGAACGGTGCAACTTCTCCCGCCGACATGACGTTTTACAAGGCGGTGGGGGACAAGGAGGCAGATGCCCGGCTGGCTACAAGCGAGAATGGGAACAACCCTCCAGACCCGAACCCGCCGGCGACTGCGCTTGACGTAAAGAATACTCCCGCTGACCAAGCCGCCGCGCCGCCGCTGAACGGCTATTATGTGCAGGTGGCCGCTGTCAGCAAACAGGAAGACGCCGCGGCGCTGGTGGATGCCCTTAAGAAGAAAGACTATCCAGCATTCACCAATACGGCTCCGGACAATCTCTTTCACGTGCAGGTTGGACCCTACACCGACCTCAAGGATGCGGAGGCGATGCGTACCAAGCTGATCAGCGACGGATACAATCCCATTCTGAAAAAGTAGTGAGTAGCTCATAGTCGGGGGTCAGAGGCTGGTCGCCTGACGACTGACTGCTGACCGCTGACGCCAGCTTCCAAGCCATGACCGATCCGGAGCAAATACTGAATCGCAGGTTGCAGGCGATCGCGGATCCCACACGCCGGAAAATTCTGCACGCTCTCAAGGAGCGCGGAGGTTGCTCCATCGGCAAAGACGTGGGACTTTGCGCCTCTGACATCGAAGAACGGGTTCACCTTTCCCAGCCCACGATCTCTCATCACATGTCGATTCTGCGAGAGGCGGGTCTGGTGGAAGCCCAGAAGCTGGGCCAATGGATGTGGTATCGGCGAAACGAACCGGCCTTGCGGGAATTTGCCCGTAGATTGCGCGAGAGCCTTTAGTGCAAGTCAGCAGGTGGAAACAAGCGGGTCTCTCCACTCCGCTTCCCCTTCCGTATCGGAAGGGGAAACTCCGGTCGAGATGACAGTTTAGAATCTGCTCATCCTGAGAGGCTGTGACTTTCGGCATGTCAGGACGACATGGCCTTTCACGAATTCACCGGCCCCATTCCAGGCCTGTCATCCTGAGCGAAGTTGTCGTGTGCGAAGCGCACGACAACGCAGTCGAAGGATCCCTATGGTTCAATCGCTGCAAAGACGCTGCAGGGAATTCTCACCATCTTCCAGAAAGAATACCTCGAACCTGCCGACCCACGCTTGCGTTATGGGGGTTCTTCGACTCCGTGGGATGTTCGCTTGGCGAACATCCCACTCCGCTCAGAATGACAATTCTTTGCGGGCCTGCGCCTTCATCAATCCGCTAACTAAGGTGCAGGAAATCAGTCTACACTTTCGTGAAAATAGCCTAGCTAGTCGGCAGTCGCGGCTTGGGTCTTCTGTAACAGACGCCGTGCGTGGGAAATCAGATCAGCGACTTCGAACGGTTTCACCAGGTAGGGCACATTGTTTTCCTGCAGGAAACCACGTATCTCCGGCTCGGCGACACTGGAGAAAGTGAACAGTAAATGTTTCTGCAGGTTCGCGCAGTTCTCTCCCAGCCAGCCGTACACCTCAGTCGGACCCCAGCCGCCGGGCATCTTGCCATCCATGATGACCGCGTCGAAGGATTGGTTCCGCAGCACTGCCTTCATCTCGTCACTGTTCATTGAGGTGATGACCTCGGCCCCCGCGCCGGCCAGCACATCGCGCTCGAACTCCAGCACAGCTTCTTCATTCTCCACCAGCAGAATGCGCCCCTCGATCGCCAGCTCACGGCGGGGCGCAACCGATGCCTTATCTGGAGACTCGTTCTGTCCCGCGGCGGGCAAGCGTACTTCGATAATCGCCCCACCCTCGTCGCGGTTGCGCGCGGAAATCTCTCCTTCATGCTCTTTGATGATCCCGTAGCAGATACTCAGGCCCAGGCCGGTTCCTTTGCCCACACTCTTGGTGGTATAAAACGGCTCAAAAATGCGATGTGGTTCCTTGATGCCGGGGCCGGAATCGTGAAATTCCGTGTGCACGGCGCCCTTGTTCGCGTAAACATACACTTTCAACATACCGCCCTGACCGCCGTCCAGCATGGCGTCTACGGCGTTGTTGATGATATTCAGAAAGACCTGCTCCAACTGGTGAGGGTCGGCGGTGACGGCGGGAAGCGCGGGCTCGATCTTGCGCTCCAACTTGATGTTGTTCACTTTCAGATCGTAATCGCGCAGGGCAAGCGTCTCGTCCAGCACTTTTGGAATATCCACTTGCTGCTTTTGCGGCTTACGTTGGCGGGCAAAGGATAAGAGATTCTGCACCACGCGATGAGTCCGCTGCGCTTGCTTGAAGAGTTTGTTGACGAACTCCGCAGCCCGCTCACCCAGCCCCTCGCTTTCCAGAAGCTGGGCGTAACCCAAAATGGCAGTTAAGGGATTGTTGAGTTCGTGGGCTACACCGGAAATCAACTGGCCGACCGCGGACATCTTCTCGCTTTGCAGCAACTGCTCTTGCGTCTTTCGCAGATCTTCGTAGGCGCGGCAGGTTTCTTCATAGAGGCGGACTTTTTCAATGGTGGTGGCCAGTTGACGGCCGATTGCCACCAGCAGATTTTCATCGTTGCTGGTGTACTCCCGGCTCTTGCTGCTGCTGATGCCCATCACTCCCATGGGCATGTCTTTGCTCCAGAGCAGTACCCAGATCCAGGAATTCAAGCCGTCGGCCCGAATAAAGTCGGCTACCAAGGCAGGAAGATGCGGCAGGTATTCCGGCGTGATCACTTCGGTGCGGGAGCGGGTCACAAGATCGCCGAAACCGCCTGGAAACCGGATCTCCGAGAAGCGGGCGCGATCGGCGCTGCGCTGTCCCCACCCGGCGCGGCGACGGAAAGTGGTTTCGTCCGAGTCCGCGAGATAAATCGAACCCGTTTCCGCACCCAGCAGCGAGATAACCTGGCGCAACGTGAGATTAAGAATTTCGTCCAGATCAAAAGACTGGGTCGCGATTACCGCCATGGCGTTGAGCGCGTTCAGTTCGCGATTGCGCCGCCGGATTTCGTCTTCGGCTCGTTTCTTTTCGGTGATATCGAGGAGAAAGCCCTGATAGCGTTCAATTTTGCCGCTGGAATTGCGCGTCAGAAAACTGCTTTCCAGCGCGCTCAGAATAGTGCCGTCTTTTCGGCGTAGCGTTACCTCAAAATTGCGGATGTAATTGTGCAGCTCGATCTCGCGGCGGAATGCGTCCCGCTGCTCCGCGGAGGCGTAAAGCTGGGTGTCCAGATCGACTGCCATCAACTCTTCCCGGCTGGTGTATCCCAGCATGCGCATAAAGGCGTCATTGCAATCGAGCAGTTGACCGGTATGGGTGGCTACGAACACGCCTTCCTGGGCCTGCTCGAACAGGAGACGATATTTCTCTTCCGCGACCCGCCGGTCCGTGGCATCCCGCACCACGTGGATGGTGCCTCTCTGCTGGCTTCCTTGCTCGGTGTAGGACGAAGTGGAAATCATGGAATAGCCACCGAAGCAAGGATCGGCAGCCTCGTAATAACCGTCGCCCGCCCTGACGCAGTAGGGACATCCACTCCAATTCCCGCTCTGCGGCAGCACCGCTTGGCAAGCTTCGCCCGTGACGTCCGCCGGCGCCTGGCCAAGACGCTGCAACAGCGCGTGATTTGCCTTCACAATGTGGAATTCCGCATCGTGAACTAGGACCAGATCCTGAATGGAATCGAAGGTATTCGCCCACTGCCGGTGAGAGCGCAGAATCTGCTCTACCAGCCGGAGGTTTTCGACGGCCAACCCGAGTTGATGCGCGCTCGTGGTCAGAAACTCCATTTCGTCTGGAGTGTAGGTGAGCCGGTGGCGCACGCCCAAGGACAGGGTTCCAATCACCGATTTTTTGCCCAGCACGGGCAGCGTCACGATATGGTGAAAGCGTTCCCGCTTCAGAAAGGGGCGGATCGCATCGGCCGCGGTCGAGGTCGCAATCACCATCGGCACGCTTTCGGCGATGATCGCCTTGCGCGTTTCATCCAGCGACACCGAACCCCGGTCGCGCAGGAAGTCCTGGGAAAGCCCGATTTGCTGGGCGATGACCAACTTGTCACCTTCCAGCAGGCGAAACCAGGCGGCTTTGGCACCCATCAGCGCCTTGAGCTCCTCCAGTGCGGTTTCCATCATCGGTCCGTGCTGCTGGGCTCGCGTAATGCTGGTGGTAAGCGCATTGAGCACGCCCAGACGGCGGGTGCGCATCTTGGAATCGTCAAAGACCACCAGCAGCATGCTGAATCCAAAAAGCAGGTCAGACGCCAGATCGGACCCCGGTGGAAGGTGCGCAGTGAAAGGCGCCCAGTCCAGATGTACCAGCAGCAGGCTGATGCTGAGGAGCCAGGAGCCGATCTCCCAACGCGCCCATCGGAAGCGGATCAATTGAATCGCCGCCGCGACCGTGAGGATGCGATACGAAATCTCCAGAACCAGGCGCAGCGTGTAGGAATCAGGCCACCACAGGGCACGCGCGGCGGCATAGCCGATCATCGCAATCGAGATCACCAGCAACGGCAATAACGCCTTGCGAGCATGCGAATAGACGAAAACAGCGGCCGTAAACAAAGATACGGCCAGAACGAATTGCGATTGGGAGACGGCGACCAGGTAATGCGGGCTGGAGCTGGCGAGCGCCCCGTGAAGTGTCCACCCAGAAACAAAATAAGCCAGCCATCCCAGTATCCAGATCAGCAGGTAGCGCTCACGAAAGGTGCGAAACACCAGTAGGCTGGCCGCCAATATGATGAGGGTCACCGATTCCACCGCCACCAGCTTGGCAACGGCCAGGTCTCCGAAGGCGTGCCCGGCGAACAAGACGGAGCTATTCATCGCAATAAAGTGACTCTAAGCGCTGGTTCGTTAATAACACGGCCTGCCGGTTGGCCAAGCAGCTTTCCGACTCTGGATGATTACTTTCGGAACCCGGAAATGGGACACGATTCGCGATACACTGGGAATAGCCATGCCCGCTGAACGCATCTTGGTGGTCGACGACGAGGAGTCGATTCGCGAAATCGTGTGCTCCATGCTGGCCGCGGCCAACTATAAGACGCGGCAGGCTTCTTCCGGCCTGAAAGCCTTGGCGGTGCTCGATTCCGGGGAGGTATTCGAGTTGATGCTTTCTGATCTGATGATGGCCGACTTGGATGGCAACGGCCTGCTCGAACGCACCAAGGAAAAATTCCCGGATATGCCCGTGGTCATGGTCACCGCCGTCCATGACATCTCAGTCGCCTTGGCCGCCATTCGCAATGGCGCCTACGATTACTTGCTGAAGCCTTTCGAGCGCGAACAGTTGCTGGCCACGGTTCGGCGCGCGCTGGAGAATCGCAGGCTCAAGCTGGAAAACCGCGACTATCAAACTAACCTGGAAGAACTGGTCGCCGCCCGCACCGAGCAGTTGCGTACGGCCATGGGTACCCTGGAGCGGTCGTACGACATCACGCTGGAAGCGTTGGGCGATGCTCTCGACCTCAAGGATGCCGAGACTGAAGGCCATTCCAAGCGGGTAACGGCATTCACCATTGCCATTGCCCGGGCCATGGGAATATCCAAAGATCAGATTGCAGTGATTGCCCGCGGCGCCTTCCTTCACGACATCGGCAAAATGGCGATTCCCGATGCTATCCTGCGCAAGCCCGGCGCCCTGACCGCGGATGAAATCGCCATCATGCGGGAGCACTGTTACCGCGGCTTTCAGATGCTGAGGAAAATCCCTTTTCTCGCCGAGGCGGCCGAGATCGTCTACTCTCACCAGGAGCGCTTCGATGGCACCGGCTATCCACGAGGATTGAAGGGCGAGGAGATCCCACTGGGTGCGCGTTTGTTCTCGGTGGCCGATACGCTGGATGCCATTACTTCGGATCGTCCCTATCGCGCCGCGCAGACTCTGTCTGCGGCGCGGAAAGAGATTGAACTCTGGTCGGGACGCCAGTTTGACCCAGAGGTGGTGAAAACATTTCTCTCGATGCCGGAAAACATCTGGGGCGACCTGCGCCAGGATATCAACGCACAAATCAACCGCTTTGCCTACTCCACGGCCAAGAGTTCGACGTGACCTCGACCCGTTTCTGACTGCAGTTTCCGTCTATTCCCGCAAGTTACGCGCGGCTTTGCGTTCTTTGTATGGCAAAGGGCCGAGGCGTATAACTTTCTTTGTGGATCATATTTGTGGATCATGGGGAGAGAAATTATGAAAGCTTCCATCCAGTTGCTGTTGGTCTTGATCATAGCCGCGACGTTTGCTGGCGCGCAGGATCACCCCGCACTCGCGGCGCAACCGAACACCGTCTACGTCACCGCCGATGGAAAATTTGAAGCCAATCCGGACACCGCTGTCGTCCAATTCAACATCTCCGCCCAGGAAGACAACTCCCGCGCGGCCTTTGACCGGGCCTCGAAAGCCGCCGAACAAATTCGGCAGATTTTGCGCACCAACGGGATTGAGCCGCAGGCGGCTCAAATCGGCACTTTCTCTATCGAGCCGGTTTACGACTACAAGCCCGCAAAGCGAAAGCTGGCTGGCTATCAGGTGAATGCCAGCGTGTCTCTGAAGTTAAAGGATTTCACGAAAGTGGCGCCCATCGTGCAGCAGCTCTCCGACAGCGACATTACAGGCGATCAGTCGCTCAGCTACACGCTCGAGGATATGGACGCGGCCAAAGGCAAGGCCGTCGAGGACGCATACCGGCGTGCCCGCGCCTCAGCCGAGACGGTGGCTCACGCCGCGGGACGCGTTTTGGGTGAATTATCGTACGCTTCCGTGGATACGTTCGAAAACCCGCGGGTGGTTCCTATGGTCCAGCCGATGGCGAGAATGGCCACGGCCGTCGGTGCGCCTGCCCCGACAGAGCAATTCACACCGCAGACCATCACCGTGACGGCCCACGTGAATGCGCTGTTTACGTTGAAGTAAGCGTGGCTCGACCGGGGGAGCTGGATTTATACAGTGGAGGACGGTCGTCCTCGCCCTTCCGGCGGCGCAGGCCCTCACCGTGCCATCGCTCCCGTGGTCGTCGGAATCCGGCTGGCGTCCAGCGGGACGTCGCGCTGGATCACCATTTCCAGCGTCGTGCCGGCATCGAGTTTTACGTCGTTGCCCCGACTCAACAGAGCGATCACGCTTCCAACTGCTCCTCCAATACCTGCGCCGATTAGCGCTCCCTTACCTCCCTCGGTAGCGGCACCGATCACTGCGCCAGTGGCGCCAGTTGTGGCGACCGTGCCGACCTTCTGGGCGGTCTGGCTGTCGCCGCGAATCGTGCCCTCGCTGTCTTTCACTCCCGTCTTGTCCACGCCCGGGGCGTTCTCGACGGCACCCGGCAAGAGCACGGTGTAGCCGCTGGGATAGATGAGCGTGGTGAAGTGCATCAAGACCTGGGCGCGTCCTTTGACCCGCCCCGCACGCTGGATGCGGCTGATCCTTCCCTGCACGTAAGTGCCAGCGGGAATCAAAACCCGGCCGTTAGCCACAACCGGAAACGTAGTTTCCGCGTACACGGCGTCGCCCTCACGCGTCTGCTTGGTCGAAATGGCGTGTTTCAGCGCTACCGGTACCCTGGTTCCGGCGGGTATTGACAACTCACGTGCGGATTCTGTGGACGAAGAGTTGTCAGGCTTAGTTCCAGCAACCTGAGCAGACGCTAAGATCGCCAGCATAAATGCAGAAAGCACAACGCGCATAGGAAACTCCCGAAAAATCCCTCGCCCTGCAAAACCGGCCTAGCACCAGCATAGAACGCGCCGGGAACTCGATGCAAAGTACGATGCAAGCGGGACGAAAAAAGTTAGATGGGGCTTATCGAGATGGCAATCGGAAATCAGGCGCCGACCGCTTAAGCTCGCTCTCGATCACGTTGCCCATAAACTGAGATTGCAGCTTCTGCGCGCAAAGCTCCCCGCAGACGTGCAGAGTGCCCTCGCGCGCCGCTATCTCTTCATCCCAGGGGCACAGGTACAACACCGGCCGGCTGAAATCGCCGAAGGATGTCCAGATCAACCACCACCGGTCGGTCGATCGCTTCAGGATTCCGCAATTGGGTCCGGCACAGCGATAGAAGGGATTCGGCGTCGGGATTCTTGATTGAGAGGCTTCCATTCGGCTCGGGGTTCTCCGGTGCGCAGCGGCCATCTTTTAGCGCGCAACCATTCTAGCCAAAACCAGCGTGGAACGCACCTTCCGTATGCTGGTAACGGTATGTTTGGAATGCCGGTTATTTGTAGATCAGGTATTTCTGCCGGATCTGCTCGAAGGTCTGCAACGGCTCTCGCCAATCTTCCGCGATGCGACGAGGATCTTCGCCTTTTGAAATCGTGTCGTACACCGACTCATTCACCAGGAGTTCAATCATGCGTTCCATGTGAAATTGCTCGGGATAAAGCTTGTGCAGCGCGGACGCCAATTCAATCCCCAATTCCGGCGCATCGAAAGCGTTGCGCTCGACCAAAATCATGTTTACGCCTTCGCATTGCTCTCCGGCATAGGTGCTGGCGCTAGGCGTGAAGTTTACCGGAACGAAGCGGACGCCGGAAATGTCCCGGGCGTTCATATACTGCGCCAGTTCGCGGGCCCTGATCCAGGGAGCGCCCACCAATTCAAACGGCGTATCCGTGCCACGTCCTACCGACACATTGGTGCCTTCAACCAGCGCCACCCCGGGATATAACGTCGCTTCCGTGAGGCTACGCAGATTCGGCGATGGATTCACCCACGCCAACCCAGTCGAATCGTACCAGTCGCCGCGCATCCATCCCTCCATGGGGACGACTTGCAGGCGCGCATTAATGTTGCGCTCGGAATTGAACAACTTCGCCAGCTCGCCCATGGTCATGCCATGACGCACGGGAACGGCAGCATAGTTGGTGAAACTCGCGCGCCCCGGATCAGGCACTGGTCCCTGTACAAACGAACCGGTAATCGGGTTGGGGCGGTCGAGCACGATGACCTCGATGCCCGCCTTGGCCGCGCCTTCCAGGAAATATCCCAGCGAGGTCTCGTAGGTGTAGAAGCGGGCGCCCGCATCCTGGATATCGACGATCACTGCATCCAGCGTCCTAAGAACTTCGAGCGACGGCCGGCGCGCCGCGTCGGTTCCGCCGTATACGCTGTAGACCGGGATTCCCGTGGCCGCATCCCGGGAATCACCGATATCGGTTGTATCCAGCGTGCCGGTCACTCCATGCTCTGGGCTGAAGATGGCCTCTAGTGCGACACCCGGCGCCTGAGACAACACATCAATCGTGCGGCGGCCCTGCGAATCCAGCCCGGTCTGGTTGGTCAGCAGTCCGATCTTTTTCTTCTCGGCTGTGCCTGTGATCACGTCGAAATTATGGGCTTCCAGAACATCAATTCCCGCCCGCACTGAGCCGTTGCGGACCGCGACTCGGCGCGCCGCGGTCTGCGCCTCGTTATATCCCGTGATACTTGCACAGCACAGCTTTTCCTTTTCGCTGGCAGTCAAGGACAAAGCCGCAGCCACCGCGGTCGCGACCTTTGACCGCAGCACAACCGCACTTCCCTTTCCACGCGGGTGAACCGCATTGGCGAGCACGATGATGAACGTACGCGTCGCGGGATCGATCCACAACGAGGTCCCCGTAAAGCCTGTGTGCCCAAATGATCCCACCGGCAACAGGTCCCCTCGAGGGCTGGAGAAGGGAGAATCTATGTCCCAACCGAAGCCGCGCAGCACTTCGGAGGTTGGCGGTTGCTGCGGCGTAATCATCTTCTCGGTCATCATCGGCGAAAGGACTGCACCGCCCTTTAACAAAAACTGCGCGAAAGTTGAAAGATCGTCGACCGTCGAGAATAGCCCCGAATGCCCCGCAACGCCACCCATTCGGCGAGCGGTTGGATCGTGCACCACTCCACGTAACATGTTGTCGTGTTCGTCATACTGCGTCGGCGCAATTTTCGGCAACCATGCGGCAGGAGGAAGAAAGCGCGTGTGCGTCATTTTCAGTGGCCCAAAGATATTCTTCTGGCAGTACTGCTCCAGCGATATCCCAGACACGCGTTCCACCAGCGCGCCGAGCACAATGAAGTTGATATCGCTGTACAGGAACTGCGATCCCGGAGCGTAGACCGGTTTCTGCTCGTAGGCCATGCGCAGTGCGGTTTCACGCCCCTTCCACGGTTGGGATAGATCCAGATCCTCGGGAAGCCCGGAATAGTGGGTAAGCAGTTCGCGAACTGTAATTTCCTCTTTGCCGTTCTGCCCGAACTGCGGGATGTACTTGGCCACGGGGTCATTAACCCGAATCTCCCCCTTCTGCACCAGTTGCATGACCGCCGTGGTGGTTGCAATTACTTTGGTCAGCGAGGCCAGATCAAAGATGGTGTCGGTAGTCATTGCTTCGCGCCGCGGTTCCAACGATCGGCTGCCGAAGGCCTTGCGGTAGACGACCTGTCCGTTGTGCCAGACCAAAACCACTGCGCCGGGAATTTCGCCATCGCGAATGGAATCTTGCACGATGTTGTCAACAACAGCGAGTTGACTCGGTGGAGTCACCGTTTTCTCTGCCCCGGCCGAAGCAATCGAAAGCCCGGTGAGCAGAAACGTGTAGGCCAAGCCGGCAAGGCACAGCCGTAGGCGCGAGTTGGTTCGGTTCGTGCGGATACTCCGACTTTACACAACCACCTCGAAGGTGCTCAAGAAACTCAAGTAAGGGGGTGCCGTTTGTGCCATAGGTCGGTTGCTTTACCCACCGCGAGAACTTTGCTATAAACCGAAACTGAGCCAACGCTTTGTCCGAAATCTCCATTCCGCTGAATGCAGCCGCCGAGAACACCGCGCGATTCCCCATTCCTGCCTACGAGCAGCAGGACGCCACGTTCTCGCGGGGATTTGACCTGTTGCGGCAGGCCATCGTGGAACGAGCATTTCCTGCAGCTTCGGTTGCCATCACACACAAAGGGAGGCTGGTCTGCTTGAAGGCGCTGGGCCGCTTCACCTACGAACCCGATGCTCCCGAAGTGACCGCCGACAGCATTTTCGATATTGCTTCCGTTTCCAAGGTCGTGGCCACGACCACGATGGCCATGATCCTCCACGAACGCGGCCTTCTCGACCTGGACATGCCACTTGTGGCTGTTGTGGGGCAGTTCGCTGGAGAAGATCCTCGGCGCGACGAAGTCACTTTACGCATGTTGCTGGCGCACTCCTCAGGCCTCCCCGCTTACGAAAAGCTGTTCCTGCGGGCAAAAACGAGGGACGAACTCGTTTCCGGCGCCTGCTCGACTCCCCTCGCCGCCAACCCCGGCGCCAAAGCCGAATACAGCGACATCGGCTTCATCCTGCTGGGAGTCGCGCTCGAACGCCTGGCAGAGGACGCGATTGACCGCTTCTGCCAGCATGAAATCTTCGGTGCGTTAGGAATGAGTCACACGGCATTCAATCCCCCGGCCTCCTGGCGTCCTTCCATCCCTCCTACTGTGGATGACCGCTCGTTCCGCCACCGAATCATCCAAGGCGAGGTGCAGGACGAAAACGCCAGCGTGATGGGAGGCGTGGCCGGACATGCTGGCTTGTTTGCCACGGCAGGAGATTTTGCCATCTTCGCCCATGCCATGCTTCGGGGTGGTCAGCCGATTATCCGTTCGGAAGCGCTGACCTTGTTTACCCGCCGGGAATCCTCGCCGCCGGACACTTCGCGCGCTCTGGGTTGGGACACACCCTCGTCCGCGTCACAATCGGGGAAATATTTCTCGCCCACTTCGTTCGGGCATCTCGGTTACACCGGAACCTCGCTGTGGATCGATCCGGAACGGCAACTTTCGGTCAGCCTGCTGACAAACCGGACTTGGCCCGACGCCAGCAATCAAGCCGTCAAGCAGGTGCGTCCGAGATTTCACGACGCGGTTATCGAAGCTCTGGAGGAATGCAGTTGAACCGCAAACGCACCAAGTCGCGTGCCGATCTGAGCCACCTCTTCACTGAGCAGGCGAATCGCGCCTCCCGCGACCTTGATCTGAAATCCTCCCTCGAAATCGCGCGCATCATCAATGCCGAGGACGCCAAAGTTGCAGCTGCCGTGAAGCGGGCTCTGCCGCAAATTGCCGGCGCCATCACACTCATCACCTCTGCCCTGAAACGCGGCGGACGTCTGATCTACGTGGGCGCCGGAACCAGTGGCCGGATCGCCGCACTCGACGCCACCGAGTGTCCGCCTACGTTCAACACCGATCCGAGAACGGTGCAGTTCGTGATGGCCGGAGGATCAAAAGCGCTGGGGGCCGCCGTCGAAGCCAACGAGGATTCCAGCAAACTCGGCGAGCGCGAAATCACGAAGAAGAAGCCGGGCAGAAAGGACGTGGTCGTGGGAATCACGGCCAGCGGACGGACTCCGTTCACTGTCGCGGCGGTTAAGTACGCCCGCCGTCATGGTGCGCAAACGATTGCCGTCACCTGCAACCGGAATTCGCTTTTGGAAAAGGCGGCTCATCTCGCCATTGTGACCGAGGTCGGACCGGAAGTCATCGCGGGCTCCAGTCGTATGAAAGCCGGCACAGCCCAAAAGATGGTGCTGAATATCCTTTCCAGCGGCGCCATGACCCGTCTCGGCTATGTTTACGGGAACCTGATGGTAAACGTCCACCTGAAGAATGAGAAGTTGTGGGAACGTGGGATCCTCATCCTGCAACAGGCCGCGGGAATCGAAAGAGAAGCCGCCAAAGCGGCCCTAAAATCCGCCGGAAACAGCCTCCCAGTGGCGTTGGTGATGCTCAAGGCAGGCGTAGGCCGGGTCGAGGCTACGCGCTTCTTGCGAACCGCTGACGGTCATGTCCGGCAGGCGATTGCTGCCGCCCGAAGTCTGTAGGGGTGGGTTGCGCTTGCAACCTCCGTGTGCTTGGCGTCCTCCGTGGTTTAGTTGCAGCTTGCAACCTCTGCGGCCTCGGTGTCCTCCGTGTCCTCTGTGGTTTGATCGGTGATGGAACGAGAAGGACGCTGGCTCCGACCAAGAAATCCAAGTACCCGACTCCCGCCAGGCCGTGCCCTTCCGGTTAACAATTCCCTTCTGCCACCTGCCATCTTCCCCGCTAGAATAGGGGTGCGCCACAGATTGGACGGACCTGATGGGCCTTGCCCCGGTTCGCAGTCTGCTTCGAACTCATATCGATATGGATAAATTCGTAATCCGCGGCGGCAATCCGCTGCTCGGGACCATTCGCGTCAGCGGCGCTAAGAACGCGGCGCTGCCCTGCATGGCCGCCGCTCTTCTAACCGAAGAACCTGTCATCCTGGAAAATATTCCCCACGTGCGCGACATCGAAACGACCCGCAAACTCCTGGCAGCGATGGGAGCGGAAGTCGAACTCGGTTATGGCCGCGCTCAGCATCGAACCAAGATTTGCTGCAAGAACCTGGCCTCGCCGGAAGCCTCCTACGAATTGGTGAAGACGATGCGCGCCTCGACTCTGGTGCTGGGACCTCTGGTCGCGCGCTGTGGTCGCGCCCGTGTGTCTTTGCCCGGGGGATGCGCGATTGGCGCCCGTCCCATCGACCTTCACATCAAAGGACTGGAGCGGCTCGGCGCAACCATCGTACAAGACCACGGATACGTGGAAGCCAGCGCAAAACGGCTGCGTGGCGCTGAAATTGTTTTCGACAAGATTACCGTCACCGGCACCGAAGATTTACTGATGGCGGCCGCACTCGCGGATGGCGAGACCGTCATGCTGAACTGTGCTCGCGAACCGGAGGTTGCCGATCTCGCCGACCTGCTGAACAAGATGGGAGCGCGCATCGAGGGCGCTGGAACTTCAACCATCCGCGTGAAAGGGGTCGAGAAACTGCATGGCGCCAAGCACCGCATCATTCCCGACCGCATTGAAGCCGCCACATTCATCATCGCGGGCGCTCTCACCGCCGGAGATCTGAACGTCGCCGCCTGCGATCCCCGTCACCTCGCAGCCCTGCTGCAGAAACTCACCGAAGTCGGCGTGAAGACGGCGCATACCGCGGAATCTGTCCGGGTGATGGGCGACAACCCTCTGAAGGCGGCTGACGTTGTGACCGAAGAATATCCGGGCTTCCCCACCGACGTGCAAGCTCAGTACATGGCGTTGGTCACCCAGGCGGATGGGACTTCCATCATTACCGAAAATATCTTCGAGAACCGCTTCATGCATGCGCAGGAACTGGTGCGTATGGGAGCCAACATCAAGATCGAAGGTCGCCGCGCCATCGTTCAAGGCAAGGCGCCGTTAAGCGGCGCGGCGGTCCTGGCTTCAGACCTGCGGGCTTCGGCATCGCTGGTACTTGCAGCTCTGGTGGCGGATGGTGAGACCATCATTGATCGCGTCTACCACATCGATCGCGGGTACGAGAATATCGAAGAAAAGTTGCGCGGCGTAGGGGCTCAGATCCGCCGCATCGGCGAGATTCTGCCCAAAAAGGCAGCCGCGCCGGCTGTAAGAGTATAAGTATCTTTTGAGATGTATCGCTGCTGCCCTTGGATGATTTGAAGGTAGGTGAGCGAACGCCGCCTGCGCCAGGCAATTCCCTAGGCAGACTTCCTTTTCAGAGCAGACGTAAAGGTAATGACTTTTCCCCGTTCTGCCGGAGGAGCCTGTTTCTTCGTCTTGCCTCGGTGTGAAGCCGGAACATAGAAGTTGATGATCCGCGCCATGAAATCTCTCCTTTGTGAAATTGCGAACGGAGCATCCAAAGCCGCCGGAACACCCGCTCGGGAATGAGCTAACCTTAATCAAGCGGCCTAAAGCTCGCTACTAGGCAAATCCCTAGTTTTTTGAAACGCGCCCGATGTGAGGTAGGACCCAGGGTCTCACTGACGAGACGGGCGGGGACGCCCGTCCTCCATGAAAAAGCCGCGACTTTCGTCGCGGCTCTTTGTCTTCTAATCCTCGCTAATCCGTGGCCAAAAGGTTCTTAGTGTCTTCCTCCGCCGTGACCACCACCGCCATGCCCGCCGCGTCCCGGCCCTCCGCGCCCGCGGCCCCGGCCTCTTCCGCCACCCGGACGGCCACCTCGTCCGCGATCACCCCCGCGCTCCGGCCGATCTCCTCCTGCTCCAGCTGCGGCTGCGTCCCGATTGAAGTTAGGCTCATCGTCAGGGAAGTTTCCTCCGCCTTCGATGGTCAGAGCGGGCGCGGGTGCTGGCGCACCTTCCCCCTGCCCTTCCTCGCCGCTTGGCGGAGTCCCGTCTCCGCCACCCATTTTCGCCCGCTGTTCTTTGAGAATCGCTTTGCGCGACAGGCGTATGCGATTGCCTTCCACCGCGAGCACTTTCACCAGAACCTGATCACCTTCTTTCAGTTCGTCGCGGACGTCCTTGATGCGATGCTCGGCGACTTCGCTGATATGCAGCAGGCCGTCGGTTCCGGGAATAATTTCCACGAAGGCGCCGAAATCGGCCAGGCGCGTGACTTTGCCCAGGTAGGTCTTCCCTACCTCGGCGGTAGCGGTCAGATCGCGGATGATCTGCAACGCCTTGTTCGCGGAAGTCTCGTCGTTCGACGCTACATTGACCTTGCCCGAATCTTCCACGTCGATCTTCACCCCGGTCTGCTCGATGATGCTGCGGATCATCTTGCCACCGGGCCCAATCACGTCGCGAATCTTATCGACCGGAATCTGCAGGGTGTAAATTCGCGGCGCATAGGCCGAAACCTTCTCTCGCGGACCCGACAGCACTTCATTCATTTTGTCGAGGATGAACAAGCGTCCGCGTTGTGCCTGGGCGAGAGCCTCGCGCATCACCTGCGCCGTGATGCCCCCGACCTTGATATCCATCTGCAGGGCGGTGATGCCGTCCTTCGTTCCGGCAACCTTGAAGTCCATGTCGCCGTAGTGATCTTCAGCGCCGGCAATGTCAGTCAGGATGGCATGCTGCTCACCTTCCTTAACCAAGCCCATGGCCACACCGGCCACAGGAGATTTCAACGGAACGCCCGCATCCATCAGCGAAAGCGATGCGCCGCACACCGTCGCCATCGACGAGGAGCCGTTCGATTCCAGAATGTCTGAGACCACGCGCATGGCGTAAGGCCACTTGTCTTCGTCGGGAAGGACGGATGAAATCGAGCGTTCCGCCAGAGCACCGTGGCCTATCTCGCGCCGGCCAGCGCCGCGCAGGAATGCCACTTCTCCGACCGAAAACGGCGGAAAATTGTAGTGCAACATAAAGCGTTTCTTAGCTTCGCCTTCGAAAACTTCGAGGCGCTGCATGTCGTCGCTGGTGCCCAGAGTGGTCGTCACCAGCGCCTGGGTTTCACCCCGGGTAAAGATCGCCGAGCCGTGAGTTCGGGGTAGCATGCCGACTTCGATCCAGATATCGCGGATCTGATCGAATGCGCGGCCATCGGGCCGCCGCTTCTGATTGATCACCTGCTCGCGGAAGATCCGCTCGCGAAGCGTCTCGTAGTACGTCTTCAGCTTGGCCTGCGCCTCTTCGTCATCTTCGGAAATCGCAGCCAGCAGTTCTTTCTTCAGCGCCCTTACCAGATCATAGCTTTCGGCCTTCGGATGCTTCTGCGTATCCAGCCGCTCGGTCAGATTCGCGCCAATTTTCTTCTTCAGACCATCGTAGTACGCCTGATCAAACTCTGGCGGCGTCACTTCCCGCTTGGATTTGCCCGCCTTCTGACGAAGCTCATTGATCGCGGCACAAATTTTCTTGATCTCAGTGTGGGCAAACTCAATTGCGTCCACGACCGTTTCTTCTTTCACTTCCTTGGCGCCGGACTCGATCATCACGATGCCATCCGCCGTGCCCACCACCATGATGTTCAGCAGGCTGTCGCGCATTTCGCTGTACGTCGGATTAATGAGGAACTGTCCGTTGACCAAGCCAACGCGAACCGCACCAATCGGACCGTTGAACGGAATGTCAGAAATGGTCAGCGCGGCGGATGCGCCGTTGATGCCGGCGACGTCAGGATCGTTCTCGGTGTCGGCGGAAAGCACGAACGCGATCACCTGAGTTTCACAACGGAAGCCTTCCGGAAACAGCGGCCGGATCGGACGGTCGATCTGGCGGCTGGTCAGAATTTCGCGCTCGCTGGGCCGCCCTTCCCGCTTGATGAAGCCGCCGGGGATGCGTCCGCCGGCGTAGGTGTATTCGCGGTAGTCTACCGTCAGGGGAAAGAAATCAATTCCTTCGCGCGGGTCGGGATTAGCCACCGCGGTGGCCAGAATCACGTTATCGCCAATGCGCACAACCACGGAGCCGTGGGCCTGTTTGGCCAGTTTTCCAGTTTCAAATGCGAGGCTTTTTCCGCCCGCTAGTTCAACAGATATTTCTTGTTTCATGTTATTTCCTTCTGGGCAGGAGAGCACGCCGGTGCCAGTCTGGGAGGTTGCACGGTCGATGAACAGGCGCCAGTAGCGGCTCTTGCAGTGCCGGGAAAACCACCCGCTTTCCTCAGTGGGCCATTGCCGTCCCCACGACGGCAGAACAATTCCGAGCGTCTGACCGTAAATACGCAACTGTCCTTAAGCCTGTCAGCACGCAATTACTTGCGCAGACCGAGCTTGTGGACCACGGTTTTGTAACGATCGGAATCGTAGGTCTTGAGGTAGTCGAGCAAGCGACGCCGCTTGCTGACCAGCATAAGAAGACCGCGGCGCGAGCCGTGATCTTTCTGGTGTGTTTTGAAGTGCTCCGTCAATTGACCAATGCGCTCGCTCAACAACGCGATTTGGACTTCCGGACTGCCGGTATCCGTGGCATGCGTGCCGTACTGGTCAATGAGGGATTTCTTTTGCTCTCTGGCTAGCACTAACCTGATGCACTCCTGTCTCTATTCAATTGTCGTTTGTAACGTTATTGAGGATAACACGTGGGTGGATGAGGCGTAAAGGCGCGGGCGAGTAGCTAGGAGCTAGTAGTTAGGAGTCGGGAGTCCGGGGGGCAGGCCCACCCTTGGTGGATTCTGATCTCGCTGGCATCGCCCGACCTGGGCCGCAGCAGTCGGAACACCACCTCACCAAAAGGCGAAGGTGGCACCCGCGTTCTCGGTTTGGGAATATGCGAGCCCGAACTCATGGTTTCTGTTGACAGCATATACGGTTAGATGTATTCATGTATAATATGCCGGAACGGCCGATCATCTGGGTCGGCTCAAGCCGAAGGGATCTGCGTGCCTTTCCCCGGGAAGTCCGGCGCGACATCGGACAATCGCTGTATGCCGCGCAGCAGGGGGAAACCGATCCCTCGGCCAAGCCGCTGAAAGGTTTCGGAGGAGGCTCCGTAGTTGAAATTGTCGCCGAGCATCGCGGCGGCGCCTGGCGGACTGTTTATACGGTCCGCTTTGCGGAGGCGATCTGCGTTTTGCACGCTTTCCAGAAGAAGTCGAAGAAGGGGATCGCCACACCGAAGCAGGACATGAACCTCATCCACCAGCGCCTAGCCGAAGCCGAACGACTGCACCGAGAAAGGCAGAACTAACGTGACCGTGAGAACGAAAAAACCATCCCTTCCCAGAAGAACCCGAGTAGAAAAAAGCAGCGGCAATGTTTTTGCCGACCTCGGCCTGCCTCACCCGGAACAGGAACTGCTGAAGGCCAAACTCACCCTGCAGATCTACCGCCTGATCAAGAGACGCGGCCTCAAGCAGGCGGAAGCTGGAAAGATTCTTGGCATCCAGCAGCCTCACGTTTCGGCATTGATGCGCAACCGCGCTGGCGCCTTTTCCGTCGAACGCCTCATGGACTTTCTCACAGCGCTGGGCCAGGACGTGGAGATCATTGTGAGGCCCACGCGTAAGCCACACGGCGAAGTGTCCGTGGTGGCGTGAAAGCTGACCAAGCATCGTTACCCATCAGCCGTCGGATGCCCGTCCTTCCGTGTCCAGCATAGAAAATGCATGGATCCTTCGTTGGGAGTCGTTCGCCAGCGAACGACTTCCGCTGCCTCAGGATGACAATTTGGTTTGAGTTGTGGCGCGCATGGCTGAAGCCATGCCCTTTCAAAACGGACGAGCGGGAGCCTGCCCTGAGTGCCCATGGGCGTTCGGCGCACCAAAGCGAATGAAACTCCGAGCGCCGTATGTTGTTGACAAAATGGGACGTCCAACAGGAGTTTCGACAGAGCGAAGTCGAAGGGACGCTCGCCTACATCGCTGCCGAGCTTCGCTCGACCGAGGCACCCGCATTCGTTTGCAAGCAGGTTCCTTGGCCGTACCAACACCTGGATCAAATCTTGTGGGCTTTGGCAAGTCCACTTTCGTAGCTAGTCCGATACCCGCCCCGACGAGCGCGCCAGCTTCCTAACCCGCATCGCGTCAACTGTTTACCATTTTGGGAATGTTCCACGTGGAACATTCGCGCGTTTTGGCAGCACCTACGGATTGGTCACGTGTTGTCCCGCCGGCGCGGGCAGGGCCAGCGGTTCATCGGGCATCACGATCCAGGCGACCACATACGCAATCAGGCTCAAGCCAACTCCCAGGAAAACCGAAATCAGCCACACCACCCGCACCAGCGTGACGTCGAGATCGAAGTACTCGGCGAATCCCGCGCACACGCCGGCAATCTTGCGTCCGGCCCGCGGACGGATCAGCCGCTTGCGCGCCAGCACCCCGCCTACCCGTATGCCGCAATAGGCGCAAACATTGGCATCGTCCTGAATGACTTTTCCGCAGTAATTGCAGTACATGATCTCCTCCTTCGCCTAGTCTAGGATACGCGCTTTGCGGGAAAATCGTTCCCTGCTCTTGACGTTGGAAAGCTAATGAGGTCTTTCTTCGGAAGGGACGCGGACGCGCCTCAGCAGCTATAAAGCCGCATTGGAAGCAATGCAGTGATCGCAGCGCTGAAGCGGCTGCGCCACCCAAAATCAAGTGCAACAGCGACTCTCGACAGCGATTCTCTCAGCAGCCTACCAAGTCCCTCGGCTACTCGCTCCGATACGGATCTTTCATCCGCTTGCTGGCCGTCTCCGCTAACGGGGTTTTGGCGTCGCTGGCCAGAACTGCCTGGTATTTTTTCATAGCCAGGTCGCGCTTCTGCAGTATGTCGTACATCTCCCCTGCTCCGAGATTTGCCTTCTGCAGGATTTCCGGGTCGGGCTGCGGAACCTCGCTGACCTGTTCATACGCGGGCGCAGCGCCCGCGTAGTCCTTCTGGCTGCGCAGCAGATCGCCCAGGCTGAGTGCGGCGATCTCGTAGTGCAAGCCGTCATAGTGTCCTTCGCGCCCCGCTTGCCAGACCTTTCTGTAGACTGCGGCAGCCTCCTGATCATGTCCGTCCGCTCGCAGCAAGTTCCCTTCTTCGAGGGCCATGAGCACGTCCCGTGGATAGCTTGCGACCAAGCCACGGGCAATCGGCAAGGCTTCTTCGTAGCGATGTTCGCGCCGCAAAAACAGCACCAGTAAAATCCTGGCATCAACGCTGGTCTCACCGCTTCCCGCCGCGCACTCGCGCAGATACTGGAACCCTTTCTCCTTGTTTCCTCCAATTCCGAGGACGGTGATGCCGGCACGCAGCGCCAAGGGCAGGCTGCCCATCACGTAATTATGGGCGCCGACAATCAGCTTCGCGGGCGTCGCCTCGGGAGCCAGTTCGAGCACGCGTTCGTGGTCGCGCCGCGCTCCAACTGCATTGCGCAACGCCGAAAACCAGGCATGCTCCACCATCGCGGTGTAGGTTGCAAACTGGGCGCGGGTCACGCCGCGGGCATAGAGTGCTTCCACATCCTTGGGATTCGCGTCCAGACGTTTCTCTTCCAGCTGAAATGCCCGTTGCACCAGGTCCTTGATCTGCTGCTTCACTTTGGGATCGGCGGGGCGATGCGCGGCTTGAATGAAAGTATCGTTCGCGTACTCCCCGGTGTTCAAAGCGCCCATGCGGTAAAGCTCGCGGAACAGAACCGCAGTCAGAAAATGGTTGACCGCGAACGGATCGTCCGGATGCTTCTGCAAAACTTGATCGAACTCCTGAACCGCGCGGTCGTAATCGAGATTGTAAAAATGATCGAAGGCGGTGCGGTTCAGAGGATCATTGGGACGAAAGGACAAACTGTCGGCGGGAAGAGTGGCAGTGCCGCCGCCTTGGGCGGGCGCAACCACTGCATTCAGGACCAACAGACATAGAACCAACGTGCATTGGGCCATGCGGCGGGCAGACAAATGGGCATTCCTCGAGTTCAGTGTAGCTTCTTGAGTCTACCCGATGCGTGCATGTGGAAGGCCGAACCAAGAACATCAATTCCGCCCAACATTTGTCTGATGAAAACCGATCAGGGAAACGCGCATAATCCTGACCAGCGATAAATCTTTGCCGGTAACGCGGTAATTCTTGCTCGCCAGCACGCCGAGGGGCCATCTGTAACTTCGGAAGTTTAGGTTTTACAACAGCTTACAGGTTCGGGCTTTGGTCACTGGCTTGCGATGAAAGCCCTGGGGGAGTCCAATATGTCGCAGGTCATTCAAGACGCGCCGCAGGAGTTCTGGCGTCCTCCCGTCGCTCAGCCCGAAGTTGCGGCTTCAACCCTGGTTGAAGTCTGTGATCGCTGTGAGACTGAGTTCATGGTCGGAGCGCGATTCTGCCATGTTTGCGGCGCCGATCGCCAGGCAAAGACCGCGTCGGCTGCCGAACCCATTTGGATTCGTGCTTTGGAATTCCTGAGGGTCCTGGAATTTCAGAGCTTAAAGGATCGGTTAGGCTTCGGCACGGCCTCACTTGTTGCCTTTTTCGTGGGATTGGGTTGTATCCTGGCCGCGCTGGCAGTAGGCGTCATCTACTCCGCCCAGACCCTCGCTGACTTTCAGGCGATTCAACTCTGGCGGATGGAGTGGTTACTAGGGGCGCTAGTGGCCTTCGTCGCGGGCATCCTGCTCAAACGGACGGGCAGGGCAGAAAAATAGACTCGGTCACAGTGGTTGTTCGAATCGGAATCCCTCCCCCTCGATTTCTCTCCCTCACCTTCTCGAACTGCAACTTCTTGCACAATTGACAAACCAGCGGATAGCGAACAGAATTGCCGCCGAGTTTCAAGTACGCTTTTCCCTAACAAGAACCTTATTCGCGGCTTGAACGAGGAGGGATATGTCCGACCCTCGGGAACGCTCTCGGCCAACCACTTTCCCTATCGCCTTGTGCCTTGCATGCTTGCTACTCGCTGGAATTGCCCACGCGTCGCCGTCAATCACCCTTTCTAGGAAATCCGGCCCTCCGACGAGCAAGATTCTGGTGTCAGGTCGCGGCTTTGCGCCCAACGTCGGAGTGGATATTTATTTCGACACGAAGGATGAAGCGCTAGTCGTCACCAACGGCAAAGGGGAATTTGACGACGCGAAGATTCATGCGCCGCGTAGCTCTCGTCCCGGTAAACATTGGGTCACGGCGCTTGAGCGAAATAATGACAAGGGCGCGCAAGAGCCATTTCTGGTTCAGACCAACTGGAGCCAGTTTCACTTCACTGCCGGCGGCACACGGGTGAATCCTTATGAGAATGTGCTCGATCCCAAGAATGTTGGAAATCTCGCATTGAAATGGAGATACAAAACCGGCGGGGAGATCCATTCCTCGCCGGCTGTCGTCGATGGAGTGGTGTATGTCGGCTCGAACGACTACAACGTTTATGCACTGAATGCGAGGACGGGGAGAAAACTCTGGAGCTACTCAACATTCGGCGATGCGTGGTTCTGCTCGCCGGCGGTGGTAGAGGGAATCGTCTATATCTGCTCGGGGGAAGGTAACTACCTCTGGGCCCTCAACGCTCGAACCGGTCGGGCGATCTGGTATTACGACATTTACGGTCCGTACACGCCCGCGGTGGTAAACGGGGTGGTCTACATCGGCTCAGACGATGGCACCGTGTATGCACTCAACGCTCGAACTGGAGCTAAGGTGTGGAGCGTGCCGACGTACTATAACATACAGTCCGCACCCACAGTGGTCGATGGCGTGGTGTATATCAACAATTTCGTTCGCCTCTATGCACTCGATGCCAGCACTGGCAACGAGCTGTGGGATTTCGACACCGGGGGCTACGCTTATGCCTCGCCAGCGGTGGCGGATGGAATCTTGTACTTCGACATCCAGAGTGGTGACGTCGTCGCCCTGAACGCCAGCAATGGGAATCTATTGTGGAGTTTTGAGGACAGTTCGTGGGCCGCATATTCACCGGCTGTGTCAAACGGAGTCGTTTACGTGGCCACGGACACAGGCGCATATGCGCTGAATGGCAGCACCGGTGCTGAGCTATGGAGCTATTCATCCATAGGCGGTGTGTCACAGTCCGCACCTGCAGTTGCGAACGGCGTGATTTACTTTGGCACGGCCGACGACAAACTGTATGCACTCAGCGCGCGCACCGGCGAAAGGTTATGGAGCTATGCCACTGGCGGCTACATAGAAGGCTCCGCCACGGTGGCAAATGGAATGCTGTATGTTGGTTCGGACGACGGCTATATTTACGCCTTCGGCCTGCACGGTGGCGACAAAGCGACACCAGAGGGAGCCTCCAAACGCCCCGATCTGAAGACGCTTCGCCCCGACTTCAATCTCAACGCATCGCAACGGCAGTAGCGGCATTTGAGGCGGCAATTCTGGTGAAGCGCTCGAGCGGAAAGCCCGTGCGCATGCGGAAAAATAACAATCCGCGCACGGCCCTTCCGCATTCCGGCAGCCCAAGAGGAAAGCTGTACCTTATTATCTTTATCTCTGGGCCGCTCCAGTTCCAGTATTCAGCAAAACGCATACACCCCCCGCGCCGGTAATGGCGACATCGGGCAAGGAACCCGAGGTGAATTTGCCCGTGGCAAGCAATCCCGGAAACTTTCCCGCGTAATATTCCTTCACTGGCCGAAACGTTCCATTGCCCTTTCCCAGCAGCAGACTGAGAGCGCCACCTACGCCATTTTGATCGCCGGTATCGGAAACCGCCAGATCCAGCACCCCATCCCCATTGAAATCATCCAACACCGCTTCCAGCAGATAGTCGTCCGCCTTCCCAGCGGTGTAGTCCTTCGGCTTGCCAAATTTGCCGTCGCCATCGCCTAAGAAAACACTTACGGTGGACATAAAATCCACCACCACCAAATCGAGCTTCTTATCCCCGTTCAGGTCGCCCGCCGTCACCCAAATCGGGTAGATGTATTTGCTGCCAAAGTTCCTGGGCGCTTGGAAGGTGCCGTCTCCATTCCCCAGCAGGAGACTGGCGTCGCCAGTAGTGGCGCTGACAGAGACCAGATCAAGATGGCCATCACCATTGAAGTCGCCCTCGGTCAGCGACACTGGGCCGAGTTCGGTGTCATACGAGTGCGGCGCCCGAAAAGTGCCGTTACCATTTCCCAACAGGACAGTTATCTTCGTGGTGCTCTGGTCCGAAACCGCCAGATCCAGCTTGCCGTCCTCGTTGAAGTCGCCGACCACCACCCCCGACGGACCCTCCCCTGCGCTGAAGTTCTTGGCCGCCCGGAAGGTTCCGTCTCCCTTGCCCAGGAGAACGCTTAAGTTCGCGCTGGTCAAGTTCACGATCACCAAATCTAGATTTCCATCGTGATTGAAGTCGCCGGTCGCCATGCGGTACGGAAATGTGCCGGAACCGATGCCGAACGTTTTCCCCTTGCGAAAAGTGCCGTCGCCGTTGCCCAGCAGAATGCTTACACTATTCTGATCGAGGCTGGTCACCGCCAGGTCAAGGATCTTGTCATTATTAAAGTCGCCGACTGCTACCATTCCCGAAATCCCGGGAGTCTTATAACAGGTAGGTTTGCCGAACTGCCCGGCTGACATTGAACCACACAAGGGCAGAATGAGAATGGAAATCAGAAGAACTTTCTCTAAGAAAATGCCGTGGGATCGTCGCATGGATGCCTCCTTGTAGGAGAAAATGAAGGTGACCAATGGATAGCGCAGCGAGTCTGATTGATCCGCTTGCGAATTCCACAAAGTCCCGTCGGGGTAGCCTACATCCACAGCAGGTGAAGGACAAGGAGAAGAAAGTAACGGGACGTTCGCCTGTTGGCGTCTTCCCACTAATTGACCGGCTCGGGATCGGCCGCGGCAGGGCGCCGCTGCTGGCCCATGCGATAGAGATGATGGACCGGCCCGGTGCCGTGTCCGAGCGGATGGGCGTTGGTGATGGCCGCCGCGACGTAGGCTTTAGCCAGAAGCACGGCCTCGGGCAGCCCGCGTCCCAGTGCCAGATGGCAGGCCACCGAAGTGGCAAAAGCGCAGCCGGTGCCGTGAGTGGAATTGGACCGCAACCTGGCGGACTTGAAGATTTCCTGCTCGACTCCGCGCTTACTGGTGAAGCTCAACAAATCGATCGCCTTATCGAGGTGGCCGCCGGTGATCACGACAGCCGCGGCGCCCATGGCATGAAGCTTCGTGGCGGCTGCCCGCATCTGGTCAGGGTTGGTCACGGCCATTGCGGTCATGGCGGACGCCTCGTCCACGTTCGGGGTTACGACGGTCGCTAGCGGCAGCAATTTCTCCGTAATCAGGCGTGATCCATTCGCGTCCACCAGATCGGCGCCAGATGAGCTCTTCAAAATTGGATCCAGCACCACGTTGGTCAGTTTCTGGTTGCTCAGAAACTCGGCGACAGCTTGTGCGATCTTCCCTGAGCCCAGCATCCCGATGTGCACCGCCGCAATTTCCACATCTCCGGCCAGTTCGGCCAGGGTCTCCACCAACAACTCGACCGAGACTGGTTCCACGCGCCGCACCCCTGCGGTGGACTGCACAGTCAGCGCCGTGATGCACGCCACCCCGTAGCAACCGTGGGCCGCGATGGTTTTCACATCCGCCGTGACCCCCGCCCCAGAGGACGGGTCAAAACCGGCGATGGTGAGAACAACCGGAGGCGAGACGGCCATAATCGCAATGTATCGGAAACCCAGCCGATTGCAAATTGCTCAGAGGATTCACGTGAGTCAAGACATGCCCCCAAGCAGGGGACGCCCGCATCCGCCCCAACGCCCAACATGGCGACGGACGCCCAGGTGGGCCCAGCCGAGCGAGTCTGGCAAAAGCTCCTCCAGCCAAGGGGGGAAAGCAACCTCATTTCCTCGTAAGTTACTGAATCAGCGGCTTAAACTCACGTAACCGACGTAACTCACTGAAAACACAAGTGCAGCAAATATTGCACGGTACCCTAAACTTCGGTTATTTACTATTAAATTAACATGTAAACGGCTTGTCCTACAGTAACATCTGTAGTTTTCCTCAAGATTGAGAGGAGGTTACGTGAGACATACATAACTATCTGGTCATATTGCTACAGCTAGTTTTGGATTGACACGGTTCCCGCCCGCCTATAGCATCGTTCAATCTATTTACGAACCAGGTTTTTGGGGAGGACGATTTTACCGATGATGAAGACTTTGACTTTAGAGATGCGAGGTGAACTGAATGCGAAGATATTTTGCTCATGGACTGGCGAGCATCCTACTGGTCGTCAGCCTGGGAGCGGCTCAGGGGCCAAACAGCTCAGGGTCGAAAGACACCCAGAATAGTCCGAAACTTAAGCCAGACGTAAAGAGATCCAAACCAGGCTCTCAGGCTAAACCGATCCACCACCACCCTTACCAGGTTGGAACCGCCTCCTGGTACGGAGAATACTTTGAGGGCCGGGCCACCGCCAGCGGCGAGCCGTACAACATGTACGACCTCACCGCTGCCCATCCAACATTGCCCTTGGGCAGTTGGGTTCGAGTCACCAACCTGCACAATGGGCGTGTAGTGTACGTGCGAATCAACGATCGCGGTCCGATCATTCCCGGCCGGATCATCGACCTCTCCTACGGCGCCGCCCAGGTGCTGCGATTCAGGGAGAAAGGTCTGCAGCAGGTGCGCCTGGACCTGGCGGAGCCTGAACAGATCGCTGTGCTCCAGCCAGTGGCGGATTAACCCGCAAACGTTTTACACTTCCCAAGGATGTACGATCCGCGCCAGCGCTTGATCGTCGCTCTGGATGTGTCGTCCGCGGCCGCAGCCCAGAAGATTGTGGCGGCCGTGGGCGACTCCGCCTTCAGTTACAAGGTGGGAATGCAGCTCTACACCGCGGAAGGCCCGCAAATCGTGCGCGATCTGGTGGCGGCGGGCCGCAGAGTTTTTCTTGATCTGAAGTATCACGACATTCCCAACACGGTAGGGGCAGCCGTCCGTGAAGCCGCAAAACTGGGCGTGAGCATGCTGACGGTGCACGCCTCAGGCGGAGGCAAAATGCTGCGCGCCGCCACTGAGGCTGCGGATAGCGTGAATGCTGGGCTGATGGTGCTGGCGGTCACCGTCCTCACCAGCCTCGACGACAATGACCTCGACAAATTGGGCGTGCGCGGCCGAGCGCAGGATCAAGTCTTGCGCCTGGCGGCCCTGGCGATCGCCAATGGATGCCGCGGGGTGGTCGCGTCGGCTCGTGAAGCCTCCGAACTCCGCAGCCAACTCGACGGCGACTTTGCCATCGTGATTCCGGGAGTGCGTCCCGCGGGCGCCGAAGCCGGCGATCAAGCTCGGGTGGCGACGCCTGCGGAAGCGATTGCCGCTGGTGCTACGCACATCGTAGTCGGCCGCCCGATCACCGCCGCCGCAGATCCAGCCAGCGAAGCTCGCGCCATCCTGGCTCAGATCAGCTTCTGATCAGCGAAGCCCTTGCGCCTTTGAGTTTTCAAAAAAATCAAAGAGCCGCAAGGAACGACTGTGCTTCATCTCCTGCGGCTACAAAGCTAGCTACTAGCTACCAACGATTATCTCGTGTTTCTCACAGTTTCTCGCAGAACTCGCAGGCCGAGCAGGAAATAAACATGCCGCCGGCCAGTCCGCGCTCCCGGTCCTTGACTCGTTTGACGATGCGGGTGGGTTTGCCGCACTTCGGGCAATCCGTGCTCTTCGAAGTGTCCATCACCTTCTTGCGATCCGCTGTCTTTGCAATTTTCACCGTCTATCTCCTGGCAAACCCTGCCGCAAACGGCGGCTCAGGGCTGAATGTTTGAACTAAGAATTCGGGAGTAATTCGAGGGGTGGGTTCACCGCACCCGGAAAAATGCCTGAAAACTCACTCCAAGCTTGATTTTACATGAACACGGCGCACGCGTCTTGCTTTGTGATTGATGAGAGTATGGGCCGATCAGTTAATCCCTGCCTACGAACGCCCGTATCACAATGACGACGATTGCGACGCCCACCAAAATCGTCGCCAGGGCGATCTCGAAGCTCATCCACTCCATCACGGAGGGGTTGATTCCAGGGAAGCTGCTTTCAAAAACTACCTGGAGACGGCCGCGAACAGATCCGAGTGCATCAACGACTGAAACTGTTTGTCGTCGGCTTTGAAGTGCATCTGCAAATTGGAGCTGTCCGAATTCACCGAGACGCTCTCCAACGCCACTTTCTCAACCGGCGTGGCTGTCATCTTCCGGTAAAGCACCCCCGCCTTCACCAGTGAGGAGAGCGTGGCCGCGGTCACCGAGTCCGAAGTGACCACATCCAGATCAAAGTTCACACCACTCTGAAAGTTCATGGCGTAGCGCGAACCCAGCACATGCTTCTTGACTGTATTGAAGTCGGCCAGCTTGCCGGCATCGCCCAGGGCGGAGAGCAGCATATTTTGCGTTCCCTGCTGATCGAGCACACTCCACACCGTGCCCGATTCCACCGAGCCGATCATATCGGCAACCTGAGTGTTGGAGTCAAGCGTGGAAGTGTAACCATCACGCGCATCCAGCGCACCTTTTACTGCGGCACCATCGCCAAACAGCAATGAGTTTTCGTCCAGGAAAGTCATCTCCATGCCGCCGGACATCGGGTAGATATCGGTGTCCCGATATTTGAGCGGCTTCACCTTTTTCAAACGCATCTTCTTGACGAAGGCTTTCATGGAAAATGAGCCCTGGGCAATCCCGACGACCTTCACTCCATCTTTGCCCTTGCGATAAGAAGCAAAAGTGAGCTGATCGACATCCTTCTCCGGGTCAATGCCGACACCCTTGAGAGAGGTTTCGAATTCCTTCAGGCTGGGCGGAAGCACCTGATCTTTCAGCGCCATGGCAGTGCTGGAGTTCTTGAGGGTGCGATAGTCCACGGTGATAATCTGCTGCACATCGGACGGGATCACACTCCGCGCGGAACTTCCCATAGCCGCTGCCCATGCCCCGGCGGCCGAAAATAGTACAACCCACAAACAGCTCTTCACTGGTTTCATAGATAAACTGCCTCTGAGATTCTAGACACTTGGATGCCGATGAGCTGAATCAGGTTCATTGCCTCGGCCCTATCATTGTATGCCAAGCACCGCCGCAGCATCGGAAACGAAAGTGCAATTCTGCACAGGCGTAGGAAACTCCGGTGCTGGCTGGATGTTGCGCCAATTTGTCGCCCGAAGGTGCTATGGGAGCCGGCCTCAGAGAAGTCTCATCCCTTCACTTCCCCTGCCCGCCACCAGCGCCCCACTGCGATCAGGGACCATACACCCTCTACGAGACCGAACGGCCAGGCGCCTTGCAAGAATCCGTAAACTGAGGCCAGCACGCAAGACGCGGCAAAAGCCAGAATGAACCAGCGGCTGCGATTCTCCAGCGCATAGCACACCATCATCGCGGTGACTGCGAACAATCCGAAGAGTGAAAGCCGATCCAAGTCTTATTGCCCTGCCAGCGCCGCTGCCTTTTTCTTGACCTCCGCCGCGAATGCCACGTCTTGCAAAGACGCCAGGTTAATTTCCACATTCGCCAGCGCACTCTCGACCGCAGCCCGTGCCAATGCGATGGCCGTCGTGAGGTCGGATTTCATGTTCGGATTGGTGATCGGCTTCAGCTTTTCGGCGATCCCTGCCACTTCCCTCGCCCGTTCGGCGACGCTTAAGGGCACGCTGGTCGCCCGCTTCAGCGCAGCGTCGATCATCCCATCTGCGTTCGCCGAGTTTTTGGCCTGTTTGTAGGCCTTCAGCACGGCGTTGTAGGACTCAGCATCGGCATCAATCGCCGCCTTCAATTCTTCGCGCAATTGTGAGAGCCGGGCGAGGGCTTCGCTCAACTCCCGCTCATATTGCACGTATGCTTTCTTGCCGCGCGACATGGAGGCCACCATCGTCGCCAATCCCGCCGCCATGGCCCCGCTGGCCGCCGCCGCGCTGCCGCCCCCCGGGGTGGCCGTGGGCGCCGCTAGCTGTTCCACGAACGGTTCGACTCCGGCCCTCAAACCGCCTATGGCAACCTTGCCTCCCATCACGGCACTCAAGCGGTTTTCTAAGATTAAAGACGAATCGAAATTCTCCACCTGCAAGAACCACTCTGCTGCCGATTCCAAAGCCTTCTTCGGAACCAATCCCACGATCTCGCTGCTGACCGGCGAAACGCCGTAGCGCGCCGCTTCCCGCTTCACCATCTCAAACGCGCGATGAATCGGCGTCTGCTCGAAATCCGTAAGGTTCATGGAGACTTGGGCCAGGCCACGAACCAGGAATCCCGCGCCCTTCACAAATCGCAAGCCGCCACTGGAGAAGCGCACCGCCTTGGCGACGTTCTTTGCAATTTGGACATCCGGCGTGCTGAGAAAAACGTTGTAGGCGATGAGGAATTTCCGGGCGCCTACCACCGTCGCCCCAGCCGTCGGATGTACTCGTGGATCGCCGAAGTCTGGCTTTCTTGCAGGATTGGTCGCAATCTCCGCCCGGATGCCTTCGAATTGTCCTCGGCGAATGTTCTCCAGATTCTGCCGCTCCGGCGTAGTCGCCGCTGCCTCGTACAGATAAACCGGAATCTGGTAGCGCTTCCAGATTTCCGCGCCAACGAGCCGCGCCATGGCTACGCAATCTTCGATAGTGACGCCTTCGATCGGAATAAACGGCACCACGTCCGCCGCGCCCATGCGGGGGTGTGCTCCCTGGTGTTTATTGAGATCAATGAGTTCGGCCGCTTTGCCCACGCCGCGGATGGCCGCTTCCTGAATCGCCTCGCGTTCGCCGACCAATGTAATCACGCAGCGGTTGTGATCGGCATCCATTTCGCGATCCAGCAGGTAGACGCCATCCATCCTCATGGCCTCGACCACGGCATCGACCTTCGCCTTGTCGCGGCCTTCGGAGAAATTGGGAACACATTCAACAAGTGTTGACATAAGCGAGAAGGATATCCGGCAGGGTTGCCGGGCTGCAACCTGTGGTTAGCTCGACCGGCATCGTTCGTGTGAGGAATCCGAGCCTCAACGAGTTCCTGCAGAATAGTCAGCGCCGCCGGTGGCTGCGCCGTCCGCGGAACATCCGCGAATCATAGTCTAACGGCTCGAGATCGCGCACCACAATTTTCTTGTAGTCAGGATGCGCCGGGTTGATAAGGCAGTTATTTTCGGAAGGGGCAAGAACCGAGGGAACCAGTAACAAACCATGCTCGCCGCGTTTCACAAATTCATCCCCCAGCCGGGTAAGTTCTGGCGGGGCCGTGGATTCGCGCCAGGTTGCGGGCAGAGAAGCAGCTTCGACCCTCTCGCGTGCTAAATCGTCAGGAACTTCCGCAATTGCCAAAACAAGATCCGTCGGGGCATCGTCCTTGTCAACGTGCACGAAATATTCCAGCATCGCGAGAGATTGGTGCTCCGACGCATAACTGAGGCGCGTTCCAGGGCTCGACCAGCGTCCCCCATAGCGGTATGCTCCCTCGCCATCAAACCGAGCACGCGCATACGCCTTGCGCAATACCCGGTAAACTCGCTTCAACTAACTCCGCCATAGGCGATGCGCCCCAGGATGTTCTCCACCTGCCGTGCTCCCAGTTCCGTATCCATTGCGGCGACAGGTGCGAGACCACCCAGAGCGCGGTTCGGATGCTTGAGCCAGCGGGTGACGCGTTCGTGATCGCCAAGGTACTCATTGGCAATAGCGACGATCCGGGCGAATCGGTAAAGCCGGTCGGATTCGTAGCGCGCCAACCTTCCACTGCGACGGCGGCGTTGCAAGCTTCGAGGAGAAAGATCGAGTGCAGCGGCAAGTTCTTTCAGGGTCAGACCCGACGCTCGCATCAACCCCTCGACTACGGCCGGAGGAAAGCCCTCGCGGATCGCTTCGCGCATCTCACGATCGTTGGAAAGGACACGCCCCAGGGTCTGTTTGCCCCCTAGCTCTTCAACCACAGCTCGCAGTTCATTTACCATTATGTCGCCTATTGTAGCGACAAATGGCGCTCACGTCAAGACCCATAGGCCGCAGGGGGCTTTGCCTGATCCCGATCAAGCGCGATGCTCAGTGCCCGAAGAACTTTCCAATCCCCAGCCTCACCTGCACCGTATTAATCCCCGGATTCGGCGCCGCTAATCCCGCATTCGAAATGTGCATGTAGCGCGCTTCCAGAGTCCACGAGTATTTGTTGCCCAGCAAATGCACACCAAACGCTGCCGCCGATGTGAAATTCACGGCGGAGGTTCCCGCCGGCACATTGTGATTCGTAAACAGCGTCCCTCCATTCAGCTCGAGATAAGGCTCAACCCGCCCGCGACTGGCAAAGTCCCACTTCAAGCCCAGCGGGTTCACGCCGGCGCCGTAAGCGGTGTCGTAGCGCTGAACAACCACGAACACCGGCACCGCATCCACCGCATACTCGAACCGTCCCTTGAGGAAGCCCGGTCCGTGGGGCCGCGTTAGGATCCATCCATACCGTAACCCCACATTCCACACGCCGGTATTCGAGATTCCTCCGGGAACCGAGGGGCCCCCACCTGTCCACAACTGCAGCTCGCGACCACCGTCTTCCGGCCGCGCCTGTGCCCAGGCAACTGAGCCCAGGAACAGAAGCATGACTGCGATGAGACGCTTTTCCATGCAGGTCAGGATTGACATTAGCACCATACCGTAAAGTCGAGCACGACCGCAGCCATTGGCTCCCTGTGACCAGCACTTGCTTAAAAACCCGGAAACAGGCAAACTGTCGCGGCCATCAACTTGCCCACACATTCAGGAGGATGCCATGCCAAAATACGTGATCGAACGCGATATTCCCGGTGCCGGACAACTCACTCCACAGCAACTGCAGGCGATCTCGCAAAAATCCTGCGGCGTCCTGCGTAACTTGGGTCCGGAGATTCAATGGGTCCACAGCTACGTGACCCAGGACAAAATCTACTGCATCTACATCGCCCCCAATGAGCAACTCGTAAGGGAACACGCCAACCAGGGCGGCTTCCCGGCCAATCGCATCTCTGAAATCTCGTCGGTCATTGATCCGACAACTTCAGAAGGCTAAATGTCGCGTTAGAGCCCCAGCCCGCCGTCCACGACCATAATCTGTCCGGTAATAAAGTGCGGCGCTGTCGCAAAAAACACGACAGCCGCCGCGATCTCGTCTCCGGTACCATTGCGCCGCATCGGCGTTGCCTTCGCCATCCGCCTCATGAACCCAGCCGCCGCTTTCTCTCCCAGATCGATCATGCCGGGAGCAACGCAATTGACGGAAATCTCCGGCGCCAGCGCCTTCGCCATCACTTTGGTCAGCATATGAACCGCGGCCTTGGACGAACAATAGTGAGCGTGGTCCGCCCAAGGCCGCAGACCTCCCAACGAACCCATGTTAATGATCTTCCCGCGGCGTTGTCGCAGCAGCTTCAACGCCTCGCGCGAGACCAGGAACGGCCCGCGCGTGTTGGAGGCGAAGATCGCATCCCACTGGCGCAACGTCAGCTTCTCAAATTCTGCAGTCTCGTAGTTGGCGGCGTTGTTGACCAGAATGTCCAGGCCGCCGAGTTCTTTCGCGGTTTCCTTGATCGCGGCCCTGACGCTTTTCTCTTCGGTCACATCGCAATGCAGCGCGACCGCTCGGACGCCGAAGCTGCTCACGTCGATCACGGTGTGCTGGGCCTCTCGGGCCGAATGTAGAAACGTGATGGCCACATCGGCCCCGGCCCCGGCCATCGCCAAAGCCGTCGCCCGCCCCAGACGGCGCGCACCCCCGGTGATCAGCACCGTCTTCCCCGCGAGTGGCTTTTCCGTGAACTGCAGCATGCATGGGATTGTACCCTGTAGAGTCATTCCGTGTGGCACGGGCTGCCTCCGTCTCCGTGGGTTCCTATGAATCAGTTGCAGAGGGCTGCCGCTCTCAGAGTCTCTGGAAAATTCTCCTCTACAGTTGCTAAACTCGCCCCATGTCCACGGTGCCCCAGGTGGTGGTTTACTCCCGCAAGGGATGTCATCTCTGCGAGATTGTCAAAGAGACGTTGACCAAGCTGCATCGCCGGGGCGGCTTTACCTGGCAGGACGTGGACGTGGACAGCGACGAACAATTGCGACGCCAGTTCAACGACGAAGTTCCCGTCGTTTTCATCGACGGACGCAAAGCCTTCAAATACCGCATGGACGAACAGGAATTCCTGCGCAAGCTGGTGAGCTAGCACTCGATTGGCTGGTGTGGGGACAGCCGCCCGCGGCTGTCCAGTCGAACGCAGCTCGACAGAAGATGCTTGTGTGCGGCACCATCCAGAGACCTATTTGTTTCCCGGCGATAGAGAACCATCTAGCCGCATACCGAGAAACTTTTTCCGGTACAATTTCTTGCGCATGCTGCGTACGCGACTCTACGCTGACCCGCACGGCCGCTTCGTCCACGAGGTCATTCTCGAAACCTGCCGCCGATTCCCGAACAAAACCGCCATCGTGGACGCCTCCTGCAATCGCCGCCTCAGCTACTCCGAATACGGAGATATTGTCGAAAATCTCGCACGCGGATTTGTTGCCGCAGGTGTACTTCCTGGCGACGTAATCGCCATCTACCTGCCGAACTCATGGGAATTCTGCGCTGCCTATCACGCCACCACACTTGCGGGCGGTGTCCCTACCCTCCTCAACCCGACTTACCGCGGGCGCGAAGTCCGATACCAATTGGAAACCTCGGATGCGGTACTGCTCATTACCGATGGAACGCTGCTCCAGCAAATAAATCTTGCCGGTCTTCCCCAGCTGCGCAAAATCTATTCCACTCGCCAGCCCACAACCAGCGCGGAACCGCTGGCCAAGCTGTTGCAGCCGGCCACGGCTAGACTACCCGGCCGCGAGAAGACTTCCGATCAAACCCTGGCCGCGCTTCCCTACTCCAGCGGCACCACCGGTTTTCCCAAGGGCGTAATGCTCAGTCACTTCAATCTGGTCGCCAATGTCTTCCAGTTCATCGGGCCCGGAGGCACGCAACTGAGCACGAATGACGTTGTCCTGAGCTTTCTTCCGCTCTATCACATCTACGGCCTGAACGTCGTGCTAAATCCCGTGCTGACGCTGGGCGGTACACTCGTGCTGATGCCGCGCTTCAATGTCCCGCAGCTGATTTCCCTGATTGTGGATGAAAACCCCACCATGATGCCGGTTGTGCCGCCCGCTTTGAACGCGCTCTGCCAGGCGGCAGAAGCCGGACAGTTCCCGAGAAACCATCGCCTGCGTTGGGTGAAATCGGGCGCGGCGCCACTCGCCCCCGAGCTCGCCCGCCGCTTCACTGAGCTGACCGGGATCCAGGTTTGTCAGGGCTACGGCATGACCGAAGCCTCGCCAGTAACGCACATCGGATTCCTCGAACCGGAGCTCTACCGCCCGGAGTCGATCGGGCAGCCGCTGGCCCAGACCGAATGTCGTGTACTCAATGAGAGCGGAAACGAAGCTTCGGCCGGCGAACCCGGAGAGCTCGTCATGCGCGGCCCGCAATTCATGTTGGGATATTGGAAGGAACCGCAAGCCACAGCCGCGGTCCTGCGGGACGGGTGGTATTGGTCGGGCGACGTGGTTACGCGCGACGCCGGAGATTTTTACTACGTTCTCGACCGCCGTAAAGAAATGATCAAGTACAAGGGCTTCCCGGTTGCACCCGCCGAAATCGAAGCCTTGCTCCTCGAACATCCCGCCGTCCGCGATTGCGGAGTCGTCGGACGTCCAGACTCAGCCGCCGGCGAGATTCCGGTCGCGTTCATCGTTCTTCGCGAGGGCTTCGTGGCTTGCGACAGATTACAAGAGGAACTCTCCGGTTTCGTCGCCGACCGCCTCACCCATTACAAGCAGCCGCGCGAAATTCACTTCGTGGACGCGGTGCCGAGAACCCCCTCCGGCAAGATACTCCGCAGAGAACTCAGAAAAGTTTTCACCTGACCGTTGGCGTTGGGATGGCCGCCCAAGCTTGCTTCTGTTCTGCCGAAGCCCCGAGCGAAGCCGAGAGGGCAGTCGACGAGGTTGTCAAGACGGAGCGAAGCTCAGCAGTGTGGTTGAGGAAGTGGCTCTACATCAAGGCGAGAACGCTCAATCGCCGTCGTACCGAGCCATGCTCTCCCAGCCCGGGACCGTGGAACTTTCTTCCACCTCTTTCCGTATTTCAGATTGACAGCGGCTTTCAGCCGTCGGCATGCGCAGACAGCGTGCCGAACAAGGAGCACACCATGTTTGAAGATATGACAGGTCTGGTGGCAGTAATCATGATTTTCGGGATGCCGACTGCATTGTTGGCGATGTACACCTTTTACCGGGTGCGCAAGCTGCGTACCGAAGAGCGCCTGGCGGCGATCGCGCGGGGCGTGAGCGTCCCCATGGAGCCCGAGCTTTCCCAGTCCGCTGCTTCCCGCCGGTCTGGAATTCTGCTCAGCTCCGGAGCGCTTGGCTACATGGCTACTTTCGCGCTGATCGCGCGGGTTGAGCCGGATGCCTGGGTAGCGGCGGCGTTCGGCGTCATTCCGCTCGCGCTCGGCGTTGGCTTCTTCCTCGATTCCGCGTTGATCCGCCGCGACGCGCGCGCGGCCTGACCTACATTGCTTTGGATGCGCCACCCTCCGCGGTTTTCGGAGGGTGGGTGAAAGCGCCTGCCCTCGTGGATTTTCTTGAATCGCGCGCCGGATCGCCGCCATGATCCGGGCCGTCTGATGCGTTCCGTGGTTGGCGACCCGCACCTCGAGATTGTCTCCACCGACAAGGGGTTCCTGCTATTCCCGAAACGGCGAGCGATTTGGAGGCGCTCATCAATTTCGCCGAGCACTTCTGCGCCGCCCGCATATACTACTGGTGATAGTTGTTCATATCTGAGGAGGCATACATGTTTCGATCGGTTGCAAGATTTCCCCTCTGGTTATTTCTTCTCTCGTTCGTCACCCTTTACCCGCTGGCAGCTCAGGAACACGGCACTCCCAGCTCCAGCATGAATGTGACAGGTTGTTTGCAGCAGGGTTTAGAACCGGGCGGTTTCACTCTGGCCGGCGAAGACGGCACATTTTGGGAATTGAGTGGCAAAGCGAACCTTGTGGAACACGTGGGTCACAAGGTCACCATCAGCGGCCACACCCTGCAGAAATCCAAGATGCAGGAAGTTAGCATGGAGGCCAACGAAAAGAAGGAAGCCAACGGAAAGGAATACCACGATCTTGCGGTTACCAGTGTGAAGATGGTCAGTAATTCCTGCCAGTAAACCGGTCGCCCCATCCTTTGCGTTTCGCGCGACGGATGGGGCCCCTCGCTGCGCATTTACTGGCTGGTCAGAAACTGGTATTGCGGCAGCGTCAGCGGCACCACGCTCAGCCTTCCCTGCCGCACCAGTGGCGAATCGGCGAACAGCTTGTTGGCTTTGATCTCGGCCAGCGTCACGGGCTTAGCCAGCGGCTTCTCTACTTTGATCTCTACTTGCGGATTCCTGGGATCCGCTGCATCCACCGAGACCACCATCGCAGTTCCGACGGCGCTCTTGTGGCCGCCCGTTTCGTAGATCACCAACCGCTCGCCGGGCTTCATCCCGCGCAGATTTTTCAAAGCTACGGGGTTTGACACTCCGTCCCAAATCGTCGTTTTCTCTCGCTGCAGATCAGCAAACGAATATTCGGAGGGTTCGGTCTTGAGAAGATAGTCCATCGGTTCGTCTCGTCGTTCGTCATTCGTCGTTCGTCGTTGGTCCTTGGTCGTTAGGCGAGCCGGTTGCCTCGTGCGGTGTCAAGCGCGAACGACCGACGGCGAACGGCCAACGACGAACGGCCAACGACCAAAGGCCTACTTTGGCTTCGCATTTGGATCCGGCGCCGGCGGCTGGCTCATGTCCGGTTTCTTGCCATCCGGATGCTCGTCGTAAATCGAATATTGCCCCGTCGGCCGCTTCAGCCTAATTGTGATCTCCATCGTCTGCTCTTCGACGTCGTAGTCCTGGCCGAAGGTCTGGAAGCCGGGCGCCAGCACCTGCACCCGCAGCTTGCCGTAGGGCATGCCGTCAAAACTGGCCTTGCCATCGGCATCCGTCTTCAATTCGAGGCCGCCGCGCTCTTGCTTGTCATGGCCGTCGACACCGTGCATCACCACCGCGGCGTTGCGTACCGGCTTGCCATTGACATCTTTCAGCACCAAGAAGTTCACCAGGGCCTGCGGAGGTTCGTCCCTCACTTTCTTGTCTTTCGGGAAACTGAGCCCGGTCAACATCGCCGTCACCGCAACCGCCAGCAGAACCTTCTTCATAGCACCCCAATTCTAATTGCGGCTTGCGGGATTGTCATGGCTGCTTGCTCTGATAGATGACCTTTCCCGCGCGAATCGTATACGCCACCTTGGCGAAGTTTCGGACATCGCTTGCCGGATCGGCATCCAGCACCACCAGATCCGCATCCATTCCCTTCTCCACGCGGCCGTGACTCTCCGCTTTGAAAAAACTGCTGGGATTCGTAGTTAGCGATGCCAGAATATCCCGCCACCCCATCGCTCGTCCCATGTATTCAAATTCCTGCGTCGTATCGTACTTGGCCTGAAAGCCTACATCAGTGCCGAAAAGAATCGTCCCGCCTGCGGAGAAATATTGCTTCAACTCGTCGACCCCGGCCGCGACCAATCGATCCTGCACGGCAGGATCGGACACCACCGTCGTCCACAGAGTCAGCGTGGGAATCAGGGCGATGTGCTGACGCTTCATCTGCGATAGCTGGCCCTCCGTGAAGTGACCCTCGGTAGGAATGGTGTGGGCCAGAATATCAACACCGCCGCTGAGCGCGTGGTCGACCCCCGCGTCGTTCTGCGGATGCGTGAACACTGGCTTGCCCTGGGCGTGCGCCACGTCCACCGCCGCTTTCACGATGGCGGTGTCCATATTTATGACCGGCTTGTTGCCCATGAACGCCCCGGTGAAAAGCTTGATGCCATCCAGGCCCATCTTTAAATACTGCTGCGCCATCTGCTCGGCTTCTTGCGGCGTTGCGGCTTCGGGTAGCTGCAACTCGGCAGGAAGGTAAACCGGATGTCCGTTCTTCGGAAAGATGTCTCCCGCCATCAGGATGTGCGGCCCACGCAAGGCGCCGGCATTGACCATGCCCCTAATCGCCATCGTACGCTGCGGATCCGACCCGAGATCCCACACAGTCGTGAATCCCCACCGTGTGAGCATCTCTTCCATGTGCAGTGCCATCAGGCAAGTGGCACAAGCATTCCCGACCTTGGCGGCATAACCAGGCAGCCACACATCTTCGGTGAAGTGCACATGACTGTTCCAGAATCCCGCCACGATCACTTTGCCTTCGCAAGTGATCTTTGGAGCCGCGCCGACAAATGAGAATTGGGGGCCGAACTTCTCCACGGTCTGGATCTTGCCATCCTGGATGATCACCACCGCATTCCTGATCGGAGGGGCGGTGGGAGAGGGATAGACGGTTCCCCCGACAAGCGCGAGTGCGCCTGGGTTTGCCGTCTGCGCCAGGCATCCCGGTATGGCAACCAGGAACATAGCTATCAATCGCATAATCAATAGCATGCGGCAGTTCATTCTGAGTCCCCCTTGACAGAAGGTGTGGCGAATTCATATAATTAGCACTCGCCCACAATGAGTGCTAACAATCACTGGGCGAGGTCTTGGCTGCTTGCAATTTAACCTAAATCGCAACCGAATTACGAACGACAACTGAATAACGAAAGGAGCTTAAAACTATGGCAAAGTTTACCCCACTGCACGACCGCATTCTGGTACGTCGGCTGGAAGAAGCCGAAACCACCCGTGGCGGAATCATCATTCCCGATAGTGCCAAAGACAAACCAACGGAGGGCGAAGTCATCTCCGTGGGCAAGGGCAAGGTTAACGAAGATGGAAAGGTGTTCCCGCTGGCGGTGAAAGACGGCGACCGCATTCTGTTCGGCAGGTATGCCGGAAGCGAAATCAAGCTCGATGGTGAAGACTTCATCATCATGAAGGAAGACGAAGTGCTTGGGATCATCACCGGTGCGGCCAAGAAAGAGACCGCCGGATCGCGCCGCTAATTTGTCATCCGGAGGTCGCCGCTTTTGCGACCGAAGGATCTGGGCGAGTCACGGCGCGTGATCGCGGAACGCGATCACAATAACGCGCCAGACGAGCTTCCGAATTCAAAAGACATTCTTAAATAGGAGAAAAACATCTATGGCAAAGCAAATCGTACACGGAGAAGAGTCGCGGCAAGCGATCCTCCGCGGCGTCAACCTTCTGGCCGACGCCGTGAAGGTGACTCTCGGCCCCAGGGGCCGCAACGTAGTCATCGAGAAGAAATTCGGCTCGCCGACCATCACCAAGGACGGCGTCACCGTCGCCAAAGAAATTGAACTGAAAGACGGCCTGGAAAACATGGGCGCGCAGATGGTGCGCGAAGTCGCTTCCAAGACCTCCGACGTTGCCGGCGACGGCACCACCACCGCCACCGTTCTGGCGCAGTCCATTTATCGCGAAGGCGTCAAGACCGTAGCCGCCGGCGCCAACCCGATGGCCATGAAGCGCGGCATCGAGAAGGCGGTCACCGCCATCTGCGGCAGCCTGGACAAAGACGGCAACCGCATCAAAGGCGAACTCGACAAGTTCTCCAAACCCGTCACGGGAGAAATGATTGCGCAAGTTGGGACCATTTCTGCCAACAACGACGAGACCATCGGCCACATCATTGCGGAAGCGATGAAGAAAGTCGGCAAGGATGGCGTCATTACCGTGGAAGAGGCCAAGACGCTCGAGACGCAACTCGAAGTGGTCGAGGGCATGCAGTTCGACCGCGGCTACCTCTCGCCCTACTTCGTCACCGACCCGGAGCGCATGGAAGCCATTCAGGAGAACGCCTACATCCTGATCAATGAAAAGAAAATCAGCTCGATGAAGGACCTGCTCCCGCTGCTGGAGCAGATCGCCAAGAGCGGCAAGCCGTTGCTCATCGTCGCTGAAGATGTCGAGGGCGAAGCCCTGGCGACGCTCGTGGTCAACAAGCTGCGTGGCACGCTGCAAGTCTGCGCCGTAAAGGCGCCCGGCTTCGGCGATCGCCGCAAGGCCATGTTGCAGGACATTGCCACCCTCACCGGCGGCAAGGCCATTACCGAAGACCTCGGCATCAAGCTGGAGAACGTGCAGATGTCCGACCTCGGCCAAGCCAAGAAGATCACCGTGGACAAGGACAACACCACGCTCGTCGAAGGCAAAGGCAAGCACTCGGAGATCGAAGGCCGGGTGAAGGAGATTCGCAGCCAGATCGACAAGACCACCAGCGACTACGACCGCGAGAAGTTGCAGGAGCGGTTGGCGAAGCTGGTCGGTGGCGTGGCTGTGATCAAAGTAGGCGCCGCGACCGAGACTGAAATGAAAGAGAAGAAAGCTCGCGTCGAGGACGCGATGCACGCTACCCGCGCGGCCGTGGAAGAAGGCATTGTCCCCGGCGGCGGCGTGGCTCTGGCGCGCTGCGTCAATGCTCTCGATAAGCTGAAACTCGAGGGTGATGAGCAGATCGGCGTCAACATCGTGAAGCGGGCTCTTGTGGAACCGTTGCGCCAGATCGCCGAAAACGCCGGCGAAGAAGGCGCGATTGTTCTGGGCAAGGTCAACGACTCGAAGGACAACAACTACGGCTTCAACGCACTGACCAGCGAGTACGAAGACCTGGTCAAGGCGGGCGTGCTCGATCCCACCAAGGTCGTGCGCACCGCGTTGCAGAACGCCGGTTCGATTGCGTCGTTGATGCTGACCACCGAAGCCCTGGTTGCGGAGATTCCGGAAAAGAAGGAAGCTCCGATGGGCGGCGGAGGACACGGCGGCGGCATGGAAGGCATGTACTAAGCGAGTAGCTAGGAGTCAGGAGCCGGTAGTCAGTAGTCAGTAAGAAACAAGAGGGTGCCCCACCCAAGCTTCTTTTGCTTGGGTGGGGATTTTATTTGCCCAGGCCCAACATCTCAGCCGAAGGCGGGGCTTTTTGTTTGGGTCAACTTACCCATCCTAACGTCGCAAAGAGCGCGACGTTAGGATGGGGCGCCCAGCCGTTTCAAATCCGCACGAGCGCGGACGCTCGCGCCTACATCGTCAACTTGGCCCAGTGTTGGCGCGACTGAAGTCGTGCCCTTCCCAAGGCGGCGTTGACGGACGAGGGCGTCCGTCCCTACGCGAGTTGTGGACTGACTCAAGTTCCGAATCGTTCGGCGGCGCGAGCCCTCGCCTTGGCAGTTTCTTCCTCGCGATTCTTCGGCGGTGCAGTGGTTTCGAGCGAACGAAGAAGACGAGTCGAGATGCCGGCTACCTCATCGATGGCAGCCAGAAACGCGCTCTCGTTGGCCTTCGACGGCTTGTTGAAGCCGGTGATTTTTCTGACGAACTGTAGCGAAGCGGCTCGAATCTCTTCCTCCGTGACCGGCGGATCGAAGTTGAAAAGAGTTTTGATATTTCGGCACATTCCGATGTCCTTGACTGGTTCAGGCAGGTTCTATCTCGACCAGGCTCTATCTTAAGCAGGTTCTATCTTAACAATGTTCGGACGTTGTTCTCCGGTTCCCCCATCGCGACCAATTTCCCCGCCCTAACGTCGCAAGAAGCGCTCCGTTAGGATGAGGTAGCCAGCCGGACGGACGAGGGCGTCCGTCCCTACGTGAGTTGTGGTGGTTCACAGGTCGCGGGCGCGGGAGCCCGCGCCACACGGCCCTTTCGCAAATCCGCTTGACCACGACCGGGTAGGAGGCGTAGCCTCACCTGCGAAATCCACTCGTCGTCGCACGCGAAGGAGGCTCACTTGGTTCCTCTCACCGCTCTCTGGCTGCCTATCCTGCTGTCGGCTGTGATCATTTTCGTCGCCAGTTCACTCATACACATGGTGCTGAAGTACCATAACAGCGATTATCGCAAACTACCCGACGAGGACAAGATTCTCGCGGCGCTGCGGCCGGCCAATCTCCAGCCGGGTCTCTACGTCTTTCCGCACTGCACCCACAAGGAGATGAAGTCACCGGCGATGATGGAAAAATTCAAGCAGGGACCGGTCGGGTTCATGACCATTCGCCCCAGCGGCCCGCCGGCCATGCCGAAGTTCCTGTTCCAGTGGTTCGTCTTTTGCTTGGTGATCGGTTTGTTCGTCGCCTACATCACCGGACGCACGGTTGCGCCGGGGACACAGTATTTGGCGGTGTTTCGCGTCGCCGGCACCGCCGCCTTTTTGGGCTACGGCCTGGGACACCTGAGCAACGGCATCTGGAAAGGTCAGCCCTGGACGGCCACGATCAAAGAGGTCATTGACGGACTGGTGTACGGGCTGCTGACTGCGGGCACGTTTGGCTGGCTTTGGCCGCGCTAGCAACGAGGCGACACAAAAAATTCCCCACCCTAACGTCGCAAAAAGCGCAGACGTTAGGATGGGGCAGCCACTTACTTTTCTAAAACTGACTCCTGACCAGTGACTCCTGGGTTCAGTTCACCGTGATGCTGACCGCCTTCGAAGGAATGCCATTCGCCACCACTTCGAGCGAACTGGCTCCCGTCTCCATTCCAGCGGGAACATCAAAGTTGGTTGAAACCGTCGCCGTTCCAGTGGCAACTCCCATGGTGCTGTGGTCGTGCGTTTTCGCATAGAAAACGTGACCGCTGCTGGTGTTGGTGATTCGCACCAGAGGGTAGTTGGTCGCGGTTTCAAATTCGTCTCCAAACGCAGCCGCTTGTGACAAGCCGTTAAACTGCTGGCCGGAGATTTTGTAAGTGTTGCCGCGGGTGACGCTCGAGGGATACTTCGTGATGCGGGGAGCCCATGAGGACTTGTATTTCCCCTTGGGATTGTAAACTTCGACGCTATTGCCAATGACGATCACCTGGCCAGTCGGCAGCATCAGAATCGGCTCGACACCGCCCACCGGGTCAGTCGTCAGCTTCTTCCCATCCCACTCGTAAAGCGAGCCAGAATTGCCCAGCACCAGCACGTTCCCGTTGGGCAGCAGCACGGCAAAGGAATCACCGGCGGCGTCGCCATTGGGAAAGTCGGGGCCAACTGTCCACTTATTGGTGGAAGGATCATAGATGGCCGTGTGTCCAGCGCCGTTGGTCGAATAGGCGCCGGTAGCAAACACCGTACCGTCAGGACGGAGCATACCCGGGCCGACTTCACCCGGCGGGTGGTAACACTTCTTCCCATTGTCATAGGGAATGCAGCTGCCCTGATAAGGCGCGTGCAAGTCCACAATGGTGCTGCCCGCACTCACCCATTTTTGTTGCGAAGGGATGTATCGCTCCGAATGCGGCGCGTTCTTAACGTCGAACGTCAGCACCGAGCCGTCGGGCATGAGGGTCCAGCCTTCCTCGGCGTTGAAATCGCTCTTGCCCGCGTCGCCCATTTCAGTCCATTGTAGGGTCTTGGGATCCAGGTAGGCGTCGCGCTTATAAAATTTCTGCCCCACCAGAAACCTGCCATCGGGCAGCACCGCAGACGGCGAATCTCCGATCCAGTCCCAGCCCTTGGGGTGGCCCAGCTTCGTCCAGGTATCGGCTTTGGGGTCGTAAATCGCACCCAGATTCGTAAATGCGAACTGGTTATTGTTGTATTCGCCACCCGAGATCACTACCCGGCCGTCGGCGAGCACGGCGGAAGCGAAGGCATCCGGCACATAGCCGGAAGGCAGGCTGGCAATTTGTGACCAGGTTCCGTTGACGTAGCTTCCTTTTTTGTCAGGGGTCAGCTTGGTCCAATCGGACTCGCCGTTGCCTTGAAATATCACTGTGCCATCGGTCAACAGAAAGCCGATCCCGGCGCCGTCCGACGGCTGGTTTTTCAGCGGGGTTAGCGTCTGTGCCAGCGAAACGCCGGAGAGAGCGATCAAGAGCAGGATTACCGCCGGAAAAAGTTTCTTCACCACCATAAAACCACCTTTCTTGAAATCGAGAATCGAGAGCAAATTACGACCGTCTTCCGAGAAGCTTCGGGGAGACGAAGCGAGGGGGTCCATGCTACCAAATTTGAGCTCTGTTTGGGAAAAAAATGCGCTGGGGACGCCCCGAATCCGGCTCTGGATGGGCTGCTGCGTAGATTCAACAAGATGAGCGGATGCACGAGGCCGAACCTAACATTGGATGCGTGTCAAGAATGAGCGGCCCGCGGACCCGAGTAACAGAACCGTCCGAAGTTCGATGGCAGATTTTGTCGAGCCCCCGAATGCGTGGATCAACGCAGACCGTTGTTGTGTGGCCTTTGCGGTAAAGGTCCTAAAATGCGAAGGTCAGCCCGGTCGACGACGCCTGGGCCAAGAAGTCGCCCTCAAGTTTACAATTTTCTGACAAACACGTGACATAAGCGGAGCATTGCTGGCGTAGTTTGACGAAGTACGGCAGTGACCAACTTTTACTGGAACGCCATCCCACGGAGAATGAAATGTACAAGATAAGGAACAAATCGTCCATTTTTGCCCCCGGAACTACATCCATCGCGGAAGAGAAGTTTAGCTTTCATCACCATTCATCGCCGGCCAGGCGCGCATTCTTCTGTTTGATCGTGCTGCTGTTCTCAGGCGTTGCTGTGTTCGGGCGGACGAATGAATTCCAGCCAAATTCTTTTGCAGGAGCTGGCAATATCCTAGTCCACAGCAAGTTCGGCGGCCAGATTTTTGGATTTGATATCGATCAAAACGGTACTGAAGGCTTATTGAGCGAGGCCCAAACGCTATCTAATGGGAAGGTTCTGGCTGCAGTGGAAACCTTTGATCAAAAGACCGGCAAGATTCTTACGGTGGTCATAAGAACAGAAACGCAAGATGACTTCGTCACGATGGGAGTTGTTGGGAACAGCGTCGGACTCGTCGAACGCGAACACGTCATCAGCTTTCTTCATGTCAAGCGCACTTTTCACATCTTGGATCCTCTCGATTCGAATAAGCTCACCGGAGACTGGACCCCACCCATCGGATCTAAGCACCTCATCATGCCGTCCGGAGTGAGCCGCAGCCAGGGAGTCCCGAACGTCGCAGTATTTGCCTACGATAATAGCGGAAACTTCATCCCGTACGTATTCAGCTCCAACGTCGCGGCGAATGCGTTCGGTCCGGTCGTCAAGGTCACGGATTCTAACAATTTTGCCAGCGTGCCTCCACCCATCGCGCTCGATAGCAAGACGAATCAAGCGGTGCTGGGGGGAGGGCCGGGATGCTTTGACTGCTTGCCGGTCATAGGCGTGGTTGATCTGGTGAAGGGCAGGTTCACTGAGTTTACTGGTGTCGGATTCGGCTTTATCAATGGCATGGCCATCGACCCGGGAGACGGCGTTGCATGTAGCACGACTGAAGATGATGCGAACGTGGAATTTTATGATCTCAAAGCACAGACCGGTTTCACGGTACAGTTACCGAATTCGGGTGGACAACAATTTTACAGCGGCGCCGATGTCGAGTTTGACTCCATCCACAAGCTGTTCCTGATCGCCCAACCGAATTCGAGTTCATCCAGCGGCAGTTCGATCTACGTTTACGACCCCAAGGGCAACCTCAAAGAAACCCTCAATGGATTCAGTTTTTCCAACACCTTTAACGTGATCCCGATGCACATTGCGCTGAACCCGAGCAAGCGAAGCGGATTCGTCGATGGACCGGACTCAGGCGTGACCGAGATTCAGTCCTTCACGTACTAGAGAGCGGAATTGCGGAAGAAGCGGACAACTGAGTCGACCGATAGATTTCAGGATTCAGCCCAGAAGGGTGGGGAGCAGCCCTTAGCCGAGCAAAACGAAAGCGGCAGCCGTAGCCGCCGCTTTCACATCAGTCCCGTAGGTCAGTTGCTGCTGTCGTCCCGGCGCTTCAGGGTGGGATGATCGTCGTCGGTTGAGGTCCCATCCTGGCCGCTCTTGTTGGTCGAGGAGGCACGGCGCAGGCTAGGCTTGTTGCCGTCCTTAGCCGGTTCGGTCAGTTTGCGGCGGTTTTCCAGGGCCGCCAGCCGCGCCTTCACTTCGTCGAATTCCGACGTATCCACTGTGTATTCGGGCCGGGCGGGCAGGATAGTGGCAATTTCCTCCTGCGATTTCTCGATCCGGTCCGGAGTCTGGGGATGCGTGGAGAAGGCCTTATCCAGTGTGCCCGGTTTCTTCTTCTCCATGGCCTGGAGTTTCTCGAAGAAAGCCACGAAGGCTTGCGGGTCGTAGCCTGTCTTGTACATGTATTGCAGGCCCAGGTAATCCGCCTCGGCCTCGAAACCGCGCTGGAAGTGCATGAAGGTCAGGGGCAAGCCGAGACCGGCGGCTTCATACGCCGCATATCCGATGCCGCCGCCGACAAAAATCAACGGAATCGTCCCGAGGTTCGCCAATTGGGAGCGGGTCATCTGCCGGGTGGCGTGGCGGGCACAGACGTGGGCAATCTCGTGCCCCATGACCCCCGCCAGTTCAGCTTCTTCATCCGCCGCGAGAATGAGGCCGCTGTTCACATAGAGGAATCCGCCGGGCAGGGAGAAAGCATTCACCACATCGGAATCAATGACCTTGATGGTGAAAGGAACCTGCGCGTCGGAGTTGCGCACCAGATTCTGTCCAATTCGGTTGACGTATTCGGTGATCACAGGATCGGTGACCAGCTTGGAGGTGGAATCGACCATCTGGCTATACTGCTTACCCATCTTGATGTCGGTCTCGATAGAGTACCAGTTGCCCAACCCGCGCCCGCCGATCTTGCGATTGCCGATGGCGTCAACGTCGCTAAGGCCGCCATTGTGCTTGACCTTGTCAGGGTCGGCAGGCTGAACCTCCGGGGGCTGACTCTGATTGGTTTGGGTGCTGGAATCCGCTGTACCGCCGTTCATGCCGGGATCGCCGGGAACGCTGGCCCCGGGCTGGCCGTTGGGGCCAGCGCCGCTTGGACTCTGGGCAAAAGTGGATTGTGCCGCATAGCTAAAGGTCAGGAATGCAGCCGTCAGTAGCAAGAGCCGCAGCTTCATACTCAACTCCGTTAATCTGCCCCACCGGGGCTGTACCACGATTATACGCCGGGACCGAGGGACACATTCTCCGGGGGCTTCCCTATAGGGGTAGGACGCAGGATGCGGTCAGAAGGTTATCCGGGGGAGGGGGAGCCTACCAAGCGACTCCCTCTGATTGCGCCCAGGGCAGGCTGTTGAAGCGCGGTACCCTGCCAAAAGGCCACTTATGAACCGGGTCCGGCGGTGGCGATTACCCTACTTCCCTGCTGTGTACAGCCCCGCTTTTTGCTCGTAGGGACTGTTGTCCAAACCGCCGCAGACCAGCACCTTACCGTTCACCAGACGAATCGCGGTACTGTAGTCGGCAATCATGGCCGGGCCCTTGATGAACTTGCCTCTGCCAGCGACATAAAGGTTTCCGGATGGGCCTACGTTGATCACGTTGCCATTCTTCAGCGCAATGTCCGTATCTCCGACGTCAGTGAAGTTCTCGGCACCGGTGTTAGAAAATTTCCCCGTGCTCGGATTGTACAACTGGGCGTCGCTTCCGCTCGAGAATCCCGTGACCAGCACTTTGTGGTCCTTGAGCAGCGCTGTTCCCAGGAAGGGCCAAGTAACTACGGCGGGCAGACTTCCTGTCGCAGTGAAGGTCCCTGATGAGGGATCGTAAATCTCAGCCGTGTTCAACTGCTGCGGATTGCTTCCCCCAACGATCAGCACCTTGCCGTTATGCAGCAGGGTGGCCATCGCTGAATCTCGGGCAGTGGTCATGTTCCCGGTGGAGGAAAATGTCCCTTTGTTCGGGTCGTAAAGCTCCGCCGAATTCTGATAAGTTCCATTCTGATCGTAGCCGCCAGCTACCAGCACTTTCCCATTTTTCAGCAGAGTTACAGTCGGACACCACCGTCCGATGGACATGCTACCCGTGGAGCTGAACATGCCCGTGGCTTCATCAAAGAGTTCGGCGGTCGACAAGACAGTTCCGTTGTATCCGCCCGTGACCAGAACCTTGCCGTCGTGAAGTGAAATCGGCGCGTTGGTCAGACCGCAGAATTGACGTGTCTCGAGCATGCTGCCGGTAGCGGTGAACGTTCCGGTTGCAGGGTCGTAGATTTCGGCGCTGGATTGGTACTGGTAATTGCTTACTCCACCGGCAACCAGGACCTTGCCATCTGGCAAGAGCGCCGCTCCATGCAAGGCACGCGGTATGGTCATCTCCCCTGTAAGTACAAACTTCCCCCCTGAAGCAGCACACAACCAGGACGTGCTCGAAAAAAAGAACACCAGAGCGACTGAGAACTTAAGAGTGACATTTCGGAGATGCATGGGTTCCTCCCGCGGGCGGCATTGTTGAGCTGCCATCTACTTCCCTGACCTCGAAAGCGGTGGCAAGTATACAATCGTTTGCCGGTTGCGGCTAGTGTGAAAAAAATTGGGGAGTGGTGCAGTTTGATCAATGTTAACTACGGCGGTCATCCTGAGCGGAGCATCTCGATTCGCTTGCGGATCAAGTTGCGAAGCGGTCCCTTCGCTCAGTATGACGAAAGGGCGAGAGCGATGCGATGTCCACGCCCCAACAGCCCACCACCGGAATTTTCTTCAGACCGGCTGGAGGTGCATTTCTTCGGGGGCTCCGACGGCACAGATCTCCGCTTTGATCTTGAAGCCACGTTTGTTGGCTTCCTGCACGAATGCCTTACCCGGTACCGCCAACTCCAGAGGAACTGAGCCTAGCGGCGTCTCGCCTCTTGCCATCATGGCGGCGACGATCGACATGTGCCATCCCGTGGTGCGCTGCATGGCGGTGAAACCAGTGCTGGGATCGTAGTAATCGACCACCTCCACCACGGCTTCCGTGCGCTGCCCATCCTTCTTTCCTACCGCGCGTACCCGGATGATGCACACGTCTTCGACCTCATCCACGCGCACCTGGGGTTCGAACAAAGCATGGAAGACTTTCCGCGGAACCACTTTGTCTCCGTTTAGCTGAACCGGCTTCGGCTCGAATAGCCCCAAGTCAGAGAATGCCTTCAACTGGGCGAATGTGCCGGGATAGCGCAACACCTTGAGCTGATATGTCTGAAGTTTGCCGCGGAAGCTCCACGGCGCAGTGGAAACGCCGCCCGCGATCAGGAATGCCTCCAGCCTGCCGACCGGAGCGACGTCTATCATCTCAAATTCGGTAAAGCAGGGCGCGTGGAACAGTTCGCCGTTGCGCAAAATGGTCATTCCCCCGTAGTACTCGTTGGTCAAACCTTCGATGCTGAAAGTCAGTGCGTAATTCCACGGCGGCTGTGGTTTCTGGGGCAGGCCGCCATCATACAGGTAGACGTGTTCCGGGTCGCCTACGAGTTCCATGGCATAAACGGCGAGTGTGTTGCCCATGCCTGGTCCCATACCGCAGTCAGGGACGACTCGCACACCGGCGCGCTTGGCTTCGGGATCGAGCGCATGCTGCTGTCGCACGATATCGGTGTTGCCACCCAGATCGCAGAATGACGCGCCACTGTCGATCGCTGCCCGGGTCAAGGCGAGATTGTAGAAGTACGGCACCGCGCTCAGCACTACGTTGTAGTGTTTGAAGGTGCGGCGCACCATGCCCTCGTCGCGAACATCAAGCGCGAGCGCATCCGCTACTCGGTCGCCGACCAACCGGTTCACACGATCGGCCGCGGCCCGTGCCCGCTCTCGCTCGACGTCGGCCAGAGTAATACGCCCTGCCTCGCCAAATCGCGCCAAATCGTAGGCTGCGGCGATTCCCTGCCGCCCCGCCCCTAGAACTAAGTATGACTGAGTCATATTTTCCCTTTCCCTTGTTTCGGAGGATACGAAAAGATTCCTCGCTACTCGCGGCCTGGAAACAGCCACCACAGTTCAACTCTTCAGAACAACTTTCATTATCGTTTGTTGCCTTGGATCAGTGCCGTGACATACGTCACCGAGGCAGGTGCGTTGAAACCAACTTTTCGGTGCAGATTCCGCGGCGTTGGCGATCCTTGCTAAATGGGGATGCGCACCAGCATGGATTGGGTCGAGAAGCAGACCCGTGGGTTTGGTCAGGAGGTCACAAGCACCTGTGCGCCTTGCACTTTCGTTTCTTCCTCAATCGCTCACAATGAAGGGGAAGCTCGTCTGTCACGGCCAAATCGTGGCAAACGTGAAAAGGGAGGTTTCTATGTTGCTCAACCGGCTTAAGGAATTCCTGGACAGTCAGAAGATCAAGTATGTGGCCATCTCTCATTCGGTTGCTTACACGGCGCAGGGAATCGCTGCATTGACCCACATTCCGGGGAAAGAATTGGCCAAGACGGTGGTGGTGAAGCTGGATGGCGCACTGGCGATGGCGGTTGTCCCAGCCTCCTGCCATGTTGATCTTGCGCTTTTGAAAGCCGCCGCCGGAGCCAAAACTGTGGAACTAGCCTCGGAGGAAGAATTCAGAGACAGGTTCGCCGATTGTGAAACTGGGGCGATGCCGCCCTTCGGCAATCTGTACGAAATGCGTGTCTTCGCGGATGAAAGCCTGTCACGCGACAGGGAGATCGCGTTCAATGCCGGCTCTCATCGAGAACTGGTTCGTTTGAGCTGGCAGGATTTCGAGAACCTAGCCAAGCCCAAGATCCTGAAGCTCGCCGCGGGAAAAGTTGCGGCAACAGCGGCATAACACTCGCTTGTCCAGCCTGCCTCATGGACGAGGCGGCTTCTGGCCGCACCAGAAGAGGACAACCATAAGTGTGCGCGCTGCAATCTCAAGTTGTAGGGGGGATTTATGGAACTGCTACTCACCTCTGACGAAGGGGAACTGCTGATGGAAGTGCTCGAGGAACATCATCGTGCGCTGCTGTGGGAAATTTCGCGGACCAAGCATCACGAGTTCAAGCTGGCGCTGAAGAACAAGGAAAAGCTGCTCGTATCCATAATCGACAAATCGAGGGCCAGGCGACCGAGAGAATTCGCCATTAGCTCTCTATAACGAGGGGATTGTTGTCGTAACCAGGTGTTCCGCCACCCATTTTCTGGGAGCGCCGGCCGAGCCATTTGCCACTGCCCTGAGCTGCGATTCGGCCTGCACGGGCGAGGGCGCCCGGGCCTACATCTCTGAACCCTCTGCGTCAGTTTCCCTGACGGCGGGTTTCGCCGTCACACCCTCGTGTAATCGCCGTCACAGAAGTCTGGTCAACCAGGGATGAAAATTTTGCTTAGAGCGAAGGACGATAGAGGTCGGGACGCTCCAGGAGGCCGTTATGGCGATCGGAGACTACTTGCTGGTTGCACTACTGGTGATCGCTGCCGTGTATGTGATTCGCCGAGTACAGATTGCGGCTCGCGACGCTCGGAGATTTCGAGGAAAAATGCTGGCTACCTGCCCGGAAACGCAGGCCACAGTGGCGGTCAAAGTCGCGACTTGGCGGGAAGCTCTTGCAGCTCTGGTCGGCAGGCGGCACTTGGAGTTGAAATCCTGTACGCGCTGGCCAGAGCGTCAGGATTGCGGCCAGGAATGCCTGAGCCAGCTCGAATCGGATCCGGAAAAGCACCGTGTGTGGAAGATCGCTTCGCAGTGGTATGAGGGAAAAAATTGTGCCTATTGCGGTAAGCCGATCGAAGCTTTCAGCCACGTCGATCACAGGCCCGCCCTGCTAAGCGCGGAAAAAAGGACCGCGGAATGGGATCAAGTCCCGGCGGAAAAGCTGCCGGAGATTATGTCGTCATCGCTGCCGGTTTGCTGGAACTGTCATGTCGTTGAGACATTTCGGCGGGAGCATCCCGAACTTGTCATCGAGCGGCGGCGAGAGCATGTAAAGGCTTGATGGCGCGCGCAAGCGGGAGATTCCCGGTCATATTGAGGTTCGCACAATATTGTGACATTTCACGCCTCTGTCATTTCGAGCGGAGCAAGATGGTCCGCTCGCGGACAATCTGGCGGAGTCGAGAAACCTGCTGGGCCGCCGCCTGGAACAGCAGGTTCCTCGACTACGGTTCGCCCTCCGCAAGGCGGACGACGAACCTCCGCTCGGAATGACAGAGGCACGATATTTTGCAAAGCTTAATTTCATTTCAATCAACCACAAAGGCCCCCATCCTGGCCTTCGTGTAGCTTGGTGTGCTCCGCGCTTGTCAAACCCGACCGATTCCTCTGTCCAAAAGTCACGGTGCCCGGTGACAGCGATCATATCGGAATCTGAGCCTGCGGAGTAAGTTCAATGAGGAGATTATTCCTGTACCGCGGGGGTAGAGTATGACAGCCGTATTGGACGAAGTGCAGAGCCGCCATGCAGGTACGACAGCCGTATTGGATGGGCATTCGCTGAAGATTGAGGATGTGGTCAGAATCGCCCGAGATCGTCAGGCCATCGAACTGCACCCGTTTGCCATCAATCGAATTGAGAAGTGCCGAAACCTTCTCGAACGCAAGATACGAGCGCGCGAGATCATGTATGGCGTCAACACCGGCATTGGCGAACTCTCGGAAGTGGTGCTCACCCCGGAGCAGGCGGAGAAGTACCAGAAGTACTTGCTCTACTCGCATGCTGCAGGCTGCGGAGAACCCTGCACCGAGGAGAACGTGCGCGCGGCCATGCTTTCTCGTCTCAACACTCATTGCTGGGGCCATTCGGGGATCAGGCTTGAAATCGTCCAGACGCAGATCGAAATGCTCAACAAGGGCGTGACTCCCGTGGTCTGCCAAAAAGGATCGGTGGGAGCCTGCGGCGACCTCTCACCCATGGCCCAGATGGCGCTCACACTCATGGGTGATGGCGAGGTGTTCTACAAGGGCAAGAGGTTGCCGGCGAAAGAGGGCATGGAGAAAGCGGAAATCCCCACCATCGTCTTCCGCGAGCGGGACGGATTGGCCGCCATCAACGGTTCCGATTTCATTACAGGGATGGGCTGCCTCGAGCTGTACGACGCGGAAAGATGGCTCCGGACGCAGGAAGTATCCCTGGCGATGAGTCTGGAAGCGCTCAACGCCAATATGAAAGCCTACGATCCCCGCATCCACTTTGTGCGGGGTTATCCGGGCGCGGAAGAATGCGCCGAGAACATCCGGAAGCTGACCGACGGGTCGGAACTGCTCAAGCTCCCCGGTAAGAAAATACAGGATGCTTACTCACTGCGCTCCAGCCCGCAAGTGATCGGGGCAGCACGGGAAGCTTTCAAATGGGCGCGCTACATGCTGGAGATCGAACTGAACCACGCTGCCGACAATCCTACCTTCTTTCCAGAAGAAGATCTGGTGCTGACGGGCGCCAATTTCCAGGGCACGCCCATGGCTTTTGCGCTCGAGCTGGTTGGTATGTCATTGACCACTGTGGCCGCGCTCTCCGAGCGCCGACTCAACCGGCTGATGAATCCCCATCTTTCTATGGGATTGCCCGCGTTCCTGACGAAGGGCGCCGGAATGTTCTCCGGGCTGATGCTCTCTCAATATACCGCTGGCGCGCTGGTCTGCGAAAACCGCGTGTTGAGCCATCCCGCGGCTACCGGCTCGATACCAGCAGCGGCGGATCAGGAGGACTTCGTCTCGATGGGGATGACCACGGCCATCAAGACCCGGCAGATCATCGAAAACGCATGGTACGTGGTGGCGATTGAGCTGATGGCGGCGGCGCAGGCGTTCGATCTCCGCGCCCCGGTGAAGCCCTCACCCGCATGCCATGCGGTGCACCAGGTGATCCGCGAACACGTCAAAAAGCTGGAGGAGGACCGTCCGCTTTACGAAGACATCAACAACCTGGCCCGAGCCGCAAAAGAAGGCGAGATACTGGAAGCTGCGGAGAAAGTGGTTGGGAAGCTGAAGTGAACCGGGTCGGGTAAGAACCTGTTGGGCTAGAATATTTCACTCTACGGAAGCCGGTTTCTGGGGAGACCTCACTTCGTTATCCATCCTCAATGTTGGTTAGCCCCGTACTCCAGATCCCCGTGTTCGTTTTTCGTAACAAGAAGCCGATTCTTACGACTGTCGCTGCCATTTGGTGAAAGACTCGCCGATCTATCGGCCCGTCCCTCAATATCATCCGGGGAGGCAACCATGTGCTCCATCTCGATTAAAGAAGTTCTGCGGCAAGAGCTCCAGCAAGTTGAAACCACCCGCTCGCTGCGGCTGGATCAGAATCAACCAAGGCCCGCTGCAGACAAGAGCCTGATCGGTCTGGCCTTCTCTGGCGGCGGCATCCGCAGCGCAACCTTCAACTTGGGAGTCCTGCAAGCCCTGGCGCAGACCCGCTTGCTGCATACCTTCGACTATATTTCAACCGTCTCGGGCGGCGGTTACATCGGTAGCTGGCTGATGGCGTGGATGCACCATCAGCAGATCGGCGTCAAGGAGGTTGAAGAACGTCTCTCGTCGCACAAGTATTCGTCCGCCAATGCAGCCGATCCTGCAGAGGTCCACTTCTTGCGCAATTACAGTAACTATCTCACGCCGCGAAAAGGAATTCTGGGCGCTGACTTCTGGGCCTTCATTGCTACCTACTTGCGCAATACGACTCTGAATCAGATCATTCTGGTGCTTTTGCTTCTTTCCGTGCTGATACTGCCGCGCGCGCTGGTCTATTTCCCCAATCAACTGGAGACCATCGAAAACCTGATCGACCATAAAGCTCACCCTCAGTTCTTCCTCTATTCCCAGTGGTTCGGGGTTTTCGCGGGCTTCTTCTTTGTCGCATTGGCCGTGACTTTCATGGGCCTGAATCTGGTTTGGGTCGATCCCCATACCAAGAAAAAATATTCCTGGTACACAAAACAGTGGGCGGTTCACCTCATGATTGTAGTTCCTTTGATTGTGGCAGCGGCTCTGGTGAGTTATGGAATCAGTTTCTTCGTGAACGACTTTGGAATTCTCGATGAACCGTTGTGGCGTCCGTCGCTTCTCGGCATGATTCTTTACTTCGGGCTCTGGCTGATGGCATTGCTGCTGCGCTGGGTTGCGGGTGCCGGGCGAGGATTCAGCGGGTATAAGGGGCCCGCGCCATGGCTGGTGCTCACCACAGCCGCCATAACGGGCTGGATTGTGGGCTATCTGTTTTTACCTTATTGCAATCTCCTGAGCCGTCCAAGTCCAGACGACACTTTCAACTGGTACGTGTTCGCCGTCGGAACCCCGGCATTCGTCGGAATCATGCTGCTGGCCGGGATCGTGCACATCGGTCTAATGGGACGCGGCATGAGCGACGGACACCGCGAGTGGTGGGCGCGTCTGGGAGGAGGATTGGTCATTTATTCCAGTTGCTGGCTCTTGCTTTTTGTGACCGCCGTCTATGTGCCGCTATACCTCGCCCGGCTCTGGGACGCGCACGTCCCGAGCTTCACAACAGGAACAGTCCTATGGATTGTCTCGACTGCGTATGGGGTTCTATTTGGCAAAAGTAAAGACACTGGCTTGACCAACCCAGCAGCGCCGCTGACAAAGAAGATGCTCGGATATGCGGCCCGTCTGACTCCCTACATTTTCATAGCTGGACTGCTGTCGGCGCTCTCGGTCCTCGGAGCAAGAATCGCTCTTTTCCTGACTCAGGACTCAACTCCTTTGAGCCAATTGCCGAACTCCTGGAGCGACCCCAGCCTGCCCCTTGCATGCCTTGCGCTTTTCCTGGCGGCCGTGATTCTCTCCTGGCGCGTCAACATCAACGAGTTCTCTATCCACCACGCGTATCGCAACCGGCTGGTCCGCTGCTATCTCGGAGCCTCGGTGCGGCATCGGGATGCGCAACCTTTCACCGGGTTCTCCGAGGCCGACGATCTGCCGCTTATGAAACTGCAGGTTCCGGCCGGTTCAACCGCGCCGAAGGATGGGCGCCCGTTCCCGGTCCTGAACACCAGCTTGAACGTCGTGCGCGGCAAGGAACTGGCGCTGCAAACTCGTAAGGCTCGTTCCTTCGCGTTTACCCCGCTTTTTGCGGGATTCACCAGAGAAACTATAGGCGGCACAGAGTGGCAATCGGCTTACGCGCCGACGCGGGAATCCGGCTCAAAGCAGCGGGGTTGCGAAGATGGCATCAGCCTGGGCACTGCAATGGCCATTTCCGGGGCAGCCGCAAGCCCCAACATGGGTTTCTATTCGCAACCGGCACTGGCCTTTCTGATGACCCTGTTCGACGTGCGTCTGGGCTGGTGGATCGGCAATCCCATGAAGGAAAACAAATGGCGACATGGAGGGCCCGGGGTCGGTTTTTACTGGTTGCTGCGCGAACTGCTAGGCTCGACCAGCGATGAGAGTGAATATGTCTATCTTTCCGATGGAGGCCATTTCGAGAATCTTGCGGTCTACGAATTGGTTCGGCGCGGTTGTAAGCTCATCGTTGCCAGCGACGCCTCCTGTGACCCGGGCGGCGGCTTTGGCGACTTGCACAATGCCATCGAGCGCTGCCGCACCGATTTCGGCGTCGAGATCGAAGTGGACGTCAGTAATCTGAAACGGCAGGCAGGACTGGCACCGAATCACTTCGCGGTGGGCAAGATCCATTACCCCAGCTCGCCGGACGATGATGGCGTCATCGTTTATCTGAAGCCTACCTTGGTTGCGACTGATCCTGCTGACGTCCTCGGTTACAACGCAGTGAACCCGAATTTCCCCGATGACACCACCGCCAACCAGTGGTTTGATGAGGCGCACTTTGAGAACTACCGGGATTTGGGACAAGTTACTGGGAGCGCCGCGGAGAAGACCATCCGAGAGGCCGTGAACGGGCTTCTGGCGCCGGCCCGGAGCGAGGCCTCGGCCGCTTGAATTTTCAACACGGATCAGACCATGGCGTGAGTCGAAAACCTTCGTTCGGCATGCACCTCGGGTAGGCCCCGAGCCGCTGAGTTGATTTGTCGGTAGTGGGCCAATTAGCCCACTACCGATTTGTCTGATCCGAGGCTAGTGGTGCCGTTCTTCGCCTCCACTGGCCGGATGAGGAGCACTCTGTTGATGCGGTGCATTCTCATGGTGAGGCGCACTCTGGGAATGCGACTCGCTCTGTGCTCGAGGCATGTTCTCCGGGCGAGACGCCGTCTGCGAACGAGGAACGCTTTGCGGGCGAGGCGCATTCTGAGCATGGGGCGAACTCTGGGGGTATCCGGCGCCTTGTGGGTGCGGGGTGCTCTGCGGCCGAGGCACACTTTGCGCTTGAGGCGCGGCCGCGTGCGGCGCGGAAGCGCTGCCCTGCGCAGTTGACGGGCGAGGAACATTGTTTCCCGGGCGTGTGCCGTGGTTGTTGGCCACTGATGGAGCAGCGATGTTCCGCGCCGGTGTCGAGGTGTTCGGACGAGCAGTCATCGCGTTGCCTCCGGCACTCGGAGGCCTCGGAATCTGACGACTTGCGGTGGCGGCCGGGTGGTAAGGCGCCCCCGCCTGTTTAGCCGCTACGACGCCATTGCCGGTAAATACCCCCGGCTTCGACGTGGCTGCAATGGCCGGTCGCCCGTGGTTCACCGATGCATAGAGAGCGCGGTTGTTCCGCGCAGCCTGCACCTGCTGAGTTTGCATTTTGGTGGGCTGCACGTGTCGTTCGCGCGCCGCTACCTGTTCCGCAGGAGTGGGGCGAGCCCTGGCTCCGCCGGTACCGCCGTTATAGCTGACGTTGTTTACCGTGGTGTTGTTAATCACCGTCCGGTTGTAGACATTGGTAACATTGGTGACGTTCACGTTGGTCACACTACGGTTGTAGTAGAACTGTCCGCGATTCCAATATCCGCCTTCATAGCCGACGCCCCCGTAGCCGTAGCCGTAGTTAATGCCGCCATAGAAGCCGATATGGGGACCCCAGTAACCGGCGTTCCAGAGATAGAAACCGTTGGACCAACCCCAATAACCCGGTGTCCAAAGCAGACCCACAGCTGGAGCCACCACCCAGGTGCCGGGCACCCAATAGTAGTCACTGTCGCCGTACGCCCAGTAGCCGGGCGTCCACATATAACCTGGGCCGGGGCAAATTGGCTGAGCGTAGACCGGCAGCACGGGCGGACCGACGCTGATCGATACCCCAATCTGCGCAAAAGACGCCGCCGGCACAGCCAGCAGCAACAACGCTAACAATAGCCAACGAACAGAGCGGATTACAGCCATCGTGGTTCCCCTGCGCTCGTCATCCTTCGCTTGCCCGGTAGGACCTTGCTGCTCCAGGTTGCGCGGATAAAGAGGCGACATTTCAGCTCTCAGGTTCGAGCCTCAAGTCTTATCCTATACAAACGCGGGCTGCAAGAATATGTTGCGCTGTCCCAGGGTTACCTCGGAATGCAATGATTCTACACGGGCTGTGGGATGCACAGGGGAGCCGCTGCTACTTCCGAAGAACCGCCAATCCTCGAATGGCAATCGCAGCGGAATCACAGCGGCAGGGCGCTCGGGAAGCGGGTCTGGAAGTCGAGCAGCCCGGCCCACTCCGGCGTAATGGTGATACGCACCATTTCCTCGATCATGGAGCCTAACTGCTCCACCCAGGCCTTACCTTGTTGGCTTCCAAAATAGCGCTCGGCAGCCATCGCATATTCAGGAACAATCCCGCTCATGGTTTGCAGCCGCGCCGTGCCTCGCACCAGCAGCACTTTGTGAGGGAAAACATTGTCATCAATGGTGAGCGCCACTTTGGGGTTCTTGCTGAGAGCCTTCAGCTTCGGCGCCTTGGGCGGAGTTCCGAGCACGAACTCCCGCTCATTCCAATGGAACCAGATGGGTACAACCCTGGGCGTACCATCGGTCCAGACATAGGCCAGCCGCGCGGGAATGGTCGAGTGCAGCAGGGCTTGCGAAGCTGGATGCCGCAAGAGCTCAAGATCTCCCTGTTTCACCGGCATGAGGCACCTCTTTGATCGCGAATACCGTGGGGGATTATAGAACCGTTGCTAGCCGCTGTCTCCATCTTATTGGCTGGGTCAGATGGAGCGGGAGACGGGGATATCCCCGGCGAGCGGGCGCGGTGAAACGAATCCGGGTCCCACGAAAACAGATATAGCCCGAAGGAATAGCGCCTTTGCAAGAAGATTTCTCTACCGGCGGTTGCCGTTGCTACTTTCCTGAGCGCCAAGCCGGAATCGCGTCCGCTCCTCGCGCCAGGTGACCGAGGCTGGCGTCATCAAGAGTGATCACATCCGGCCCCTTGGTCTTGCCTGCGATGATCGCCTTGTTCGGGATGGTCTCGTAGGCGTAGCCGGTCAACTTGGCAGTGATATCCGCCGTCTTGCGATCCACGTCGACCGTTAGCCTCGCCCAGCCGTAATGGAGTTTTTGGCCAATCAAAAAGCTCAACCCGAGGTAGCGGTTCCTGGTGCCCACCCATTTGCCCAAGTCGAGGTAGGGACGCGCATACACCATTGATCCATAGTTTTGGAAGTTCTGTTTCGGCCCGATATGCGACCCTTTGTGCAAGGCAAATGCGTGCGCAAGTCCTTGAGAAGTGCTGCCCTCAACCTTGGCCCCACTCTGGAAATGTCCAACGGAGAGCGTATTGAAAAAGCTAAAATCCGTAGCGAAATCTCCATAGTGAATTGTGAAGTCGATGATTCCATCGTGGTTGATGTCCAGGGCATAGCTCTTCAATCCGCCGAATCCGATGGTTGCGTGGGCAGGCGTGTAAACCAGCTTGGCCTCGGAGGAACTCGATGAGAGAAGCACGCCAGCAAACAAAGCCCCTGCCCGAAGCGCATATTCAACCGGAGAGATGGGCAGCAGCCCCACCCCCGCCGCACTGGCCGCCAGCGCATACGAGTTGAGCCGCTGATGCAGTGATTCGGAAAGAATCGAGGGCTTTCTGGATGCTCGCTTGATAAATTCCCCCTTCTCGGTGAGCGCAAACATTGTACTCCGGCAGCAAGCTCTCTCTTGCTTGTTCTGTGACAAGTTTAAGCAGGTTTCAAGGGGGGGCTGATGGAGCGGGAGACGGGGATCGAACCCGCGACATCCAGCTTGGGAAGCTGGCGTTCTACCGCTGAACTACTCCCGCTCAACACTACCAGGTCCTTCGCTGCGCTCAGGATTTCGCCAGCGGGCTCAGACGCCCGCAAACCCGCTCAACTTGGGAAGCTGGCGTTCTACCGCTGAACTACTCCCGCTCAACACTACCAGGTCCTTCGTTGCGCTCGGGATTTCGCCAGCGGGCTCGGACGCCCGCAAACCCGCTCAACTTGGGAAGCTGGCGTTCTACCGCTGAACTACTCCCGCTCAACACTACCAGGTCCTTCGCTGCGCTCAGGATTTCGCCAGCGGGCTCAGACGCCCGCAAACCCGCTCAACTTGGGAAGCTGGCGTTCTACCGCTGAACTACTCCCGCTCGCTCGCCTAGAATCGCATCATAACACGAGGCTCTGTTCATCGGGCGACTAGAATGCTCCCAGCGCACCGACCCGCCATTCTTGTCATGCTAACTATTTTGTGAGCTGCCACACCGTTCCATAGCTGTAGGTGCCGCCGCTCCCCGTGGTGCCGTACAGATTCCCCTTTGAGGTTCGGAGCACACCTCCGAAGGGATACGACCCATCCGATCCAGCAAAGCTGTGCAGCAGGGTTAGAGTGTTTTTCTTATTCAGCTCATACACCGTTCCGAGGCCGGAAGTGCCGCCGCCCGCGTCGGTGTCGCCGTAGAGGTTGCCCTTCGTATCCAGAACCACACCTGCGAGGGGAGATGCCCCGTCCGACGACCCACCCGCGAAGTTGTGCAGCACGGTTTCGGTACCCTTCTTGCTCACCTTCCACACGATTCCCAAGCTGCCAGAACCGCACCCCTCGGCAGTACCGTAGAGAGTGCCATTCTTGTCCATAGCGGGACTTCCGAGAGGATAGCACCCGTCCGTTGTGCCCCCAATGAAGCTGTGCAGCAGGGTCACGGTGCCGCGCGGACTCAGCACGTATACCGTCCCCACGCCACCCGTGCCACCGTCCTCGGTGACGCCGTACAGTTTGCCCTTCTTGTCCATGAGCAAAGTTGTGAAGGCGGGATAGGCCCCGTCCGACGATCCGCCGGCGAAGCTGTGGAGCACGGTCTCCTTGCCTTTCTTACTCAGCTTGAATACCGCTCCGACGCCGGAAGCGCCGCAGGCCCCGGCCGTGCCGTAGAGATTACCCGCTTTGTCCCGAAGCAAACCGCCAGCGGGGTTGCAGCCGTCCGTCGTCCCTCCGGCGAAGGTGTAGAGAATGGTCTCGGTGCCGCTGGTATCCACCTTGAACACCGTTCCGTAGCCGGAAGAGCCGCCTTCGTAGGTGGTGCCATAGAGATTGCCTGCCTTGTCCTGGATTACTCCCGCGAAAGGATAGCTGCCGTCGGTGCCGGCGGAGAAGCTGTGCAGCACCGTCTCAGTGCCACTGGTATCCACCTTGAACACTGTGCCATAGCCGGAAGCACCACCTTCGTACGTGGTGCCGTAGAGATTCCCGGCCGTGTCCCGTACCACAGCTGCGTACGAATATTCCCCGTCCGGGGACCCTGTGAAGTCATAGAGCACGGTGAAGGTCTGGGCTTGCGCTGATTGGGTTGTGCCTGCCCCGAGCACGAGAACGACTACCAGCATCAGCGCGGCAGTTGCCGCTGTCGGACGTATCTTCGAAATGAGTTGTTGCAATGCGTTACTCACCATAGCTCCTCCGTTTCCATCGCGACCGGTTTTTAAACCGGGGCCGTTGTATCACGCAGCGGGAGTGGAGGCAAGCGCCTTTGCCATCTGCCATATTGGCTGTGATAAGTGCTGCACAATAGTTGCAAGTCTCTGCATGCTCCCAGGTCGACGGTGCCGGAGCGTGCTCGGTGAATTTCTTCAGGTCCACCGGAACCAACGCAGAGCCAGAACGAATGAAACGCCTCCCCACAGGAGCAGCACCAGAACCCTCCCGGCCTGGGCGCTGAGCGAGGCCCCTTCCAGGATCGTGGCGCGCAGCGCATCGTTGAGTGCGGTCAGCGGTAGCGCCTTGATGAAGGGCTGCAGCATGGCGGGGAAACGTGCGTACGAAAAGAAAACGCCGGAGAAGATCCACATGGGCATCATTACGAGATTGATCAGCCCGCTGACACTTTCAATCTTCTGCGCGCGGCTGGCCGTGAGCAGCCCCAGACCGGCGAAACCCAGTGCGCCTACTGCACCAATAAGCAGAATCGTCGAAATTGATCCCAGCACACGCATGCGGAATACTAATGCCCCGAAACCCAGCAGCAGTCCGACTTCGATGGTCATGAGCAGAAGGCGGCTGCTGGCCAGGGCAAGCAGGAAATCACTTCGCCGCATGGGAGTGGCCACAAAGCGTTTGAGCAGCTTGCGCTGACGCATGTCCACGAGTGCGAAACCGATGCCCCACATGGCGGAGTTCATGACATTCATGCCGATCAGCCCCGGAATGAGGAAGTCGATGTAGCGCGATCCGGGTTCGCTCGAAACTACAACCGCGGTCGGCAGCGGGTTCTTGCGTCCTGCCGCGGCTTGCAGCGCATCGTCAACCTCAGCGCGCGAGAGCACACTTTCCGGACGGGATGGATCGTAGAGATACTGGAATCCTCCTCTTCCGTCGCTTTCGACCACGAGATCGTATTTGCCGAGGCGAAACCCCTGATGCGCTTGCGCCGCGTTGAGGACTTCAGCGCGAATAGACGACCTTTGAGGCGAAGCTTGGATCAGGTTGACGACGTCTTGCGCTTGGGGACCGGCAACAATTGCGACGGATGTCACATCAGCCGGCTTGTTGCGGAAGGCTATCCCCAGGCCCAACGCCAGAAGGAGCGGGAAACCGAACACCCAGAAGACCACTTCAGGCTCACGTGCGAGTTCCTTCATGCGCGCCATCAACAGGTGAGCATAGCCTGACCAGCGGCCGTTGGGCCTCGGTGACTGGCTCGGCTGGAGCGGTCCCGCCGTGAGCGGCGTTTCCTGGACGACGCTCATCGCGTTTCCGCTCCATGCGCTTCCGGCATCCACTGTTGCAGAAACCTCAGCAGTTCCGCCGGCGTGAGCGCCCGTGCGTTTTCGAATTCGCCGTTCTTCTGGCTTACGACCAGTCTGCCATCGCTCTCTGCCACCGCCAGGGCAGGAACGCCTTTCTCCAGCGGCACCTCGTATTGCTTGACCAAGTCCGCGTTTTTCTCGCCGTCGGGCCCCAGATCGATGTGCACCAGTTCGTACCCAGCCGCCAGCACGGGAGCCACATCGGCACGCTGAAACGCCAGATCGAGAACGTGGCAGTCGTAGCACCAGTTCGCGCCGAAGACCAGCAGCACGCGCTTGCGCTCCTGCGCCGCTTGTTTCTCTGCCTTTTCCAGATCGGCGTGCGCATCCGCGCTCGCGGGATAGATGTCCTTTTTCATGTCCGCGGGTTGTTTCAGTTGCGGAGCATCCACGCGAGTAACGTCCACCAGCCGCCACTGCTCTGACTGCTTTCGCCAGACTTGATCGTTTGCCACCGTGATGCTTTGTCCGTTGGGAAGGCCCGAGACAACGTCCGCACGAAAAATGACGTGCTGCAAGTCTGGCCGCGGAGTAGTGCTCCGGACGATTTCCAACTCGATGCTCCGCGCTTTCAAGCCGAGCCAGAAGCTGGTATCCAGGTCAGCCTCGCCTACGCTTGAATTCGCCTTCACCTTCGCCGCCGGATTCGTGCTGTACAGCGTCTTGAGCGCCACAGCATCTCCAGCGAGGACGGCATTCCTCCATTGCTCGAGTGGTGCAAAGCCCGCGGTATTGCTTTGTGCGCTCGCCGTTGTCTGCGGTCTTCCATAGGAAGCCATGACCGCGACCGCGAACAGCACCATTGCAACATCGATTTTGAAACGGTTCTTCATTTCGGATCCTTTCGAGTGCTGATCACTGCTCTCGTAAGTGGCGACCGGTCAGATTGACAAAAACGTCCTCCAAACTTGCCTGGCGCGTGGTCAGGTGCTGAAGTTGAGAACCTTGGTTTTCCACCGCATCCAGTAATGCAGGGATGGTCAAGTGCGGCTCGCGCACGGTGAGACAAACCAAACCGTCATCGTGGCGGACCGATTCAACTCCCGGCAGTGTGCGCCAAGCATCGAGGGCTCCGCCTTGGCCGGAGTTGCCGCTGGCCTCAAACTCCACAACGTGATGTCCTCCCAGACGGGCAATCAGATCCGGCGGCGTGCCTTCGGCGATTACCTGACCGTGGTCAATGATAGCGAGGCGGTCGCACAGGCGCTCAGCCTCGTCCATGTAATGGGTCGTGAGCAGCACGGTTCCGCCCTTTCGCTGAAAATTCCGAATGATGTCCCAGAGCTGGCGGCGGCTCTGAGGATCAAGCCCGGTGGTTGGTTCGTCCAGGAAGAGAATTCTGGGATTGCCGACCAGAGCCGTGGCCACGGCCAGGCGTTGCCGCTGCCCACCGGAAAGCTTGCCCACCCAGGCATCGGCCTTTTCGCCGAGCTGCAAGTCGTCCAATACTTCGCTGGAGGAACGCGGTTCGCGGTAGAAACTCGCGAACAATTCGATGGTTTCGCGGACACTCAGCTTTTCTGAGAGCCGCGTCTCCTGCAGAGAGATGCCCAGCCATTCACGCAGCTCTCGCGGACTCTCCTGCCAGGTGCGGCCGAGAATCGTGACCTGGCCGGAGGTGGGCTCGAGCAGTCCTTCGAGGATTTCGATGGTGGTGGTCTTCCCTGCTCCGTTGGGCCCAAGAAGACCGAAGCACTCTCCGGCCTGGATTTCGAGGCTCAGCCCGCGCACCGCTTCGACCTTGATCTTGCCGTCATAAGTCTTGCGCAATTCGCGGCATTGAATGGCGGCAGGCATTAGGGAATTCTAACGTACCTTATGTGAAATGTTTGTTAATCGCGATGGAAGAGTGTTCAGCTCTGGTAGCCGATTCTCTGTTCTCGGATCGTCGCTGCCTCATTTAGAATAGACGACACGTTCCAGGGTGAGGCTTCTCCATGCAAGTCCCGCGATGCGGCTTTACTTGACGACGCCACTTCTAAACGCCCGTGTGTCGTTTCCCGCTGACCTGTTTTCCAGCCACACGAAAGGAAGCTGCGTATGCTAAGGAAAGTTTCTGCAATGTTGTCTGCCCTCGTGCTTGTTGGGTTGTCCTCGGCGCAGGCCACGCGCCACTTCACCTTCCACTATGGGTTCACTGTAAAGAGTGTCCCTGCGGGAGAAAAGCTACGAATCTGGATCCCGGCGGCGCACTCGGACAATTTCCAGGAGGTAAAAATCCTCTCGGCAACTGGCGACTTGCCTCTGAAGAAGACGCATCAGTCGGCGAATGGCAACGAGATGTATTATGCAGAATCCTCGAAGGCGAAGGTTCCGGACCTGCACTTCGAAGTGGTTTACGATGTAGTGCGGCATGAGCGACTGACGCTGAATATTTATTCGCCGCATCTCGAAGCCGTAAAGCTCAGCGACAAAGAACGAAAACGCGACCTGGCGCCCGATGCGCTTGTGCCCACCACCGGGCTGCCTGCCGACCTTGCCGTGAAAGTTACTGCGGGCAAGGCGTCGTCACTCGACAAGACACGTGCGATCTACGATTACGTCTTCACCACAATGCGCTACGACAAGACCGGCACGGGCTGGGGCCGCGGCGACGTGCTTTACGCCTGCGACGCCAAAAAAGGTAACTGCACCGATTTTCATTCGCTGTTCATCGCCATGGCGCGGTCGCAAGGGATTCCAGCGCGCTTTGAAATTGGCTTTCCCTTGCCCCCGGATAAACATTCCGGGGAAATTGCCGGCTACCACTGCTGGGCGGAGTTTTTTGAACCACAGCACGGATGGATTCCCGTGGACATCTCCGAGGCATGGAAACATCCGGAAAAGAAAGACTATTTTTTCGGAGCCCATGACGACAACCGGGTGCAGTTCACGATGGGCCGCGATCTGGAACTGAGTCCGAAGCAGGATGGGAAACCGCTGAATTATTTTGTGTATCCGTATGTGGAAGTGGGAGGCAAAGAGTATGCCAACGTGTCGACGGCGTTCTCGTTTGCGGATGTGGAAGGCGGAACAGCGGCGCGGCGTTGAGCGGTAGTCACCGAGTTCAACTACTTTGACTCAACTCTGTCATCCTGAGCGAAGTTATCGTTCGCGGAGCGAACGACAACGCAGTCGGAGGACCCCGCGGATGCCCTGATCCGGCACAAACGCGTCAGGGAATTCTCGCAGTGCCCTCGCCTGTTCTTGACGACTGCGCATGCTCCAGCGCGCCCTTCGGCGCATTCGTGAAAATGCCTTTCGACGTTCGCCCCGCTGCACGCCTCACCGGGGTCCTTCGACTCCGTGGCGGCTTCAACGTCGCGAAGCCGCCACTTCGCTCAGGATGACAGCGCAATATTTGTTCTGGAGTGATCAATTGTCATTCGGTTGTGCACTTATTTGGAAACACCGTGTGTTTTGCCGCTGGCATCGGCGCATCCCCTTTGCGATCGCGCCACAGGATGGCGTTGAGCACAGCGGGATTCGCAGCGTCCGGGCGGGTGAAGTCCATTTTCTCGGACTCCTTGGCGCCTTCGGTGTGCGCGGGATTCATCTGATAGATCATCCCGTTGTCGCGATTGCGCCAGTCTGCGGTAAACGGCGGTTGCGTGCCCGCGCCGGAAAACAGAGGCGCCATCACTGGCGCATAGGCATCGTTCTGATTCATAGGCGGCAATCCCAGCAACATCTCCATTGTGTGGATCATGTTTACGGTGGTGTAAAAACGGCTGTCCACAAAAGGATGCTCCGTCGAACCGGGAGAATACTTGCTGATCACGAATGCGATGGAGCGGTGCGCATCCACGTGATCGGCGCCGTCCTGGGCGTCGTCTTCAAGCATGAAAATCGCGGTGTCGTCCCAGTAGGGACTGTGGGAGACGGCTTCGACCACGCGACCGACGGCGAGGTCATTGTCCGCAACCGAGGCAGCGGGGCGGGGCTTCCCAGGAGCGGTGCCGCGCGTGTGGTCGTTCGGCAAATAGAGCAGGACGAATTGCGGTAATTCTGTTCCCTTTCCTTCTTTGCGCGCCTGCACAAACTCGTTGAATTCGTTGAGGAATTCGTCGGCTCGGAGCTGATCGGGATATTCGGTGTTGAATTCGGGAAAGAGTGGATCGAAGTGATCGCGCTGCACAGCCTTGGTCGGGTTGACGAGCTTAAACAGGGGAACCGGCCAAGGCCAGGGGCTAGCGGAGCCATGAGGCTGACCGACATTCGGCGGCAATGCTTCTCCTTTATTTACCGCTAACCTCGGACACGCACCACCCTGCGCCGGTGAATCTTCATAAGCTGAACCCTTGGCGCGGGACGGCTTGCACCATACCGCGCCCAGAAATTCTCCGTAATCGCGGTAGGTCAGCCCCTGAGCTGCCGCGTTGTCCCAGATATAGCCCGTGGTCGGAGCGTCTATGTCCGGCTCTCCCCGCTCCAAGGGAATCTCGTCCGCCACGCTACCTTGATAATCGTAGGTTCGCTCCTTGCCGCGGTAAGAAATCTGCCAGGTTTTCTCGTTGTAGTCGCTGGTGATGGCTGCTGTGGACCAATCATGGCCGTCGCCTGAAACTTCACCGCTATCGTAGAAGTTGTCGAGAACTCCGAATTGCAGGGCGAGCTTATGCTCGTTCGGCGTGACATCCACGCCATAGGTCGTGAGTTGTGGGTCGGCGTTGCCAACTTTCAAATCGCCCAATATCTGGTCGTAAGTGCGATTCTCCTTGATGATGTAGATCACGTGGTGGATGGGGTTGGAACCGCGCGCAAACTCGATGCGGCCAGGATCGTCATCAAAGCGATTCTCACGCCGCACCTGGCGAGTGAATTCCGGCAACTGCTTTTCAATATCGCGGAAACTGAGCCGGGCGAGCGAACCGTAGAGCAAAGTCGGAATGTAGGGATGCTCGCGGTGTCGCCTCCCGCCCTGCAGCTGGTTGATCCCGTTGTTTGGGCCGGTTCCCTGGCCCTTTGCGGTAGCGATCAAAAGATTATCGCCCACCGCGGCTAAAGCGCTGGGATACCAATCTGTAGGGATGAAACCCAGCGGCCGCAAATTTTCCGTAAGGAGAGATCCCGATACGTCGAAAACCGCAACGGCGTCAATTGACGAATCGGCCACGAAAAGGCGCTTCCCGTCGCCGGAAAGGGCCAAAGCAGTTGGATAACTCCCGAGATACTTTTGCTCTGAAGGAGCCGCGTCGAAAAAACCGTACCCCGGATAAGAATGAGTATCTACAACTGCCACTTTGTCCAAGTTAGACAACGCAACGTAAAGCCTATCCTCGTCCGCGCTTAGCAGTAGCGCGGTGGGATGCGTTCCGGGAGCAATTTCTGGCCGCGCCACGACTGTCATGGAACAGCACATTCCAGTCCCACCCTTGGCCAAATTGAGTTCCACGATCCGTGATGAATTCCAGAGACTCACCCACGCACGATTGCCATCGCGAGTTGCAACCACGGTGTAGGGAAACTCGGAGGGAATCATTTCATGCATGCTCAAATCAAACGCCTTCAGGATGCGGCCGCTCACAGAGTCCAGGAGCACTACATTGTCGGAATAGTTATTGGCGACCAACAGACGATCGGGCTTGCCCGCGATTACCGCCAGCCCTGCGGGATACGGGATGGCGGTTCCCTCTGCCGTCTTACGCAGGCCGTAGGCAACCTTCTTGCCTGGAGCAATCTTCTGGGGCGGGATTTTGATAAAACGTTCCCAGGCAACCTTGCCCTCATGAAAGCTGTAAACGGCGATTCCGTTTCCCGTGTCAGCGGGCTTCTCGCCCGCCGGATCGCTGACGGAGCCGACCGACGCGTAAATGTGACTGCCATCAGAGCTGAATGCCAATCCCAGAAAGTAGCTCTGGTGGGCATTTTCCGAAAGACGCTCCTCTGGGAAGTCGGTGAGATGGTTCGTGTTCAGATCCAGGATGGCGATGGACTGATGCGCACCGTTCTGCTGGGTTCCGTATCCGTCGTTCAGAATTGCGGCATAGTGCCTGTCGGGGCCCACGGCAATGGCTGCCGCAAAACCGTTCAGCGAGCCTAATCTGCCCGGCGATGAGGCGCTTAGGAACTTACTCGTCGGCAGCAGGATCTGAGGCGGCTCGTTACGGGTTTGCGCCAAGAGCAGCGTCAGCGCCGCAACCGACAGCAACAAGGTGAAAAGATAAGGAATCTTCCGCACAGTGTCTCCAAGAACAGCCGAAGGGTCATACAGGCTGCGCAGTTATCGCAGCGCCGGAGGTGTCCGCAAGAACGGCCGCGTTGCCGGCCGGCGTGAAAAGCATAAAGCACGCGGCAGAAATTCTACGTTAATGAGTATCCGTAGCGGATTGTTGCAGAGGTGCTTCATGGGCGACGTTGTGACGGACATCGGCCCCGCGCACCCAGAAAATCACATCCTCGGCGATATTGGTAGCGTGGTCGGCCACACGTTCCAGGTTGCGGGCGATCAGCAGCGCGTCCAAGGCCTGCCGCGTCACCTCCGGACGTTCGTTCATGGTTTTTACCAGGGTAATGAAGGCTTCGTCTTTCATGCGATCGACAACGTTGTCCATTTCCAGCACAGCCTGAGCAAGCTCGGCTTTGCCTTCGATGAATGATTCCAGGGAACGGCGCACCATGGCGGAAACCGCCGCCGCCATACGCGGAATGTCAACGGGAAGGTCGGCCTTGGGCAGTTCGACCAGATCCATCACACGTTCGGCGATGTTAACCGCTTGATCGCCGACCCGTTCCAGATCGGAATTGATCTTGGTAACGGCGAGAATGAAGCGCAAATCCACGGCGATGGGCTGTTGCAGCGCAAGCAGATCGAAGGCCTGTTCGTCGATCTCGCGTTCGGCGATGTTGATTTCAGATTCGCCTTCGAGTACCAGATGGCAGCGCGTTAGGTCGCGGTCAATGTAGGCCTGGCAGGCGCGGTCCACCGCTTGCTCTGCCAGTCCGCCCATGCGGAGCAAACGAGTGCGGAGATCATCGAGTCCCTGCTGGAAGCGAGTGCGCATTATCCGAACCTACCTGTAATATAGTCCTCCGTTCGCTTGTCGGACGGGGTGGTGAAAATCTTTTCGGTCTTGTCGAACTCGATCAGCTTGCCCAAGAGGAAGAAGCCGGTGAATTCGGCGACACGAGACGCTTGTTGCATATTATGCGTAACGATGACAATCGTAAACTTTTCTTTGAGCTGAAAAATGAGCTCTTCAATCTTGCCGGTGGAAATCGGGTCCAGGGCGGAGCAGGGCTCGTCCATCAGCAGGACTTGCGGTTCGACCGCCAGAGCGCGGGCGATGCACAGCCGCTGTTGCTGCCCACCCGACAGGCTGGCGCCGGATTTCTTGCGCAGAGAGTCCTTGACCTCATCCCACAAAGCGGAGAGTTTCAGCGAGCGTTCGACAATTTCATCCAGCCGCCCGCGATCATGGAAGCCGTTGAGCTTTAATCCCGCAGCCACGTTGTCATAAATGGACATCGTGGGAAAGGGGTTGGGTTTCTGAAACACCATGCCGATGCGGCGGCGGACCTGGACAGCAGCCGTGCCATTGTAAACGTCGAGCTCGCCAATTCGAACCCTGCCCGTGGCGCGCGCGTCGGGGACGGTCTCATGCATGCGGTTGAGGCAACGCACGAAAGTGGACTTGCCACAACCCGAAGGCCCGATGACCGCCGTGGCATGGTTGGCCAAAGCTTCCATGCTGATGTCATAGAGCGCCTGGGTCTTGCCAAACCAGGCGTTCAGTTTTTCGACTTTGACGCCGACTCCCATGGTTCAATTCGATTCGGTCAATTCGATTCGCTCAATTCGACCCCTTGAGCATGCCGTGACTGGCGGCGATGCGGACTGCGCTCACCGACAATACGATGAGCACAATCAGAATCAGCGCTCCTGCCCATGCCTGGCGATGCCACTCATCGAAGGGCGAAATGGCATAAGTAAAAATCTGTAGCGACAGAGCCGCCGTCGGTTGATTGATTTTCCAGTTCCAGTACTGGTTGCCGAACGCGGTAAACAGTAGCGGTGCGGTCTCCCCAGCCACACGGGCAAAAGCCAGCATAACACCAGTGATCACGCCTGAGGTAGCGGTCCGCAAGGTAATGGAGAGCGCCGTGCGCCATTGGGAGACCCCCAAGCCGTAAGCGGCTTCCCGCACCGTGTTGGGGACGAGGAGCAGCATTTCTTCCGTGGTGCGGGTGATGGTGGGAATCATCATGATGGCCAAGGCGACTCCGCCTGCCAGGGCGGAAAAATGGCCCTGCGACAGCACCACGAGCCCGTAAGCCACAATACCAACAATAATTGAGGGCACTCCGTTCAGGACATCGGCCGTGAAACGAATGAGGTTGCCAAAGCGGTTGCGTCCATATTCGGCAAGATAAATGCCCGCTCCGATTCCGATCGGAACTCCCAAACTGCTGGCAATCAGCAAAAGGAAAGCCGTGCCGGCGATGGCGTTGGCCATGCCGCCACCGGCTTCGCCAACCGGCTTGGGTATCTGCGTAAGGAACGCCCAATTGATCGAGCCGATGCCCTTATAGACGAGGTAGCCAAAAACAGCGCCGAGTGGCAGCAGAACCAAAATCACAGAGGCGCCCGCCGCGAAGGTGACCAGCAAGTTCATGGCGCGTCGCCAAAGGCTAAGGGGAGCAACAACAGCAGCGTCGGAGGGAGCAGTCACGGTTTCAGGCATGGCTCCTCGCTGGCGTGCCGCGCGTGACCGTCCAGACCAGAAATTGAGCCAGAATGTTGACGATGATCGTCACGATAAAGAGCGCTAAGCCGACTTCCACCAGGGCACTCAGATAAACGTCGCCAGTGGCCTCACTAAATTCGTTGGCGATCACACTGGCCATGGTGTAGCCGGGGGCGAACAGAGAAGCCGCGATCTCCGGGCGGTTGCCGATCACCATCGTGACCGCCATGGTTTCGCCGAGGGCGCGGCCCAAGCCAAGAATTACCCCGCCCAGAATCCCGGCACGGGCATTTCGCAGCACCCCCGTCCGAATCATCTCCCAGCGGGTTGCGCCCAGAGCTAGAACGGCTTCCCTCTGCTGCTGCGGAACCGCAGTCATGACCTCCCGCGTAATCGAAGAGATTATGGGAACGACCATGATGGCCAGAATGATCCCTGCTGCCAACATTCCAATGCCGAAGGGCGGCCCCTCGAAAGGACCTTGGAAGCCGAAACGGTGAGTAATCCCCGAGGTCCAGCCAAAATAGCGTGCCAGAAAAGGCTCCAGGTAAGTCCGCAAAAGCGGCACCAGCACAAAGATTGCCCACAATCCATAGATGACGCTGGGTATGGCGGCCAGAAGTTCGGTGGTAAAAGCCAGTGGGCCTTTCAGCCAGCGTGGACACATCTCTGTAATGAAGACGGCGACGCCAATGGCAAGAGGCACAGCCAACAGCAGTGCCAGGATTGAGGAAACAATTGTGCCGTAGACGAAGGGAAAAGCCCCGAACTGTTCATTGACCGGATCCCATTCGCTGCGGAAAAAGAACCTCGATCCAAAAGCGTGCCAGGAGAGGCTGGACTTAGTAATCAGTTCGTAAACAATCAGGCCGACCAGCGCGAGCACACAGAGTCCACAGCACAACATCGCAACATAAAAGGCGCGGTCTGCGATGTGGCTGTTCCCAGCCTTGATCAGAGGCTCGGCCTGACTCTTGGAGTTCGCCACAACCTCTGGTTTTGCAACGGGTTGCGGTCCAGGCAAACGTGGCGCTCCTAACGCGCGATTGGCCATCAACGGGAGGCTAGCAGAAACGTGTTACAGCAATGTTAAAATACGGCCTGCTTCCCGCTGGCAGGGGTCTTCGCCTGGGCAGGAGCCAGAGGAAGTGAAGCGGTTAGATTTCCTCAATTGCATTTTCCCGGTTTCCCTTGTATTTTGTTTTACTCTCAGTGCATTTTCATTATGCCGATCGATGCCAAACGCAGTCGCCTGGCGTTTCAGAGATTGGGGCGCGAGTTGACCAAGCTGGCCAAGAAGCCAGTGCCCGAAAGTGTCCACAAATTCCGCACGAACAGCCGCCGCGTCGAGGCGTTGCTGAGCGAAGTAGTTCCTGAACTGAACCGCAATGACAAGAGGCTGCTCAAGTTGCTGGCGCGCCTGCGCAAGAAAGCCGGGCGAGTGCGGGACCGGGATGTGCAAATCGCCGCGGTGCGGAATCTGAAGACTCCCGAGGGAAACGGGCACAAGTCGGAACTCATGGACACCCTGATCCAGGAGCGCGCCAAACGGGAACAGAAGCTGGCGAAAGCTTTCAATCGCAAGATGGCGGAAGAGATCCGCAAGCGGCTGCAGCGCGCGGCAAGCGAGCTTGAGATCCCGAGAAACGCCGAGCCTCTGGCCTTGACGCTGAATCAACTGGCTCGTCTGGGGCGAGATCACGCTCCGCTCGCGGAAAAAACCCTCCACCAATACCGGATCATCGGAAAGCGGGCTCGTTACATTGCGGAGTTCGCCGCCAAGGATGACACGCACGCCAAGCGTGTGGTCGAACTGCTCAAGCAGATGCAGGATGTGATTGGCGACTGGCATGACTGGCTGAAGCTCACGGAGAAGGCAGAGGAACTTTTCGGTGGAGTGCGGGATTCAGCGCTGGTGGCCATGCTGCGCAATGTAACCCAGGCCAAGTTCCGCCTTAGCGTGGATGCGGTGGCGGAAACGCGGGCCGCACTTTCCGGCAAGAATCTCGAACTGGTTTCGGGGGACGGTGCGTCAAGTCGCAAGCCGCCGGCACAGCCAGTCAGCAAAGCTGCCGCCGCAGTGGCCTGAGGTCTGCCGCCAGGCAGCAAATTTTTCCAGCTATGTAGTAATCAAAGAGCGATGTATGCCTGGGGTCCGACGTTACGCTCTCTGGCTCGACTACCAACAGACTGTCTCCACTTGACCGGTCGTATAATAAGCCTCTGGAGGTGACCGGTGGCTTCGTGGAAGGTGCAGGATGCGAAGGCTCGTTTTAGCGAACTGTTGAACGCGGCGGTCAAGGATGGTCCGCAGGTTGTAACTCGTCGCGGTGTCGAAACTGCCGTTCTGGTTCCGATCGAACAATGGCGCCGCCTGCAGAGTTCTTCTGACCCTAGCCTTAAGGATTTTCTGTTGGGCCCAGGTCCCCGGTTTGAACATCTGGTTCCAGAGCGCCGGATCTTTCGACGGCCCCCAGCGGTGGAGTATCGCTGAGATTTTCCTCAGACACTTCCCTGGGAGGCGGTAAACTATTCCCCTCCCGCCATGCCGACTTTTGCCGCGGTCGATATTGGGTCAAATTCGGTCCGTCTGAAAATCGCTCGTCTCACGAGGCATCGCCTTACCGAGATTTACGAAGATCGCGAAGTTACGCGCCTGGGAGAATCCGTGTATCGCAGCGGCTTTCTCTCTCCAGAAGCCATCGCCAACACAGTGAAGGTATTGCGCCGCTTTCATCGCGCAGCCCAGAACGCGGGCGCGGATTCCGTCCGTGTGGTGGCCACCAGCGCCTTGCGGGATGCGCGTAACTCGCAGGCATTTCTGGAGTGGGTGCGCTCCGCCACAGGGTGGCAGGCGGAGATCATCTCCGGGCTGGAAGAGGCACGCCTGATTCACCTGGGGCTGGTGTCAACTTTGCGCGTGAATGCTTCTCCGGTCCTGATGATGGACTTAGGCGGAGGGAGTTGCGAGCTGACGATTTCCACGCAAGGTCACATCCGCACTACCGCCAGTCTGCCGCTCGGAGCGGTACGGCTGACCAATGAGTTTCTGCGCCACGATCCGCCCCGCAAATCTGAGATGCGCCAGTTGCGGGGATTCATCGCGCGCGAGATTCAACGCAATGCTGACCGGATCAAGCGAGCGCGGCCCAAAGTCGTGCTGGCGACGTCGGGCACGGCCGAGTCTTTGGCCGCGGTCTGCCATGGCCTCTACAAAACGAAGGGTTCACGGTCGCTGGCCGTGTCCCGGGCGCAGATGCGGCGGATCGCGAAATTGTTGGCGCGTCTGCCGCTGGAGGGACGAAAAAAACTCGCGGGCGTCGGACCGCGGCGGGCGGAGATCATCGTAGCGGGGGCGGCGGTTTATGCCGAACTTCTGGAGCGCTGCCAATTGATGGGATTCCGCTACTCGCCTCTAGGATTGCGCGACGGCTTGCTGGCCCAAATGGCGGCAGAGTACGACCGTAGTACAAGGTCTGGCAAGCAAATCGAGTCGGAGCGGTGGGATTCGATCCGCAACGCGATGGAACACTATCGGATCGATATGGACCATGCGCTGAAAGTGCGCGACTCCGCCATGCATCTTTTTGCCGCCCTGCGATCGGTTCATGGCTTGCCACCCCAATATGCGGAATGGCTGTCGGCCGCGGCCATGCTCTACGAGGTAGGCGATTTCGTGAACCGCAATGGCAGGCATCGGCATACTCATTACATCATTTCGCATTCCGAGATTCTGGGCTATACCCCCGAGCAGCGGAAAATCATTGGGGCCATCGCCCGCTACCTGGGCAAGTCGAGACCCGCACCGGGCGACGGTCCAATAAAGGTGCTGCCGGCTCCCGATCATGAATGCGTGTCTAAGGCTTCGCTACTATTGCGGTTGGCGCGGGCGTTGAATCTCAGCCGCAGCGGCGCCGTCCGCACGGCGCGGGTCCGCGTCCGCGCGGGGGAAGTGAAGTTGGGCCTAGTGACTAAGCCGCGGAGCAGTGTAGATCTTGAACTGTGGGCGGTGGAGAAGGAAAAAAGTCATTTTCTGGAAGTCTTTGGCCGCGAACTCTCGGCAGAAGCAGCATAGAGTGAGCGCAGAACCTTTGGAGTCAGGCACCATTGCAGAACAGCCGAACTACGCCCCATTTCCACTTTGGCCACAGCTCCCTTTTTCAACTCCGTGCCAGCCTCGCAGCCAGTTTCGCTGATCATGCGCCCCAGGAATTCGCTCAAGTTCGGATTGTGGCCCACAACCATGATTGTTTCCTGCTTGGCGTACTTTTCCAGCAACCTGCGAAAGTCCGCAAAAGAAGCGCCGGGCCGAAGTCCGTCCTCAAGTTGTATCTTGCCCTCATAACTAAGTTCGTTGCCCACCAGAGATGCGGTTTGGGTGGCGCGCTTTAAAGGGCTGGAGATCATCGCATCCACCTGAACGTCCAAGGCAGCCAGGGCGCGGCCTACGATTCCGCACTGCTCGATCCCCTCTTTGTCGAGTGCCCGCTTTTCGTCCTTTTTCGGGTTGGCTACCGGCTCGCCGGCATCGGCGTGACGAAGGAAGTAAATAATCATGCTGGCTTATCGTTCCTTTCCGACGAAGATTCTTCGGGCTCTGGGCGTGGGAGCGGCAGGAATCGTCTCCGGCGCCTGCTTGCCTTCCGCCAAGGCGATCAAGAAATCCTGGGCGCTGAAAGCCGTCGATCCAGTGGGTAGTCTTCGTTTCCCTTGCGCCCGCCAGGCGCGGATGTAACTGCCATCCTTCTGCAAAAAGCGGGATTTCAAATTATCGGCCAGGTACGATTCCAGAATCTCCTGCCGCACCCGTTCACGCAAAAGCTCATCCTTCACCGGGAAGATCACTTCGACGCGCTCGTAAAGATTCCGTGGCATCCAGTCCGCGCTGCCCAAGTAGACTTCCTCCTGCCCGCCATTGGCAAAATAGAAGATGCGGCTGTGCTCCAGGAAGCGGCCGACGATACTGCGCACACGGATATGATCGCTCACGCCCCGCACACCCGGGCGCAGAGCGCACATCCCGCGAACAATCAGATCGATTTGCACGCCGGCCTGGGAAGCTCCGTACAGCGCCATGATGATGTTCTTGTCCAGCAACGCATTCATTTTGGCGATGATATGAGCGCGACGGCCGTGACGCGCATGTTCCGCTTCGCGTGCGATCAATGCCAGGCAATGCTCCGCCAAATCCAAGGGCGCAAGAAACAGCGGATCATAATTTGGATGTTCGGCATAGGCGGTCAGGAAGCTGAAGACATCGTGCACCGCGCCGGTTATCCCGGGATCTGCCGTGAGCAAGCTCAAATCGGTGTAGATGCGGGCAGTAGTCGTGTTGTAGTTACCCGTGCCCAGGTGGGCGTAGCGGCGTGTGACTCCATCAGGATCACGTCGCACCAGCAGCGACAGCTTGCAATGCGTCTTCAGGCCGACTAACCCGTGGAACACCTGCACCCCCGCATCTTCCAGATCGCGGGCCCAGCGGATATTGGAGGCTTCGTCGAAGCGCGCCTTCAGTTCCACGACCGCGGTGACTTCCTTCTTAGGGGCGGCCGACATCAGCGCGGGAACAATCAAGGAGTGCTCGCTGGTGCGGTAAAGGGTCTGCTTCATGGAAAGCACGCGCGGATCTTCGGCTGCGGCTTCAATGAAGGAAACCACCGCATCGTAGGAGTCGAACGGGTGGTGCAAGAGGACATCGTGACGGCGAAGCTCCTCGAAGAGGTCCTGGGATTTGGCGGTAAGCCGAAGCTCACGGGGAAGAAAGGGTTTGAATTTGAGTTCGGGATGATCGGTCTGCTCGTAAATGTTAAACAGGCGCGACAGATTCACGGGGCCGTTGACGGAAAACACTTGCCAGGGTTGCAGCTCGAAATTGGTGCGTAAACGCTCGATGATCTCGGGATCGGCGTCGGACTCGATCTCCAACCGGACGGCATCCCCTTTGCGCCGGTTGTGCAACTCGGTGCGAACCGATTCCAGCAGGTTGCGGGACTCCTCCTCCGCCAGATAAAGATTACTGTTGCGGGTGACACGAAATGCCGCCGAAGACACGATATCGTACCCGTGATACATGCGCGAGGCGTGGTGGGCCACGAGATCGGCCAGGAAAATGAAATCGACGGTTGCCTCCGAAGGCAAGCGAACCAGCCGCGGTAAAGCGCGGGGCACGGTCACAACCCCGGTGTAGGTCATGGAGGAACGGCGTCTGCGGCGCAGCAGAAAGGCCACGCAGAGAGCCTTGTTAATAACCCGCGGAAAAGGATGGGCGGGATCGACCGTTACTGGAGTCAGCAAGAGATCGAGCTCGCGCTCGCAGTATTCTTCAATGAACTCTTTCGCCTTCGTGTCAAGCTCGTGCAAACCGAGCACACGGATGCCGCTCCCCGCCAGCAAGGGGCGCAGCTGCTCATTCCAGCACAAATACTGGTCATCCACGAACTCGTGCGTCTGGTGCGAGACGACATCGCGCTCTTGCAGCAGAGTTAGCCCATCCACTCCGGCTTCGGTGTAGCCATCTTCAATTTGTTGCACCAAGCCGGCGACCCGGACCTCGAAAAATTCGTCCAGGTTACTGGCGGTAATGGAAAGAAACTTGAGCCGCTCCAGAACCGGGTTATTTTCGTCTTGCGCTTCTTCGAGCACGCGCCGATTGAACGCTAGCCAGGAAGCCTCGCGATTAATGTAGTAAGCCGGGTTATCGAGCGCGGTTCGAACCATAACTTCAGCTTTGCGGGACTAACCGGATGTGCAAGATTTCACGGCCACGCCACTACTTCGTGACAGGCGTCGGCTCCGAGGTCTTGGGTTCGGATTTTACAGCAGTGCGCTTTGCGATGGCGAATTCCACGTCGACTCCGCTGGGCTTCTTTAGGAAAAGATGGTGTGCATCGACTCTGGCTGGAACTGAAGAACCAGGCTGCCACTCTTCAGGCAGAGTTTCACTGGAGTGACGCGGGATATACCGTCCCAGGTAAATCGTATCTTCGAGCCGCACCGAAACTTCGTAGTAGGGTTCGTCTCGGGTGATCGGAGTATCGACCTGATAGTAAAGAACTCTAGTATTAGTCTTCTGCTGGACATCAATGATTTGACCGGAGACGTACTGTTTCTCCACCGCGTGGAGGCTAGGCACCATCGCGGCCAGTAGCGCCAAAGCCCAGACCTGTTTCATAGACCAACTCAGTATAAAGCATGACAGGTTGGCTTGCCGGACGGAGAAAAGGCGCCAGCGTAAGCCAGCGCCCTAGTCTCGTCTGCCGTATTCCCAAGGTGTATAAACGGGATCAACCCGGTAGCGGTTGGATCCGGTTCACGAACTTAATGACTTCCCCAACCATTAGCCTCCCCGTACCGCGGTGCTACGCCGAGGGGCGGCGTACGCTACGGCAAGTAATAGCGGAACGAAGTCAAGAACATGGGCTCCGTCGCCGTGGGCTGAAGCCCCGTCTTGTCGGACCAAGTGTCCCGGCTTATGTAGGAAACCTGAGGTCCCCACTGCACGGTACCCTTCGGTCCCTTGTAAAACCGATACCAGAAGCCGGCGGTACCCTCAAAGACCGCCCGCGTATCCCCCGCGCAATTCGACAGCGATCCGGGGTTGAATCCATTGCTGAGAGGAGTACCGGTAGAACCCAACACAGGGACATTTGTCGTGCCCGTAGCAGTGGTCACGGTGACAGTCGTTGCCGTGGGCGGCGTTTCCACGGAGCAACCTGAGTCGTTGAACAACGTCGAGCCATAACCTACTCCTTTACCGGAGGAGTTGAGGAAAGCGGTCCGGCCGGCGTACTCAGCACCCACGTTCACGTAGACGTCCAACTTCCTGGCGTGAGCCTCCAGAGTACCCAGAATCTGATAGCTCCGTATCGGAACCAGCACGCCATCGGGACGGACAGTTACATCCGCAAGGCCCGCCGAACCGTAACGGCCGATGCCATCGCCACCGAGGAAGTGCAGGCCAGCATCCAGGTGCTTGTTGAGGAGCGACACGCGGACGTTGGCGCCAGCGCCGCCTCCGATTTCCGAGTTGTTAAATGCGCCTGCTGCGGAAGGCGTGGAGGCCGCGCCTAGAGGGAAGATTCGGTCACGGAAATTGCTGAAGACTCCGAAAACCTCCAAGTGAACGTTCTTCGGCTGGAACACGGCTTTGGCGATCAAATCAGGCGTGTAATTGAAAGAGTAGTTCGCAGTGGGATTGTAAAGACCGCCGCTGGTACCCTGTTCACCGAGGAGGAAATTAGTGCTGCTGCCGCGGCCGCCCACCGTGGTCTGCGGATCTTCCACAGAAAAAGCCAGCCAGAAGCGGTTGCTGAAATTCTTGGCCACTCGGAACCCGTACTGCCGAGCCCAGGTAAAGCCGACGTTATACTGCGGGTCGATGGTCATCGGCAGGGCTTCGGTACGGTTGTCTACACCGTTCTTAGTCTCTGTAGCCAAGCTCCACATCTGTCCGCCAGTGAAACTCCAGCCGTTGTTCAAGGCGGCTTGACCCCAGGCTTGCCGCTGTCGGAGACCATAGCTGTTGCTTTCGTTGTTGTTCGAGGTGATGCCGCTCGTCAGAAAATCGGCTTCGACATATCCCGTCAGTTTGGCGCTGCTGATCTTGCCCTCGGCTAACATCGAGACTCGGGACTGCCGGCCTGACCCAAAGAACTCTGACATGTTGCTTTGAGAAGCGCCGTTGAACGGAATCGAGTTGAACGGCGTGTTGATGTCAGAGCCCAGCGCGTGCGCACGCCACACCGTTTCAGCCGCCAGAAAGCCCCCCGGCGTAATGGTGATGCCCTTGTAATGTAATGCCAGTGGGCTCTCCAGCGCATCTTTGATGTCCTTCTGGGTCTCCTGCAGGCTGAGGGCAGCGTTGGTTGCGGTGGACTTCAGATCAGAGACGTCACTCTTCAATGCCGTGACGGTCTGCTCTTGTTGTGCGCTCTGGGAGGCTGCCGTTTGCGCATTCTGCTGGGCCTGGGTGGCCGCGCTCTGCACCTGGTTCATTTGCTGCTGCAGTTGTTGAACTTCCTGGTCACGGCTCTGCAATCGCTGCGTGAGTTGTTGGATCTGACGCTGTTGAGCGGCCAGCGCATCTTTCAACTCTTGGACATCCTGAGCGGTGATGGTCGCAGATTTGGCTGCAGACTTCTTCTTTGGTGTTGTTGGAGCTGTGGTCTGCGCCAACAAGGTTGTAGCTAGAAACGGAACTACGCACCACCTGAGAGTGGACTTCATCGTTTCTCCTTTGCCTCGCTGAAGGGGAGGCGAATCATAAATGTCAACTGAAACCAGGTAAGTCTAGTGAACCTGCTTGATGGCCTCTGCGACCTTGGCCGATACGTTGTCCGGCAACGGCGCGTAAGCCAGTTCTGTAGTCATTTTTTCTCCGCTTTCCAACATCCAGTGGAGAAAATCGACCAGAATCTTGCCTTTGGCCGGGTCTTTGGACTGCGCGGGAATCAACAGCCAAGTGAAGCTGGAAATCGGATAAGCATCCTTGCCGGGAGCGTTGGTTATGGAGACGCGAAAATCAGATGGCATATCCTTTACCGAAGCGGCGGCTGCCGTGGCTCCCTCCAGGCTGCCCTTGAGCCACTCTCCAGCAGCATTGCGAACGGCGGCATACGGGATCTTATTCTGCACTGCATAGATCAGTTCGACATATCCGAACGAGCCGTCCATTTGCCGGATCATGCCCGCGACACCTTCGTTGCCCTTAGCACCCAACCCGACTGGCCATTTCACCGATGTACCTTTGCCTACCTTTTCTTTCCACTCAGGACTGACCTTGGAAAGGTAGTCCGTGAAGATGTAATTGGTTCCACTTCCGTCCGAGCGGTGAACCAGGATGATCGATCTGTCGGGAAGCTTCATTCCAGGATTGTCCGCCGCGATGGCTTTATCATTCCAGTTGGTGATTGTTCCCAAACACATTTTTGCAATGGTTTGTGGAGAGAAGCGTAGCTCGCCGGATAGCCCGGACACGTTGTAAGCAGGAACGACGGCGCCCAGCACAGTGGGCACGTGCAGAATCTTGGCTTTGGCTTGGGCTAGTTGTTCATCGCTCATGGGGCCGTCGCTGGCGCCGAACTCGACCGTCCCGGCCAGAACCTGGCGGATGCCGCCGCCGCTGCCGATGGATTGGTAGTTGATCTCAACCTCCGGATGAACCTTGTGGTATTCGCTAAACCACTTTGAATACATCGGATAGGGGAAAGTTGCGCCTGCCCCGTTTAACGTGGTCTGCGCAAGAGCGGGTACTGCCAGAGCCAGACACAAGAGCGCTATTCGACGTATCACGCGATGATTCCTCCTTGTTTTTTTAGTACCGTCGTTTTTACGGGGGAATTGTTACAGGATGGTTACAAAACGATGAATTTCTTATGAATCGCCAAGCAGCGCTTAGACTTATGGGCGGTTGATGGAGAGGTCGGGAGAGTCCAGGCGGACGATTTCGCGGGCAAAGAGCGGGTTTTCCGGGAACTCATTCCGCAGCGCGATCAGCAATTCGCGGGCGCGAGGTCTGTCTTTCTCGCGGACGTAAGCGATGGCGAGGAGAATGCGGGCGAACGGCGCGAGATACTGGCCGCGCTCGGCGGTCAATTGCAGTTCGCGGATTCCAGCTTGCTTGTCGCCGGAAATTCCTCCCAGCCGAACAAACCAGCGTACTGGAGCCGCCATGCTACCCACGATGTAGCGGCTCACGCCGGTGGCTAGATGAGCGTCGTAGCACTCGGGATCCACGGCAAGCAGTTGTTGTGCCCAGTTTGTCGCCGTCCGGGTGAAGCGCAGCGAGGCCAGGTTGCGTTTTTCGATCAATGCGGCATAGTCCGCCCTGAGACCGGAGGACAGCACCATCGCGAATAATGCGTCACGGTCCGTCGGATTCTTTGCAAGGCGGCTCTGGGCGCGGCCTTCCGCCTGATCCAGCGCAGCGTTGAAGCGATCGCGAACTCCGGGATCAGGGATGAGTCTCTTGCGTGCATTAAATGCTTTATCCTCCTCATAGAACTGCGACTCCAGCACGCCCAGCCGATTGAATTCGGAAAAAAGCAATCCCGCAGCATCGCACGCCGGGCCTACGGGGTTGTCAGGATGCTCCTTTTGCCACGAGAGGAAGACCTGATGGGCACCCGGGAAATCGAGGTCGTAGAGAAGGCTGAATCCGCGATCCAGCGAGAGCGCCCCGGAGATGGTGTCCGCGGCGGCCGCACTCGCACACAGCAGGCCGAGCAAGCTTGCGCAAAGCATAACCGCTCGCCACGCCCAGGTTTCACGCGCGAACATCATCGCTGTGTGTTTCGGCTCGAGAACGATTGGCGAACCCTCTCCCCTTCGCTTGATAAGTTTAGATGCCATCGGGCGATGCCGCCAGGCGCGGATTTGCAAAAAGATTGTCAAGAGAAACCCCAAAGGGCCAGCAAGAAGCATTACGAGCCTTTTCTGTGTGCTCTGTGTCCTCCGTGGTTTAACAGTTCTGCTATGCGGCCCATCACGGATGGAGACGCCGCTGGCCAGCCGTTTGACCCCTCCTCCCCCCTTTGTTAGCTTGGAAGGTCTCCAGTTGACTACAGCCGTGCCCGCTTCGCAACCGCCCGGCAAAGAGAGAATCCCATGGCCCTCAAGTTTCGAGGAGTTGATTTCATCGAGTTCGACACGCTGCTCAGCGATGAGGAACGGCTGGTTCGCGATACGACTCGAAAGTTTATCGAAGATAACCTCGTTCCCGTCATCGAGGAATGCAATCGTGCCGCGCGCTTTCCTCGCGAACTGGTTAAGCCGATGGCGGATCTAGGCTTTTATGGCGCCAGCCTGAAAGGCTATGGCTGTGCCGGAATGTCCAACGTCGAATACGGCCTGGTGATGCAGGAGTTGGAACGCGGCGATTCCGGCGTGCGCTCGTTCGTCAGCGTGCAATCGGCGCTGGTCATGTATCCCATTTATGCGTTTGGCAGCGATGAACAAAAGCAGACTTGGCTTCCGGCTCTGCAAAGTGGCGAGAAGCTGGGCTGCTTCGGTCTGACCGAGCCCGATTTCGGCTCCAATCCCGGCGGCATGCGTACCCGGGCTCGTAAAGTTGGAAAAGAATACGTCCTCAATGGCGAAAAGATGTGGATCACCTCCGGCTCCATCGCCGACGTTGCCGTGATTTGGGCCAAAGTGGAGGACGAAGACCTGAACATTCGCGGCTTCCTGGTCGAGACCGATCGTCCCGGCTTCAAAGCCGAAGATATTCACGGCAAGTGGTCGTTGCGCGCCTCAGTGACGTCGGGCTTATCCATGCAGGACGTTCGGATCCCGGAGTCCAACCTGCTCCCCAAGACAAGTGGACTGAAGTCTCCGCTGATGTGCCTCAATCAGGCGCGCTATGGCATCGCCTGGGGTGCGCTCGGCGCCGCGATGGCCTGCTACGACTGCGCCCTGCAATACTCTCAGCTGCGCAAACAGTTCCACGATAAGCCTATTGCTTCTCATCAACTTGTGCAGGAAAAGCTCACCTGGATGATTAACGAGATCACCAAGGGGCAATTGCTGGTACTGCAGGTCGGTCGTCTGAAAGATAAAGACAAGGCCGGAGCCCAGCACATCTCCATGGCTAAGCGAAACAACGTCTGGATGGCGCTGGAATGTGCGCGAATGTCGCGCGACATTCTGGGCGCGAACGGCGTGGCCGACGAGTATCCGCTCATGCGCCACATGATGAATCTGGAGTCTGTGAAAACCTACGAGGGTACGCACGACATCCACACGCTGATCATCGGGCAGAGTGTGACGGGGGTGGATGCTTTCTGAGACTCTCAAGAAAACGAGTTTACGTCTCTAATACATCCAACCAGGTAATTTGTCGTCAATGAACCTGCAAAATGCGCTAATATCCTCTACCGCAGCGGCTAGCTTGTCGGGAGTCAGGTCGATCCTGACAGGCTGTGGATAGTTTGACTCCGCCCAAATCTGCTTCTCAAGTTCGTCAGCCAAGAAGGCGTCTGGAACCTTTTCGTGGTAGTCATTGCTCTGCATCTTCAACAGAGCATGGGAATCGAAAACATCCCCAGGGCCGCTTTGAGACTCGCCTCCGTGCTGGATTACAATTTCGTGCTATGGTCAACTCTTCTATTCGTTCAGCGAAATTGGCGCTTTTCCCCAATCAATTGCTGCCTCTTCCCAAAACCAAGTCTTGTAATTGTCGAACCAATTAGCGTTTTCCTTGGGCTTGCTGTTTGGATAGTCGCGGCGCTGGCGTAGCGTCGCCTTAAGGAACTCTCGAAACGACCGTTGCGACAGCGTGAGGCAGACCTGTCCTTGTAGCCTTAGGCCCTCGTCAGCTTCTTGCCACTCGGTCAGAAACGGAGGCTCATCATAGTCTTCAGGATCTCCGCGAGCAACATAGGGCTCCTCACCAGCATCAATTTTCCTCTTGATCTCCCGAAATGCTTGTGTGGTTAGCCGATAAAAGACGCGCAAGAAAGACAGCTTGCCGTCGAGAATCTAAAAGTTGCTCATCGGCTACACCAAAGTAGATCCTGCAACCATTTTCCTGCATCAACGTAGCTCACAGTGTTCCGGCACTCGGGAGAATGGTCAACTCTTCCACCGTGCTCTCGGTCGGCATGGTGAGAGCTTTCACCACCGCCTCCGCCACAGTTTGGGGGTGCATCATCTTCTTGCGGGGCGCCTCCGGCCAGAGCGTGTTCCAGATCGCGGTGTCGGTTGCGCCGGGTAGAAATGCGATCACCCGAATACCCTGCGGTCTCAACTCCTCCCGCAATGCATCCGTGAAACCCAGTGCGCCGTGCTTGGAAGAGGTGTAGGCCGAAGAACCGGGGAACGCCTTCCGAGCCGCAATGGAAAGATTGCTGAGGATGGCGCCGCCGCGCTTCATCAGGGGCAAGGCTGCGCGCGTGACACGAAACATCCCGGTAAGATTGGTATCAATAACGTCCTTCCACACGTCGACCGGCAGCTGTCCCACTGTCATATTCGCATGAGCAACGCCGGCGTTGTTGATGAGAATATCCAGCCGGTGAAATTGGTCTTCCACGGCGGCGAAGAGCGCTGCAACGGCATGTGGATCGCGGACATCGCAGACAAACGGCAGTACCCGAACCTTGCGCCCCAGTTCCCTGCTGGTTTTATTCAATCCTGATCGATTGCGCCCGGTGATGACCAGATCACAGCCTTCGGCGGCGAGCGCTCGACCAATGGCTAGCCCAATGCCTCGGTTTCCTCCGGTGATGAGCGCGACTTTGCCACGCAGGCTGGACCGCGAGTTTTCAACCGTAGCAGTGATGGTCCCGAGCTTCGCGCGGCGGGAAAGCTGGCGCGGCGAAGTCGAAGGGGCGGCTGTCCCTACGTGGTGCTTGCGGGTCTCTTTCGGATGACGCGCGTCAGAACTCCTTACACTCCGTTCGCCCGGTTGCGGATCAGGGACAGAAATTCCGTCCTGGTTTCCTGCTCGTCGCGGAAGCAGCCCAACATGGACGAAGTGACCGCGGCGGAATGTTGTTTTTCCACCCCGCGCATCATCATGCACAGGTGGCGCGCCTCGACCACGACCCCTACGCCCTGCGGTTCAATGGCCTTCTGTATGGTCTCGGCAATCTGGGTCGTGAGCCGTTCCTGGATTTGCAGACGGCGGGAGAAGATTTCAATCAGCCGCGGAATTTTGCTCAGACCAATCACCTTGCCATTGGGGATATAGGCGACGTGCACTTTGCCAAAAAACGGCAGCATGTGATGTTCGCACAGGCTGAACATTTCGACGTCTTTGACGATCACCATCTCGTCGTAGGTCACGGTGAATAGGGCGTCCTTCAGCATCGCCTCAGGGTCTTCCTTGTAACCCTTCATCAGATGTTCGTAGGTGCGATGCACGCGATCCGGGGTGCGCACCAGACCCTCGCGCGTAGGATCCTCGCCCAGGCGGACGATCATCTCGCGGACCAGGTCTTCGAAGGTGGCGCTGGTCAGTGTCGGAGTATCAACAGAAGATTTCATAATCATCCCGATTTTGTAATTTGGTAATCCGGTAATTGTGCAATTCAACTGCGATGGCCGGCACCGGCGTTGAAATTACAAAATTACCCGATTACACAATTACCAAATCCTGTCTTGTGCCCCCGCGTATTCAAACGAGTTCATCATCGTCTCTTCGAACCGCACCTTTTCCAGATGTGCGGAGCGGAACCCGCGCTGCAAAATATCGTAGACTGCCATGCACAAGTTCTCGGTAGTCGGTACCGTGCCGGCAAATTCCGCCAATGTGTTCAGATTCTGGTGGTCAAAGCGTTCGAGGATCTCGCGCCGCACAAAATTATCCAGATCCACCAGATTACAAACCATGCCAGTGCTTTCATTCACCGGGCCGCTGACCGTGACCTCGAGCCCGTAGTTGTGGCCGTGTCCGTAGGGATTGTTGCATTTGCCGTAGGTCGAAGCATTCTCCGCGTCCGACATGGCATCGCTGTGCAGGCGATGCGAAGCCGAAAACAGATAACGCCGCGTCAGGTAGGCTTTCATGCTTCACCGTAGAAATCGACAAACAAATCAGGTGTTTCGTACACACGTACTCGGTGTAGGTGCGCCCTTGTCAACTTGGTTGCCAGGCGCTGCCAGATGGCGATCGCCAAATTCTCGGTGGTCGGGATGCGGCTGGAGAATTCGGGCACTTCTTTGTTCAGAAAGCGATGATCCATGGCGTCCAGCACCTCGCGGTTCAAGACCTCCTTTAACTGCTTGAGATCAACGACGAAGCCGGAGCGCGGATCGACTTCGCCTTTCACTGTGACTTCGAGCGTGTAGTTGTGCCCGTGGCCGTTGGGATTATTGCATTTTCCGAAGATGCGCTGGTTTTCCTCCGCGGTGAATTCCGGATTGTGGTAGTAGTGCGAAGCGGAGAATTCAGCTCTGCGGGTTAGATAGACCATGTTCGACCTTGCGTTGAAGGAGCGCCAACGTCTCGCCGCTTGTCGCGCGGGCGTCCCGCCGGCAGTGCGCGGGTCGTTGCCGAGTCAAAATCGTGATCGCCGGAATAGTTCCTGCCCTTCCACGAAATGTTCCGCTTCCTGTAAGCGATAACAGAGCGCACCAGCAGATAGGAGAACAGCGACAATCCGGCGAGCGCCAACGCACTGGCGTCCCAGGAAAAATGTGCTTTGCGAATTCGATTCAAGAAGAGTCCATAGAGAACCGCGCACAGAATGGCCGCTACAATCGCCGGCTCGGTCCGACTTTTCGCGCCGAGCCCGATCGCGCTCGCTGCACTGCCCACAATCAGCACAAATTCCGTGAGCCGCAGAACCGCCAATCGCAGCGGCGACGGAAACAGCAGCACCAGATTCTTGGTCCAGCCTTCCCTGAGCTGAGCAAAGCTGCGGTACATGCGGGTGCGGACGGCGTCACCGCCGAAGCGAAAGAAGATCTTGCGGCCGGAGACTTTCACTGCCCGAGCCAAGGCAACATCCTCAAGCAGACTGGTGGCCATGGCCACATGCCCACCCACCGCGTCATAGGCTTCGCGTGAGATCAGCAAATACTGGCCATTGGCGGCGGCAGCGGGCGACGCCGGGTTGCTCACGTCGCTCGGCCGGTAGGTCAACGCCAGTTCGGCGAAGATCACGGGCATCACCGCTTTCTCCCAAAACCCGTGGACTTCTTGCTCGGGAGAATATGACAGTAACGCCGCACCACGCCGCTGCGCTTCCGCCAGGCTGCGGGCCAGCGAACCCGGATGATGAACCGTATCGGCGTCCGTGAAGAGCAGCCAATCCCCGCGCGCCTCTTTTGCACCCGCCACGAGAGCATTGTTCTTGCCGCTCCAGCCCGGTGGCAGCGATCCGGCCTGGATCACGCGGACACGCGGAAAGGACTGTGCGATCTCGTGTGTACGGTCGGTGGACGCGTCGTCCACGACGATGATTTCGAAGTCCACACCAGTTTGCGACACGAGCGAGCGTAGGCAGTCTTCCAGGCAAGCTTCTTCATTCCGTGCCGGCACAATGACCGACACGGCTGGCCGCTTCGATACCGAATTCGATCTCACCACAGGGCGAATTATGTATTATAGCTTTGTGCGACGCGCCTCAGTTGTCCTCGGCATCTTTACTCTTCTTCTGTGCGGCTGTTACCGCGGCTCACGGCCACCCCGGATTGGCACCGCCGCTCCCGACTTCACCGTGCAGGATGCCGATCGCAAAGTCACGCTCAGCGACTTTCGCGGAAAAATCGTGGTCTTGAATTTCTGGGCAACATGGTGTCCGCCGTGCGTGGAAGAGATGCCCTCACTGGTCCAGATGCAGCATCGCCTAAAAGATAAGGGCGTGGTACTTCTCGGCGTGAGTTTGGACGTCGATGGCGATTCCTACCGCAAGTTCTTGAAGGACTACAACATCGATTTCCTGACGGTGCGCGATGCCGATCAGAAGAGCAACAATCTTTACGGTACCTTCAAGTTTCCCGAGACCTACATCATCGATCGCAACGGGATCGTGCGCCGCAAGTTCATTGGCCCAGTGGATTGGAGCCAGCCGGAGATCATGGATTTCCTCAACAAGCTCTAGAAGTGCCCGGCCGCATCAAAATTCCCTCCATCGTCCCGGAGAGTTTCCTATCCCCGGCCGAAAATCCTCTCGGACTAGAAAAAAAACTTCAGCGCCAGTTGCAGAATGCGCGCGTTGTGGGCGGACCCTGGACGCAGAAAGCCCGTGGTGGTGGTGCAAGACAGGTCTCCGGCCGAATTGTTAGATCCACCATAGCAACCGATCGAATTCGCACCCGTGATGCCCGAACTGTTGGCGTTGTCGGAGGCGGAACCCGCGTCGCCCCCCAGCCATGACCATTCGGTGTGGTTAAAGATGTTGAAGGCTTCAGCCCTGAATTCAAAATACTTGCTCTCGGTCACAGCAATGTGTTTCAGCAAGGCCATGTCGAAGTTCGTACGCCACGGATTGTTGAGAATGTTTCTTCCGGAGTTTCCGAAGGTCAGACCGGTTGGGGCCACGAACGCTGAGGGATTGTAGAGGAGAGGGCCAAAACCGGGTTGGCTGATGTTCGGGATTCCCGACTGTGGATTGCCCACGAGATCAGGGAAAGAAGTGCCGGTGGCGAGGGTATTGCCCACGCCCGCATTGTCGGCTGGAATAGAACCGACGCCGCCGTTGTATACGCTGAAAGGACTCCCGCTCTGGATTAGAGTAATGCCGGACCACTCCCATCCCCCCAACACCCGGTTGGCGAGGCCCTTGCCCTTGAAGAATGGCAAGTCGTACACGTATCCAAGGTCGATGTTGTGCCGTTGGTCGAAGTTGGAGCTTGCCCGGTATGAGTTCAGGTCGTAGGAGTTTAAGAAGGTCCCATCGTTCCAGTCCGAGGAATCGTCGATCGAATGGCTGTAGGTGTAAGCAGCAGTCAATTGCAAGCCGCCGATATTGTGGCGCAAAGAAGCTTCCAGCGCATGGTAGATCGAGGATCCGGTATCGTCCTTGCGAGTGATGCCTCCGATCCCAAGAAATGGGCGGTACGGATCGGGATCGGCACCGCAAGCGACTGCAAGGTTATTGGCCCAGCTTCCTGTGATCGTATGGTTGTTTACGGTCGCGGTCGCAATGGAGGTAACGGGGTCTAGAGAGACCGAACTGCAATCGGCAGCGCTAATTGCCTGGCCAGGCAGGTAGGGATTCAGGGATGCCGGAACAGCGTGTATTTGGTTGTATTCATAGGAGCGCGTCAGGTGCGTACCTTTGCTCCCAACGTAGGAAATCGTGGCAACTGTGTTTTTTGCAATATCATGCTGCACGTCCAGGTGCCACTGCTGAACATAGGGCCAGATGGCTCTACTGGGGATGGAAACAAAGCTTAAGGGGCCGGAACTAGTACCCTGCGGCACGATGTTCTGGTAACCCGCGATATTGAAAACGGTTGCAGTTTGCGAGAGCGGGTTGTATTGCTCCAATGTGCCGGCATTGGCTTCGCCTTGATTGGTGTGTTCAAAGAAAACGCCGTATCCGCCTCGCAGTGCCCACTTGCCGTCTCCTTTGGGGTCCCAGGCAAAGCCGATACGGGGCGCAGGGTTGAACAAGTGACCTGCCATGCAACCGGCAGGCACACCCGCCGTCACACCGCATTGCACCCAACCGTTGTAGGGGTTACCTATCACATTTCCGCTGGCGTCGACTCCACTGGCTCCGGGAACGTAGAATCGAGGATCAAAATTCCAGGCGCTGTGATGAATCTCACGGTAGGTGCCAAACAGACTGACGCGCAGGCCCAAATTGAGTGTGAGGCGACTGGTGGCGTGCCAGTCGTCCTGGAAATAGGGTTCGAAGATCTTGTATCGGTTGTAGGTCTTGATGGCCGACTTCTCTTGCTGGAAGTTGTCCACATACCCCAGCAGCAAATCGGCGAAAGCATTTCCGGTCGTGACCGCCGAACCCGTGCTAAAGGTCAATTGGCCGTTGACTCCGATCGAGGGTTGTGGCAGTTCGTTCTTCTGGGCAGCCACAAAGTAGCCCCCGAACTGCAAGTTATGCTTGCCGATAATCTTGGTTACATTGTCCCGGTAGGTATAGGTGGGATTGGAGTTTAAGGGACCGTTGGGCACATAGCCCGGATCTTCAGCGAAGCTATATTGGCCGCCGGCCAAGCTGATCCCGGTGACCTTGCCACCGAAGCCGTTATCAAAAATACCGATCGGTAAGAAGCCAGAAGGGCGTTGCCAGGGGCCAATCAAGCTGGTACTGATGTGATCGGTCGTGTAGCTGGCAACGAACTCATTCAACAATGTCGGCGATGCATTCGCGGTCAGGCGGGCAACCATGCTGACGCCCGGACCGTTAAAGTTCGTTTGGACCGTGGGGAAGCTGGTTCCATTGGTCCACAGAGGCACGGGATAATCCTGGAACCAGGAATCGTGTATGTACCGGAACGTGCCGCGGATTTTGTCGCTGAAATTGTGGTCAATGCGAAAGAGCTCCTCCCGCCAATTGGTCGGGAGAGTGGGGGTTGCGAACCATTGGTTGGAGCCGATGTTCGGCGTGGGAATCAGGCCCTCAAGACCGGCGACCGTGGGACCGTTGGAAATCGGTACTTGGTTGTTGGGAAAGTAAGCCGGGCTTGTCGTGCTCAACCCTTGGGCCGGGCAATTGGGGTACGCCGCGGCAGTCGCTGTACTGTACGGCGTCCCAGCCGCAGGGCACACATCGCTGAAGTTGCCTACACGTTCCGCCAGCGACGGCACAGCGGTGGTGCTGAAGAACCCAGTCGCGGGAACGCGGTCGCGCCTCCACTCCTCCGACCAGAAAAAGAACGTTTTCTGCTTGTCAGTGTTGTAGTGGCCTGGAATATACACGGGACCACCGATGGTGAAACCGAAGTCGTTCTTTTTGTAGGGAGGGACGCTCGTCTGAAACTGAGGCGTGGCGTTAAACATGTCGTTGCGCACGAACTCATATAAATCACCGTGAAAACTGCTGGTACCGGACTTGGTTTCCACCTCGACGGTTCCGGAACCGTTGCGGCCATACTGAGCGCCATAGTTGGATGTGAGAACTTTGAATTCGGCAATGGCGTCAACGCTTGGATAGACGTTTAGAGTCGTGTTGCTGCCGTTGTCCAAGGCGTCGCCGCCATCCAGTTCCCAGTTGTTGTATTCGGTCCGGCCTCCGTTAACACTGAATGAGACATTGCCCGAGACGCCTACGCCCGCTTCATCCTGCCCCGATTGATTGGTGACGCCGGGCACAAGCGTGATGAGCTGGGTAAAGTTGCGGCCATTCAGTTCAAGCTGAGTGATTTCCTTTCCGGTTACTGTCCCTCCAAGATCAGAAGACTGGGTTTCCACCTGGGCGACACTTGTGCCCTCTACGGTTATTTCTTCCTTGGTCGCTCCCACTTGCATGGCGACATCGACGCGAGCCTTCTGGGCTACGCGCAGGATGATGCCCGCCGCTTCGAATTTCTTGAAGCCTGAGGCGGTAACCGTCAGGTTATAGGAGCCGATGGGCAAGGCGGCGAAAAGATAATCTCCAGCCGCGTTGCTCGTTGTGGCGCGGTTGATGCCAAGATCCGGATTGGCGAGGGTCACTTGGGCGCCGGGTATCGCTGCGCCCGTGGGGTCGGCGACGGTGCCAGTGATCGAAGCGGTATCCTGCCCGTACAGTCCATAGGGAAGGCAGAATGCGAACGCGGAAACCCACAACCACAGGAGACGGGATTTCATCCTTAACTCCTACCCGAAGCGCACATGAAAAGAGAGCTAGACCTCACCCCCGAAGCCCAGCGCATCGCCCCACACTGGCCGGTGCAAGCCAGTTTGCCACCCCACAATCGCTCCACGTGGACGGCGCATGCACCCAGCTTTCGATGCGGACCACTCGCGCGCGAAGCCTTTATTAAATCGTGTTAATAGTGCTGTAGGCGCTCTTTCGTGTCAAGAAAAAAATACTCGGACACTATCTACTACAGGTGTCTTAGATGAGATCGTTTTGCTTCCGGACAGACAATCCCGCCGACTCTTCGCGTAGCGAAGAGCCTGTCCCGAGCGAAGCCGAGGGAATCTGCGCGAGCCGCGCGAGGTGTCGCGTACTTTGCGACGCAATAGCCGCGCGTTTGGCTCGCTTCGTTCTCAAACTGCACCACTACCCGTCTCGCAGTCAACTGGCTCCTGACCTCCAAAACCTGTTACGCTTAATCTGCTTTTGGAGCGCGGACCCGTAGCTCAACTGGATAGAGCAATGCGCTTCGAACGCAGAGGTTGGGAGTTCAAGTCTCTCCGGGTCCGCCAGGGCATTTCAGATCCCTCGGCTGCGCTCGGGATTTCGCCTGCGGTCTCCCGCTTCGCTCACGCCCGCAAAACGGCTCAAGTTCAAGTCTCTCCGGGTCCGCCAGGGCATTCCAGATCCCTCGGCTGCGCTCGGGATTTCGCCTGCGGGCTCCCGCTTCGCTCACGCCCGCAAAGCGGCTCAAGTTCAAGTCTCTCCGGGTCCGCCAAGCTCGCGCTCCAGATCCCTCGCGGCGCTCGGGATAACTTCGACAGGTTCAGCCTCCTAGGCGCTCGGCGTCGGCTCATCCCGCGTCCCTTCCTGATGCCATCTCTTACAATACCCGTGTGAAGACCTGGGACGTCATCATCATCGGCGGCGGAATTATTGGACTGTCGCTGTCGATCGCGCTGCGCAAGCGAGGCGTCCAAGTTCTGTTGGTGGAGCGGGGAGAGCCCGGCCGCGAAGCTTCCCACGCCGCTGCCGGCATGTTGGTCGACTGCGCGGCGGAGACTCCGGCCGCCTTGCAGCCGCTGGCGACGGCAAGCGCGCGCATGTATCCCGAATTCGTGCATGAGTTGCAGGATGAGTCCGGAATGCATGTTGACCTGCGCGACGAGGGCACGCTGGTATTTCCTCCGCCCGAGCACGTCCACGATTCACCGGGATTCAATGTCGAGAGGCTGCTTCCGGCGCCTCTGGCTGAGCTCGAGCCAGCGCTCGCCGACCTGACACGCCCAGCGATCTATTTGAAGGAGCGCAGCGTCGATCCGCGCGCTCTGGTTGCGGCGGCGTTAAAAGCGGCGAAACACCGCGGCGTGGATATTTCCTCCGGTACGACGGTAAACGGTGTGCTTCTGTCCGGGGGGCGAGTCAGAGGGATCAGCACAGACAGAACCCAGTACTCCGCCCCCGCAGTGGTGAACTGTGCGGGTGCGTGGGCCGGGCAGATTTCTCCACATCCCTTCCCTGCCCGCCCGGTGAAGGGACAGATGCTGGCCGTGGTGGGTGCTCGACACGATGTGCTGCGGCACGTGATCCGCGCACCCGAAGTGTACCTGGTACCCCGCAGCGATGGGCGCATCCTCATCGGCGCCACAGTGGAAGAAGCGGGATACGACAAGCGCACCGAAGCGGACACGATTCAGCGCCTGCATCGGGCGGCGATTCGCATGATCCCGGCGCTGGAACAGGCGCGAGTCTTGGAGGCCTGGGCCGGGCTGCGGCCGGGAACGCCGGACGATTTGCCAATCCTTGGAGCCGCCAGCACGCCCGGCTATTTCGTGGCCACCGGACATTTTCGCGATGGCATCTTATTGGCGCCCGTGACCGCGCACGTGATGGCTCAAGTCATCACAGGTGCGAAGCCGGAGCACGACCTTTCAGCGTTCTCTCCCGATAGATTTCAGAGTTGACCGTGGTGGTGCAGTCTTGATAAGGAAGCGAGCCAAACGCGCGATCATTCTGTCGCGCAGGGCGCGACAGTTCGCGCGGCTCGCCCAGATCCCTCGTTGCGCAAAGAACGCTGGCTCGGGATGACAAATCAGACTGCACCACTACGGAGTTGACGACAGCCGAGAACTGGAACCGGGTATTCGGGTATACTGAGGAGTTTCATAGGTCAATAAGAGGCAGCTTTTCCGCGTTCCCGTGCGGAGAAAGAGGACACACTATGGCTTCCCCGGCAGTGGCTTATGCTCGTTCCAATCAGCAGCGTTTTTTAAACGAACTCAAAGATTTGCTTCGTATCCCCAGTGTCAGCACCCTGGAAGAACACAAGCCCGACGTGCAGAAGGCCGCCGACGTCGTGGCCAACGAGCTCCGTCGCATTGGCATGGAGAATGTGGAAGTCATTCCCACCAAGGGCCATCCGCTCATTTACGCCGACTGGCTGCATGCTTCCGGCAAGCCCACCGTGCTCTGTTACGCACATTACGATGTGCAGCCGCCGGACCCGCTGGATGAGTGGATCAGCCCGCCGTTCGAACCCACCGAGCGCAACAACAACATCTATGCCCGCGGCGCAGTGGATGACAAGGGTCAGCTCTGGATGGAGATCAAGGCCATCGAAGCTCTGATGAAGGGCCACGACGGCAAACTGCCGCTCAATGTGAAGTTCATCATCGAGGGTGAAGAAGAAGTGGGCGGCGAATCCATCGCCGATTACGTGCGCAAGCAGAAGGCCAAGCTGAAGGCCGACTTCGCGCTGGTTTGCGATACGGAATTGTTCGCGCCCGATCTTCCGACGTTGTGTGTTGGACTGCGCGGGCTGGTCTACACCGAAATCGAAGCGTTTGGGGCGAAGACCGATCTGCATTCCGGCATGTACGGCGGCGCGGCCCCCAATCCCTTTTTTGCGTTGATCGAAATCATCAGCAAGCTCAAGGATGCGAAGGGAAAAGTTCTGATTCCGGGATTCTACAAGAACGTGAAGGCTCCGACCGCAGCCGAGTTGAAGGCGTGGAAGCGGTTGCCCTTCAACGAAGAACACTATCGCAAGACCGAAGTCGGCTCCAAGGTTCTGACTGGTGAACCTGGATACTCGGTGCTTTACCGCACCTGGGCGCGACCGACGCTCGAAGTTCACGGCATGCCCGGCGGCTTCACGGCTCCCGGCGCAAAGACGGTGATTCCGGCGAAGGCGGCCGCGAAGGTTTCCATGCGGCTGGTTCCGAACCAGGATCCGGACGATATTTTGAAGCGCTACACCAACTTTGTGAAGAAGCTGACGCCCAAAGGCATTGAAACTAAGATCAAAGTCTGGAGCAAGGGCCCGGCGTGCGTTGTGGGCACGGATAACAAGTACGTCAAGGCATCCACCGAGGCGATGCACGACGTCTTCAAGAAAGACACCGTGTTTATCCGCTCCGGCGGCTCGATTCCGATTGTGACCGACTTCCAGGACGTGCTGAAGATTCCCAGCGTGATGATGGGCTTCGGTTTGCCCGACGACAATCTGCACGCTCCCAACGAGAAGTTTCACATTCCGAACTTCTACCGCGGGATTGAATCGATCTGCCTGTTCTTCGAGAAGCTGGGCGGCGCGTAGGCGGAACTGGCCACTTGGGGACAGCCGCCCCTTCGACTTCGCTCAGGACAGGCCCTCGCCTGTCCTGGCATCGTTCCTTTCCATGCTAGAATCGGCTCGTGAAGCGACCGCAGAAGTTTACGGTACTTATCGAGCGCGACGAGGAGGGGTATTACGTTGCCACCGTCCCCACTCTGCGAGGCTGCCACACTCAGGCCAAGAACCTCGATACTTTAATGAAGCGCGTGCGCGAGGCTGTGGAGTTGTGCCTTGAAGATAATCATGGTGAGGCCGCACCGTTGGAGCTTGTCGGCATCCAGCAGATTTCCGTATGACCCGCCTTCCCCGGCTCAAGGGAAAGGAAATTGTTCGAGCCCTCGAACGAAGCGCTTTTCAGATTGTCCGAACCCGCGGCAGCCACGTTTTCTTACGACATGAAGATGGCAGGGTCACGACTGTGCCAGTGCACTCAGGTGAAACCATCGGCCCCGGCCTTCTGCGGTCGATCCTGCGGGATGTAGAACTTTCCGTAGACGAACTCCTGAGGCAGCTATGAGCGCGGTCGAAGTAATTCAGCTCTCCGACACCGGCGATCACCGCGGAAGCAGCTTTCCCCTGGGAAGTGAATGGCTGAAATTCCTTGGCCGCGCCGTTGATTGCCATGTGATGACGATCAAGCCGGGTCAGGTGCGCGGCAACCACTACCATGCCAAGAAACGCGAGATTCTGATTGTCGTGTACAAGGACCGGTGGTCGCTGTGCTGGGACACGGGTCCGTCCACACCTGCGCAACGCCATACGATCACAGGATCGGGAGCGGTGATGGTCAAAGTCGCTCCCCTGGCATCGCATGCGATTGTGAACGATGGTGGGGTGGACCTGTTTGTCATGGCGCTCTGCAGCGAGCCCTACGACCCATCTGCGCCGGATTCGTTTCCGCGAATGGTAAGCGCCGTGATTGATAAACGATGAGGACCGGACTCGGTTATAATCTGTCTAATGTCGATCAAGGTTCACGGCCGCTTTGCGACAGCGCGCGACACAGCAAGGTCTCTCGGTGTCTCTGCCGCTCGGACCGATGCCTTGATAAACACAGCCAGGAACCTGACTGCTACCCAACGCAGTGGCATGAGCACACACCGCACGGAGCGGAATCCGTTACCCGCTGGCAGGAAAAGTCGAGCACACACCGCTGGAACGAGGAAAACCAGAAACGCCAAACAAACCCGCTAGGACCGAATCAGTATTCCTTAACATCCCCTACGACCATCAGTTCGAGAAACTGTTTCTGGCTTACATTGCTGCCATCAGCGCATTCGGATTCATTCCTCGCGCCACGTTGGAGATTCCCTTCAGCCGCAGGCGGCTGGATCGCATTCTGGATTTGATCCGGGAATGTCAGTATTCCATTCACGATCTATCCCGGGTGCAATTGGACAACACTGCGCCCAGGACTCCCAGGTTCAACATGCCCTTCGAACTCGGATTGGCCGTGGGGCTACCGGAAAAAATCGGCGAGCATAGGCACAACTGGATTGTTTGCGAGGCAGTGCCCTACCGCCTCCAGAAATCGCTGAGCGACTTGAGCGGAACGGATGTCTATATTCACGATGGCACGATCCGCGGTGTGTTCCGCGAGATGTGCAATGCGTTCGTCCGAAGCAGCCGCCAGCCGACCGCGCCGCAGATGGCCACAATCTACCGGATCCTCAGAAAAAGCCTCAAGAGCGTCTTGCGCCGGGCAGGCACCAGGACTCCCTTCAACGCCCGCGTCTTCAAGGAACTTTGCGTTTTAGCGAGCGCTGCCGCGAGCCAACTGGTCGACTGATTGGATCGGATTTCACTCTTCCCTGCCCGGCCTCTCGAGTTGACGCCTTCGGAATAACCGTTGCTTCGAGATGTTTCCTCGGCTATCGTGGTTGTGCTCTCGCGGTTCTCCCTGCCTTCTTCGTATCCCCGCCTTTTGACGACCGTCTGCTGCATTGTGTGTGCAAAATGACGGGGTTATGCACAAGGGCATACCATATATAGTGTTTTCTTGCTTGACCCCGGCGCAATTTCGCCGTTACAGTAGCTGCAATCTGTGCCGGTGCCCCGACCAGCCGGGGGCGGTTCGCTAAAAGCGAGGCACGAGAGGAATCTGATTAGTAAACCGGACAGCGGAGGCTCACCTCTAACAACTCGGATGGCAAATCGACAAAGCGTCGGATGGGGCTTGTAAGAACTGCAGATTCCTCGACACCTTCTTGCCGCGCCCGCGCGGCTGCGAAGGGCTCGGAATGACAAGTTTAAAGGGTCGAACGCTGCAGAGGTTCGAAGAAGCAGTGGTCACCAAGGAGTACACATTGCTCAAACTGAAAAAGCTGCACGTGCTCGGCTTCAAGTCTTTTTGTGATCGCACGGAACTGAAGTTTCACGGCGAGGGGATTGCGGCGATCATCGGCCCCAATGGCTGCGGAAAGTCGAACATCGCGGACGCCATCTCCTGGGTATTGGGCGAGCAATCGGCCAAGACCCTGCGCGGCTCGCGCATGGAGGACGTCATCTTCGCCGGAACGCGCGACCGCAAGCCTACGGGCATGGCGGAGGTGGCGCTCACGCTGATTGATCCGGAGGTTTACGGCGGCCCGGATGCGAACAATGCCACCGAGATCGAGATTCAGGACGAGATGCCCGATGGCGCCGAGAATTGGGACGAAGCGGAAGTGCGGAGCAAGGCCGCGGAAGAAGTCGAACGGCTGACCGAGGAAGCACAGCCTGGAAGGATCGACGAGATAGCTTCACGTCACCCGGCGAGTACAGCCCTATCTGAGGTCGACCCGGACGACGAGCCGAGGTTTGCCGTGTTTGTGAACCCGAATCCTCCGCAGCAGGCAGCTATTCCGACGGCGGGTGCGAGCGGCCCTCCCCAGGTTGTTCTCAAGATCCGGCGGCGGAAATTTCAGCAGCAGTTTCGGGCGGGGGAGATCGTAGTGACCCGTCGGCTTTTCCGTTCCGGAGACAGCGAATACTTGCTGAACGGCAAGCTCTGCCGCCTGCGCGACATCCAGGAATTGTTCATGGGGACGGGGCTTGGCCCGGAGACCTACGCGCTCATCGAGCAGGGACGTATTGGCCAGATTCTGAGCAGTCGTCCGACGGATCGCCGGGCGATCATCGAAGAGGCCGCCGGCATCACTAAGTTCAAGACCAAGAAGCGGCTCGCCGAGGCCCGATTGGAAGACGCCAAGCAGAATCTGGCGCGCGTAAACGATATTTTCGACGAAGTCACGCGGCAGATGAATTCGCTGAAGCGGCAGGCCTCTAAGGCGGAGCGCTACGCCAGGCTGCGAGAAGAGATGCGGGCCAAGCTGCGTCTGGTGCTGGCCAACAAGTTTGCGCAACTGGACCGGGACGACGCAGAACTCGATGCGCAAATCAACTCCCTCTCCGAGGAGATGCGCCAGCAGAGCGAAACCGTTAAGCAATTTGAAACGGAGCAGGCGGAACGCACGCAGCGCGGCTATGGCATTGAGACCGAGATCCGGGAAAACCGCGAGCGTCTGAATCAGATCAAGCTGGAAGTGGACCGGGCGCATGCTCGGCACCGGCATAATCAGGAACGCTGCGCGGAGCTGGTGACACGTTCTGCGTCCTCAGAATCCGAACTCGCCCAAGCGCGGCATCGCTTGACCACGCTTGAAGCCGAGCGAGATTCGAATCGCCAAGTACTGGAGTCGGCGGCCGCCGACTTGGCTGCTGCGCAGCAGGAACTGGCGGAATGCCAGCAGCAAGCCGCCGCGGCAGTGAATGCCGTGGCCGCATTGGAGCAGCAACAGGAGGCATCCCGCATCGCGATTATGGAAGTAGTAGCGTCTGCCTCCAACCTGCGGAATCAGCTGACCCAATCCGAAGAACGACTGGCTGGTGTGGATCGCGAAGCCCAGCGTCTGCAAGCCGAAATAGCGGCCGCAAACTCGCAAGCGGAGGCTTTCGGAGGGCGTCGTGGCCAACTGGCGCTGGAATTCGAGACCGTCTCTCAGCGGGTGGCAGCTTTGGGAGAAGAAATCGCTCGAGCGCGCCAGTCGCTCGAGTCCAAGCGCCGCGAGGAAACAGAACGCAAGAACCGCCTCGACAGGCTGCGCGCCGAGTATGCGTCGGGGATCGGAAAGAAAGGTTCGCTGGAAGCGGTGATTGCCGAACATGGCTATTCGACTGAGTCGGTACGGCGACTGTTCCAGTCGGGAGTGATGAACGGCGGGCTGGCCCCGGTTGGCGTCCTGGCCGATTTCCTCGAAGTCGAGCCGCGTTACGAAAATGTGGTGGAAGATTTTCTGCGCGACGAGTTGAATTACGTAGTGGTGAAGTCGTGGGATGCGGCTGAGGAAGGACTGCGCCTGCTGCGCACCGATGTGGATGGACGCGCCACATTCCTGGTTCATCCTGATGATTCGCAGGCCAAGTTCTCTTTCGGCGTCGACGAGGCGTCCCGCGACGAAAGCCCCGGCCATTCCCTGGTTCCACTGAAGCATGCAATCCGGGTGCTCAACGGCTTCGGCAGGTCACTGGAAGTGATTCTGCCCAAGCTGCGTGACGGGTACATTGTTCCCGAGGCTGGGTTCGCGCGCGCGCTCGCGCTGGAGAATCCGCACGCATTTTTCCTTTCGCAATCCGGCGAGTGCTTCCACAACGTAACCGTCACCGGGGGCAAGCAGCGCGCCGAAGGCCCGCTTTCCATGAAGCGTGAGCTACGGGATGTGTTGCGGCTGCTGGGCGAACTGGAATCCTCCCTGCGCACCGAGGAACTGCGGGTGCTGACGCTGGGACGCGAGATTAAAGATCTTACTTCCCTACTCGACCGGCTGGAGGGGGAACAGCGCGAAGCCGAAAAGCAAAGCATGACTTCGAGTCATCTGTTGCAACAAGTCGATGGCGAGATGGCCCGAGTGGACGAGCGGCGGAAAACCTGCCAGCAGGAATTGCAGCGGTTGGCCGCCGAGCGCGCTGAGCTACAAGTATTGATCGGTTCGCGGCAATCGGAATTGACGGTGTTGCAACAACGCCGTGAAGAACTGGAACGCTTGGCCTCGAGTACAAATCAGGAACTTGCAAGCTTGCGCGAGAGACGCGACTCAGCCAGCCAGGATGCTTCCCAGCATCTGGCGAGTGTGGCTACTATGGAAGAAAGGCATCGCTCGGCGGCTGCGGTGCTGGAGCGGATGGAATCCCTCGTCGGCGATATGAACCAGCGAATGCAATCTCTGCAGGCCCAGATCGAGTCGTCCACAGCGGAGCAGCAGCAGCGCCAAAGCGAGAACCAGCAGATTGCCACGCAACTGGAGGATCTGGAAGCCGAACGCAACGCGACCGAAGCGCGGGATGGATTACTGCAGTTTGAATCGGATCAAGTACGGGCCCGCATCGCGGAGATTGATGAAGCCTTGCACCACGCGCGCCAGTTGCTGGACCAGGCCCGCGATCGGCGGGGCGAGGTTTCCGCTGCGGCGGCAAAGTTACAGTCTGACGCACAATATATGGCCGAAACCTGCCTGCATGAACTGGGCATCCAGCGGCACGAATTGGCCGCTGACGCTACGATTTCCCTAGTCAGCGGAGAGCAACTGGCGGCCGAGGATCAAGCCTATCGTGAAATGCGCTCCCGGCTCGAGGCGATGGGCCCGGTCAATATGATGGCGCTCGAGGAATACAAAGAAACTGCCGCACGCCACGCTTTCCTCGACACGCAACGAAAAGACCTGTTGGATTCGATCGAGAACACGCAGGCAACGATCAAGGAAATCGATATTTTCTCGCGGCAGAAGTTTGAAGAGGCCTTCCACAAAATCAACGAGAATTTTCAGGCAACTTTCCGCAAGCTGTTCGGTGGCGGGCATGCGTTCATGCGTTTGACCGACGAAGAGAACAGCGCGGAGAGCGGCATTGACGTGGTGGCCTCGCCTCCCGGCAAGAAGCTGCAGAACGTGCTGCTGCTCTCGGGCGGAGAGAAGGCGTTGACGGCGCTCGCGCTGCTGGTCGGAATCTTCCAGTATCAGCCCAGCCCGTTCTGCATTCTCGACGAAGTGGACGCGCCGCTCGACGAAGCCAATATCGGCCGCTTCACCGAACTGGTGAAGGAAATGAGCATCCGGACCCAGTTCGTGCTCATCACGCATAGCAAGAAAACCATGAGCATCGCACCCGTGCTCTATGGCGTCACCATGCAGGAGCCCGGCGTTTCCAAACTGGTTTCGGTGCGCTTCGGGGCGACGGCGTAGGCGCTAGCGAACCCCCATATCGCCCTGTATTCCAGCCGAGTACATCTGCTATAGTATGTATACAAGGAGCTTGCATGCCGGAATCGTCCGTTCTCACTTTGCGTCTCGATCCCAAGCTGAAGAGGCAACTCGAGCGGTTATCCAAGGCAATGAGCCGGAGCCGCTCATTTGTCGCGGCGGAAGCCATTCGCGAGTATGTTGCTCTGAACGACTGGCAGATCGAGGAGATCAAGAAAGCCCTGTTGGAGGCCGATCAAGGTGACTTCGCAAGCGATGGGGACGTGCGGCAGACGGCAATGAAGTGGAAACGCCGTGCGGATTAGATGGCTGCGGACAGCATTGTCAAACCTGGATGCCGAGGCAGAATACATCGCGCGGGACAGTCCCCCGGCAGCCGCCCGTGTGGTGCAGGCCGTTGCCCGTGCGGTTGAGCAACTCAAACAGCATCCTGCAATGGGCCGGCCTGGACGAGTTATCGGAACTAGAGACCTCGTGGTTCCCGGTACACCATACATCATTCCCTATCGCGTTCGGGGACAAGAGGTGGAGATCCTGCGAGTCTTTCACGCGGCGCGTAAATGGCCGAAACGCCTCTGAACGTCTGCCGCATACTACAGCGGCACCCGCCGCTCGTGCGCAAGGCAAACGTCGGGCTTAGAAATCGCGGCGAGTTATCCTCTGTCATCCTCAGCTTTTCCACAAACCGAATCGAAATGCCTACCAGAAGTTTCGATCTCGACTTCAAAGTGGCTGTCAACACTTTTCCTTTCAAGTGAATGCCAACCCGAGTTCTAGTCCTCACTTAAACGGTTGACAAAAATTTCTGACAGGTTAGAATACGCGACGTTTTCTCCCTGTAGAATTTCAACATGAGCCCCCAACTTCTCGACTCCGTTCTGCTGCGTACTGACTTCCTGGAACTAGAATTGTATGCGAGCGGCAAAGTTCGTGACGTGTACCGTGTGAACGATCAGCATCTCCTCTTTGTGGCTACTGATCGCATCTCTGCATTCGACTACGTGCTGGCGACTGGCATTCCGCACAAAGGCAGGGTGCTGACCCAGATCTCGTTGTTCTGGTTCGATTTTCTCCGTGACCTCGTGCCAAACCACGTGGTCGCGGCGGACGTGGAACGATATCCGGCGAACGTGCGCAAGTACGCCGACCAACTACGCGGCCGCTCCATGTTGGTGAAGCGCGCGGATATGGTACCGGTGGAGTGTGTGGTTCGGGGTTACATTTCGGGGTCAGCCTGGAAAGAGTACAAGGCAGAGGGACGAGTGTGCGGAATCGAATTGCCGGCTGGCCTGAAAGAGTCCGATGAATTGCCGCAGCCCATCTTCACTCCCGCCACCAAAGCCAGCAGTGGGCACGATCAGAATATTTCGTTCGAAGAGATGGTGCGGATCGTCGGACCGGAGTTGAGCCGGAACCTCCGCGACCTCACGCTGAAGATTTATACCAAGGCGGCAGACTATGCCCGACAGAAAGGCATCCTCATCGCCGACACCAAGTTCGAGTTCGGGGTTACGCCGCAGGGCATCACCCTGGCGGATGAAGTGCTGACTCCCGACTCCTCCCGCTTCTGGCCCGCCGACAAGTACCAGCCGGGCCGGGCGCAGGAATCCTACGACAAACAATATGTTCGGGATTATCTGGAGCAAATTCGCTGGAACAAGCAGCCGCCTGCGCCGGCCCTCCCCCCGGAGGTGGCCCGCAAGACCAGCGAAAAATATCTGGAGGCGTATCGCCAGCTCACGGGACGCGGGCTGGATGTTTAACGAAACAGCAGTCAGGTGGAGAATGAGGTGAACGCTGCCGACTGGATTATGGTGGTAGTGATTCTGCTGTCCGTTCTCCACGCGATGAGCGCGGGCTTCTTTCAAGAAGCGTTTTGGCTCGCGGGTCTGGTGTTCGGTTATTTGTTGGCAGCATGGAATTTCCAGCGGTTGGCCCAGGGATTTGCACCCTATCTGAAACCGGAATGGCTGGGTGAAATTGCGGCTTTTCTGATCATTTTCTTGGCAGTGATGATCGTGGCGGGAATTGCCGGACGGGTCGCCCGCTGGATCATGAAGGAAGCTGGGTTGAGGTTTGTGGATCGTGTTTTGGGCGGAGCACTGGGGTTGTTGCGAGGCTGTCTGATCGTGGCCGTGGTCTTGATGAGTATGACAGTGTTCACGCCCACATCGAAGTGGCTGGAGGGTTCGAAGCTGGCGCCCTATTTCCTGGTCGGCGGACGTGCCGCCATTTGGGCGGCACCGCCGCAGTTGCGGGCGCGTTTTTATGAGGGACTCGACTTGCTGCATCGCCAAGCGCAGCACATGCAGTAGCGCCGCCTGCGGCGTCGAGCCCATAGGATTCATCTGGCATAGAGCGAAAAGCGCAACTGGCGGCTTTTCAAAGAAAGAGAGATGCCGTGAGAGATCAGCTCGAAGCACTGGTCATGCAGATGTACAAGAGCAATATTCTGTATTCCGAGGCGGTGCGCGAATTCAAGAAGCGATTTATCCTGACCGTGTTGCAGGAAAACAAAGGCAATCAATGCCGCGCCGCGCGTCAACTGGGGATGCATCGCAACACTCTGAGTCGCACCATTTCCGAGCTGAAGATTGACGTGCGGCAACTGCGCGCCGGGAGCAAGCGTCCACCTCGCAGCGCTCGTCCGGCCGCCTATGACCGAAAAGCCGTCCGCTGACGATCACTTCGCGGACCTGTCTCATGGAGGGTGTAGACCGAATCTCCTCAGGGCTGACGCCCGAGTTCTTTGCGCAGTTTGCGGGCACGACTGAAGTCGTGGCTTTCCCAACCCCGACCGCGGTTCACAGTAGCCATGAAACTGGCATGGCGGCAAAATAAATGGGCAGCGCCGCGGCGCTGCCCGATCGGGCTCTAGTCTTAGTTGGATCTCCTACTGGCCCGTGCGCCGGTGCACTGGCTTCTTGGGCGCGGGCGCAGCTTTGGTCAGAAGCGCACCCTTCTCCATGGCCATGACGAACGGGTCGGGCGTATAGGACAGCGGTGTTCCCTCGAAATCGAGAGTGGAATCCTCTTTCGGCATCAACCGGGCAGGAATGGTACCCCCCATAGTGAGCACGATATCAGCCCGCTTCTGATCGATGTCGTCCTGGCTGCCAGCGATTTGCAACTCGGTCGGTGCAGCCTTGATGACTTGACCTTCCATCTGCAGAGCTACGCCCTTGATGGCGGACCATACCTTTTCCGCGTCCTGAGGCGTACCCTTAGACAACACCAGTTCCCACTCGGCGAAACTCATCTCTTTCGGAGCTTTGGTCTTTACCAAGTCCGCTGCCTGCTCGGCCGGGGTAGGAGGGACATATTGCTTGATCGTGAATTCCTGCGGCGGCAGCGTGGTAGTTGCGGTTAACGTAAGGAGTTCGTTCCAACCATCCTCCGAACCGTGGTACTTGACATACTTGGCGTGACCGAATTTCGTGATCTGGGCCTTGCCTCCCGGATCCTTGACGAGATTGGCGGCACGAGCGATGAAAAAGAGCCCATTCACATCATCCTCCGGGGTAGCCGTAAGACTGGCCAGCGCCAGAGGGTACACGTTCTCGACGTTGTTCGGGTCGACTTCCACTGCGGCGCGCAGATACTTCTCCGCAGCCGCATTGTCCTTCAACTGGAGCGCAGAGAATCCGGCCACGCTGTTCAGAACAGCACTTAGCTGAAGTTTCTGCTTCTCGAAATCCGCATCCGATGTGCCGTCGGGCTTGGGCATGTTCGGCAAGGCCTGCAGTCCGCGCTCGGCGTGCTGCTTGGCATCGGCCCATTTTTGGGCGGCGCGCTCGTTAAATGCCAGCAGCACCAGCGCGCGAACGTTGCTGGGGTTGGTGGCCAAAAGACGGTTGGCAGTATCAATTACTTTCGCTTGGTTCCCTGCTTGTTGGTAGGCGCCCATCAGCACTTCCAGCGCGTCCTCCTTCATAACGCTGTTGGGGTATTGGGCCAGGAACGCCTCCATGCCGCTGATCTTGGCGTTGGGATCCTGCTGCTGCACGGCACCGACGTAGGCGTTGTACTCTGCCGGATCCTTGATTTCTTTCTTTTGTTGTTGCGGCTGGGGCGGGGACCCGGCAGGCTGCGCCTGTGGTTGCTGGGCCGCGGGTTGCGCCTGCGGTTGCGTTGTGCTCTGCTGCCCCGAGGCGATTCCGGCGAACGTAAGCACAATCGCTACTAGACTGGTCTTCATTTTCAAAAGGCTCCTTGAATTGTCGGGAAATCAACCACGGCATCTTACCCGGGTACACCCGAACCCAACGTACTCGGGTTTCTCAGAACATGAGCCTCGTGCGCTCATGCGACAGGTCCGGACACCCAGCCGCCTCTCTGATATCAACGAGGCTACGATATTATCTCCGGTGAGCCGGATTATAAGTATGTGTCTCACCGAAGGCAAGCTTGCTTTCCTGATTCCTGCCTGTCCTCGTGTAGGATGCGGTACGGGGCATATCTGGTGGTTTCGTGAACCCAACGGTGGCTGGAGGCGAACACCCTTATGGCGGACGCGAATGAACCTGGGGATGAGACGGCTCTGACGGGCCAAGTTGCGGTGATCACGGGCGCGGGACGGGGTATCGGCGCGGCCATTGCGCGCAAACTGGCCAGCCTTGGAGCCACGGCGTTGCTTTGCGGACGCTCCCGCTCGCCCCTGGAATCCACTGCAGCCGCCATCTCGAAGGCGGGCGGACACGCCGAGGTGGCCGAGTGCGACGTTACCGACCTGCGCTCCGTAGAAAAAGTCGCCGCCCATGTGGAGCGGACTCTTGGCCGGACCGATATCCTGGTCAATAATGCCGGCGTAGGCGGCTTCGGAGGTCCACTCCACCAGATGCCGCCAGAATCTTGGGACCAGGTCTTGAATACGAATCTGCGGGGAGTCTACTACTGCATTCGCAGCTTTGCGCCCCTGATGATTCGCGCCCGCGGCGGACACATCATCAACATTTCCTCTCTTGCCGGCAAGAATCCCCTGCCCAATGGCGCCGCCTACGCCGCATCCAAGTGGGGGCTGAACGGGCTGAGCTACTCGGTTGCGGAGGAGTTGCGTGCGCACAAGATTCGAGTCTCAGTCATCTGTCCTGGCTCAGTGGATACGGAATTGAGTCCCCATACAGGAAAGGATCCCGCAAAGATGCTGCAGCCTGCAGACGTTGCCCACGTGGTCGCCATGCTGGTCACGCAGGCGCCGCAAAGCTTTGCCAGTGAGATCTTGATCCGGCCGACACAGAAACCTTGAGGAATGTGGCGCGGGCACCCGCGCCACACGAACTCACTTCTTGAACAGATTCTCGAAGGCCTGTCGCGCATCCTGGGGTTTGGCCGCGCTCGGCGTCGAGGTTTCTTTTTCCACCCTCACCCGCATGGAATAAAACGAACATTCATTGCGCGCATCTTTGCGCGCAATGCGCTCGGGAATCGGCTGGGTGCATTCGAACCGGCTGGAGGTATCGAAGTAGGTGCACTGGCGGCAGGAGTGGAGTTCGAAGCCACACTTGGGACACTGGCCGACGGGGTCGGCAATGGACTGCAGCAGGGCGCCGCACTGCGCGCAGCGCGAAACCGTGTGCGTTCCCGGCATCTGCACCGGACGCGGGCCGAAAGTATCTTTCTTCACCGGCCTTTCGGCCGACGGCTTCTGGCGGTCTTCGTCCCTGCCCCGATCCTGATATCCGTGCTGGCGATACTTGCGGTCTGACACGCCACCCTCCTGCTTGGGTTGACATTGTCTCTCTTGCGGGCGATCTCGACAAGGCCGTGCTATCTCAGCCGCAACCGGCATAGTCCAGCACAGCCCATCGAGCATGCCTGTGGCGGAGCTATTCCGAGCCAGCGGCGTGCGCCAGTTTGCCATCCAGCACATCGCGCACCTTGGTGAGCAGCGACTCGATACCGAAGGGCTTCTCCAGGAGTACCGTCTCGCGGTCGAGAACGCCGTGCTGGGTTACGAGGTCGCGTGTGTATCCGGACATGTAGAGCAGTTTCATCTCCGGCCGTGATGGCACGAGCTTGTCCGCAAGTTCACGGCCGCTGACGCCCGGCATGACCACGTCGGTGAGCAGTAGATGAATAGGTCCGTCGTGTTTTTGGGCCAGATCCAGGGCAGCTTGGCCCTCTCGTGCTTCCAGGACGGTATATCCGCTGTTGCGGAGGCAGCCGCGAGCCAGTCCGCGCAGGGATTCCTCATCTTCCACCAAAAGGATGGTCTCCGTCCCGCGGGGAAGCGTTTTAGGCGGTTGGTCCGAGCTAACTGATTCCGCAGCTGCTGCGACCTGGGGCCAGTAAATTCTGAACGTCGTACCCTTGCCGACCTCGCTATACACAGATACGTAGCCGTCGCTCTGTTTCACCACACCGTACACCATCGAAAGGCCCAGTCCAGTACCTTTGCCCTCTTCCTTGGTAGTGAAGAACGGTTCGAAGATATGGGCCTGCGTCTCTTTGTCCATCCCGCAGCCGGTGTCGCTTACCGTCAGCATGACATAGGCACCGGCTTTGGCGTAGGGATGCTGACGGACGTAGCTCTCATCCAGTTGGGTATTGGCGGTCTCGATGATCAGTTTTCCGCCCTGTGGCATGGCGTCACGAGCATTGACCGCGAGATTCATTAGAACCTGCTCGACCTGTCCGCGATCCGCCTTCACGCTCTTCAATTTAGAGTCGCGGACAATCGCCAGGTTAATGTCCTCACCGATAAGACGGCGCAACATCTTATCGATATCGGCCACCACGGAATTCAGATCGAGCACCACCGGCTGTATGGCTTGTTTGCGGCTGAAGGCTAACAACTGTCGTGTGAGCGATGCCGCTCGACGCCCAGCTTTTTCAATTTCCTCGGCCTGTTTACGCAGCGGGTCTCCGGCGGGAAGGCTGAGCTGGAGCAGTTCGCTGTAGCCGGTGATCACCCCGAGAGCATTGTTGAAATCGTGGGCGACTCCGCCTGCCAGGCGGCCAACCGCCTCCATCTTTTGTGCTTGACGAAACTGGTCTTCCAGAATCTTGTGCTCGGTGATGTCGTGAACCGTACCTTCGTAAAACCGAATCTCTCCTCGTTCATCCCTCACCGCGCGAGCGTTTTCCAAAAGCCAAACCCTCGTGCCATCTTTGCGATAGGCCTGGTATTCAAAGTTGCGCACTACGCCATGGGCAGCGAGCAACCGCTTGAACTCCTCGCGGCGACTCCGATCCCCGTGCACCTGGGAGGCAATATCAGTGATGCCGGCGATTTGTTGCTCAGGAGACTCGTAACCTAACATGTGCGCCAACGCCCGGTTGACGCTCAGCAACCGGCCTTCCGGCGAACTCTGGTATATGCCGATCACTGCGTCCTCGAAAATGGTTCGAAACTTCTCCTCGGCTCTCTGTAGTGCCGATTCGGCGCGCTTGCGTTCGGTAACATCCTGTTTGATGGCCACAAAATGGGTGACTTCTCCGCCGTCCGCGCGAACCGGCGTGATCGTCATTTCCTCGGTGTAAAGGCTTCCGTTCTTCCGGCGGTTGATGATTTCACCGTGCCAAATCTTTCCCGAAGCGATCGTCTGCCACAAGCCCCGGTAGAACACCGCATCATGCTTGCCGGAGCTCAACATACGCGGCTTCCTGCCGCGAGCTTCTTCGGACGCGTAGCCGGTCAGTTCTGAAAATGCTCGATTGCTCCATAGAATCGTGCCTTCCCGGTCCGTGATCACGATGGAGTTTGCGGCTGCTTCCAAAGCTGCAGCCTGCAAGCGCACGCGCGCCTCTGCCGACTTCCGGCCGCTCAACACCACAAAGCTCAGGACGACGGCCACCGCGGTAGTAAACAGAATCGTGATGACAAAAGAGGTCCAAAGTGCCATTTGGGGCCGGATCAGCCACTTGGCAGTTTCGAAGGCAAGCATGGCCATGGCAGTGGCCAGCGCCACTCCGAGCACCTGTAAGCTCACGCGCGGCGCCCGTCGTTGCAAAGTCGGCTTGTCGGCTTGGTGCACAATTACTCCGCAATGAGCATTTGGGGAAGGGCGGCGAGGGAGGGCTATGTCCGAACTCGTAATGCACAGGGTCTCACGGACTCGCACATGTTCTTGTGATGAAGATCACAAAATTACATTACATCGGTAACGTGACTTGATGGCTCAGCCCGTCCCCGCCGTAGCCTCGGATGCTGGCGTCGTGTGCTGAATTGAGGCACGGTCGAGGTTCGTGTCTGAGGCTTGCGCCCGGGCCGAGGTAGTCGTCCCCTTGGCTCGGAGGCCGCGCCCGATTTACTTGACGAATTCTCCCTGCCCGCCGTTCGCCCATGGGTCATAGGTCAATGCAAAGCGAACCCGGTCACGGATCGGCGGGTGCGAAAAGAACAGGACGACATCGACAGGATTCGGATTGGGATCGTCCAGATATGTCTCGCCTAGCTTCTGGAAAGCCTGCGCCCCCACCTGACTCGAATCCGGGATGAGCCCGTGGGTAACTTCCAGGCCGTATTGATCGGCCTGATGCTCAAGATGGCGACTGAAAGCGCTGCCGATGGGACTCGCCACGAAACCAAACACCGACAACAAAAGAAGCAGGACGGGCAAGGACGCCCAATCATCCACGCCGCGAATTCTCCATTCCCCGCCCCACCGCGCCAGCACCCATCCGATGGAACGATAGCCCAGATAAAAGAACAGCAGAAGAAGTCCCCCAAGAAACGCCAGGCCCTTGGGAATATGCTCGAGAACGTAGTGGCCCATTTCGTGGCCCGCGACGTACACGATTTGTGGAGTATTCATCTTGGTGAGGGTCGTATCCCAAACCACAATGCGTTTGGAAGCTCCGATACCCGTCACGTACGCGTTTACGCCCGTGGTCTTCTCGCCGGCCCCCATCCAGAACATCCGCTCGGGTGGAATGGTTTCTCCCGTCCGCTGCACCATTTGTTCCAGGCTCGCCGTCAGCGCGGGATCTTTCTTCTGCAGGGGCTCGAACTTATGGAACATCGGGTCGATCACCCAGGGCTCAAGGAAAAAGAGAAAGACGCCGATGGGCAGTGCAACCAGCCAGAAGTAGAACCACCAGCGCCGAGGGCTGTAGCGGATGACGGCATAGAGAAGCCAGATCAACACGGTTGCGATCACGATCGCTATCAGTTGGCCTTTCACCCAATCCCAGCTCCATGAGCCCCAGCCCTGCACCGAAATCCCGTACTTCCGCTCGATCCAATTTTCGAAAACGTCGCTGGGCAGCGTGAGCACAGCAATGGTCAAAAGCAGCAGAGGGGAGAACACAAGACTTTGTAGGAAGCGCTTGGTTGAGGACCTTTCCGCGCAATCCCGATACTTCGGTGCCAGCCTCCAGCGCAGGACCAGCCACAGAACGACGAGCCCGTACACGAAGCCAATCAGGTTGAAAGCAAAGCGAATCTGGGTCAGCTCGTGCGCTTTCTTGTAAAGATCGGGAGGAAGCGTATAGTCGGTAACTTTTTCGGATGTTTGCGGCTGCGGCGCGACCATCGAGGCCGGAGTTGCAGGCGGGCTGGATAACGACGATGGCTGCGCGTTTAACGCAGGGGACAACATTGGGGCCAGGAATGCCACAAAAGCGAAACCTGCCAGAAAGAGCCGACGTTTCATTTGTGACTCCTCGAATCTTATCGTTGCAGCAATGACTCCAAGACGTCAAAGAATGCGGGATACGAGATGACGGCCGCATCCGCGCGATGGATGCGCGTTTCTCCTTCCGCCCGCAAGGCTGCTACCGCGAATGCCATGGCGATTCGGTGATCCCCAAAGGAGTTAATTTCGGCGCCGTGCAACTTCTGGCCGCCTGGAATCCTTAATCCATCTTCCTTCTCTTCAATCTCTGCCCCCATGGCCTTGAGATTAGTCGTGATGGCGGCGATCCGGTCTGATTCCTTCACCCGCAACTCCCGCGCATCGCGGACTTCAATTCCGTTCGTGGTATAAGGAGCGATTGCCGCCAGCACGGGGATTTCGTCGATCAGCGCCGCGGTGTCCGCGCCCGCAATCGTCACGCCTTTCAGGCTGCCGCCCCGGACCTGGACCGTGCCCACAAGCTCTCCGTGCTTTTCATCCAGTGACGTGACCGTGATTCCCACGCCCATCGCAATCAGCACTTCCAGCAGCCGAGCCCGCGTGGGATTCATGAGCAAATGATGAATTGTCAGCTGAGAACCCGGAAACAATGCGGCGGCGCAAAGAAAGAAAGCGGCGCTTGAAATATCCCCAGGAATCTCGGCCTCAATGGCATGCAACTTCTGGCCTCCGCGAATCTTTGCCTGATTACCCTGGCGTCGCACGTCGGCGCCAAATGCACGCAAAGCCAGTTCTCCGTGATCGCGTGTGCGCACCGGCTCCTCGACGCAAGTCTCTCCTTCGGCGAGCAAACCCGCAAACAATAGCGCCGATTTTACCTGGGCGCTGGCTACCGGCATCTTGTAGTCGATCGCCCTGAGACGTGTACCCGTGATATGTAGCGGCGGACGGCCTCCCTCCGCGGCAGCGACCTTTGCTCCCATGGATTCCAGCGGCGCAATAATTCGCGCCATGGGACGCCGTGACAACGATTCATCGCCGATAAGCTCGCTGCTGAACTCCTGCCCCGCCACGATGCCGCTCAGCATTCGCATCGTTGAACCGGAATTGCCGCAGTCCAGTGGCGTTTTGGGCGCCTGCAACTTCGGTCCGTGGCCGTGAATCACAATTTTGCTTTCGCTGCGTTCCCACTCCACTCCCAGCGTCTTGAAGCAGCGCAGTGTGCTGGCGCAATCCGCTCCCGTAGAAAAATTCTCCAGCCGCGTAGTCCCCTCCGCGATCGCGGCCAGCATGGCGTAACGGTGTGAGACGGACTTGTCGCCGGGCAAGCGCAGCACGCCCGAGATGCTTCGTGCCGGGCGCACTGTAACGGTGGAATCTGTTTGCATCCCGCCATCCAATATAACCGAGCCCAGGTGAGGAGCTTCAGCGTTTCATCCTGGATTCGGAGACCCTTTCCGTGAGCACCCACAGGTCGGGGTCCACCAGCACTTTCTTGGGCTCCTGAGGCAATGAAATATTCACTGGTGTCTGCGAGCCTTGCGCGTAGATCAAAGCGTGCGCCTGTTTCTTGTCCGCAAATTCGAAAGTGACGGGAAGAGGCATGAACCAATCGGCGGGCACATTTTGCTGATAAATCGTGCCTATGAGCGTCACCCCACCCTGGGGTCGAGGCGCGACATCGTACTCCAAGCGGTAACTTGGAATCTCCGCCCGGTAGACCCATTGTTGCAGGAACCAGTTCAGGTCCTTTAATCCATACTTGCGCGCAATCGGGGTTTGCACGAAGTAGGCCGACGCACCGGCAAAAAACTGTTCTGTCGTAGCCGCCTTGCCCCGGTTAGCCTGAACGAACTCCCTCATCATCTGATAGAACGCGTCATCGTTGCCGCTGGCGGGGTCCGTAAACAAAAAATGGAGCATGCGCAACGTAAGCGCCCCCTTTTCGTAGATGAGGGCGTTATAGCCGCCGAGGGTCAGTCGAGACGATAACCTGTGACCCATGATGAGAGGGCCGACTTCGTACAGCTTCCCACCGGCGACTCCAAGATCAGTCTTGGGAGGATATTGCAACACCTGCCGCATGTCTTTGACTAATTCCAGGGCCTTCTTAGGATTCTCGCGGCTGGAAGCGTAAAGGGCTGCTGAGTATTGAGCAAAACCCTCGCTCAACCATTGGTCGCGATAGGACTGCCATGCCACCAGCCCACCCCACCACTGGTGGGATACCTCGTGGGCGATGAAGGCGAAATCGCGCAAGCTCGACCTCCCCTCCACCGGCAATAGGAGCATTGTGGGAAAACCTTGGCCGAAGTCGGAGGGCAAGTACGCCGCACCCAATCTTCGGTAGGGGTAATCTCCAAACATCTTGCTAAAGAACTTGACTGCATTCCCGAGTTCGGCCAGGACGAAATCTTCCTTGATGGCACCGTAACGGGCAGGGGCCGAGTAGAAGTCAAGGGGAATTCTCCGGTAGTTGACCTCGACACTGCCCGAATGCCGTTCGAAGGGACCCACTGCGAAAGAAACGAGGGGCAACGGATCCTGGCTTCTCCACTCGGTGAGCATCTCTTTGCTGTTCTCGTCGTGTCGCTCCGCAAGAAGCTCACCCCCTGAGATCACCAGGGTTTTCGGTTTGTGCAGAAACTTCAGATCAAAACGCGAGCGCCGCAGGTATCCGTGGCGTGGATACCAACTTTCAGTGGAGAGGGGATAGTGAAAGGCATCCTCCCAGTCAAAGAAGGCGTGTTCCGCCTCCGCGTGCAGCCGGACGGTAGTCTTTTGCCCCTTGTTTAACGCCTGAGGCAGAATGATGCTAACCCCTATCTCCAACGGATCCTGAATCACCATCACAGGCGTATCGTCGGATAAGGACGCGGATGTGACGTGCGTACCCTTGCGCTGGCGCCCTTTGTCGTCGATAGGAAGATCCTCATTGAGCGCCATTGGGATGAACTGCACGCCATCGCGCAACGCGACCAAATCCAACTCCATGGTCGCCCGCATCCAATGACCGGCCTCACGGAGGTCAATTTCCATGCGATAGTCTGGAATGTCCACCAGGTCGAAATGGCTCGCATAATAAACCCGGCCGCTCTGATAGTCCTGCTGATCGTAAAAAGCAGTCCAAATGTCGCTGGTCCTTGACTCGCCGCGACCCTGGAACAACATTCCCTTTTCACCGCCGTTGATTCCGAAGACGCTTCCGATGCTGCGCGTCTGATGATCAAGCAGAGCGGCAAAGCGATCATGATCGCCACCGGAGAATTCCGCAAAAAATATGCCGGGATCGTCTTCATTCGCCAGGGCACACGCCATGCGAGCGCTCAGATTGAAGCCGTCGTTGTGCAGGAGGTGGCTGTCCAGTTCCGACCACAGTTTCTGCGCCTTGGCCGGGACCGAACGGGAACTGTGCGGGAGATTTGCAATCAGCGCATACGTGTCGTCGGTAAACCGAAGAACCGCTGCAGTAAATTCGGCGTCCACCCGGTCGCTGTGCAGAAACCTTCGCACGCTGTCTTTTTCGAAAGTGGATGTAGGCTCAACCGCCAGATGCCCCCGGCCCAAAAATACGGCCCCGTAAACCCTGCCCGTGATGGGCGCCGTGACATAGAAGTCCCCGGTCCATTCCAGGGCCATGCGGTCCCGGCTCATCGCCAGATGTTCGGCATGTACTGCTTCGCCACTGAGTTGAACCGTATGGAGGTGTTCATATAAGGCCGCCGGAGCGATCTGGTTTTGAACCAGCGCAGGCGAAAAATCCCCAAACAGGCTCAGGAACAAGAGCACGGCGATTCGGACTGTTCGACGCGGCAGCGCTTCCGATCTGCAAACCACGCGAGACCTCAATGATCAGATGGGAAGGCAGTGTGCTCTCTTTGTGCGGTGCTGTCAATGCCTCCAGTTGGTCAGCAGGATTGCGGTTCGTATTCAGCCAATCAGCACCAACCTGATCTCATACTAGCGCCTTGGCCTCGGCGGTGGCTTCTTTCAGAATGTCGGCCGGCACTTCCTTGAGGGTCACATGGAACTCGAACATCGGGGTTTCGCTGCCCCGCCCCCAGCGGCCAACCTCCCAGTGCGCGCGGACAAACTTGATCTCCGGGTGCGCGGTGAGATCCAGCAGCAGAGGATGCTGCGCCCGATAAAACTTCTGGGGAAAATTCGTCAGCGGCTTCGCCCCCCAAACCGCGCCGTCCGCTGATCCGTAAATGCTTACATCCAGCGATTCCTGCTCGACGATATTCGTGATATTGAGGCTCAGCAGGAACACACGGTTGGCCACGGCGCTCACATCTACCGCCGGTCCATCACCCTTGGCGTTGACCACGGTCTTGTCTGCAACCAGGAAGGTATCAATCATGGCGAGAGAATTGTAGCAAATCCTAGAATGTCATCCTGACCGACCTTCAGGCCGGGAAGGATCTATGTATTTGATGTGGAAATGCACAGATCCTTCGCTTCGCTCAGAGATGACAACTCTTGACTTATCTCGCGTGCTTACGGCACACGATCCTAGCCGCCATACACCGTATCCACAAACTGCCGGACGATGTTCCCCACCTTTTCAGGCTGCTCCCACGGAGAATAGTGCCCTGCCTTGGCCACTACCTTCATCTGGCTGCCGGCAATGTTCTGTCGCATCAACTCTGCCTCCGCCATCCCCGTCGCGACATCCTCGTCACCAGTTACGATCAGCGTCGGCACGTTGACCGTCTTTAGCGTCTCCATCGAATCCGGACGCTCCGCCATGCCGCGCTGCACCAGGGCGACGTCCTCGGGGGACATCTTGCGCATCATGCGCAGCGCTCCCTCCACCAGATCGGGCCGCGTTCTCCGCGTCGTTTCCCCTAACAACTTGGGAACCATGCTCTTGAAGAATGGCTCGGTTCCGTATTCCATCACGTGAGCCGCGGCCTGCAGCCGCTGAGCACATGCCTCGGCAGTATCAGCTTGTGCCTTGGTGTTGCATAACATTAGGGCCGTCACCCGCCCGCGGTGTTTTCGCCAGAATTCAAACAGCACATAGCCGCCAATCGAGACCCCCACCAGCGGAGTGCGCCCTATCTCCTCGTGATCCAAAACTCGAGCCACATCCTCGGCATGTTTCGCCATGGTGGCTGGCCCTTTGCCTACACCCGAGTCCCCGTGCCCGCGCAGATCCGGCAGAATTACCTGATACCGTGAGACCAGCGCCTGCGCCGCCGGACCCCACAGTTCATGATTTGCAGGAAAGGGATGAAGTAGAACAACCGGTGGGCCACTACCCAGAACCTCATAGAAGACTTCCGCGTCGCCGCTTGTGATTTGTGCCATCAGCCAAATTTAAACACATGTTGGAGGCGGAATCGACTGTGATGATCCTACTTGGGCGACGCTTATCCGCAGAACACCGGCACCCTTGATCTTGCTCTTCTTGAGAGCTTGCAGAGCCTGGTTCGCCTGCTCCAGATCGAAGATTTCGATTTCGGTCTGGAGCGGAACCGTGGCCGCGAGTTCAAGAAATTCGCGAGCGTCCTGGCGAGTGCTATTGGCGACGCTGCGGATTAGGCGCTCGTGGTAGAGAAGCGAGTAATCCATTTGCGGGAGAGCACTCATCGTGATTCCCGCCAGGACCAGCGTTCCGCCCTTGCGCAAAGCACGAAGCGCATGCGGGACGAGCGCGCCGGCGGGAGCAAAGATGATCGCGGCGTCGAGCGGGTGAGGCGGTGTGTCCTCCGCTGCGCCAACCCAGGCGGCTCCGAGCTTGTTTGCCAGTTCGCGATGAATGGCAGCGCGCGTGAACACGTAAACTTCGCAGCCCAGATGCTGCGCGAATTGCAACACCAGGTGCGCCGAGGCTCCGAAACCGTAGAGCCCGAGCCGTTCGCCTGCGCGCACTGCGCTCAGCCGATACGAGCGGTAGCCGATGATCCCGGCGCATAGGAGAGGCGCGGCATTTTCATCGGAAAAGACGGCGGGAATGGAGTACGCGTAATTTTCGTTGACCAATGTGGATTCGGCGTAGCCGCCATCTACGTCGTACCCGGTGAACTGCGCGTGGTCGCAAAGATTCTCCAGGCCCCGGCGGCAGTACTGGCAGGTACGGTCGGTCGAATGCAGCCAGGGAATTCCGACGCGGTCTCCTTCTTTGAATCGATGTGCGCCTTGCCCGAGCGCGTCCACGATTCCGATGATCTGGTGGCCGGGAACGAGCGGCAGCTTGGGTAAAGGAAGATCGCCTTCGACCGTGTGCAAATCGGTGTGACAGATGCCGCAGCAGCGCACATGAACACGGGCTTCTCCCGGGCCGGGTGTGGGCTCGGGGAGTTGCTGCAGACGAAGGGGCGACTCCTCAGCCGGACGCGGACGTTGCAGAACCATGGCACGCATGAATTGATTTTACGGCTTGAGTCCCTACCGCGGCCGCTGGAGAAAGGGATTCCGTATCTTCACACTGCCGTACATTCTTCCGTGTTCGAAGTCCTCAGAGATGAGTTCACTCAGGCCGTAATGCTCCGCATAGGCCCAGAGGTGCGCGTCAAACCATGACAAATGGTAGGCCGCAGTTCCGCGCAGCGCAGTCCGAAACAAAGCCTCATTCGGATAGAGAACGGTGAATTGCGTGAGGTACTCTTCGGTTTCGCGTCTCGCGTCATCTGGCGATAAAATGAAGCCGTTTCCAAGTCGCACGCGAGTAACGACAGCCATGAATTCGACAAGCGCCTGATGCGGGATGCGAAGCGAGTCCTTCGCCAGACCCTCGCGCAACAATTCAGACGCGACCCTTTGTTTGTCGGGGAACCTAGGATCGGAGCGATACACCAGAATATTCGTGTCAATCAGAGAGGCCACGACGGTATAGATCCTCCCGCTTCCAGCCTCGATCTCCTGATTTGGCAGGAACGTCGCCGCTTTTCCGCAATGCCCCTTCGCGTCGGCGTTGGCGTTCGGTTGCCTTGTCGAACAACTCCAGCCGCTCTTTTACTGTGAGCGCCGGGCTGCGCTTTCGACGCCGAGAGGAAGGAATGACGCGGATGACCTCGCCCGCCGGGACCCACTGCAGTTCATCCCCCGGTCGAATACCGTACTGATCAGCAATAGCCTTGGGAACGGTAAGCTGCAGCTTGCTGGTTACCTTTGGCATATCCTTACTATATCAAGGGTTCATTCCTTGTTCAACTTGCTGCCACTGCTCGACGCGGCGCTGCCCGTATTACCTAAAGACGATTTTTCACGCGTTGGCTTTCAGCATTTGCTCGGCGTGCTTGCGGGAAGTATCCGTCAAGTGGGAGCCGCTGAGCATGCGGGCAACCTCTTCGGTACGCTCTGCACCAGCGACGAGACGAACCGCGACCCGGGTGCGATCGCCGGAGCTTCTCTTTTCGATCACGTAATGATGGTCGGCGAAGGTGGCGATCTGCGGCAAGTGGGTCACGCAGAGTACCTGGTTGCCTCGGGCCAGGGCTTTCAGCTTTTTGCCGACGGCTTCAGCTGCCCGGCCGCCGATGCCGGTATCGATTTCATCGAAGACGAGCGTGCGCTGCGCTGCAGGGGCTAAAGCCCTCGCTGATTTTGCACCGCTTCCGCGGCCCTGCAGGGCGGTTCCACACTCCACGCTGGCCTTGAGCGCCAGCATGACTCGCGAGAGCTCTCCGCCGGAAGCGATGTGCTCCAGTTGTCGCAGCGGTTCGCCGGGGTTGGTGGAGATCAGGTAGACAACCTGATCGAAGCCGGATGAGGTCCAGTTTCCTTCTTCGTCGTTACCGCTGACCTCAATCTGGAAGCTGGATTTCATAGCCAAGTCGCTGATCTCGGCTTCGACCAGTTTCTCCAGCTTGCGGGCCGCTTCGATGCGCCGCCTGGACACGGCACGGGCCGCGCGAAGATATTCCTGGCCCGCTTGAGCCAGTTCAGTGCGGAGCTTGGCGAGAATTTCGTCTTTGTTTTCCATTTCCGAAAGTTTACGGCTGACTTCCTGGCCGTGGTGAATCACGTCCTCGAGTGTCGGACCGTACTTGCGCTTCAGGCGGTCGAGCGTGGCGAGGCGATCTTCCACCTCCGCCAAGTGCTCCGGCGACGCTTGGATGCCGCCAGCATAATCCCGCAGGGTCGCGCCCACGTCTTCCACGCTGATGCGAGCCGAGTCGATGGCCGCCAACGCCTCCTGGAATTTGGGCTCGTAGCGCGCCAATTCCTCGATATGCTTCTGCGCCGTTCGCAGCGAAGACGAGGTGGAGGCATGACCCTCGTAAAGCAGATCGAAGGCACTCATGGCCGCACTGTATATTTTTTCGGCGTTGGCCAGAACGCGCTTCTCGGCTTCGAGGCGTCCGTCTTCTCCCGGTTTCAGCTTGGCCTCTTCAATCTCGCGCTTCTGGAAAGTCCACAAATCGAGGAAGCGGAGCCGGTCTTGCTCGCCGTGCTCGAGTTCTTCGATTCGACTGGCAATACTCCTCCAGCAGGCGAATGCCTCGCTGGTTGCATCGAGATGGCTGCCAGCGTAAACATCAAGCAATCCCAAGCGGGCGGCGGCATCGAACGAAAGCAGGGATTCGTTCTGCGCATGGATGGCCGCCAGGCAGGGCGCGAGCTGGCGCAGCACGCTCACGGTGGCTGGCTGATTATTTATGAAGACGCGGCCCTTGCCGCCGACCGCGATCTCGCGCCGCAGAATGAGGGATTCATCCTCGGAATCAATGCCGTTGCTCTCCAGGATTTGGCGGACGGTTTTTTCCGCGCTGCCTTCAATTTCAAAGACTGCTGAGATCACGGCGCGCTCGGCCCCGGTGCGGATCACATCGGTGGAAGCTTTCTCGCCGAGAAGAAGAGCAAGTGCGTCAATCAGAATGGATTTGCCGGCGCCGGTTTCGCCGGTGAGCAGGTTCAAGCCGGAGGCGAACTCCACTGCGACGTTGTCAATCACCGCGTAGTTTTCGAGCCGCAATTCCGCGAGCACCGGGTGTCCTAGGTGAAGAGCTGAGCGCAGGATAGCATGAAAAGCAGGGGCTAGTAGCGAGTAGCTGGTAGCTAGGGCCAGGGACGAGTGTGCCCCAGAAATTAGGGGGCGAGGCCATCATCAAGGAACGAGCATTTCGTTCTCTCTACATTCCCTACCGCGTTCGCAGAAGCGACAGACGCGTTCCAGAGCTGAGACTCCAGTCAAGGTCACTTCGGGCGCGAGGTAATCCGGGCGTACCGGCTCGACGTGTGTCAAGTCAGTGCTCAAGTACTTCTTGTTGTCGTCCGCAAACACTGTGGCCACCACGGCAGTAGGGCCAAGTTCTTCCTGCACCTTCACGGCAGCCAGAAAGTTGCAGCCCGAAGAAATACCTACTGCAAGGCCAAGACTGGAGGCAAGCTTTTGTGCCATCAAGATCGAGTCTCCGTCGGACACGGGGATGACTGGATCCAAAATGGTGAGATCGACGAGAGCCGGGATAAATTCATCCGAGATGCCCTGAATGCGATGCTTGCCCACCTTGTGACCGGTCGAGATTGTCGGTGACTCTGCCGGCTCGACGGGATGAACCCTGATCTCCGGGTTGCGGGCGCGAAGGTAGCGGCCCACTCCCATCACCGTTCCGCCGGTGCCAACCCCGGCCACAAAAGCGTCGGGGCGAAGGCCGGCGGACTCTAGTTGGGCCCAGATCTCCGGGCCGGTAGTGCTTTCGTGCGCCTCGGTGTTGGCGCGGTTCGAAAACTGGCGCGGCAGAAAAACATCAGAGCGGCTGGCTGCGAGCTCTTCCGACATGTGGATACTCCCCAGGAATCCACCCTGCTCGGCAGTGACGAGGATGATCTCAGCACCGTAGCTGCAAATCAAGTCCTGGCGCTCGTGACTCATCCAGCTGGGCATGAAGATGGTTACCGGATGGCCCAGCGCGCGGCCGATGGCGGCAAACGCGATGCCCGTGTTGCCGCTGGTAGCTTCTGCAATCGTGTCGCCCGGGTGAATCTGTCCCGGGTGTATGCCTTCTTCAGAATGTGCAACGCCATCCGGTCCTTGATGCTGCCGGTCAGGTTCAACTGTTCCGACTTGGCGTAAATGGTGCGGCGCTGCGCCCGATACGTGAAGTGGATGCCGAGCAGTGGAGTGTTCCCCACCAAACGGCTCAAGGCGTCAAGTTTCTGGGTTGATGAATCAGCGGCTTGTGCAGGCGCGCTCAATCTTGCCTCCGTTTGGCTGATTTTCCGAATTGCCGGAGCCCGGCCTCTTTTATGCGCGAGACTCTGAGCTGCATTCCGAGCGAGAAATCTGCTAGCAAGTTCACCAAGATGGAAGATTAGCCGGAGCGGCTTGTCGTGTCTGTGACTGGGATCACGTTGAAATTCGGGTTAATGGATGGGATACGCCTCCGGTTGAGGTCGCGCGAATCGTCTATAATCGGGGACTGGCGTTCTCCAAAACAAGATGCATTGGCCTTCTTTACTGGCAGCAGCGGTGGGTGGCGAGATTGTCGATTTAGTCGCTGAAACTGGTCCGGTCGCCAAGTCGGTACTCCTTCTCCTCTTGCTGTTCAGCGTGATTTCGTGGGCGATCATTCTCTCCAAGTGGAGCGTGTTGCGGCGGGCTCGAGTGCAGAGCGGGCGCTTTCTGCGCGCATTTCGCAAGGCCCAGCGCTTGCAGGACGTATCCGCGGTGTCGGAGCAGTTCCGGCCCAGCCCCTTGGTCGCCGTGTTCGAAGGCGGCTTCCAGGAATACCGGCGCCAGGGCGGAAATCCCGGCGGCGCAGTGAACAATCTCACGGCTGTTCAGCGCGCCATGCAGATCGCCGCCTCGGAAGAGCTGACTCGATTTGAGCGCAATTTGCCCTGGCTGGCCATCACTGGGGCAGTGACTCCGTTTATCGGACTCTTCGGCACAGTCTGGGGAATCATTGACGCGTTTCACGGCCTGGGCACGGCCGGTGCGGCAACGCTACGTGCGGTCGCTCCGGGTATCTCCGAGGCTCTCATCACGACCGCTGCCGGCCTGGCGGCGGCGATTCCAGCAGTGATTGCATATAACTTGATCGGCAGCTCGATCCGCGAGTTTGCGGCGCGTGGGGATGACTTTGCCCTGGAAATGCTGAACGCCATCGAGCGCCAGCAACCGGCTTCTCGGGGCGTGGAAACTCCGGAGGTGCGGCGGTAATGGCCTTCACGGCTCCCAACGGGCGCACGCAAACTTCTCTGGCTGATATCAACATCACGCCGCTGGTGGATGTTGTCCTGGTGTTGCTGATCATTTTCATGGTGACTGCGCCGGTGCTGCAGTCGGGGATTGAGGTCAACGTGCCCCATACCCGCACCGTCAAAGAAATCACGGAAGAACGCCTGGTCATCAGCATTGACAAGCAACAGCGCGTCTTTTTGGGCAATGATCCCATCAATATTAATGAGATTGGCGCCAAGCTGCGGCAGAAGATAAGGGACCCGCAGCATCAAGCGATCTTTGTCCGCGCGGACGAAGATGTGCCTTTCGGCGCTTTCGCGACGGTGATGGATGCGGTCAAGCAATCGGGGATCAGTAACGTGAGCATTGTTACCCAACCGCTTCAAAGCCATGGCAGCAAACGCTGAAATCTTCTTCGAGCACGACCGGTGGGGCCGCAATCTGGGCTGGTCGGTAGCTCTGCACATTGCGTTTGCCGGCTTCGTCGTGCTGTACACGGTGGTCGTGCCGGGCGGTCGCGGCGGGACCTGGGGTGCAGGCGGTGGAGGGGATGCCATCGGAGTAACTCTGATCAGCACGGTTCCTCTTCCTGCCAGCCCGGTCGAGACCCAGAATGTGTTGGCGAATGAATCCAAGGGACTGAGCCAGTCGCTTCCGAAAGTAGAGGAAAAAGAACCGGAAGCGATCCCGATTCCGGACAAGAACGCCAAGAAAAAACCGAAGCAAACGAGCGCCACCCAACGCAAGCCACAACCCGAACCGGAAGAAGCGAGCAATGTGGTTCCTTTCGGCGAAGGCGGCCCGGTGAGTGGGCCGTACGGGATCTTCAACGCGGGTGGGGCGAAAGGCGGGTTCGGCTTTACCGGTGGTGGAGGCGATTTTGGCAGCCGTTACGCCTGGTACGTGCGCGTGGTGCAGCAGAAAGTTTCGGAGAATTGGTTGAAATACGAGGTGGACGCGCGCATTACCGAGGCCCGCCGAGTTTATCTAACCTTTGACATTACCCGCGACGGGCGGCCGAGCAACGAGCAGATCGAACAGTCCAGCGGCGTGCCCTCGCTCGATCAGTCGGCGGTGCGGGCCTTGCAGCGCATAGACACGTTCGGTCCGCTGCCCTCGGATTATGCCGGGAATAAAGTTTCAGTCGAGTTCTGGTTCGATTACAAAAGGTAGCTTGACCGGTTTTGCTGGAGTGACGCAAGGCCGCTTGCTGCCGTAGCAAAAAGGCAGTGGTGCAGTTTGATACGGAAGCGAGCCAAGCGCGCGATTATTCTGCCGCACAGAACGCGACAGTTCGAGCGGCTCGCCCAGATCCTTCGCTGCGCAAAGGCGCTTGCTCAGGATGACACAGCTGCACTACTACTGTAGAGGGCGGCGAACTTGAACTCTGATATTAGTCGTAATACGATATATGCTACGATATATTTAGGAAGCGTCTCAGCTATTTTGAAAGCGATCCTCCCTACGCACGACTCTTGCCGCAAGTCCTGGTTGCCCTCACGCGCAATTCTGGCAATGCTCGCAGCGCTCCTGCTTGCGCTTTCCTGTCCGGCGCAGGACTGGATCAAAACCGGCACTGGATTGGGGATGGAGAAGGTTCGCCTGGCGGTCCCGGATTTCAAGGCTTCTACGCAAGACGCGAAAAATGCCGACCTGCTGAAAACTTTCAACGACACTTTGTGGGATGACTTGGATAACGCCGGCATCTTCGACATGGTTTCGAAGAGCTTCTATCCTCTGGCGCTTCCGGGCAACCCGGTAGATGTGAAGTTCGAGGCGTGGAATGCTCTTCCTCCGAATGCCTCGATGCTGGCTTTTGGGAATCTTGGGGCCAGCGGCAACAATCTGACGGTACAAGGCTGGCTTTATGACGTGAAAAACGTTACTTCGCCGCAGGTGCTGGGCAAGCAGTACACCGACGCCGCTACCGACGACGCGGCGCGAAAAACGGCGCATAAGTTCGCCGACGAGATCATCTTCCGTCTCGGCGGGGGTATTCCCGGCATTGCAGAAAGCCAGGTTTTTTTTGTCAGCAGCCGCAGCGGGCACAAAGAAATCTGGGTGATGGATTACGACGGAGCCAACCAGCGGCAGATCACGCATCTGGGTACGATCTCGCTGTCACCCCGGATTTCTCCCGACGGTTCGCGCCTGGCCTTCAGTTCACTCACAAAACCGGGATGGGAAATCCTGATGTACTCTATGGATCTGAACCGCCTGGTTTCGTTTCCCAAGTTTGGCGGGACCAATCTTTCACCGGCCTGGTCTGCGGACGGGACCAAGCTGGCGTTTTCTTCCTCCCGAACGGGTGATCCTGAAATTTACGTCATCGATCAATCGGGGGGAAACTTCAAGCGGCTCACCGCTTCCAAGATGCCCGATGTCTCGCCGGTTTGGAACCCGAAGACGGGAGCGCAAATCGCTTGGGTAAGCGGGCGGTCGGGGCTGCCGCAGATTTACATGATGGAAGCCGACGGCACGAACGCGCAGCGGCTTACCGATGAGGGCTATGCCGTGTCTCCGGCGTGGTCTCCCAATGGGCAGTTTCTGGTATTTTCGTGGATTCGCCATTATGGTCCGGGAGCTCCGGGGGCGGAGGATATCTATATCATGGATGTCGCCAGCAAGCAGTGGGTGCAGCTGACCCACGATGGCGGACGTAATGATTTCCCGTCCTGGTCTCCGGATGGCCGGCACATTGTTTTTCAGTCGAGCCGCTCCGGAGGCGAACAAATCTGGAGCATGCTGGCCGATGGGAGCAATCAGAAGCAATTAACATCCACGGGGAGTAATACGCAACCAAACTGGAGTTGGAAGTAAGGTCCGCATTCGGGGTAAGATTTGGTTCTAACATTCATGATTGGCGAGTCTTTCGTTTAACCAGCCGGGGAGAGTCGGGGAGAAAATGCCGTCCACCCGGATTCGGATCGCGCGTGCAGCAGAAGCGCGCGACCACGCAGGGAGGAAAAGTGAAGCAGCGACAACTGAAGTGGATTACGCTCATATTCGCGTTGGGCGCCATTCTGTTTCTTGGCGCCTGTCACAAGAAAACACCGCCACCGCCGCCACCACCGCCACCGCCGCCGGCAGCGCCGACGGCTTCACTCACAGCCAATCCCAACACCATCGACAAAGGACAGTCGACCACGCTCACCTGGCAGACCTCCAACGCCACCGACGTCAGCATTGACGGCATCGGAGCGGTGCAGGCCAGCGGCTCGCAACAGGTTACGCCAGCCGATTCCACCACCTACACCCTGACAGCGAAAGGAGCGGGGGGAACCCAGCAGGCTACAGCACGGGTGACCGTAAATGCACCTCCGCCACCTCCACCGCCGCCGCCTTCTCCGACCGAAGAAGAACTGTTTTCGCAGAATGTGAAAGACATCTACTTCGATTACGACAAGGCGGATGTTCGCGCCGATCAGCAGAGTTCGATGCAGGGAGATATTGATTTCCTGAAGCAGCATCCCAACATCCACTTCACGATCGAGGGACATTGCGACGAGCGCGGATCCACCGAGTACAACCTGGCCTTGGGGGATAATCGTGCGAATGCCGTTCGGAACGCCCTGGTGCAGGGCGGCGTCAGTGCCGACAATATCCACACGATCAGCTACGGCAAGGAGAAACCGTTCTGTACCGATCACACCGAGGACTGCTGGCAGCAGAATCGGCGTGGCCATTTCGTATATCAGAAGTAGGCATCCGGGGTGCGGAGCAGCCAGCTCCGCACCTCAATTCCATCTCTTGGGGCGATGTTGTGCTGGCCGCGGTGGCCCGGGAGACAATTGTGTCCGGAACGCGATATCCTCACAAGAGCAAGGTGCTAGGGTTCGGTTGCGCCATGACCGGACGGAGGAGTGACTTTTGTCTGCAACGGAACGAGCTATGAAAATCCAGCGATGTTTGATGATGTTTGCAGTCCTCATGGTTCTATGCCTGGGCGCGCTTCCATCCTGGGGCGTGAGCAAGGAGATGATTCAACTCCAGACGCAGGTGCAGGCCTTGCAGGATCAGATGACTCACATGCAGCAGTCTTTCGACGAGCGCATGGGGGTGATGAAGAGCCTGATGGATCAGAACACCGACAGCATGAACAAGGTGGCTGCGTCCATGGCGTCGCTACAGGGGACTCTGCAGAAGATGCAAGGCGACAACGGCGCCAAAGTGGACCAACTCTCGGGCCAGATTCAGGCGCTGAATGACTCCCTGGACGAACTCAAGGCTCGTCTGGCCAAGGTCACCAAACAACTGGAAGACATGCAGGCCGCCCAACAGAGTTTGGCAGCGAGCCAAGCTGCGCAGCAGGCGGCGGCACAGACTCCCCCGCCCGATGTGTTGTACAACAATGCTTTGCGCGACTACAACGCAGCGAAGAACGACCTGGCCACGCAGGAGTTCTCGGATTATGTGAAGTTCTATCCCAACACCGATCTGGCGGGGAACGCGTACTTTTATCTGGCAGAGCTCGCATTCCGGCAGGGAAACTACCAGGAAGCGGTGAAGAACTACGATCAGGTATTGCAGAACTTCCCTAGCGGCAACAAGGCAGCTTCCGCCGAACTGAAAAAGGGATTCGCGTTGATCGAACTTGGACAAAACGACGACGGCGTCGCTACGCTGCGCCACGTCATCCAACGCTACCCGCGATCTAACGAGGCGCTACAGGCCCGAGAGCGGCTGCGCAAACTCGGAGTTTCAACCACAGCGCGGCGGCCCGGAGAGTAAGGGCAAGGGCTCGGTTTTATTTCTCTTTTTGCAACTTTCGCAGACAATACTTGATCTCGCTGGTAGCTTCCTTCACTCGCATGCCCGCCTGGACCATCACCTTGCAGGAAAGCGCTGTCCGGCTCGCGCTGCCCTCGCCCAAGTCGAAGGTCACGCGGCAATACTGACAGTCCTCATTCCAGCAAAAGCGTCCATACGAGACCTCTTCCGGCGCCAGGTACTGGAAGCAACGCAATAGCGGATTGTTCTCTGGAACTTCAAACTCCCGGTCCACAATCGTGATCCTCACCAAGCGGGTAAATGGCCGGAAGAGCGTGGATGGAGCAGTCACGCCTACGATTCTAGGGCAACATTTGCAACCGGCCGCAAAACGGAAGTAGCTGTCCGCAGGAGAAGATTGGCCGGTTCATCGGGCGGGGCGAACCTCAGGGGCTAAAACCCCATTCTTATAGCCCCGAGCGCACGGCTGAAACCGTACCCTTCCACAAAGCTATCTGCGGTGGTAATGACGATGGGGGACCCGGTGGTGCTTAGCGTGATGATGGGCGTGTCTTCCCCGCGCCCATGTGGGCACAGCAAACAACAAGATGATTGCGGCGGTTAGAAATAGTCGCTTCATGGGCACTCCTGGAATGTCTCCACAAGATTGCTTCCTTATATACATCAGAAAACCGCTGTTCGCAATGAAGCATTCAGAGTAGGCTAATCACAGGCGAGGTGCATTCTCGCCACACGGGAGATCTCATTCATGCCTAATAGTAAAGATCAGGACCGCTTCAAAGGGGCTCTAGAACAAGAGGAAAAGAGCCAAACCGGCAACACTTCCATGCAAGGCCAGCTCGGGCACCGGGATCAGGATCCGATGCTGAAGGCCGCCGACACCGACTTTCCTGAGCCGGGAGAGAATCCAGAGCACACGGGGGAGCCGGAGGACGGTCCTAAGCGAACCCAACTGCTAGGCGTTGACGAAGAATTTGCTGCGGGGCATCGACCGTAGTGTGTGCACTCTTTGATTTGCCCTTCCCGGCGGATTGTGTCTGAATTTTAGACAATGACAGTACCTCGGCAGCCAACCGCGCCGCATCAAAAAAGAGACGCTATCAGAATTAAATGGGAATATAATTTTTCAGATTTGGTCTGCAGTCGAGCGGGAAGGAGGCATTTCCCCTGTGCAGTTGCCTCTGCCCAAGAACGAAGCCGGCAGGGTGGAAGCCCTCCGGACTTATCGGATACTGGATACGCCTGCGGAAGAGCGGTTCGACGACCTCGCTCGGCTGGCTACCTACGTGTGTGGCACAGCCATTGGACTGATCGGCTTCCTCGACAGCAGCCGGGAATGGTTTAAATCAAGAGTCGGGTGGGATGTAAGTGAGATCCCGCGGGAAGTATCCTTCGGCGCCCACACCATCCTGCAATCCGATGTACTCATCGTTTCTGACACTCTGAAAGACAAACGTTTCGCCAGGAGTCAGCTGACCACGCGGGCGGGGGTGCGTTTCTATGCCGCAGCCCCCTTGCTGACGCCCGAGGGGTACGCGCTGGGAACCCTGTGCGTTATGGATCATGTCCCGCGCGCTTTGACCGAAGGACAGGCACACATGCTGCGGACCCTGGCGCGGCAGGTGATGGCGCATCTGGAAGACCAGCGGGGCTTGGGATCGAATCCTGGGACGGAGACGCATGAGCGTTACCGGCGGTTCTTCGAATCGAGCGTGGTGGGATTCTACCGCACCACTCTAGACGGAAAGGTACTCGACTGCAATCCAGCCTTTGTGCGCATCATGGGTTATGGCTCGCGGGAGGAGTTGCTAGCCTGCCATGCCCTGGAGTTCTACTTTTCTCCCGCCGAGCGGCAAGACTTCCTTGAACACTGCCGGAGCCTCGGCTCCCTGGCCAATTTCGAGTCACGGTTGCGACGCAAGGACGGCGGCGAAGTATGGGTACTGGAGAACGTCCAACCAGTGCTCGGGCAGGACGGGGCGCCGGCCATGATCGAAGGCACGCTGGTAGACATCTCACCGCAGAAGTTCGCTGAGGCGGCACGCAATCAAGCGCAGCAGGCGCTGGAAGACTCCGAGACTCGCTACCGGCGGCTCTTTGAAACCGCCAAAGATGGAATATTGATTCTCGATTTCAAGACCGGGCAGATCGTTGATGTAAACCCATTCTTGATTGAGATGTTGGGTTATACGCACGGTGAGTTCGTGGGCAAGAAACTCTGGGAAATCGGCCCTTTCAAGGATGTCCCGGCCTCGCGGGGCGCGTTTAGCGAGCTCCAAACGAAAGGGATTATCCGCTACGAAGACTTGCCGCTGGAAACCAAAGACGGGCGGCGAATCGAGGTCGAGTTTGTCAGCAATGTCTACCCGGTTGATGGAAGCCAGGTGGTTCAGTGCAACATCCGTGACATCACCGAGCGCGCACGGGCAGAAAAAGCGCTGAAGGTGTCGGAAACTCACCACCGGTCGGTCTTCGAAGGCGCAGTCCACGGCATTTACCGGGGCACTCTGGAGGGTCGCTTCCTGGAAGTAAATCCAGCCCTGGTGGCCATGCTGGGTTATAGGTCGGCGGACGAGGTCCTGAAATTGAGCTTGGCCCAGGGTGTTTTCGCCGAACCGGAAGAAGGGCTGCGGCTGTTGGACAAGTGGCAGCTGACTGGGAAGATTGAAGAAGAAGTGCAGTGGAAGCGGCGGGATCAGCGTTTGATCACGGTACGGCTGAGCGGCCGGGTCTTGGGCACCGAGCACCAGAGGGCGGCAGGGCTCGAGGTGATCGCCGAGGACGTAACCGAGCGGCGGGCACTGGAAGAGCAGCTGCGTCAGGCGCAAAAGATCGAAGCGGTGGGGCAATTGGCTGGCGGGATGGCCCACGAGTTCAACAATTATCTTGGAATCGTCCTGGGATACAGCGAGCTGTTATTGGAGGAAGCTGCGGCCACCGAAGGGCTGCGCCGGAACGTGTCTGAGATCAAGGCGGCTACTCAGAGGGCCGCTTCGCTGACGCGACAACTGCTAGCCCTTAGCCGGCGCCAGGTGCTCCAGCCAAAGGTTCTGGACGTCAATGCCGTGGTGTGGGAGACACACAAGCTCCTCCGCCGCCTCATCCCCGAGAACATCGAACTGGTTCCGGTTCTGGACCCGAACCTGCAACCGGTCAAAGTGGACCCTGCACAGATCCAGCAAATCCTCATCAACCTGGTGGTGAACGCTCGCGACGCCATGCCGCAGGGCGGAAAAGTGGTAATTGAAACGGCCAACGTGGAACTGGATGAGGAATACGCCGGCCGCCACATCGAGGTGCAGCCCGGACGCTATGTGATGCTGGCGGTGAGCGATAACGGCTCTGGCATCGATGAACCAACCCAGGCCCGAATCTTTGAGCCTTTCTTCACCACCAAACAGGAGGGCAAAGGAACGGGGCTGGGGCTATCGACGGTTTACGGCATCGTACGGCAGAGTGGGGGGCACATCACCGTTGAGAGCGCCCCGGGAGAGGGCACTAGGTTCCGCATTTATCTGCCTCCGACGGCAGCGACCGAACTGAAGGTAGAAGATGAGACACTGCCGATGCAAACTGAGGTCCTCACCGGTACTGAAACCGTGCTGGTGGTCGAGGACGAACCGGCTCTGCGCAGATTGATTTCCGTGTCTCTGGAGAAACGCGGCTACACCGTACTTGCGGCGGACGACGGCACGGAGGCAATCCGGATTTTGGAGAACAATCCTGGCAAGATTGACCTTGTGGTCAGCGATATCATGATGCCCAAGATGAATGGGCTGGAGTTGAGGAAAAAAGCAATCTTGCTGCGGCCTGAGATGCAGTTCTTGTTGATTTCTGGCTACGCGGAAGACACAATCAGCGAGACAGCGCACCTTCCGCAAGACGTGGGCTACCTGGAGAAGCCATTTCTTCCGGCTGAGTTGGCGCGCAAGGTGCGCGAACTGCTGAACGAGAGTGACGCCAGAGCTACCATCAAGACCGCATGATATCGCGGCACCTTCTAGCGCAACTCCTCCATTACTTGCTCGAGCACTTCCCTTCCCGGGCGCGTTACCGATTCCGGCAGCGTGGCCAGTGGCTGGTCGGTCATGTTGAGCATGTCAATAAAGCTGGGCGCCTGCGGGTTCACATAGAAGACTCCGGTGATCACTTCGCCTTTCTCGTGAGCTTCATGCAAGCGGCTGATGGCGTTGATCCGGTGAGTTGGATCATAGTCTTCTTCAAGCTTGCTCAGGCGGAGCCGGGAACCGTCATGCATGGTGACTTCGACGGTCGTACCTGGATCGTACTCCACATTAATTTCCTCGAAGGCTGGGACAAAACTGATGTCCTGGAGCGGCTCTTCGTGGTCTTTCATGTATTTGTAGGATTTTGTCGAGCCCTCGTGATCGTTGAAAGTGACACAAGGCGAAACCACATCCAGCATCACCGTACCCTTGTGGGCGATGGCTGCCTTCAACATGCTGTGCAATTGCTTTTTATCCCCGGAGAAAGAGCGGCCCACAAAAGTCGCACCCAGCGTGATGGCCATGGCGCAGGTATCAATGGGCGGAAGATCGTTGATCACACCGGTTTTCAGTTTCGATCCCAGGTCTGCCGTCGCCGAGAATTGGCCCTTGGTCAGACCGTACACCCCGTTGTCCTCAATGATGTAAATGATGGGCAGGTTGCGCCGCATCAGGTGGACGAACTGCCCGATGCCGATGGAGGCCGTGTCGCCGTCGCCACTGACACCGAGCGCAATCAGCTTGTGGTTGGCCAGAACGGCGCCGGTCGCGACCGAGGGCATGCGGCCATGCACGGCGTTGAAGCTGTGGGATCGGCTCATGAAGTAGGCCGGGCTTTTGGAGGAGCACCCGATACCGCTGGGCTTGATGACGCGCTCGGGCGGTACGCCCATTTCATACATGGCGTCAATGATGCGCTCTGAAATTGCGTTGTGCCCGCAACCGGCGCAGAGCGTGGTCTTGCCGCCGCGGTAGTCCAGCACAGCTAAGCCGATGCGATTTGTTTTCGGTGGTGGCGTGCTGGTTGGTGTGGTCGCCATTTATTTGCCCTCCATGCTCATGAGTTCGTCGGTCACCGACCGTGCATCGAGTGGCAGCCCGTGAATGTGCGCAATGCTGCGCAGCCGTGTGACCAGTTCCGGTTTGATGTCCAGCTTCAGCAAGCTGAGCATCTGCGCGTCGCGGTTCTGTTCGATGACGTAGACCCGCTCGTGCTGCTCGATGAAGTCGTGAACCTCGCGGGTAAACGGGTAGGCGCGGAGACGAAGGTAATCGGTCTCGATATCGTACTCGTCGCGCAACTGATCTCGCGCTTCGAGGATGGCCCAGTGCGACGTGCCGTAAGCGATGATGCCGATCTTCGCTGCTTTGCCGGTCATCAACTCGGGCCGGGGCACAAAGGATCGGGCGGTTTCGAACTTGCGGTTAATGCGCTCCATGTTGCGCTCGAAATCGTCCGGACGCTCGCTGTATTGCGACTTTTCGTTGTGTCCGCTGCCACGCGCGAAGTAGGCCGCCGCCGGATGATCGGTACCGGGCAGGGTGCGATAGCCGATGCCGTCACCGTCCACGTCTTTATAGCGGGCAAAACTACCCAGGCGGTCCAGATCTTCTTTCGAAAGCACCTTGCCACGCTTGACCGGGGTAGTCGGATACTCGAACGGATCCGACATCCAGTTGTTCATGCCTAAATCCAAATCCGACATTACGAACACCAGTGTCTGGAACTGTTCGGCGAGATTGAATGCGTCCTGCGCCATGCTAAAACACTCGGCCACGGAATTGGGAATCAGCAGGATGTGTTTGGTGTCGCCGTGGGAGAGAAACGCGGTTGAGAGGATGTCGCCTTGCGAAGTGCGCGTAGGCAGGCCGGTCGAAGGGCCGACGCGTTGGATGTCCCAGACCACTCCGGGAACCTCGGCGTAGTAGGAAAGCCCGGCAAACTCCGACATCAGCGAAATGCCCGGGCCCGCTGTCGCGGTCATGGAACGCGCGCCCGCCCAACCCGCGCCGAGGACCATTCCGATCGCGGCCAGTTCGTCTTCCGCCTGCACGATGGCAAATGTCGCCTTGCCGTCGGCCCCGACGCGATACTCCTTCATGTAGTCGATCAGAGTCTCGACCAGCGAGGATGACGGCGTGATCGGATACCAGGTCACGACCGTGACTCCGGCAAACATGCAGCCCAGAGCGGCAGCAGAGTTGCCGTCGATGATGATCATCCCCTGCGTCTTGTCCATGCGCTGAACAAAATACGGATCCTGCTTGGTGAGGCTGGCGGCGGCATAATCGAAGCCCGCGCGCACCGCCGCCAAGTTCAGATTAGCGGCCTTCGCCTTCTTCGCGAACTGCTTGCGCAAAGCCTTCTCCACCTCGGCCATGTCGATTCCGAGCAGGTTGGCCGCGACGCCCACGTAAATCATGTTCTTGACCAGCTTGCGCAGCTTGGCTTCCGGACAAACGGGCGCGACGAGTTTGTCATACGGAACCGAATAAAAAACTAAATCATTCCGCAGCTTGTTCAGGCCCAAAGGCTCGTCGTAAAGAACGGCCGCGCCGGGCGCCAGCGACATCACGTCTTCCTGCGCCGTCTCGGCGTTCATGGCGATCAGGAGGTCAATCTCTTTTTTGCGCGCGATGTACCCATCCTTGTTGGCGCGGATGGTGTACCAGGTGGGCAACCCGGCGATGTTGGAAGGGAACAGATTCTTACCCGAAACCGGGACGCCCATCTGAAAAATGCTGCGCAACAGCACTGAGTTAGAGCTCTGCGAACCCGAACCATTCACCGTCGCAACCTGGATGCTCATGTTGTTGACGACGCGTTTCTGCTCCCCTTGCCCCGAGGCTTCGTGGAGCGCTACATCCGTGGTGGCCATTCCTTATCCTTCCTTTGTCCTTCCCTTTGACTGGAGCGGGTTTTGGGCCGCTCGGGGTGCTGTGGAGTGGTGACGCGAACCTTTGATTATACGGCACTGGAGCTGTGGCGAACAGGCGTGGGCGGCGGAATTCCAGTACTCCGGTACCAGCTTTTGAACTATGATTCCGCGCGAAGAAACTCCGCCATGTTGCGGAATTTATTATATCGTGACGCGACTAATTCTTGGATAGAAACTTTTTGAAGATCGGCAAGATGCTTGCGTAAGTCAACCGCCAGCAGTTCGGCCGCAGCGTCGTGATCGGCGTGGGCACCGCCTTCCGGTTCCGGCACGATGCCATCGATACAGCCCAGTTCGTTCAAGTCGGTAGCAGTAATGCGCAAAGCTTGCGCGGCCAGCTCTTTCTTTGTGGCGTCTCGCCACATGATGGAAGCGCAACCTTCGGGCGAGATCACGGAGTAGATGGCATTCTCCATCATCAGGACGCGGTCGGCCACGGCGATAGCCAGCGCGCCGCCGCTGCCTCCTTCGCCCGTGATGGTGGCGATGATTGGAACCTGCAGACGCGCCATTTCACGCAGATTACGGGCAATGGCCTCAGCTTGGCCGCGTTCTTCCGCTCCCAGCCCGGGATATGCGCCGGGCGTATCCACAAAGGTGAAAATCGGCCGCTTGAATTTCTCCGCCATTTTCATTGCCCGCAGCGCCTTGCGATAGCCCTCGGGATTCGGCATCCCGAAGTTGCGGTACACCTTTTGCTTGGTATCGCGCCCCTTCTGATGGCCAATGACCATGACCTCCTGACCCTGAAACCGTGCCATGCCACAAATGATGGCGGGATCATCGGCAAAGCCCCGGTCGCCGTGGATTTCGCTCCAGTCGGTGAAAATGCGTTCCAGGTAATCCAGCGTGTAAGGACGCTGTGGATGGCGGGCCAATTCTGTCTTTTGCCACGCGCTGAAATGCGAGGCGACCTGCGTGCGCAAAGCGTGAATACGATCGTGAAGCTGCCGGATCTGGTTGCGGGTGTCCTCGTCCTGCCCAGGCAAGGACTGCAATCTTGCCAGTTGCTCCTCGATTTTTCCCAGCTCCTGCTGCGCCCTCAGTTGAGACTCCATCTTGCTGCCATCACCGTTCCTGGCGGCCCATCGCGACTCCACCATGGACAAGAGAAACTCGGCCCCGGTGACCGCCAGCATTGCGTTCGTGACTGCCGGAGCCGCCGGTTGCAATCGCTTACTCCTGTGAGTGGAAACTCTCATCCCCTGCAGATTTCAGTCAATGACTCGGACCGCACCTCGCCCGCACAATTCTTCGACGCGCGCCATAAAATTGCGGTCTGGTTGGACATTATAGCCCTCCGCTTCCATGACCACCATGAAATCGCCCTGACGTTCCACGTCGAACAATAGCTTCGCGTCTCCTTTGCGTTGGGTGCAAAGGGCGTACAGTTCGTCGATCGTGGACTCGCTCGCCGTCTCCAGCGGAATGCGGATGCGCAGCGAGCGCGGCAATGGGACCTTCGCATCCTCGAGCGGAATAATGTCGTTGACGGTCAGCTTTGGGTTCACTCCTTCTTCGATACGCAATCCGCCGCGCACCAGGACCGGAACTTCCAGACGCACCTTCTCCTGCAGCTTTCGATAAGCTTCGGGAAACACAATCATTTCGACGGACCCCGCCATGTCTTCGAGCGCGCCCTGGGCGTAAAAATCTCCCTTCTTTGATTTCAGGACGCGGACGTTCGCCATGATTCCGGCGGTGGTGATGTTCTCATCCTTTCCCGTAGAAGCCTTGATGCTGGCGATATCGGCTGTGCTCAGAGCGCGCAGGTCTTCCAATTTATCTTTGTATTTTTCCAGCGGGTGCCCGGTGATGAAGAAGCCCAGGATTTCTTTTTCCGCGGCAAGGCGGGTGTGCTCGTCCCAGTCAGGTACGTCGGGCAATTTTTCGTTCGCCGCAGGATTTTCCTCCTGCTGAAATACGCCGAACAAGCCGTGCTGGCCGGAGGCTGCGTCGCGTTGGCTTTTTTCCGCGCGCTCCACGGCTTTATCCAGCACGAACATTAACTGCGCCCGATGTCCCAGAGAATCCATCGCTCCGCTCTTAATCAGCGACTCGAGCACCCGCTTATTCAGCAGGCGCAGATCCACTTTTTCACAGAACTCGTAAATGGAGTGATAGTGGCCGAGTTCTTTCCGCCCGGTGAGAATCGATTCGATGGCGTTGTGGCCGACGTTCTTCACCGCCGCGAGGCCGAAGCGGATGGCGCTGCCGTGCGGCGTGAAGTTGGCGTCGCTCACGTTGATGTCGGGAGGCTCGACGGGAATCCCCATCTCACGGCATTCGTTGATGTATTTCACCACGTCGTCGGTGCTGCCGGTGAGCGAGGTCAGCAGCGCCGACATGAACTCGACCGGATAATGGGTCTTGAGATAGGCGGTGTGATAAGCGAGCAAGGCGTAAGCGGCGGAATGTGCCTTGGGGAAACCATATTCGGCAAATTTGGCCAGCAGGTCGAAAATCTTCTCGATCTTCTTTGGCGGGTAGCCGCGCTGTACCGCGCCTTCGACGAAACGCTCGCGCTGCTTGGCCATTTCCTCAGGCTTCTTCTTGCCCATGGCACGTCGGAGTAAGTCGGCTTCGCCGAGCGAGTAGCCCGCGAGCCGGTTGGCAATCTGCATCACCTGTTCCTGGTAGACGATCACTCCCAGGGTCTCTTCCAGTACCTCTTTCAACTCGGGAAGCTCATATTCGATGTTCTTACGGCCGTGTTTGCGCTCGATAAAATGATCGATCATTCCACCTTGGATCGGTCCCGGACGATAAAGCGCGTTCAAAGCGGTGAGGTCGTCGATGGTGTTGGGCTGGTAGCGACGGAGCACATCGCGCATGCCGTGGGACTCAAACTGGAATACGCCGGAAGTGAGCCCGCTGTGGAAGACCTTCTTATAGGTTTCCTGATCGGACAGCGGAATGTCCTGCAGCGCAATGTGCTCGCCGCGGGTTTGGGCGATTAGCTTCAAAGTGTCATCGAGAATGGTGAGCGTGGTAAGCCCGAGAAAATCCATCTTCAGCAGGCCCATCTTTTCGATCGCGACCATGTCGAAGGCAGTAACAATTTCATCGTTCTTCGTCTTGTATAGGGGCACAAGTTCGATAAGCGGGCGGGGCGAAATTACTACGCCGGCGGCATGAACGCCGGCGTTGCGCACCAAGCCTTCCAGCTTGCGAGCGGTGTCGAGCAATTGCCGCACCTGATTATCACTCTCGTAGGCCTGCTGCAGCGCAGGGGAATCTTTCATCGCATGTTCGAGAGTAATGTTGAGCGTCGTGGGCACCATCTTTGCGATGCGATCCACATCGCTGTAGAGAATGCCCATGGCCCGGCCGACGTCTTTGATCGCCGCCTTGGCCGCCATGGTGCCGAAGGTAATGATCTGCGCCACATTCTCCCGTCCGTACTTTCGGGTGACGTAATCAATCACCTCGTCCCGGCGGTTCATGCAGAAATCAATGTCAATATCCGGCATGGAAATGCGTTCAGGATTGAGGAATCGCTCGAAGAACAATTCATGCTGCAATGGGTCAATGTCAGTGATGCGCAGCGAGTAGGAGACCAGCGAACCGGCGGCCGAGCCGCGCCCCGGCCCCACCGGAATACCGTTTTCCTTTGCGAAGCGGATGAAGTCCCAGACAATCAGAAAATAACCGGAGAACTGCATCTGCTGGATGGTGGAAAGTTCCCGCGCCAGGCGCTGTTCGTACTCCGTGATACTGTGCTTCACCAATCCCTGCTGCTGCAGGTTTCGCAGTACGTCAAGCCGGCGCGCAAAGCCTTCCCGAGTCACATGCTCGAAATAACTGTCCAGCGTGTAGCCCGCCGGGACCTCGAAATGAGGAAACGGATTGCTGACTTTTTCCAGCCGCGTGTTGCAGCGTTCCGCAATCGCGAGTGTGCGCGCAAGCACGTCGGGAGCATCCTTGAAGACACGAAACATTTCGTCGTGGCTCTTGACGTAGAAGTCCGTGCCTTGGAACTTCATGCGGTTGGCGTCCTGAATGGACTTGCCGGTCTGTATGCAGAGCATTACATCCTGGGCGTGGGCATCGTCTTCGCAGAGATAGTGGCTGTCGTTGGTGGCCACCAGGGGAAGGCCCAATTCTTTTTCCAAGCGAAACAGGAGGGGATGGATGCGGTGTTCCATCTCCAGGCCTTGGTCCTGAATCTCAAGAAAGAAATTGTCTTTGCCGAAGATATCGCGATAAAAAACCGCGGCATCGCGCGCGGCGTCGTACTTTTCTTCCATCAATCGTTCAGCAACCTCGCCTTTCAAGCACCCTGAGAGTCCGATTAGCCCTTTGGCATGTTCTGCGAGGAATTTCTTGCTGACGCGAGGCTTGTAGTAAAACCCGCGCAACGAAGCTTCGGAGGTGATTTTCGCCAGATTGCGGTAGCCTTCTTCGTTTTCCGCCAGGACCAGCAGATGGTTGTAGCTGTCGCCGTCCGGGGGAGTGCGCTCAATGTTGTGATCGTCTTTCTTGCAGATATAGAGCTCGCAACCAATGATCGGCTTCACGCCATACTTGTGCGCCGCATTCACAAAATGGACCGCGCCAAAGATATTGCCGTGGTCGGTCATGGCGACAGCCGGCATGCCCAGTTCCTTGACGCGCTGGCACAGTTTATCGACGTCGCAGGCGCCGTCGAGCATGGAGTAGTCGGTATGCAGGTGCAGATGGACGAATTGAGACATGGCCTCTCTTGATTTTACGTTGCCGTCATTCTAATGGGAACCGGCGCAAAGGAAACGCACCGGATATTCACAGTCAGCTCTGCTTTCCGCTCGTGCCATCGGGACACATCCCCACGTGATCAACCTCACTGACACAAAGGTCCTCTTAGGCACATTATCATCGCGTCCGCTTCCCTGAAGAGCAGATCCCACAATCGGACCCAGCTCCCCCCTGAGGCGAACGACACAAATTCCCTGGGAAACACATTTCCGTCCGACAAATTTATCTTCAGGAGGCAGTCATGAAACACATTCGTATCTCGGTATTGATTCTGTGTGCATGCTTCGTGTCCGTGGCATGGGGACAGCAGCCAGCGGGCAAAGGCCACATCAACTGGAGCGAGTTCCACCGGCAAAACATGGCGCGCTGGAACCCGTTTGAGAGCGTGCTTAATCCCAACAATGTCGGGGGCCTGGGACGGAAGTGGAAGTACAACACTGGTCGGGAAGTAATCTCCTCCCCAATAGTGGTAAACGGAATACTTTATGCGGGCTCGGAGAATGGCACATTTTACGCGCTACGAGCCAGCACCGGCCGCAAGCTCTGGAGCTACGGGACCGGCGGCCAGGTACAATGTTCAGCCGCCGTGGCGAAGGGGGTGGTTTATTTCGACTCGTTCGACGGTAATGTGTACGCACTGAACGCCCGCACCGGCCACAAGCTTTGGACCTATTCCGAAGGAGGCACCGGGCAAGGTTCCTCGCCCGCCGTAGTGAATGGCGTGGTCTATGTCGGTGGGGGCTGGGGACACTACAACGTGCACGCGTTGGATGCTACCACCGGCACTTCACTGTGGACCTTTGCCACGGGCGGCGGTCTGTTGTCCTCGCCCGCGGTGGCGAATGGCGTGGTCTATGTCGGCTCAGACGACGGCAACTTCTATGCGCTGGATGCCAGTACGGGCACCTTGCTCTGGAGCGACGCCATTGGCGGTTTCGGATGGGAGTCGCCCGCCGTAGGGAATGGTGTGGTGTATATCGGTTCCTACGACGGTAACTTGTACGCGTTGGACGCCAGCACGGGTGCCCAACTATGGAGCTACCCCATGGGGGTTGGTTCTTATTCCTCACCTGCGGTGGCGAATGGCGTGGTTTATATCGGGTCAGACGACGGCAACTTCTACGCGATCGATGCCAGTACCGGCGCCTTGCTGTGGAGCTATGCTGCCGGCAGCACTGCGACTGCCCCTGCGGTGGCAAATGGAGTCGTGTATGCCGGCTCGATGCACGGCACCGTGTCCGCCCTGGACGCCAGCACAGGTGCTGTGTTGTGGAGTGTCCCCGGCGGCCTCAACGTCGCGTCCCCGCTCACCGTGGTCAACGGGAAGGTTTACGTCGGTACGTACCCAGGCACTATTTACGCATTCGGGCTCAAGAAGGGTGGAAAGTAGCGTGATGTGATTATCGGGGCGGTTTCCAACCGCCCCGGTCTTAATCAGTGGCGATCCTCGCTAGCAGGCCTACTCCCATACGGAACGACGTTGGGGGCTGTGTATTGCTCACCGCGGTAACTGGAAGTCTAAGCCGCGATCTTCGTTCGCTATGACGGTAGCAGGAACGTCGAGTTCGGCAAGCGCGACCCTTCTGGTGCGCTGCTCAGTGAAAATCCAGAGGATTGATCCAACAATGGCGTAGTTCTGCACTTGCTCCGTATGCTGGTCGCGGAAGATGAGTTCAGTGTCGTCGGATTGCGCCGCCTCCGACGCAGGCTGGGGAGATGTTGATGGCGGCGCCTGCCGTTCTGCACGCAAACGCGCTACTTCGTCGCTTAAGCGACCGACTTGCTCTGCCAATTCGTCGTTCTGAGCGTAGGAATCAGGCGCGTAATCGTAGGCCGGGTAGGATTGCGCTGCATAGGAGTTGTCCGGATAATCCGGCCACCCGCCAAGATCGCCGTACCATCCGCCCCACCAGGGATACCCAAATCCGCTATACCGATACCTCCACCAGGGATAAGAGTGACCATAGCGCGAGTATGACCTACCACGGGATGACCAGCCACGAGATGACCAACTGCGGGTGTGAAACGATCCGCGGAAGCTGCTTCCCCAGCCGCGGTGAAAGCCGCCAAACGAGCCGCGATTGCCCATCATCATGCCGCGACCGCCGAAACCGGAACCGTGTGAGGCAAATCCGGCATGTCCGCCGAATCCTCTGGAGATCCCACCGCGACGTTGTCCCCACGCGGGCGCCGTGAGGAAAGCCACGCCCAAGGCCGCAACTGCCAGCCAGCGACGCATACATATATTGTAACGCCGGTTGCAAGTCTTGGGTTGGTAGGGGACTCAGCCCACTACTCGGGAGAATGCCTTGACATAGCTGCGTAGTACACGCTTAGTAGAGATCCCCTCGGCTTCGCTCGGGGCAGCTCTTCGACTGCAGGACCGCTTCGCGACGCGAAGCGGTCCCTTCGCTCAAGATGACAAAAGGGCCAATGGCAGGACACGCCCTGACCTGCCTAGTTCGATTTGTGCTCGCCAGGGATAACGATGACGACTGCATCGGGCTGTCCGGCTCTGATCAGATGCGGCATATTGGCAGCGGGTGGGGGCGAGCCGATGTCTTTGTCGGTCGCATAGGGAGCGTAGAACATCAGGTGGGGCGGAAGGTGATACAGCTCCTTCATCCCGGGAACTAGAAGGTAGCCGTTGTCGGACATCATGTAGACAATACCTGGTTTTTGCGGTGCGCGGAATTTTCCGGACTTATAGCCATCTTCGATCTCTGCCTTGATCTGCTCTTCGCTTTTGCCCTTGGCGCGCTGCTCCTCGGCATAGAGTCTGGTTGGCAGCGTGGTGGCGCTGCCCTCGGCGTCAAAGCATGTGGGTTCACAATTCAGGGGATTCTGGCGGTCCACAAAACACGAAAAGCCGTTTGTGCCCTCGCGCACTTTCACGTAGCCGGTCCGCTCCAGCAGATAGACGGTCGCCTTTCCGGAAATCTCCGGCGGAGCGGCGCTTTCCGCCAGTTTGATTCGCTCTTCGCTGGGCAAGGAAAAGTCGTAAGCGGGCTTTGGAGCTTGAGCGAGCGCGATGACGCTGGTTGTGAAAAGAAGAGCTGCCGAGAGCATGGCGCGCATGGACGGCCTCCGGGAGCGAGTTTCCGATGCCGAGCTGGATTCCGCTCTGGCCAACATAGACGCGAAGATTCTTGTCCGGATAGCGCCGAAGTGAATTGAATTCACATAACACCACCCTCAGTAGTGTGGTGCCAACTTAGTTCCGGTCCGCGCCGCCATGCTTCGCGCGGCAGAGCTTGCAGTAGGTGGCCGGTTCGCTATTGTCAACGTGGTGTTTGACCGGCTTCAGCGTCTGCAAATACGCGTAAATGGCTTTCAGATCGTCGTCGGTGAGGTTTTTGTAGTCTCCAAACGGCATGATCGACGAGAGCTTTCTCGCCTTCACATAACCCGTCCGAATTACTTGTATGAACAGCCCTTCGTCGTAGTAGCTGATGCCCGAAGCGTCGGGAGTGATGTTGGCGGGGCTGACTTCTCCCCACGGACCCTTCATCACCTGCCCCCCTGCGTACTCCAGTCCGGGGAGCGGTTCACCACGCTGTCGTGGAGTGTGACAGTCGGCACAGCCCCCGAGCAGCACGAGGTATGCGCCATATTGCAAACGATCCCTGGGATCTGGGGCACTCACCGAAGCTGTCACGGGCTCGGGCACACTGCGAATCAGGTATTTGACCGGGAAGACGATCTCAGTCTTCGGCAGCTGGCTGTGGACGGGAGGCAACGACCGCAAGTAAACCACGATTGAGGCCAGATCCTCGTCCGACATTTTCCTGAAGTCCTGATAGGGCATCATCGGAAACAGGGGTCGACCGTCGTGCCCAATTCCTTCACGAATGGCTCGAGCCAGTTGATCGTCGCTCCAGGTGCCAGCTCCGGTTGCGGAATCAGAAGTTAGATTCGGAGCCACAACTCGGCCGGGCAGGTCAGGCATGTCAAACCACTGCCCGCCCCCCTCCGTCCCGGGGACGATCGGAGCCCCGTGTGTGCTCCAGTCATGTTGCGAATGGCATCCCGCACATCCCGCCAATCCAACAGCGAGGTAGCGCCCGCGGTTCAGGCGTTGCGGAGTGGCTTCGAATTTCCGCGAGGTTAGAGGGCGCGCTTTGGGACCAAGGAAAGGCCGCCAGCCGATGGTCAAGCTGATCGCTGTGACCAGCAAAATCGCCACCATAGCCAGTGCAGCAAGCAGAATTTTGCTGAGCTTCTTCATTCAGACTCCTGCGTTCAGTCCCGCTTATCGCTTGTTCTTGCTCTTTGCTTTCCTGGCCGAGGGCTTGGCTGGCTTCTTCGGGGAGGCAACTCTCTCAGCCTTGGGTTTCGTTGTGCTGGGTACTTCGATTTTTGGCGCGGGCGCGGGAGCCGCACCTGCGACGGTGGCCTTTCCTCTCCGCTTCCCCACGGGCTTGGCCGGGGCGGTAGGAGTCAAAGCCGCTGCTGCAGCCGCCGCAGCTTTGGCACCTCGCCCGCGCTTGGCTGGCGGCGGGGGCGGGGGTGGAGGTGGTGGCGGCGCCAGGGGCTTTAAGAATCTCAGAATCTCGGTCCGCGAGCGCAGTTTTCCATCCAACAGCAACATGAATACATCTTGCGCAATCTTGGGATAAGCCGGCATTTGAGGCGTGATGTGCAATTCCGTCATTTCAGGCAACGGAACCTTCTGCTGCACCTGCCGCCACTTGGTAAAGAAATTCCTGATCTTCTGCGCCACCGCCTGCTGCCGCGCTGTCACCGCCAGAAACAGAGTCATCTCCGGCCGCGCTTCCGACAATAACTTCCAGGTACGGGAGGGCGTCGCCGCTTCCTTGCCGGTCAAGCGCTTGGCCAGATCCTTGGCGTGATCCTCAAGATCTTTCCATGCCGCCACCAGATCCTTGCGCGGGATAAGCTTGCGCATATCGGCGATGTCCTTCTCGCCGAGCCGCGCCGTGAGGAAATACAACACAGCCGGGGAAGGATCGGGCGTGTACCCCAGCGCATTCATCTGCTGACGGGTTTTGAGAAGTTGGCCTAATCCCGCCGCATCCACTTTGGCGGTGCCCCAATGGGGATGGAGCACCTTGAGCCATTCTTCCTTCTCCAGCACGCGCACAATGTGCAGCGGGTCGTCTTCGTAGGCTAGCTGCTCGATCTCCTGCCCGATGGCCTGGTCCGTAATGTACTCAATGTAGTTGTTCTCTTTTGCCGACTGGAATCGTACCTGGGTGCGCTCCTCCAGCGGCCAGTGGAAACGCGCTGCAAAACGGCTGGCGCGGATGAGCCGCGAAGGATCCTCGACAAAGGAGTAATTGTGCAGAATGCGGATCAACTTGGCTTCAATATCGGCTGCACCGTTGAACGGATCGAGCAGCAGGCCTCGCGATCCGGGATTCAGCGACAAGGCCATGGCATTGACGGTGAAATCCCGGCGGCGCAGGTCTTCGATGATAGTGGCAGGGGCAACGACCGGGGGTTTGCCGGTTTTCTCGTAGCGCTCGGTGCGAGCCGCGCTGATTTCGGCGCGCACATTGCCGGGCAATACCAGGTACAGAGTTTTCAGGTCGTCGTCCGAGGAGGCGACCACGGCGCCGGCGCGTTCCAGCTCTTTTTGCAGCTTGAGGGGATTGCCTGGAACCGTGAAGTCGAGGTCGCGAATAGTGAAGCCGCTGATGATGTCGCGGACGGCGCCGCCGGTCAGGTAGATGTTCATGCCGGCGTCGCGGGCAATGTCTTGCACCAGGGTGACGCCACGCAACTGATCCGGCGTCAGCCGGATTTCCATGGTGTAGATGTAGTCAGCCATGCCTTACTCAGAACTGCGGAGCCGCAATCCGCCCAGGGTGCGGCTTTGCCGAGATTTCCACAGGTCCGGTCCACGGTCCCAGGTTCGACTCGGCTGCTCCCACGTAAACTGCTCTATATACTAGACTTAGACGAATTAAGATGGATGGCACCAAACTACAGAAAATAACACAACGTTAACATTTTGGCTACTGCGAAGGAGATGACTCCGCATGTTCGGGGGAAAAGTGTGAGAATCTGATTAAGCCTCGGCGGCGGCGAGCCACGGCCAAGGCAGTTCCGGCGATACACCATGCCTTCCACACACAAGAAGGTCGTCGTCCGTAAAACGGACCGCGATTCCATCAACGGCTACGTCGCACCCGCCAATTTCATGCGGGAAGGCAAACTGGAGTTGCTGAACACTGCGGGCAATGTGGTCGCCATTGATCTGCGGGATATTAAAGTTGTGTACTTTGTCCGCGAGTTCGGGGATTCCGAATCGCTGAGCCGCAAGACTTTCACCACCCGGCCGCGAACCGAGGGATTGTGGGTGCGGCTCAAGTTCAAGGATAACGAGGTGCTGGAAGGCATGATGCCGAACGATCTGTCATTGACCACGGCCGAGGGTTTTCTGATTAATCCTCCCGACCTGCGATCGAACACGCAGCGTCTATTTGTTCCCCGCAGCGCCTTGGAATCGCTGACCGTGCTGGCGGTGATCGGGGCGACGCGACGGCAACGCCGGGGCGGGCCTGAGGATGCGCGGCAGGTGCCGATGTTCGGGGAGTAGTCCCGTCCAAAAGCGTGTCTCTCAAGCTTCAATTACAATCACGGTCTCAGTCGACAAAATCCCATGAAACTCTCGCACATCGCCTCCACTCTGGGCGTGCGGCTGGAAAACGGCTCGCCCGATACTGAAATCACCGGCGTCGCTGCAATTGAAGAAGCGGCGCCGAGCCAGATCACATTCGTAGCCAATCCGAAATATGCGACTGCGGCGCGGACCACCAAAGCGGCGGCGGTCATCGTCGCCGAGGACTTCCCTGCCATTCCAACGGCCATGCTACGCAGCAAGAATCCCTATCTGACATTTGCCCACGCGATCGCACTCTTCCACCAACCGACAAAGTACGCGCCCGGAGTTCACCCGACTGCGGTGATCCACGCTTCCGCGAAGGTCGGCGAAGGTGCACACATCGGTCCTTATGTGGTGATCGGTGAAGACGTGGAGATCGGCGACAACGCCGTGTTGCTGGCGCACGTCGTCATCTATCGCGGCGTGAAGATCGGCGCCAACTTCTTTGCCCACGCTCATGCCGCGGTTCGGGAGCACTGCCGTCTCGGAAACAATGTGCTCTTGCAGAACGGCGTGGTCATTGGCGCGGATGGTTTCGGCTTCGCCAAGGACGATCTCGGTCAATGGCACAAGATTCCTCAGCCGCAACCCGTTGTCATTGAGGACGATGTGGAAGTGCAGGCTAATTCCTGCATTGACCGGGCCAGCGTAGGCGAAACGCATGTTGGCCGAGGAACGAAGATCGATAATCTAGTACAGGTGGGGCACGGCTCGCACATCGGCGAGGACTCGCTACTGGCGGCGCAGGTCGGCCTGGCGGGCTCAACCGAAGTGGGGAACAAAGTAATTCTCACGGGGCAGGTGGGGGTGGTCGGTCATTGCAAGATCGGCGACGGCGCCGTCGTCACGCCGCAAAGTGGGGTTGCCGGCGACGTGGAGGCGGGAGCAATTGTCAGCGGCGCTCCTGCCATCGATCACAAGCTGTGGCTGAAATACTCCGCTTTATTGAGCAAGCTGCCGGAGATCGCGAAAGCGGTCAGAGGGAAGAAAGAATAACGACGGAAACTGTCGCCGTTAGCCCCCGTCCGAAGTAGCGATGTCATTCTGAGAGGCTGTGACTTTTTTGAATGTCGTCAAAAACCGATGCTGAAAACAAGACGGTTACGACGATGAAATGGCTGAAAATTCAAAAAAGTCACAAACTCTGAGCGAAGCAGTTGTTTTCGCTTGCGAAAACAACTACGTAGTCGAAGAATCCCTTTCAATCTGAAGCTCGCCCTGGCTTCTGGGAGTTCTCTCATGACTCCCGGCCGGGGAGATGCCTTGAAGTTCCGGAGATAGAGTTCGGGGTGCATGGATCCTTCGACTTCGCAGGATGTTCGCTAACGCGAACATCCTACTTCGCTCAGGATGACAGTCGTGCCGAGTCGCTCAAAACTGGCGCCTCTTGATATTCCGCGGGCAATCCGCTGTCAATCGCTCGTCTGACTTTTTCCATCAAGCACTCCCGGCTACCGAAGTCTTTTGGTTCGATGGGGTCGTGAAAGATTACATCCACTTTGCCGGGCTTGATGGCGAATCTGCGCTTGGGCATGACGTAGTGCGTGCCGGAGATGGTCACGGGAACCACCGGTATGTTACTTTCCGTGGCTAAATAGAACGGTCCTTTCTTGAAGGGCAGCAGCATGCCATCGAACGAGCGGTGGCCTTCGACGTAGATGGTCATGTTGATACCCCGGCGCACGACCTCGCTGGCCGCGCGCACAGCAGTGATTCCGGCTTCGCGGTTGCCGCGATCCACCGCAACCAGCGATCCCAACCGCATGATCTTGCCCAGCAAGGGATAGCTGAATAACTCCTTCTTCGCCATTACGGAGGTGCGGCGCGGAATCAGCGGCAGCATCAAGGGCGGATCAATGTTTGAAACGTGGTTGGACATAAAAATGTATGTGCGCTGGGGATCGAGCTTTTCCAGGCCAATGGATCGCACTCCCACGCCGGCGAGTCGTACGCCGGCCGACGCACCCCACATGCAGACGCGGTAAAGAAAACCGATGTCACCCGTGATGAAGGTCCAAGGAAAGCAGATCAAAGCCGCGAGCGGAAGCGCGAAAGCCCAGAACGTCAGCATCAGAATCGTACGAATCACTGGCGCGTTTCTCCGGACAGCTGAGTTTTGCCTGTGAGCCAGGCAGCACGGCGGGCTTTCTGCTGTAGCGTGATATTGTCCGCGTCCTTGAGCTCAAAATCAAATTGCGGATCGGCACTCGAATGCGTGTTTCGGACTAGATGCAACCCAACCGTCCGGAAAAAATCATCCCACGGGATTTCGCTCGTACCCGCAACATATTTCTGGAAGAACCATCCCAGATCCGCATGGCTGACTGCTTCTGCCGCTTGTTCTACCGCGGCATCGGGGAAATATAGCTTTTTGCGCGCATAGCTCTGGTTCAACCATCGGAAAAGATCCTGGAGAGAGGCGGCGCCGTTACTGGCTTCACGAATTTCCAGATCGAGCAATATACCCAACAAATAACCCTTGTTGTAGTAGGAAATGCTGCGCTCGGGTCGTCGGTAGTACTCATATTTCTCCAGCCAGGCGTCCAAACTGGACTCTTCCGCAGACTGGGTGTGCCGGGCTGGCCGCTGCTCGAGTTGCCTGATTTGGAAAGCCAGGCCGCGGAGGAACTGCGATTCATCGAGCAAGCCAGAAGCCAGCCGGGCGTAATCCGCGACGGTTGTGGTCACGCCCTCGATAAACCACAGCTCGGTGGTGTAGTTCTCCCGGGTGTAGTCGATGGGTTCGAGCGACTGTGGTCGGATGCGCTTGACATTCCACAAATGGAAAAACTCGTGAGCCGTGACGTCGGCGAGTGACTGTGGATCCTGGGCCGCGTCGCTGATATCAATCGCCGTGGAAGCGGCGTGTTCCATGGCGATGCCGCCGGGGCCCGGGACAACGTGGTACAGAAATAAGTAGCGGTCCGGCGGACGATCTTCCATCCAGGCGGTCTCCGCTGCCACGATTCCGCGCAGCATGGTCACGATCTTCGGCATGTCATAGCCAACTGGACCGCCGTCAACGACCACGCGGTAATGTCCGTCGCCCTCGTTGAACTCAGCTTGACGGAAAGCGCCAATTTCAACTGGAGAATCTACCAGACTGTCGTAATTGTCGGCGGAAAACTCCCCGACGGAAGATTCCGCGAGCGGCGTGGCAATTCGCCAGCCGGAGGGAATATTGGTTAATCGAACCCGGACCGGGAACGATCGCGCGTCCACGGGATACATCAGAATTTCAGCCAGATTGAAGAATGCGTGGTGCTCATTCAACTGCGCGCCGAAGGGGCCGGCATCGTCCACGAAAGTCTCGTACTCGACCTCGAGCCCTTGTTCCGCGCGCTCGATCCGCCACCGGCTCTTATCGAGTTTGCGAATCGAGAGGGGTTGGCCGCCGGGGCTTCTGGCGCGAACCCAGTTGATGTACTGGGCAAAATCACGGATCTGGTAGAGCCCATTCCAGACCGGCAATTGCAGCTCACGCTCAATGGCGCCGGGTGGGATTTCGATCTTAACCCGGACTAGGTGCTGCACGGGATTCGCCAGGAAATCGTGTAATGAATGAACCTGAAGGTTGCTCAGGGTCCGAGGCGGAACAAGTGGAGGGCGCAGTGGCAACGAAGGCAATCAGGAGAACAAAAAGGCAGCGGATAACCGAACCGGCTTTCCGTCGATCGTTTCCGCGTGCAGCGATAGGTGAGGTCACGTTCGGGTTCGGGTCTCCAAAGAATCCAGGCTCGACCCTGGCGACCTTCCGGCGAGAGCTTTCAGGCGTTGCCGGCAGTTTCTCGTAGATTCCGCCAAAGCCGCCGTTGGAAAGGATGGCGACGACATCGCCGGAGCGCATCTCGGGTGCAACCAGTTGCACGATCCCTTCGACCGCGGGAACGATTCGTGCCCGCCTCCCGTGCTTCTGAATTTGTGCCGCCACGACCGCCAGGTCCAATCGTTCGGCTTCCGGGATGGCTTCCGACTTGAAGACATTGGCCACGATCACTCTCGTCCGCCAGCGCCAGACTTTCCGCCAAGTCGTTCTGCAGCACATTCCGACGCAGGGTGTTGGAGCGCGGTTCAAGAATCGCCCATAGGCGCGCTCCCGGATAGCGGGAGCGCAGTGCAGTGAGCGTGCCGGCAATCGCCGTTGGATGGTGGGCAAAGTCTTCGATGATGGTGATGCCGCTGACTTCGGCGCGCACTTCAAGGCGACGTTTCACGCTCTTGAAGGTCTTTAGTGCGGCGGCAATCTCTTCCTTCGAGATTCCCATCCGAGAGCCATAGCCGCGGCCGCAGTTGCGTTCCACACGTTGTACTCACCGGCCAAAGCAAACTCGAAATCCGCCCAGGCTTGCCGTCGCGCACGACCGACCACGCGGTGCGTGTGGTTTCCAGACGCAGGTTGGTGATTCGCCATGTCTGCGGAAGCGCTGGAACCGTATCGTTCCACCGGACAGAATGACGCGAGCGAGGCAGCGCTCCAGACTCTCTCCCGTGTCGAAGGCAATGATGCGTCCGCGGCGAGGCACCAGGTTCACCAGGCGCTTGAACGCCGTTTCTACAGCATCCAGGTCTCGTAAATATCCGCGTGATCGAACTCGACCGAGGTCAGAATGACTGCAGTCGGGAAAGTAGTGCAGGAACTTCGGGCCTTTGTCGAAGAAAGCGGTGTCGTACTCGTCCCCCTCGAGAATGAAATGCTTTCCCTGCCCAAGCTGAAAGCTGCTGCCGAAGTTTTCCGCGATGCCGCCGATTAGAAAGGAGGGCCGCAGGCCAGCCGTGTGAAAGATCCACGACAGCATGGAAGTGGTCGTGGTCTTTCCATGCGTGCCCGCAATCACCAGCACTTCTTTGCCGCGGAGAAACTCGTCGTGCAGAATTTGCGGCAGCGAGCAGAACGGAATCCGCTGGTCGAGAACCTGCTCAAGCTCAACATTGCCGCGGGAGATGGCATTGCCCACTACGACCAGGTCCGGGCGTGGCTCCAGATTCTCGACCGTGAACGGCTGGGCCAGCGGAATCCCGAGTGACGCGAGAAAGTCCGACATCGGTGGATACGCGGCCGCATCGGAGCCGGTAACGCGAAAGCCGCGCTGCTGCAGCATTCCGGCCAGGGATGCCATGGCTGTTCCGCAGATGCCAATCAGGTGGATGTGTCTCTTCTCGCTCATCGTTGTGTTGGAGCGTCCCTTCGAAGCGTGTTCTGGGTCCTCCGTGTCCTCTGTGGTAAACAAAGATCAACCACGCGTGACGCAGAACGCTCAACAGTCACTTCCTGCGTCCAGCTGAAACCGCTGCCGGAGTGGTGGCAGCTTCCAGGATCTTTAGGCTCGCTTTCCCGCGCTCCGCCGTGATCGCAGCACGCACCCCCAGTGGGAGCGTCACATTGCCGCGCGAAACGTGCCCCGAGCGCAATCCATAAGCCACGGGTATTCCCAAATCCCCGACCACTCGCAGCACAACTTCTTCCAGAGTGTAGTCTTGGTCTTGGCTCTGCGAGCACTCCAGCATCTCGCCGAAGATGATTCCTCGCACGTCGGTCAATTTCCCCGCCAGCTTCAACTGCATCAGCATTCGATCAATCTGATAAGGCTTCGTAGCCACATCCTCGATAAACAATATGCTCTCACCGGGGTGGATTTCGTAGGGCGTACCCAGAGAAGCCGCCAGCATGGAAAGACAGCCGCCATAGAGAACTCCCTCAGCGGAACCCTCCGCCAGAACTCTTACCCCCGACCCGGACCCGAGATCCAATTCCCATCCCGAAGCTCCGGAGAGCGCCGCTTGCCAGGAAACCAGATCAATTCCATCGACGCGGGAAAAATCTTTTGTGACCATGGGACCGTGAAAGGTGAGCACACCGGCGGCATCCAGAACGTGGGTCAGCAGGGTCGTAATGTCGCTGTAGCCGACAAGAATTTTCGGATGCGATCGGATCTTCTCCAGATCGAGCGTGTGGAGCAGATAATTTGCCCCATACCCGCCGCGGGCGCAGACAATGGCGCGTACGTCCTCCCGTGAGAACATCTCCTCCAGTTCGCGCATCCGCCGCTCGACCGAACCGGCAAAGTAGAGATCCTGATCAAGGATGGAATCAAAATAGAAGGGTTTGTATCCCAACTTGCGCAGCGCCTCGCATCCGGCATCCGAGCAGCTCACGTTTGATGTTGCTGGCCGGAGCGATGATTCCGATCGTGTCCCCGGGTTGCAGGGCTGGAGGCTTGATGCGCTCGATCGTTTGAATGGCCGGGATGTGGGCAACGTGGGTGATCATATCGGGGCGATCACTTAAAGCGATCAATCTAGAGCGACCAATCTTAAACGAAAAACTCACCGCGGCAGACAAGCTGGGCCGGAGCCGCGCAGAAACACCTGCTGCTCCCAACGCACCATCTGCACTCCACCGGGAGTATGAACTCGCAAGGGCGACTCAGCCTTCCTGGTGGCGATGGCGGCGACTGCCGCAGCACAGGATCCCGTCCCGGAAGACTGCGTCTCGCCGACACCGCGCTCGAAAAAGCGGGTGTCAATATTTTGCCTATCGAGAACCGCGACCAGCTCAACATTAATCCCATGCTTGAAGTCGTGGTGGCGCCCGATTTCCGACGCCTCCGCCTGCCATCCTGGAGCAAATTCGTTCACGAAAACCACGTAATGCGGATTGCCCATGGAGACCGGAATCCCGCGCACTTCGCTGAATGCCAGTTTGATCGGGAATTCATCGCCGACCTGGGGCTCGCCCATGGCAATCTCGAACTCATACTGAGTCTCGCTCCGCGAAGTGAGTGCGCATGTCTTGAGACCGGCGCCGGTGCGAATCACTACTCTTTCCCTCGCCTGCTCGGAGCACAGATAGGCGGCGACGCAGCGCGTACCGTTGCCGGAAATCTCTGCCTCTGAGCCGTCAGCATTGAACAGACGTGCCCGCACGTCGGCATCCGGCGCGGGAAACAGCCACTCCACACCATCAGCACCCACCCCGTGATGGCGCTCACAGATGCGACGGCTGAAGGCGGCCAAATCCGCGGGTACGTGCATGCCGTCAATGATCAAGAAATCGTTCCCGCATGCGCTCGCTTTCACGAAGGGAATGACGGTGGCAGATGCGTTCATTCCGTGTACACCGGCCCTAGCGCGGTCGCGCTCTCGAAGACGGAAGACTGTTTCAGAGCTTCCAGAACCTGCGCCTGCCCCTGGCGGGTTCCTTCCATCGCAAACTGAAGCCGCACGTGCTGCTTGGTGGTGGCAACCTGTACATTGTCCATCATGCCATGGACGCTCTCAAGAATACGGTTTACCTCGGCAGTAATTTCGTCCGCGTTATGGCCGGCAACCTCGTAAACGTGGACCCGCAATTTCAGACCGAATGCTTCTTCCGCACGTCCTAACAGAAAAAGGCAAAGCAAAATCACACCCGTGGCAAACACAGAAGTGACATAGAGTCCTCCACCCACCGCCATGCCAACCGAGGCTACGACAAAAATAGTTGCGGCAGTAGTCAAACCGGTGACCAACTTGTCGCGAGCATGGAGGATGGAACCGGCTCCGATGAATCCGATCCCAGGGATGATCTGGGCTGCGATGCGGGTGTGGTCTCCGATGTGCTCCGCGGCGAGTTCATCGGATAGGAGGGTAAACATCGCCGCCCCCATACAAATGAAGAGGTTGGTGCGCAGTCCGGCCGGGCGGTGTTTCAGTTGTCGCTCCAGTCCGATCAAGCCACCCAAGATTCCCGCCAGCACCAGGCGAACGAGCGAGACTCCGACGACGGAGCCCATCTCTCTCTGCAGAATCTCGTAGATGTGGTGTGCAAACATTGAGGCTAGAGTTTGGCTGGATTTTATCACCGGAAAACTCTGGCCTGTAGGCTTCCTCGCCCTGCCAGTTAACGGGCGTGATTACCGGACGAGCGAATGGGTGGAGTAGATCGTGGCCGGCGGCTGGCCGGAGGTGTGGATCACGACCATTGAAGATAGGTCCCGCTTTTGCACGGCGAGGGCGACGGGATCGCCATCCACGGCGACCACAAAGTCAACATATTGGGCAGGATTGGCCAGCGCCCGTTCCCACGGGCCTTGCGGGTCGGACGGCTCTTTCCACGGACGGTGATTGCCTTCGTTAATCACGCGGCGCAGGGGAATGCCCGCCCGCTGCAGGGCGCCCACGTGGTCCCCCAGATACATGAGCAAGGTGGAATCGCGCGGCAGCTTTATCAGATTGGACGCTAGTTCGCTCTCCAGAGCGATGCGGGTGCGGGAATTCACCCAGGCTTCGCGGAAGCAAATCGGCTGCGCCCGCCACACGTACGCATAACTTCCGGCCACGAGAATTACGGTGGCGAACGCGACTGCGGTTTTCGCTAATCGGTTGCGCGCAAAACCCAGCAGAAAGTACAACGTCAGGCCGGCGAATACGGCGAATGCGGGAAGAAGCTCCAACCCATAACGCACGTTGTAATACGAGAACGGCCACCAGACAGGTAGAAAGATGGGCACGCCGCTGTAGGCGATCGAAAGCATGTAAAACGGCAGCGGCATCCAGAGCAGGATAAGCGGCCACAGCCGGCGTTCAAAGATCAAGACAATTGCCGTTCCGGCCAGGAGCATCGCCACCCAAAGTCTCTGCCAGTTCCGTTCTGTCATGTTCAGCTCCGCTGATTTCATGAAATAACTGAAGGCGACCGGCAGATTGCCCGACCCTGGATGCGGTGGAGCGCCATGGGATGCGCCTCTTCTCCTCGATAGCGCGGGCGGAGTATGGCCCATTGGCAAACTCCAGGGGGTTTCGATAAATGATCGCGTTGTAGGCGAGCCAGAGCGCGGGAGCCGCGGCGGCGAGCAAAATAAACTTCGCGAGGGCGCGACGCTGGGTTGCGCGGTCTCTGCCTGACTTCAACGCGGCAGCCAGCGCTGCAACGCTTATTGCTGGCGCCAGGAACCAGCCGTCGTAGCGCGTAAGACAAGCTCCCGCCAGGCACAAACCACAGGTCATAAGCGAGGAGGAAGATACGCTGCGGTCAGGTTCGCCAGCTCCACCGATTTCTTGCACAAACTCGCTGAAGTAGACGACTGCCCAGATGAACCAGGCCAGATATAACGGCTCGGTCATGGCCGTGGTTTGCAAGTAAATCAGATTGGGATTGGCCGCGTAGACGATTGCAGCCGACCACGCCGCCATCCTTGCCGCGAGGGCCGGCGACGAATGAGAACTCAACGCCCCCCGCACCAGCCGGAATATCCCCGCAGCACCCAAAACGTAGGCGACCATCGAAGGAATCGATCCGCCAATTCCTGACTGCCAGGTGGAATCGGAAACCAGAAAGGGAATCGTCAGCAGATGCGGGAGCGGCAGCCACACCGTGCCCAGTTGCAGCAGACCAGGCGTGCGGGAATCGAATACCCGGCGGGCGATGTTGAGGTGGGCCACGGCATCGCCGTACAGCAGCACAGCGCCGTGCTGAAAGTAGAAAAAGAACGACACGAACGAAACGCAGGCCGCGAGTTGGGCGACGAGGGCCGTCTCCCGGTCCCAGCGGCGAGTGGGTTGGACCTTCATTCCAGGTGGGTCAGTTCGCGGAAAATTTGGAAACGGCTGTCGATCTCCTGGCGCGTCAGCGATTGCAGGCGTTCCGTGCCGAAACGCTCCACCGCAAATGATCCCATCACACCACCATAGAAAAGCGCGCGCTTGAGCACTTCGCGGTTGAGTTGTTCCTGCGAGGCGATGTACCCCATGAACCCGCCGGCGAAGGAGTCGCCCGCACCGGTGGGGTCTTTGACTTCTTCGATGGGCAGTGCCGGGGCGCGAAAGGGGTGGGCGCCGATGCCGAATGCGCCTTCGCGAAAGAAAATGGTAGCACCGTATTCACCATGTTTGAGGACCAGCGCCTGGGGCCCCATAGCCAGCACTTTACGCGCCGCGCGTGGCAAACTCCCTTCCCCGGCCAGCATTTTGGCTTCGCCATCATTGATCAGCAAGACATTGATCAGTTTCAATGTTTCGGTCAGCTCCTGGCGGGAACTCTGAATCCAATAATTCATGGTGTCGCCGCCGGTTAGGCTGACTCCGTCCATCTCCAACCTTACGGCTGCCTGCAGACCGGGGTGGATATTGCCCAGGAAGAGAAACTTCGAGTCCATGTACTCGGGCGGAATACGCGGCTGGAACCGCTCGAAAACATTCAGCTCCGTGAAATCGGTTTTGGCTTCGTTGAGGTTGTCCAGATACTGCCCACCCCAGCGGAAGGTCTTGCCTTTGGCATGTTCGATACCTCGCGTATCGATATTGCGCTTCTTGAGAACGGCTTCGTGCTGGGAGGTAAAGTCTTCTCCCACCACGGCGACTACGCGCACATCGGTGAAGTAGCTGGCCGCGAGAGCGAAATAGGTGCCCGATCCGCCGAGCACATTATCTACCCGTCCTGAGGGTGTGGCAATCGTGTCAAATGCAATTGATCCGACGGCAATGATGCTCATTTATACGGTCTTGCCTTTCAAATATTTGTCGAGGATGAGTTTGAGTTTCTCTCGGGTAGCCAAAGGAATCTTGTCGTGGTCGGTGAGAATGGCGTGCGCCAGAGCCGAGCCACACTTGCAGGCCCGTCCAGCGGGCATTGCGGCCACCGTCTCGCGCACCACATTGCAAGCATGCTCGGCGTTCTTCAGCAGCACCGCGACGACCTGATTGACCGTCACCGAATCGTGGTGCGGATGCCAGCAATCGTAATCGGTCACCATAGCCACCGTCACATAACAGATTTCAGCCTCGCGCGCCAGCTTGGCCTCCTGCAAGTTGGTCATGCCGATCACGTCCATACCCCAGCTGCGGTATAGGTTGGACTCCGCCTTGGTTGAGAACTGCGGTCCCTCCATGCAGAGATAGGTTCCACCACGTTTCCCAGTGACGCGGGATTTCTGGCAGGCGCCTTCCACCGCTTGGGCAAGTTCTGGACAAATAGGATCGGCAAAAGCGATGTGAGCCACAACACCGTCTCCGAAAAACGTATCCACGCGATGCCGGGTGCGGTCGAAAAACTGATCAGGAATCACAAAATCCAACGGCTTGTGTTCTTCCTTCAGTGACCCGACTGCGGAAATCGAAACGATGCGCTCCACACCCAATTGTTTGAAGCCGTAAATGTTGGCACGAAAATTCAGCTCTGTCGGAAGAAGACAATGCCCGCGCCCGTGCCGTGCCAGGAACGCAACCCTGCGACCGGCAAGGGTACCAAGGACGTACGCATCGGAAGGATCGCCAAACGGAGTCTGCTGCCGCAGTTCACGAAGGTCAGTGAGGCCCGGCATCGAGTAAAGCCCGCTGCCGCCAATGATGCCGATTTCCGCTTGCGACAAGAATCCCCCTGAAAAATGTCGTGAGACAAAGTGAACCGGTGATTATACAGGGTAGAAACAACAGCGTGGTGAATGGAGGCCGGGCGTCCCTGCCTTGCTGGACGGGCGAGATGCCCGTCCTCCATCGCTTCCTTCGGGGCCACCATTCACTTCCCCGCCAAATGTCCACCCGACAATAACTCGTTCTCCAACCCTTCCGTGGTCGGCTGGTCGAAGCTCTCCGTGATCAGCACGCTGTCGCCTACTGCCGCAATTACCATCAGCCCCTCTTCGGTCAACCAGGTGTGCGTGCCGGTCAGGGTTTCGGTCACCGTCAGGTCGCCGGCTGAGTTCGTACCTGGCTGCTTTACCTCCTGCACGTGCTTGTATCTCTTTGCCAGCGACTTGGCATAGATGGCCGCAAATTCCGCGGCCTTCTCCGGACTCGACCAGCGCGAAAGGTAAAGCAGCGCCAGCGGCGCGGCGGGATCCTCCTTCGGCCGAGCCGCGTAGTAATAGCCACCGCGCCAATGCGGATACAACTGGCGCGAAGCCTGCGCACCGGCATACTGATCGACTAGGATCGCTACGTCGAATTCACCGATCACCCCGAGATCGAAGCGATCGTAGTTTTTGAAGTCTTGTTTGAAATCGGGCAGGTGCAGGGATTTCAGGTGCTCGCCGGTAAGATATGTCTGAGGTTCCATGATTTGCCTCGTGTTTTGCGGCGGATTGGCAAACACTCCGGCAAAGGCTTTCTGTTTCCCCCCGCTACGCAGCAACTCGGCTTCGAAATCCAGACCGTAGCGATAGGGAAAGGTGAGAGATTCTTTTAGAAACATCGGAGCGTTCTTGAATTCTACCGAGTCCGTTGTACCCACGAGCATACCCTGCTTCAAAGCTTCGACAACTTGGGGCGAGGTCAGGAGCGACTGACCGGTCGGTGCCAGCATGTAATCAATCAGCACAACCATGGCTTGGCCTTCCACCACCGCCTGGCGCGCTTCGCCGACTTCATCGTTCTCGAGGTCGGCAGGGGTTGGCTGAGCTTTGTCGTTCAGGTCGGCGTCGCCGGCTTTCATCCATGTTTCCACGCCAAAGGACTGATCCTGAAGGGCGTGTGTCAGTTCGTGTGCCAGCACTGGACGTTGTTGCTCAACCTCGATCCAGTCAAGCAGATTCACGGTCTTGGTCTTGGGATCGTAATAGCCGGCTACCTGCTCGCCGAGCAGGGCCACCAGGAAAGTCTGCAAATCGAAGTCGCGGGGCAGAAGACCGAACTTTTTGAGCACCAGTTCGGAGCGGCGCAGTCGTTGCGCATCCTTGCCCTCCGCCATGTTCTTGTTGAGATAAGCCACAACTTCGTCGCGGCTGGTCAGCCGGCGCTTTACTTCGGACTTGATCGGGAGACCCGTATCTTTACTGGCGAATTGCAGAATCTCGTCAACGCTGCGGAAAAGTTCTTCCGCTTCCTTGGGGGAAACCTTGCTTTCTCGCGGAGGCCGGGCGTCCGGCGGTTTTTGATCCTGCGTGGTGCGGGTGCTCTGGCTCGCCTTCTCTTGATCTTCCGTCTGCGCCACTTGCGCCCAGGCGCAGGAAACCGACAGCAACAGAATCCAGAAAACCAGGACCCGCCATTTCAGTTTTCGATAGAATTTCATTGGCTCAGCCATCATTGCATCCCTTATGTCCCGTGTGCCGGAAAAAGACGATCCGCGCCAACTAGCAGCCGAGTACTTTCAAAAAGCCTACGAGCTGCAGGTGCAAGGCGAGTACCGGCAAGCCATCGACCTCTACAGCCGCTCGATTGAGGCCTTCCCCACCGCCGAGGCCCACACCTTCCGTGGCTGGACCTACTCATTCCTGGGAGATTACGACCGCGCCATCGCCGAGTGCATGGAGGCCATTAAAGTTGATCCGGAATTCGGCAATCCTTACAACGATATCGGGGCTTACCTGATTGAACAAGAGAAATGGGATGAGGCGGTTCCCTGGTTTCAGAAGGCCATGATCGCGCCGCGCTATGAGGCGCGACCGTATCCCCATTTCAATTTAGGGCGAGTGTACGAGCACAAACACAATTGGCAGAAAGCAAAAGAGTGCTATGCCATGGCGTACTCGCTGGATAGTAGATATGTGGCAGCTCTGGCGGGATTGCGCAGGCTGCGGGCCGCGTTCAATTAGAAAGTCTGTGCGCCACGGATCGACCCGGCTCAAATGGGATATCCCGTATGAGGATCCTGGGTCATCCGTACTCAGCTGTACCTGATCTGCTTCGCCACCCAGTCGCCGGCTTCTCTGGTTCCCAGATTTCCTCCAATATCCTTCGTGCTCTGCTTCTGGCACACGGCTTCCAGCACGGCGGCTTCGATCTTCTCAGACTCGCGCTTGAGTCCCAGATGATCCAGCATCATGGCGGCCGTCAGAATTGCCCCAAATGGATTGGCGACGTTCTTCCCCGCAAACTTTGGGGCGGAACCGTGCACGGGCTCGAACATCGAGGTCTTGCCCGGATGAATGTTCCCGCTGGCGGCCATGCCCAGCCCGCCCTGCAGCCCGGCGGCCAGGTCGGTAATAATGTCGCCGAACATGTTGTTGGTGACGATCACGTCAAATTGCCGCGGGTTGCGCACCATCTGCATGCAGAGCGCGTCCACGTACATGTGCTCGGCCTTGAACTGCGGATACTCTCCGCTCACTTCCTTGAACACACGCTGCCAGAGGCCGCCGGAATGGGTGAGTGCATTGGACTTGTCGCACATCAGCACACGACTGCGCCGGCTGCTGTCCAGCCGGGTGTGGCGCTCGCAGTAGTCGAAGGCATAGCGGATCACGCGCTCCACGCCCTTTCTGGTATTGATGTCCTCCTGCACCGCGATCTCATCGGGCGTGCCCTGCTTAAACACACCGCCAGCATCGGAGTATGCGCCTTCGGTGTTTTCACGGATCACAACAAAGTCAATGTCTTTGGGCTCAATCCCCTTCAGCGGACACAAGGCACCATCCAGCAGGCGCACCGGGCGGACATTGGCGTAAAGGTCCATTTTGAAGCGCATGCCCAGCAGGATCTCTTTGGCGTGAATGTTCGAGGGCACTCGGGGATCCCCGAAGGCACCCAGCAGGATGGCATCGAAGTCGCGCCCCAGCATGGCAAACCCGTCGGGCGGGACGGTGACAGCGTCGGCGAGGTAGCGATCGGCAGACCAATCAAATTGAGAGGTTTCAATGTCGGCGCCGGAGGCGGTAATGACCTTGACGGCCTCAGGAATGACGTCTTTCCCAATGCCGTCACCGGGAATGATGGCAATACGTTTTTTTTGGCTCACGGAAAAAGAAGGTAACACAGTTGCCCGTGGATTGCTTAGCTGCAGGGGAAATGGGCGGTGGGTCAGCTTGAAAAACTACGCGCAAGATCCCTCGTCCCACTGGTGAAAAGCACGGGTTTCGGGATGATTGCCCTCTAAGACAGGAGCCAGGCGCACAACCGGGAAAGCGATGGTTCGGCGGTGGCAATCCTGCACGCACGTCCCTAAAAAGTTTTCAAATACCGTCCCACGAAATTGTCAAAGCGCTAAGAGTTTTCACTTCTTGCGCTGCATTTCAAAATGGAATGTGACATTCTTGTCCCCCTTTTTCCAGGTCCACTCCTCGGCATAGTGTCCCGCGTCGGAGAATAAGAACACCGCGCGGTGCATGTGCCCTGCCTGAGGGCCGGCAAGGTTTGTGGCATCCAGAAAATCGAACCTAACAGTCTTCAGATCGGGCGAGATAACTGCCTTCATACGTGGCTGGTTATTGGACGGACAGAAGTGCGTCATGAGCAAGTGATCGCCATCGACGTAGTACATGCTGACCATCTCTTCGGAGCTCATGTGCATGTCGGCCATCACGGTCGTTCCCCCAGCCTCGAGCTGGTAAGTGACTTCCGAGGTGTCCCCGGTCGGCGACTTTCCTTCCCAGGTTCCCACCATGGATTTGAATCGATCGAGCACCTGCTGGGCGTTCGACTGCGCCAGCAGCGTCGTGGAAGCAAAGAGCAATGCAAATCCGGTGGCCAGGCGAAGCATTCTCGCTCGGAGTGCGCCCGGTTCAAGCATCTGATGAAACCGTGAGCTTTGTTGCGGTGCCATTTCGATTCTCCTATAGATGGTCTGTAGGAAGAATAACTGTGGCCCTATAGAATGTCAATAGGACGCCAAAAAGAGGCTGAGGGAGCACTCGCGGCGCAGGAACTGCGGCCCCAGGACGATCGCATTGGGCAGAAGTGAAGCTGACCACCTCGTTCCGACAGGTCAAGAACGAAGGCAACTCCACGGAGGTCCGCCACCCTACCCACCTTGTATAATCGAAGATTATCGTATGACTTGCAGGGCTGTTCATAACAACTCGGCACCGCTTGCGGCCGACCTCGGTGACGTGCGGGCCCAGTTTGGAGCGCTGGTGTCGGCTTGCGGCGTTTACGATCTGAGCTTGCGAGCCAAGATTCAGATCACAGGAAGTGACCGGATCCGCTGGCTCAATGGTATGGTCACCAACAACATTCGAGATTTGGCGGTGGGACAGGGCGTCTACGCCTTCCTGCTCAATCCGCAGGGACACATTCTGGGTGACCTGTATGCCTACAATCGGGGTGACTCTCTGACGATCGACACGGCTCAGTCGGAAGCACAGAAACTTCTCACCACCTTCGATCATTACATCATCATGGACGATGTGGAGGTTTCAGATATTAGCGCGAAACTGGTCGCGATCGGAATCGCCGGGCCAAACACGCGTGCTGTACTACACGCCGCAGACATCGCGGTGCCCGCGCTCGAACTGCTGCAGTTCGTAGAGATGACCTGGCAAAGTGTGGATCTGACCGTGGTACGTGGAGACAACGCGAGCGTCGAATCGTATGAACTGTGGCTCGCTCCAGACCAAGTGCCAAGCGTCTGGGATGCACTCACAAAGAGCGGCGCCACCCCAACGGGTGCAGGGGCGATCGAGTTGCTTCGAATTGCGTCTGGAAGTCCGCGCTACGGACAGGATATCCGCGAGCGCGACTTGCCTCAGGAAACCGAGCAGCAGCGCGCCTTGCACTTCAGCAAGGGATGTTATATCGGGCAGGAGATCGTCGAACGCATCCGCTCACGCGGCAATGTGCATCGCAAGTTCACCGGATTCGAGGTCCAGGGCTCGTTGCCCGCAGTCGGCGCCAAGATCCAGGCCGATGGCCGTGATGCCGGTGAGATTACAAGCGTCGCATCGCTGCCCGGCGCAATCGGCGAACGTCCGGTGGCGTTGGGTTACCTCCGCCGCGAGTTCGCAACCCCAGGCAAACAAGTTCAAACCGAAGGCGCCCAGCTTTCGGTCGCAACTTTGCCGTTCGCGGGAATATTTCAGCGGGAAAGCCTCTAATGGATCGAAGGAACATCTATGCCAGAAAAGAAACAGGAGAGTTTTACTGTTACTGACCGGCGTCCGTTCACGTCGGAAGGGGAGATTCGCAAAGAAGTTGCTCCGGAGGAGGGTTCGGGGGCACCTTCAGTTGCCGAATCCCCGGCAGCCAAGCAAGCCGCGACTCCGCCGCAGCCTGAGCATGAGGCGCCACCCACGCCCACGGCCGCGGAGCAGCAGGAACAGGCCGATGCATATCGCAAATCATCGAAAGACTTGGATACGCGGGTGGAACTGAGCGGTCATTCTGCCAAAGATCTGGAAATGACCTTCGAGCGTTTCATGGCTTCGCTGTACATGACGGCGATGCTCCAGCTCGGCCTGATGCACGAGCAAGGTGGTCAGCCGCGCGTTGACCTGATCGGCGCCCGACAAACCATCGACACACTCAGTTTGCTGGCGGAGAAAACCAAGGGCAACCTCACGGGCACGGAACAAAACTTTCTGCAGAACTGTCTCTATGAGCTTCGCATGGCATACGTCGAAGTAACCAACGCGCTCTCCCGTCCGCCGCAGACTCCGGCCGCGAACGCGGGAACTCCGCAGCCATGAAAGCCACACTCACGGTGCTGGGCAGCGGCACGTCCATGGGCGTGCCCACCGTGGGATGCGACTGCGCCGTGTGCCATTCGTCCGATCCCCACGACCGACGCACTCGGCCATCGGTGCTGGTCGAGTACAACGACAAGTCGGTTCTCATCGATTCCACGCCCGACTTCCGGGAACAGGCCATCCGCGAGCGCATTCGCAAACTGGACGCCGTGCTGTTCACCCACAGTCACGCCGATCATATCCTGGGGCTTGACGACCTGCGGCCGCTCAGCTTCCGCCACAAACCGAACAAGCTTCCACTTTATGCGCGACCGCAGGCTGCCGATTTTATCCGAAGTACGTTCCGCTATATCTTCGACGCGGAGTACAAATTTGGCGGGCTGGCGCAGGTCGAACTGAAACCCATTGCCGGACCCGTGGAACTCTTTGGCAGCCGCTTTGAGCCGGTCACGGTGATTCACGGCGATACCGAGATCGACGGTTTCCGCTTTGGCAGCGCAGCTTATCTAACAGACCACAGCGATATTCCCGAGGCCTCATTCGCACAATTGCAGAATCTCGACATTCTGTTTCTGGATGCGCTCCGCCATAAGCCGCATCCGACACATTCCACGGTCGAGAACTCGCTACGCATCGTGGAACGGGTCCGGCCCAAACGGGCTTTCTTCACCCACATCTGTCATGATCTGCCGCATGAGGCAACCAATGCGGCGCTTCCGCCGAACGTACGGCTTTCCTACGATGGGATGAAACTGGAGTTCGAGATTTAGGCCGCTGCTTACGCTGATGGACGCAGATGGGCTCAGGGACCCCAGGACTTTAGCATGCAGGTTTTTCACAAACTCGAAGACGTCCCCACCGCCTTGGGCTCGACTCTGCTCAGCGTGGGGAACTTTGACGGAGTGCATCGCGCCCACACCAAAGTACTTGACAACATCGTGCGCCAGGCGCGGGAGCAGGGGCTCAAGTCGATGGCCGTCAGCTTCGACCCGCACCCGATGCGGATTTTGCGACCCGACTCGAGTTTGAAGCTGCTTACGCCCACTTGCGAAAAACTGCGCCTGCTCGCGGCCACGGGCCTTGACGCTACGCTTCTGCTGCCTTTCACGCGTGACCTCTCCCTCATGACCCCGCACCGTTTCGCTAACGACATTCTGAAAAAAGGCTTGCACGCCCACGAGGTGCATGAAGGCTACAACTTCCGCTTCGGTCATCACGCGGCAGGGGACGTAAATATGCTCGCGGAATTCGGGCGCAAGATGGGTTTTGAGGTCAAGGTCTATTCCGAGTTGCGGCTGCGGGGGGAGCCGGTTTCCAGCACGCATATTCGCAAACTGCTCGGCGACGGCCGAGTCAGCCGGGCCCGGCATCTGCTGGCCCGTCCGTTCAGCGTTCTCTCTACACCGGGTCGAGGACGGGGATACGGCTCCAAGTACACTGTCCCTACGATCAACTTGAGCCGCTACGAAGAACTCGTTCCTAAGGACGGCGTGTACATCACCCGAACCCGTATCGGCAAGGAATGTTTCGATTCGGTCACTAATGTGGGGAGCCGTCCGACGTTCGAAGCGGAATCATTTGCCGTCGAAACTCACCTTCTGGATTTCCACCCCATCGAATTAACTCCGGAAACCGAAGTCGAAATCCATTTTTTGCAGCGCCTGCGCGATGAAATCAAGTTCCCTTCGATCGAGGCCCTGCGCGAGCAGATCGCTAGAGACGTGAAGAAGGCGCGGCGCTGTTTTCAGCTTTTGAAGCTGCACTCCGCACACACTCAACCATACTCTTAGGAAGAGCCTTGGTCAGTATGAATTTCGACTGGATACCGCGCGGGCGAGGGTGTGCGCCTACCTTGAAGACTTAATCGGATTCTGCTTAAGTGCTCACTCGATCGGCTCGACTACCGTAACCTCTTCGTGCAATCTTCGATCGGGCATTTGCACCACGACGATTGCCACCAGCACTAGGACGATTCCCAACGTCTGCAGCGGGCGCATAACCTCGCCCAAGGCGAGCGCGGCAATCACAATCGAGAACACCGGCTCCAGGCAGCTCACCACAATCGCCCGCGTTGGCTCCAAGTGCTGCAGCCCGGCAAAGTAGAGCGAAAATGGCGCCAGCACGGAGATCAGCGAGAACACGAGTAAAAACAGCCATTGGCCGCCGGAGTAGTGCGCCGCGGCGATCTTCCATGGTGGGTTGACAATGATCCAGAACAACGATGCGCTGAAGATGGCGTACAAGAGCACCGTCCACCGGTCATAGCGGGTCAAGATGCTGTGCCCGCCGACGTTGTAGAACGCGAAGGAAAATGCCGCCAGCACAGCAGCGATCACACCGATTGTGTCCAGACGGAAGCCACCGGCGCCGAATATTCCAATCACCAGAGCAATTCCCGTCACCGCCAGCCCCACCGCCGCTACCCGCTGCAGCGTGGGCTTGTGTAACCCGCGCGCGGCGGTGTAAAGCAGAACCCACACCGGCGCTGTGTACTGCAGGATGATGGCGGTGGCGACGTTGGTCCTCTGAATGGCGAGGTAATAAAAGTAATTTGAGGCAGCCACCCCTAGAACACCCAGCAAAAACATCCGCCCGAGATCGGCCGCGGGCAGCTGCAATCGTCGCCAACCGCGGAGTATGAGGAGCGCAACCAGCAGGACCAGAAAAGAAAATGTGGTGCGGCTCTGGGAGAGAATTAGCGGATCAATCGGGCGCAGCGTTTGCCCCTGTGGTAGCAGCCGACCGGTGAACGCAGCTCGACCCAGCGCGGCGGCGACTCCCCACAAAAATGTGGCGGTCGCAATATAGAAGTATCCGCGGAGTGGTCTGCGAGTATGGGGCTGCAATTCGAGGTTGCCGATCTTTTCCGTCAATCTCAACCCTGCCGAGCTTTGCTCAGCCTGGACAGCCGAGGTCGGCTGTCCCCACGCGGGTAGGGGCGGAACTACGCGGGTACGTACTCAATCTTGTAGCTGATCTTGGCGGTCTTCTGCAGCATGGCTGCAACCGAGCAATATTTCTCTTCCGAGAGCCGCACCGCGTCCTCCACCGCTTTGTGGGACACATTTCCCCCCACCTTGTAGACCAGCCGGATCTCAGTATAAACAGTCGGCGGGCTAGAGGCTCTTTCCGCCTCGGCACGAACTTCGAGGCTGGTAAAGGGCTCGCGCTTCTTGCGCAGGATGCTGGCGACGTCGTAGCCGGTGCAGCCACAAAGCCCGATGAGCACCAGTTCCATCGGGCTGCTGCCAGTTTTGCTGGCACCATCCACGATGATGGCGTGCGCGCTGGTGGCCTGCCCTACAAAGCGCACCTCGTCCGTCCAAATTGCCTTGGCTTCAACCATGGCGAATACTGCCCTTCGATTTTCGATTTTCAATTTCCAATTGTCGGTTGTTTCCCTTTGCGGTGCGCCGCGACGCCGCAAAGATAAACGGCCGTCACATCTATCTCCGGTTATCCGTACGCGGCTCAGGATGAATCAGCACACGGAACAACTCCGGCGCTTCGTGCTTGAAACCTATCTCCAAGTCCGTCTGAATATCATGCACCCGTGAAAGCGGCAACTCGTCGGAAAATGTGCAGTGGCAGGAAACATACAAGCGCCCGCGCACACGTTTGATCTCGACCTCGTGCACGTCGAGGATTTCGGGAAACTCGGCCGCGATGGCTTTCAGCTTTTTCTCCAGCGCGGCATCGCGCACGATTTCATCGCCGGTTTCGATGGTCGCCGGTTCGCTTTCAATATGAGTCAAAATCGAGGAAATCTCGGGCACGTCGTGGCGAATGGCCGATTCGAGCAGGGTCACGCGGTCATGCGCTTCTTTCAGGCTCAGGCTTTCGTCGAGTTCGAGATGCTGCTCGACGTGCAGACGTCCTCCCAAATCCTGGACGCTGATGTCGTGCACGTTGAAGTTGTAGCGGGTGGCGACGGCGCGAACCCGATCGAAAATGTTCTCCCGGCGTGCCGGCCGTGGAATCGAACGCACCACCACGTCCGCATCAGGCAGCACGTCGTGCACAGCCGCCGTAACCGCATCGGTGATCTGCTCAGAGCGTTGAAAAGTCACGTTGCGCGCCAGCCCGATCGAAAGGTCGGCAAAGTATCGGTTGCCGGCGCGGCGGATCCGCACGCGGTCCACCTCCAGCAACCCTTCCACCTTCGTGACTGCGGCGAGAATTCGATTACGCACACCGGCCGGAGCGGCATCGAGCAGGGCATCGACTGTCTTACGCGCCAACCGTGAACTGACGTAGACCACGACCCCCGCAACAAAGAGCGCCGCCACAGGGTCCGCGTCCCTCAGCCAGTCCACCCCATACAACCTGCCAAGCATCACGAGCAGCAGGCCCACCACGACCACGCCGCTCGACCAGATGTCCGTGGAGAAATGCAAAGCATCGGCTTCCAGGGCCTGACTGTCATATTTAGTAGCGATTCGCCCCAGAGCCCGCGAGCGGCAAAAATCCACTGCCATGGAAATAAACATCACCAGAAAGGCCGCGATGCTGGGTTCAATTTCCACATGATGGAAGAACAGCCGCTTCATTGCTTCGTAGACGATCCAGACGCAGGTCAAAAGCAGCAGACCGGTTTCGATGAAGGCAGAAAAGTTTTCCACCTTGCCATGTCCGTACTGGTGGTCGGCGTCGGCGGGCTTATCGGCTACGCCAACGGAAAACAAGGTGATGACTGCGGCGATCAGATCAAGCCCGGAGTGCGCAGCTTCAGACAAGATGCCCAGGCTACCGGTGGTAATGCCTACGACAATCTTCAGAGTCGTGATCGCGATCGCGGCGAGAACCGAATTGCCTGCCACCGCGCGCTTTTCGGCGCGCATGGACTCCGGGCTGTAGATTGCCGACGCTCCCACCATAGCCGCATTATCGCCGCAGCTGACTCTTCCCGCCAAGTAATTGCCTCCGGCGCCATTCGCGCCGGCTGAAACTTCGCGCGACGTTGCGACGCCAAGGGAACTCTGTGCTAGGATTTTCAGTGCACTTTGGATTTACATGGAGGAATTCATCAAAATGACTCGATATGGTTTAGTCTGTCTGCTGCTTGGCGCCATGGCCTGGGGCCAGGAAGCAAATCCAACATCCACTCCGGCGGCTCAAAAACCGAACCCGACTACCACTGGCGCTCCGGCCACTCAGGCTCCCGGCGGCAGCCCGGCGGGCATGAGCGGTCAGCCAGAGACGTCGAAAGTTCCGCCGGACGCGCCCGTTCTCACCATCAACGGGGTGTGCGACAACCCGCCAACCGACAACGCGGCGGCGTCAGACTGCAAGACGGTCATCACCCGGGAGCAATTCGAAAAGCTGGTCAACGCGGTCCAGCCCATGATGCCGCCACGCGCCCGCCGGCAATTCGCCGCCCGCTACGCCGATGCCCTCGTGAGAGCTCAGAAGGCGCACCAATTGGGCTTGGATCAGGGACCACAATTCGAATTGCATATGCAACTGATGCGGGTGCAGGTCTTAGCGCAGACCTTCAACCAGTCGATGCAAGAAAAAGCTTCGCAGATTTCCGACAAGGACATCGGAGATTACTACAATAACAACCTGGCGGATTACGTAGAAGTTGATCTGCAGCGGATATTCGTCCCGTTTACTCAACAACTGCCGACGCCCAAGACAAAGCTGACCGAGGCTGAGGAACAGACGCGCTCGAAGGCCTCGGAAGCTACGATGAAGAGCGAAGCCAACAAACTACATACCCGCGCCGTTGCCGGAGAGTCCTTCAGCAAGCTGCAAGCCGAAGCCTTCCTGGTTGCCGGGATCAAGAGCAAGTCTCCGACCACCTCGATGGGAAAAACTCGGCGCAACGGCCTGCCCCCCAGCCAGGTTTCGGTCATGGAGTTGAAGACGGGTGCGATTTCGGCGGTACTGTCCGACCAAAGTGGCTACTTCATTTACAAGGTCGGGAAACAAGACACCATGCCCTTGGACGATGTAAAGGAGGAAATCCGAGGAACGCTGCGGAACAAACGCATCCAGGATGAAATGCAGGCGATTCAGAAGTCGGCTACCCCCACCCTGGATGAAGCCTACTTCGGACCCGAGGGTCCCGGCGGCATGATGCCAAGACCGGGCGCCCCTCCGGCACCCAGGGCCACGCCGCCCGGGCCGAAGTAATGGGCAGTGCGCATCCAACTGTTCTAATAACGGGGATTGCCGGCAATCTGGGTCTTAGGCTGCTGCCGCAGCTGGCGGATTATCAGGTCGTCGGAGTGGATCTGAATCCGCCAGAGACCGGCCAGCCGTTGCGTTTCGTGCGCCTGGACCTGGGGCTGGAGGAATCCTGCCGCGAGCTGTTCCTCCTGCTGCGAGAGTGCCGCCCGGTGGCTGTATTTCATCTGGCTTTTGTGATCGATCCGGTGCGCACCGGTGTGCTCGATCTCGATCGCATGTGGCAGATCAATGTGGCGGGCACTGCGCGAGTGATGGAAGCCATCACGGAAGCCAACCGCGACGACGCAATAGTGGGCAAGTTTATTTTCCCCAGCAGCGTTTCCGCGTACGGCTCCGACCTTCCCGCGCCGGCCACCGAAGAAACTCCCTTTGCCGCCCATACCTTGCCCTACGCCGTTCACAAAATGGAGTGCGACAAGGTTGTTCAGCAACGTGCCCCAGCCTTGCGTGGCTGCAGCGTGTACATGCTGCGGCCGCATATTTTTGCCGGCGCCAGCATGGAGAATTACCTGGTCGGAGCCTTTCGCGGCACACCCAATGGACGAGGAATGCGAGCAGCCAGAATGCGACAGCAAGGCAAGCGCCTCCCTTGCATGTTGCCCTATGGAAAGCGCTATCTGGGAAACCGCATCCAGTTCGTTCATGTGGATGACATGGCCCGGCTCATGGCATACATCGCGCACAAGACCGAACCGGAGGCGCAACGCCTCACCGTGCTGAACGTCGCAGGACGCGGCGAGCCTCTGACCTTTGCACGCTGTATCGAGATGGCTCGTGCCAAGCTCATTCGCGTCCCCGGAAAGTGGGCTTTTCGTTTAGTTCTAAAATTCCTGTGGAAGTCCGGCATCTCCGCCATTCCACCGGAAGCCATGCCTTACATGACGGGCGAATATATTATGAATACCGACCGTCTGCGCAGGTTTTTAGGGCAGGATTACGAGCAGGTGATTCGCTACACCATCGCGGATGCGTTCGCCGATTCCTTCGCGTCCACCCCAAGCAGCACCCCGCAACACGCCGCAGCCGCAAAATAGATCGAGTTCCTCATGGCTAGAAGCCGCGCCGTACTCCAACCCGATTCTTGAAACCAGATCTACTTCGCTTCCTTGGCCGCGAAGTTCACCAACTTCTGCAGCACCTCGTAAGGAACCGCCGGAAGCCTTCGTCCGTTGAGAAACAGCGTAGGGGTCGAATTGACGTTGAGGGAATTACCCAGCTTTTCGGAATGCTCCACCCGTGTGGCGCTATCTGGTTTGGCAGCGCAAGCCGCGATGTCGGCCCCCTTCACCCCCGCGGTATCGGCAAGGCCGGTTAACTTCTCGTCCGCATTGGCTGCGGTAATATCGGACTGCGCGCTATACACGCTTTCGATGAACTTCCAGAAAGCATCGTTCGAACTGCGGCCGACGCAGTCGGCAAAAGCCGCCGCCTTGGCGGCCCAGTCATGATTGGGAAGCGGGAAATTCTGGTACACCAAACGGACATTCTTGGCCTCCGACATCAGCTTGTCCAGAGTGGGCTGCGCTTCCTTGCAATGCGGGCACTGCAGATCGCTGAATTCGACGATGGTAACAGGGGCATCGGCCGGTCCCTTGGAAGGTCCGTTCGCGCTCCGTTCGAGTTCCTTGCGCGTAGCCTCGAAGGGATGAGCCCCAAACGGGATAATTTCGCCGGCCACGGCATGCCGCCCGTCCGCCGTGACGTAGAACTTATAGCCCTGCTTTCCCTGAGGACCGCTAATCGAGACATTCACCTCGGTCAGTCCTTCGGCCTCTGCTGGCTTGATGGTGTCCACTTTCCAACTCAACGACGAGTCGTATCCAAACATCTGCTGGAGAAAAACGGAAACCGTTTCTTCGGAAGGAAGACTCGTGCTGGCAGCAGTCTTGGCTTCGGCATGAGGCGCGGCAGGCTCCTGTTGCGCTCCGGCCAGCGTGACCAGCAGGAACAGGATAAACAGACCTTTCAGGTGACGATGCATGCGTTCCTTTCTGTAATTGCGAGAACTGGCGACTTTGTTGTACCAGGCGGCCCAGTGGTTAGCAGTCAGTGATTATTGCACAAAACTATGGTTGCTCTTCCCCGCGCAGTCTACGCCTCCGGCTTCGCGGCAATCGGGAGCCGGCGGCCATAGCCAAAGGCTTTCGCGGAAATCTTGATCCCCGGGGCGGCCTGCTGCCGCTTGTATTCCGCGCGCTCCACCATACGGACGACCCGCCGAACCAGATTCGCATCAAACCCGCGCTCGGCCGCGATCTGATTCGCCGTGTGCAGTTCCTCGACGTAGTCTTCCAGGATCGCGTCGAGCACTTCGTAGGGCGGCAGTGTGTCGCTGTCCTTTTGATCGGGGCGCAATTCGGCGGAGGGTGGCTTCTCCAGGCTGGCTTGAGGGATCACCGTGCGGCGCGAGTTCACGTAATAGCTGAGGCGATAGACCAATGTTTTGGGCACGTCCGAGATCACCGCGAGCCCGCCGACCATGTCACCATAGAGGGTGCAATAGCCGACACCGAGTTCGCTCTTGTTCCCGGTACTGAGCACGATAGCTCCGAACTTATTGGACAGTGCCATGAGCAGGGTGCCGCGGGCTCGCGACTGGATATTTTCCTCCGTTTCGTCCTCCTTGCATCCGGCGAAGACCTTCTTCAGAGACTTCTTGTAGGCCTCGAAAATATCGCTGATGCAGAGCAATTCGAAACGAATACCCAAATTATTGGCCAGCGAGCGCGCGTCATCAATCGAGCCTTGCGACGAATACGGTCCCGGCATGCCAACGCCGATGACATTTTCCGGCCCCAGGGCATCGGCCGCAATGGCCGCAGTGAGCGCGGAGTCAATCCCTCCGCTCAAGCCGATGATCACCTGGCGAAAGCCGCATTTACGAACGTAATCGCGCGTTCCCAGCACCAGGGCGGAGTACACGCTGGCCTCCTCACCCTCAACCTGATCATGGAGTTCGCCGGTAAGCCGATCGGAGTCGAAATAGATGATGTCCTCTTCAAATGACATACCTTGGGCGATCACTTCTCCCGCAGGATTCAAAACCAGGCTGGAGCCGTCGAAGACCAGGCTGTCATTCCCTCCGACCTGGTTGACCATGACGACCGGTACTTTGTACTGGCGCGCGATGGTGGCCAGCATATCGCGGCGCAATTCGCGTTTCCCGATCCAGAAAGGAGAGGCGGAAATGTTTAGCAGGAAATTGCCTCCGGCATGAATTAATGCTTCTACCGGATCGAAGGTGTAGAGGCGCTTGTTCCAGAATTGTTTGTCGTTCCAGGCATCTTCGCAGATGGTGAGAGCCATCTGTTTGCCGCAAAAAGGAAACACTTGCTGGCTCTTGGCCGGCGCGAAGTTGCGCATCTCATCAAAAACGTCATACGTGGGTAGAAGCATCTTGGATTGCAGGAAGGCCACCTTGCCATCCTTGAGCATCGCGGCAGAGTTCATCACGGACTTGCCGGTTTCTGCCTGGGCCGGAGTCACCGCCCCGCAGATAACCGCGATGCCGCGCGTCGCCGCTGCAATATGGTCCAAGCTTTCATGGTTACGGGCAACAAAGGAGGCACGCTCCACCAAATCGCGGGGCGGGTAGCCGCAGACGGAGAGCTCCGGAAAAAGCACCAAGCCCGCATTTTCGGACTGAGCGCGGCGCGCAAATTCTATGATCTTTGCGGCATTGCCCTGGAAGTCCCCCACCGTGGGATTGATCTGTCCCAGCGCGATCTTCACTCTTCCAGTGTAATGGCCGGACAACTCTGTAGCCAAATCGCAGTACAGCGATGGCGCGGAATCAGTGCGGCGCTGGATTGGAATCCGGGGGTGGATTCGGGTCCGGTCGAGGCAATGGCACTTGCGATTGGCCCGCATCGCGCGCGGCCGGGTCTGGGCCCTCTTCTCCGGGACGCCTCAGCGTAGGGGCGTTTGCCGGTCTGGGCGCCGGCTGCGATGACTTGGCAACACTCGGTTGCGGATTAAGGTCAACTTCCTTCTCCGTGCGAACAATCTTTTCGCCGCCCACCTTCATGGTCTCGACCCGAACGACCGCATCGCCCACCAGACGCACAAAATCCACGTCTTGTGGAGGCTCGCCGTAGATCCAATCCTCGTACTCAGTGTCGCCATCTTTCTCGCGAATTTTCTTGGGCGGCCTTCCCCTGGCATAGATCACCATGTCGCGGTTCATGCCCACCAGCACCTGGTGGTTCTTGATCGCTTCCTTGACCTTCGGTGGGACGGTGTCGAGATAGGCCTCCACCGCCGATTTGGCATCGAAATCGAACACCGGACGCAGGAGATCTTTGAGCTGCTGCGGATTCAGATCAGGCACGTACTGATCGAACACCAGATCGACGTAGGAGCCGCGCGCATTCGCATGCGAGTCGCTCGGCCCAACGTTCGTGTCGTTTCCTCCCATGCCTATCTGTATGCGTTGATACCATTTCTGCTTCTTGATCGGACCGCCGTTGATTTCGAAGTGGATCAGGTCATTCTTAACCAGGATGTTCGTGATGCGCGCTTCATCGCCGGGCTTCAAGGCAGGCCCCCACATGGCGACCATCTGATGGAGTTGTTCTCCGCTGGGCGAGATCACTCCGTTCTTCAGGGTAAGCCCCTTCTTCCCCATCGGAAACTGCGTGCGAATGAAAATCAATTCCTGATCGAATGCGCGGACCAGATCCATGCGGGTTTCTTTTGAAATATGAGGCGGCGGAGAAGCCGGTCTTGGATTTGACGGTGTCTGATCGGTAGCGCCTGCCCAGGCCACGACGCTAAAGAGCAACAGAAAAACCGCGAAAACATGGCGTGGCTTCATGGGACACCCGAACCCGTTTCTGGTCCGATTATATCGCCAATTGAGTTGCCCGGAGCTGCTTTCGGCCGGGGGAGTACCCCAGAGGAGCACACTGACACATCAATTGTCGAGTCTCTCTCCCCTGGGTTCAAGGGGAAACAGGCGCAGGCCGTCACGGGCCACCTGCAGCGGCAGAACGCGTCCGCCGTTGTCACCGATGGCGGCAGCGACGCGGCTGGCAGCCCCTGTCTCCACCAGGAAAATTACGCAGCCCCCGCCGCCGGCGCCGCACGCCTTTGCAGCCCGGCCGCCGTGCTTGGCGGCGACGGCAATCAACTTGTCGATCAACGGTGTAGTGATGCCAGGGGCGTTGGTCCGGCGCAGCTTCCATTCCTCGCGCAAAAGCCGGGCTATATCGTCCCAGTCCTCCTGAACCAGGGCTTGGTGCATGGCGCGCGCGATTTCACAAATCCGCTCGAAATTGCGGAACACGCGCCGGTCCCCGTTGATGTGGGCTTGGAAAACCTCCCAATTGTTGATGCCCGATTGTCGAGGCGCGCCCGTGTAGGCGAGCACGAAACGCGACTCGATTTCGTCCGGCATAACCGGAACCGCTTCGCGGTGGATGCCGCCGGCATCGAGGTGTATGGCGCTAACGCCACCGTAGAGGGCGGGATAATAATCCTGGCAGCCCGTCGGCACATGAATGATCTGCGCCTCCACATTCTGCGCAATCACCCGCATCTGTTCGAGCGTGAGATTGCGGCCGGTGAAACGGGCAAGGGCGGCGGAGGTCGCGATCATGAGGGCTGAAGATCCGGAGATCCCTGCTCCGGCGGGGGATTCGGAATTGGTTTCGACCAGGAGTCCTTCTTTCGGCGCGAAGAATTGCAGCAGGCGCGCGGCCAGGGGAAGCCGGAAGCGGCGCGCTTGGCGCAGAACATCGAAACTGGAGAAGGATTCTTCCTTCCTGGTGTCCAGTGAGCGCAGGTGAATTCGCTTTCCTTTGAGCGGCGTGATCCGGCAAGTGGTCTGTATGTTGACGGCAAAATTCAAGGTCAGCGCGCCGGGATGAAACAGGTAGAGCGGCCACAGGTCAATCGTGCCGCCGGCCAGGTCAGCCCGGCAAGGGGCGTGGGCGACAATCGTTTGTCCGCTCACCACGTAGTCAGGTTTCCGCATGGAGTGTTTGTATCATGAGACGCTCGGCGTTATACATCCAACTCTCTCGCCGCGCCTAGCACCTCCGGTATCACGCTGTCCACGTCGGACTCCGTCGTCCGGTGATTGACGATGCATGCCCGCAGGCAGAATTTGCCTCGCAGGGTTGCGTTGGAAAGATACACCCGGCCGCGTTCCACTACGCATTTGAGAATAGCCGCGTTACGGCGATTCAACTCCTCCTCCGAAACAGCCTTAGTCCCCTTGTAACGGAAGCAAATTGCACTTAGTTCGACAGAAGCCAGAAGTTCCAGTTGCGGATGCTCTCCGACTAGACCGGACAAACGTTTCGCCAGATCAAGGTCTTTCTGGATTGCCGCGCGAAATGCCTTCAGCCCGTGATATCGAAGTGAGAGCCAGAGCCGCAGCGCCCGAAAGCGTCGCGAGAGTTCCATGGATTCTTCAAAGAAGGTGAAACCTTCAACCGGATCCGTGCTTAGCGCCTTGGCGTAGTCGCCGGTGTGTGAGAAGGCAGCCTGCGCAGCTCTCGCGTCGCGGTACAACAAGCAACCGCAATCCAAGGGCTGATAGAGCCACTTGTGCGGATCCAGAGAAATCGAGTCGGCGAGACTGAGTCCGGCGAACTTTCCGGGAACCGCAATTGCCGCCAGCGCACCGTATGCGCCATCAATGTGGAGCCAGAGGTTGTGACGGCGGGCAATGGGAGCGATCTCCTGCAGAGGATCAATAGCCCCAGTGTTGACCGTACCCGCAGAGGCAACGACTGCGATGGGGATATTCCCTGCCGCCTTATCGCGCTGAATGGCCTGCGCGAGTTCAGACGGAATCAGCCGAAAATTATCATCCGTCCGGACGAGCCGCAGATTCTTCCTCCCGATTCCCAGCGCCGCGATGCTCTTGGGGATCGACATGTGGACTTCTTCCGAGGCATAAATTACTGCTGGCTGCGCACCCACGCCGGCTTCGTTGGCGGGAATTTTGGCCTCGCGCGCCATGGCCAGCGCCATCAGGTTCGCCGAGGAGCCGCCGCCAGTCAGGCTGCCGCGGAAGTCAGCACAGCCAATCGCTTGGGCGAGCCAGTCCACGACCGTGCACTCCACCGTAACCGCAGCTGGACCCGAGCGCCAGGCGGTCACGTTCTGATTCAGTACGCTCGCCAGCAGATCGGCGACCGCCGCCACCGGTTCTCCGGACCCAAGCACATAGCCGAAAAAACGCCCGTTCTGCGCCCGGGAATGCTCGATTACATCGCGCAGCCCGGCTAGGGCGTCCGCGCCCAGACCTTTCTCCGGGAGTGCCGTGCGAAAGAGTTGCTCGCTTTGCGCGCCGCGGGTGCGAGGAAATATGGAACGCGAATCCAGGCTGCCAAGATACTGGGCAGCGAGCTGCGTGACCTGTTCCGCGAGATGGCGGAACTCATCCGGGGAGATCTCCAAAGATTTCATGATCGGCGATTCTATACGCAGAACAGGCAGTGAGCCGAACTTCGGGGTCACGGTTCCGGGAGCAGTTGCCCACGAGGTCCAAAATTCGTCTGATTTTTGCATTTGACAAGCAGCAGCATTTTGGAGGACACTCTGGCCCAAGTTCCACGCGTCACTTTCCAGCCAACCGATAACCGTGAACCGGCAACAATGATTCGACCTCTGGCCCTGTTTCGTCGAGCGCACTCCATGTCGCGTGTCCCAGCGTCTATTTCGCCTCCGTCCGGAAAGCCTCTTGCCGGCGTGCCGCGCCTGCACGGTCCCATTCAACTCGGACTCCTGACTACAGACCTCGATTCGGAGTCGGTTTTTGCCACGCTGCAGCTGGCGATCGCCCGCAGCTCGGCGGAACGCGACGTGATCCTGGGAGCCATCGCCGAAGCCGCTCAGGCGCTCACCGACGCCAGCGGAGCGGCGTTGGCCATCCGATGTGACGGGGCGATCATGTGCCGTGCGCGCAGCGGCGAAACTGCCCCAGACCTGGGGGCACGGCTGAGCGGAGATTCGGGAATCTCCGGAGAATGTCTGCGTACCGGCCAGATTTTCCGTTGTGATGACACCGAGAAGGATCTCCGTGTGGATTCCGGGGTTTGCCGTCGGCTTGGCTTGCGATCAATCGCCGTGGTTCCGTTGCGCGGACGCTATGGGCCGACCGGTATCCTGGAAGTATTTTCCACGCGTGCTTATGCTTTCGCCGACGAACACATCAGTTACCTGGTGCGTCTGGCCGGGCTGGCTGAAGCGGCGCAAGAGCGCGTGGTTCGCGGCGAAAGGCCAGCCCTCAGAGCGGTTGGGACCCAGGCTGTCGAGGTCCAGCCTGGCAAGAACCAGGCGAAAGGGAAGTTGTCCAAGCCCGCAGCGGACTCCGACATGTTGTCTTGGAGTAAGGATGTGTTCGCGGGCCGTGTGCGGCAGGTATTTGGGCGTGGAAGACACAGATATTGGGCTGCGGGCGGTGCCATTCTGGCGCTACTCGTGTTTTCGATTCTAAGCTGGCGGGCATGGCATTCGGCGAGCAGTGAGGCTGCCTCTGCTGCTCAACCCACGCAATCCGATTTCATTGGTCGAGAATCTTCTTCCCCGGGAGCCACCTCCGCGTTGATCTCGAAGCCGAGTCCGATTCGCTCAGTAACTCGGACCAGTGGAACTGAAACCATCGGCGCCGTTCAGCGCCCTGCCAAGATCGAAATCACTGATCTGACCACGGACAAGAACAATCCCGCCTTGGAGATTCCCGGCACTTCGTCTCCCCCAGCAGAGAAACCGCAGGTTACGGCGGATGGTCACGGCAACGTTGAGCAACCTCCGCAAATTCCTGCTCCGGGGGCAGACACGGCGGCGATCGGAAACTTGCCGGTCGCATCAGCGGCGATGCCTCAGTTGGGAGTCCCGGTTTCGCAAGGAATTTCGGCAGCAGTACTGCAATACCAGGTGCAGCCGGTTTATCCGGAGGAAGCACTTCTGCGCGGGATGAAAGGGCGAGTCGTCCTACAGGCAACCATCGCCGAGGATGGCAAAGTTGAAGGTGTCACAGTGTTGAGCGGCAACGCCATCCTAGGGCGGGCGGCCGCAGATGCCATACAGCAGTGGCAATACCGTCCTGCCCTGCTCGACGGCAAACCCATCCGAACTCAGAGGCAAATCGCCGTCAGTTTCGCAGCGCGATAGCCGACGGTTGTGGGTGCTGGCTTGGGGCAGCCAACTTACGAGAGGTTGAACGCGCGCTTCATGGTGCCGCGCTCTTTCTGAATCTTTTCCTGCAGCAGGGTGATGGCGTAAATCAACTGCTCGGGACGCGGCGGGCAACCCGGAACATAGACGTCGACCGGAATGACCTGATTGACGCTCTGCACCAGGGCGTAGTTGTTGAATACGCCTCCCGAGGTCGCGCAGGCGCCCATCGAGATCACCCACTTGGGCTCGGGCATCTGCTCCCAGAGCTGGCGAATAACCGGCGCCATTTTGTTGGACACGCGGCCCGCAATGATAATCAGGTCAGATTGCCTGGGCGATGGACGGAACACCTCGGCTCCGAAGCGGGCAATATCAAAGCGCGAAGCCCCCATCGACATCATTTCGATCGCGCAGCAAGCCAGGCCGAACGTCATGGGCCAGATCGAGTTCTTGCGCATCCAGTTGACGGCGTTGTCCATCGTTGTGAGCACTACTCCCTCGGGAGTGGGATTTCCGTAAGTAAGCTCCTTCACGACTTTCTTGCCGTTCTCGGTAGTGACGTAGGGGCCGAAGCTCAGCTCGGAAGACATGAGCTTATTGTAGACTACGGGCGTAGCGAACGGACGCAAACCAACTACCGGATCTTGGGGGAAGAAAATGGCCAGTCAAGAACCAGTAAAAAAGCGGCGTCGCAAGAAACCTCAGATGGGCGCTCTCATCAAAGGAAAAACGGGACGACTGCCGATTCAGATAATTCAGAATCCGGTATTCGAGGAACACGTGCGAATCCTGATGAAAGGCCACAGCGGCATCTACCTGCTTTACAAACGAAAGACCCTTCATTACGTGGGGCTCGCTTCCAAGAACCTGCTGGGCCGTCTCAAGGACCATCAAAGAGACAGACACAAGGGGGAGTGGGACAGGTTTGTCGTGTATCGAATCAAGAGCATCCGATATCTGAAGGACATCGAAACACTGCTGATTGGAGTGCTCAATCCTCCGGGAAACGCTCAGGAGGGTAGGGTTCCGCGGGATGCCGACATGAATAGAGTCCTCACGCGGGTACTGAAGGAGGGTGAATCAGAGATAAAAGTCATTCGCAAGGCGCTTGTGAGACCTTAACCCTCGCTCGCTCGCGGCTGGAACAGCCAGCGCTATCCTCTACTGTTGGCCCGCCGCACCGCTTTTTCTGCCGACTGAGGCAGTTGCACCGGGACGAAATATTCTTCAGGATAAAGATAGTCTTCGCCGGACTCGTCGATGACGCGAATCTGATGAACCTTCGCAGCGGTGCCATCCGTCACGACCTGATAGAGCTTCCGCAATTCAAGCGAGGCTGCATAGCCCTTGTTATTGACGCAGACGACGAACTGCATTTCACTTCGTTTCATTGGATTTCCAGAATTCGCTTAATCTTGAGTTCCCTTGTGCCAACGCCGTGCGCCTCGTACCAATGCACTTCGGCATGACACATCGTATCATCGGCTAGCTTGACCGTCGCCGTTCCTTTCAGCTTCCTCCAGCGGCGACCGCCGTAGAGCTTTCGTAATCGACGACTCTCCCGAATGCCTTTGCCTGAGGCAATCGTCTCAACATCTAAGATCCGCCCAAGAACCTTAAAAAACACGGCCTGATTGTACCCTCCTCGGCGACCTTCACCGGCACGGGAAGCGAGGCAGGGCGGCTGTCACGGCCGGCGAAACTTGCCGATTCGCCCTTGACATCGAGAATATTTGGACTAAGCTTTACCAGTCTTTTCCTCTTGATTTCGGGCCCTGAGCAAATCCTGAAACGCTTCTGCGGCAATGTTCACCATCTGTCATGGTGTTGTCGGTGATTCACTGTCCGTCAATGATCAGTATCCAGCACAGATACGATCAACAACCCTCAACCAGACCTTCCAAGGAGGTGTCATGTGCCAGTGCAAAGACTGATGGGTCCCAAGGGACAGTTCTATGCAGACCCCAAGCCCAGCCCCGATGAAACCTCTTTCCGCCAGGACAATAACAGCGCGGCTTATTACAACTCGCCGTATTACCTGCAGCACAAGAGTCAAGTGCAGCCCATCCCGCAGGTGCGGCAGAACGCGGCGCCCAGCATTGATCTGGCCGATTACATCCCCAAGGACGTCGCCGACGCCATCGATCAGGCTGGAAAGATCACTTTCCATGCTGTCGGCGATACTGGCGCTGCCAAGGTAAGCCGGTCGCAGACCGCAGCCACCGCGATTCAGCACGAAGCCGGAGTCGCCGATTCGATGGCGGCGGAGGTGCAGTCGCAAGGCGTGAACGGTCCGGCGTTTTTCTTTAACCTTGGCGACATAATCTACAACTTCGGCGAAGGGCAATATTATTATGACCAGTTCTATGAGCCCTTTCGCGAGTACGACCGGCCGATCTTCGCCATCCCTGGAAACCATGACGGCATGGTTTTCGGCGCAGCCTCGAGTGCCCCACAGGTGCCGACGCTGGCTGCGTTTCTGACGAATTTCTGTGCTCCGGAGCCCGGACCCTCACCGGACTCCGGCGGGTTAGTACGCAGCGTCATGACCCAGCCTGGGGTTTACTTCACGCTCGATGCTCCTTTCGTCTCGGTTATTGGGCTGTACAGCAATGTGCTGGACAGCGGCGCAGGTATTATTTCCTCGCAGAAAGGCCATTTCCCGCTGGTAGATGACCAACTCACTTTTCTGCAGAGTGAGCTGACTCGGCTGAAACCGGATCGCCAAGCCGGCAAGCGCGCCGTCCTGCTTGCGGTTCACCATCCGCCACTCTCGGCGGACGCGAGACATGGCGGATCGAGCGGTGAGCTAGCTGACATCGACGCCTGCTGCAAAGCGGCGGGCCTCTGGCCAGACGCTGTTCTTTCTGGACACGCTCACCTCTATCAGCGGTTCACACGCGTGGTTCAGGGGAAACAAACCCCGTATGTGGTCGCGGGATCGGGTGGTTTTGCAGCAACGGCCCCTCTGGGCGGATTGCCTAACGCGCCCGTCAGGGTGGGAGACCATACTCTGGTCGTCAACCCGATCGTCGAATTTGGCTACCTGACGGTCACCACCGATGCGAAAACTCTGACCATCACATTCAAGACAGCCACCAACCGCCAAGTGATGCAGCGAGATATGGTCACGGTGGATCTGAAGAACGGCACAATCACTTCCGACCCTGGCGGAGTGGTGCCCAAAGCGCTGCGGGGGGGAAAGAAAGCGAAGACCGGCAAAGGCGCCAGCCCGGCGGCTCATACGCCGCAACATCCTAAGAAAGGCAAGAAGAAATAGACAGTTGATTACGGGTTCAGCACGATCTTTCCGAACATCTGACTGTTTTCCATGTACTCGTGGGCCGCGCGTGCCTCGCGCAGTGGGAACGCGCGGTCCACGACCGGCTTCAGCCGTCCCGCAAATACGTGCCCCAGCACCTCGTGCAACTCTCCCATGGTCCCCATGTACGAGCCGAGAAAAGCAAGCTGCCTCGAAAACAGAAAACGCAAATCGAAAGCCGCATTGAAACCTGTAGTCGCGCCGCAGGTGACGATCGTCCCTCCCGGCTTAAGCGACTTCATGCTCTCATCCCAGGTGGCTGCGCCAACGTGTTCGACCACAATGTCCACGCCTTCTTTGTCAGTAATCTTCCTGACCTCTTGCGAAATCTTCTGCTTGTAGTGGTCGATAAGGTAGTCGGCGCCAAGCGCTCTTCCCTTCTCTAGTTTCGCTTCGTTCCCCGCGGTCGTGATCACACGCGCACGGAACAGCTTGGCAATCTGAATAGCGGCAATGCCGACGCCGGACCCCGCGCCCAGAACTAACACGGTTTGACCGACGCGAATGCCGGCCCGGCTCACCAGCATGTGCCAGGCGGTCAGGAAAACCAGCGGTATGCTTGCAGCCTGATTGAAGTCCAAACTGTCTGGAATGGGAATCACATTCACCGCCGGAACTGCAATCAACTCACAGTTGCCGCCGTCTACCCCATTGCCGAGCGCGGTGAATTCGCGGCACTGATTCTGCACTCCGGCGACGCACTTGGCGCAGCGATTGCAGAAATGCATGGGCGCCAGCAACACGCGCTGTCCGGCTCTGAATCCGGTGATGTACTCGCCAACTTCAACGATCTCGCCCGCGATGTCGCTCCCCAGAATGTGCGGCAAGTTCACGCCGGGAAGCCCTTTGCGCACCCAGAGATCCAGATGGTTCAGGGCGCAAGCCTTGACCCGGACTAAAACCTGGTCTTTGCGTGGTTTGGGATCGGGGACGTCTTCGTAACGAAGAACTTCCGGACCGCCGAACTCGTGGATGCGAACGGCTTTCATGGGAGCGGAATCCTCCTCGGGTGAACAACAAACGTAGCACAAGTAGAGATGGTGGAGGGCTGAAGACGCGGTTGCGCTGAACAACTCATCGTTGACTTGGCTGGTGGAAAACCCAATAATCAAGCTTGAGATGGACATCTACGAAGAGATCGTCAAGTTGCGGCAGGAGGGCCGCCGGGGCGCGGTGGCAACCATCGTCAACGTGCGCGGCTCCATACCCTCATTCGAGACCGCGAAGATGCTGGTGCGGGACGACGGTTCCATCGCGGGCACCATTGGCGGAGGCTGCGTTGAGGCCGAGGTCTGGCAGGCCGCCCGCGAGGTCATGGAAACTGAGAAGCCCCGCAGCCTGACATTCAACCTGAATCAAGATCCCAAGTACGACGCCGGCTTAGTCTGTGGCGGGACGCTCGACATTTTTATCGAGCCCGTGTTGCCTCCAGCATTACTTTATGTTTTCGGTGCAGGTCATGTTTCTGTAAACCTTTACAAAGTTGCAAAGAATGCCGGATTTGACGTGACCGTGGTCGACGACCGCGCAACCTATGCCAACCGTGAGCGTTTTCCCGAAGCCAAGGAAGTAATCGCGGAGGACTTCGAGCAGGCCATGGCCCGGCTGTCTCCGAACGAATCGTCGTACATTGTGATCGTCACTCGCGGCCACCGCGACGACATGCGCGTACTGCGCTGGGCTGTGCAAACGCAGGCGCGGTATATCGGCATGATTGGATCCAAGCGAAAGACGATCACCATCTTCCGCGAGCTGGTGAAAGAAGGCATCCCCGCGCAACTTTTCGAGCGCGTACATGCACCCGTGGGTCTGGACATCGGAGCAATTACGCCGGAGGAAATTGCCGTCGCCATTACTGCGGAATTGATTGCCGTCCGCCGTCGTGCCGAGCGGGCGCTGCCGCACATGAGCTGGTTTAAGTCGCATCAAGTTGCCACGGACACAAGTGTCTCCCACCAAGAGACTGAGGAGTCTTAACCGCACAGAAAATCTAGGGGCATTCCGCCGAGGGACGTGAAGGTCCCTTGTCTTTCTCAGCGTTATCTGCGTCCTCTGCGGTCAACTGTTTCTGACTCGGCACTGACTTCCCCCGCTCTTTCTGCTATCTTCCACTCATGAGCCGAGCGCCCAGCTTGTGTGCTGTGATCCTTGCCGCTGGCGAATCCACGCGCATGGGTACCGACAAAGCACTGCTGCCCTGGCCCCCGACCGCTTCCGGGGTTGCGCCTACCGGGCAGACGTTTCTCTCCGCCGCCATCGAGGCTCTCGGCCCCTTCAGCGAGATGGTGATTGTGGTCGCGGGAAACAATGAGCCCAATCTCGCTCCCATCGTTTATGCCAACGGCGGGTCGATGGTGCGAAATCCAGCGCCCGAACGCGGCCAGTTCAGCTCCTTGCAGGTGGGCCTGCAGGAGGTTTTGAACCACGGCCGGGATGCAGCTATGGTCACGTTGGTGGATCGGCCGCCTGCGACTGCCCCTACCTTGCAGGCATTGTGCAGCGCGTTTACCACGGCTGCGATGGGCAAATGGGCGGTCGTGCCTGAATACCGCGGCCAACACGGGCATCCCATCCTGGTGGATCGCAACATGATCGAAGCATTCTTGAAGGCTCCGGCTACCATGACGGCACGGGATCTGGAGCACCAGAATCGGCAACATATCGAATATGTCGGGGTAGACGATCCTTTTGTTACCTTGAATGTGGATACGCCGGAAGAATATGCGGCGCTAATTTCAGCTTTGCCTCAACCGAAGTGATCTCGGTAAGAAACGGATTTGCCGGTGAACCCAAGCAAAACTCTCAAAGCTGCTGATTTTGTCGACTCCGTTCTGTGCCTTCAGCCCCGGCTCGCCGTTTTCGACTGCGACGGCACCTTGTGGGCGGGCGATGCTGGTGAGGGGTTTTTCGACTGGGAACTGCAGCAGGGCGTGGTCTCTGATGAAATCATACGCTGGGCGCGTCCGCGCTATGCCAATTACAAAGCTGGCCAGGTCAGCGAAGACGATATGTGTGGCGAGATGGTGACCATGCACCGCGGGCTGACCGAAGCCGAAGTGCAGCGAGCCGCAAATCGGTTTTTCGATGAGAACTTCGTCACGCAGATTTTCCCCGAGATGCGCGACGTGGTGCGCCGGTTGCAGGAGTCAGGTTGCGATGTTTGGGCGGTCTCTTCCACCAACGAGTGGGTCATTCGGGCGGGAATGCAGCACTTTGATATTCCGGAAGACCGAATCCTTGCGGCGTACGCGCAGATTAACCACGGACGCATCACCGACCGCCTGGTGCGCGTGCCGACGGGCGAAGGTAAACCGCGGGCGATCCGGGAGGTTGTCCGGAAGGATCCAGATGCCGCGTTTGGCAATTCCCACTGGGATCGAGAGATGCTTGCCATGGCGCGCCATGGGTTCGCCGTGAATCCGAATCCTGATCTGGAGGGGACAGCACGGGAGCGCGGCTGGACCGTTTATTGGCCGGACAGCGTTAGCCGAGGCAGAGAATAACTGGCTTCTTGGGGCGGCGACTTTTTTACTTTCTGGCATTTCAGGATGACATGGCATTCCACGAATTCACCGCTCCCTCAAGATCTGTCATCCTGAGCGAAGTTGTCGTGCGCGAAGCGCACGACAACGCAGTCGAAGGATCCCGAGAATGCTGGTTGTCGCCGTTGTTGCCTCAGGGAGTTCTCTCATGATCGAATCGTGAGAATACCTTGCAGCCGTAATTCTACCCGGACAGTTAAGGGGTCCTTCGACTTCGTGAGTGCTGCACTTCGCGCAGCGCTCACTTCGCTCAGGATGACAAAAAAGAAGAAAGCTATGCGGTATCTATGTCGGCGAACTGTCCTGCCGCCCAGATTGAAGTCGATCAATAAAGAAATCAAGAACAACCCGGCACGGTCCGTGAGAATCCGTGGCTAGATTTTGATTTCTTTCAAAATCTGCTGCAGGGCATCCATTGCCAAGTGGCTGGCGTGCGCGGAAGCCTCTGGCAGGCCACCGACGGCCTGCACCACCTCCTCACGTCTCAGCTTGCGGGCTCCCTCCAGCGTTCTTCCCTGCACCAGCTCCGTGAGCGCCGAGCCGCACGCCATTGCGGGTACACATCCCTTGGCCCGAAACCGAAGCTCCGCGATGCGGCCGTTTGTAACCTTCATAGTCAACTGCAAGATATCGCCGCACGCAGGATTTTCCACTTGAGCCGCCGCGTCCGGATTGGTGACTTCGCCAGGGTTGCGCGGGTGCTCGAAGTGATCGAGAAGCTGGGGAGAATACATCGAGAGAATTGTAACGTGCTCGCCGACTGAGACATGGCAAGGCATGAATCCTGGTAGTGTCTGAACGCAAATTTCAGGCACAACCTGAATCCTTGTAACATGAAAGCCATCCATGTCTTCCGACCACACTCCGCGGCGTGTGGTTTCTTTGCAGCCGAGCGCGACCGTAATTCTTTCGGCGGTTGGCAAGCTTGACCGCATCGTCGCATGCACCAGATATTGTGCCGACGTGTGCCCAGAGATCGGCCAAAACGGGGTGACCATTGTGGCCGACTCCTGGACCGCCAACACCGGCGAGATCCTTGCCGCCCAGCCTGACTTGGTCATCGCTGCGGTTCCCTATCAGGAGAAGGCCGTAACGGAAATCCTGAAAGCCGGTGCGCGCTTTCTGGGCCTGGCGCCGAAGACATTGCCCGACATCTACGCCGACATTGCGACCATCGCCGGAATCATGGCTGCATCGGATCGCGGGGAGCAAGTAATCGGGGAAATGCAGCGGGAAATCGACATCGTCCGCCGGGCGACTAATCATAAAACCCGTCTCCGGGTCTTCTGTGAGGAATGGGGTAAGCCGCTGATCGCATCGCAACCCTGGGTGGCGGAGCTGGTTGACGCTGCTGGGGGCGTGTTCGTCGGAACACCGGGTGCAACAACCTCCGCAGAAGCAGTTCTGGCGAAAAACCCTGATGTGATTGTGGCCGCACGGTGCGGAGCAGGCGAGCGCGTTCCACTGGCTAAAATCGTACGCGATCGAAACTGGGAGCTTATGCCGGCTGTCAAAGACGGCCGAGTTTATTGCATCCGAGACGAATTCCTGAATACTCCGGCACCCACGCTCATTCACGGCCTGCGCGCACTGGCTGCCGCCATTCATCCCGAGGACTTTCCACAAGCTCCCGGTCTAAGATGCATTACTAGCGTACCTGTGCAGGGTCAGTGAAGTTTGGGTTAAGATTCCTTCACAATGCCCGCCGCTTCAAGAACTGAAGAAGTAAAAAGGGAACTGGAGCAACTGGTGCTGGGCGGCAAGTCCGCGCCGGATTTCATGTCCCAGGTCGTGAAGCTGCTGCACCAACGCATGTTGAAGTACAACTGGGTGGGCTTTTATATGTTGGAGACGACGCAGTCCGGGGAACCGCCGATGCTGGTTCTAGGCGCGTTCGAAGGGGCAATGACGCCGCATACCCGCATCGCCTTGCATCAGGGAATCTGCGGTGCGGCGGCCTCCAGCGGCAAAACTGTTATTGTCGATGACGTCAGCAAGGATCCTCGCTATCTGGCCTGCTCGCTCGAAACTAAATCGGAGATCGTGGTTCCGGTGTTCGTCAAGGGCAAGGTGGTGGGCGAACTCGATATTGACAGCCACTTCCACGCTGCATTCAAAGACGAAGACCGCGAGTTGGTTGAATACTGCGCCGAGTTGGTTGGAAGTCGCCTGGAAGAGTTCCCGGCATGAAAGTCGAAATCGCCGCCGACTATTTTCGGACCTAACGCGAATTAGTTCAGTGCTTGCCGCAACACCATTGCCTCTGGAAGGTCGGCTCACCGATGAAGCAAGTCGTCGCAGCATTGATCTTCAAAGATGGCAAGGTGCTTGTGTGCCAGCGCACTCGCCATCAGAGCATGCCCCTGAAGTGGGAGTTCCCCGGCGGTAAGATCGAAGAAGGCGAGCAACCGCGCGATGCGCTGCGCCGCGAACTAGAAGAGGAACTCGGCATCGAGGCCAAGATCGGCGAAGAGATAGCGCGCATTCGCCATGAGTATCCGAACCGAAGTCTGGTGGAATTGCGATTCTATGCCGTGCATGAGTATCGCGGAGAGATTGAGAACAAGATTTTCCGCGAGCTGCGCTGGGCAGAGCGGAAGGAATTGCCAGCGTACGATTTTCTGGAGGCGGATCGCGAATTGGTGCAGAACCTGGCCAGCGGAAAAATTCCGTAACTCCGATTCTTGAAGTTTCTTGCAAATTGCCCTCATCCCGACCGCAGCCAAGCGCAGCGTAGAGAGGTGAGGCGACCTCCTTTGGGTGTAGCCGCAACGGAAAAAGCAGAGCCCTCGACTCCGCGTCGCGATTCGCAAGCGAATCACGCCTGGTCAAAACCTCTGTCATCCTGAGCGAAGTGGTCGTTGGCGAAGCGAACGACCACGCAGTCGAAGGACCCCTGCGCGCTCGATCCTCCCAAGCGGCCGCAGGGAATTCTCCCCGTACCCTCGAATGAACGATGCGGTCAATTCGCGATGCCTCTGTTGCATGATGCGAATTCCCGTCGACTTTCGCGGCAGCGCAAGCCTCATCGCGATCCTTCGACTACGTGGCGGCTTCGCTTCGCGAAGCCGCCACTCCGCTCAGCATGACAACAGTTGGAAGAAACTAAGGGATCGGAAAAGCACCGGAGGCGAACATCCGCCCGCCTGCGATCGTGCTTCTATTCACTGCGAGCTGCTGTCGCGGCGTTTTAGCTTGGGATGGTCATCCTCGTCACTGGGCGTGCCGTTGTCGCTGGCGCCGTGCGAGGCGCGCCGCAAGACCGGGCCCTTGTCGTGACCACTGTCAATCTTGTGGCGATTCTCTATTTGGGCAAGTCTGGTTTTCACATCCTCGAACTCGGACGTGTCGATCTTGTACTCTGGCTCCGGCGGCAACAACGTATTGATCTCCTGCTGCGTTTTCTCGATACGGTCCGGGGTCTGGGGATGAGTGTCAAAGGCCTTTGCCAGCGTGCCGGGCTTTTCCTTCTCCAGAGCTTTTACCTTTTCAAAGAAAGCAGTCAGCGCCTGAGGATCGTAACCTGCTTTGTACATGTACTCGATGCCGAGGAAGTCCGCCTCCGACTCGAAACCGCGTGAGAACTTCAGGAAACCGATGGGCAGTGCCAGTCCAGCCAGGCTTTGAGCCGCGTATCCGATTCCGCCGCCAATAAAGATCAACGGGATAGAAGCCAGGTTCATCAGTTGTCCGCGGGTATTCTGCCGGGCCAGATGACAGGCCGCCACATGCGCGATTTCGTGTGACATCACGCCAGCCAACTCGGCTTCATTATCTGCCGCCAGGATCAACCCGGAATCTACATAGAAAAAACCGCCGGGCAGGGCGAAAGCGTTGATGTCATCGGTATCAATCACTTTGATGGTGAAAGGCACCTGCGCGTCGGAGTTCCTCACCAGGTTCTGTCCCAGGCGGTTGACGTACTCCGTGATGACGGGATCGCTCACCAGTTTGGTGGTAGATTCTACCTGCTGGGCATATTGCCGGCCCATTTCAATCTGCTTTTCCAGGCTGTACCAGTTGCCCAGTCCGCGATCGCAGCCCACTTTCCGGTTGCCAATCGCGTCAATGTCACGAAGGCTCCCATCGTGATAGGTCTTTGCCGGCTTAGGGGGCGGCGCGGTAGGGGCTGCAGCGGGAGTCTCTGATGCGGCGGAGTTCGGCGAAGCACTGTCCCCGGCCGCTGCCAAAATGCTGGATAGAAGCAGGATACCAAGGGCGAAAATGGTAAAACGACGCAGCATGAACCCCACCAGCCGACCCCTCTAATCATGACACAGTTAGGGGTCAACGGCTCAACAAAAGTTTGCTAAACCGCCGAAAAGGCCGCCGGTTGCCTGCTTTCGGGTTCCGCTAAGCCCTTCCCTGGGATAGACTTCGCATCGCTCACGCTTCCCTGCCTTAGCCACCCCCCGAGCGCAGGGTCCAGATGTAGGCGATGCTGAGCAGGGTCATGATCACCGTGGTCCCCCACGCGATCGCGTCGTAGAGCCGGGAGTTGACATATTCGCCCATCAGCTCTTTCTTGTTGACCAGCAGCAGCATGAAGATCAGGACCGGTGGAATCGCGATCCCATTCACCACCTGGGAAAGAATCGAGATCTTGACCAGCGGCAGGTCAGGGAAAAGAATTACGCCCGCGCCGGCTACGATCAAGACGGTATAGAGCCAGTAAAAGACTGGTGCTTCGCTGAATTTTTTCCCCACCCCAGACTCGAATCCCAAGCCTTCGCAAACCGTGTAAGCCGTCGAGAGCGGGAGAATCGATGCGGCAAACAGCGAAGCGTTGAACAGGCCCATCGCAAAGAGGATGTAAGCATAGTCTCCAGCCAAGGGGCGCAGGGCTTGGGCAGCGTCCTTGGCATCAGAAATATTGTGGTAGCCGTGCACGTAAAGGGTGGCCGCACAGGCCACGATGATGAACCAAGCCACGATATCGGTAAAAATGCAGCCCGAGATTACGTCGAGCTGGGACGCTTTGTACTGGCGCTTGGTCACACCCTTTTCGACGATCGAGGACTGCAGATAGAACTGCATCCAGGGGGCAATCGTGGTTCCCACGACGCCAATCGCCATGTACAGATAACCCGGTAGGAAGAATGCAGCCTTAGGCGGTGGCTTCACCGTTAGAATCAGGGCTTCAACCCAGGCGGGTTTGGCGAAGAATCCGGCGAAAATGTAAGTCACATAAAAGAACGAAGCGACCAGAAACACTTTTTCCACGCTCTTGTACTGGCCTTTGACCACGATCAGCCACACGATCACGGCGCAAACGGGAACCGTGATGTACTTGGAAAGCCCGAACAACTCCAGGCTGCCGGCAATGCCGGCAAATTCTCCCACCACGTTGCCGAAGTTGATGATCAGAATACCGATCATCATGAAGAAGGTAATGCGGAGCCCGAACTCCTCGCGGATCAGGTCGCTCAATCCTTTGCCGGTGACCGCGCCCATGCGAGCGCTGATTTCCTGGACCACGATGAGAGCGATGGTGATCGGAATCAGGGTCCAAAGCAGCAGGTGTCCGAACTGTGCGCCGGCAGCCGAGTAGGTGTAGATGCCATTAGCATCGTTGTCGACGTTCGCGGTAATAAAGCCCGGGCCGACTACGGCGAAGAAGAGCAGAATCCGGGTCTTCCAGCGTCTCAGAAATCTCATGGGCACAGTTCGCGGACATAGATAGCAAAAACGGCACGGCGATCAAACAGGATAAACGCACAGAAGGAATCTGAACAGGAGGAAAGTCACAAGAACGCGGATTAAGCTATCCTCGGACATATCCCTCGATGATCTGGCAGCAGTTGCGAGGCGTTTTGCGTCCGGAATGATCGATTTTCGCTGCGCGGTGATTCCGCCGGCAACGGCGCTACAACAAATCAGGAGTGCGAACCCATGAGACGAAGTAACTTCGCATTGCGGCTGCAACCCTCTTTACTCGACGAGTTGCGCAAGGCTGCCGAGGCGGAAGGCGTAGCTCTCAACCAGCTCATCAACATCGCCGTGGCGGAAAAGGTTTCTGCCTTGCGCTCCGAAGATTATTTCCGGGAAAGAGGTCGTCGTGTCGATCGAGCCGAAACCCTGCGGATTCTCGAGCGCGCGGGAAAAGGAAATCTCCCGCTGACGGGCGATGAGCTTCCAGCGGAATGGCCAAAGAAGCCAGGCCGGAAAGCCGCGAATGGGAGGGATTCAGTCAGCAAGCGCGGGCAAAAGAAAAAGACCGCTGCTAAGTAGCGCTGGCAGACCCAGTGTCGGGCGCAATGGGCGCCCGCTGCTAACGACGAACGACCACCGACGGTTTTACAGCTTGGCCCGCAGCACGCTGATCACATCGTCCGAGGTGATGACCCCGGTCAGCTTTCTGGTATCGTCCACTACGGGTAGAGTGAGTAGATTGTACTTATCGAACAGTTCGGCCACTACTTTGTCATCCGCTCCGGCCAGGCAGGAGATCAACGGCTCCTGGGTAAGCGAAAGCAAAGGCGTCTCGGACCCGGCCAGCACCAGTTTTGCCAGAGGCACGGCGCCCGCCAGCGTGCCGCGCGAGTCTACCAGATAAATCGTGCTTACGGCTTCGATGCCGCCTTCAAATCCCCGTAAAGCTTCCACCGCGTCATGGGCGGTCGCGGCCAAGCCCAGCGCCAGGTACTCGGTGTTCATGCGGCCGGCAGCCGTGGTCTCCTTAAACTCCAAGAGTCCGGATACTTCCTCGCGCTCTTCCGGGGCCATTTCCAACAGAATTTCCGAGGTGCGCTCCTCGGGCAGGTCGGCCAGTAAATCCGCGGCGGCGTCTGGATCCATCTCTTCCACAATGTCGGCCGCCCGGTCGGAATCGAGCGACTCCACAATGGCCTTCTGTACCTTTGGTTCGATCTCTTCCAGAGCCTCCGCCGCGACGTCCTCGTCGAGCGTCTCAAACACCGCTTCGCGCTCGTCAGGCGCTAGCTCCTCCACGATGTCGGCAATGTCGGCAGGATGCAGGCGGGCCAGGCGTTCGTGAGAGATTTTCAGCTTGACCCGCCGGGCCGGGTCAGTTTCAATCAGGTCCACAAACTCCCACGGAATGGTGCGCGGAGGAATCTGGCGCAGCAATGCCCGCAATGCCGCCACCGGGACTATGCCCTTCAGCAAGCGGCGAATCGCGCCCCGGGCGCCAACATCCACCGAGCCGATCTTGAGCACAGGATGGTTGTTACTCGTGTCCTCGTGCAAATCCACATCGTTGACGCGAACAACTTTGCGTCCGTTGATGTCGATGATCTGCTGGTCGAGCAGGTCTCGCGCCAGCAGAAACAGGCCTTCCGCTCCGTTGGACGCTGCCCAGGTGGAAGCCGCTGTGGCCGCGCGAAAACCGCCATTGATAGACGCGACAGCGGTGAACGGCAAGATGCGGTCGCCGGCTTTGGTCCGGACAATGATCACCGCAACCCGAGCGCGGTCCTCCTGCGGGGCCAATGCCATTTCGTGCACACGCCCGCAGCGGTCTCCGGCCGTATCGAATACGGGCAAGCCCAGCAATTCGGTAAGTGCGAGCGTAGCCATTGATTCCGTGCCGTTCTGAGAATACTCGGGTATTCCACCAGAATCCAGAAGGCTTTCATCGGCTGTTTTACCGGATGACTTGAGCAGATTTAGGTCACGAATCTCGGGCGAGATGCCCGCTAAGGGAGCCTGCTGTGTTAGACTTACGCAGCTTTCTTTCCCTCTCTGCAATTTCTCGATGGAGGTATACCTCATGATGCAACTAAATGTGCGGCCGCTCTTAACATGGTTAACGGCCGTGACTGTGATCATGGCGGCATTGACCAGTCCCGCTCGGGCGGGCGACCAGGAGAACGTCTTGTACACCTTCACCGGCGACGCTAACAGGTGGCCGAGCGGCAGCCTGCTTTTCGATGCGTCTGGCAACCTTTATGGCACAACTTATGCTGGTGAGGTCTTTCAACTGGTCCCGGCGGGTGGTTCGTGGACATACAACACTCTGTACGACTTTAGCACTGGAGGCGAGGACAACACCTGGGGGTTGACCTTCGACAGCGCCGGGGATCTGTATGGCACGACATGGCGCGATGGCTCAACCGACTACGGGGTAGTGTTCGAATTGCTTCCATCCAAGAGCGGGACGTGGAGGAAAAAAGTAATCCGCGGCTTCAAGGGAACGGCCGGCGGTTCGAATGCCCCCTCGGGCAACGTAATTTTTGATAAGGCCGGGAACCTGTATGGTGTTGCAGTCGTTTCCAACGTCGGAATTGTCTTCAAGTTGACTCCCCGCAAGCGGGGCCAATGGAAGGAGGAGATCCTCCGCGCATTCGGAAGCCAGGGGATCAACGCAGGGCTCGTATTCGATTCGACCGGCAACCTCTATGGCACAACAAGCGCCGGCGGGGCTTACGGGGCGGGCACAGTCTTCAAGTTATCTTTGGTCAAAGGAAAGTGGACAGAGCAAGTGCTATATGACTTTACCGGTGGCAGCGATGGGTCGAACCCGGACTCAGGCGTATTGCTCGATGCGGCAGGAAACCTCTATGGCACCACGAGTTACGGCGGCACAGATGGGGGAGGGGTGGTCTTCGAGCTCACGCCGGGCCAAAACGGGAAGTGGTCCGAGAGTGTAGTTGAGAACTTCCACTACCATCCCTACAGCCTAATCGCTGACACATCCGGAAACCTGTACGGGACGGCCGGGGAACTGGTGTTTGAGCTTCAGCATCTGAAGGATGGCCAGTGGCGCGAGGATGTGCTCTACAGGTTCACTGGCGCAGATGCCCACGCGGGTCCGCAAGGCTTGGTCTTCGACAGCGCCGGTAATCTCTATGGGGCGACCTGGGCGGGCGGCGTCTATGGGAGCGGCACTATCTACGAGTTGACGCCCTAACAACATGAATGAAGAACAGGCGTCTCAAAATCCCAAACGGCTGGGCCGGGATTCGGTGGGGCCGTTGGCGCCATAACGCCGCTTGAACCGTTGCACCTACCGTGGACTCAGCCGCAGCAGACGGGCTTCGTCTACGCTCAGCCGATCGCCGGATGCATTCTCGATGACTTTCAGGCGTTGCAGTTCTTTCTGACTCGATGTCACCGCCCCGATAGGGTGACAAAGTCTGGTTGCAGTTAGGGCGTGACATTTATCTTGGCATCTGCACCCCTTGGTCAGCCCTTGGTCATCGCGTTGACATTTGTGTAGGGGAAAGGCGAAACTACCGATTCGCTAACCGGGAGCATGGTTGGCGGATGTTCCGGGTCGACGAGCTTGATCACAAACTGTTTGCCATGACCGAACTGCGGGCCTCCTACACGCTGGATTCGACGCTGGAGACCGTCGACAACGCCGAGCAAACCGCCAGCCGGATCGCCGCCGAAGCCGGATTCGACGAAGACGAGATCATGCAAATCTCGATGGCGGTGCGCGAAGCAGCCGTGAACGCCGTACTGCATGGCAATGCGTACGATCCGGGAAAGAAAGTCAGATTGGAGTTCGAGAGGACCGGCCACGACCTGGTGATCACGATTCGTGATCAGGGTAAAGGGTGGGACCTGGCCAAGATTCCCGATCCCTTGGCGCCTGAGAATCTTTTGAAGACTTCAGGCCGGGGAATTTTTCTCATCCGCTCGTTTATGGACGAGGTGCAAATCCACCCCTCCCAAACGGGCACCGAAATCAAACTCGTTAAGCACGTCCGCGGATCATCCGCAGGCGCTAAGGAGGCTTCCCAGTGACTATGAAGACCAGTACTCGTCAGGTAGACGGTGTAACCATCGTGGATTGCAGCGGCCGCATCACCCTGGGTGAAGGCAGTGTGATTCTGCGGGACACAGTGCGCGACCTGCTCTCCAAGGGCCAGAAGAAAATTCTGCTCAACCTGGGCGAGGTCACCTACATTGATAGCTCGGGCATTGGCGAACTAGTCAGTGCTTTCACCACCGTACGGAACCAGGGCGGCGACCTCAAACTGCTGAACCTGACCAAAAAAGTGCACGACCTGCTGCAGATCACCAAGCTTTACACCGTCTTTGACGTGAAAGACGACGAAGCGGCAGGGGTCAAGGCATTCAAGTAACACTGCTCCACTTTCCTGTTGGCGGCGAGGGCCATCGGCAACGAGACCGGCCCTTCTCTCGCCTTTTTCTGTTTTGGGAAAATTCTGACTTTTTTCACTCCGCTCTTGACTCGCATTCGCCCCGCCCGCTTTACACTGATCGCAGGACGCGGCTTTGGGAAACGAAAAACCTAAAGCCTTGTCATTCCGAAGAGCATGGCGACGAGGAATCTGCAGTTTTCTTTGAGGATTGTCAAAAACTACAGATCCCTCCCCCTCGGCTTCGCTCGGGGCTCGGCCTTCGGCCTCGGCAAAACCGCTCGGGGTGATAACGAGCCGAACAGTTTGCAGGAGATCTGGCTGTGGCATGGTTCTTGTTTTTCGCGCTGGCATTGCTCTTCCCTGCTCTCTCACTTACGGAGTGCATCCCGATCACTGCAGCCCGTCAGCATATTGGCGAAGACCAATGCGTGACCGGCAAGGTCATTCGCGTGAAGCACGGCAGCCGCGGCGTAACCTTCTTTGATTTCTGTGAGGACTCCCGGGTGTGTCCATTCACCGTCGTGGTCTTTCCGCACGATCTAAGAGCTATCGGCGATGTGCGCCAGTTGCAGAACAGAGTGATCGAAGTTCACGGCCCGGTGAAAGAATATGATGGGCGAGCGGAAATCGTGCTGCAACAGTCGAGGCAGCTAACTGGCGAAGGGGCTCGCATTCCCGCACTGCCCAAAAACTACGATGTGGAGAATAAAGGCCGCTACAGCGCCGGAACATTCAGCCTGCCCAAGCCCGCGTACAAAACCTCACCCAAGCGGCAGACGGCGAAGCTGCCGATTGAAATCCCCAACGATTCGGATTCAATCGGAAGTCCCGGCCCACCGCAATAATCTGGCTCTGCTGATCTTCTCTGCGTACTCCGCGGATTCTTTTTGCGAACTCTGCGATTTAAGGTTTTCCCTCAGCCCTCAGACACCGGAGCGAGCATATTTTGTGTCTCTACACCATTCCCTTCCTCAACTCCTCGAGCGGATAGAAGGTCCCACGCCATACCACGCCGCCCCGACTCAAAGTCAGCGTCATCGAACGCAGCATGATGTAAACGAACAGGATCGTGCTGATGGGGTGAAGAAAGAAATAATACGGCGGAATAGGAGATTCCCATGACATTCCCACATAAATCGCGAACATGGATGCGAGCGCAATGGCGTATGGCATGCGCGCCCATCCCTGTGCCAGCCAGATTCCCAGGAACGGCATCAGGTTTAGAAATGCCAGTGCAAAAGCTGACGCCAGAGCGCGCCACCACTGAAACGACATGATGGCAAAGAAATTCTTGGTGAGATTGTTGACCATGCCCATGGCGCCCTTGGCCCAACGGATCGAAATCAGATCCTCGCCGAAAACGTTGCGCTGGGCGTACCCGGCATTCTTCACGATCTTGCCCAGCTTCATATCATCCAGCACCTCAAAGCGCAGCGCCTGGTAGCTGCCCACGGCGTCGTAGACGCGGCGGCGGATCAGGTTGAACGCGCCCACACCCATGTGGTCTTTGGTCTTGGGATCGGCAACTTTCCAGGGCCGGTGTCCAAACACAAACAACGTCTGGAAGAAAGCAACCATCATTTTCTCGCCGGGGCTCTTCATAATCATTTGCGGAAACAGCACCACGTGGTCGGCTTGTTCGGAGTTCGCGTAGGTCATGGCGCGGCTCAGCACGTCCGGACGGAAAAGCACGTCGGCGTCGGTGAACAGCAGCCAGTCTCCGGTCGCCTGTTTGGCCGCGGTCCACATGGCATGCACCTTGCCCAGCCAGCCCGGCGGCAACTCGGCAACGTGAAGGACCTTCAGGCAACCGCGAGCCGCCGCCGTGGTCGCAATGCGATCCATGATTTCGCCCGTCCAATCAGTGGAGCGATCATTCACGGCGATGACTTCATAGTTGTCGTAATCGAGTTGCAGCAACTGGGCGAGGGTTGCTTCGATGTGCTCTTCTTCATTGCGGGCGGGGACGATGATGCTGACCCGTGGGTCGCCGCCGGCACTCGGCCTGCGATTCCACGGACGCGCGATGTCCGCAATTTTCGGCATGCCGAGCGCGGCGTCGATAATGCGCGAAAGCCAAACCAATGCCAGGATGCTGCCTGCAATCCAATGGAAATAGCTCATCCCGCCGGAACTCCCATCGCGCCGTGTTTCTCGACCCGCACGGGCGGAGCGAATCGCATGCCATAAAAAAGTATCGCTGAGGAAACCGCCATCGCGATCACGGGCAGAATGAACGCAGCCTCGAGCGAACGCCGGTCGGCGACATATCCCATGAGCGTGGGTGAAGGTACGTCGCCGAGAAGATGGAAAATGAAAATATTCACCGCGATGGCCGTGGCCCGAATGTGCGCGCCCACCGAGTTGACCAGTGCCGTATTCAGCGGCGAAGTATTCAGCAGCAGGAAAAACGCCGCTACGGCAATGGCCGGCAACATGACAGGGCCTCGGGTGAACAGGGCGACAATCATGACGGGAACGCCCAGTCCCATGCTGATGGCGGACACCAGGTAATAAGAGCTCTTCATCCGCGGCAGCAGAAGATCGCCGAGCCAGCCACCGGCCAAGGATGCAAGGATTCCGTCTACCACCACGATGGCCCCGAAGAGTTCGTTCGCACTTTTCAAGCTGTAGCCGCGTGCGCGGGAGAGAAAAGTCGGCATCCACACCTGAATTCCGCCAAGGGCAAACGTCATGGCGGCCATGCCCATCGTGACCGTCCAGAATGCCGGGTTCCGTGCCAGGCCGAGAATGGTTCCCCGCTCCGGAGTTTCTTTCAGCGAGTCGAACTGGCCGCGCGGAGGCTCAGGAATGAACCATACCGCCAGGGCCAGCAGGAAGCCGGGAACAGCGGCAATATAAAAAGGGAACCTCCAGCCGAAATCTGGGGCGAGTTTTCCCCCAAGCAAGTACCCAGCCGCGGTGCCAACCGGGATCGCGAGATAAAAAATACCGAAAATGCGGCCGCGCTCGTCCTCTGGAAAAAGGTCGGCGACGAAGGTGGGAGCGATGGTCACGAACGTGGCTTCCCCGATTCCGACCAGCGTATGGCGGACCAAGAGCTGCCAATAGGTATGAGTAACCGCGGTGAGCAGCGTGAGCGCACTCCAAAAGATTGCGCCCAACACGATGATCAGCTTGCGCGAATACCGGTCCGCCAGAGGGCCGGTAAACGGGGCCGCGACCATATAAAAACCGAGAAAGGCGCTGGTTAGATAGCCCACCTGGATGTTGCTGAGATGGAATTCCGTCTGCACCAGCGGCTGCACCGCAAACAGCACCGAGCGATCGATGTAGTTGAGCAGGTTCAGCGCGGTGAGCAGGGCCAGCGCCGTCCGGGGATAGAGTTTCGTTTGGCTCACTTGGCGAAGGAATATACCACGGCGGCATCAAGGGGCGGCGAACGACATGCTCAAACCAGATAGAAACTCATCCGCAAAGGACGCAAACGCGCGCAGAAGGTCCTCCATCAAAACGGTAGTGGCTCAGTTTGATTTGTCATCCCGAGCAAGCGTTCTCTGCGCAGCGAGGGATCTGGGCGAGCCGCGCGGAAGCGTCGCGTTCTTTGCGACGCAATAATCGCGCGTTTGGCTCGCTTCCACACCAAACTGAGCCAGTACCATCAAAACCACGGAAGTCCCTGACCACAGAACCCGGTGTACAATTTCTGCTCAGATTTTTGTGAAGCGTTCTTCGGACAGCTAAGAAGCAGCAAAAGGTAAGCAAGTCCCGGGGGATCAGTTCCCAATTTTGGAATGTTATAGCTACCAGATAACATTTCGCGCCACGGGCCTCTGGCGCGCTTCTAAATGCCGGGATGACCCCAAACGTCATCCATGCACCCGATCGTCGCTCCACGGCCCTCCAAATGCGATTAAATGGCATTCTACGCGATGGGCGGACCGTCATTTTGCATCTCCGATACAAGCGGAACGAAGATTCAACAAGTTAGCTTGAAGTGAATAAAAGTGAGACGCGCAACCCAAACCCGAAGATTGCGGGTATGCTACTCTTCGCGGTTTTTGAAGAGTCAACAATTCCAGGATGCCGGTAAGGCCGGGCGCTTGCGCTCCGCCGAGGAAGGAAAACTCCCAGACATGAAGAAACTTGTTTTTCTGCTCGTTGCTCTCCTTCTCCAGCTTTCGCAATCGCTCAGCGCACAAAATGCAGCCAGCAACAAGCCCGAGCCTTCCGAACGCCATGAGTTCGTCATCTCGAACTTCCGGACTGAGAGCGGCGTAACCCTGCCGCAAGCGCGCGTCGTGTACGGAACCTATGGACATTTGAACGCAGCCAAGGACAACGTGGTGCTCCTCCCCTCTCACTACATGGCGGACTTCCACGGCTATGAGTGGCTGATCGGGCCCGGCCATGCTCTCGATACGGCGAAGGTCTTCCTGGTGGCCACCGAATTGTTCGGCAACGGGCATTCGTCTTCGCCGAGCAACACTCCGGAGCCGTACCATGGTCCGCGCTTCCCGGTGACCACCATCCGCGACAACGTCGAAGCCGTGCATCGGTTGCTCACCGAAGAGCTCAAGATCGCACATCTTCGCGCGGTCATTGGCTTCTCCATGGGCGCACAGCAAGCCTTCCAATGGGCAGTGAGTTACCCGGACTTCGCCGACCGCATCGTCGCCACATCCGGTACGGCGAAGACTTACCCTCATGGCATCGTGCGTCTGGAAGGACAGATCGCGGCACTCACGGCCGATGCTGCGTTCCAGGGGGGCGATTACACGGCTCCTCCCACCAAAGGTCTGGAGGCGTTTGCGGTGGTGTGGACGGCTTGGCTCTTTTCTCAGGAATGGTGGCGGCGCGAGTTGTGGCGTGAGACGGAGAAACCCGGCACTACGTTCGAGCAGGTGCTGCATAATTTCCGCACCGACTTCATCCCGGCGGGCGCCGATGCCAACGATTTAATTCTGCAAATGCGTACGTGGGAAAAACACGATGTCGGTACTACTCCTGGCTTTGGTGGAGATGTGGAGCGCGCCCTGCGCTCGATTAAAGTTCCGCTGCTGTACATGCCTTCGGAAACCGATCTCTACTTCCCCGTCGGGGATGCGCGCTATGAGGCCTCGTTCATTTCCAAAGTCTCGCTGGTGCCGATCCCGTCGCTGTGGGGCCACCCCGCGGGCGCGGGTGCTGATCCCGCGGATGAGAAATTTCTAAACGAAAAGATCGGGCAGTTCCTAGCAGAGAGGTGAAGGGCTGTTTTGTGGAGGGGCCAGTCAGACGTTAGTGGTGAGATGTATTACGCCAACTGACCGGAAACCCTGATTGAACCTCCGAACGCACGTTGCCAGAGCTATCTCTAGCGGGCTCATTTCTTCAAGTAGTAGGTCCAACTCAAGCTGACGTAGGATTTCAAGGGAACACCCACGATCCGTTCGAACGGAACAGGATCAGTTGGCAGCGCCAGTGTCTCCGTCGTCTGGCCCGTGTAGCCGTTGGCGAGCAGAAAGTTAGCTCCGATTGACATTCGGTTTTCGAGAAATGGTCGCAGCACCGCTCCGCGAATCTCTCGCACCGGTACTCCAGTAAAACCGTCACCGAGGGGCTTTGCTTTTACATATTCCAACTCGCCACGCACTTGGAGATGCAACGGCAGTTGATTCTCCGACGCAACAGCATCCCAGATCATGCGTGGAGCTTCCGGCACCGGCTCGCCCGTCTGGGTGTCTCTGGCGTCCGCCTGCGAATAGGAGACGTACACCGCCCCGCGACGGAAGTTCCGTTGCAGAGAAACCTCAAGCACCTTATTGAGGGAAGGGCCGACAATCTCCTGCAAGCCCGTGTCGGGGTCAATCTTCGCCAACTCTTGAGAGTTCGACACACGTCGGAGAGTGACGTAGAGTTGCGTCTGTTTGAACACTTTGGAGAATACAAGCTGATAAGCACGCGAGGGTGACAGCAAGGTGGGTTGTCCTGTGCCTGTACCGATTCTTGGGTCTTCGGTGTGAAAGGCTTCGCCGTAGCTGAATGCCAGCGTGGGAAGATGCCAGCGGTCTGGTGGAAGCAGCGTCAGCGTTCCCTTGGGAAGCGTTAGTGTGGCAAGTTTGTTGAAGGAATTCTGCGGATTGATGATGTCCTCATTGTCCATCCAGACTTGTTCCTGCCGAACCCCCAGGTCGAAGCGGACGTGCTTGCCGATGCTGCCATCCAAGGAAACAAAAGGTTCGACAAACGACAGGGTTAGGTTGTTGCTCGTTACTGGCTGGAAAACGCCCTGATCATCGTCGTGCTTTAAGTCCAGATTACGGGGCGCATCTCGTCGGAGGTCTACTCCTGCCAGCAGGGAAAGCCACGGACGAACGCTCTGGGTATATGTGGCCTCGCCACCCGCAACATTCCGCGATTCACTCTGTTGAATCAAGCCATCGCCAAAATTGGAGCGCAGCATGAGAGCGTAGTTCCGAAAGAAACCCGAGAAGGAAAACTGTCTCTGCTCGCTCAGCTTCCAGTTGTCCGTTGCCACCAGAAGACCCGTGTGTGTGCGGTCAAGTTGCCGATTGTCAATCGTGTCGCCGGGTACAGGCACATTGATCGCAATCAGCCCCGGAATGTCGGAAAACCCGTAGTAGCCAATGCCGAAGAGCGTTAACTCGTGGCGTCCTAGGAGGAACCGGCGTAGCCCGTTCAGCTTGTACTGCTGCCGGTGTTCTAACCGTTCAAGGTATCCATTACCAAACGACGCCTCCATCGCAAGCCATGCATTCGTCTTGGGGTTCGAAGGACTCCAGCCTGCCATGACATCCGCATCGCGATAGTCACCTGTGATCTGCAGGAAGCTATGGAAGCGTTCCCTAGGGACGTAGGAGGCTGCGAGATCGACAGAATTGTTTCCTTCTCTGACATTAAAGGCTCCTCCGTCTATCGTGACGGCTTCAATCGTTGGAGGAATGAGGAAATTTGGATCGGCATAACCGTTCCCATGGGCATTGGCGGGCAGGTTGTTTGGATAGAGAAAATCCCGGATCTGAAAGTACTGAGCGATAGGCTCTCCATGATCCCCGGCAACGCCCGGAGCAAAATACTGCGGGGCCTTGATTCCTCCCGATGCGGTTTCAATGGGAAGCCCCGGAATGGAGATCGGGGCTCCGGGACGACCCGGATTGGCGTCCAAAACTTGGTCATGGATCACGATGCTTTGGGCGGGATCGGGAGTCAGCAACGACGGTATGGAAGCCACGACCGTAATGGACTGCGACACCGAGACCAGTTGGCGGAATTGCAAAGCGACCTGTTCTTGTTGTCCACTGGCAACGGAAACATCCAACGTCACCGAAACAAACGTTGGTTCCTCAGCCGTCAATTGGTATTCGCCCGGTTCAATGTCTCCAAGAATGAAGGTCCCTCGCTCATCGCTCTTAGCTTCGCGAACTACGGCCGCCGCGGAGTTCAGCAGTTTCAGGTGTGCGCCCGCGACGGGAACTCCCCGAGGATCAAGAATCTTCCCTGAAACTCGACCCGTATTGGTGCTTGCCGAGAGGCCTGATGGGAGAAGCAATACCCCAACAAAGAATGCGGTGCGCAGGTAAGGTGTGAAGGGATTAGGCACGCTCGTCGATCATAATGCCGAGCGTGCGCGCGTGGAAAATGCAAGGCAACCTCGACGAAACAGCGCTGCTCGCGACCGTCGGCCACTCATACCTGTTGTTAACAGGCCATTTCACTAGTCACCTCAACGGCTCTTTGCAAGGTTGAATCGGGTTAGCCATTTTCCCACCCGGGCCATCGAGAACGCGCTACCTCTTCCCCTTGGGCCGCGGCCACTTCGCCACGATCACCGTCGAGATTCCGCCCCGCGGACGGAAATCGCCTTTCACTTCTGCCCACACCGGACGCGCCCAGCGCACTACATCTTCGAGCACGCGGTTCACGATGTTCTCCTGGAAGATTCCAAGATTCCGGTAAGACTGCAGATATTCCTTCAGCGATTTCAGTTCCAGGCAGCGCTTGTTCGGCATGTAGCGGATGGTGATCACGCCGAAGTCAGGCAGCCCGGTTTTCGGGCAGACGGAAGTGAACTCCGGGTCATCCACCACAATTTCGTATCCAGGAAACTGGTTGGGCCAGGTCTCAATCTCGGGAAACTTGGCATCGAGGCCAGCCCGAGCATGTTCTGGGGCGTAGCGTGGGGCCATGCCCCATTGTAACCAGCCACGGCTAGAGACCGCCAAATCACAAGGATTTACGGTTCTTTGGCCGCACCCCTGCATCTAACCGATCAGGTTCCTTTCCAGTTTCCAGAAGCAGCAAGTGATACATTAAACTGTTCAGCGATCCCATGCCCTTGAACGGGAAAAATAGCGGCTTCTTTGCCCGCCACCCTTGGTTGACGGGGGCCGCGACCATCGTGGCTGCAGTGGTGTTTCTAGCATCGTTTATGTCCCGTGGCGACGCCGTCCCCGTGCGTTTCGCAACGGCTGAGCGCACCACGATTCGCAGCATGATTTCCACGAACGGAAAGATCGAGCCGCTGGAGAATTTCGAGGCGCATGCCCCGGTGGGTACCACGGTCAGGAAAGTGCTGGTGAAAGAGGGGGACCACATCCGGAAAGGCCGACTCCTGTTGCAGATGGATGACGCGGACGCTCGCAGCGCGGCGGCACGGGCCATGGCCCAGATCAGCGCCTCCCAAGCCGACATCAGCGCCGTGCAGAGTGGTGGGAATCGGGAAGAGGTGTTGACACTGGAATCGCAACTGGTCAAGGCGCGCACCGAACGCGATACCGCGCAGCGCAATCTTGACGCCTTACGGCGCCTGCAGCAGGAGGGCGCCGCGTCTCCGGGCGAGGTGAAAACTGCGGAGAATCAGTTGCAGCGGGCCACCGCGGATCTGAATCTGGTCCAGCAGAAACAGAAAGACCGGTACTCCCAGCCGGAAATCGCGCGCGTGGAAGCGCAGAAATCGGAAGCGCACGCGGCCTACGCCGCGGCGGAGGATGTGCTCAGCCAGCTGAATGTCCGGGCTCCCTTTGACGGAATTGTTTATTCGCTTCCGGTGCGGGAAGGGGCCTACGTCAATCCCGGCGATCTGGTGTTGCAGGAGGCGGATCTTTCCAAGGTTCGAGTGCGGGCCTTCGTTGACGAACCGGACGTAGGGCGGCTTACGCCCGGAGACAAGATTGAGGTCACCTGGGACGCTCTCCCCGGCCGCATCTGGCAAAGCGCAGTCAATGGGACTCCCGCAGTCATCAAGTTACACGGCACCCGCAACGTGGGAGAGATCACCTGCGTGGCGGACAATCACGACTTCAAGCTGCTGCCTAACGTCAACGTTGGAGTGACGATCATCACCGCCGAACATCACAATGTTCTTGCCGTGCCACGCGAAGCGGTTCATCAGGAGGACAGCAAAACCTACGTCTACGAGATCGTGGACGATGAACTGCATCGTCGGGATGTGCAGACCTCGATTTCGAACCTGACCCAGGTCGAGGTAACCGCGGGACTTCCGGAAAATGCCCTGGTGGCGCTAGCCCCCCTGAATTCCAAACCGTTGCGCAACGGCTTAGCCGTAAAGAAGGTTCATTAGGAAATGTTTTCATCCAAAAGAATTCTATTCGTACTGGCGCTTGCACTTCTTCCATCCTTGGCTGGAGCCGAACCCCTGGCCGGCAAGTTGCTGGCCGAAGGGCGCGTGGATGACGCGATTGTGTCGCTGCAGAGCCGGATCAGCGGCGCTCCCAAGGACGCGGAATCCTACAATCTGCTTTGCCGGGCTTATTTCAGCCTCGGGAACTGGGATCCCGGGATTGCGGCCTGTGAGAGAGCGGTTTCGCTCGACCCTGGCAACAGTCAATATCACCTTTGGCTCGGCCGAATTTATGGCGAAAAAGCAGCTCACTCGGGCTTCCTGGCTGCCGCAGGTCTGGCCAAAAAGGTTCGCAATGAGTTTGAGACGGCGGTGCGATTGAATCCGAGCGATGCCGCTGCTCGTACGGATCTGGCTGAGTTCTACCTGGAGGCTCCTGGCATCATTGGCGGGGGCAAAGAGAAAGCTGTGACCCAGGCGGAGAAACTTAGTTCGCTCGACCCCGTCAAGGCCGGTTGGATCAAGGCGCGGATCGCGGAAAAGAACAAGGATTTTGTGGCTGCGGAAAGCGCCTACTGCTCCGCCCTTCAGGCCAGCCATGGCCGGGCCGACGCATGGGTGAATCTTGCCCGGTTCTACCGGGACCGCGGCAGGTTCGATCAGATGGCAGACGCAATTCAGCATGCGAGTGCCGCCCCGGTTGGCCAGCCGGAGATATTAATGGACGCGGCCCAGGTGGTGATTCGTTCCGGGCGCGATCTGCCGGTAGCCGTTCAGTTGCTTCGCCGTTATCTCTCTTCCAGTTCCACGGTCGAAGAAGCGCCCGTGTTCAAAGCGCACTATCTGCTGGGAACTTTGTTGGAACAGCAAGCGGACAAGCAGGGCGCGGCTCAGGAATACCGTGCCGCACTCTCTTTGGCCAAGGGTTTTTCTCTTGCACAGAATGCCTTGGACCGGCTGAATCGCCCGGTCGCGTAGATGGTGACTCCAACCTGAGCACTGGCGCCCATCGCCGATCAGCCGTGCAGTTCCACCAACTTCGTCCTCATTTACAATCAGCCTTTCCGAGTTGCCGCAATTCCTTTCGAAGGTGATGAAATGAAAGCTGCTCTCCGCCTTGGTTCGCGTTTTCCCTCTCTGCTGTTTTTGAGTGCGTTCTTGCTTTCGGCCTCGACCATTGTTGCCGCTGAGCCGCTGCCCTTGAAGCGCGCCGTAGAGTTGGCGCTCACTCACAGCACTGTGGCGGCTGCCGCAAGTGCCGATCAGCAGCGTGCCTTTGCTTCCTACCTCGAACTGCGGAACCAATATTTGCCGCAGGTGGCGCTGGGCTCGGGATTGGGCGCCACGTGGGGCTACCCGCTCAGTTTGGAAGGGTCGGCGCCTTCGATCGTCAACACTACGGCGCAATCTGCGCTGATCAACCCAGCTCTCCGCGACTTTGTGCGCGCTGCCCGCACGGAATGGCAAGCAAGCACGGTTCAGAGCAAAGACAGGCGCGATCAGGTGATTGAGGACACCGTGCTGAGCTACAGTGAGCTCAGCAAATGGGAGGCGCTTGCGGGCCACTTGAGCCAGGAATATAACGATGCTCTGAAGATGGAGCAGATCGTCAATGAGCGGGTTCAGGAAGGGGTAGATAATCCGCTGGCCCGCAACCAGGCGCGCCTGGCGACGGCTCGGGTTTACCTTCGTATTTCGCAGGCGCAGGGTGCGATTGATGTTCTGCGCAACCGGCTTTCCCATTTGACCGGACTTACGGCCTCTTCTATTGAAACCGTGCCGGAGTCAGTTCCTGGGTTGCCCGAGGTGAAGCAGACTGACAGTCTCACCGGCAGAGCTGTGCAGGCCAGCCCCTCCATCCAGGTTGCCAATATTCATGCCACGGCCCTCGCTTTCCGGGCCCGCGCAGAACATCGGGCGATGTGGCCCACCGTCGATTTCGCCGCCCAGTATGCGCTGCTCGCCACCTTCAACAACTACCAGACTTTCTTCCGCCCGGGGAGCTTCCAGCAACACAATGCAACCGTCGGCGTAGCGATTCGTTTTCCCTTCTTCAACCCGCCCCAGCACGCGCGCGCGCAAGCTGCAGACGCCGAGGCCCTGCACGCCAGGAAAGATGCCGAGGCTGCGAAGAATCAGGTGTCGGAGCAAACCTTGAGGTTGCAGCGTTCGGTGGAGCAACTTGTCGCCGCTCAGGAAGTGGCGGATCTGGAATCACAGATCGCAAAGTCGAATCTCGACGCCGTACAAATCCGCGTGGACGCTGGGACGGCAACGGTGCACGAGGCAGATGATGCCCGCAATCGGGCCAATGAACGCTTCGACGCCCTGCAGGATGCGAACTTCGAGCTGCAACGGGCCCGCATCCTGCTGCTGCGCGCCACAGGCGATTTGGAGGCATGGGTGGGGGTCGCAAGTAAATAAGGCACCGGTAGTTTGGCGATTCGTTGCAGCCGGGGGTGGTGTCTCAGTTTGCGCTCTGTCGGGCTTCTCGGGGCTCTCTGCAGGTCCCTCCGCGATTTAAGACTTTGTGCCGAAGCCTCGCCAAAACCTTGAATCGCGGAGTCCGCTGAGAACCGCCGCAGAGTGCGCGGAGACAAACAATCGTTTCTGAGCAAGTTTCGAGTTTGCTGCGGTTGAAACATGACCCGCCGCCGGGGGTCCATTTTCCCTGCTGGGGGCGTCAAAGTATCCATTCAGCGTGAACGCTTTGCACCTGAGGAAAATGGCTAATAGACTGAGATTATTAGAGATGCGGGATTGTGCCTGGAAACAGCTTTGCGGTAGAAGCTCTTAACCGCAAAGTACGCTAAGGATTCGCAAAGGTCGCAAAGAACGTCACAACGCCGGAATGCGGCCGGGTACTCTTGGCAAACAGCGGAAAATGTTAGTATGGATTATCCAAACCTATGCCTTTAAAAACACTGTTTCTGAATCCGCCCTCGTTTGAGAATTTCGACGGGGGAGCGGGATCGCGCTGGCCGGCAACTCGCGAGATTGAGTCGTACTGGTACCCCGTTTGGCTGGCCTATCCGGCCGGAATGTTGGAGGGCGCGCGGCTCCTGGACGCGCCGCCGCACTACGTCTCGGCGGAAGAAACCATCAACATTGCCCGCGATTACGAATTCCTGGTTCTGTTCACCAGCACGCCCGGCTTCCCCGGCGACATGCGGCTGGTTCAGAGGATCAAGGACGCCAATCCCAAGATCAAAATCGCCTTCGTGGGGCCGCACGTCACTGTGCTGCCGGAAAAATCTTTGAAGGATTGTCCGGCCATTGATTTCGTCGTTCGCAAGGAATTCGATTACGCGGTCGTCGAGTTTGCGCAGGGCAAGCCGCTGGACGAAATTCTGGGCATCTCCTACCGCAAAAACGGATCGGTGGTGCACACCGCGGACCGTGCCCAGATTGAGGATCTGGATGCCCTGCCCCACGTCACCGACGTTTACAAGCGCGATTTGGATCCTCGGCGCTACAACGTGCCATTCCTGCTGTATCCCTTTGTTTCTCTCTATACCACGCGGGGCTGTCCGGCGCAGTGCACGTTCTGTTTGTGGCCGCAGACCCTTAGCGGGCATCCGTGGCGAAAACGTTCCTCCGACGATGTGGCGCGCGAAATGGCCAAAGCCAAAGAGTATTGGCCATACGTGCGGGAATTCTTTTTCGACGACGACACTTTCAACATTCAAAAGGCGCGGACGATCGAACTCTGCTCCAAATTGAAGCCGCTGAAGCTCACCTGGTCCTGCACCTCGCGCGTGACTACCGACTACGAGACGCTGAAGGCGATGAAGGAGGCGGGTTGCCGCTTACTGATTGTGGGATATGAGTCCGGCGACCAGCAGATTCTGAAAAACATCAAGAAGGGCGCCACCGTCGAGAGGGCTCGTCAGTTCACCAAGGATTGCCACAAACTTGGCTTGGTGGTTCATGGTGATTTCATTCTTGGCCTGCCGGGGGAAACGCGGGAAACCATTCAAAACACCATCCAGTTTGCCAAGGAGTTGGATGTCGAAACCATTCAGGTCTCGGTGGCGCACGCCTATCCCGGAACCGAGTTGTACGACTACGCGGTGAAGAACGGCTTCATGGTCGCGGACAACAAGATGGTGGACGAGGGCGGCCACCAACTCGCTCACATTCAGTATCCGGGGCTGCCCGCGGAGGAAATCCTCGAATCGGTGCACCGCTTTTACGATGAATACTATTTCCGGCCCAAAGCGGTTTTCCGTATTCTGAAAAAGGCCGCGTTCAATAGCGTGGATCGCAAACGCCTGTACAAAGAGGCGAAGACCTTCCTCAAGGTGCGCGCCATGCGCCACAAGTGGGTCAAGGACAAACGCGAGCACGACTCCACCGCAGCCGCCGAACCGGCGAAGGCATAAGGGATTGGCGTGTGACGCTGCGGAAGTATCTCGTGCTGGCCGGCGTATCGATCTTCGCAGTTACCGGTGATTCGCTGGTCTCGGCCGGCATGAAGCGGGTGGGCAATATTTCGCTACGGCATCTGCCCGACATCATTCTGGTCGTCTTCCGTCCTGAAGTCGCGCTGGGAATCCTGTTTCTTCTCGCCTTCTTTGCCTGCTACATGACGGCGCTTTCCTGGGCTGATCTCACCTACGTTCTTCCCGCTACGTCGGTCAGCTTCATTCTGCTCACCCTGGTCGCCAAGTTTGTTCTGCACGAGAACGTGAGCCTGACCCGCTGGCTGGGAGTCTTGCTGATCTCAATCGGCGTAGGAGTTGTAACCCAGGGTCCGGAGCTGACGCACCGCCCGCGGCATGCGGAGTCGAGCGACAGGCTGGCCGCGCCGGTCGCCGCGAGGATGGACCCATGAAGCAGCTTTACGCCTGGGGCGCGGTCGCAACCATCGTAACGGCTTCCACCGCCGGCGATGTGCTGCTCTCCCGCGCCATGAAGCAGGTGGGAGACGTTGGCGAGCTTCGCCGCCGGCTGGGCCTGCCGACGGTGCTGGGACGCGTCCTGCGGAACCCGTGCTTCTTGCTCGGAGTCACGGCGATGGCGGCTGCGTTTTATGCCATGCTGTTCGGACTTTCCTGGGCCGATGTGAGCCTCGTCATACCAGCCTCGACTTCGCTGACCTTCGTGACCAACGCCATGGCGGCGAGAATATTTCTGCATGAGCATGTGGATCATCGTCGATGGATGGCAGCATTGGCGGTCGCGGGGGGAGTGATCTTGCTGGCGGTGTGACCAAGGTGATTTAGCGTCAAATTTCCACCTTGGCGGGTGGCACTTCCTTATCGTGTTGGGTGCGGAGGTCGGGCAGTTTAGCCTCCTGGAATTACTACGGAGTTATTACGGTAAGACCTCGATAGACCCTAGTGTGAGCCTAGAACGGGATGATAGTATAGTTAAAGATTAGACACCCTTCCCCGCATCCGCGGCAGTCACATACGGGTCAGTTGACACTAAAATGAAAGACTAGTACGCTGCCTCAGTTTTCGGAATAGCGATGGTGACGCCAAGTCCGCTCGCGATAGTGTTGACTGTTACGATAGGGATTCCGTTTCTCGTGCTGGTCACCGACTATGTTTTCAGGGTCGAAAGCGGCGTGACTGAGTTGATGAAAACCTCCGGCCCGGATTTGTGTTTGTTGGGGCTAGGCTCTGTCGGATCAGTTTTCATCGACCCGAAGGTCGCTTCATCGTTCTTTCTCCCTCCCCAAGTGGCAGGCACCGTGGTGGTCGTGATAATTTTCCTGCTCCGAGGGGTATGTTTTAGGCTTCAGAGGAGAGCCACTACCTTTGCGGCCTTTGTGACGATGGTACTGGGAATAGCATCTATGACCATCATTGGCAGTATCATTGTTTATGGGTACACGGTTTAGAAGATGGGTCGATTAATTTTAGCGATTTTGGCGGGCACTGGGTCAGCATTCGTGCTGGGTGTCGTGTATTGGGGGTTGCTCATTCTGCTTAAGCCTGCGCTCGACCGTTTGCGGTTAACGGTTCAGGGCGATGCCCCAGTGCATGAAGGCCATTTACTCGCGTCTCGACCCCACGGACCCCCAACGACAGTTTCGCCTGTAATCGAAGCCGATGGAGTGATCGCACGACCGGTCAATTACTTCGAGACTAACGCCGTGTACAAGCTAGACCCGAACTACCAGCTCGATTTGAATTACAAGCTGGGGCCGGAATACAAGCTCGATGTGAATTGTGGGCTGGACCCATCCTACAAGCTTGACCTGATGCGCAATTACGTCCTGAATCCGACTACGCCGTTGAAGACAGGGCTCGTGCAGGAGTTGCGGATCGCAACGGTGTCGCTGCAGCAGCAATATTCTGCGGTAGTCTGCGGGAAACTGGGGCAGTCGTATGGAGATTTGGGACAGTTTATCTATGTGAACGCGGGTGTTACCTTGGCACCATCCGAGTTTCTGATTGACCCGGCAGAACGTCACCTGTTGCTTACGTTCTCCAAACAGAAAGCTGGGGGGTTTCAGGAGCCCGACGAGGCGCCAAAGGATCTAGCTGGCATTGCATTACAAGGAACCCCATCGCCAGAGTTCTATTTTGCAAGGGGGCGTAAGTCGGCATCGAGAGTACCTTCGTTAGCTTGTTGAGCGGCAAGGACAAAACGTGACTGCGCCAAAGTTAAATAAGACTACATTCCAAGATGACATTTCATTCCGTTTCGATTTGCTGAGCGGGGAACTGCTTGCGAGGGTCGTCCATGAGCTTTCTAAGAACCGCAGGCTTCTGCCGAACGTAAGCAAGGACGAAGAGAGCAGAGCTTGGATCTGGCGCGGCCAGGGAACTGAGGACCGCCCATGGTACTGGGTGAAGGTGTTCGATTCAAGCATAGTGACCTTTTCTGGGTTTTTCACTGGCGCCTCCAATTGGTCTGAATTTCGGCGCAACGTTGCCAAGGTTCTGCTCGAAGCTCTATCGGGGGTTGAAGCGAATTTAGTTGCTAACCTGACATCGACGTACACGTGGCACTTTCCCGAGACCCAGATCGGAAAGCAGTTCCCAGCATTGATGGCGTTCTCTCACAATTTTCTTCCCGAGAATCTGAGCGCGATTGAGAGATTCAGTACACTCTTGTACGAGCCGGAAACGAAACTCCGCTGTTTGTTCGACGGAGGCCTAGACGCGGCTTCCGACGAATTTAAGTTCAGTCTGAGTATCCAGAACAACCGAATGGATAGGTCTGCCCTTGCCAATTTGTTGGACGATCACTTTGCTCAGACGGACTCCGTTTACGAACGCGCCAATTCTCTGCTCGAAACACTTTTCGCCGCCCGCGCTGAACGGTAGTAGGTCGAACCGAAAGGTGGGCGGCCCCCACCCGCCCAACCACAACACGAAGATTCCTTACCGAAACAGCCGCATGAACCCGGCGGCGGGCAAATCAGGCGCGAGGAATGTCGCTTCCCGCAGACCCGCCGCGTGGGCTACTCGTTCGGCGGCCATGTAGCCGCTGCGGACGGCGCCTTCCATGGTGGCAGGCCATCCGGTCGCGGTCCAGTCTCCAGCCAGAAAAACTCGGGGCCATGCGATCTCGGACTTCGGGCGGTAAGCATCGATGCCGGGCCGCGGCGAATAAGTTGCGTTCACTTCCTTGATCACCGTTGACTTCAGCAGATTCGCATCCCGAGCCCCGGGAAAGAACTCGCGCAGTTGCTTTAAGGCTAATTCCGTGATCTCCGGCTTCGATTTTTCTACCAGAGTCTTCGAGGAGCTAACGACCAGTTCCACGTAGCTGCCGCTTGCCTCAGGGGCTAAAGCCCCGCCTCTATTGGCAGCCCCTGTGGCACGACTGAAGCCGTGCCCTTCCCTTTCTATGCTCCCTTCCCTTTCGGTATGGGCTTCCCTTTCGGCGAGCCCTTCCCTTTCTATCGCCTCTGGCCGGCGAGGCTCGGCCAGCAGCTTCGATTTATGAAACATCCATTGAATGGTTCGGTCGAGCAACACGGCATGGTCGAGGTCCGTGATCTGCCGGTCAAACCACAGGTGAATGCCGGTGATGGGTGAGGTCTCGAAGCGTGCCAGAGTTTGCCGTAACGACTCCGCGGCCGTGGTTCGGGGCAACATGCGGGACAAAACATCAAAGGGTACGGCCAACACCGCAAAATCGAAGCTCGATTCACCGCTCGCGACTAGCAGCTTCACACCGGATGGTTCGACACCAAAAGATTCCACGCCGCAACGCAACTGAACTTCTCCACCTCGCGCGCGAATGTAGTCTGCCGCCGTGCCGTACAACTCCGTCAAAGGGACGCTGGGCACGCCCATGCGGCCCGCCGTGGCCGACTTCAAGAACGACTCGCGCACGACTTGTGCAGCGCTAGGAACCGAGACTCGCTCGAGGTCCTCGTTCAAAGCGCTGACCAGAACCGTCTTCCAAAAGCGGTCGATGGCACGATCTGTCTGTCTGTGGCGGCGCAGCCAGGCCAAGAACGATTCCCCGTTGTCTCGCGGCACCGCGGGCGCAAGAGCAGCCATGGCGGCGGCAATGGCAATCTTGTCGCAAAAGTTCAGACATGCGGCACGCAGGAACGCCGGCGCAGTATGAAACGGCGCGGGCAATCCAGAAGGCGAAATCACAGAGGCGCGGCCACCGGGCTCAAGGAAGGTCAGCCGATCGTACCAGCGGATTTTCTCTTCTACTCCTAGACGCTTGTAAAACTGAATCAGATTCGTGCAGCAGCCAAGCAGCACATGCTGGCAGTTATCCACCACTTCGCCCGTGCCCGGATGCTGGTAAGAGGAAGCACGCCCGCCCAGGTAGGGCCGGCGCTCAAAGAGGGTTACCCGAAAACCTCTGCCGGCGAGGGCGCATCCAGCGGCCAGCCCGGCCAGCCCACCTCCGACGACAGCCACTGTGGGAGTTTGTGCGGGGCGCTCGTTCATCACAGGCGCTTCAGGAAGCCCTTAGCCAGAATGGTGAGCTTCTCTCGCACGGTGAGGCTGACTTTGCCGCTGAACACGTCGTATTCGCGCAACGCAATTTTCTCGAGCAAACGCCGATAGATGGTCACCAGCACCCAAAGTGCGGGCTGACTGTCCTCGTTGACCAGGGGAATGAGTTCCTCACCAGCGCGATAATACTCGCGGGCCCGGTCAGCTTCCATCGCCAGCAGCGGGCGAACTCGCGCGGGATCGGAGCCGGAGAGCAAATCCGAGGGTAAGATTCCGAACTTGGCCACATCTTCTTCCGGCAGATAAATCCGGCCCGCAGCAGCATCTTCCTTCACGTCGCGAATGATGTTGGTGAGCTGGAAAGCCAGGCCGCAGCGCTCGGCCAGCGCTTCCGCCGCGGGATCACGATATCCGAATACACGAATACATACTAGACCCACAACCGATGCGACCCGGTAACAGTACACACGGAGCTGGTCAAAAGTCCGATAGTATACGGTCACGATGGGATGTGAGGATTCACACAAAAGCCGATCCTCGGCTTCTGCATCCACGTCCATCGCCGTGCCGTACGCCAGTTGATCGAGCAATTCGACGGGAATGTTGTAACGGCGTTGCGCATCGGTTAAGGCCAGAAGCACGGGCTCGTCAGTAGGCCGTCCGGATTGTGCCTGGTGAAATGCGTCGAGCCAGGAGGCAAGTTTCTGCTGCCGCTCCAGCGCGGGTAAATTCTCGTCATCCGCAATGTCGTCGCAACGCCGCATAAACGCATACACCGCGCACAGGGCTTGGCGCTTGGGTTTTGGCAATACCAGGAAAGCGTAGTAGAAATTCTTAGCCGCCCGGCGGGCAATGCCACGGCACACCGAGTAAGCCACCGCAAGCTGCGATTCGGTGGGCGCGAAGGGTGTGGGAGCCTGCTGCACGGCGGTACTCATATCTTCTTTACCCACGGCAGCTTTCCCCAAGCCGCGCGCGCTACCAGCGCCAGTTTTCGGGAGTTGGAAATCGCCGGGCGCCGTCCCAGCACGTTGTATCCCTGGGCCTCGATGGCGTTGAGAATCTCTTGCCCGCCACGGCTGAAGAGTTCAATGTCGATGGCTAACTCGCGATCCACCTTCCGCACCAGCGGCAGGCCCCGCTGGAACCAGTCGCGGGCGCGCTCCACTTCGAAGCGGATCATATCGCAGAAGGCAGATGTGTTTCGCTGCGACGCAATGTCGTCTTCACTGATTCCAAACCGGCGAAGATCTTCCAGTGGAAGATAGATTCGGCCTTTAGCATAGTCCACGCTTACGTCTTGCCAGAAGTTCGCCAGTTGTAGAGCGGTGCAAGTGAAATCAGATAGCGTCTGGCGCTCGGCATCGCGATAGCCACAAACATAGAGCACCAGACGGCCCACGGGATTGGCCGAGTAACGGCAATATCCAAGGAGGTCGTTGAACGTGGGATAGCGAGTGACCGTCTGATCCTGGCGAAACGCCGTCAACAGATCGGCAAAGGTTTGGCTGGGGATTTCAAACTTGCGTACGGTCTCCGTCAAGGCAACAAACACGGGATGCCGCGGATTCCCGGCATAGCAAGCATCGAGTTCAGCCGCCCATTGATCGAGCAGCCGCAAAGATGCATCGGGATCGCCGACTTCGTCACCCAGGTCATCGGAAATGCGGCAATAGGCATAAACATTGAAGAAATGCTGACGCAGCCGCTTGGGCAGAAACCACGTGGCGACAGAAAAATTCTCGTAATGGCTGCGCGCCAGCCGGCGGCAGTATTCTTGCGCCTCTGCCAGCGTGGGCGCCCGCTCGGGCATGGCGTACTCTGGCGGAAGGTTGCCCCAACCCGGCAAGCCGGATGGACCAGATACACTCCGGGCCTCGTTGCTGGCAATGGATGACATAGTCAGTTGCGTCCCCCGGGGTTCAACCACGCCGATCTGAGCCCGCCCTAGTGCCCGGGAATGATGGCGGTTTTGATATCGCCGTTGCGGTTCAACATGTGGCGGAGAACGTGCTGCAACCGCGAAAGCGGGGCCTCGCCGGTAATGTAATCGGTCGAACGAATTTTCTTCTCGGCAATCAGGGCAAATGCTTTGCGCACTGTTTCCGGCGTGTGATGGAAGGTGGCTTTGAGCGTGACTTCCGAATAATGCAGCCGGTTGGTGTCGAGTTGCACCTTGGTACCGCTGGCGCATCCGCCAAAGAAGTTGACGGTGCCTCCCTTGCGCACCATGTCAATTGCCCACTCCCAGGCTTCGGGACGGCCAACTGCCTCGATGACGACATCGCCGCCTCGTTTGTCCGGGGAAAGCATCCGCACTGACTCTACGGGATCCTTCACCTTGGTGATCTGCACCACCTCATGCGCGCCCATGTGTTTCGCGGCTGTGACTTGGGGATCGCGCTTCACCACGGAAATGACATTGCAACCCACCGCCTTGGCCACTTGCACGAACATCAAGCCAATCGGGCCGCCACCGATAACGATCACGGTGTCGCCGAGTCCAACGCCGGTTTCGTGCAGCCCGCGGAGCACGCAAGCCAGCGGCTCGACCATGGCCGCTTCCTCGTAGCTCACGTCGGGGGGAACTGCCAGCATGTTGGTTTCAACGATCCGCCGCGGAATCCGGATATATTCCGCGTACGCACCGTTATTGAACAGCAGATCTTCGCAAAGATTCTCCTGGTGCCGGGAGCAATAAAAACACATCTGGCACGGCGCTGAGTTCAACGCGACGACACGCATTCCTCGCTTGAAACCGCGGACGCCCGGGCCGACTTCCTCGATCACGCCCGCCAGTTCGTGGCCGAACAAGGCTGGAGGAACAATCATGCGAGCGTGATAGCCGCGCTGGTACACCTTCAGGTCCGTGCCGCAGGTCAGAGCGACCTGCACCTTGACCAGCACTTCGCCATCGTTTACGCGCGGAATGGGAACCCGCTCAATCTTCACGTCCTCTTTGCCGTAGAGGACTGCCGCTGTCATCTTTCCATTCACTCTATACTTCCTCCCACGAGCTGCCCGGCTGAATCACGATTTTCATGGAATCAGGCTGGGGGTGCGCACCCAGTTCTAGAGCTTCTACGCTGCGGGATAAAGGGAAGCGGTGACTGATTAATTGTTCCAAGTCCATTTCACGGTTCATCACGAACCGCACCGAATCCTTCTGAAGCTCGACGGAAGCGCTGTACGACCCCAACAAGGTTTTCTCGTCCACGCAGACTGCGGCCGGGTCAATCGTAGCTTCCCCGTGCACCGTCTGCGCAAACAACAATACCCGGCCTCCAGGACGCACCGCGTCCATGGCGGTCCGGATCAGGCCATTGGCCCCGACTGCTAGAATGGCTGCGTCGGCGCCTCGGCCTTCAGTCTGCTCCCGCACCGCTTTTACGGTATCGGTGCGCGAAGCGTCAATCGCTTTCTGTAAGTTGAATCTCTTGGCTATTGTAAGCCTCTGAGCATACAAATCGGAAGTAATTACCGTAGCTCCTGACTGTTTGGCCAATACGCTCAACATGATACCGATCGGTCCCTGTCCAATTACCAGAACACTCTCGCCGGGCACAAGTTGCAAGGTGGCGATGCCCTTCATGCAGGTATTCACCGGCTCGACGAAACAAGCCTGCTCGAACGAAACTCCGTCGGGGATGCGAACGGTTCCGCTATGCACGATCCAATCCATGACACGAACATACTCCGCGAAGCCTCCGCCGGCAGGCTCGAATCCTGCTGTGCAGCCGACTTTCCTGTACGTCTCGCACTGGGCAAAGGTTTTATGAAGACAGTAGTAACATTCGCCGCATGGGATGTGGTGGAAAACCACCACTCGATCGCCGGGCTTGAACTCACTCACGCCTGGGCCTGCGGCGGCAACCACGCCGGAAGTCTCGTGTCCGAAGATTCGCGGTGCAGAGTGTGAACCGGTCGCGATCTTCTTCAGATCGGTGCCGCAGATGCCGCAAGTGTGGACGCGAATAAGCAGTTCGCCCGGTCCGATTTGCGGTACCGGTACGGTTTCTATGCGGACATCATTCACTCCGCGATACACGGCGGCTTGCATGGTGCTCGGGATCGGAAGCCCCATTTCCTTAATTGCGAATTGTTTGGCAACGGCCATGGTTTTGCTTTTATCTAAGAAGAGTCTGTAGGCCTGGTTCCGCGACTCTGGCCTCGTGTGCACCAGCCAAGGCCTCGCAGAGTTTGCCCGCTGCCAGCGCACTGTTTCGCGCTAACTTCATCACGCTGAGCCAAAGCCAGGGCCGCACTGCCACATAAGCCATAAACTTGAGTGCGTGAAAACGTCCGTCACCGGTGATAAAGCGCGCAATCGGCGGCATCCGTGAGTCAGTGGCGTCGGAGATCACTTTGCAAGCGAGAAACTTTATTCCGTGCGCCTCCGCGCTGCGCGCCACCCCAGCGGCTTCCATGTCCACCGCATGCGCTCCATAAGCGTCGGCGAGCCTGGCTTTCTGCTCGGCGTCCGCAACGGTTCCAAAACTGACCAGCACTCCCTCGCCAAATCCCCTATCGCTGCGGCTGCCATCGCTTGCGTCAATCACCTGCCGGGGCATGAGCATGTGGCCGGCCGGCAGAGTTGGATTCAGGCCTCCAGCAAAGCCCGCCGAAATGATCAGCTCGGGATGATACAGGTTGATGATCGCTTCCGCCGCGCGCCGCGCCGCCTCGGCTCCCATCCCACTACAGACCAGCACGGTCCCGGCTTTCTCGTAAAACTTGAACCAGCGTCCGTCGTATTCTTTGCGGGTCACCGGCCAGTTCTTGACCAGTGGCCACACCTCGCGTTCCAGCGCAGCAACAATTGCGACTTTACACGATTGCAACAGGCACATTCCTTGCGGAGCTTCGCTCCGCCCGGACGGGCGAGACGCCCGTCCCTCCATTTCTATGGGCTACGCATATCCGTTCGTCTGAAACCACTCTACGGCCCTGCGCAAGGCATCGTCCACCGGCGCCATCTTCCATCCCAGCTCGTGCTCGGCTTTGGCGGACGACACAAACATTTTCTTGCGCCCCATGCGCACGGCATCAATGGTCGCGCGTGGCTCCCGCTTCAAGATATATCCCGTAACCACTTCGTCCACGACCCCGGTGGCCAGCGCAACCACGTACGGAACTCGAACCTTCGGGGACGGTAATCCTGTGATCGCCGCCAGTTTATCGAGAATCTGTTTCAACGTCAGATTCTCCCCGCCCAGAATATAGCGTTCGCCACTGCGTCCCTTCTCCATCGCAGTCAAGTGTCCGCGGGCACATTCCGTGACGTCCACCAGATTCAAACCTGTGTCCACGTATGCGGGAAACTTCTTCTTCAAGAAGTCCACCACGATTCGCCCAGTGGGCGTGGGTTTGATGTCGCGCTCGCCGACCGGGGTTGTGGGATTCACCACCACCACATCCATCCCGCTGCGCCCGGCTTCCATTGCCACCTGCTCGGCCATGAACTTTGACCGCTTGTAGTGGCCGATCATGTTGTCGAGCGAAACCGGAGAATTCTCGTCCGCCGGACGGCCGTTGGATGTAAATCCCATGGTCGCTACGCTGGAGGTGTAAACCACGCGGCGGACGCGGTTCCTGCGCGCGGCTTCCAAGATGGCCCGCGTGCCCTCGACATTCGCAGCGTACATCCGCTCCGGATCGCGAATCCACAGCCGATAGTCGGCGGCGACGTGAAACACAACTTCACAGCCCGCCATGGCTTTCTCAATGGATGCGGGATCGCGAAGATCGCCGATGACGCGATCCGCCTTCAGCGCCTCGATATTTTTCGGATCGCTCGTGGAGCGAACCAGCAGTCGCAGGTCAGCACCTTGCTCAGCCAGAACTCGGGCCACGTGGCTGCCTACAAAACCGGTTGCGCCAGTAACAAAAGCTTTCATCAAAGCTCTCAGCCGTCAGCTCTCAGCCGTCAGCTTGAAACAGGTTTGCTGAAAGCTGAGGGCTGAAAGCTGATAGCTTCTACTCCAGCTTTTCCGGCTGCAGCGAAATGTTTTTCTCGCCTGCCGCTTTCTTTTCCCAGTATTGGGACAGCCAGGCTTCCCAACTCTTGCCGGCAGCCATATCCCGGCCCGTAAAGGCAACGGCGGCAATCTCCGCATAGGAGATCTTTGTCTTCGGAGCGCCGTCCTTGGGCAACAAGCGCACGCAGCTTTCTCCGAGCGTATTCCCGGTGCGCCGGTCGAAGATGTAGCCTTCGATTTTCGTGCCGTCTTTGCGGGTAATCAGTACGTCGCCGCGATAGTCAAAGGCGTGCTCCAGAGCCGCGCGGAGTTCTTCCGGAGTTGCCAGTTCCGGGATCCATCCTTCCAGTTTTTCCCGCTTCGCGACCGGCACAACTTCAAGCTGGTCCGCGGGAGTCTGCACGGAATGCGAGGCTGGCGCAGTTCGACCTGATTCTCTCCCGCTCAAACCGCTGTTTCCTCCGCCGCATGGCTATCGACAGGGGCATCGATCTGCACCAGAGGATTGAAGGCGTGAACCGGCCGCGCCGGCTCGTTCAGCAAATCGAGGGCGGATAAATCTTTGTAGCGATTAGAAAGCGAAGCCCGGGCAGTGTTCCACAGACCACGCAGCGAACCGAACGTGTCGTTCACGGCGGAGGCTTCGTAGCCACTGTGTACCATGCAATTCGCGCACTTGGGATTCCCGGATTCCGTTCCGTACCGCTCCCACTCCGTCGTCGCCAGCAATTCCGCGAATGTGTCGGCGTAGCCGTCCTGGAGCAAATAGCACGGCTTTTGCCAGCCGAAAACGTTGAATGTGGGCATGCCCCAGGGAGTGCAGGCGTAATCGCGCTTCCCCATCAGGAACTCGAGAAACAGAGGCGACATATTGAAGCGCCAATTCGCCTTGCGGTTGGACAAAATACCTCGAAACAACCGCCGCGTGCGCGCGCGTCCCAAGAAATGGCTCTGGTCGGGCGCTTTCTCGTAGGAATAACCCGGCGACAGCATCATGCCTTCGACGCCAAGTTCCATCATTTCGTCGAAGAAGGCGCGCACGCTCTTGGGATCGGCGCCATCAAACAGCGTGGTATTGGTGGTGACGCGGAAGCCATGCTGCAGCGCTTCCTTGATCCCCTCCAGCGCCTTGTCGTACCCGCCTTCCAGACACACGGAAAAGTCGTGGTGCTCGCGCTGTCCGTCCATGTGAACGGAAAATGTCAGGTACTTACTCGGTTTGAATAGATGAATTTTCTGTTTGAGCAGCAGGGCATTCGTACACAGATAGATATATTTCTTGCGGGCGACGAGGCCTTCGACAATCTCTCCGATCTGCGGATGCAGCAAGGGTTCCCCGCCCGGGATCGCGACGGTCGGGGCGCCACACTCATCCGCCGCGCGGAAGCACTCCTCGGGAGTGAGTTGGGCCTTTAGCACGTGGGCGGGATACTGGATCTTGCCGCAGCCGGCGCAGGCCAGATTGCAGCGGAATAGCGGCTCCAGCATCAGCACGAGCGGGTATTGCTTGCGTCCCTTGGCTTTCTGCCGGAGGACGTAAGTGGCCACCGTCCACATTTGCGAGATAGGCACGGCCATGTTATCTACTTTGCTCCAGACTTTCTTTTTTGTGGGCAGTTAGCATTTAGCACTGGGCATTTGGCCCGAAAGATCACCGCGATTCCTCCTAATGGCCAAATGCTAATGGCGAATGGCTAACTGCCAACTGCTAATTGCTAGCTCTTCCCGCCATCACCTTGCCGTAAGCGGTCAATGCGATCAGCGGGAAGTAGTCGCGGTACAGCGTGTACACCAGATAGAACACCCGCGGGAATCCCGTGCCGGTGGTCTGAGGCTCGTCCCACGACCCGTCTTTCTTCTGGGTACGCAACAGATAAGCGATGCCGCGCGCCACGGAATCGCTGCGCGTGTCGCTGGCCGCCAGCAATCCCATGATTGCCCAGGCGGTCTGGGAAGGCGTGCTCGGACCCACGCCGCGCGTGCTGGGATCGTCGTAGGAACCGCAAGTTTCGCCCCAGCCGCCGTCCGGGTTCTGCACCATGCGCAACCATTCCGCCGCCTGCTGCACGTAGGGCTCGTGGTGATCCACGCCCATCGCTTCCAGTCCGCGCAGCACCAGCATGGTTCCGTAGATGTAGTTCACGCCCCAGCGGCCAAACCACGAACCATCGGGCTCCTGCTCGTCGCGGACGAACTTGATCGCCTTCTTCACCCGCCAGTCATTTCGATCGTATCCGTAGGCGGCCAGCATTTCGAGAATGCGCCCCGTAATGTCCACGGTAGGCGGATCGAGCATGGCGTTATGGTCGGCGAACGGAATTTGCTCGAACACCATGCGGGTGTTGTCTTTGTCGAATGAAGCCCAACCGCCGTTCTTGCACTGCATGGAGAAAATCCAGTCAATGGCGCGCTGCACCGACTCGCGCTGGTAGCGCCCGTTTGGATGTTCCACGTGGGTCAGCGCCAGGCACACCATCGCGCTGTCATCCACGTCCGGATAAAACTCGTTATTGAACTCGAAGTACCAGCCGCCCGGCTGGCCCTTCTTGTTCTTCACCTTCCAATCGCCAACGGTGCGAACCTGCTTTTGCAGAATCCAGTCGGCGCATTTGACCATGCGCGGATCGTTGGCCGGCACACCGCTTTCGCCCAGCGCGAACAGCGCATAAGCCGTATCCCATACCGGCGGTTTGCAAGGCTGCATGCGGAAAGTGTCGCCTTCTTCGATTCCGAGCTTCTCGAATTCGTCCAGGGCGCGGATTACCTGCGGGTCGTCGAGCGAATAGCCCAGACAACGCAGCGCGATGATGGCATTCATCATCGAGGGATAGATAGCGCCCAAACCGTCGCTCATCTCGAAGCGTTCCAGCATCCACTTTTCAGCCCGCTTCAGCGCCAGCCAGCGCAGCGGACGAATATGCACCAGTTCCGCCCAGTGCGTCAGCCGGTCCAGTACCAGAAAGAAATTGCGCCAGGAGATCAACTCCTTCGACCAGTGCAGGTGCATGCGCGATTTGTCGCGGCCACCCACGAACAATTCCTCCACTCCCATCTCGTCGGGAATCTTCTTCAGCGGCTTTTTCGCGTAGCAGATCGAGAGCGGCACCAGAATCGCGCGCGACCACGACGAAATCTCGTAAATGTTGAACCAGAACCAGTTGGGAAACAGCACGATTTCCGGTGGAATGGCAGGCACCGCATCGTAGTCGTACTGGCCGAGAGCACACAGATAAATCTTGGTGAAAGTGTTGACCTCGGTCACGCCCCCCTGCTCCAGAATCTTCTTGCGGGCGCGCACCAGGGCGGGATGATCGGGCTTGTATCCTGTCAGCTTCAGCCCGAAATACGCTTTTACCGAAGCGCTGAGGTTCGATGGCCCGTTGATGTAAATGGGCCAGCCGCCGTCTTCGTTTTGATGCTGGAGAATCCGGTTGCAGCACTTCTGGAAGCGCTCGTGATTGCCCGTCCCGAGGAGGGTGTGCAGCAGGATGTAATCCGACTCCAGCGTGGTGTCGGCTTCCAGTTCCCCGCACCAGTAGCCCTCTGCGTGTTGCCGGGAGAACAAATACCTGCGGGCACCGTCCACCGCCGTCGCAACCCGGCTGGCCAGGTCTTCGATTTTGCCGAAATGCATCCGCGGCGCAGACGCCGGGAACGAGGAGGAGGTTTCGTCCATGAAAATCTATTACTCCGCGGCTACTCCGCTGGGGGCGCTGGCAATCGCTTCCACGATCTCGGGAGGCAAGCCAAAACGCACGTTCTCGGGCATGACTTCAACTTCTTTCACGTTGTCGAAGCCTTTGGTACCCAGAAACTCCACAACTTCCTCCACCAGACATTCCGGAGCCGATGCGCCGGCGGTCAAAGCAATGGTCTTTACCCCTTCGAGCCAATCCGGCTTAATGTTTCGGAAGCTATCAATCAGATGCGAACTCGTACCCAAATTGCGGGCGACTTCGACCAACCGGTTGGAGTTCGAGCTGTTATCGGAGCCCACCACCAGCAGCAGGTCAGCATCGGAAGCCACCTCTTTCACCGCGACTTGCCGGTTTTCCGTGGCATAGCAGATGTCCTGGGCTGCCGGCCCCTTGATATTGGGAAACTTTTCTCGCAGGGCCGCGATAATATCTTTAGTCTCATCGAGACTGAGAGTAGTTTGCGTCAAAAAAGCCACGCGGTTGGGATCGGCCACTATCAATGACTCCACCTGCTCCGGTGATCCCACCACCTGGGTCACAATCGGCGCCTCACCCAGGGTTCCAATCACTTCATCGTGATCGTGATGCCCGATCAGAATCAGGGAATAGCCTTCCTTGGCAAACTTGACCGCCTCGACATGAACCTTGGTCACCAGAGGGCAGGTCGCGTCAATCACTCGCAAGTTGCGGGCTTGACTCGCTTCCCGTACTTCGGGCGAAACCCCATGGGCGCTATAGATCACGCGCTCTCCGGCCGGAACTTCGTCCACGTTATCGACGAAGATGGCCCCTTTGCCCTGCAACTCTTCCACGACGAAGCGGTTGTGGACGATCTCCTTCCGGACGTAGATTGGCGGCCCAAAAGCCTCTAGGGCAATGCGGACAATATCAATCGCCCGCACCACCCCCGCACAGAAACCCCGAGGTTTCAATAAAAGCAGCGTCTTGCCATCGTAGCTAGGCACAATAAGTTCCTGTAAGGGTACACTTCCCCACTATGGATTTGTACTTATTAAGCTACCTGAAAGAACCATTTTGGTCAACGTAAGCCCCTGAAATATAGAGGATTAACAGTAGGAGGGGGAATTAGAACAGCGAATGGCAACTGATCGTCTCATGTGGGCGGGTGCGGCTCGCCCGCGCGGCCTCACCATAGCCTTCTGACGTCATACCGGTCAAGCAGCTTGTCAGCACTCAGAATCGGCACATTCAAGTCCTGGGCCTGAGCCACCAGCAAACGGTCAAAAGGGTCTCGATGGTGCCTGGGCAGCAACCCCGCCCGAACCGCCTGCGCGATGTTGATTGAAAGCTCCGTGAATCCGCCTTGGGCCGCCTGAGCGCCCAATTCCGTGACGATCTCCAGCCCGTTGATTTTTCCTAAATTTGCTTTGATCGCCAGTTCCCACGCAACAGCCGCCGAAAGCAGAAGGGAGTTGCGCTGATTCGCGAGAATCGCTGACGCTTGCCCGGAGAGCTTCGACGAATCCTCGAACCACCAAACCAGAACGTGCGTGTCCAACAGGACATTCATTCGAAGCCCAGATCCTTCAACTCCTGATCGGTCAAGGGATCAAAGGCATCCGGAGTGTAAGAGATCTTGCCCTTCAAAGCTCCCGGCTTCCGGTTGCCTCGCGCGTCTGCGATCGGAACCAGGCGCACGACGGGCTGCGACCCGCGCGCGATGACGATCTCTTCCCCCCGGCAAGCTCTCTCAATCAGCCGTGACAGGTTGGTCTTCGCCTTGTGAACGGTAATCGTGGCCATTGTCTCGATGTTAGCTAATCCATATTAGCTAATCTCGGAGGTCTTGGCAATACCTGCCGACTTTACCTTAAAGCAGCGTGAGCCAGCATCGCGGGGGCATGTCCGCGGAAGTAGAAGTGAGGCATCTACGATTCATCTTCGCGGCTGACCACGCGGTATTTGTTGAGGACGGCTTCGCTGGAAATCACGCCTTCCAGTTTGCGGAAGTCGGCGCGACTCACGACGGGCACCAGCGGCGTTTGATAGACGTAGCGCAAAGCCATTTCGAGCGGGTAGTCGGGATGGAGATACGGCAGGCGCTCGGTGGGAAGAGCTGATCCCAGCGTCATCTCTCCCTTGCCTTCGCTGACAAGTCGCTTCAGCAAATCGCGGGTGACGCTGCTCCAACCCGTCGGACTCAACCGCACCAGGAAAACATCCGCCGCCGACTGCTGGACACTTTCATTCGCCTCCCGCACCGTCTCGTCAGCATTCAGAACCGGCCCGGTCGGCGGTTGCATAGCATCTTCGACGCGCAGAATGTTCTCTTCGCGCTGCTGCTCGAGCGATGGCAGATCCAGCCCATCCTGCCGAGTTAGCAAATCAAAGATCGGAGTAGGTTGCAGGCTGCGAGAGATCACGTAGGCGACGGCATTGGCCACAATGACTGGAACAATGATGGAATAGTTGCCGCTGACTTCAAGCACCATGAAGACGGAGGTCATGGGAGCCCGCAGAAATCCGGCGAAAAGAACGCCCATCCCCACTAGCGCGTAAGTGCCGGTGGAACCGGTGAGGTGAGGATAGAAAAGGCGCTCCACTCCCCCGACGGCTCCGCCGAGCATGGCGCCGATAAACAGCGTTGGGGCGAACATTCCGCCCGGAGTACCCGTGACAAACGAGAGCGTGGTGGCCACGATCTTGAGACCCGCGAGAATAGCCAGCATCTTCCAGGTGAACTGGTCGTGCATGGCTTGGTCCATGTACTGGTAGCCGGCGCCCAAAACCTGCGGAGCACCCAGATAGCCGATCAAGCCGATTGCCAATCCGGCAAGAGATGGCTGCAGGTATTGCGTCCACTTGGGCCACGACCGAAGACGCGAACGGAAATACGCGATGGATTTGGCAAAAATTACGGCCGCGATGCCTCCGATAAGGCCCAGCACCGCATAGGCGATAAGTTCAGTTGGCCGGGCCACGGTCAATGACGGAATCCGAAATAAGGGCTGAGCACCAAGAAACCAACGCACAACCACTACACTGGAAATCGCAGAGAGCACAACCGAGCCGAGAATGCCCGCGCTCCAGCGTCCGATGACTTCCTCGATTACGAAGAGCACGGCCGAAATGGGTGCGTTGAAAGCGGCCGCCAATCCGGCGGCGGCGCCCACGGGTGCAAGGAGACGAAGTTTCTCGCGGGAAAACTCCATTCTCCGTCCCAGGGCGGAAGCCAGACTCGCCCCGATCTGCAGCGACGGATCTTCGGGACCGAGAGAGTAACCGGATCCAATCGCCAACGCCGCAGTGATGAATTTTCCGATGGCCGTGCGAAATGGGATGTACCCATTAAAGATGTAGAGCGCGGCTTTGGTCTGGTTCACGCCGCTACCACGCACTTGCGGAAAAACGTGCACCACCAGAACGGCGACCAGCAATCCCACCAGCGCGGGAACAAACAGCACGCGTAAATTGTGGGCCTGGGGTGCCGGCCCCAGCAGCCCGATTCGAGTCCAATCGATGGCCAAACGAAAGCACACCACCGCCAGCCCCGAGAAAAGTCCGATGAACATTGCCAGGAGTAAGAAGAACTGCTCCTCGCGAGAGGTCGCGGTCATGGAGAACCGGCGCACTCTACGAGGCGTTGCTGCGCTGACGTGTGGCGGAGCTACCGAAGAGGACTCGGGGGACAGAGGCGAGGTGTGGTTCATCTTTCTGCCCCGCTTCGGTCCGTTCCAGCCCGGTCCGTTCCAGCCCGGTTTTGCGCGAGCAGGAGGAGCGCCTGATCCAAACCGCTGGGCGCACCGCATTCCTTTGACGTCTCCTGCTCGATTTCAAACACCAGATCCATGGCCGCATCGGCGGTGTCGTCTTCACTCAATCGTTTCAGCTTCGTTTTCATTTCACCCCAGCGTTCTCTCAGAGCCGGCAAATCGCTTGGCGCCGATTCAGTTTTCAAATCGATTGCTTTGCTCTGGGCGCAGCTATCCAGACGCTCTCCGGCCTGACTGAAAGCCGCACGGATGCGGCGATTGCGCTCCGTGCTGGAAAGGCGGTGACTGAATGGATCGGCGTCCAAAATGAGATTGCTGGTTTGAAGTAACTGACTGGCCTGCGTATCTCCCGGACTCAGTCGGGCCGCGCTTTGCAGGTATCGTTGTGCAGCACGATAGCGCCCCAAACTGAAAGCGGCTTCTCCTGCTCCGGCAAGCGCCGCCGCATTCCCACGATCGAATCGCAGAACGCGTTGATATTCGACAAGAGCATGATCGTAATCTTGCGCGCGCGCAAACAAGTCCGCGGCACGGAGGTGCAAATCGGGATGAGGCGGTAACTCCGCGGCTAAAGTGATGAGCTCAGCTTGCGCCTGAGGGTAGGCATGTTGCCGCAGCAAGAATTCGATGAGTTCAAACCACGCATTCAGCCGATTGGTATCGGCGTCGGAGGCCCAGACTCCGTAGATGGCATTGTGGTAGTACTGCAGCGTTTTATCCAGCAACCGCTGCCGTGCCGCCAGCCGGCCCAGCGCCAGGTTGACGGCGCCGTCCTGGGGCGAGTGTTCCCACAGACTGATCAGGTAAGTTTCCGCCTCATCCGTGCGTCCGGTGTCTCGCAAGGCCCGAGCCAGGCTGAGCTGATACTGAAAGTTATCGCGGCTATAGGTAAGGGCGGCGCGAAAGTCTTCGATAGCACCCTCCGGCCTGCCGGCATTTTGTTCGGCCAGGCCCTGTTCATACAAGTGCCGGGCCAGAGCTTTTTCCTGCTCGCCGAAGCGGTTGACCAAACGGTTCACGAAAAGAAAAGCCAGCACGGCCAGAATGGCCAGACTGGCGATCACAACCGGGGGCCGGCTCGTGATGGGTTTCGAGGTGACGGAAGGCGCCATTTGGTCGAAGAGTTATCGTAACCCATGGAGCCAGGGTTGGGACAAAGCCGCGCGGGAGGGCGAGGAGTCCTTAAGAACGATTTGCGATCTGCGCGAAATCTGCGGCTGTGCTCAGCGGTCTCGGCGCTTCAAGCTTCGAGAACACAAATCTTAAATCGCGGAGGTCGCAGAGAACACGCGGAGCACGCGGAGAAGCCCGGCAGAGAGCAAGCTGCGACGCGCGGGTGCCCCACGTCTCGCGGTTTTCGAGATGTGGGACGCCGGAGCAACCCCCGCTGTTGACAAGTGACAATTATTACTTTACAGTGTGTCCTGGCGATCAGGAGTTTCAAGCATCGGGGCCTGAAGCGGCTCTATGATCGTGGCGATCGCAGCGGGATACGCCCTGATCTGGTGGAGACGGTTGAACGAATCCTTACAGTGCTCGATTCCGCTACGACGCCGCAAGGTCTGGATATCCCTCGCTATCGCCTGCACCCGCTTAAAGGCAACCTGAAGGGGTTGTGGTCGGTGACGGCACGGGCCAATTGGCGCATCGTTTTCCGCTTTGAAGGCGAGGATGCTTTTGACGTTGAACTGATCGACTACCACTAGGAAGGAAGAAAATACCATGCCCATGAAAAACCCCGCTCACCCCGGTAGCATTGTCCGGCATGATTGCCTTGAACCTTTGGGGCTCTCCGTGACTGCGGGCGCAAAGGTGCTCGGTGTCTCCCGGCAGGCACTCAATAACGTGGTCAATGGCAAGTCGGGGATTAGTCCGGAGATGGCTATCCGACTATCCAAGGCCTTCGGCAGCACGCCGGAGACGTGGTTGCGAATGCAGCTTGCCCATGATCTCGCGGCAGCACGTAGGAACGAAAGCAAGATCAAGGTTCGCCGCCAGCACCTCGAAGAGTTGTACGTGGGATGATCTTCATCGGCCGTGCTACCAAATCCATTCCCAACTGGCAAGTCTACTTTCGTGGGTAGCGAGAAACGGGTCATCAACCTCATCGACTCGCCCTAACCAACGCTGAATCAACGATTTGCCATTATGGGAATGTTCCACGTGGAACACTTCTTCAATTTTCACCCGTTGGCCCTCGGCGCGACTGACCACGGGCGCCAGCGGCGTTTGATCCGTCCACCGCAAAGCCGTCCCGACGTGGCTTGAGCCGCCGTAATCAGGTAAGATACTTCGGCAAAATGAATCGCGAGTATCACAAAGGCTATAGCCAGGAACTCCACCGCGACATGGAAGCCCTGGTTTTCGGACACGCCGGCACGCCGCTGATTGTCTTCCCCACCTCAGGCGGCAAGTTTTTCGAGTATGAAGATCGCGGCATGATTGGGGCGCTGGCTCCGAAGATCGAGGCTGGTGAGCTGCAGGTGTTCTGTCCGGATGCGGTGGACATGGAGAGCTGGTACAACAAGAATGTGCATCCGCGGGTGCGCGTCCTGCGCCACCTGCAATACGAGCGCTATATTCTGCACGAGTTTCTGCCGTTTGTGCGTTGGAAAAACGCGACGCAGAAACTGGCATTAACGGGCTGCAGTTTCGGCGGGTACCACGCGGTGAATTTTGCCCTCAAGCATCCGGATACAGTGACCCATTGTGTGAGCATGAGCGGGGCCTACGATATTCACCAGTTCCTAGATGGTTATTACGATGACGACTGTTACTTCAACTGTCCGCCGGATTTTCTGCCCAACATGAATGATGACTGGTTTCTGAGCCGTTACCGGCAAATGAAGATCGTGCTGGGATCGGCGGACTGGGATATGTGTCTGGATCAGAATGTGAAGTTGTCCGCAATGCTGAATGCCAAGGCAGTTCCACATTGGCTGGATGTGTGGGGAGATAATTCGAAGCACGACTGGCCCCTGTGGCAGAGGATGGCGGGGAAGTATTTTTAGTCGCTCGGAAAAGTGTCATCCTGAGTGGAAGCGTTTCATCCGCGTGCGGATGAAACGCTGGAATCGAAGGATCCCGGGATTGGCTGGGAGTGGCATGATGTGGCGGGGCGTTCTGCCCGCGAGGTTAAGGACGTCTTGGTTACACTTTGTCAGGAGAACGCCTTTTTAGAGTCGTAGCGCGGCTTGCGGGGTAGGGGTCCTTCGACTTCGTAGCTGCTCCGCTTCGCGAAGCAGCTACTGCGCTCAGGATGACAGTGAGCGAAGCGAAACATCGACTGCGCTCAGCATGACACGGGACGGAGGGAGCATTCTTATTATGAAGAAAATCGGAATTCTGTTTGGCATGGAAAATACTTTTCCACCGGCGCTGGTGGAGAAGATCAACGGCATGAAAGTGGACGGCGTAACGGCCGAATTCGTCAAGCTGGGTGGAGTGAAGATGGCCGATCCCAGCGGTTATGCGGTCATCATCGATCGCATCTCGCAGGACATTCCGTTCTACCGCGCGTATTTGAAGAATGCCGCGCTGACTGGGACGATGGTCGTCAACAATCCATTCTGGTGGACGGCCGACGACAAGTTTTTCAACTATGCGCTGGCGACCAAGCTGGGTGTCGCCATTCCGCCGACCGTCCTTTTGCCCCATAATAAGCATCCTCAGGACACGACTGATCAGTCCATGCGGAATCTGATCTATCCCTTGAACTGGGACGAGATTTTCCAGTACGTTGGCTTCCCTGCTTTCCTGAAGCCCTACGCCGGCGGCGGATGGAAACATGTGTACAAAGTTCACTCGCCGGAGGAATTCTTCCAGCACTACAACCAGACCGGCGACCTCTGTATGACCCTGCAGCATGGAGTCGAGTTCGAGGAGTATTTCCGCTGCTACGTGGTCGGACAGGAGAAGGTTCACGTCATGAAGTACGACCCCAAGGCGCCGCATCACGAGCGGTACGTGAAGGGGAACCCGCCGCCGTCCAGTACAAGACTGCATGACCGGATCGTGAAAGATGCATTGACCTTGTGCCGAGCCCTGGGTTACGACCTGAACACCGTCGAATTTGCAGTGGAGGATGGAGTACCGTATGCCATCGACTTTATGAATCCCGCGCCCGATGCGGACGTGAATTCCGTGGGTCAGGCGAACTTCGACTGGATCGTAAATGCTGTGGCGGAAATGGCTGTAAAGAAGGCGCTTAGCGGGGAGAATCCGGCGCGTGAACTGCGCTGGGCGGCGTTTCTGGCGGGAGAAAAGCCAACCGACACTGTTCCAGCTAAAGCTGTTGCGAAGAAGAGGGCCAGGGCATAGAACCTGAATGGACGAGCTCAAGCGAAAGCGATTTCTTTGGGGCGTTCTGCTGGCTTGGTTGCCGTGGATACTGATAGGTCTTGGCTTAATCAATTGGTTCCACGGAGCCTCAGGGCAGAAGGCTACAGGCTTAGGAGCGGTAGCCCTAAGCCCTGAAGGGATGGGTTTTGCAATCGCACTCCTGTTTGAGCCGATCGCAATCGTCCTTCTGTCCAGATCGTTCTCTCGCGGACACTGGCTGCGTACCTCGCTTTCGGTAGTGTCCATCTGCCTAAGCGTGTCAACGATTTCCGTTTTTGGCTTCCTTCTTTGGACGTTCCTCGATCACTTGCGCCGCATGGCTTGACCGCCCCGAAACCGGTCAATTCCACAGGAAAACAGTTCAGTAGGGCTGACGTCGTTGTTATACTGTGTTGGCTGCGGCGAGAGTCCGTAGGAGAAGAAACTGGCCGCCCACCCTTTCGCAGAGAACGCGAAAGGATGGGGCACCCAGCGTGGCGAGCCCTGAGTCGTTCAACATATGCAACCGACCTTCACTCTCGGGATCGAAGAGGAATATCAGACCATCGATCCGGTTACGCGCGATCTGCGCTCGCACATCCACACCGAAATGATGGAGCAGGGCCGGATGCGCCTGCAGGAAAGAGTGAAGGCGGAGCTTCATCAGGCGGTGGTGGAAGTTGGAACCTCGGTTTGCACCAACATCAAAGAGGCCAAGGCCGAAGTCAAAGGGCTGCGCCGGGACATGGTTGCTCTGGCCAAGGAGAACGGCCTGCGGTTAGCTTCGGCCGCGACTCATCCTTTCGCCGACTGGCGAATGCAGGAGATTACCCCCGACGAGCGTTACAAGAACATTGTTGAGGATATGCAACTGGTGGCGCGCGCCAACCTGATTTTTGGTTTGCACGTCCACGTCGGGGTCGAGGACCGCGAAACCGCCATCCACCTGATGAACCATGCCCGTTATTTTCTGCCTCATATTCTCGCGCTCTCGACCAATTCGCCGTTCTGGCTGGGAATGAACACCGGGCTCAAGTCGTACCGTTGCAAAGTATTCGATAAATTTCCGCGCACCAATATCCCGGATTACTTCCCCAGTTGGGGAGAGTATGAGAACTTTATCAAGCTGCTGATCAAGACCAATTGCATTGATAACGCGAAAAAGATCTGGTGGGACATCCGGCCGCATCCATTCTTCAATACGCTGGAATTCCGCATTTGCGATATTCCCATGCGCGTGGATGAGACCATTGCCTTGGCTGCGCTCATCCAAGCCACGATTGCCAAGCTGTACAAGCTGTACTCCGCGAACCAGGGTTTCCGCCTGTACCGTCGCGCCTTGCTCATGGAGAACAAGTGGCGAGCCGCGCGTTACGGGTTGGAAGGCAAGCTCATCGACTTCGGCAAGCAGAAGGAAGTTCCGGCGCGTGAGTTGATTCTGGAATATCTGGAGTTCGTGGACGACGTAGCCGACGAATTGAATTCGCGCGAGGAATTGAACTACATTCGTGAAATACTGGAGATGGGTACGGGCGCGGACCGCCAATTGCGCGTTTACCAGGACACCGGCGAACTCAAGAAAGTCGTGGATTACATCATCGAAGAGACGGAAGTGGGCCTGGCCGAGACCGAAGCCCCGGCTTCCGCTAGAAAAGTAGGGTAATGAACGTTCCCGTCAGTCAAGCCAACCGGCAGCTCAATCAGCTTCGTTTCGATCCTGAACTTACCCCCGGGGCCCGCAACGCGGTGAATGTGTGTCTGCGGGTTCAGCCGAGTGAGAAAGTCACAGTCATCACCGATGAGGTGACCAAGGAAATCGCCGCCAGCCTGGTCCGCGAACTGGAAACCGTAGGCGCTCCCTATCGCGGCTGGATACTGGAAGATGTGGCGCCGCGGCCGCTCACCAGTCTTCCAGCGGAGATTCTCGAAGATCTCGAGACCAGCCAGGTCAGCATTTTCGCGGTGCAGGCGCAGGCCAATGAACTGCGTTCCCGCATGGAGATGACCAACGTAGTCAATCGCCGCAAGATTCGCCATGCCCACATGGTGAATATCAATCGGCAGATCATGCTGGAAGGAATGCGGGCTGATTTCCTCAAAGTGGATCGTATCAGCGCCAAAGTGGTGGAGAAGGTGCGGCGAGCCAAGCAAGTTCGAGCCAAAACTCCAGCCGGAACCGACCTGGTGGCGGAGCTGAATCCGAACTACCGCTGGGTGAAGACCAGCGGAATCATCAGCCCGGACAAATGGGGGAACCTGCCCGGCGGAGAAGTGTTTACCACTCCCGGCGAAGTCAATGGAACATTTGTGATCGACGGAGTGGTGGGCGACTGGCTTTGCGCCAGGTACGGCGGCCTGCGGGAGAATCCGCTGACCATTCGGGTCAAGGGGAATCGGCTCACGGAGGCCCATTCCTCGAACCGCGAGCTGGAAAGCGATTTCTGGCTTTACACCCATGCCGATGAGAACAGCGATCGGGTGGGAGAATTCGCCATCGGCACGAATATCGAATTAAAGGACGTAATCGGGCAGATTCTGCAGGACGAGAAGTATCCCGGCATCCATATCGCCTTCGGCAACCCCTATGGGGAACACACTGGAGCGGACTGGTATTCGTCCACACACATTGATGTCGTGGGGAGAGACTTTGACATCTGGGTGGACGGCGAGCAGATCATGCGGGACGGAAAGTTCTTGATCGAGGCATAGAGAGCGGTGTCATCCTGAGCGGAGGTGGTTCATCCGCTCGCGGATGAACCATCGGAGTCGTAGGAACCCTGCCAGGCTGGAGTTGATTCTTGAGTTGGAGGGGATTCTAAGACCTGATTGAAGCCCACTCTGTCGGGAGAACGCCTTGCCGCAGCATCGGCGAACGTGAGGAAGCAGGGGTCCTTCGACTCCATAACTGATTCGCTTCGCGAATCAGTTACTCCGCTCATGATGACAACAAGGGTATGTTGACCCATAACTGATCCGCTTCGCGGATCAGTTACTACCGCTCAGGATGACAGCGTTTAAAGAGAATCATGATCCCTGCCCTGCGACAGCAGTTCAACGCGAACTTTACGCCGGAGAAATATCAGGCTTTTCTCAAACTGATGGACGAGCGTTGCGGAACACACGTCGACTTCCGGATGTCGGAAACGCCCTCCTTCTTTCCCAAGCCGCTGCTCGACCAGATGTCGGAGTATGGCAAGGAACTCATTCATCAGCTCGGCGGCCTGGAATACCGCAAGGCGTCATTTGAAGCCATCCCGCCGGAATTCAACGTGCCCCACGAAGCGCCGCATCCCCTGTTCGTTTGCGTAGACTTCGGACTGGTGCGGGACGCGGCCGGCAAGCTTCAGCCAAAGCTCGTCGAGCTGCAGGGCTTCCCTTCCCTGTATGCGTATCAGGCGATGCTGTCGCAGGTGTACATCGAAGTTTTCGAACTGGATGAGAACTTGAACTACCTGCTAGGCGGGCTGGATTGGGAAGGCTACAAGAAGCTGCTGCGCCGCGCCATTGTGGGCGATCACGATCCCCACAACGTCATTCTGATGGAGATCGACCCGCTTCATCAGAAAACGCTACCCGACTTTCTGCTCACCGAGAAGCTTCTCGGGATTCCGACGGTTGCCATCACCGACATCGAGAAAAGAGGAAACGAGCTGTTTTACGATCGCGAAGGCAGACGTACTCCGATCCGCCGCATTTACAACCGCGCCATCGTGGACGAACTGGTCCGCAGGAATCTCAAGCTCTCCTTCCAGTTCACCGGGGACCTCGAGGTTGACTGGGCTGGGCATCCCAACTGGTATTTTCGAATGAGCAAGTTTTCCCTGCCCTATTTGCGTCACGAGTGCGTTCCCAAAACCCAATTCCTTGATCGTGTGGAACACGTACCGGATGATCTGGAGAACTATGTGATCAAACCGCTCTTCTCCTTCGCCGGACTGGGCGTGCTGATCAATCCAAAGAAAGACGACCTGGCGAACATCCCCAAAGAGAAACGCTCGCAATACATTCTGCAGGAACGGATGAACTTTGAGCCGGTGATTGAAACCCCATTCGGCGGAACGAAGGCCGAAGTCCGCATCATGTACATCTGGCTGGACGAACTGCAGCCAGTGATGTGCATCGTACGCATGGGACGCGGCCTAATGATGGGCGTGGACCACAATAAGAACATGGAATGGGTGGGCAGTTCGGCAGGGTTCTATCCCGCGACTTAGCCGTGTGCTTCCCAATCGCCCGCCTACACGTTCAGTCGTAGTACTCGAGCCCCAGGTGCGTGATCAGTTCTTCGCCGCGGAGATGGCGCAAGGTATTCTTCAATTTCATTAGTTGGATGAAGAGGTCGTGCTCAGGATAGAGTCCGGGCGCGGTCATGGGTGATTTGAAATAGAAACTCAGCCACTCCTGGATGCCGAGCCCGCGCAACTCGGCGCTGCGTTGCGCCAGGTCCATGAAGAGCACGAGATCGAGCACGATGGGCGCGGCCAGGATGGAATCGCGGCAGAGGAAATCCACCTTGATCTGCATGGGATACCCGAGCCAGCCGAAGATATCAATGTTGTCCCAACCTTCTTTGTTGTCACCGCGCGGTGGGTAATAGTTAATGCGCACCTTGTGAGTGAACTTACCGTAAAGTTCCGGGTAAAGTTCGGGCTGCAGGATGTGCTCCAGCACCGAAAGCTTTGACTCCTCCTTGGTTTTGAAAGACCCGGGATCGTCCAGCACTTCCCCGTCGCGGTTGCCCAGAATGTTGGTAGAAAACCATCCGGCCAGCCCGATCATGCGGGCCTTGAACCCGGGCGCGAGAATGGTCTTAATCAGGGTTTGCCCAGTCTTGAAATCCTTGCCGCAGATCGGAGCATTGTTCTTGCGCGCGAGTTCGTGCATGACCGGAATATCCACGGTCAGGTTGGGGGCGCCGTTGGCGAACGGTACGCCCTCGCTCAGCGAAGCGTAGGCGTAGATCATCGAAGGCGCGATGTTCTCGTCGTTCTGGGTCAGGGCCTTCTCGAACGCCTTCAGGGATTGATGGGCCGGGCTCGGCTCGATGAAAGTTTCCGTGGAACCACACCAGATGGTGATCAGGCGCGTAGCCCCGGAACTTTTCTTGAAGTCACGGATATCGGCGCGCAGCTGCTCGGCCAAATCCATCTTGTTCTTGCCCTTCTTGATGTTGGGCCCGTCGAGGTTCTTCACGTAATTGTGATCGAAAACGGCTTTACGTGGCGTGATGGAACTGAGGAAAGGCTTGACCTGGTCGAGTAACTCGCGATCGAGCACGCCCGCTTTTTTGGCCGCCGTGTACATGTCGTCTTCGAAAATGTCCCAGCCGGTGAAGACCAGATCGTCGAGTCCGGCCAAGGGCACGAACTCTTTGATCTTGGGCGAGCGCGCATCCGTGCGCTTGCCCAGACGGATGGTTCCCATCTGGGTGAGCGATCCGATGGGCTTGGCGATTCCTTTGCGCACGGCTTCCACTCCAGCTACGAACGTCGTAGCCACGGCGCCCATGCCGGGGATCAGAACACCGAGCTTACCCTTGGGCGCTCGAATCTCGCTGCCGTTGTGCTTGGTTTCGATTTTCGCGGACTTCTGCCGACTCGCCATCGTGTGGACGCTCGCTTAAGAGAATTTCAGGAATAAGGCGAACACGTATGTTCTCGTATTGAAAGCGGATTTGCAACCAAGTGCGGGTGAATGTGGAAGATGAGAGCTCAATGGGGCGAAGCTGACAGTGATTGGAGAGTCAGTCCTCAGACGAAGTACGGCGCGGCGTTCGGAATAACCGTACTTCTTCGATTCCTCTGTGCTCTCTGCGTCCTCGTGGTGAAAGGGTTAGTTCCCTTCCAGATCGACCGTCTTGATTGGCAAGTCCCAGTGTGCGTCGAGAATCTCGAAGCGGCGCTGCTCTTCGCGCGCGTAGGTCTCCTGGTCGGGGAATAACTGTTTCTTCAGGGCATCTTCGTCGAAAGGTTCGTTGGCCACCGTCGCATTCTTGAAGACGATGGTCACGCGATAATCCCAGCGCCCGTCTTCGGTGGTGTGGTAGCGCGGCTGGTCCATCCAAACCTTGATCATGCGGCCCATCTCGACTTCTTTCTTGAGCAGCGGATAATGATTCTTCTTGAACAGGCGAAGGAATTCGTCCGCATGTCCCCACTTGGCTTTGTAGTAATACTCGACCACAAAGGGTTGACCTGGCGTCGTCTGGGCAGCGGCTGAGTTCGTGACCGCTCCCACGAAACCGAGCGCGGCCAACAACAGAAACGGCAGCATCGAGTTCTTCACGGCAACCTCCAGTCGAGGAATATCACAATATCGGTTCGCAGTTCCCGGATGCCAGTTCTCAGGGACTATTCTGTCGCGCTAATCCGGTTCTGCCAGTGTGACCAGGCGAACCAAATAATACCCACCGCCAAGATCACGCCAATGACTGCGTCGAACTGATGGAAATACTTGCCGAGTTCGCGCCAGTTCTCACCCAGCTTCATGCCCAGCCAGGCTAGTCCGAAGCACCACGGCCATGATCCCAGAAAAGTATAGAGATGAAATCGTCCGCGAGGCATGCGCGCGATTCCCGCAGGCAGCGCAATAAACGTGCGAATCACGGGCAGCAGGCGGGCAATGAACACCGCCAGGTATCCCCAGCGCGCGAAGAAGCGGTCGGCCCAATCGAGCTCGCGGCGGCTCAGCAGAATCCAGCGTCCGTATTTTTCCACTAGCGGGCGCCCGCCATAGCAGCCAATCTCGTAGGCAACCAGGGATCCCAGGTTGCAACCAATGGCTCCGGCCGTGGCGACCCAGAGCAGCTTCATCGTGCCCTCATACACCAGGTAACCGGCGAACGGCATGATGAGTTCGGAGGGCAACGGGATGCAGGCGGATTCAATCGCCATCAGCAGGGCCAGGCCGCCGTAGCCGGTTACAGCAATGACCGACTTGATGAAGACAAAAAGAACTGCCAGTATTTTTTCTGTCATTGGTTGAGATGGCCAGACCACGTTGAGACGCAGCTTGCGAATATGATCCCGGACGCTGAGACGTTAAGCCTTTGCTGGCCACATCCAGACTACTTAGCATGTTCTCTGTCGTCAATTGCCGCAGGGGAAGCGGTCGGTCACAAAGGCACCGCCGGAGGCTAATTCGTTGCGTAAGCAGTGTGCAAGACGTTTCATCGTTGACAGCCCATCGCCTACGAGTAAAACTGCTGCGTGGCCTGGCAGGTTCCCCGAGGGTAGGAGATCGAGGCTGCCAGTGCTTCAGCGCGAGTTGCCTCCTGGCAACTTCACATGGGGGGATTGCATGCGCACAATTGGTTTGATTCTCGCTTTCTTCTTCTTCGTGACATCTTCCGGGTTTGCCGCCGGGCCTGCGGGTTGGGCCCAGCGGGCTGAACTGACCGCGTCCGGCGGCGGAGCGGGTGACCAATTAGGCGAATGCGCCGCGATCAGCGGAAACACAGTTGTGCTCGGAGCGCCCCAGGCGCCGGTGGGCTCCAACAATCAAGAGGGCGCGGCATATGTGTACGTCAAGCCTGCAAGCGGCTGGAAGGACATGACGCAGGTGGCCACGCTTACACCCTCGGATGGGCAACCTGCTGTCCACTTCGCTTCGTCGGTGGCGATTGACGGCGATGTGATTGTGGTGGGAGAGCCTTATGCAAGAATCGGTTCCAACAACGGCCAAGGAGCACTTTATGTCTATGTGAAGCCGCCCGACGGCTGGAAGGACATGACCGAGACCGCCAAGCTGACAGCTTCTGACGGAGGGGTGCTTAATCAACTGGGGGTCTCCGTTGCCATCCTCGGACAGACCATCGTAGGGTCAGCGCCCTTTGCCACGATTGGATCCACTGGATCCGCAGGCGCGGTGTACGTGTTCGCCAAACCTAAGCACGGTTGGAAGAATATGACCCAGCACGCCAAGCTCACCGCTTCCGACCCCATATTTGGTGCCGAGTTGGGCTACTCCGTCTCTCTCAGTGGCACAACCATTGCCGCAGGAGCAATCAACTACGGTAGCAGCAATCCGGGAGACGCCTACGTGTTTGTCGAGCCGAGCCGCGGCTGGAAAAATATGACTCAGACCGCTAAACTGACGGCTTCGCAAGCAACCAAGGGTGATTTATTGGGTTTTTCAATCTCAATCAATGGCAACACGGTGGTGGCTGGCGCACCCGATGAGAACATCGGATCAAGAACTCAACAAGGGTCCGCATACATCTGGATTCGGCCTGCCAGTGGCTGGAAGAACATGACCCAGACTGCCAAGATTACCGCCTCCGACGGAGCGGCGGGAGACTCTTTGGGTTATTCGGTGTCCCTGGCTGGGAATACTCTGGTGACGGGAGCGATTGGCGTAACCGTCGGATCCAACGGCAGCCAAGGCGCAGTCTATGTCTATGGCAAGCCGGCAACGGGTTGGAGAACCACGTCGAAGTTCAAGGCCAAGTTGACGGCCTCTGATGGCACGGCATCCGCTTGGTTAGGCAACTCCGTGCGTAACGTGGGCAAGACTGTGTTGGCGGGAGCGCCGGGTGAAACCATCGCAGGCAATTCGCAGCAAGGCTCGGCGTACATCTTCGAAAAGTAGTGCTGCAATCAATTTGCGTAGGGGTATATCCGTTTCGACCGTTTGTTCGGCTAACCATTTCGGTTCGATTCTTTGAGGAGGAAACAACCTCTCTGCTGCGCCCCTGATGGGCGAGACGTTGCAAGCAACGTCTCTACAGGGACTAAAACGACCCTTCCTGAGTGAAAGTAAATCCGGGCAGCGAGGCGCCCTCGGCGCTCTTAGCAACTTTCACCCGCACCGTAGGAGCATCTGGCGCGGTCACTTGCGCCGGACGCAGCACGGCGAATTGCGAAAACACTTCACTGTAAACCTTGGTGACAAGGTAGTCCTGGCCGTTATCGTCCTTGCGCCAGACTTGCCCTAATTGGATGGACTTCACCGCCACTGGGTTTTCCTTTACTTCCTTGGGTCTCCATCCAGACTACCTAGCGGGTGCGTCTGCGTCAATTGCGGGCGTGGTCCGCTGGAGATTTGCATCTGCTAACATTGGGGCTCGACTTCGCACGGAGACACTAAGCCGATGCCGCGTGGCGTTGTTCCCCGCCAACCCGCGAAGAGTGGACGCCAGGAGGGCGCTCGTGTGGCGCGGACACTCCTGTCCGCAAAAACCGCGAAACGTCTGACTGGAACCAGAAGGCTGCCAGTCCCGAGTTCGCGGCCAACGAAAGGCGTTCGCGCCGCTGATTCGAAGCGCTACGATCCGCTTGCTGCCGGCCGCATCGCCGAAATTCTCCAACGGCTTGACCAGCTTTATCCCGCTGTCACTTGTGCGCTCACCCACAAGAGCGCATGGGAGTTGCTCGTAGCAACCATTCTTTCCGCGCAGTCCACCGACGTTAATGTCAACCGGGTAACGCCTGAACTTTTCCGCAAATACCCTACGGTTGCGGACTTCGCAGCGCTGACGCCTGAACAGCTTGAGCCCGACGTCCGCTCGACCGGCTTTTTTCGTAACAAATCGAAGTCGGTGGTGGGGGCCGCGAAGAAGATCGTCAGCGATTTCGGCGGCGCAGTGCCGGATGACATGGACAAGCTCCTTACATTGCCAGGAGTAGCGCGCAAAACCGCCAACGTCGTGCTGGGGACGTGGTTTGGCAAAGCCGACGGGATTGTAGTAGACACGCATGTTACCCGGATTGGTCGCCGCCTGGAGCTTACGAAAAATACAGATCCGGCCAAGATCGAGCAGGATTTGATGAAGGTGATTCCGCGTGAGAAATGGATTTTGTTCGCTCATCAGATCATCTGGCATGGACGGAAGCTGTGCATTGCCCGCAAACCGAAGTGCGTCGATTGTCCTTTAGAGAATATTTGTCACGCCGCGGATAAGACGTGGAGCACGGTGGAGATTCACAAGAACGCGAAGCCGTGATTCGGTGGCGTTGTCATGCCGAGCGAAGTACGCCCGGTCGCTTGTGACCGGGCGTAAAGAGTCGGAGCATCCCTGCAACGTTGATCTATTCACGCCGTCGCAAGGCATCCTCCCCGAACACACGAGCATTCGCCCAAAAGCCCGGGCCGGACTGGTGCCGAGAATTCCCGGCGGCGGCCACTTTATGCTTGATTGGTAGGGATCTTTCGACCTCGCGGCGCCGGCGCTCCGCTCAAGATGACAATGTTAGGGGATAACAGTGCTGGGTGAGGGCTGAAACAGCTCTCTGCTAGACTTTTCATCTTGAGTCTCGTCTAAGGATTCTTCAGGACCCGCATGCGCATTTTTTTTCTCTTTGCTATCGTCATATTCATGAGCACTGTGGTTTCCAATCTCAGCGCCGAGGCCCAGACCTTGCCGGTGCCCCAGGCCATCACCGATCCCAAGCAGATCGCCAGCAAACCCAACGCCCAGGTCGAACAGAATCAGCAGAGTCTTTCCATCGAGAAGCTGTACATGACGCGCCAGATTGGCCGTCCCTCATGGTCGCCCGACGGCAGGACGATTGTGTTCGTCAGCAACATCAGCGGCCGAAACAACCTGTGGCTGGTGCCGGCGGAAGGTGGCTGGCCTACGCAGCTCACGGTCAGTGATCAGCGCCAGGCCGCGCCCGCTTGGTCGCCCGACGGCAAATGGATCGCCTTCATGTCCGACTATGACGGCGACGAGCAGTGGGACATTTTTATAGTTTCTCCGAAGGACGGCCGTGTCGTGAACCTGACCAAGACTCGCGAGATTGCGGAAGAATATCCGCGATGGTCGCCCGATGGCCGCTACCTGGCGTACACGGTGAAACCAAAGACGTCCTCGGTATACGAGATTGATGTTTACGACATGCTCATGCGTGACGTGAAGCACCTTACCACCGGTACACGCGCAGACAAACTGAACGACAATCCCATCTGGTCTCGCGACGGGAAGTGGATCGCGTACACGCAACAGGAGGCGAAGGGCACCGATTCGAATATCTTCGTGGCCGAAGTTGCCACTGGCCAGAGTACGCTCCTGACGCCGCATTCAGACGAGCAACTTTACCGGGCCAATGACTTCTCGCCCGATGGCAAAAAGCTGCTCATCACTTCCGATGCCGCCAACGGGTATGAAAACGTTGGGCTGCTCGACATCGCGAGCAAGAAGATTTCCTGGCTGACAGGAGATAAATGGGAGATCAGCGGCGCTGATTTTTCACCGGACGGCAAGTACTTAACATGGACTGCGAATGTGGAGGGCAACACCGATATCTACCTGCACAATATCGTCGCTGGAAAGACGACAGCGCTGCCCTTGCCCAATGGCTTGAATGAGCCTGTGGGCGGGCATTCCGCCTTCAGTCCAGATGGCTCGCGCTTGCTCTACAACCACAACGGACCCAATGCTCCCGGAGATCTTTGGGTTTATCAACTGGCGACGGGCAAGTCGCAACAGATCACTCATTCGCTGGTAGCGGGCGTGCGCCCCGAAGACATGATTGAGCCGTTTCTGGTGCACTATCCGAGCCGAGACGGCAAGTGGACTATTTCCGCGTTCGTGTACGTCCCCTATAACATGGTGCGCAACGGACAGAATGCAGCAATCGTTTATGTGCATGGCGGGCCTGCGGTGCAGACCGTGAATTCATTCAGCCGTATCATCCAGCACATGGTGAACCAGGGTTATATGGTCATCGCGCCGAACTATCGCGGCTCAACCGGTTACGGCAAGAAGTTTCAACATGCGAACTTGTTCGATATGGGTGGCGGCGATCTGCAGGACGTGTTGGCGGCCGCCGACTTTATCAAGCAGACGGGCTATCTCGATCCCAGGAAGATCGTCTTGATGGGCGGCAGTTACGGCGGCTACCTGACGATGATGGGGGTAACGAAAGCACCGGATGTTTGGGCTGCCGGCGTGCCCATCGTGCCATTCGTCAACTGGTTCACCGAAATCCAAAACGAAGATCCGGTACTGCAGCAATCGGATTTGGCCACCATGGGCGATCCGGAGAAAAACAAAGATTTGTTTCACGATCGCTCGCCCATCTTTTTTGTCGACCAGATCAAGGCTCCGCTGTTCCTGCTTGCCGGCGGAAACGACCCGCGCTGCCCGGAAGAAGAGGCGCAGCAGGTGGTGGATGCGATCAAGAAACGTGGTGGCGCAGTCGAATACAAAATCTACGAAAACGAAGGCCACGGGTTCGCGCGCGTGGAGAATCAGATTGATGCGTATAAGCGGGTTTCGGACTTCCTGAAGGCACACGTGCCTCCCGCGGATTGCGGCTGCTCGGTGACCGAGTGAGTGGCGTTAGCCGTTGGCTCTTGGCCTTGGTTGTCGGCTCTTTGCCGATTTGATTGCTTCGATCAGCCCAGGAATCGTGTACTCCCTTGCTTCGATGTCCACCGGGAGGCCAAGCTCGCGCAGCGTAGATGAGGTGACGGGGCCGATGGAAGCGAGGCGGATGCTATCGATTGGGCTTGCTTTTCGCGGGCGGGGGTGCCCGCGCCCAATGTTCTTTCCCAGCAGGGCAACGAAATTTCTGACCGTTGACGAACTGGTGAACGTAATCACATCGGGGCGGCGCTTCGGGTCTTCCAGCAAGGCACGCAGCCGAGCGCGAGAGGAACGCGGGATCACGGTTTCATAGGCTTCTACCACGTCCACTTGTGCTCCTAGATCTCGCAATTGCCGTGGAATGACGTCGCGTGCGACTTTGGCGCGAGCCAACAGCACTCGCTGTCCCGCCACATGGTCCCGAAGGCTCTTGACCACGGACTCGGCTACGTATTCCTCAGGCACCACGTCGACGCGAACGCCGCGTCTTTCAATCGCTTTCCTGGTCGCGGGACCGATCGCTGCTACTTTGAGGTGCGCCGTTTGTTTCCGGGTGAGGTGCAGTTTCTTCAGGCGCTCCCAAACCGCTTCGACTCCGTTCACGCTGGTCAGGATGAGCCAGTCGTAATCGCGCAGATTTCTTAAAGCTGTGTCGAGAGGCTTATAAGAACGTGGCTTACGGATTTCGATGAAGGGAATCTCGATGACCTGGGCACCGAGTTCACGCAGCCCGGAAGAGAGAGCTCCGGCCTGATGAACCGGGCGACCGACGAGGACGCGAAGGCCGGAGAGTAGCTGATTTCTTTTCTTCTTGCTTCGCGGGCCTGGACGGCCGAGGGCGCCCGTCCCCACACGAGCCGTGCCTTCACCGGACTTCATGGTTGTTGGGGCACGGCCATTCCCTGCCCGTAGACTGCTTCCAGGATGGCATCGCCACCGCGGCGCAGCAAGGCGTCGCCCACCGATTCCCCAAGTTGTACCGGATCGGCGCCTTGCCGCGATTCGCGGAGAACCTTGGAGCCATCCGGATGCGCCACGATCGCGTCCAGATGCAGTCGGCCGTCGCGGACTGCGGCCAACGCACCAATCGGAACCTGACAGCCGCCGCCGAGTTTATTTAACAACGCCCGCTCGCAGGTTGTGGTCGCGCGTGCGGCGGCATCGTCCAAAAACGCCAGATGTTGACGCGTCACGGAATCGCCGGCACGAATCTCGACGCCCAACGCCCCCTGCCCCGCCGCAGGACACATCACGTCAACGGGAATGACCTGCTTGATCAGTTCTGTTTTACCCAGCCGGTTCAGTCCCGCCGCCGCGAGAATAATGGCATCGTATTCGCCCGCTTCCAGCTTCCGCAGGCGCGTGTCCACATTGCCGCGCAGAGGGTGAATATCGAGATCAGGTCGCAAGGCTTTCAACTGCGCCTGGCGACGCAGGCTTGAGGTGCCGACTCGCGCCCGTTGTGGCAACTGCTCAATGCTTGCATACTTGCGGGAGCAGAATACGTCGCACGGATTCTCCCGTTTGGTGATCGCGGCAATCTCGAAGCCAAGGGGCAATTCGGTGGGAAGATCCTTCAGGCTGTGGACGGCCAGATCCACGCGTCCCTCAGCCAGCGCATCTTCGATCTCCTTGGTAAACATGCCTTTGGTGCCTACCTTGGACAGAGCGACGTCGGTGATCTTGTCACCTGTGGTCTTGATGATTTCAATTTCGACTTGGTGGCCACGCTCACGCAACAGAGCGCTGACGTGGTTGGCCTGCCAGAGCGCGAGTTGCGATCCCCGGGAACCGATGCGCAGGCGGGCCATCAACACTGCCCTCCGGGCTGCCCGCCGGATTTCGCCGCCTTCTTTTCCTTATCTTGCTTTTCTTTACCCTGGAGACCCTGAAGATTGAACAGGCGGCGGACGATCTCGACCACCGTGGTCGCCTCGGCCTCGCGGGCCGCGGTTTTCAGCGTCGTCACCGGGGTGTGCATGATCTTGTTTACGATACCGCGAGTCAGGGCTTCAACCGCGAGTTCCTGTTCCGGCGACAACGCGCCCAGGCGGCCACGCACGCGGTCAATTTCGGCCTGGCGGATGGTTTCCAAATGATCTTGCAAGGAGACGATGGTAGGTACGACATCCAGCGTCTGCAGACGGGCCTGAAAGCGCGCCACTTCATCGTTGATGATGGTGTCAGCATGCTCAGCCTCTTTTCTGCGATCGGCGACGTGCGAAGCCACGGCCTGCTGCAGATCGTCAATGTCGTACACAAAGATGCCGTCCACTTTGTTCATCTCCGGATCGACATCTCGCGGAACCGCAATGTCGATGAAGAACATGGGACGGTTCTTGCGCCGGCTGAGGAAAAGCTCGCCATGCTCGCGACGGAAAATCGCATGCGGAGCGCCGGTCGAGGTGATGACAATGTCGGCGCGATCGCAGGTTTCGTAAAGCCGGCTGAACTCAATCGCCTGGCCGTTGAATTTCTGAGCCAGCCCGATGGCCCGGTCGTAGGTGCGATTGGCCACGAAGATTGACGCCGCGCCGTGCGCCAACAGATGACGGGCGGCAAGTTCGGTCATCTTGCCCGCTCCCACCAGATACACGTGCTTTCCCGCAAGAGATCCAAAAATCTTTTTGGCCAGTTCGACGGCAACCGATGCAACCGACACCGCCGATGATCCGACCGCGGTCTCGGTGCGAACCCGTTTCGCGACGGCAAAGGCGCGGGTCAGCAGTTGGTCGAGTTGGGAATTCACCGCTCCAACAGCGCGCGCCGTGGCGTAAGCCTCCTTGACCTGGCCCAGAATCTGCGCCTCGCCCACAACCATGGAGTCGAGGCTGGCAGTCACACGGAACAAATGACGGACTGCATCTTGCTCGCGATATTCGTACAGATGGGGATCGATGACCGAGCGCTCCATGTGGAAATAGTCGCTGAGAAATGCGCGCAGGTCGGAGCCGCCGTTCTTGCATCGCGCGACGAGTTCCACGCGATTACAGGTGCTTAAGATCAGCCCTTCCTCAACCCCGGGATGCTGTGTAAAGCACCGCAGAGCTTCGGGCAGACGGGATTCCGGGATCGCGAGCCGCTCCCGCACTTCGACCGGCGCACTCTTATGATTGACGCCGATGAGATGGAACGTCATGACTGTGCGAACCTGTGAATGGTGCTGAAATAATTGGCCGCCCATGCGACCACAGCCGCGGCAAACGCTCCCGCAGCGAGATAGGCAGCGCGGCGGCCGCGCCATCCTGCAGTCCAGCGCGTGTACAGCAGGATCAGGTAAACGGCCCACATCAGGATCGAAAGCAGAATCTTGGGATCGAGAAGATTTACTCGCCCGTACGTCGCCTGCGCCACGACCGTGCCAGCAATCAAGCCCAGTGTCATGAAGGGAAAACCGAGCAACAGCGAGCGGAAGCCGATTTCGTCGATCACCTCGAGCGCGGGAAGACGGGAGAGAATTCCGCCCGGCTTTTTGGACTTGAGCGAGCGTTCCTGAATCAGGTAGAGCAGGCTGGCGCCAAAACTAAGAATCAGCGCCGCATAACCTGTAAAGATCAGCGCAATGTGCGCGAGCAGCCAACCCTTGTGCAAGCCCGGCGAGGTAAGCAGAAACGGCGCCTGACCGGTGGCGGCGATGAACGTCAGCAGAAAAACCAAAGGAAAAATGACTATGCCAGGAGAAGTCGTCTGATACACCAGATACACGAGCATGAAAACAACCATGACCAGAAAGCCCAGAACTGACTCGGCATTGTGGATCGAAGTCAGCGTAACCTGGCCGGAGATCAGGAAAGCGTCGGTCAGCGAAACGAAATGGAACACCATTCCTAAGTAGGCCGCGTGCAGGGCAACGCGGTTCAGCAAGTCGCTGGTGCGGGTTAGAGCCACTAGAGCGTACAACAGGCCCACGGCATAACAACCCAGCGCGACTCGCAACCAAAGTATTGGCATAAATCTATTTGTTTCCCCGCTTCGGGCTTCCGAATCCTCCCCCGCTGAGATGATTATAGTCTGCCTCGTTGCTGGGGCAGGGGGCAGCAGGTGTTATCACAGAACGATGTGACGTAGATCACACGGCTTCGCTGCGGGAAGGTCAGACTAAAACCCGATCTAGGCGTCGCGCCCGGGCGCAGGCCGATCCCAAATCCACACTTGCGCTCCGTCGCATTGCGTGAGAGATGGGGCATAATGAGGCGAAGAGAAACCAATGGAGACGGACGAGTCTGAAAGCGTCGCGCGATGGCTAGCCGCGGCAGCGTCGCTGATCGTGGGCAGTCTTTTCTTTGCGTTATGGTTCTGGCTGCTGCCGGGATGGCTCGGCCTCCGAGTGAACGCCGCCGCCGCGCGTTGGCGATGGCTCGCGGCGGTTCCGTCGGCGCTTGGATTCGCGGTGGCGCTACGCTGCATCTGGGACTTCGGGTGGACGGGACGCGGCACCCCAGCGCCCATGGCTCCGCCGCAGCGATTGGTGGTCACGGGTTTCTACCGCTACGTGCGAAACCCGATGTATGTAGGCTTTGCAGCCGGATGGATTGGGCTCTGGATCGTGTTCGGACACGCCAACCTGCGAGTGATGGCGTGGGTGGCCGCCGTTGCGCTCGGCGTACATTTGTTTGTGGTTTTCTATGAGGAGCCAACTTTGCGCAACAAGTTCGGGACAGACTACGAAGAATATTGCCGGAACGTTCGTCGTTGGTGGCCGCGGCTGCGAGCCTGGAACCGATCGCCGGGAGAAAACTAACCACGGAGGACTACTGCTGCCGTGCGAAGCCGCTGAAAAAGCAGGTCCCTCCACTCCGCTTCGCTTCGGTCGGGATGACAAAACCAGGCGTAGAATCTCAGACTCAGCACCCTAGGCTACTCCCAGCGTGCTGAGCAGTTGCTCGAGCGTGCCTGGGTCGACGGCGAGGCGGCGTCCGTCAGTCATCAGGTTTTCGATTTCATCGAAAGCCTGGAACAGGCGCATCTTGACCGCGCCATACTGTTCGGCCTCGGTGAGGCTGCGACCATGCTTGGCTGCCCATTCCCGCAGGGCTTCGTCGGTGAGGAAAACGCTAACTGCGAACGTGGTCTTGCGGTCGGAAGTCACATCGAAGATGTATTCGGTCGCGGGACCATCATGAGCATCCGCCAAAGCTGTGCGCTTGCCGACAAAGTAATACTGGTAGACGTATCCCTGGCCTCCGGTGTAGGTCTTCATGCGGCGGAGCGTCATAAAATCAGTCGTTGGCCGTTCGTCGTTGGTCCTTCGTCGCTCGCCAACCGAACGTTCGTGGCGGATCATCGGCCCTCAGCCCGATACTGGCTGTCGAAAATCTCGCGAATGACGAACGACCGACGACGGTTCTTACCCTTCGACCCTTGCGTCCCGCAGTCGCTTGACGGCGGTTTCCGAGGCCAGCGGGGAATAGTAAACCTCCTTGAACGTGTAAGACTTCGCCTTGGAGGCGAGGATGGGCAGAATCTCGATGTGCCAATGGTAGTCCTCGTCGATGGTCTTCCAATAGCCCAGGTTCCCGGAGCGGTGCAGGCTGTTGGGCGAGGTGTGCAGCACCAGATGGAAATCCTCCGTAATGGTGCGAATCCGCTGCAGAGTGCGTCGCAGAAGCGCGCCTAAGTCGCGCATCATCCCCGGGCGATTGAGGCCCATGCGTTCGAAAGCAGCTTCGTGGGTGCGCGGCAGAATCCAGGTTTCGTAAGGAACACGGGGCGCGTAGGGGCACAGCGCCAGAAAGTCGCCGCGCACCTCCAGCACACGCTGGTCTTGCTTGATTTCCTGGGAAATAATGTCACAGAAGACACAACGTTCCTTCTGGCCGAAATATTCGCGGCCCGCGCGCAACTCATAGAGCACACGGCGCGGCACAAAGGTGGTGGCGGTAATCTGCGACGTGGGGTGCTCAAATTCCTGTCCGGCGTTGTTCCCATGGTCCTTGAAAATGCTGACGTACTTGAGGCGGTCGTCACGCTTGAGATCCTGAATCCGTTGCGCGGCCAGCAACAGGAACTGTTCGATCTCAACATCGCTGGCCTTCCATAAATGCCGGTCGTGGCGCGGGTTTTCCACCAGCACTTCATGCGCACCCACGGGCCGCATACGGTCGTAGATGCCGTCCCCGCGACGGGAGGCCTCGCCTTCGACGTGGTACAAAGCTGCAGGATGGACGACGGAACGCGCCGACCAGGGAAGGCCCGCGACTCCAGACATGTTTGAGATGAGCTGCGGCGGCTGGGGCGCATCAGGACAGAAGTTGCAAAACGCAGTTTCACGCGGCGCGCTGTCGGGGTCATCGTCGCCGGTGATGACCCAGGAACGAGTAATCGGATCCTTGCGAAGGTCCATGCATAAGGAGACCACCCCAGGCGGAACCGAGTCAACTGTGATTTCCACCGCAGGCATGGAGATGGCGGTTTGTTATAATCCGCGCACGAAGCCGCCTGAGATGACCGAGCCGTCCACGCCGTTGATGCGGCAGTACGCCGCCATCAAGAAGGAACATCCCACGGCATTGTTGTTTTTCCGGCTGGGAGATTTTTACGAATTGTTCTTCGACGATGCCGTCTTAGCCGCGCGTGAGTTGCAGATCACGCTGACCAGCCGCAATAAGGAAAAGGGAATCGCAGTCCCCATGTGCGGTGTACCCTACCACGCGGCCGAAGGCTACATTTCCAAACTCATCCGCAAAGGATTCAAGGTCGCCATCTGCGAGCAGATGGAGGACCCACGCCTGGCCAAGAAGCTGGTGCGGCGCCAAGTCACCCGGGTGGTCACGCCGGGAACGGCCGCGGATTCGACGCTCAGTTCCGAAGAGAATAACTTCCTGGCGGCTTTGGCCCAAACCGGCGACCGGGTGGGATTTGCGGCTCTGGATCTTTCGACCGGCGAGTTTCGCGCCACCGAGTTTCACGGCGACGATGCGGCGCGGCGGGTGCAGGAAGAACTGCAGCAATTGAAGCCGAAGGAGCTTTTGTATGGCTCGGCTGCACCGCTGTTTGACCGACCACATCGTCCGGGAATGGATCGTGTGGCGACGGGCGCCTCGCCCGTCCCAGCCGCTCAGCGAGCGGCAGCCTTTGGGTCGAGCTTTGCCGAGACGCCACTGGATGACTGGATCTTCGCGCCGGATCATGCGATCCCGCTGCTGGAAAATCATTTCGGCGTTCTCTCCCTGGAGGGCTTTGGGCTCGCGGGCAAACCGGCAGCAGCTTCGGCGGCGGGCGCGATTCTTTACTACGTCCGTTCCACGCAGCGTGGAACCCTGGACCATGTGGATCGCATCGGCTTCTACGAACGGCAGAACTGTTTGGTGCTCGATGCGGTAACGGTGCGCAACCTGGAATTGATCGAGCCGCTGTTTGCCGGAACCGAAGTGGGAGTAACCCTGTTCCGTTCCATCGACGCTACCGTCACCCCCATGGGCAAACGCCTGCTGCGCTCGTGGATGCTGCGGCCTTCGACCGAAACAACGCAGATCAATGCGCGACTTGATGCGGTCGAAGCCCAGGTGGAAGATACTGTGGCGCGCGAGGAATTGCGGCGGGCGCTGGACGGAATCCTGGATTTGGAGCGCCTGCTGAGCCGGGTGACATTGGAAACGGCAAATCCCCGCGATGTGCTTGCCCTGGCGGCATCGTTAAGGAAAATTCCGGCGTTGCGGAGCGCGCTGGGCCGCTTTGCGGCGGACCGGCTGAAGGCCTTGCAGGAATCAGTGGACGAACTGGGCGATCTGAGAGAACAGATTGACAAGACGATTGTCGCCGAGCCACCGATTTCGCTGGCGGATGGTGGCGTGATTCAGAGCGGCGTAGACAAAGAATTAGATGAACTGCGCGATCTGAGCCGCAACAGCAAGCAATTCCTGGCGCAGATCGAGCAACGGGAGCGGCAGCGCACCGGGATCGGATCGCTGAAAGTTAAGTTCAATTCTATTTTTGGCTATTACTTAGAAATTTCCAAACCCAATTTGCACCTGGTCCCGCCGGACTACGAGCGCAAGCAGACCCTGGTTAACGCGGAGCGCTTTACCACCGCGGAGTTAAAGGAATACGAGTCGAAAATTCTTGATGCGCAGGAAAAGATCGTCGACATCGAGCGGCGGTTGTTTGCGGAGCTGCGCTCGGCGATTGCTGCTGAAGCTCGGCGCATCCGGCAGACTGCGCTGGCATTGGCCGAGGTAGATGTGCTGGCGGCGCTGGCACACATCGCGGCCCTGCGCAATTACTGCCGGCCGAAACTTCGATGAGACGCCGGACATTGAGATCATCGGGGGAAGGCATCCGGTCATCGAGCAACAAGAATTGGCGGGCGGCAGCGAACGATTCGTGCCGAATGACTTGTTTCTCAATTCGACCACTCACACGGTTTTAATTCTTACCGGTCCGAACATGGGTGGGAAGTCCACGTACCTGCGGCAGGCGGCACTGATCGTGATTCTGGCGCAGATGGGGTCGTTCGTACCCGCAGCTTCGGCACGCCTGGGCGTGGTGGACCGCGTGTTCACCAGAATCGGAGCCAGCGACAACCTGGCGCGTGGGCGTTCGACTTTCATGGTTGAGATGACGGAGACAGCGGCCATTCTGCACACGGCGACGTCGCGGTCGTTGATCCTGCTCGACGAAGTGGGGCGCGGCACGGCCACGTACGACGGGCTCGCCATCGCTTGGGCCGCAGTCGAATACATTCATGCCCGCACTCGGGCAAAAACGCTTTTTGCCACGCACTACTTTGAGCTGACCGAACTGGCCGACCGGCTTTCGGGAGTAAAGAATTATCACGTGTCGGTGAAGGAGACTGGAGGCGGAATCGTATTTCTGCGCAAGGTGGAACCCGGCGCGGCCGACCGCAGCTATGGAATTGAAGTCGCGAAGCTCGCAGGATTGCCGAACGAAGTGGTTGAGCGGGCGCGTGAGGTGCTGGCCGAGCATGAGAGTGCGGAGCAACGCGTGACCGACCAGTTAGCCAGCGACGAGTTGCGCCCGCGTCCACCGGCTCAATTGACGATCTTTACGCCACTTTCGCAACCGGTGTTGGAAAAACTGCGCGAGGTGGATTTGAATCGTTTGACGCCGCTGGAGGCGCTGAATCTGTTGGCGGAATTGAAGAAGCAGGTGGAGTAGGGGTCTAGGAGTCAGGAGTCAGGAGTCAGGGGTCAGGAGTCGGGAGTCAGTAATTGGATTTCAAGAATCACGACTAATTTGCCTTAGTCACAGTCTGGCGAAGCTGCGGGCCCATAACGACATTCGCTGACTCCTGACTCCTGACCCCTGACTCCTGACTACTGACTCCTGGCTACTATTCACCAGGACTATGCCCAAAACCAAGACCGATCTTCGGCAAGCAATCGGACAGCTTCTCGTCATTGGCTTTGATGGCACGGAGATGGCGCCCCGCCTCCGTTCCCTGCTCACCCGCATTCAGCCTGCCGGAGTGATCCTGTTTGCGCGCAACATCATCAGCGCGGAACAAACCTACAAGCTGCTCAAGGATTGCCAAGTCTGTGTCTCTACTCCTGTGTTTACGTGCGTGGATCTGGAAGGCGGCAAGGTGGACCGGTTTCGCAACGTGACCGGGCCAGCGCCCTCCGCAGCCGAGGTATTCGAGACTGGCGATCGAAAGTTGTTTCGCAAGCACGGCAAGATTATTGGCGAGACCTGCCGGGCTTTGGGTTTCAACACGGACCTGGCCCCGGTAGTGGATCTGGCCTTTGAAGTGTCGCGCAAGGTCATGGGGTCGCGCGTGGTTTCGCCCAATCCGCGAGAAGTAACGATTTACGCGCGCGAATTTCTCACGGGGTTGCGTTCGGCTGGAGTGGTCGGGGCAATCAAACATTTTCCTGGATTAGGGGAGGCAAACCTGGATACCCACCATGCCCTTCCCGGCGTGAACAAGTCGTGGAAGAAGCTTTGGGAGCAGGACATTGCTCCCTATCGCGCCTTGCGCCGCGAAGCAGCAATGGTGCTCGTGGGACACGCCGCCTATCCTCACATGACTCGCGAGCGCACCCCCGCATCACTGTCGAGAAAATGGATTACGGACGTCTTACGGAAAAGAATCGGTTACCGCGGCCTGGTAGTCTCCGACGACCTGGAAATGGGAGGAGTGTTGAAAGCCGCTCCCATCGAGCAGGCGGCGCTGAAGTTCGTTCGCGCCGGCGGCGATCTGTGCCTGATCTGCCATACCCAGGAATCCATTGAGCGTTCGCATGAAGCGCTGATCCAGCAAGCGGAGCGCGACCCCAAGTTTGCGCGGCGCGTAGAGGAATCGGTGGCACGCGTGCTCGCGTTCAAGAAGAAATCGAAAGAGCTGACGCGGAGGGCTCAGGTCGCGACCCACGAGAAAGTGCAAAGACTTTCGCGGCAGTTGTGGGAATTCGCGGAGCAGGTGCGGTTGGAAACCATAAAACGGCGGGGCGTCCAGTGGCAGGAGCCGGCATGATCGTTGCCGGTATCATGAGCGGCACTTCGGCCGACGGGATCAACGTTGCGCTTCTCCAGGTGAGCGCTTCCCCCCGGCGTCGGGCAGGAACGCCCGGCCTCCAGCGCGATGCGAGGTTCAAGCTTCTTGGCCACGCAGAATTTCCTTATCCGAAGCAAGTGCGTGATGCAGTGCTCTCTGCGATGAATTCGACTCGAGCGAGCGTTGCCGACTTGGCTCGATTGAACTTCTTGTTGGCGGAGCTCTACGCCAAGGCGGTGCTGGTCACCCAGCGCCGGTTTCACGTGAAAGCGGAACTGGTGGGATGTCATGGGCAGACGCTTTATCACCAGGGCGAGGCCGCTCCGTTTCTCGGACATAAGCTGGCCGTGACCTGGCAAACCGGCGAGGGCGCTGTGCTTGCAGCGCGCGTAGGGGTTCCGGTTGTCTCTGATTTCCGTCCGGCAGACATGGCAGCTGGCGGTAAAGGTGCGCCCCTGGTTCCCTTGCTCGATTTTCTTTTGTATCAGCACGCGCGCGTAGGCCGAATTGTGCAGAACATCGGGGGGATTGCAAACCTCACTGCCATTCCTGCCGGTGCCTCGCCGACCCAAGTAGTAGCTTTCGACACCGGGCCGGGCAACATGGTGATTGACGGAGTCACAGAGAGGGTATTTCGCAAACCCTGCGACCTCGATGGGAGAATCGCGGCTTCTGGCGTAGTACTTGATCGCATAATCGCCGATACTCTGGCAGGTACATTTTTTCAACGCAAGCCGCCGAAAACGGCTGGGCGGGAGGAGTTCGGGCGCGAGTTTGTCCGCGATTTCATTCAGCGCTGTGGGCGGGTGAACGGGCGCGACGTTGTGGCTACGGCCACTGCGCTCACTGCAATGTCGATTGCCGACGCGCTTCGACGATTTGTTCTGCGCCGGCACAGCGGGTACGGTGAATTCATTGTTTCAGGCGGCGGGGCGCATAATCCGACGCTCATCGCCATGCTGGCGAATGAACTGCGTCCCCTTGGTCTGCAGATCCGATCCTCCGACGAGTTCGGGCTGCCTTCGGAGGCGAAAGAAGCGGCGGCGTTCGCCTTACTCGCATATCAGACGTGGAACCGGCAGCCGTCGAATGTTCCGTCGGCGACAGGAGCGAAAAGGCCGGCGATCCTGGGTAAGATCTCGTATGCGTGAGGGAAAACCCTTTCGCCGCAGAGCCGCGAATGCACAGCCGGGAGTGGCCGTGCCGGCGTGTTCTGCGCTACTTCAGGCACTCGTAGTTTTAGTACTTCTTCTTCCCGTCCTGGCCTGCTCCGCGAAACCCGATCCCGACACCCTGGTGATGATCATCGAGAGCAGCCCCACCAACCTGGACCCGCGAGTCGGTTTAGATGCGCAGTCTGAGCGCATTGACACCCTGCTCTTCGATGATCTGTTGACGCGTGATGAGCATCTGAACGTGCAGCCAGCTTTAGCAGAACGCTGGGAGATTCCCGACCCTCGCACCTATGTTTTCCACTTGCACCAGGGTGTGAAATTTCACGACGGGCGACCGCTTACGTCGCGTGATGTGAAGTGGACGTTCGACTCGCTGCTCCAGGGCAAGATTCGCAGCACCAAGTCGGCCGTCTACCAGTTTGTAGATCGCGTCGAAGCGCCCGACGATTCCACGGTGGTGTTTCACCTCAAAGAGCCATTCGCTCCATTGTTGTGGAATCTCTCGGATGGCGCGATCGGGATTGTGCCCTACGGCAGCGGTGACGAGATCAGCCGCCACCCCATTGGCTCGGGGCCATTCCGCTTTGTCAGCGCCGAGCAGGATAACGAAGTCATCATCGAGCGCAACGATGATTATTGGGGCCAGAAGGCACATCTGAAACGGGTCCGATTTGCGGTGATTCCGGACGGGACGACACGGGCTCTAGAGTTGCGTAAGGGCAGCGCCGATATCGCGATCAATGCGCTGACCGGAGACACGGTGCTGGCGCTCGAGCGCGAGCCCAATCTGGAAGTTCTGCACGCGCCCGGTACCGTGCTGGCTTATATGGCGTTCAACACACGGGATCCGATCCTGAAAGATGTGCGGGTGAGGCAGGCGTTGGCGTACGCGATCGATCGCAGGCCGATGATTCACTATCTGGTGAGCGATTTTGCGCGGCCCGCGTACAGCCTGCTTCCTCCTGAGAGTTGGGCGTACAACGGCGATGTGCCCCGCTATGACTACAACCCGGATCGGGCCCGGCGATTGCTCGACCAAGCGGGATACCGGGCTGTAAATGACGTGCGTTTTCACCTCGCCATGAAAACCTCGACCGACGAGAGCACGCGGCTGATGGCTGCGGTGCTGCAGCAGCAATTGCGCGAGGTGGGGATCGCGCTGGACATCCGCACTTTCGAATTCGCGACATTCTTTTCCGATGTCACGCGCGGCGCCTACCAGGTGCATTCGCTGCGCTGGGTGGGAGGCAATGAGGACCCTGACATCTTTGAATACGTGTTTCACTCGGCCAAGTTTTCGCCGCACGGCGCGAATCGCACGTACTACAGCAATCCGCGGGTGGATGCGTTGATCGACCAGGCGCGCAGTGAACTCGACCAGAACGCGCGCAAGCAGATCTATGCGGAAATCCAGCGAATCCTTGCTGAAGATCTGCCCTACATCAATTTCTGGTACCTCGACAACGTGCTGGTGCACACGAAGCGTGTCCGGGGGCTAACGCTGAATCCGGCGGGAAACTACGATTTTCTGAAGACCGCGGACTTGGCGAAATGAATCTGTGGATCTTGTCATCCTGAACCAAGCGAGCCGATTCGCCCGCGGATCGGCTCGCGGAGTCGAAGGACCCCGGACGTGTTTGCGCAAGTATGGATGCGGCAAGGCGTGCCTACGATGCAGTCATAAGAATTCCCTGATGCGGCGCCGACATTACCCGCGCGCACGGGGTCCTTCGACTGTGTTGTGGTGCGCTTCTCGCACCACAACTTCGCTCAGGATGAACGGGGCTAACAGGGAAAGTCGGTCTACAGTCCGCCAAACTGGTCCAGGCTAGCGGTTCCGCTCCGTTGCATCCCACGGTTCGTCCACACCGTCGTGCTAACATCGAAGTTTCACGTGCGCATTCTTTTCATAGGCGATATTTTCGGGCGTCCAGGACGAACCATCGTCAAAGACCGGCTGCCGGCCCTGGTGAAAGAGCACGGCGTTGATCTCGTTATCGCCAACGGAGAAAACGCTGCCGCCGGCTTCGGCATCACGCCGCCGCTGGCGGAGGAACTGTTTGAGATGGGGATCGACGTTCTCACAACCGGCAATCACATTTGGGATAAGCGCGAGATCGTGGATTATTTCAAGGCAGCGGACGGAAATCCCCACAGCCCGGCCCGTCGCCTGTTGCGTCCCGCCAATTATCCGCCCGGGATGCCGGGTTGGGGCGTGTACGAGGGGCGCAAGGGTCAGGTTCCCTATGCGGTGCTCAATTTGCAGGGACGGGTTTTCATGGGATCCAATGACGACCCCTTCCGTGTTGCAGACCAGTTATTGAAGGAAGTCAGGGCCAAGGTGGTGTTAGTCGACATTCATGCCGAAGCGACTTCGGAAAAAATGTCCATGGGCTGGTATCTCGACGGGCGAGTGACCCTGGTTGTGGGTACGCATACCCACGTTCCGACCGCTGACGAACGGGTGCTCCCGGGGGGCACGGCCTATATCACCGATGTGGGCATGACCGGACCGTACGACAGTGTGATCGGGGTGAAAAAGGAACTGATCGTGGCCAAGTTCCTGAACAACATGCCGACCCGCTTCGAGGCCGCTACGGGAGACGTGCGCCTGTCCGCGATCGTGGTCGATTGCGATGGGACAACTGGACGGGCGAGGGAGATCAAGCGGGTGATTGTAAGTTAGAGAGACAGGAGTCAGTAGCCGGGGGTCAGGAGTCAGTGGTCAGATTCCGCCACGGGCTTCGGGAATTGCAAGTAAATCTATGGACCCATTCCAACTTCAAACCCAAACATTCAAGTCCAATGGCTTTCGTTGGATGGACGCGGACGCATATCTGTTCGATATTGACGGCACACTACTCGTGACGCGTGATCCAGTTCATCGCAACGCGCTGCACCTGGCCATGCGCGAGGTGTATGGCGTCGATACCACGATCGACGGAGTTGCCTACCACGGAAGGACCGACCTGGGGATTCTGCGTGCGGCCCTCGATCGAGTGGGAGTTTCGCATGACGCGTTCGAAACCGGCCTTCCGGCGGCGCTGGAAATCGTCTGCCGCGATGTGTCTGCCCATGCCAACCGGATTGTCGCCAATGTGTGTTCTGCGATTCCTGATGTGCTTGAAAGGCTGAAAACCGCGGGCAAGCTGCTGGGCGTGGCTTCTGGCAACCTCGAATCGGTCGGCTGGCAGAAGGTGGAAGCCGCCGGTCTGCGGAGATTCTTCAGTTTTGGCTGCTTCAGCGATCATGACGAAAGGCGAGCGGACATCTTCCGAAAAGGTGTGGTCGAAGTGCAGCGCAGGCTGGGGGAGGATGCCAGGACTTGCTTCATTGGCGACACCCCGGAAGACATCAAGGCGGCTCGCCTGGCCCATGCGCAAGTGATTGCGGTGTGCACCGGAATCTTCAAAACGGACGAACTGACGAGCTACGAACCGGACGCGTGTGTGGCTTCCTGCGCGGAACTGCTCGGGACAGACTTTGAGTGCAAAGGTCAAACTCTGTCATCCTGAGCGAAGTTGTCGTTTGCGAAGCGAACGATGACGCAGTCGAAGGATCCCCGAATGTTCCTATCCCGCACAGATGCGTCGAGGAATTCTCACGGCGGTCTCAACTGGCTCTGTGGCCACAGTGGCGCTCTGAGGCGACCTTTGACGCATTCGCGAGAATGCCTTTTCACGCTCGCGTCGCTGCATGCCACAACGGGATCCTTCGACTCCGCCTGTCCATTCGGCAGCCAATGGACAGGCTTCGCTCAGGATGACCGCGAAGGAAGGCAGGTGCGCAGCAACCTGAATAGTTACAATCCGAGAGCTTTCTGCACTTCTTTGGGCTCCAGCACCGGCAGAGACCGCAACGCCGCGCGTGCCAATGCGAGATACACATCCCTGGCTTGCGGGAGCTTATTCAGCACCCGCAGATGCTTGCGCACGGTTTCCGCATCCCCGCGAATGATAGGTCCGCTGAACGCTCCCGCGGGCCCGAATCGGGCATAATTCGAGAGCGTCTGCTTCAAGATGGGCAGCATCTTCTTCCGCGCATCCGCCGCCGACAACCCAGCGGCGCGCGCCACTTGTTCTGCGGTCACCAGCAACGCCACCAGCAGGGGAGAAACAAAGCCGCCCCAGGCGTGGTATGCGGCCTTATTGCGCGGATGAATCGTGAACGTTTCTCCACCCAGATCTCTGGCAATTCGCTTTGCGACCCGTACCGCCCGTGCCTCGCCTTCCACGGCAAATGGCACGCCCTCCAGCGACGGAACAGACCCGCTTACAAACGTCATCATGGGGTGCAGGGATGCTACAGCGGCACCGCGCTGTCGGAGCACGTCCAGTTCATCGCTGGCGAGCGCGCCGCTGGAGTGGAAAGCGATTTTTCCTTCCCACTTGGTACGCAAGGATAGATTGCGGGCTGTGGTGGCAATTTCCCGGTCGGGCACACAGAACCACATGACTTCTGCATTGAGAGGCGCATTGGTATAGGCAAACGCTCTCGCACCAACCTGCCGGGCCAAGGCGCGGGCCTTCCGTCGCGATGCGGCAGTGTTTCGCGAAATAATTTCGGAGATCTTGTACCCCGCCTGCTGCAACTCCACGGCCAGCGCGGTGCCCAGTCTCCCCGGACCCACAATCGCAATTTCCTGCTTCGCGGCCATGGCGGGCAGCATATCAGCGATCTCGTGCTGGCCGCAAAAGCGGGTTCGAGGTCCTCGCCACCGCCGACCCGCTCTGGGAGCTTTTTCCGCCGTCGCTTATAGTGTTTGTATGCCTAAATTGTCTCGCAGTAAGAACAAAGCCCGTGTACTCTCCTCCCGTGAGACTTTTCGCGGACCTGCCTTTTGGGTCACCACCGACCAGGTGCTGGAACCCACCGGGGTACGCGGCCGCCGTGACATCGTGCGTCACACCGGCTCGGTGGTTATTCTCGCGGTGGAGGAGAGCCGGCCTGAGCCCCGCGTCTTACTGGTCCGCCAATACCGCCACGCCGCCCAGCAGTTTCTGTGGGAGCTGTGCGCGGGCCGCATCGATAAAGGCGAACGTGAGCTGGTAGCGGCCAAGCGGGAGCTGCTGGAGGAAACTGGCTACACCGCCGCGCGCTGGAAGCGCATTTTGAGGTTTTATGCCAGTCCGGGCTTCGTTGCCGAAACCATGTCGATTTACCTGGCGCGGGGCTTGAAGCCTGGAACTGCGCAGCCGGAAGAAGACGAGGTGATTGAACTTCGATTTTTTCCGCTCAGCGCCGCAGTCCGGATGGTGATGCGCGGCAACATCCAGGACGGCAAGACCATCTCAGGGGTACTCTGGCTCAGCCAGCAACGCGGCTGCCAAGTGGGCCGCTGACCCGTCTTCGCTGTGACGTACTCCCTTGACAGCCCTTGCCGGTAGCAGCAAAATGACAGCAAATCGGGGGGCACGACCTCGGAGCAGAAAAGGACGTGCCCGGGGGGCGTACGTGGAACGTTTGAAAGGTACGGTGAAGTGGTTTAACAACGCCAAGGGTTATGGCTTTATCGGAAGGGAAAACGGCGCGGACGTATTTGTCCACTACAGCGCAATTACTTCCGGAGGATACAAAAGTCTGCAGGAAGGTGATCAGGTAGAGTTCGAGATCACAGAAGGTCCCAAGGGTCCGCAAGCCGCTAACGTTACGAAACCTTCTTGAAGAGTGACTTTAAGTGGTGGCGGGGCCGATCCGCAGTCGCGGCGCCCGCTCGAGGACTGCCCGTTCGTTGATGTTGACATCTGTTGTCTGCTTTGACTGAGCCGCACAAAAGTGTTTCTTGCCTGGTTTGAAAAGCTCCAGGCTTTCTCTCCGGCCCAATCTTGTTTAAGCTGGATCCGTCTAAACTTGATTCCACATGGACAACAAGGCCATCGCGGGCATTCTCTACGAAACCGCGGACCTGCTCGAAATTGACGCGCAGGATTCATTCCGAATCCGCTCCTATCGCAATGCCGCTCAAGCCGTCGAAGCGATGCCGCAGCAGATTTCAGAGCTGATCAGCGAGCCGAAGAAACTTCTCGAAATCCCCGGAATTGGCAAGGGAATGCTGGCGAACTTCCAGGAACTGTTTAAGGAAGGACGGCTGTCAGTTCATGCCGAGTTGCTGAAAAAATACCGCCCTTCGATGCTCGATCTGCTGAAGGTTCAGGGGCTTGGCCCGAAGACTATTGCTCTGATCTGGAGCGCCCACAAAGTCTGCGATGTCGAGGGCGTGCAGAAGTTGGCCCGCGAGGGCAAGATACGTGAACTCCCCCGCATGGGTGAAAAGCAGGAACAGAAACTGCTCAAGGCGCTTGAGGACTACCAGCGCATTGCCGGGCGTTTTCTGCTCGACGCCGCGGAAACTCAGGCCGAAAAGATCATCGAGCACCTGCGCGATTATCCCGGGGTTGAAAAGGTCACTCCCGCGGGCTCCCTGCGCCGCGGGCGCGAGACGGTGGGCGATCTCGATATCTTAGTGACCGGCAAGGCCTGCTGCGACGACCAGGCGCGGGAAAAGCTGATCGATCACATCGTCAAGCTGCCGGGTTTGATGGAGATCATCGCCCGCGGCGAGAACAAAGTCAGCTTTCGTATGCGCGGCGGCATGCAGGTGGATGTGCGCTTCCTTTCGCCTGATTCCTTCGGCGCTGCCATGCAGTACTTCACCGGAAGCAAGGCCCACAACGTGGCTCTGCGCCAGCGCGCCCTCAAGATGGGATACACCTTAAGCGAATACAGCCTGGCCAAGCTGGAAAACGAGAAAGTAGTGGCGGGCAAAACCGAAGAAGAAATCTACGCCAAGCTCAAGTTGGACTACATTCCACCCGAACTGCGCGAGAACCTGGGTGAGATTGACGCCGCCGAGCAGCACACGCTGCCCGCTCTGATCTCGCAGGCCGACTTGCAGGGTGACGTGCATATGCATACCGTCGAAACCGATGGCCGGAACACGATCGAAGAAATGGCCGAGGCTGCGCGCGCCCACGGCTACAAATACATGGCGATCACTGACCACTCGAAGAATCTGGCCTTCGCCAATGGACTGGATGACAAGCGTGCCGTGGAGCACATCCAGCGTATTCGCAAGGCTGATGAACAGATCGACGGCATCAAGATATTTGCCGGAATTGAAGTTGACATTCTGGCCGATGGCACGCTCGATCTCTCCGACTCTGTGCTGGAGCAGATGGATCTGGTCATCGCCAGCGTGCATTCTCATTTCAACCAGAATTCCGCGGAGATGACGGACCGGCTGCTCAAGGCGGTGGAGAATCCGAATACCTCGTTGATCGGCCATCCCACGGGTCGGTTGTTGCTCCGGCGCGACGCTTATCAGTTCGACGTGGATGCGGTCTTGAAGGCGGCGGCGCAACGCAAAGTTGCGATGGAGCTAAACGCTTATCCTGACCGGCTGGATCTGTGTGATCGCCACCTCCGCCTGGCCAAGCAGTATGGAGTGAAGATTGTGATCAACACGGATTCTCACCACATCTCGCATCTCGACAAAATCCGCTTTGGCGTTCTGCAGGCACGGCGGGCATGGCTGACGAAAGAGGATGTGCTCAACACGTTGCCCGTGCAGAAGTTTGCCAAGGCGATGAAACACGTGTGAGGGTGAGGCTCAGACGCAGTAACGGCCGTCGCTACAGGGTTACGGTTGAGGCGTTGCTTGCAACGTCTGATTCTGTCAGCTTCACATTCCATGCACCAAACGGATTTTTTCTTGCTTCAGCGGTTAGAATCACTGGAGGTCGAGGCCGCCATGCCTGAAGACACACCGTCTCCGTCGCCCTTACCGCCGAGTGCCGCCGCGACATCGACGCCACCCGCGTCGCCCACTGATTTCCGAATCGGCGAGGAATTTGGTACCGCCAAGAAGAACTTGCCCCCGGTCAAAATCGTTCTCATAGGTGTCGCCGTCATTGCCGTCATCGCGCTCATCGCTAGCTTCGTGCAGCGGCCGCATTCGGCGACCACGGGGTCGATTGATGACGTGGTATCAGTCGAAGTGCCCGGGCAGAATTCAGTGATGCTCGCGATCAATGTGAGCCTCCACAACCAGGGCACAAAGCCATACTGGATTCATACCATTCAGGCTGATCTGGACACAGGCAGCGGCACCTTCAGCGACGACGCTGCGTCCCCTGCGGATTTCGACCGTTATTTTCAGGGCTTACCCTCTCTGAAGCAACATGCGCTCGCCCCCTTGGAGCGCGAGGAAAGAATCAATCCGGGCGGAAGCGCCGCCGGCACCATTATCGTAATTTTTCCGGTGGCTATGGATGCTTTCAACAACCGCAAATCGCTCAAAGTGACCATCCAGCCCTACGATCAACCGGTGCCGCTGGTGCTGACGAAGTGAGCTCTCCCGTGCCCTAGAGTCTTGTCATTCCGAGGAGCAAGAGCGACGAGGAATCTGCAGTTTGCCGTGAACGGTGAAGAGCTGCAGATCCCTCCCCCTCGGCTTCGCTCGGGGCTCGACCTTCGGTCTCGGCAAGAGCGCTCGGGATGACTACAAGAGAGGTCACTGGTGTTTCTGCAGGTATTTCCGGCGCGCGAGATGAGAATTGGCGGTGGGTTTTATTTCATCGTACTTCAGGCAACTGATGGAGCCATCCACCTCAAGCACCGCCAGGGCCACGTCTTTACAACTCGAAATTCCATGCTCCCGCAGAGCGCGATGTAACTCATCCATGCTGACGTGTTCTTTCGCCATGTGAGAGGTGATGACCTCCCCATCGTGGACCAACAAGCTGGGCTGGCCCTGGACAAACTTGCGAAAGCGCCGATTGCCGCCGGAAACTTCGGCGATAAGGTAGTTCAACAGCAGCAGAGTGGAGGCCGCGACCACGCCGCCCAGAAGCGACGTGTCGGGGCCAGTCATGGCGTTTTGCACCGCATTGCTGATTAGCAGCAGAAGCGTCAGGTCGAAGGGCGTCATCTGGCCAACTTCGCGCTTGCCACTCAGGCGAACCCCGGCGAGGACGACACCGTAGACCACCGCCGTCCGCAGAGCCACTTCGAGGAGAACGTGTGCGCTCGGAACCATGTGGGATTATTCGCCCGGCGTCACTGGCACGGGGGCATTCTTGGGCGTGCTCAGATAGCCCACCGCCTTTTTCTTGTCGACCGACCAGACCACCAACTCATAGAGCAGATGGTCGCGGCCGGTGTAGAACTGAATGGGCTCGCTGATGTTGCGGTCTTTCTTTTCGATGGCCTTGTCATCGGCGGTCACAGTGATCGTAAATTTCCCTTTTTTCGGGTCCGTCTTCTTGAGCTGCAAGCTTACCGTCGAAACGGGTTGCGGCCCGGCGCCTTTGACCAAAGTAAACTCATAGTAATTGCGGTCGCCCTTGTGTTTGAGGATCTCAAGATCGCCGCGCGTGTTGGCGATCAGGCCGCTCTGCACCCCCAAATCTCCGATAGCGCTCTGCAGCTTGGCTTCCGCGGCCGCCAGTTCGGACTTCGTCGAAGCAACATCAGTCTTGACTCCGCCCACATCGGTTTTCACATTGGCTACTTCTCCGCTCACCTGGCTGATCTGGCGCTTTTGCTCCTCGGTGAGGCGTTCTTCGGCGGCGCGCTGCTCGCGTTGCAATTCGGCGGAACGAGCAGCCAGCTCCTTCTTGGTCATGCCGAGCTGCGTGGCCAGGGTTTCAGAGTCAGCCTCGGCGGAGCGCATGCGTTTGGTAAGTTCGGCGACCTGCACATTGCTGCCCATCTGATCTTTGCTGAGCTGGTCGATGCGCGAGCGCAAGTTGAAAAGAAAATAAAGTGAGCCCGCCACATACATCGCCGCGAGAAGCAGCAGGATCCATTTGCCGGCGCTTCCTCCCGCTTCGGTGTGGACTTCTGCTATCTGTTCGCCTTCTTCCGGCATGAGTTCCTCTCCATTCGTGAATGAGTGTTGCTGCCATTGTTGTGCACCGAAGCGGTGCTGTCAATTCTCGGTAAAACAAACATTTGGGTTTAGGGACCTAAGGTGGAATTTGGGATAAACGAGACACAACGATCACTTCTAGGTATATGCTAGACTATTGCTAGAGTCTACCTATGGCAACTCTTTACGTTGAGAATGTCCCCGATGATTTGTACGAAGCGCTTCGCGAGCGGGCTCGACAACATCGCAAATCGATCGCCGGTGAAGTCGTCTCGCTGCTTGAAGAAAACGTTGTTACTTCCTCTGAACGGAAGGCCAGGCGACAATTCCTTCGCCAGGCGCAGCGCCTGCGCGCCCGCGGCCCTCGCTCTGCGGGCCTGTTCCCTGCCAGCGAGCAAATGCAACGCGAGGATCGCGAGCGGTGAGCACTTATGTAATCGACGCCAGCGTCGCCGCCAAGTGGGTCCTTCCAGCAAGCGGGGAGACTCTTACTCAAGAAGCTCTTGAGCTGCTGAAGCGTTATGCCGCCGCCCAGGTTCGCTTCCTGGTCCCGGACCTGTTTTGGGCCGAGCTTGGCAATGTCCTGTGGAAGGCCGTACGCTCGGGAAGAGTGCAGCAAGCCTCGGCTGAGACGGCGCTGGTCGCTATGCGCGAGCGCAACTTCCCCACTATTTCCTCCTGCTTCTTGCTGGAAGAAGCTTTCACCATTGCGACGGCGTTCCGGCGTACTGTGTATGATGCGCTGTATGTCGCTTTGGCGGTAACCTCTAAGGCGCAGCTTGTCACCGCGGACGAACGCCTGGCCAACGCCATGGCCGCACACCTTCCCGTAAAGTGGCTGGGCGCGCTTTAGCCTTCTGTTTGACGACGATATCTACAGAATCTTCGGCACCACATTTGTCGCCCTCCACGGGAAACGAAATGGCATGTCTTATGGTAAAATGCCGTTATGATTACCACCCTCACGATTGACAAAGCTGGGAGGGTAGTGCTGCCCAAGCCGGTGCGGGACGAGTTGCAGTTGAATCCCGGCGATTCTCTGGAGCTGGAGAGTTCCGAAGAGCGTATCATCCTGCGCCCGGCACCGGGGAGCGGGCGCGTCTACAAGAAACAAGGCGTCTGGGTGTTGCATGGCGGAGCGCCTCTACCCGCTGACATCGTCGAGAAAACGATCCGCCAAGTACGCCGCGACCGCGAACAGCGTTTCTTTGGCAAGAACAAATGAGGTGTTTTTTCGACACTTCCGTCCTGGTTCCTGCCTTTGTTGACGAACACCCTCATCACGAGGCCAGCCTGGCAGTCTTCTTGCGAGCGGACAAGAAACACGCCAGTTGCGCCGCGCATAGTCTGGCAGAAGTTTACTCCACCCTGACCCGCCTTCCCGGCAAGCATCGCGCCAGCGCGACGGAGGCTATGCTCTTCCTGGAGAATATGGCAGAGCGGCTGACCTTCATCTCGCTCGATGGCGCGGAATACTGGACAGCAATCGCGAACTCGGCTGCAACGGGAATCGTCGGAGGAACAATCTACGATGCATTACTCGCGCATTGCGCTCTGAAGGCGAGAGTCGAGGTTATCTATACTTGGGACTTAGGGCATTTCCAGCAACTCGGAAGCGAAGTGGCCAAGCGCCTACGAACGCCATAGAGGGCTGCTGAAAGAGCCTCTTCCGACCTCCAGGAAAACCAAAACGTGGCCGTCGCCGGGATCTGCCTCATTGTGCTTTCTCGACAAACTTCTTGAGCTTTTCGACCACGCCCGGCCAGCCACCGCTGTAATCCTTGCGCGCGATCGGAAGCTTCGCGAGCCCGCTGTGCGTGACTTTCACTTTGGTGCCGCCGCCGCTTGGAGTAAGCTCCCAGCGGACCACAGTGCGCTGCGCGCGATCGTCGTGCCAGTTGGCAATCCAGGTGTAGGCCATCAGGCGCGGCGGATCGAACTCGAGAATCTCTCCACTTGCCTCGAAGTCCGTGACCCCGTTAATGGCTTTGCCGCTGTGTGCGGTTTTGAAGCGCCAGCGGCCCCCGCGCCGCGCCTCGAACTCCCATAGCCCCGCGCGGCAGGCTTCATCGCTCCACCAGCGCAGTAGCTGCTTGGGGTCGGTGAGCGCCTGGAATACTCGCTCGGGCGGCGCTGCGATTTCAATTTCGGCGATGATTGCGTCTTGATCCGGGTTCGGCACTGGGTTTGCCATCAGGCGCTCCTGAAACTTTTCGTCCGCTTTAAGATAAAGACCGGGCGTCCGGCCAAACGGACAGCACGCCCGCCTCTGCGCGATTTCACCGCTCACTTCTTCCGTTGCAAATCGAAATGCTCGTGCTGTTGCTGCTTTCCATCCTGGTTCATGAAAGTCCAGTCCTCGGTGTGATGGTCGGCATCGATCATGGTAAAGACGGCGTGCTGCATGTGTCCGGGTTGCGAGCTGATCACATTAGTGGCATCCAGAAAGTCAAATGTCACCACCTTTCCGTCCGGTGACACCGTACCCACCATGCGCGGCTGATTTCCCACAGCGCAATAGTGGGTCATCAGCAGGCGGTCGCCGTCCATATGAAACATCGAAACCATGTCTTCTTCGCCCAGGATCTCGCTCATGAGCGCCGAACCTCCGGAGGTCACGCGGAACGAAACCTGCACAGGCCGGCCTTCCATTGCCTTTCCTTCCCAGGAGCCGGCCAGGGTTTTCAGAGTGTCGAAAGTCTTCTGAGAGTTTGAATCGGCGACAGCCGCAGTCGCGATCAACAGTAACAGCGCCGAAATTGCAACACGAAAGGATTTCATTTTCAATTCCTCCTGCATTTTGTCGTGAACGATCAGCAAAAATAGTCGCGCTATCCGGCCTTCAGCGCCGCTTCCCTCTCGACCGCAACCAGATACGGTTCCCCTTTGCCCGTCTCCAGGTAGTTCTTCAGGCTGATCTGGAGCACGTGCTCCCACCCACCCGTGCAGCGGTGATAAGAGCCCTCCGTGCTCTTCCAGTTGACGTGAGCAAAGTCCAGATCAGTTCCCCCTTGGCTGTTCTCCGAGAGGCGGAAGCGGACGGTAGTTCCGATCCAATCGTTGATGCCGCCATAATTCTGGTCTATGCACTTCCACTCCACCAGTTGGCCGGGAACCAGCTCCTCGATGCGCATGCGGGAGAAACCGTCCAGCTGGCCGTTCCGGCCTTTGAACTCAAGGTTGATGAAGCCGCCGGCTTTTTGATCGGTGGTGCAGTCGGGAGTCCACCAGCCCGCGATGTCCTTCGGGTCAATGAGCGCCTGGAAAACCTGCTTTGGGGTGGCGTTGATGGTCAGTTTGTAGGTGATCTGCGGCATTGTTCCTCCTTAGGTGAACCAGTTATTTGTTCCTTCCTCGGGGCTCGGTTTTGTCCGTAGCATATTCCGCTTCCACGAACGTTTTCAGCCCGGCTAGATTGGCGCGCCAGAAGACGCGATACTGTTCCAGCCACGCATCGACAGCTTTCAGTGGTCCTGGATTGAGTTGGTAAAACCTGTGCCGGCCCTCGCGCCGTTCCTCTACCAGATGCGCCCGGCGCAGCAAGCGCAGATGTTTGGAAATCGCCGGGCGCGACACCGGAAAGGCCTGCGCAATCTTGCCGGCTGGCTGGCTTCCCTGCCGCAGCAGATCAAGCACGGCGCGGCGAGTGGGATCGGCGAGCGCGCTGAAAGCCGCCTCCGGGGAATATGTAACCGAACGGTGACGCATAATATGTAACTATATGGTTACACATTATGCCGTGTCAAGGGAAAAGTCTTGGCTTACGTTATATGCGATTGGCCTTGGAGTAAAATGGCTACCGCTTCGCACTATTGGTACGCTGTTGAGAGCACACGCTGGAAATCTAATGAAGGCAGCCTTGTGATTGGTTACTCTGCGACCGAACGCCCCTCGGACAGCATCGTCTCAATTGCTGCCGCGGCACACGGAGTGGGGCTCGCCTTCTACCGCGGCGCTACGCTTCCCGATCCACACAAAATCCTGCTCGGCTCAGGCAGTCAAAATCGCTTTATCCGGCTGGAGTCGGCAAGAACCTTGAGCCGTCCCGAAGTCAAAGCGCTGATCGACGCTGCCGAAGCTCAAGCCAAGACGCCTTTCGCCGCAAGCGGCGGCAGGAAAGTCATCATTCGATCCATTTCGGCGAAACAAAAACCGCGACGCAAGGCAGCGAAGTAAGCGACTTGAACTCGGAGAGTCGCTCCATAATCCTGCAATGTTCTCGATCTTCAGCCATGTGGAACCATCACGGCTGCCGTGAGTCCTTTTTATCGCGATTTCGTCCAACTCCTCATAAACCAGGAGGTCGAATCACATGAAGGCTGCGCTCCTTGCCAGCATCACCTTGCTTTTCATAGTCCACATAACGCTTGGGCAACAATCGCAGCAAGACGCTGCACTGGCGGACCCACCGTGGGTGAAGGATGTTGCGGCAAAGCCACTGGTGTACACCGTTCCTGGGATGGACAAGGTGCAAGTGCAAAGTGCTGTCTACAAACGGGCGGGATCGAGGGACCTCAAGATGGACGCTTACCGGTCCACCGACCCGGGCAAAAACACGAAACTGCCAGCGATTATTTTCATTCACGGCGGGTTCCTGCCGCCCAATCTCAAGACCCAGCCCACCGACTGGAACGTTTTTCAGTCCTACGGCCGAGTGGCCGCGGCCTCCGGCTTCGTCGGGGTGACCTTCAACCATCGCTTGTATGAAAGCTGGGAAAGCCTTGAGAACTCGACCAGCGACTTGGCGGACGTCATCGTTTACGTCCGCAACAATGCTGTTTCCCTTGGAGTCGACAAAGACCGGATCGCGTTGTGGTCATTCTCCGGGGGCGGCCCGCTGCTGAGTCTGGCCATTCGTGACCCGCAGCCTTACATTCGCTGCATCATTTCGTATTACTCGCTGCTCGATCTGCAGCATACCGCGAAAGAGTCACGCGGAGCCTTGCCAGACCAGGCTTTGTTGGACCTTTCTCCGCTGCATCAGTTGGAGATCAGCGAAAAACCGATTGCTCCAATGTTCATTGCACGCATGGGCCAGGATATGCCGAACATCACAGATTCCGTGGATCGCTTCATTCTCGTGGCGCTGACCAAGAACGTGAGGCTCACATTGAGCAACGATCCCCAGGGACATCACGGTTTTGACATTGAGGACAATACCGATGTGTCACGCGAAATCATCCGGCAAACCTTCGATTTCCTGAAGGCTCAGTTGGGCGCAGATCGCTAGCACTCGTCTTACAAATCGTTTTAAAATGGCACGGTTCTCTAGCCGTGCCGCTCAGGCCCCGAAAAACTTGGGGCTTCAGCCCCTGAGGGGGACACCACCTTCGCTCTCAAACGGTTTGTGAGACCAGTTCTAGTGTTGTGAGCCGTTGTCCACGAGATCCAGGAAGGCTCGGTGGACTCGGGTGTCTTCGGACAGCTCGGGATGGAAGGTCGCGGCCATCACTCTTCCCTGCCGGACCGCAACGGGATCGTCGCGTTCGGTGGCGATGACTTCGACGCCGGGGCCGACGTGTTCGATTTTAGGGGCGCGAATGAAGACCATTTCAACTGGCTCACCGCGGAATCTCCCTTCACGGATGGAGCTGTCGATCTGGCGGCCATAGGCGTTGCGGCGAATGCTGATGTCGAGTACGCCGAGTCCTTTCTGTTTCGGATTTTCGACCTCGTTAGCTAGAAGGATCGCTCCGGCGCACGTGCCGAACGTCGGCTTTACCCGGACGAACTCCTTTAGCTTTTCGAATCCGGCTTTGCCGAGCAATTTGAGGAATGTGCTGGATTCGCCGCCGGGGATCACGAGTCCGTCGATTTCGTCGAGTTGTTCGGGTTTCCTGACGAGCACAACTTCGGCGCCCAGCTCTTCGAGCCGTTTGCGGTGCGCGTCGAAATCGCCCTGCAGGGCTAGGACACCGATTCTCATGCGTGCGGACGCCTCCATCCGTGCGTCACCTCGGGCCGCCATGGGTTCATTGGATTGTAACGGATGGCGGCAGGATGCACTTCGCGGATGGAAATGGCTCCGGCGCACGGAGCCGTCAGCAAAATCATGCGGTGTAAGCAATCCGTCAATTTCCGTATCTTGTTAGGCAGCGTAGGCGTCAAGTTACCCGAGGAGATTATCTCTGCGTTTCAGCGCGATCCTTCCAATATCCTGGTCTGCGGTGCCCGTGAGCTACGGCTAGGACTTGAACGGTCGATTCTTTCTCTCGATAGATCACAGCGTACGGAAACCGCTGGAGAACGAATTTTCGCGTACCGTGCAGGTGATCCGGCCAAGTTCCCGGCCAGCGCGCGATATCTTCGAGCGCTTCGTAAATCGCGGCCAGAAATCTAATGCTTGCTTCAGGGTTTCGCTGGCGGTACCAATTGCTTGCAGATTCGACTTCCTGCCACGCCTCGGGATGAAAGTGGTATGGCTTATTTGCCGGCATCGGACAGCCGGGCCATCAGGCGGCGTCGCACTTCCTCATAAGGAATCAGTTGGACTTTGCCGGAATCGACTTCTTCGATGCGGCGCTTGATCTCCTCAGACCAAGCTGCCTCGATCCCTGGATCGGGCGGGTGTTCGTCGAGGCTTTCGAGAAGCGATCCCGCCAGCGCGGCGCGTGCCTCGGGAGGCAGAGCCAGCGCTTTCTTTAGGATGTCGGACACTTCAGAAGTCATGAGGTCATTTTACTCCGGGAGGCAAGCGGTCGCCTGATCACAACGCGAATGGCTGGGGCGAATGAAGCAGCCGGGCTCATGCCGTCTTTCCCGGCGCTGTGGCAGGGATGATGAGAGTATTGTTCGGTCCACGCTTCATAGCAATGGCAAGAGAATAGTCGCTCTCCGCTCTGCTGGTGGCATCGGGCACATCCCTCGCAGCTGCTGCGCCAGGTGCTCATAGGCGGTGTCGATCATTTCAATTGCTACGCGGACGCCGTCAAGAAACTGGGCCTGCGTCGGATTAAGGGTAACCGGCGGCCGTCTCAAAGGAGAATCTAGACTGATTAGCACACGTCACCAACCCCTAGTCTGCAGCATGTGGGCTTCGTCCAGCGCGGCGACGGCCAGGCCTTTCATGGCGCCTGCGAGATCCTCGCTGACTTCAAGTAATACTTTAGGGTCTTGATAATGAGTTGCCGCTTGCACGATGGCGCGGGCGCGCTTCGCTGCTTCTTCCGGGTCGGCGAAAGTCGTCGAGTCCTTCATGAAGATTCCTGAGCCCACGAACACAGCTTCCGCGCCCAGTTGCATGACCAGCGACGCGTCGGCGGGAGTGGCGATGCCTCCAGCAGAGAAATTCGGCACCGGCAGCTTCCCTTCCTTGGCGACCATCTTCACCAGCTCGTACGGCGCGCCGTGCTCTTTGGCCTTGGCGTAGAGTTCCTGCTCGCTGAGCACGGTGAGAATCTTCATTTCCTGCACAATCTGCCGGATGTGCTTTACGGCATGGACAACGTCGCCGGTACCGGCTTCACCCTTGGTGCGAATCATGGCCGCGCCTTCAGCAATGCGGCGCAGCGCTTCGCCGAGGTTGCGCGCCCCGCAGACAAAGGGAACGTTGAAGGCGTGCTTGTCCACATGATGGGCTTCGTCGGCAGGCGTGAGCACCTCGGATTCGTCGATGTAGTCGACGCCCAACTCCTGCAGGATCTGGGCCTCGGCAAAGTGCCCGATGCGGCACTTGGCCATGACTGGAATCGAAACCGATGCCATGATCTCGCGAATCTTCTTCGGTGAAGCCATGCGCGCCACGCCGCCTTCGGCGCGAATCTGCGCCGGAACGCGCTCCAGCGCCATGACTGCAACCGCGCCGGCCTTTTCAGCAATCACAGCCTGCTCGACGTTGGTGACGTCCATGATCACGCCGCCCTTGAGCATTTCGGCGAGGCCGGTTTTCAGACGAAGGCTTGTGGAATTGCCATTGTTTTGGGACATGATGCCATCTCCTTAAGAAGCTAACCTCAGAATAAGCCAATAAGTGGTCAGTATGATATATCCATTTTGATATATTCTATACATACCATTATGCGAGAAAGAGTAAAACTCATTAACCACTGAGGACGCCGATAACACAGAGGAAAATAAAAAATGGCCAAGAAGCACAGCACACTGCCGCTGAGTCTTCGTCAGCCCGGTTCCGGAACGCCGCTCTATCGCTGGCTGTACGAGGAATTGCGCTCAGCCATCCTGGCCGGGCATCTGCGGCCCGGGGCGCGGCTTCCGGCTACTCGTGACCTGGCGGCACAATACGGGCTTTCGCGTCCCACGATCGTAACCGCCTTCGAGCAGTTGCGGTCGGAAGGTTACGTGGAAGGCAAAGTAGGGTCGGGCACCTACATCAGCCAGACTTTGCCCGATGAGCTCTTGCACGTGCCCAAGGCCGCGACAAGGCCAAACAAACGCCGTCTCAAGCTGGCGCTTTCCGCATATGCGCGCCGATTGCAACCGCTGCGGCGCGCCGATTCCAGCCGTATACGCGCGTTCCGCGGGAACCTTCCGGCACTCCATGAGTTCCCTACCGCTCTGTGGGCGCAGGTTGCGTCACGGCGGCTCCGCCGGGTGCCGGCCAGCCTGCTGGCCGGGGGAGAAGCTCTGGGCTATCGTCCGCTACGCGAGGCTGTCGCCGAATATCTGAATACCTCGCGCGGTGTGAAGTGTTCCGCTGATCAGGTGCTGATCATTTCCGGGGTGCAGGAGGCGCTGAATCGCGCGGCACATCTTCTGCTCGATCCGGGAGACAAGGTTTGGATGGAAGAGCCAGGTTATCCGGGCGCAACCTTGGCATTTCGATCCGTGGGTGGGGATGTGTGCTCGGTGCCTGTAGATGCAGAGGGTCTGAATCTGGAAGCCGGAGTCAAGCGCTGGCCCAGGCCGCGAATGGTTTACGTAACTCCGGGGCACCAGTTTCCTCTGGGTGTGACCATGAGCCTGCGCCGCCGCTTGTCGCTGCTGGAGTGGGCGAGGCGGGCGCAAGCGATCATCTTCGAGGACGATTACGACAGTGAATAGCGCTATTCCGGCCGACCGATTCCGGCGTTGCAAGGCCTGGACAAATCCAGTGTGGTGATCTTCGCCGGCAGCTTCAGCCTGGTGCTGTTCCCGTCTCTAAGATTGGGGTACGTCGTCGTTCCACCGGATATGGTCGACATCTTCGCCGCGGCGGCTTCGGTCAGCACGCATCACCCGCCCTTGATCGATCAAGCCATTCTCTGCGATTTCATCCGCCAGGGGCATTTCGCGCGGCATGTGCGTAGAATGCGGCAGTTGTATGCCGAGCGGTTGGCAGTGCTTATCGAGTCAGCGCGAGCGCATCTCAGCGGTCTGCTCGAAATTGGCGACGTCGAAGCCGGCTTGCGAACTGTAGGATGGTTGCAGCACGGAATTTCCGCTGAGCGTGTGACACAGGCGGCGGCCCAGCACGATGTGGAAGTGGTCCCGCTGAGCCGGTATGGCTACGGCCGATCGCCGCAAAACGGGCTGGTGCTCGGTTTTGCGGCGGTAGACGGGCGGGAATTGCGGCGAGGGGTAGAGGGGCTGGCAAAGGCGTTGGAGGAATGCGAATAAGTCACTAACTCTCTACAAATTGTCATCCGAATGAATGGAGGGATCTGTATTTTTCGACTGCAGATCCCTCGGCACGTTCTCGCCGCGTGCGCGGCTACGAACGGCTCGGAATGACAATGCATCAGGTTGACGCGCCGCCTGCACCGGCCACGTGTTCTTCATTGCTATCGATCTACGAACTTGGCGAACATCTTGTGCGGATCAATTGAGATGAACAGTCCGCGGCTGCGGGCGAGCACTTCATCTTTCTGATTGAGGATTTCGGCCATGTTGATGTGCTGCCGTCCCTTGACCCTGACTTCGCGCGACTCCACGCGCAGGGGCCGGTTCAGCGGTACCGGCTTCCGGTAGTCCACCGTGATCTGTGAGGTCAAGGCCACCACGTGGCGTAGCTTGTTCACCTTGCCCATCGCCTCATCGAGGATCGTCGCGATGATTCCGCCATGAGCGTGTCCTGGCGGACCGGTGTAACGCTTGCCCAGCCGGAAGCGGCACACGAAGCAGTCACGCTCCTCATCATAGGTGAACTTCAGCCGCATGCCTTCGGTATTGTTCCTGCCGCAGGCGAAACAGAAGTTCTTCTGCAAGCGGACGAAGCTTGTATTGTGCCCATGTCCGTGAGTTTTTCTCGGCATGTTTCGAATTCTATCGCGACCTAGAACCAACCGAACCTCTGCGGGAGTTCGCCCGTTAGAGGTCAATAAGTCGCCATACGTTCCGGGGTCACGCGGACCTCACATCACTACAGGGGCTTGCATACATCACACAGGGCTGTGATAGACTCCGGGCCAACCACTTTTCTGTTGATGGGGACACAAGAATGCTCAAACCATCGTCCGGGGAGGTCTTGTAGATGGGCCTGGCACTGCTCCTGATCATCTGGCTAATTACCTTCTTCAGCACTTACTTCTTCGCAGCAAAAACCTGGTGGTTGCCGCACGGCGTCTCAACCGCCGCGCCCTGGATTGACCACCAGTTCGCCTTGACCTATGTGCTGATGGGAGTTGTGTTTGTGGCCGCGCAGGGCGCGCTGGGCTGGCTCGTCTGGAAGTATCGCGATCGCCCCGGCGCCGCACCCGTCCGTTACTCCCACGGCAACACTACGCTGGAGATGCTGTGGACGACCCTCACCGCGGTCCTCTTTATTGGCTTGAACCTGATGGGAAGCCACGTGTGGGCCAGCGAACGCTTTGAACCGGCGCATGCAGGTTCGGTTCCCGTGGAAGTCACGGGCATGCAGTTTGCCTGGTACTTCCGCTATCCGGGTGCGGACGGAAAGTACGGGCGAACGGATCCCAAGCTCATGGATCCCTCGGCGGGAAACGAGGCGGCAGTGGGCCTCGATCCTTCAGATGCCGCTTCCAAAGATGACGTGGTCACAGGAACGATGTATCTTCCCGTAAACCGCGAAGTTGATCTTACCTTGCGCGCAGTGGACGTGATCCACAGCTTCTTCGTTCCTTCGTTCCGTTTCAAGCAGGATGCGGTCCCCGGGCTTGCCATCCACATGCACTTCACGCCGACGGAAATTGGGGAATACGAGATTGCGTGCGCCGAGCTTTGCGGCCTGGGTCACTACAAAATGCACGGCATGGTTCACGTTGTGAGTCAGGAAGACTTTGACAAATGGCTGGCAGCACGGGAGGCAGAGAAACAGTAATGGCGACTACGGCTCCGGTACATGCGCACGCAGCTCCTCAAGGATTTATCCGCAGGTATGTCTTCAGCCTGGACCACAAGGTCATCGGACTGCAGTACTACTTTCTGGCGCTGATCGCGGTGTTCGTCGGCATGTTTCTCTCGCTGCTGATGCGCGCTCACCTGATATGGCCAATGGCGATTCTGCCGTTAATCGGCGAGATCAAGCCCGAGACCTATCTGCAGTTGGTGACCATGCACGGCACAATCATGGTGTTCTTCGTGCTGACCACCGCGCCCCAGAGCGGGTTCGGGAATTACTTTCTGCCCATTCAAATCGGCGCGCCGGACATGGCCTTCCCGGTTCTGAATATGCTTTCGTTCTGGACCACGTTTGTGGCTTTCGTGGTGATGCTTGCGGCTTTCTTCGTGACCGGAGGCGCTCCGTTGCATGGCTGGACGGGATACGCACCGCTAAGTGCCCTGACCAATTCAGGGCCAGGTGAACAACTCGGGGCAGATTTGTGGGTAACAAGCATCGCGATTTTTTGCGTGGCTTCGCTGATGGGCGCGCTGAACTTCATTACCACAACCCTGGATATGCGCGCCAAGGGCATGACGATGTTCCGCATGCCCCTGACGGTATGGGCTTGGTTCATCACTGCAATCCTCGGGCTGCTGGCGTTTGGCGTTCTGCTCTCGGCGGGAATTCTGCTGCTGCTTGACCGCAATCTCGGCACCAGCTTTTACGTTCCGCTGGTGGTGGTGAATGGGCAAGTCATGGGCCATAAGGGCGGCTCGCCCCTGTTGTGGCAGCATCTGTTCTGGTTCTTCGGGCATCCTGAGGTCTATATCGCGATCCTGCCCAGCATGGGTGTAGCTTCGCAATTGCTTTCGACGTTCGCGCGCAAGCCGATCTTCGGCTACAGGGCGATGGTCTACGCGATCATGGCGATTGGGTTCCTGGGATTCATGGTCTGGGGCCATCACATGTTCATGAGCGGCATGAGCCCGTATTCGGCATTCGCTTTCTCGATCATGACCATGGCGATCGGCGTGCCCTCCGCGATTAAGACTTTTAACTGGTTAGGAACGCTTTTGCATGCGCGCATCCGGTTCCACACCCCAATGCTGTTTGCGATTGGCTTCGTTTCGCTTTTCGTTTCCGGCGGCCTGAGTGGCCCGTTTCTGGCGCAACCCGTGCTCGATATTCCTTTGCACGACACGGCTTACGTGCCCGGGCACTTCCACCTGATCATGGGTGTCGCCTCGATCTTTGGAATTTTTGGCGCAACCTACTATTGGTTTCCCAAGATGTTTGGCCGGATGATGAATGAACCCCTAGGAAAAATTCACTTTGTGATCACCCTCATCGGCACTTACTGCATCTTTATGCCGATGCATTATCTGGGGATGGCGGGCCAGCCGCGGCGCTACTCGCAGCTCACGGAAGTTGCCTACCTGCACCATCTGATCCCGCTGAACACGTTCATGACCTATGCGGCATTTATCACGGTTGCGGCTCAATTGATCTTCGTGATCAATTTGTTCTGGAGCATGTTCAAGGGACCGAAGGCGAGCGACAATCCGTGGGAGGCAACAACTTTGGAATGGACCACGGCGACGCCGCCTCCGCATGACAACTTCGGCGGGCATACGCCGATAGTCAATCACGGGCCGTACGAGTACAGCGTGCCGGGCGCGGCGCGGGATTACATCATGCAAACCGATCCGGCAGCCGTGCCATCTCATTAGACGAGCGCGCGGACAGGAATGTCCGCGCCACACATGCTATGGCGACTTTTAGTTCACCAGTTACGATGAAGGTCCCGAAGACCGGGCAAGGTGGCGGTTCGGTTCGGCCGCCTTCCTACGGCGGCGGAGGCGAGGGCGACCGGGGTGACGGATTCCCCGACTATGGACGGCGTCTGCGGCGCGCCCGTTTGGGCCTGGCGGTCGCGACCGCTCCCATCGTCATGCTGTTTGTCTCGCTGACCAGCGCTTACGTCGTGCGCCAGGGACTGCCTACTCTAGACGAACGCACGAACACGTATGTCCGCGACTGGATTCCGGTGAACCTGCCCTTAGCTCTGTTGTTGGTCAACACCGGGCTGCTTTTACTAAGCAGCATCACTGCGGAGTTGGCGCGGCGGCAGATCACCCGGCAGGCGGCCTTGGCTCCGGTTCGTTCGATTCCGGGTATTTCTCTGGGCGAGGACAGAGGTTTTCCCTGGCTCCCAATCACAATGGTGCTGGGAATCGGTTTCCTGGCGGGACAGTGGATGGCTTGGCGAGAGTTGGCGGACCGTGGCTTCTATCTGGCGACGAGCGCGAGCAGTTCGTTTGTGTATCTGTTGACAGCGGCGCACGGTGTCCACGTTACGGGAGGTATTTTGGTCCTGTTCTATGCCGTGGCCGTCTCTCTGCTGCAGAAGCCGGTGGAAGCGCGGCGCATCGTGGTGGATGTAACCGCTTGGTACTGGCATTTGATGCTCTTGTTGTGGATCTACATTTTTGCGCTGTTGTGGTTTGTGCGGTAGTCGGGACGCGGACCGGAGTGTCCCTGCCACATTAACATTTAGGAGACCTAGACCATGCACGAAGTTGCGGTGCAGCACGGGGTGGGAGAAGTTTACGAGCCATCCCTGTTTGGCACCTATTCTAAGAAGATCGGGATGTGGCTGTTCCTGCTCTCCGACACGCTGACCTTCGGAGCGCTGCTGTTTGCCTACAGCTACGGACGAATTTCCAATCCCGATTGGCCCACACCTTTCGGCAAGGAAAGCATCCAGAACGCCACCGTGATGACGGGATGTCTGCTTTCCAGTTCGCTGACCATGGTTTTGGGCGTGCTGGCGGCGCGGCGCGGCGACCGTAGCTGGACGCGCAACTGGATCCTGTTCACCATGCTGTTCGGCTCGGCGTTCGTCGTGCTGCACGGGATGGAATGGAGCAAACTGATCGCCGAGGGCATGACGCCGTTCAAGAATCCCTGGGCCGCGACGGTACCGCAATTCGGCGGGACTTTCTTCACGCTGACCGGAATGCACATGCTGCATGTCACCATAGGCGTGATCTACCTCGGCGTGGTTTCCCTGCGCAAAGCATTTCTGCCGATTCTGCTGGCGATCTGGGCCATCGTATGGTTCGCCACTCCGGCGGACAACGTGTTTCATATCGGAGTTCATGTGCTGCTCGTGGGACTCGTGGTTGCGGCCGTGATCCTGATCCTTAAGCCCAAGGTCTATGACGCGCACGATGTGGAGATCGCGGGCTTGTACTGGCACTTCGTAGATTTGGTCTGGATGTTCATCTTCCCGCTGGTGTATTTGATGTCGACGCGGGTGAAGTAGGAATCGCAACCGGAGAAAACTTCACGATGCACACGATCGCAACAACGCATGATGAAGGCAAGGGTCAATACTTCTGGGTGTGGGGTGTACTGCTGCTGCTCACCGCGGTTGAGGTGGTTCTCGCCTACAGGCAGGTCTTTCAGCCGGTGGCGATGCTGGAAGCGCTGATGGTGCTTTCGATCATCAAGTCTGCGATGATCATCGGGTACTTCATGCACCTGAAATATGAGATCGCGGCCATGAAGTGGGTCATGATGGTCGCGGTGTGCGCTTGCCTTTGCCTGATGTGCGTCTTCTTCGCGGATGCCGCGCGCATCCTTCAACTGGGAGTGAAATGAAGCTGCGATTGTTCATGCTCGCGTTGTTGGCTGTGCTCTGGGCTGGTCCCGCTTTTGGCCAGGGCTGCGCCATGTGCTATAGCACGGCTGCCGGCACCACCAAAGACGGGCAACGCGCCATCAGCCGTGGAGTTCTGGTGCTGCTGGCGCCTCCCGTGGGATTCATGACGCTGGGCGGCGGCTTGGCGTTCCTCTACGGCAAGAAGCGGGATGAAGAAATGGACTAAGCGCTGCGTTCCCGTTCCGGGATTCCAGCAGTCTTTCCCCTAGTTTTTCCCTTCGAACGATCTCTTGCTGCCCTACAATTCGAGGCAGGGGTCCGTGGTGTAAATGAGAGCACGTCTCCCTGTCATGGTGAAGGTTCGGGTTTGATCCCCGCCGGGTCCATGCCCCAGGTTTGAGGGCAGTCTTTGGGGAGAAAACACAGGGATAATCTCCCCACACCAAAGTGACCTGTTTGCCGTTGCAACCAGTCGAAAGCCATTGACAATCGCACGACTGTCGCCGGATACTGGGTTGCACCATGACAGGGATTCTTGGCTCCGAGAGATCGGGGCCTTTTGCTTTTGCTGTCGTTTGTCCACACTTTCCTGGTACGCCGCACGGGCGGAGAGGCCGGGCCTCAATCGATTCGGTCTGGTGGGTGTGCGATCATGAAGGAGTATGTCTTCGCCATTAGCAGCCATTTTCTTCGACGTCGGCAATACTCTGCTCTTCCCTGACCGGCGCATTATTCTGGCTCCCTTGCAGGAGCGAAATCTGAGGCCTAGTCTCGATCAACTCCACGCCATCGAGCGCAGAACAAAAAAGGAATTCGACGCGATCATGCGGGAAGGCAAAGCGGATCACAGCTTCTGGTATATCTTTTACTCGCACCTGCTCGAAGAACTTGGCGTCCAGGATGACGCTTTACGCGATGCCCTGCTGAAGGCTACGCGCATTTCCGCGAACTGGGGCGACATTCGCCCCGGCACGCGAGAGATTCTGCAACGGATTGGACGGCGCTGTCCGCTCGGCGTAATTTCCAATGCCGATGGCCAAATCGTCGCCCTTCTCGAACGCCACGGCATTGCCGATTGTTTCGACGCGATCATTGATTCGGGCGTGGTCGGGTACGAGAAGCCGCATCCCGCCATTTTCGAGGCCGCGCTGCGCGAAATGAAAACCGTTCCGGAGCAAAGCCTGTACGTGGGCGACGTGTATTCCGTCGATTATCTGGGCGCAACCCAAGCGGGCATGCAAGCCATGCTGTTTGATGTGGCCGGGGCGTACCGGGAATCCGGCCTGCCGCGCGTCGAATCCCTGGAAGAGTTAGAGACCAAGCTGTAGAAGATTCCTAGTGAGAAGTGCACTACTGCGAGGCGATTCAGTAAGAACATTGCCATTCCGAGCGCTGCACTTAGCGCGAGGAATCTGCATTTTCGATGGCTCCAAGCAACTGCAGATTCCTCGCTAGCCGAGGAATGACGCTTTGGTTCACTTACAGTGAAATCACCTGGTGATCCAGGCAATCGGTGTGGATGGCGTCGTAGAGGGTGTGCAGGAGCTCGGGCCCGTACCGCGCGACGAAATAGATCCCGGCAATCTCGCGTTCCTGCAGAGTTTTGTTGGGATATAACGAATTAGTGAGCAATGCGGCGTGGCGGGCAAGGATTTCGTTTTGCCCCAATTCAGCCCGGGCGGCCCGGGAACGCAAGCTGTCAAGCTGGTGACGCATCTTCGATCCAGCATGATCTGCGGCATCCACCAGAGTCTTATCCAGGCGGGCGAGTGCGTCGCGGATTGCCCCCAGAGATTTCTGCACAGAAACCTCCGCGTGGTCGAAAGCCGACCGCAGCTCTGCTGGGAACTTATCGGCTGCCATACGCTCACGCAGCAAGTCAGCGCCCTGGAAAAGGTCATGCAGGCCGAGTCCGTAGCGATCCAGCAGGGATTGAGGCTTTGCTTCCACGATCGTTGCGGAGAAGCGCGGAACGACTGGAGTGACCCTGCCCAAGAGCGCCTGGTACACAACTGACGCCTGGGCAAAGTACGCCACCTCGGCAGCACCGCCGGTGTAGGCCAGAGTCGGCAGCAGATAATCCTGAACCACCGGCCGCAGCAAGACGTTGGGGCTGAACTGGTGCGGTGCCGACGCAATGCGACCCAACAGCTCCGCCTGCGAGATTCGCTCATCCTCCACCAGAAAATCAGCAAGCCCGTTTCCGTTGACCCGACGGTGAACCGGGACGCGTGCCCCGTTGCGGCGTGTGAACAGCAGGGTTGACGAGGGCGTAACCTTGACTTGCTGATGGTAGCCAGCCGCTTCCAGTTGCTGGCCGCGAGCAAGTAAAGCGTCATCCAGATCAGCCGCGTGCTCGATCGCTCCGCGGTAGATGGGTTCGGCAATGCGATGGAGTTCTGGATCCGAGGCATCCAGCAGGATCACGCCCCAGTCGGCAAACAGGCGGGCAAACAAGCGGGCAAAGGCACTGCCGAAGTTCTCACCTGGACGGTAGGCTTCGCGCAGAAAAGCCGCAACCTCAGAATCTCCCAACAGCGCCGTGGCCGCTTCGACGACGGGTTGAATTTCCGGGCCGAAGGTTACGGTCGCGACTGGCGCGTCGGGCACGCCCTGAGCCGGCGCCGTCGACCTTTGAAGGGAAGCATCAGCGGCGGGAATGGAAACCTGATTGACCTCGGCGAGATCATGGTCTTCCGTGGCCAGCCAGAACACAGGCACACAATCCACGCCGGCCTGAGTCGCCTGTTCAGCTAATTTAACCGCAGTCAGCGCCTTGAAAATGGAGAACAACGGACCACCAAACAACCCTACCTGCTGGCCCGTGACTACGACCGACGCGCCCGAACGTAGCCGTGCGATGTTCTCCAGGACTCTCTGCGAAGTGCCCCAGGATTGATTCTGGCGCTCAAGGATCGCAGAAACAGCTTGCCGGCGTTCGGTGTCATACGCCAAACCCGATGTTGCATCCTTCAACCATTCGTTGAAATGGGGGGACCTGGGATAAAACTGCCGCACTTTGCTGTAATCCGAGAGGAAGTCGGCGAAAAGCCGTGTGGTATGCGGGATTTGGTTAAAGGGTAAACACTCCGATTTCACCAGCAGCTCTCCTGACAGCGTTGGACGCGGCCCATCATGCAAAGTCAACGCACATTCTACAAGCCCCATGCGTCATCAGATGCCCAAATCGTCAGACTGATGCAGAGATCGGTGCTGTTTCGTCGCCGGCGGGGGTCCCAGCTTCCCTCCACCTGGCACGAATGTTTGCTTTCTGCCGGCCGAAAACCGGGTTACAATGGCTCGCCTTGTATTCGCTCTCCTAGCGATTCAAACTTCGGAGATCTGATATGACCCGTTTGCACCTGGCCGCTACCCTCTCACTCGTGGCAATCTCCCTCGTGCTCCTGACCGGTTTCGGCAAGGAGAACGTCTTCTGGTCCCAATGGGGCCGCAACGCGCAGCACACGGGGATGGTCCGCATTCCCGCTCAGCCGCTGAATAACAAGCTCGAGGACATTATCTACGACGACTTCGTCGAGCAGGAGAAAGCCGAGAATAAGCCATACTATGGATATTCGGTCTTGAGCGCGCACTACCAGGCTACTCTCGTCGACGGCGACAGTTTTTACATGATGAAGAAGGACGGCGCAAAGTATCCGTCGTGCAAGCCGCTCGGCAACTGGATCTATGGAGAACACTGCGGGCCCAATGCTTGGAACAAGCTGCAATGGAATGTCGTTCGCTACGATTGGAAAAACGGCAAAGCTGTCCCTGCCTGGAAGTTCTGGACCGATTGGAAACCTGAACCCAGTGTTACCGACTTGCGGTTTGGCTTCGTGGGCTTGCTAGGCTGGGAGCCGGTCTTTCATCCCGCCCTGGCGAATGGATATCTCTACATTCCGGGTCTGGCGGGCACGATCTGGAAGGTCGACAAGGGTACCGGAAAAGCAGTCGTTCAGATTAAGCCGTTCGGCAGGTCCGAAGACGCCACCAACACGTTCGTTTCCAGTCCCCTTACCGCCGACAACCAGGGGCGCCTCTATTACAACGTGATCAAGCTGAATACCCTCGATGGCAACCCCTGGAATGAGAACGATGTTGCGAACGCCTGGCTGGTACAGGTTACGCCCGATGACAAAGCTCGCAGCGTCACTTACAAGACGCTGGTGCCCGACGCGCCTCGCGGAAACTCTACCAACTGCGCAGGCACGTTCAACAACCTCGGCGATGGAGGCGCTTCCCTGCCATGGCCACCCAGCCGCAACGCTGTACCTCCTACTCAACTGTGCGGCTCGCAACGTCCACCTTTGAATATGGCGCCGGCGGTCGCGACCGATGGCACAATCTACACCGTGAGCATGGCCCACTTCGACAATATGGTTGCCTATCTGGTCGCAGTGAGCCCCGACCTTACCCCGAAGTGGGACTCTACTCTCCAAACGCGCTTGTCCGACGGCTGTGGCGTGATCTTGCCGATCGCTAAGCGGGGCGTTACTGACGAGCCCAATTCCTGCCGCCATGGGACTACGGTAGGCGTTGATCCGACGACGAATGCCAATGGCTCCGGCTCTCCCAGTGACTTCTCTTCATCCACACCAACCGTGCTTCCCGACGGCTCCGTACTTTTTGGCGCGACCGACAATTATGACTATGGCCGCGGTCACATTTTCCATTTTGACGCCAGCGGGAACTACCTTAATGCCTACTCATTTGGCTGGGACTCCACTCCCGGCATTTACACGCACGACGGCACCTACTCGGTCGTGATCAAGGACAATCACTACCCTCAGCAAGCGTATTGCTTTTTTAACAACCCAGTCTGTGCTGTCGTCCCGCCTGGCCCTTATTACGTTAGCCAGCTCGATGCCAACCTGAACGTCGAATGGTCTTTCCAGAGCACAACCATCAACAAGAAGCGCCCCAACGGTTACGAATGGTGTGTGAACGCGCCGGTAATCGATTCCAAGGGACTGGTCTATGTCACCAGCGAGGACGGGCGTGTTTACTCCCTGCCGCAGGGGCACAAGGGAGTCTTCACGACGCCCCACCAGAAGATCTTCCTGAAGGAAGCCCTGGGAGCTGCCTATACGCCACTATCCATCGGCGATGACGGCAAGGTGTATAGCCAGAACGACGGGCATTTGTTCGTAGTGGGACGATAGAAACAGCAAGACGATCGTGACGGACTGGACCGGCGGGAAAGCACAGTTTAAGTCCCGCCGGCTGCAGATAAGCTGCGTTAAATAATGTCCGAGTCCAGCCCGGCTATGAATTGAATTCCGGGAATCACTTTGCCGGTGAACCGTTTGTCGTTGGTGAGGAAGAGATCGGTGCCCGCCGATGCGGCGCAGGCAAGATGGATCGCATCGGCGGCGCCAACCCCGAGTGTTCCCCTGATACGCGCATAGTGATCGGCAACCTCGACGGTGACTGGCACCGGTTCTGAGACCACGCTCAACAACTGGCTGCGAGTCCCGTCCGCCCGTTGCTGGGCGCCTCGCCTATAGGCGCCTGCGAGCACTTCTCCGAAAGTGAAAGTACTCGTGATCAATTCGTCGTTCCGCTCCTGCATTCGAGAATGTATTGCCGCCACTCTCTGCGCAAACAAAGGATGGTCCTCAAGCCAATAAATGAACAGTATCGAATCCCAATAGATCCGGCTCACTCCTTCTCCCTTGGCGTATAGAAATTGTCCCGTTCGTTGCGCAAGTAGGCTTCGCCTCCGCCCAGTTCGGCAAAAACATCTTTCAACGCTCCACGCAATTGGGTCCAGGCATCCTCCTGTCCAGCCGACGAGGGCTGGGCATCGAGGAATTCGTAGGTGTAGATGACCGTCGTGCTCTTCCCGGAGGGTGGGCCGGTCTTGTTGACTAACCGCAAGTTGTTTTCCTGAAGGAATTCGCGAGTCTTCAGGGCGCTGCAAACTGCGGGAATCTGGTCTATGAGTTTGAGTTCCCGAATAACGTCGCCAGCTCTGATCGAAAAACTGGTCTGTTTCCGGGCGCGTGCGGGCTGAACGTATCTCTCTCTTCCATGCAATCGAATCTTGTCGGCGTTCTTCATGAACATCTCTTCAAAATGAGGATAGCATAGGAAGGAAGAGAATGGAAGAGATATATATATGTCCTGGCACTTTACACTTATTACTTGCACACGTATACTGTGCTCATGAATGTCACCCTATCCGTCGACGAACAGACCGTTGCCCGCGCCCGAAAGAAGGCCGAGGCACTGGGTAAGAGCTTGAATCAACTGATCCGCGACTACCTTCAGAAACTGGCCGGTGGTGATGATCCGGAGCAGAGTATCGAAGAGTTCAAACGCCTCTCCGGGCAAGGCGATTCGCACGGTTGGCGGTTTGATCGAAACGAGATTCATGAGCGCTCGTAGTTTTTTCGATACGAACGTGCTCGTGTATGCAGACGACAAGGCGGCGCCGGCGAAGCAGCGCCGGGCCGTAGAACTCGTGGCCGAACATCGGCGAGCGGGGACTGGCGTGGTATCGATGCAGGTTCTGCAGGAGTACTTCGTCACGGTCACTCGCAAACTTAGCGTCGATCCCCGCGTGGCTCGTCGAAAAATTGAATTGCTGGCCGAGTTCGATGTTGCGGCCCCAGGAGTTGCGGACATACTGGCGGCTGTTGACCTGCACCGGCTCCATGGATTCTCGTTCTGGGATGCCCTGATTCTGCGCGCGGCGCACCAGGCTGGATGCACTGTGCTCTTTTCGGAGAATATGCAGGAGGCGCGGGAGGTTGATGGCGTGCGTATCGTGAATCCTTTTCTCTAGGATCTGCTGGACAGGCCTGTTGCTCGGCGCGAATAAACGGCTCCGACTGCGGACTTCTAATGAACTGTTTGACTTCCGGCTGGCCAACTCCTAGTCTGGAAGTAGTTCTTTGCATGGTCCATCCCAAATGGGGGCGTCACGGCTTCGACGGAGATGCTTGCGGCCAAGAGGCATGCCGGGGTGCACACACCCGTAATCGCGTGCAAAATGATAATTGCCAATCAACAGATGGCATACGCAGCCTAATTAGTTAGGCAGCCGCTCTCCACGGCTTTGCTCGTGGGCTGTGAAAGAGCGTCGCACAGCGAGCTGGTCTTCCCTGCCCCGTCTGAGTAGGGAGGATGAGATCATCAGGCTAGCGGAACGCGTTTCTTGTCCGTTCTGAGCGCGGACCGCGAACGTCCCAGGGTAATGCCTGGGGCATGAATCGGACTACGCATGTAGGCTCTTGACCAGTAACATTTTCGGACGCGGGTTCGACTCCCGCCGCCTCCACCATACTTAACTATTGTATTTTCAATAGTATACAAAATTGATGTTGCAAATTGTACGATAATTGTACGATGATGGCGGCATGCTTACCGTCTACCGTCGTCACAATCCCGCCCTCTGCAAGAGCACAGACCGCTATTACAAGCGCTGCACCTGCCCGACTTGGGTCGAAGGAATGGTCGGCGACAAATACGTCCGCCACAGCCTGAAAACCCGCAGCTGGGAGCGGGCCGTCGCCAAAGCGCGCAGGATGGATGAGACGGAAGATCCGACTCCAGCGCCGGCAAAAAAGGACGAACCTGTCACTATCGAAAGGGCCGTCAACGAATATCTGGCGGACGCCAAGGCCCGCGAACTGGGAGTGGCGACTCTCTATAAGCTCAATATCATTTTCCGCAAACAGCTCTTGGCGTGGTCCAAAGCTGAAGGCTACAAACTCCTTCGTGAATTCGATCTGCGGGCTGTCCAGGCATACCGTGCCACGTGGAAAGATGGAGCGCTCGCCAAGAAGAAGAAGCAAGAACGTCTCACCGGCTTCTTCTGGTTCTGCATTCGTGCTGGATGGATTACCCAGAACCCGACGAATGGCTTGGGCCGCATCACTGTCAATCAGACGCCCACGGACTACTTCACGCGCAAGGAATTCGACAAGATCGTTGACGCAACGTATGCGTACCGGGAAAACCGCGGGGAGACCGGGTCCGCAAACAGCACTCGGCTTCGGACGCTAACGCTCCTGATGCGATGGAGTGGTTTGCGTATCCGGGATGCAATCACCCTTGAGAGGACACGCCTCATCGGTGACAATCTGATGCTCTATCAGGCGAAGACCGGAACGCCGGTTTACGTTCCTTTGCCTCCGCAAGTAGCTGAGGAACTGCGCAACATTCCAGATGGCCCCAAGCCAAATCCTCGTTACTTTTTCTGGACTGGGAATGGACTGCCAAAATCGGCGGTCGCCGACTGGCAGCGCAGCTTCCGCCGCCTTTTTGCGCTCGCTGGCCTTGAGAAGCCAGATGGATCGACAAAGCGCTGCTTCCCCCACATGTTCCGCGATACCTTTGCAGTGGAAATGTTGCTGGCTGGCGTCCCGATCGATCAGGTCTCCATATTGCTGGGACATAAGAGCGTGAAGATCACGGAGAAGCACTACGCTCCCTGGGTAAAAGCTCGACAAGAACAGCTCGTATCGAGTGTTCGTAACGCCTGGCAACTGCTTGAAGAACCGAAGGCGGCAAAGCCGAAGCAAGCGCGCAACTCAGCTCGCTCGCTGCCGACGTTGGTGTACTCGAATCAAAACGCTCTCAGGAATGCGTAGGTTTAGGTAGCCTCGTTTTCTTGCACTCTCATGGGTTCCCCATTCGAGAACGCCATGCTCTCCAGCGAAAAGTCGGCGAACTGATTTTTCGCTCATCGCCCAAAGCTCCGCAATCTCAGGTACGGAGTAGTGCCTTTCCAGAGCAACGGAATGCAGTTCGGAGGCCGGCTGGACGGATTTCCTTTCCTGTGTTTCGGGTCGCATTACGAAGGGACTCCTGGCTGGTGTTGTCCGCTACATCAGCGACGGAACTTCACACTTCAACCGCCGCTGCATGTTAACCAACTTGATTCCAGGCGCTGGATTTGTCCAATGAATTCTCGGGCGAGAGCTATTCCCGGCAGGAATAGCGGGTCAGAACAGAACTACAGAAGTGTGGATTACCGTAAGGCTCAACTTCCCATAACCGGACGTCCGGCGCAGATCTTCCGGCGAGAGAGGGGCTGATTTTGGGGAGGGCCTCCAGCCGGTCGATGAGCATCACTTCGGTCGAAACCTTGGCCGGTTCCAGCCTTAGCCCCACTCGCTGGAGTGCAGTAGCAACAAGAGGCGTGCCAGAATCGCCAACCGGAACCGCCGCGTCTTGTCCTTAGCAGCGCGGGATTAAAGCCTGGGCCGTCGCCCGGCATAGCGTTATACTCTGAGCGGTGAGCCTTTGGAGAATGTAAATGAAGGCTATAACACATCGGGACCAAGTCCACGGCGACGTCCGCTTCGATTCCCTCGCTGTGGCGTTGCTTAACACCGCACCGCTTCAGCGCCTCGGCAGGATATATCAGCTCGGCTACGCGCATCTCGTATTCCGGGGCGGCACTCACACGCGCCTGAGCCATGTAATGGGGGCGTCTCACGCGGCAAGCCAACTAGTCGATTTCCTGCGGCAGAACTATCAAGAAGGCGACCTTCCGCTCGGTGCCGTCGACCCCGAGGAGTTCTTACCAGTCGGAAGCAGGAGCGGCTTGCGTGACGACCGTTGGGACGTTCTCCGTCACCTAGTACGGTGGGCTGCCCTCCTGCATGACGTTGGGCATGTGCCTCTCGGCCATACGCTGGAGGATGAGTTTGACGGAATCTACGTCAAGCATGACAACTTCGCTTCAAAACGCATACCTCATCTCTGGCACGAAATTTCCCCGGGGGAAGACGCAGAGATACGTGCGGTCTTCAGGCGTGGAGAGTTGCTCCCCGAGTCTTTCGACGCCCTTGGGATCAGCGGCGAGAAAGCTTGGCAGACGGTTATGCTCATCTGCTTGCACAAAGAGAGCGGCAAGGACGGCGAACGGCGCACATTCAAAGATATCATCGAGGCCTCTGACGAAGTCGCGATGCCCTTCGTCAAGATGCTCAAGGCGGCTTTAGCGGGGACAGATAGCAAGACCTATTTCCCGTACATGGCAGATATCGTCGGAAATACGATCTGCGCAGACTACCTCGATTACCTTCGTCGCGACGCGATTAATGTTGGGCTGGATGTCCTGCGGGACAATCGAGTGGCGTCGCGGTTCTTTGTCGCGAAAGACGCTCAAGGTCTTTTCCGAATGGCGTTGGCGCTCGAGGACAGGCACGGCAAACCTCGATTGGATACATGCACTGGCGTTGTGGAACTCGTCAGGCAGCGCTTCAGGTTTGCAGAGATTATTTACTACCACAAAACCAAGGTCGCAGCTTCGGCGATGCTCGCCAAAGTGTTTGCTTTGATCGGAAACCCAGAAGAGGTCGGCCCTCACGCCCGGCTGATCGAGGTCGATCAAGTACCGGACCTTACGAAGCGCATAATGTCCGGGGAGATCGATCCAGCAACCCTGCGAAAGGAATGCTTTCCGTCAATGTTGCTGGATCCAACGATTGGTGACGAAACGCTCCTGCTCTGGCTTCAAGACCTCGCATTGGAGACGCTGGCTGGGGCGCGACGCTCCGGAGATGCGGAAAAGGTACGCCGTTGCCTGCGTGGGCTTTCACTCCTGCAGTCTCTTGTTCGACGTAAGCTTTACAAGGTTTGCTTTACGATCGACAAGAACATTTATCGAGAACTAACACCCGGCAGTAAAGAAGAACTAGAAATCGAGCGCCGAATAGATCAGACTCTGACTGCGTTGAGGAAGAACCAAGGAAAAAGGGCCAGCCTCGAAAGTAAAATCGCCGTTGCCGCAGGCTGGCCCGAGGATGCGCTGTTGCTCTATGTACCGCCCAGAAAAAGCCAAGCGAAGGGTATCGAAACCAAGGCGCTCGACAGGGGCGACGTTGTAACCCTCGGAAGCCATTCGGCAGTAAGCGAGGAGGTTACTCGTCTCAACGACTCGTATAAGAAACTTTGGCGAATCATCCTGTTGGTTCATCCCAAATTCCGACTAGACGCCGTCGGCCTATCGAAGGCCATAGACGCCCTCATCTTGGACCTTTGGCCAAACATTGATTTGCGCGTGGCCGAAAAAGGCATTCAAGATGGTGCTATGTTCCAATACATTCCGGATAAGCAACGGCCAGCCGCGCTCGAATACAAGCGACTGGCTGGCGAGAAGCGTCTTGATTGGAAGTGTTTCGATGAAGCGGGCTATAACACCGCCGATGGCACCGTGAGCACGGAGGAACATGCCGAACGAGCCATGTTGCTGTCGCTAGTGCGCGCGCGAGGCGGGTCTGCAGAGACGATCAAAGGTCAATTTCAGGATCCGAACTCGCTCTCGGCCCGCGTAAACGAACTTGAAAGTACCCTCACAATTGAGGGACGAGAGGGAACCAGCGACGTGAGGATGGCAGCAATCGAGAGAATCGCTAGTGAGCTTGTGCCACAGCAATCCGACGGCAAGAAAACCCGCAGAAAACGAGACACGCAGCTACCTTTAGGTGCCGGGGAATGACGGTTCAGCAGAGGGTCTGGCAAACACGCGATTTCGCATTAGCTCGCCAGGAAGCGCGCGAGATCCAGAAAACGCACCCGACGATTTTCCGAGTAATGCCGATCTCGGTTTCTGATCTGGCCTATGCTCTCGGATTCGTTGTTGAGAAACGAACTGAACTCCAACAGCGGGCGCGCCTTGAGATCCTTCGAGAGGGAGGGGCCGAAAAAGCAACAATCGCCCTGAAGGAAGGTTTGGACCGAAATGTTGGCCGTTTTGCCGTTGCCCACGAGATTGGCCATGCTGTGCTGCTCAGGAAATACCCTGACACATCCCGTGAGTGGGACGTCGGGCGTAAGGAAGTATTTGCCAGTATGTTCGCTGCCGAGATCCTTGCATCTCCCGAGGCTCGACTGCGGATGGCGGAATCCTTTCGCTCACTAAGCGACCCGCTTACCCTCCTAAAGCTAGCTTCACAGATGGGCCTTTCCCCTCGGGCGTTATTGACCATTGCGGGCCAAGAGGAGTCCTGGATAAGAGGACTCGACAAGATCTGGCTGCGCATAAAGTATGTAGAGAACGCCTTCACACACACAGAGCCAAAACTGAGGATCGTGAGTGCGCACTACGACAGATCACGGTTTTACGTTGCGACAAATCAAAGTATTGCCCGCTTTGCCGGCACGGACCAATGGCTAGCTTCGCTGCCAGTGGGAGCAATCGCTAAACATGGCGCTTGCATTTCCCTTAAGTTCAAACAGGCGTTGCCCGCTGCCCCAAAATTCGTGACGAAGCAAATTCGCGCCGAGCTCTCGGCGGCTCGACTCCACTCCAGTGCCGATGATTCCGTCTCCTATCTCATTGCCGTCGCCGACCTATCCAAAAACGTCGAGAATTGACTGTTCTCGCTGATCCGACCAGACTCAGGATGCGGATGGTCCTAGGCAGAGCGGGAAATCAGCCAACTCCGATCTGGACATCACCGCTCCGGGCTTGCCTTTTTGATGCTGACAACTCGGGACGACCGGGGCGATTCAATCGGCTTTGGTGGACGGCGCTGGTAAGCGTATTTGCGGAGGAAGGACCGGGCGAACTCGTTCGCCAATCGTGAATCGTCGTCCTTTCTCATAATTACACACGTTTGGAAACACAATGACTCATCAGAAAGAGGCTTTACCACTACACCTTCAGCGCGACAGCCAAGGGCCGTAGGTTTGGTGAGGATGGCCACGCCGACGTGCTCAGATACCAAGTGAATCGCCTCTTGAGGCGTAATAATGTCGTGTGCGCGTTTCGGAGCAATTCCCTCACGTCGTGCCGCGGCTATGATTGCGTCATGAACGACTGGGTGAACCCGGCGCGCGAACAGAATCCATTCATCTTTGGCCAGATCTTGGAGCGCGAGGCGTTCTTTTTGGGCCGCCGCGTGGCCCTCTGGAAGAGCCGCATAGAGTGGTGTCAGAACGAATGGCGCGGCCTCGATCTGAGAGTCCTCCGGCGGTGCCGTCACAAGGGCCAGGTTCAGCTCGCTTGCTAGAACACTCCGGACCAACTCGATTGAGAACTGACTGACGAGTCGAATGGCAAGGTTGGGGTACAGGGGGAGACGAACTGCAAGAAGGTCTGAAATCCACGCTTGATCGGCTTCGTGCGAGTGCCCGATCGTCAAAACGCTGTCTGCTCCGTCATGGGCGGTACGTGCGAGATGAAAAGCCCTCTCGATATGCAAGACCGAAGAGCGCGCCTCTGCGACGAAGGCTCGGCCAGCGTCGGTGAGCTCCACACGGACAACCCGTCGATTATCGCGAGTGAACAGTCGGAATCTAAGCTGTTTTTCAATTTCCGTGATTTGTCTGCTGAGCGCAGATTGGGTGAGGTTCAATCTGAGGGCGGCCTTGGTGAAGTTCAGCTCTTCGCCCAAGGCAATGACCGCGTGCAAGTGGCGTACTTCGACGTTGGGGAACACGGCTCCCAGCTCCGTTCAAGAGTTTGGTGACACGACGGTTTCGTTCTGCCATTTGTGCGTGAAACGACGAGTGGTTAAGAGCTTGCAACCCGGCCGGTCCTGTAAAGTTTCGTGAAGGGCCAGAAAAAAATTGAATCAGCTGCATCTGAAACCCGCTCCAGACGGAGGTTCTCGGGCATTGTGCACTTCTGCCTTGCCAAGCTCACTATGGCAAAACTCAGCGCAGCACGGCGCTGTGGCGAACAAAAGGCGAATAGTGTACGATTACCCGTCATGGATGAAGGACGAAAGCGGGTGGTCGGGATCATGGCAGCGATCCTCGCCAGTCTGCACATGCAGACGGCAGATGATCTGTTTGGTGGACCTCAGGGAAGTCCGCGCAGCGACAAGTTGATTGCTGCTTCAGTTCAATGGGCTGAAAAGATCATGGAGAAGATCGATAGCGTGTTTCGCTCATCAGATCTGCCATAATCTCCCCATGTGCGGGCGCTATCGACTGTCGCGGAGGAAACAGCTTGTCGAGGAATATTTCGACACGGAGTCTGACGAACCCGAGTGGACTCCCCGCTATAACATTGCGCCGTCTCAGCCCGTTCCCGTCATCCGGCAGAATCCGAAGGAGCCTCGCCGGGAATTGTCCTTGATGCGTTGGGGACTGATTCCTTCGTGGGCGAAAGACGCATCAGTCGCCGCACGGATGATTAACGCTAGATCGGAGACGGCGGGAACGAAGCCCGCGTTCCGCGACCCGTTGACCAATCGCAGGTGCCTCATTCCGGCGGACGGATTTTACGAGTGGCAGCGGACGGGAAAAGTTAAGCAGCCGTACTGCTTTGAAGTCAATGACGGCGAGTTGTTCGCGTTCGCGGGAATATGGGATCGCTGGACGGATCCGAGTCGCAACACTGTAGAGACCTGTTCGATTCTGACTACGAGCCCAAATGCTGTGACTTCAGCCGTTCACGACCGCATGCCAGTCATTCTTGATCCAGATAGCTACGACATATGGCTCGATCCTGGAATGAGGGATGTGACTACGACGTCCGAGCTGCTGAAGCCCTACGATGCTCACCAAATGCGGTGTTATCCGATAAGCACCCGGATCAATTACGTGTCGAATGACGACGAGGAATGCTCCGCACCCGTGGAACTCACTCACGCTCAAACTCGCCTCTTCTTGTAAGCTCACTGTCAAGGCAAGTGCGGCGATGCCGTGGCGTATTATGGCTGTCTACACCGACGAAAAGCCATGAAAGCCTTTACAATGTGGACGCAAGCTGAGGGGGTGAGCCGCCCGTCGTAGCGCAGCATAGCTCCGGGCGGCTCTCTACTGATGAGATTGTGTATTTGGAGTGCAGATCTTCAATCGGGGATTTCCGGCGAGCACCAGTTCGAGGCTGATCCCTCGCGCACGATCTCCTAGAATTCCGCTCAAGTCCGTAACAGTGGTGGATAATGCCCTTGTAAAAGCGTCCTCCAAAGTTAGCTGCTGACTGGCGTTGCTAGCAATGACATCGGCAAAGTTGAAGGAGAACTTAGCTCCGAAGTCAAGCGGTAGCTCGAAAGAAGCTGCAATGAAGGCATCGACACCTTTTTCATTCAGCTGCGTGACGAACTTCGTGCTCCCGCTGAGGTTCGTAGTCTCGCAAGCGCTTAGCACAGCAATACTCCCTTGCCCCAGTTCTCTCTTGAAGTCGGTGAACGCTAAAATGTCTGCTGGACCAGAAAATCGAAGGACACCGTCTTGGTGATGTGCCAATAGCAATAGTCCTGTGGGGCTGTCACTATCATCTAAGTCGATGAAACGGTTTACGAACACGTCCTTTGAGCGAATGACACGAGCATCGTTGATTAGAGATGGAGGCGGAGTTAACACCGCAGGATCTAGTAATCCTTCAAGCGCCCCGGGCAGTACAAATGTCCAGTTGCTGACACATTCAGTGCTTGAGAGGGTTTCACGCTCAATTGGTTGAAAAAGGCGAATATCATGTTGGAATACGTATTGATTTCCCTTCTTCAGCATTGCCAGTAATCCCAGGGGAACGACGGCTAAACTGCCGTTCTTATCAGATACCCTCGCAAACATGCGAACGTCCTTTTGCTGTGCCAGTGTGCTTAACTCGTCGAATGCCGCCGCCGAACCGCATGAGGCCTGACTGCTTGAGGAAAACACTGTGTTAGCGATTCGTCCCCCCAAAGACGAATAGACACTGTCATAACTGTGATCCGTGCTCCTAGCGTGGTCCAGCGCATCTTTGAAGTCATTGCTGTTCAGTATCTGCTCAGTTATGGTGGCCGGACCGTCCCAAATGTAGCTCTCGCATGGCGACACGGGTTTACTGAGCGCCATAAACGATGCTGAATGGGTGTGACCACCGAGAGTAAACTCGAAAACATGCAAAGAAACATCCGGCATTATCTCCTGCGACGACCCGGCGTACAAAGTCGACACAGCCTGTTGCTCACCGACTTCAGAGGCGCACGTCGATTGGCGTCCAACCGTAACCATACGGACCAAATGGTCTAGAGGTATGGTCAGGTTCTCATCCCAAATCGAAACAGCAACAGCAGCACAGCCCTGCGATAGAGTGTCGATCGCGAATCTTACGGCACCACCGCGGAGGGCCAGCAATTCCGCTGCGGAGTCCGATGTACCGCTGGCGGGGCCATTCGGAAGTAGTCTCGACAGTTCGACATTGAGAACGGCAGAATTGGTCATGCCATCATGCGACACCCAACCCCCCGAAGGCGACCATTCGGCTACTGGACTGATGCTGCTGCTCAGAGCGGCCGCCCGACCAACTACGCTGATCCGCACAAGGAAGGATGTTTCTAGCGTTCTCTCGGTTAATAGTTCGGCGAGACGTTCGCGGAGCGCGCGATTTATTCCGACTGACAAGTCACCATTGTCTTGATCGCGTTTTGAAGCACCCGATAATTCGAGATAAAAGCTGTAGTGCTGATGGGGCTGGAGAATTGTCTCCTTCGACTCCTCGCTCGCACCTCGGCGAGTGATCCACGAATTCCACCAGGGCCCCAGTTGTGTTTCGGGGGCCTCAGCAGCTACCTCGACCTCGCTCGCAACTGAGCCAACTGCGAGCGTGACATTCACCGTCTGGGATGTTGCTGGCTGAACTTTTACTTGTTCAACAACCTGCTTCTTGAACCCAGTGAAATTAACAGTCAATCGATATTCACCGACTGGTAGAGACATTACGTAGCGTCCTGCGGTGTCAGTTGTTGTCGTTTTCTTTATGGAAGACGATTCGGCCAGCACGGTCGCATCTGCGACCGCTGCCCCTGAAGCATCTATGACGGTTCCAGTCAGAGTGGGCTCGGACTGACCCGGCGTCGGGTTTGTCTGGACAACTATGGATGGAGTTTGGGGGGGGGTGCTTGGCAGCGGGATTTCCCGTTCCGGCGTCTCTACGGGCGCGTCAACGACCAAAATCCTAGGGTCAATTACCCGCATGGTCTCCATTGAAGCATAAGTGTTTTCCAGCTTGATCAACTCCGGAGGTAGCGGTTCTGTCCAAGCGTTCTCCCGGAGATCTACCTGGCGAAGTGTCTTCAACTTTGCTAACTCTCCAACTCCCCCGGTGAAGGAGTTGTTCTTGACATTCACCGCAGTCAAGATCGGGAGCCGCCCTACCCACGGCGGCAGTTTACCCGTCAACCGGTTGAATGAAATGTCTAGGAGTTGAAGTGCGGGGAAATCGCCGTCCATTGGCAGCGGTCCGGCGAACGCGTTGTGTGACAGAAAGAGACTTGTAAGGTTCTTTAGACGCGCAATTGAAGTGGGTAGTTCGCCATCCAGCCGATTGTATGAGAGATTCAGGACTTTGATGTCTTCGAGATCACCGATTGAATCACACAAAGAACCCGTCAACTGATTGTGTGACAGGTCTAGAACACGAATATAGGATGAAGTACAGATGTCTTCCGGCAGAGCCCCGCTGAGTTGATTGGCTGATAGTGTCAGCTCTTGAAGTGAATCCGACAACAATTCTAACGGAACGGGGCCGGAAAGATGATTACGATCCATGTGAAGGACACGCAGGTCAGGCCACGTAACACTTGAAATATCGCCAGTAAATTCGTTGTCGGAAAGATTGAGCCTCGCAAGACGCGCCAACCCGTCCAGGGAAGGGGGAAGCGATCCGCGAAAGTGATTAGCGGACAAATCTAAAAACTGAAGTTCTGTCATAGTTGCAACGAAGCCAGGTGTAAGCTCTCCCTGGAAGCCGTTGTGCGCCAGGTTGAGAATCTGAACGCTCTTACATGCGGCCATCCTGGCCGGTAACTCCCCCGCCATTCGATTGGCTGAAAGATCGAGCGAAACAAGTTCGTCTTGACAGACTGAGAGGGGGAACCGACCTTCAAATATATCGTGACTCGCAGATAAGCTGACTAGCTTCTTGAGTTTACGGATCGAGGGAAACGGCCCCGTGAAGCCGTTGTACGAGAGATCGAGGTACTCTAGTTCAGTTATGTTTCCGATTTGAACCGGAAGTTTACCGCTCATATGATTATGGGCCACGGAAAGTTGCCGCAGTGAATGCAAATAGCCAATCTCGATCGGCAAGGTTCCTGTCAGCGCATTCTCCTGAAGGTTTAGGCTTCTCAATTTGTTCAAATGGCCTATCGATGTGGGCACAGATCCTACGAAGCGATTGCCCGATAGGTCGAGGTCCACGAGAGCGCGGAAACTCGTAACGGCTGAGATTCTGCCCCCGAGGTAGTTGCGCGACAAAAACAGAGATTCTAGATGCGGCAGACCTGGCGTTACTGCAGGCAAGGAGCCTCGGAATCTATTCTGAGAGAGATCAAGTCTTTCGAGATGCCTCAAGGCGAATAATCCCTTGGGTATCTCACCCTCGAGGCGATTAGAAGATAGATTAAGGTTCTTGAGGGCACGCAGACTTGAAATGGTGGCGGGCAGGCTGCCTTTCAACCCATAGTCTGACAGTGACAAGTCGACAACGTGAGTCTTGCTCGCGTCGCACTGTACGCCAGCCCAATCACATTCAGTGCCCGGATCACCGATACGTCCGGTATCCGACAACCAGCCGTCTGTATGCTTCCAACTGTCTCCGTGAGTCGAGTTGAAAAGCGCAACGAGTGCTTCGCGCTGGGCGTCAGAAATTCTGGCGTGTTCTTGAGAGAGAGCGGGACACGCCAGAATCAGTGTGATTGCTACACAGAATACCCAAGTCTCATTAAAAGTTCTCAAAATCCTCTGCAGATTTGAGGTTTTCATTTACTTGACCTAGATACCTGCAAATTGACACTCAGTGCGATTGTTTTGCCTTCGGTCGGACCAATCCATTCAAGGCCGGCTCTTCGGCACTGACAAGTGAGGCGCTGATCTCTCCGGGCCCAAGAGTCCCCTTCATTACTGCCCCTCTGTCGCGTACTACCGTGCCGCCCGACAGCTTCAACTCTGCCAGTCGTACAGCAAATGGTATTGGATCTTTGGTTTGGAGCTTCAGTGTGTAATCGTCAGCCACGCACAATGCTATTCCGGCTCCCAATTTCGATTGCGCGCTGGACGGCGATTTCGTTTGTGCTTGTCCATTACCACCGGTGGCGGCGTTTGTGGCGGCGTTTCCGGTGCTTTCGGCGTTATTCGCAGAACCCGTTGACGAACTGCCCTTCGTATTCGTTCCAGCTGACGAGGTCTTGTTATCCTTCGTCGTGGTGTTCGATTTTGTGTCGTTTGACTGTCCGGCCAGCTTGCAATCGGCTACAGCCTTACCATCATTGAAGTGGAGGTTGAAGGCCTTGTCGTCCTCTGCGTGCAAGTCTAATGACGTTGCCTTATAAATCTCCTGAACTACAAACACTCTCATTCCACGCTGGAGCTCACCGGCTGCAGCTTTGGACGTATTGGGCGCTGCTATCAAGCGGTCGAGAGCATCGGTATTCAACCGAATACCAGTTGTATCGATTTGTTTGAGGCTGACTTGCTGACCGCTTTGGGCACCGGCGCTGATGGGCACCGGCACAATTGTCGTAGCCAATGAAAGCGCTGCACCGAGAGCTGATTTCTTGTTCGCCGTTTCCTCCAGAATGCTCGCTTTGAAATCCATGAGGTTCCCCTTTTCAGCGGCGACGTCATCCTTAGGATCCTCATACTCGGGGTTGCCCTTCTTGGGGACGAACACCATGCCTCCGGGCTTAATATAATCCCGCGCCGGACGAAGAAGGTTCAACCCTTGCTTAGTAAATAAGTTGTATGCCGCAGACTGTGCATTGCAGCCATTCTGGGCCGCACTAATTGCGATTGCGACAAGGAGACCAAACACCCCAAGCCAAGGTTTAACTTTCATGGTAGACCACTCCTTCCTACGAACTACTTTGTGTGATTATCTCTGTGTCGGACCAGCAGGTAAGAGAGATCTGGAGGACACGGAACAGGGGAATTGTACAGAAGATAAGTCATGCGTCAACGAATTCGGCGTTAACATTCGTGACGTTACGAATTCCGAACAGATCAACAATAGATGTTGACGCGCCGGTGAGTTCTAGTAGAATTTGGCCCCGCCGCGTAGTAGGTAATCCCAGTTAGTCCGAGCATTCATTGGACCGGCTGGCCGAAACAACTGCTAGTTGTGGCCAATTCGGAAATCGGCCCACTTTTAAGAATGCGATAGAAGCCTTCAACGGCAACACCGTTGACACCGCTACGCTAGGTCTTCCGATCCAATAGAAAATGGCGGAGTGCAAAACAAGCACTCCGCCGGGAATCTAAGGTGATCGGCCTATGCCGTCTTGCGGTTCTTCGGCTTTGCTTTGGCCTTCGTCTTCTTATCTCGTTTCGCAGCAAGCTCCTCCGCCACGGCCTTTTGGAGTTTCTCAGTATCTACGCGGTAGCGTTTGGCGGCGTCCATGAGAACGTCGTCGCGGCTTGCGGTGGATCGCTGATAAGCAGAATCCAGAAGGCTAATTTCCAGAAGCAGCTTGCAGAGTTCGGCTTCGTCATACGTGCTTACTTGCTTAGCCAGAACTTCCTGTGCGGACGCGGAGTCTTTCTTAGCCTCTACCTTGTGCCGCTTCGCCAGAGCCGGAACTTGGCTGTAGGAGAGATGGCCGATCAGGTAATGTGCGACCGCCAGCAAGTCGGCCTTCTTTAACGGGGCGGATACGCGTTGGAGGATCGTGGCCAAGATACGATGGCGAGTCGTAATCGCCAGTTTCTCCTTTTCGATGCGCTTCCGTTCCTCTGCCCGCTCCCGCTCGACTTGCTGCGGAGAAGGTGTGTTGGGATGGTGGACTCGGCAGGTCGGATCGGCACAAACCTTTACGACCTGTCCGCGCTTGCCGCCGTCCATGACGATGGCCTCGGCCATCTTCTCGCACGGCTTTTGGTTAGCTGACAGCTTGGCGCTTGCTCCGTTCGCTTTCTGCTTTTTGATCTCCAATTCCACGTACTGATTCCGTCCCAAGGGAGCGCCCTCGCGGGAATTCCATGCCGCCGAAATCTGTATTAGCTGCGGCTTGGTTTCCAGAGTCTTTTTCACGGAAGCGTCGATCTTGGCTCGGAAACAGTCGGGCGAAGTGCAGGAATCCTTACGCACGTCGGGAAAGAGTAGTTTGTTGAATCCGGTTCGCTTCGGGCAGTTGGCGCACGAACCTGCTTGGGGAACGAGTGTCTCATCCTGCTTGTCAAACAGCGCGGACGCCAGTTGTAGCAAGATGTTCGATTCAATCCATGCTGCCAACTCCCGCACAGGAATCAGGACTTGGCTGTTGCCTTCGCTTGTCCACAAGCCCCGAAAAGCAGCCGAAAATGCTTCCTGCTGTTGCGAAGCCGGGAGCTTGGCGATCAGCAAAGCGTGGCCGATGGTGATCTGGTCTTTCAGGAACGCCTCGGCCACGGGCGGTATCAGGTCAGCGAGTCTGATACGACCGTAGACATACGCCTCGCTCTTCCCGGCGCGTGACGCAATGGTGGCGATGGAGTAGGCAGGTTCTCCGAGTTCCAAGAGTGACTTGAAACCCAGAGCTTCCTCAAGCGGGTGGATGTCTTCGCGTTGCAGATTCTCAACGCATTGGGCCTCGATTGCCTCGGCATCCGTCAGTTTGACTACGCGGACGGGAAGTTTTTCGAATTCCGCCAGTTTCGCCGCTCTGAGGCGACGTGCCCCGGCTACAACCTCGTACTTGCTTTCTTCCAGTTCGCGTACCAGAAGAGGCGCCAGAATCCCCTGCGTCTTGAAGCTGGCCGCCAGTTCTTCGAGGCTCTTTGCATCAAAGCGTTTGCGGGGGTTGGTTGGTGACTCCGCAAGCGCGGTGATGGGAACGCTGCGATATTCGTGATTGGCAACTGCATTTTGGGTACTGTGCATCGTCTTTTCTCCTTTTGTTTCTTGTTGGTCATGCGTTGGTGGACTCGGCGCACACGTCGGGCCTAAAACCAAACGGTGCAGGTGTTGGCGTGTTATGCGGCTGTGGCGAGTGCCGCTGGCTCGGGGGCGATGCCCCCGAGGATCACGGCAGCGGTTTGTTGAACGGCTTCCAAGCTCTCGCGCAGAAGATTGGCATCTCCGTGCCAAAGCTGGATGTAGTCCTGGGATGAAGTTCCGTTCTGAAGCCCGACCGATTGGCAGACCACGAAAGCCACGGCTTCGGCCTCGGTCTCGCGGACTTGTTTGGTGGTCAGGGTGCGGCGGTCGCCACGATGCAACATTTCGTGGGCGATCTCATGGACAAGCGTCGAAAATTCCTCGGCGGGCTGCATCCCGGATAGGAGCGTGATCTTCCCGCCATACGAGAGACCCTTCGCGGGAGCAATTCTCTCGGAAAAACTAATCTCGACGCTTTGTGCTTCCACGAACTTGAACAGGCGTTCGCGGTATCCGCTCACGTCGCCATTGACTTCGGTCAGCGCAGGAAGGTCTTTGCCTTCGGTCTGGGTAACATCGAAAACATAGACGGCTCGGAATCCGTACAGCGTTCGCTGACCCTCGGTGGTTGCGTCTTCACTCGGCTCGTCGGTCGCTACATCCTTCGTGCTTCGTTTTCCGACCATCGGGGCGAGAATGAAAATGCCTTTTTCTCCCCGTTTAACGAAGCGGCCAAGCGAGTTCCATGTCCGAAGTCCGGCAACGTTGGTAGCATCGGGCTTCTGGCGTGCGATGAGCATGATGTTGCCGAAGCTGTAGGTGTGAAACTTCGCCATTGCTCCGAGGTAGGCGGTAAGGACTTCACTGTGACCGGACTCCAAAGCTGCGACGAGAAAATCCACAGCGTCTTTTGTACGTTTGTTGACTTCTTCTAATTTCATGTTTTTTCCCTTTCTGCCGTTTCCGGCTTGTTTCTTTCTTCACTTGAGCGGCAGCGGGAAGAAACAGGACGGAACGGTGAAAGGGACAGAACGGAGGCCGAAGGAGGGTGTCAGGGCGTGAGTGAAAGCGCGGTGAGTGCCAAACGCTTGTGGGGTTAGTTTGGCGCGAAAGCGGCGCAGTCCGAAACGCCCGTCCGAGCCGCGGCCAAGCGGCGCTCACCCGGAGGAAGGCGAAGTGGAAAGGAGTCGCGTAGACTCATCTGGTTTGGGGTTTGGCGGCGTTGATGAGCGGACAAACGACGACCAAGGCGGTAAGACTGAAATTTGTTTTCGACAAGAGAAGGGGCCGTGCTCACAGTAACGATGGGCAGGCTAAGGTTGAATCATTTTCATTAGGTTGATGCCATTGGGTAGAACCTGTTGCCCTTGGGGGGTTTTTCCTGACTCAAAGATTGTTTGCCAGTATTCGTAATTTTGTTTGCCGCCAAAAACTGATAGGGAAAGGTCACGGTTTACCCAGAGGGGCATCTTGATGAGGTTGGTAAGGAAGTTCTCGATGTTGTCCCAAAGAGGCTCTGGGAGGCGATATTGACAGAGCTTTTCTTCTTGGATTGGTTTTCCGGTCGTGATGAAATAATTCTGCACAATCTGACGGACAAATCGAAGCCAGGAATAAAGAATCTCCTCGCGACTCAAGCGATAAGCAATCAGATGGGGTTCAGGGATGTCGCTTCCTTTTTGGATTTGGTTCTCAATTCGAGCGGTACCGAGAGCCGGATCGTATCGGCCTATGTAAATTTTTGAAGCTATGATGTTCATCAGCTTCAGTATTTGCTCTTTTTCAAGGTCTCGCGGATTCTCGTTGTTGTCGAGACCGTAGTTCAATGGTGTCTCAAGGGCGTCGCCGAAAATGAAAAATGAGTAGAACGTCTTTTCCACCGTGCTATAAGAGAGGGGCCGCTCCTTGCCCTTGCCGGCAAAGTCTATGTAGTCCTTCAACTTGTTTTCGGGATGATGGGTAATGCTGTCACGGACGGCGTCCAAAATGTAACGGCGCATTTCACGCCACTCGCCTTTGAAGTGATTGACTAAATCTTTCTCAGAGAACCCCTCGGCATCTGGGGGCAAGCCACGTTCCTTCCTGTATCTGTCAAGACGGTCCCCGAAAAGAGCACTCCCAAGGTGTCTCTGTACCGATTTGTCGAAGGCAATCTGACGTAGAGTGGTTCCTGCATTTGTGTTTGCAGTGAGCAGAACATCAACGTTCGGATTCAGAAAAATTCGTAAGGGTAAGTCTCGGACTCCAAGCAATACTTGAGCAGTAGCCTTGTGTTGACCGTCAAAGACCTTGACTCGGGTCTTGCTTTGGCCGTTCGTAAGCTCCGCCCACCCAAGAGACACTTGAAGTTGAGGGCGCTTCTTGTGAAATTCGTCGATTAGACCATTGAGACTGCCCCCAACAGCTCTGGGATTTATCCGGTCGTCGTGAAAGAGGTATTCGATTGGCAGCTTAGCGAAAAAATATTGTAGCCCGCTGAGGTCGTCTCGGTAGAGTGGGACATTCTGGATATCGTTTCTTCCGAGTTCTGAAAAAGAAAAACTGACAGAGTTTTGTCCAATGACCAAAGCAAGCTCATGCACTGCCCCCTTGTAGTGCAGCAGAACATCGCCTAAATTCGGCCCACGATTCTCGTTTGCCACCTCATCTCGAATTGAGGCGAATCTGGCCAGCACTCGTGCCACTCGTAGATCACTTGCCTGCTTAGACCGATTACAGGAGGAGTGAGTCAATGCAAAGTTGCTGGGGTCATCTTTGCCTCCAGTTTTTAGGGGTTCGACGTGGTCGATATCTACCGCATTGGCGTGAAGCACGACATCGATTGCCTTCTCGCAAATGAAACAGTTACCTCCCTGTGACTTTAGTAGTCGCGTCTCTAGCTCCTTACGTTGATCAGCCGAAAGGCTGTTGAGATAAAGTGATCCCATTTCCTTGGCTCCTTCTTAATCAGTTCAAAGCCTCGCAAACTGCTGTGCGAGGTGGATCAGTGAGACGCGGGGGTTGTGTCGATAATGATGACAGAGCGTTGGTTGGAGTCGTGGAGACAAATGATATTACCTTTGTCGAAATTGCCGCTGAAGGACGCAGAGCATGTGGTTGTTGCCGTCTATCCAACGGGCTCTTGTTCCTCGATGAGCGAGCCGGTGTGGCTTGCTGGCTTGCTCTGAGGCGAATTTTAGCACTCGTAATGCGGCATTGTTGTAAAACTGAGCGGGATGATCGTGGTTGGACACCCCGTTGACTTGAAAAGCACAGGTTTCAACTCGATCGGTGAGGAATGGAATCCAGGTTGTACACTGGGCCTTCACTCTGAGATATGTCTCTGGTCCTCAAACCGACGCACGCTACGGTCAAGGCCTATTACGATATTCTGGGCCAATTCGGCCAATTACACATCGATCACGAGATGGCAGTTCGCAGTGCGTTTCAGGATCTGCTGGCCAAGTCCGGGCGCAAGGCCAAGCCGCCGCTGACGCTGGTCCCGGAATACCGGATCGAGCGTGCCCGTGGCTCCTCGGTCATCGTGGACGGAGCACTTGTCGATCTTTACCATTTGCCGCACGGCTATTGGGAAGCGAAAGACGAAAAAGACGATCTCGCTAAGGAAGTCCAGTTCAAGCTCGACAAGGGCTATCCTCGCGACAATATCATTTTCCAGGCCCCGGAACGCGCGATTCTCTATCAGGGCGGCGCGCGCATCTTCGACGAGAGCATCTCGCGCCCCGAATCTTTGGTCCAGGTCAGTCAACCAGTTCTTCGACTACAAAGCTCCCCACATTCAGGAGTGGGAACAAGCCGTCGGCGATTTCTCCGAGCGCATCCCGGAGCTGGCGGCCGCCGTAAAGAAAACCATTGACGACGAACGCCGCCTGAATCCCGCCTTCGTCCGCAGCTTCGAGGACTTCTATGCTCTTTGCCGCCAGGCCATCAATCCCAATCTCTCGGAGGAAGCCGTCGAGCGCATGCTGGTGCAGCATCTGCTCACTGAGCGCATCTTCCGTAAGATATTCGCCAACCCGGATTTCACCCGTCGCAACGTGGTCGCCGCCGAAATCGAAAAGGTAATCACGAAGCTCACCAAACGCGCCTTCAACCGCGATGAGTTTCTGGGCAACCTCGATCGCTTCTACAAAGCCATCGAGCAGAGCGCAGAAAACGCCACCAGCTTCTCCGAAAAGCAGGCCTTCCTTAATAAAGTCTACGAGCGCTTTTTTCAGGGCTATTCGCCGAAGGAAGCCGATACCCATGGCATCGTCTACACTCCGCAGCCCATCGTCAACTTCATGGTGCGCAGCGTCGAGGAGATCCTGCAAAAAGAATTCGGACGTTCCCTCGGCGATAAAGGCGTCCACATCCTCGATCCCTTCGTCGGCACCGGCAACTTCATCGTCGGTATCATGCAGGAGATCAAAGCTACCGACCTGCAATACAAATACGAAAATGAACTGCACTGCAACGAAGTCATGCTGCTTCCCTACTACATCGCCAGCATGAATATCGAGCACGCGTACTTCGACCGCACGGGCGAGTACAAAGCATTTCCGGGAATCTGTTTGGTGGACACGTTCGAGCTGGCAGAGTCAAAGCAAGTGCCGATGTTCACGAGCAAAACACACAACGAGTCGAACGTCAGAAGCAACAACAAATCTTCGTGATCATCGCCAATCCGCCTTACAACGCTGGCCAAGTCAACGAGAGCGACAACAATAAGAATCGGAAGTACCCGGTCATTGACCGTCGCATTTCGGAAACTTATGGAAAACGTTCACAAGCGACACTCCTGAGAAAACTCCAGGATCCATATCTGAAAGCGATTAGGTGGGCCACCGACAGGATTGGAATCGATGGAATCGTTTGTTTGGTTACGAACGGCAGCTTTATCGATGATCGCTCACTAGACGGAGTTCGCGACTCCTTGGGGCGGGAGTTCGATCAAGTCTACGTGCTCGACCTAGGTGGTAATGTTCGCAAGAATCCGAAATTGTCGGGGACGACGCACAACGTCTTCGGAATCCAAGTTGGTGTGAGCATTAACCTGTTCGTGCGGAAAACAGGCGGAGAGAAAGATGCGTGTTGCCCGATACGATATACGTCGGTTGATTTAGCTTGGCGGAAGGAACAGAAGTACGATTTCTTAAACAGGGTCGGCGACTTTAGAGGCGTCACGTGGGACACAGTCAAGCCCGATGCGAACCACACCTGGATTACACAAGGGCTGCGGCCAGATTTCGGGGGGTACCTCGGCCTTATCGGAGGGTCTGGCGGCCAACAGATTTTCAGTCTGAACTCACTTGGAATATCAACGAACCGCGACGCTGTGGCGTACGCGTTTCAAAAAGCACAACTGGAGCAGACGATACGGGAGTTTCTCGACGCGTATAACGTCGAAGTGATCCGTTATCAACAGGCCGGCAAGCCAAAGGACCTGGATGAGTTTCTCAAGAAGTCAAAAATCAAGTGGAGTGAGACCCTAAAAGCAAAAGCCAAGCGGGGACGCATAGGCGACTTCATCGCGGGAGCGGCTGGGAAAACGCTATACCGCCCATTCACAACCAAATGCCTCTACTACGATGACACCCTAGTGGACAGGCCCGGTGCTTTCGCTCGAATTTTTCCCGAACATCATCAAGATCGAAACCTGCTAATGGCGCTAACCGACGTCGCCGGGAGATCACCGTTCAGCGTCCTAGCCTCGGAGTATCCAGTCGATCTTCACCTCTGTTCTACCACAGATGCGTTCCAGTGCTTCCCCTTCTACACCTACGCCGAAGACGGCACCCACCGCCGCGAGAACATCACCGACTGGGCGCTCGAACAATTCCGTACCCACTACCAGGATCGCTCCACCACCAAGTGGGACATCTTCCACTACATCTACGCCGTCCTGCATCACCCCGAGTACCGCGCGCGCTACGCTGCGAACCTCCGCCACGAACTTCCCCACGTGCCCTTTGCCTCTGTGGCCCCTGCGCGCTCTGTGATGAAAGATTTTGAAGTTTTCAGCTCGTTAGCAAAAGCCGGCCGGCGGCTAGTCGAAGTGCATGTCCATTACGAACGGCAACCCGAATACCCGCTCACGAAGAAAGAGAAAGCCGGAGAAAAACTGGACTATCGCGTCACCAAGATGAAGTTGAGCAAGGACAAGACCGCGCTCATCTACAACCAATTCCTAACGCTCAGCGACATTCCGAAGGAAACCTACGAGTACCGTCTCGGTAACCGCTCCGCCTTGGAATGGGTCATCGACCAATACCAAGTTTCGATCGACAAGCGAAGCGGGATTAGCAATGACCCCAATAGGCCCGACGATCCTACCTATATCCTTCGCCTCATCGGTCAGATCGTGACCGTCAGTCTAGAGACTGTGGAGATAGTTGGTTCCTTGCCGTCTCTAGGTCTTGAACAGGATTGACTTTTCCGCCGCGCAGACCGCGTGCAGGAATGGCGCAACTCATTGGTTATAAACGGGGAATGAGACGAAAGTGGTGTACGCCTTGGCTGTGGATGATAGTACAATTTGTCGCGGCCGAGTTGCTGGAATCTTGCTGTTAGTTTGACGGGGCGCTTGGGCTTCATGGCCGGGGAGTGTAGCAGGCCGAGGCGCAGGTTAGGCATCGAGGAATAATGGCGCAGCCCTTCGATACCCTCATAAGAGCCGATTTTCTTCAGGGGCAATGCCAGAGGCAGTCTTCTGGGGGCGGATAGCCCTGACAATCGGCCTTGCTGGCTTGGGGGCGAGCCTTTTGCTTGCACTGGCAAACCTTCGCGATCGGATTTCGCTTAAACGCGGCAGTGATAATCCAACTACGTATCGGCCACCCAAATGGGGACTGCTCGACCGATCGCTGGGCGAGTTTTTCGCAGACCCGGCGCACACAGCTCCACTCAGCCCAGACGCAGCGGCCGAGTATATCATCGGGCGTCTTGAAGCTACCCGAGACATGACGCAGTCTGTTATCCGCTACTTCTCATACGCGCCCTTGCTGTGCGGGCTTATGGGAACGATATTTGCACTCCGAGCACTTTTGGTCGTTCAAGGCAATACATTGCAGCAGATCCAGCCGCACTTAGCGGGAGTATTCGCGGGGACTCTTGCGGGGATTCTCGGTTCGCTGCTGGCGGCGGTGGGCGGCCTAGTGCTCGATTGGACCTCACTCTCGACCGTGAATCGTGCTCAGGATTTTATCCATCGACATATTCTTCCTACACTCCCTGAGCGACGCATTGCCGTTCGTATCGAAGATGCCGTTCTTGCGCTAATCGCCGAAAAGGCGCAGGCGGTCGCTGACAGTTTCAGGAACTCGATGCAACCGGTCGCCACACAAATGGAGGACATCGCCGAACGGTGCGGAAAATCTGCGGAGGCCGCTGCAAAGGCGCTGTCAGAAGCGGCGAGGGTCGTCCGGGAAGCGGGCGACTTGGAGCTTGCCTCACGTAATTTCAAGTCTGGGGCTCACATGATTGACAGCTCGGCGGAGCAGCTCTCGGATGCGACGAAACAGACGGCCGAGGTGATCTTGCGCGTCGGTGAAATTCGGGAATCTCTCACCGAACTCCTTAATCGTATCCGTGAAAGCTCGGATAACCTGAGTGGTGCGAGCACTCGCCTAGCAGTCGAGTTGGCATCCAGGATGGTGGAGCTTCATGCGCAAGGGGAGAAGCTGCAAGCCAGCGCAGGAGTCCTGCATCCGGCCATACAAGGTTTGTCGGCAGAACTCGTCCGGCGAGCGGCTTCGGATTCGGCACACCTTGAGGTCATCAGAGGTCACATCGAAACAAGTAGTCGCACGTTTACAACGGTGACTGAGATTTTGAAAGGGTCCTCAGATGAGCTGAAAACTGTTCCGACACGAATCGAGGCAATTGGCGGGTCGATTGCCCACGGAATGAAACAAGGCGTCGCGACGGGGATGGATCTGGTTGCCGAGAACATTGCAAAGCGACTAGATACCTTGGTCGCGATTTTGGAGCGGAGCGTGGGATCCCTCGCTAAGGCTATCAGTGAAACAAAACCGCGACTCGATGGAGATGGCCTCATGAGTTCTCGGGAACTGGTTACGAGCATTCATGAGGCCGTAGACGAACTGAGGAAGACTTCTGGTGAGTGCCGAAGGCTCGCCGAGGCCCTTCAGAAAATTCAATCGAGCCATACTGATAGTTCTGCCAAGAAGGCGGATGGCTTCTTCCGGCGATTTTTTGGGGACAGGTAAAGACGAATGGCGAGGCGACGCGGAGGTCAGGGGTTTCACTATGACGTTTGGCCCGTTATTGCCGATGCCTTTCTTGCCTTATTGGCCGTGGTCGTTGTGATGGCCTCCGGTCGGCAGCCTGCCGACACTGAGGTTGATAAGTTAAAGAGCGAAATACTCGACAAATCGCATCACGAATATTCAGGATTGCTTGCTGACGTCGAAATTGGGACGAAGTGGGCGCGATTCGTTCTGACGGAGGAGAGTCTCTCGTTCCCAAAATGTCAGTGGACTCTTCCCACGGGGAAGCAAGAACAGATACAAACATTATTTCAATGGATTGGTCAGCGCCGCCGACTCTTGCGGCAGATTAGGATTGAGGGTCATGCCGATCGACAATGGTTGGGTGTAGGGTGCGGCGAAGTGGGACCGTACTTGGACAACCTGCAGCTTTCTCAGAACCGAGCGCGTGCGGTTTACAACGTACTGCTGGGGTTTACGCCGGAAACTCGAGTTGGATTGCAGGAACTTCTAAATGACCAGGGGAGTCCCCCTGCTTCCCCGGACGGACTGGAATACCTGAGAGACCTTGCGAAGCGCGGATGCTTAGAAGTGGCGGGTTATGGCGATCGGCATCCGCGTGATAAATCCGATCCGGACTCACCCAAGAATCGTCGAGTGGAAATTGTGATTGAATTTCGAGAACCGGTTGGTTCGCAGTCGTCTGCAGTGGCAGACTCTGGTACCTGCGAGGCGTCCCAATGACAGGGGGAACCTCGGAACCAAATGATGAACGCCAGGAACGGAGGGAAATCGCCCGCAATCGTATTCGACAGATCTTTCGTTTTTTGAAGGACTTCAATGGGCTCCGCAATCCCATTAAACGTCAGATCTCGGAACAGCCCTGGGTTCTATGGATTCACGATCTGCCAATCCATCCTTGTCTGTGGCTGCGGGGCCGAGACTCCGGAGATGATGGAGGCAGCACCGAAGGCGAGGATTCGGGTGAACTCCTCCTTCGCGTCCGTCGGGCGGACGTGCCTAGGCCGCCGACGCTACCCAGCGTATTGAATGGATGGTTGCCGAATAATTACAAGGACCCTAGTGTAGCCGTCGTCGAGCCTCTATCGGAACGCCAGACAGGAAGTGGAGACGGGACAGAGGTCGAGAAGTTTGATGCTGCGGAAGAGCGGGTCCATGCGTTCGAGCAGTGGAGGATGGAACGCGATCATTGGGTTGCAGAAGCCCTGCCTGCACAACGAGCCCTGCAGGTTTTTAATCGAATCTACGAGCTTCAGGGGCGACTCGAACGTGAGGGTGAGTCCGTTCAGCTAGTACTTGGACAGGGGATTCTCGTTTGGCGGCAGAACGAGGGCGATATCCGGCATCCGATAGTTATTCAGAGGCTTCAGCTTTCATTTGACCCTTTTACTCCCGAGTTTAAAATCATTGAGACAGCACAACCGCCAGAACTCCTGCGACCCTTGTTGTCTGTAAGCCAAGATGTGGCGGCCCAAACGATTCAACAAGCCGATGAAGAATTTGCCGCCCAAGATCTAGATCTACTCCAGATCGACAAAATAGAAGGTCCGCTGCGTCGAGTTGCTGCGGCTCTTCATTCGGAGGGACGGTTCATAAAACCGGGAGAAACGGTAGAACATGTGAGCGGACCCCAGATTGTTTGCGATGCCGTGATTTACGTGCACCGAAGAGCTCAAGGGTTTGCTATCGCGCTAGACTATGTACTTGAAGACCTTCAACAGCGAGACGATTTCCCTCCGGGTCTTGTCCGGATTTCCGGAATCGAGCCACCGCTTCCAGAGCTAGAGTCAACGAGTCATTATTCAGCATGGGAACAGCCACCCGAAATTCTCTTCACTAAAGAGGCAAACGACGAACAATTCCAAATTGCCGAGCGATTAGAACGGTACAAGAACGTTCTCGTACAAGGACCGCCCGGCACTGGCAAAACGCACACAATTGCCAATCTCATAGGCCATTTGCTGGCCGATGGCAAAAGAGTCCTCATCACCGCGCTCACATCGAAGGCGTTGCGCGTCCTTCGCGACAAGGTCGTTGAGCCACTGCAGACACTGTGTGTCAGCGTTTTGGATAACGAGACCGAGAGTCGAAAACAACTTGAGGCTTCCGTGGACGCAATGGTTGCGCGTCTTACCTCTGATGATCCTGCAATGTTGGATCAAGAGGGTGATCGACTGGAAACTGACCGGAACCGATTGATATCTGAATTGTCAGCACTGCAACGAGCTCTCATCGACGCACGTCAGGATGAATATCGCGATTTGATTGTCGACGGAATGCGGACGCCTCCATCGGTCGCAGCACGATTTGTCGCCGAAACAACTGAACGAAACGGCTGGATTCCAGGCCCTATCGAACCAGGAGTTGCGGCACCGTTATCCGATGAGGAAGTCGCCGAGATGTACGGCACGAACGCCTCCATCAGTTCCGACATTGAAATCGAATTGAGTCGCTGGCGACCGGCTCCCGGAGATGCGGTCGGAGCGGAAGAGTTTGCTGGTGAGTGTGAGCGGTGGCGAATGCTCCAAGAATCTGATAAGGCAACCGGAGCAAGTCTATGGAGTGAAACCCTTTACGAAGCGACCTCAGACGAACTTATCTCGATCAAGGAAAGGATTCGTGATTCCGTCGATCTGTTGACCAATGCCGCAGGATGGAAACTTGATGCCGTAGGTGCAGGGTTAAAAGGGAGTAGCGAAGCTATAGCTCCATGGGAGGAGTTGGCCCAGAGGCTTGAGAAACTCCATTCGCAGTCCGAATCTTCTCTTGGCCTTCTTCTTGATTGTCGATGCGCTCTCGGTGCCGGTGTTTCTGCCGGGAGTCAGCGCATTGTCGCAGCGGAGATCCGTGCCTTTGTGGAAGGAGGCGGGAAACTGAATGCATTCCGGCTGATGGCGAAACCTGCGTGGCGAAAGTTCATTGGGAGTTCAAGGGTAAATGACGCGCAGCCGCAAGACGTAACTCACTTTCAGGCTCTGGAAGTTTTTGCTTCTCTGCAGGAAGCTCGGTATTCGATGGGTACTCGGTGGGCTAACCAAATAGAGCGCCGACAAGGAACTCGCTGGGAGGACTTTGGTAGCAAACCGGAGGAAGGTGCCGTTCTTTCCATCCCTACAATACGTGCATTGCTGTCATGGCATTCCGAGGCGTTAAAGCCCCTTGTCAAGGCTCTTCAGAATGCCGGCTTTAAGTGGGATGATTTCATCAATGCACAAGAAGTTCAACCGGGCGAACATATGGAGCTACGACGCCTTGTCAAGGCAGTCATTGGTTCCCTCCCAGGAATAGTCGCCGCGCGGATCAATTTACTTGAGTTAAAAGAGCTTGATCGCAAGTTTCATCGATGGAACCGCGCTCTTTTTTCGCCAAACGCAAACCTTCTTCCAGCATCAGCCGTCCTCGATTTAAGAGTAGCGGTCAGCAACAAGGATTATCGTGCATATGACCTTGCATATCGCCGGCTAGCCGATCTGCATGTACTGGGTCCGACTTTTCAACGTCGTCGAGAGTTGATAGGTCGGCTCGGTATTGCAGCTCCTGCCTGGGCAGCGGTCATTCAGAACAGAACCGGACGCCATGGCGGATCTGAAGGACCGGGATCAACGAAAGAAGCTTGGAGATGGTTGCAGTTCGTCCAAGAACTCGATCGCCGGGCGAGAGTATCAATTTCAGACATTCAGAACAGAATCCATGATCTTAATTCGCAACTACGGCGAAGCACAGCCCGACTAATTGAAGTTCGGTCGTGGTCGGCGCAATGCAAACGTGTGTGCCTTGAGGAACGTCAGGCACTTCAAGGGTGGAAAGATATTAACCGCAGAATCGGACGAGGGACTGGTAAGCGCGCGCCCGGACTTCGTGCTGAGGCGAGAAGGACCCTAGCCAAGGCTCGCAATGCCGTTCCGGTTTGGATTATGCCTCTCGCTCGTGTTGCGGAAACATTTGACCCGCGGACAACGCGCTTCGATGTAGTCATAGTCGACGAGGCTAGTCAGTGCGACGTGATGGGTCTGCTTCCGCTTTATCTCGCTGAACGGGCTGTGGTCGTGGGGGATCACGAGCAAGTGAGCCCTCTTGCAATTGGGCAAGAACTAACTGAGGTTGAAAATCTCATTTCGCAGCACCTCACCGGCATACCCAACAATATTCTCTACGATGGCAAGATGTCTCTGTACGAATTAGCAAGGCAATCATTTGGTGGGCTGATCCGGCTGTTGGAGCATTTTCGCTGCGTCCCAGAGATCATTTCCTTCAGCAATGCGCTCAGCTACAACGGTGATATTAAGCCTCTTCGTGATCCGACCAGCACTCTTCTGGCCCCCGCCGTCATACCACACTGCGTCGCAGGCGTTCGGAATAATGGAAAAATCAACATGGAAGAGGCGAAAGCGGTCGCTTCGCTGATTCAAGCTGCGATAGAACAACCCGAATACGAAGGAGAGACCTTTGGAGCAGTTTCGCTTTTGGGCGAAGAGCAAGCGATCGAAATCGAAAAGTTAGTACGGCAGATTTCGACTCCGCATGAGCTCGCCGCCGTTAAGTTTCTTTGCGGGACTGCTGCTCAGTTCCAAGGTGATGAACGAGATGTGATTTTCATCTCAATGGTTGATTCACCGGCAGAGGGACCGCTCCGGATGCGGCAAGAGGATCTTTTTCGACAGCGGTTCAATGTCGCAGCCAGCCGACCCAAGGATCAATTGTGGGTCGTGCACTCTCTGGATCGTCAGCGTGATCTTCAGCCTGGAGATCTTAGGCGGCGATTGATCGAACATGCCGAGAACCCCGGCGCCTTAATTAAGCAGCAATTATTGTTAGAGGGCCGCACTGAATCGGAATTCGAGAAGCTCGTGTTAAAGAGACTTCTGGCTGCAGGATTCCGTGTTCGACCTCAATGGGTGGTCGGTCATTATCGTATCGATCTTGTAGTCGAAAGCAGTGGCGGTCGGCTCGCGGTTGAATGCGATGGCGACCGCTTTCACCCGATCGAACAAGTGGCAGATGATATGGCGCGTCAAGCTGTGCTTGAACGGATCGGTTGGCGCTTCGTGCGCATCCGAGGGAGTCAATTCTTCCGAGATTCCGATTCTGCGATGAAGCCCGTTTTCCAGGCTTTATCCGAACGTGGCATTCTCCCGGAAAACACGGTCGAACCCACGGTGAGAACCCAGAGCGGGACCGATCTTGTGGATCGTGTCAAAAGGCGGGCGGCTGAGATTTTGCAAGAGATGGACCGCAGAACGGATGATGGTAAACCGACATAATGTCCCATGTCGGGGTAGTTCTCTAAAATATAAGGCCGGTTACGGGGATGACACTACACGCTTTCAACCAGCGCATTCTTGCAGAGGATCTCGTTCGCGTGCGCCGACCGGATGACCGGGAGCGCTATGCGGCTGCGCAGCGCCAAGCGCGGATTGATCCAAACCCCCACCAGATTGACGCCGTAATCTTCGCGCTTCGACGCCTTCGCGAAGGTGGTTGCATTCTTGCGGACGAGGTTGGCCTGGGAAAGACGATTGAGGCTGGCTTGGTTATTGCCCAACGCCGTGCGGAGGGTGCGCAGCGTATCCTTCTGATCGTGCCCAAGTCACTCATCGGTCAGTGGCAGGGCGAGCTCTTAAATCTATTCGGTATCCAGGCAAGTGAGAACGAGGCGAGCTTCTTTGCGCCAGGCGTGTATCTGGTCGGCCGCGAATTCGCGGGCAGCGAGCGCGGCGCGACGCCACTCGGTGCCGTCCCGCCCTTCGATCTCGCCGTTATCGACGAAGCACACGAGATCTTCGCTGGATTGCACAAGAGATACGATCGTGACGGGATTTACGACGAGAGTTCGGATGAAGCTCTGATGGCGCACCGCGTCCGCGGCTTTCTGCGTTCCACGCCAGTCCTGCTGCTGACCGCGACGCCGATGCAGAACTCGCTCGCCGAACTGTGGGGCTTAGTCCAATATGTCGAGCCAACAGGTACGCTTCTCGGTGATATCGCGACGTTCCGCAAAGTGTTCTGCTCCGAGGACGATCGAACGCTGGTCCCTGGTCAGGAGCATGAGCTCAAAAGACGTCTCGCGATGGTTCAACGGAGGACTCTACGCCGTCAGGCCCAGGAGTTTCTAGATCGGCCTTTCACGCAACGTCGCTGCCGATTGTACGAATATGCGATGAGCGACGCTGAACGATCACTCTACGACGATGTGACCGAGTACCTTCTTGAACCGTCCCTCTACGCGTTCGCCGGCCGGCAACGTAGGCTTCTGCTGATTGGATTCCACCGGCGGATGGCCTCATCAATCGACGCTTTGGCTGCGAGTCTTGAGAATGTCGCCACCCGTCTGCGTCGCCTCCAATCGGGTGTAGGTTCCGACGACGCTGTGAGCAGCGTTCTCGGTGACCTTGAGGACGAGGAGGAAATCGACGAATCTTCCGAAGAAGCAACCCCGCGGATTGATGGTGCAACCCTCACGGCCGAGCTGGTCCGCGTTGAGGATTTCGTTGCCCGTGCGCGGTCCCTTCCAAACGATGCCAAGGCACGCTCTTTTCAGGATGCAATCAAGGTGGTGCTGGATCTGGGACGTGACGGTCATGGCAGCGGAAAAGCCGTTGTTTTTACTGAGTCGATTACGACGCAGGAATACTTGCGGCGTCTGCTTCTGGATATCGGCCTTCAGGACGACGACATCACCCTCTTCCGTGGCGTCAACGATCACGAACGTGCCCAGCAAGCGCTCGCGCGGTGGAAACAGGAAGAAGGCGCGCGGTTTCCATCGGGCCTGAGGCCAAGTCGCGAAGTTGCTGTGCGCCTTGCGCTCGTGCACGAATTTCGTACGCGTTCGAAGGTCCTAGTGTGCACCGAGGCGGGCGCAAAAGGTTTGAACCTACAATTTTGCGAGACCGTTATCAATTACGACTTGCCGTGGAACCCGCAGCGCATCGAACAGCGCATCGGGCGCTGCCATCGGTACAGCCAGCAGCGCGATGTCACAGTGGTCAATTTCATCGC
>CAVYPX010000012.1:0-157500 GCA_963770485.1 uncultured Acidobacteriota bacterium
TTAGTGGACTTTGCAAGCAAATAGGTCCGTGATGCTATAGTTCGTCAGTTAGCTAATATTAGAAGTTACGGCAATCGAATGGACATCGCTCGGCCCCAGTTCAAGACTCAGAAACGTCGTCGCCAGCTGTTTATCTTGGCAGCGGTAATCTTAGGCGTGGCCGCAGTCTCAGTTGGAGTTTCACGCCTAAAGCCGGCGGCACCTACGGTTGAGCGCGGAACCGTGTGGACCGACACAGTCAAGCGCGGTCCGATGCTGCGCCAGGTGCGGGGGTTGGGGACGCTGGTGCCCACCCAGGAGGCGGTACGTCAGATACCGGCGGAGACCGAGGCCACCGTCGTTCGCATTCTTATGTTGCCGGGCTCGCAGATCAAAGCCGACACGATCCTGCTGCAGATGACAAACCCTCAGACGGAACAAGCCGCGGTTGACGCGCAGCTTCAATTGAAGGCTGCCGAAGCCGAATACCAGAGCCTTCGGGTGAAGCTGGAAAGCGCGTTTCGTGCGCATTCGCGTCAGCGCCAGTGATCGGAGAGTCCGGCGAGTGTATCTGACGCCGTCGGGCCTCAAAGAACGCGCTGAGCTCGATCGACGATCGAACCGCATCGCGCTGGCCTCCTGGAGCCGCTCAGCGAAAAGCAACGAGCGACCCTCGTGGCCGCTATGGAACAGGTCGACCGATTGCTCAAAGTATCCATGGTGCAGGTCGAGGTGGCGGATCCGACGACGCCAGAGGCCACGTGGTGCTTCGAACAATATTTCGCCGAACTCAACATACGCTTCGAGACCGGCTTCGATCCAGCGCTCAGTATTTCTGCCGCGGCGAGTGAAATCATGTCGCCGCAAGGCGCTTTGTTGATCGCGCGGCTAGGTGATGCGCCGGTCGGTTGTGGCGCCCTCAAGTTTCATGGAGACGCGCCGGCGGAGTTGAAAAGAATGTGGGTGGCGCCGGCTGCTCGGGGCCTTGGCGTCGGTCGACGACTTCTTTGCGAACTCGAACACCACGCGCGTGAAGCCGGAATTCGCGTGCTTCGGCTCGAGACGAATCGTACGTTGAACGAGGCGATTGCTCTGTATCGAGCGTCCGGATACGTCGAGGTGGACGCCTTCAACGGCGAGGCCTACGCACATCATTGGTTCGAAAAGTGCCTAGGGTGAACCAACCCAAGCAGAATGTAGCAGAATCGCAAGCCGTACCACGTCGTGCGGCGCTGAGAGCCGGCCTCGCCGGGAACGAATCCCGCCTCATAAGTCACGCAGCATTGAGGAAGAGCTCGCGGCCACTTGGCGGTAATAACACCCAACCCGGACTCTGGATGCGCTCGAAGAGGTCCAGAAGCCGGCTTCGAGGAAGTATCGGTCACAACGTGAGCCAAGTTTGGTTCCACGTATCAAATGCACAAAATCCTAACAGATTTCTATTTGATTGGTCTCCTCTGTCGAGTGGGGAAGAGGAAGTCTCGCGATGTGCTGTTTCGGGCTGTCGGGATTGCTGCGGCTAGCAGAGTTTGGAGACTTTGTTGGCACGGAGTCGAGCCCGAGAGTCCATGTCGCTGTGCAATGACTCATAAGTGCACGGTCGAGACCGGAAATCGTCAATTGGAGTGGTCGTAAAGTTGGAAAGTGCTTTAGAATCAATTCTGCTAGTCATGTCGGGGCGTAGCGCAGCCTGGTAGCGCACCTGCCTTGGGCGCAGGGGGTCGTAGGTTCAAATCCTATCGCCCCGACCAATTACTTCTTTCTTTTCAATTCACCGCGCCCGACGTGGACTCACTCGATTGCGTAAGTTGAGTCCAATCCCATGTTTGTCGCCATCTTCCGGCCTCCTCGCAGATGACAGAATGGCTCGTCCTAATATCCGCCGAAACCCTGACACTATCCCCAACGCCCGTTGACAGCATGGATTCACCCCCCTACACTGACAGGCATGGAAGTACATTTCACCCCGGAGATTCAGGCGAGGCTAGACCGACTGGCCGCCGAAAGCGGACGCCCAAAAGACGAACTGGTGCAGGATGCAATGCCCGGTTATCTGGATGAGCTTGAGCGAACGCGGGGGATGCTTGACAGCCGCTATGACGATTTGAAAAGCGGCAAAGTAAAGCTTATGGACGGTGAAGAAGCCTTTCAGCGCCTAATGCAGAAAAACCGCAGCACAGCCAAACCCTAAGGCATGAGCGGTTACCGGCTTCACCCCGAAGCGTACACCGACCTTGACGCAATCCGCGAGTATATTGCCGAAGACAATCCCGCCGCAGCCGCCCGCGTAATCATCGAAATCTTTGACGCCATCCGGTCTTTGGTGCAATTCCCGCAGAAAGGCCACCAGCGCATCGACCTCACCTCACGCCCCTTGCGTTTTTGGCGCGTGCGGGACTACCTCATCGCCTATGCGTATTAGGAGCGGCCCCTGTGGGTGGTTGCTGTCCTGCACGGCAGCCGCAACCCCCGTGTCATGGCCGCGATTCTAAAGGGCAGGGGGTAAACACTGAAAGGCATGGAAGTCCAGTTCACCCCCGAGCAGGAAGCCAAGTTTCGCGCTGGCGTGCGGAAAAGGCATCGCGCGCCCCGACCAACATCCCCTGCAGCATCAATAGATTCTGGAAGCGCCAACTGGAAAGACTGGAAGCGCCAATTATTGGACCCCAATCGGACCCAGCTTGTGGGTTTCAGCGCTCACAAGGTTCATCACGAGGGGACGCAAATTTACTGAGAAGCAGGCTATTTTGTATATTGTTTCGGCCTATGCCGCACAGATCTCTTCTTGCTCCTCTTCTTCCGATTCTGTTTCTGTTCTGGGGCGCCAGCCGTGAGCCATCCTACCGGTACTTTCGAATCGGGAAAAGTGACGATGTTCAAACCAGGGCCGTTGCCGGTGTCGCCATGATGGGCGGCGGCAGCGACGTGGACGAAGCTTTTCGCTGGCTGTGCCAGAAGGCAAATGGTGGTGATTTCCTGATTCTGCGAGCCCGAGGCGATGACGATTACAACCCGTACGTAAACGGCTTGTGTAAATTGAATTCGGTGGCCACGCTGATTATTCCAGATCGCGAGGCGGCGCAAGAGCCGGCGGTAGCTGACATCATTCGTCACGCCGAAGCGGTTTTCATTGCCGGCGGCGATCAGGCACGCTACGTCAACTTTTGGAAAGGAACGGCAGTGCAGGATGCGATCAACGCGGACATTGCAGCGGGTACGCCCATTGGTGGCACGAGTGCAGGCTTAGCCGTGCAAGGGGAATTCGTGTATGGCGCGCTGGGCGACAAGCCGGATGACAACGATCTGGCTTCGACCGATGTTTTGCCGAATCCTTACTTTGAGCGCGTGACCCTGGTTCGCGATCTTCTGAAAATTCCCCAGCTGCAGAATACGCTCACCGACAGCCACTTCGCCAAGCGCGACCGCATGGGCCGAAGTCTCGGTTTCCTGGCACGGATCATCGCGGACGGTTGGTCGAAAAATCCGCGCGAGATTGCAATCGATGAGAAGTCAGCCGTGCTTGTGGAGGCCGACGGAAAGGCCACGGTGGTGGGTTCGGGGAGAGGTGCTTACTTCATGCATCCCACGCAGGGGCCCGAAGTTTGCCAGAGAGGAGTGCCACTCACCTTTCGGAAAGTCTCGGTTTACAAAGTTCCGGGCGGAGCAGACTTTGATCTAGCTTCGTGGACTGGTGTTGGCGGCGTGAGTTACTCGCTTTCCGTGGAGCAAGGAGTCATTCATTCTACCCAGTCGAACCAGGCGATCTACTGATCTGCCAGCTGGGAGGCTGCGGGGCCACATTTCTCATTTGACTTCGGTACTTTTCTTTGCAACACTGCCGCCGTCCACAAAATTCTCCTGGGACGTGACTAGCTTGCGAGTCCTTCTCCCACCCGTGACAGGCGACAATCTTGAGCAGATCGCCTGCCTGGTCGATTTCGGAAAGCTTGAAGCTGGATTGTGATCGTTCTTGCCCGCGGCAGTTCATTCCTGCGAACCCAGTAGCGACCTAAAGTTGAGGATCCCTTATGAAATCCCGCACCGGTTTCAGGCTGTTGTTTGCTGTTCTGGCCAATATGGCTTTTCTGTCCGCACAAAACTATCAGGGCAGGATTTTCGGCACGGTTACAGACTCGTCGGGCGCGGTGGTGGCCGGGGCGAAGGTCACGATCACCAATACCGCGACGGGCCTCAGCCGAAACCTCGCAACCAACGGCATTGGAGAGTACCTTGCGCCAGACCTCGATCCCGGCCCCTACCGCGTCGCGGTGGAGGCGGCCGGATTTAAGCGAACAGAAAGCACTCCGGTGGTGCTGGAAGTGGCCAGAGAGGTGCGCGTGAACCTGCGCCTGGAGCCGGGAGCTGTCAATGAGACGGTGGAGATTACGGCTGAGGAAACCCTGGTCGACACCAGCGACAGCACGCTCAACGGAGTGTTGGAGAACAAAGCGATTAACGAACTGCCGCTGCAGGGCCGCGACTTTCAAAACTTGCTGCCGCTCCATCCGGGCGTGCAGCGGACGCCGGGTGGTGGTTTTCACTCCGTGACCTCGAACGGCAACCGCCCTGACGACAACAACTTTTTCATCGATGGCGCCGATGACAACGACGTGTATTACGGTGAAACGGTCATGAATGGCGCCGGTATCGCCGGCACGCCGGCCAGCCTCTTGCCGCTTGATTCCATCCAGGAATTCAACACGCAGGAAAGCCCGACAGCCGATTTCGGAGTCAAGCCGGGGGTGGTCGTGAACATGGGTCTAAAGTCGGGCACCAACGCTATACACGGTACCGCGTACTACTTCACTCGTAACAGCGCCGTGGATGCGCGCAACTTCTTCAACCCAACGCCGGAACCGGTTTCCGCCCTGATCCTGCATGAATTTGGAGCTTCCGTCGGAGGTCCAATCAAGAAAGACAAGTGGTTCTACTTTTTTAACTATGAAGGCATCCGCGACAAGGTCGGCAATCCCGGGGTCTACGACAGCCCGGTTACGGTCTCATTGGTGCCTGAAACTGCTCAACTCGCCGCACTGGGTGCGGTGCCAGCCGACTACAGCATCATGGATGCGATGGCCGGTTGTCAGGCCGCAGGTAACTGCAATCCCATCAGCCTGCAAATTTCCAAGCTATTCCTTCCCAACCCGGGCTTTAGCCTCAAAGCATCCGATCCCGCCGCGATTAACTTCGACTTCAACAACACCAATCGCGGAGATAACCTGGTGGCCAAGACCGACTACCATTTCAACGACCACCATTCGCTGAGCGCACGCTTCATTTACAGCAACACCGACCTGGTAGAGGATGACACAACCATTATCCGCCCCGAGTGGTTGTCCACGGCTCAGCCGCGGACACAAGTATTTGGCGTGAATTGGACGTGGACCGCAAATTCCCGCTGGATCAATGACGCCCGGTTCAGCTACAACCGCTTCTATGAAGCCATCCAACCGGCTGACCATAACGTCAACCCGACCGCCTACGGCATTAGTACGGGTGTGACCGATCCACGCCTATTCGGCTTTCCCCGCATCAATCCCAGCGAGGCGATTTCCGATTCTATGGGCGGCAACGGGGGTTGGCCTCTTGATACGATTCCCACGCAAACAGACAATTTTTCCGACACCGTGTCTTACTCGGCGGGCAGGAGCAACATCCGTTTTGGCGGTGAATTCCGCCACGGCGCCGTGAATTACTTTCGCGCTACCGACGGGCGCGGCGTGGTGCGCTTCGATACGCTGGAGGACTTTGTCATCGGAAACCCGTATGAATGGTTGAAACTTTATGGAGATCCGGGACGCGACGTCAACCTGAAATCGTTTGGCCTGTTTGTGCAAGACGACGTCCGCGCCACGCCGCGCCTGACGCTGAATCTGGGTCTGCGCTACGACGTCACTTTTCCGATTCAGGACTCGCGCAACCTGTTGGCCAACTTCGTTCCCGGTCAAGGGCTGGTTCAAGTCGGACGGGGAATCAGTTCTCCCTATCCCACCCGTTATAACAATGTGTCTCCCCGGCTGGGATTCGCCTGGGATATCTTCGGCACGGGAAAAACCGTACTGCGCGCGGGCTCGGGTCTCATTTTCGAGCAGCCATCCATTCGCACGTTTATGTTCAACGGCGGCGGTCTTAACCTGAATCCGACCGGTGTGCCAGACGTCGACCTGAGCGGCAACATGATTCCGGCCAACGGCACCATCGACTCGTTTCTTATTGACTCGACCCAGATTGGCGGCCCAACCGGACTGAACTGGACTTCCACGACCGTGCCCATTTTCCCGGCCTCGGCCGGCCAAGCCTGCACCCCCACCAGCCAGTGCAATGTTTTTGCTGTGAACCAGCACCTGAAAACACCCTATGTGCTGAGCTGGAACATGAACCTCCAGCAATTGCTGACCCCCACGACTGTCCTCCAGATCGCCTACGTAGCGAACCACGGTGTGGATCTGTTCAGCGTTACGGATACAAACCAGGACAACCCGACCTACGATCAGGGTGTGCTGTCCTCCATCGCCAGTGGTACTTACCCGCCGGTCGCCGATCATATGACTGGGCGGCCGCTGTATACGAGCTGCCCGCAGTCGCTGAATTTTGGCGGACCTTGTTTCCCCTATCTCGGGTATTTCAATTTTCTGAGCAATCAGGCGAATTCGATCTATAACTCCCTGCAAGTCACGCTGACCAAGAGATACTCGCACGGGCTCTACCTGCTCGCCGGGTACACTTATGCGCACGCAATCGATACGGCAACGAGTAATCTTGCCGGAGTGCCGCAGAATAGCCTGGATTACGCCGCGGAGCGGGGCAATGGTGATTACGACATTCGCAATCGCTTCACTTTGTCGGCAACCTACAGTTTTCCGTCGAAAAAGTCCGCATGGCAGATGCTCGAAGGCTGGTCAGTAACCAGCATTGCAACTCTGGAGGGTGGCGAACCCTACACCCTCTATGATGGGGAGGACGACATAAGTCTGACCGGCGAATTCAACGATCGCTGGAATATCGTGGGCAGCCCCGGCAACATTCATTGGTCGGCGTCCACGCCTATCCCGTACTTCTCAGGCACTTCCAACCCTGCTTGCGTGGCTCAGGCTACGACGCCGGCCCTGATGGCGTCCTTGGGCTACAACGGCTGCTATGAGCAGAATGGGACATTGATTACTCCGCCTGCTTTTGGCACTTTTGGAGACATGGGGCGGAATATTTTCCGCGGCCCATCGTTCAGGAACTGGGACTTTGGTGTATCCAAGATTTGGCGCCTGAGTGAACGGGTCAGAACTCAGTTCCGTGGCGAGTTTTTCAATCTACTAAACCACCCTAACTTCGACGTTTTTTCCATGAACACTGATCTCTATTCCCCAAGCCACGTTGGAACCGTGATCTACACGCCGGACTTGGGGTACGCCTCGAATCCCGTGCTGGGAACGGGTGGATCGCGCCATATTCAATTGGGGGCGAAGATTATCTGGTAGCAGGGCGAATCGCACCCCAAAGGCCCTCGGTTTTGGCGCTCACTGCTTACGCTGGTCGTGAGCCGACGACACCGACTGCGGGTTGGGGATCGGCGCGTCTGTTCAGATCGTACGGGACGCACTGCGGATTCCGCCTTACCAGATCACCAAAGGCCTAGGTCGCGGGGGCTAGACCTTAAGCAACTGTTCGGCCGGGCGCGGCCCGGCTAGACTGTGCCAATCCGGCCTCGACCGCGGGAGTACAGGAGGATCCACCTTCGATGCACCTGCAATGGCTCAGCCACAGCATCCCGTTTAACCTGATTTTGGCGTACATCCCGCTGATCGCGACGGTGACGACCACCATCCTCAGCCTGGTCCTGGCTCGCGCCACGCTGCGTTATGCCGAGGCCAGCGACAAAAGCCTGGCGCTGGCGCGCGAGGAGTTCGAGCGGCAATGGGCGCCGGAGTTGCACATCAAGCTGGAGAAAGTCTCCTCCCGCGAGGCAAGACTTGTGGTCACGAACCTCGCCAAGATTTCTGTGCTATTGCAGATGGTGCAATTGCGCAGGCTATCCATGGCGGTGCCGTCGTTGCGCTATTTCCTGAACGAACCGCTGGTCGGCGGTACCACCTGGACCGACGAATTGGGGAAACGGCTGTTTGCCTGCACCGGCGACGACTACGAAGGTCAGATCGCGGTGTCCATCACGTTTTATGTCTCTGGCCGCCTCTTCCGAACCGACTGGTTCCGCTTCCAGATCCAGGCCAGCCACGGCGAAATCCTTCGGCTAGACCCGGTGAACATCGCCGCACGCCGGGTGCGCGTGCTCGACGGCGCAGCTAAGACCCGGCGCGAGCTGGTGCGGGATGTAGTGGGAGTCGCTGCCGATAGCGACGGAAACTCAGCCCGCTAAGCCGTCAATCCGCTTCCGAGGACAATGAACGAAGCCTAAGGGCTCTCTCTTCGGTTTAGAGATCGATCACGAACGCCGAGCAAGATGGAGGATTTCGCGAAAACCCGCTTTGTCGCGGACCAGAAATGAGGCTTGCGGCGACGGGTGAGAGCTACTTCCTGCCCGGATGGGCTTCTCCCTTGTTTGAAAAAATGGAATAGGGCCATTCATCCTTCTTTTTGGGCAAGGGAGCGGCTGCAGGGAGGGGGGTGGATTCCGGTCCCCAATCCGCGGGAGCGGGCTGGATGCACCAAACATTTCCCTTCTGTTCCAACGCCAGTCCCACTAGCCAGTACGTGCCCTCCGTGCCTAAGGGAACGCAATTGGCAACGCGGGCCGAGGCGCTCCGCCCGCCCGGAAGTTCGGTCAGCGAAACGGGCAGGCCGGGTTCGAGAGCCCGGGTTGTGCGCACGCCGCATCCCTCAGTGTTCACGACCAGAGTGTGGCAGTGTTCGCTGAACGGAACCTCCGGATCTAAGCTAATCAAGCGAAACGGGATCTGCGCCCGGATGCGGGTGCTCCGCCGGGCCGCCTCGTACGATTTTGCTGTCGAACTCATGCGCGGACTCTCTATGAATTCTACGGCTGGCGTGGGAGCTGGGCTCGCTTTCTGCCTCTCGAAATGAAAACCAAAGTAACCACTTCGATCCTAGGATGTTGGGACAGGTGCCAAACTATGCACCTTGACGATAGCCTCAAAAGAAATGCTGAAAGCCTCTGTATGATAGGGGCGGTTGGAGGGTTCGCCCCCTACTGGTTTTGTTCCGTCGCAAGAGAAATTACTTTCTCTACATGTCCGCTGCCGCTCAGCCGCGACCGATTCCTATCCAACCGGTGGATCTCCAGCCAGTGCAGGCGTCGAGTTCCCGCTCGGAGTTTGATTTGTTGGTGGCGTGCTGCGCTGATGCCTCAAGCAAGCCGCATACTGACAGAATCCGTCAAATCGTATCGGGCCCGCTGGATTGGGAGCGAGTCTTACAGCTGATAGAGCACCATCGTGTAGTTCCCAATGTGTATGGCCGATTGTCGGTGCTCTCTGAGCTGGTGCCGCCTCAGCAACTGCATGCACTGCGTTTCCGCTATGAAGACAATGCCCGCAGGGCCCTGTGGTTTAGCGGCGAGCTTGTTCGCATTCTCACGCATTTGGAAGCTGTGGGAATTGAAGCCTTGCCCGTGAAGGGTCCCGCTCTGGCCGAGGCTCTGTATGGCAAAATCACCCAGCGTGAATTCTGTGATCTCGATGTCCTGGTCCGCGCAGGTGACGTGGCCAAAGCGAAAGCCGCGCTATCTAAGTTGGGATATGAACTTGGAATCAGGCTTACACAGCGCGAAGAGCAGGCCTATATTCGCACGGGGTACGAGTACTCGTTCAGCAGCGCGCGCGGCCGCAACCTGCTGGAGCTGCAATGGCAGATCCTGCCGCGTTTTTACTCAGTTGACTTCGAGGTGGCACGTTTGTTTGAGAGAGCCGAAGAAGTCAGCCTTGGCGGACGCCCATTCCGCACACTCTGCGCCCAAGATCTCTTGCTAGTGCTTTGCGTCCACGCCGCCAAGCATGCCTGGGTTCAACTTTCGTTGTTGTGCGACATCGCGCAGCTTGCAAGAGACCCTCGGCTTGATTGGGAATCGGCACTCGAGGAGGCCAGGCGGCTGGGGATTGAAAGAATACTTACGCTGACCTTATTGTTGGTTCATCGGTTGCTTGGGTCAGAGCTGCCGGATGCAATCGAGAGGCGGTTACGGGAAGATCGCGGAGCGACCGCTCTTGCGGATGGAGTTCTCCGCATCATCGAACGCAGTGAGCACAACGATACCGAATCGACTCCTTATTTTCGCTTGATGATGCGATTACGGGAGCGGCGGCGGGATCGGGCGCGGTTCCTGTGGCGCCTTTTGTCCACGCCGAACATTGGAGAATGGTGTGCGGTCCGGCTGCCGCAGCCGCTTTCCCCGCTGTATCGCCTGGTGCGGATTTTCCGGTTGGCCAAACGGCTGGCCTGCGCCGGCTAGGCCCGCTTCGCGTTCTTACGCGCGGGACGACATCGCGCTGTCAAAACCGCCATTTTCGAACTGGCTTTTAGCCGGGAGGAATCTCCTTTTCGCGAGTGAACGAGAGAAAAGCAGATTCCTCGCGGACTGCCCGCTCGGAATGACAATGTCCAGGAGAACTCTAGCGGCACGACTGAAGTCGTGCCCTACCCAAAACCGGTTCTTGAAACAGTCATCAAGAGTCAGACTACCGGCTGGCCAGCCCTCCTGCCGTTTCTGCCCCATCGATTGTGAACACGTGGCCCGTTATGTAGGCCGCATCGTCTGACGCCAGAAATGCGAACAGAGCTGCGATTTCCTCAGGCTTCGCATGACGCCGCAGGGGGATTTTGCGATTCAATTCTTCAAACATCTCATCGGTATATTCCGCACGCTGCATGGGCGTCATCACATATCCAGGTGCCACGGCACAAACACGGATTTTTGGCGCCAGCTCCAGTGCCATGCTTTTCGTGAGCTCGATCACTCCAGCTTTGGTCGCGTTGTAGTCGGCATAGTAGGGCTGTCCCACTAAGCCGTTTGTCGATGCGGTCTGCAGAATCACTCCACTGCCGCGCTCCCACATGTGACGTGCCGCCGTTTGCGCCACGTAAAACACGCCCGTCAAGTTCACGGCAATGACCTTGTCCCATTCTTCGGGGGTGATCTCGAGAAAATTATGCCGAATGCTGATGCCGGCATTATTGATCAGCACATCGACGCCGCCCATGATGCGCACAGCGCCCTCAAAGGCCGCCTCCACCTGCTTCAGGTTGGAAACGTCGGCATCAACGGTCCCGGCCAAACTCGGCAACTGTTGCCGGATCAGCTCTCGTCCTTTGGCGTCGCGGTCCAGAACGCACACGACCGAGCCTTCCTCCAGAAAGCGCGCGGCCGTGGCCGCGCCGATGCCGCTGGCGCCGCCGGTGATGAGTACGCGCTTTCCCGTAAGTCCTCGCATGCGATCTTCCTGGTCTGGCCGGAATAGTTCAGAAGCTTCAGGATAGAACGAGTTGGTTCGGGTCGCTAGAGACGAAATCCGTTCGCAGTTGCCGGTTCTCAGTTCTCAGATGGAATCTGCAACAACTAGAAAGTTCGTGGTTCCCAGTTCTCAGCTAGAACGGCTTGCCCCGAAACAGCCATGCCAGTTCGATCACCAGAATGATCACCACCATCAACTCCAGTGCGAACGCCCGGCTCTGGTTGAACTGATCCACCATGAAGCGATAGAGTTCCTCGGCGGTGTTCACCTTCTGCGTGACCAAATCTTTGTAGTCGGGCACGCCGACTTTCGACGCAGCCAGCTTATACAGGCGGGCCGAGAACATGTCGCTGAGAAACTTGATCGCATTATCGGCGTGCTCGGTGAGTTCGTTGACATCAAGCAGAACGGTGTGCAGCTTGGTCGCAGCTCGCGCCAACCGCCAGCGAGCCCACATGCCAGTGCCCTCGTCCAAAGAACCGTATACGCTTTCCAGTTCGTGCGTCAGCAACTCATCGTAGTGGCGGAACTCCAGCAGCTGCGAGTTGGCGTATTCCAAAAGTTGAATCGCGGTTTCGGCGCCCGCAGCGCTGTCATACAGGAACGCCGCATTCCAGCCGATTACGGCGAGGTCGTTCGGATAATAAGAAATACGTGACTGTAGGATTTCATTGCGTTCGCCGTCGGAGAGCTGAGCGGTTTCTCCGCGAACGATCTGGGCGATCTCCGCGCCGTGGGAGGCGCACAGGTCCGCAGCGGAGGGCGCGCCGCTGATCTCGCGCACATGAAAAATAAAGTAGTCTTCGCTTAGCCAGTCTGTGTACGGCTTTACCAGAGCGGGAGCAGCGCGTTCCAGTTTCTGGCGCGCAATGCGGGAGGCGTGGCCGGAGAAATCCACATCCCACACCCAGCGGCTTCCGAGGCGAATCAACGTATCCCAATCGCCCGAGAAAGGCAGTTCCAATACCACGCTGACCACGCCGTAATCGTAGTATTTGATCTGTCCCTCCAGCCGTTCTCCACTCTCCAGTACCAGCGCGTCAATTGTCTCAACTACTGGGGGCCGTTGGTAACGAACATAGCCCGGCGTCGGATGTTTGAGGCTGGGTTGTTCCAGGGTGCGTGCTCCGAAGATCTGACGGAGTTGGTCGAGGCGAATCTCTTCGCACACATCGAACTGGATCAGGACCAAAACCGAGCCGTGCAGAGAGGTGTCTCCCACTTGCGACGCCTTAATCTGGCTGGCGGTCTCAGTGATGGTGATGGAGGTTTCGCTCATATCTTGCGATCTGCCCGTCGCAGATGTTGGCTACAGAGGCCAACAAACTGCCAAAGGCATCTTGCTATTCTCCCAGAATCCGGGCCGCCTGGCGAGACACGTAACATATCTTGCTTGTAATCAATAGCTTATCCGCCTAGCGCCCTCGCATGAGCGCCCAGAGAAGAATCGCTCCCGCGGCAACTCCCGCCAAGCCCAGACCCGCACGTGTCATGGATCGCTGCGTCTCAGCAGCCCTTCTCTCGACTTGATCCCGTTCAGGATACGCTCCATCCGAACCCGTCGGCCCATCCCGCAGCGCCATCTGGATCACTTCCGCCAGATGCAGGGCATGACGATCGGTGCACTGGGCGATCTGCTCGCGGCAACTGAAACCGTCCGCGACAATCAAGCAGTCGGATGACGCTTTCCGGACAGCGGGCAGAAGCTCCAGTTCGCCGACGGCAAGCGACATCTCATATTTGTTTTTTTCGAAGCCGAACGCTCCCGCCATGCCGCAGCAGCCTGGCGCCGGCGATTTAAAATCCACTCCCATCTTCCGGAGCACAGCTTCTTCGTCCGTCATTTTCATGATCGACTTCTGATGGCAGTGACCATGCACTAGCGCCTGCTTCGCCAACTGCGGCAATTTGAAATGCCCAGCCTTCTTCTCAAGGAATTCACTCAAGACAAATGTCTGCTGTGACAGCTTTTGCGCACGATCATCATGAGGAAACAGATTGATCAGTTCGTCGCGGAAGACGGCCGCACAGCTGGGTTCGAGAACCACCAAGGGGATTCCCTGTTCGATTTCCGGCTCCAGCACGTCGAGAATTTGCACGAGTAAGTCCTTGGCGCGATCTAACATGCCCCAGTCGTAAAGCGGACGGCCGCAGCAGAGGCCAGCGCGAGGCAAACGCACATCGAAGCCGGCAGATTCGAGCACATGCACCGCCGCCTTGGCGGTATCGGGTAGAAAGTAGTTGTTGAATGTATCCGGCCAAAGGAGCACGGAGGAATTGCTGTCGAGCTTCGCGCGACCGGACGGACGGGGGCGTCCGTCCCTACGTGGATGTTGCCGCTCCCTCCACCATTGTCTAAACGTCTGCGGAGCAAACACGGGGATGCTTCGCTCCCGTGGAATGCCTGCAACCAGCTTGGCGAGGTCGCGCAGGAACGGCAGTTGGGTGGCCAGATTCACTAACCCTGGCGCGTTCGAGCCCAGCCGTGCCCAGATATCAATATTCCCGAAGGCATACGCGGCGAGCGGGCGTCGCCGGCCCTCGTAATAATGCGACAGGAATTCTGCTTTGTACGTGGCCACGTCCACGCCTACCGGGCAGTCGCTCTTGCAACCTTTGCAAGCGAGACACAGATCGAGTGACTCTTTCACGTGCTGGTCGCGCCATCCATCCTGAATCACATCGCCCTTGGTCATCTCCCAAAGCAAGTGAGCGCGGCCGCGAGTGGAATGCTCCTCTTCGCGGGTCACGCGAAAGCTGGGACACATCACGCCGCTTTCGTACTGGCGACATTTCCCCACTCCCACGCAGCGCAACGTGGCATTTGCTAAGCTCCCGTGATCTTCGGGAAATTGAAAGTGCGTTTGCGGTTCCCATGGCCGGTAGTTCGCTCCCAGGCGCAGGTTCTCATCCAACTTGTAAGGCTCGACCACCTTGCCCGGATTCATCTTCCAATCGGGGTCCCACAGCGCTTTGAATTCCCGGAAAGCCTGCATCAGCTCTGGCCCGAACATCTTGGGCAACAACTCAGCCCGCGACTGCCCATCGCCGTGCTCACCGGACAACGAACCGCCGAAGCTGACCACAAGATCGGCTGCCTCTTCCACGAACTTGCGATAGTTACTGATACCCTGCTTCGAGCGGAGATCGAAGTTGATGCGCATGTGCACGCAGCCGTGCCCAAAGTGGCCGTAAAGCGCACTGCGATAGCCGTAACCGCTCATCAGCTTGTGCAAGTTGCGCAAGTAGTTGCCGAGCCGGTCGGGAGTGACCGCGGAGTCTTCCCAACCCTCCCAACCCAAAGGCTCACCAGGCACGTGGGAAGTCGCACCCAAAGCCGACTCGCGCACTTCCCAAACTCGCTTGGCTTGCTGTTTATCGCTGAACAGACGCATCTGCGGCGGATCGGAGCTACGATTCAACAACTCCATCAATCCGCGCGCCTGGGCCTCGGCTTCCCCAGCCGTGTTCCCCCCGAACTCGGCGAACAACCAGCCACCTCCGGGCGGCAAGAGAGCGAGTCCTTCCAGGTTGAGGCGCTTGCGCCGGGTAAAATCGACCAGCAGATCGTCGACGCCTTCAAGTCCGATGGGCTTGTGAGCCATCACGTCGGGCACGCGGTCAGCACACTGATAGATGTCGGGGTAAGCAATGACCAGGAGCGCGCGTTCCGGCGGACTTTCCACCAGGCGGCAGGTGGCCTCGAGCACGGTGACACAGGTTCCTTCCGATCCGACTAGCGCACGTGCGACATGAAAACCATTTTCAGGCAGCAGGTAATTCAGGTTGTATCCCGAAACCCGCCGTGGAATATTGGGATAACGCTGGCGGATCAGATCGGAATATTTGTCTCGTAGCGCCTTCAGCCCGCTGTAAATCTCGCCACGACGCCCGCCTTCACGGATGTTCTTCTGCAGTTCCTCATCGCTGGTCTGGCCAACCTTTATGCGCAGGCCGTTGTAGGCGAGAATTTCCAATTCGTCGATGTTGTCGTCGGTCTTCCCCGCCATCACCGAGTGGACGCCGCAGGAATTGTTGCCGATCATTCCGCCCAGTGTGCAGCGACTGTGCGTGGCGGGATCCGGTCCGAAGGTCAGATGATGCTTCTCGGCCGCGTTGCGCAGGTGATCGAGAATTGCCCCTGGCTGCACTCGCGAAATCCGCCGCACAGGATCGACCTCGATGATCCTCGCCATGTACTTCGAAAAATCGAGTACCACGGCAACGTTGCAGCACTGTCCGGCTAACGAAGTCCCGCCGCCCCGGCAGAGAACGGGAGCGCCGTATTCCCGGGCGAGAGAGATTGTGGCGATTACATCATCAACGTCGCGGGGAATGACCACCCCGATGGGAACCTGGCGGTAGTTCGATCCATCGGTGGCGTAGAGAGCGCGGCTGCCATTGTCAAATCGAACTTCCCCGCGCACCTGGCGTCTCAATGCCGCGGCTAGCCGGCCTGTATCCACCACCGCAGACCGGGTTGCGCGCGCGAGTTCAGCAAAGTTGTTGCCCATGTAGGCCGAAGCGGCTAGTCGCTGCTCCCAGGCACCTTACCGCTGAGACTGGTGACGTGAATGTGAGTCTTACCATCTTGCGGCTCAATGTTGATCGTAATCAAGTTCTTGTTATCCGTGGAGACGATGGTGTAGTGATCCTGATCCGAAACATTGATGTTAGCGGTCGGCAATTTCGATTTATAGAACGCAGCAACTTTGTCCGGGGGATCGTCGCTCTCAAATTCCGCCGTGACGGTATGCGTTCCTCCCATGGCCGCGGTGTTGCCCTTCAGCACGCGCGCGCCCGGGTACACTTCGATTCCGAGATTACTGGCCGCCTGGTCCGGATTGTTCGTACTCTCCACCGTGCCGAAGGGAGTTTCCACCCGCACATTGCCATTCTGCTCATGGACACGGGTGTGACGGGCAATCCGCCAGCCTATGAACGCTACCGTTCCCATTCCCACAATTCCAAGGACAACGATCACCGCTACGACGATCAGGATGATCTTGAGCGCGTTGCTGCCTTGGGGTGGAGTCGGCGGCGCGGCAGCGTCAGCGACGGGAGTAGTGCCGCTGACGGGTTGGCTGGCGCCGCATTTCGGACAGAACCTCGCGCCACTTTGCAGATTTGTGCCGCAGGAATTGCAAAAGGCCATAGCTCACCTCGCAGATTTCCCCTCGAGTAGATGGTTTGTGTAGACAGCGGAGTATATCGCAATCCCATCCGGCGGCGCAGTGCGGCGTTCCGACAGAGGATCCGTCTGCGTAGGGGCGGACGCCCCCGTCCGCCCAGCGGAGCGAAGCTCCGCAGTTCCTAACTGATGAGACGCGTGGTGTAGTCGGCCATGCTCAGCGCCAGCAGGAGCAAGAGCCAGAAAAGTGAGGAGACAATCACCATCTTGGTCAGCTTTTCGCTGGTGTATTTAACGTGCATGAAGAACAACACCACGAGCAGGGCCTTGAAAGTGGCGATTACCAGAGCCACAACCGTGTTGAACGGACCAAGATCAATTGTGGCGACCCCCGCAGTGACGACGGTAAGTACAAGTAGGGCGATCCAGATCGCGTAGTAGATTTTGCTCGAAACAATGTGCTCAGACATAAGCGCTCACTTTAACGGTTTGCGATCAATCAGGTACAGCAGCGGAAAAAGATAGATCCAGACGATGTCCACAAAATGCCAGTACAAGCCGGCAATCTCCACCGGAGTGTGATACCGCGGAGTGTAGCGCCCTTTCCAGGCGCAGAAAGTAATAAAAGAGAAAATCCCCACGCCAATGATCATGTGCAGCGCGTGCAGCCCGGTCATGGCAAAGTACAGCGAAAAGTAAATCTGCTCGTGCGACGGATCAATGTGGATCTGAGGGTAGTCCTTAATAATATCGCTGGCGTCAAAAGACGAGCCCGGAATGTGATGCTCTTGGTACTTCGCATACCACTCGATACCCTTGATTCCCAGAAAGGCAAAGCCAAAGACCAGGGTGAGCAGCATCAAAATTACCAGCAACTTGCGCTTGCCCATCTGCGCGGCGCGGACGCCAAGCGCCACCGTCAAGCTGCTGCAGATCAGAACTGCAGTATTGATCGTGCCCCACTTCAGATCCAAGCTGCGGCTGCCGGCGGCAAATTCGTTGAAGTACCAATAGCGGTAGACGAGGTAGGCGCAGAACAGGCCGCCGAAGAACATGATCTCCGTCGCCAGGAAAAGCCACATTCCGAGAGACGCGGCATCGCGCTGCTGCTCCATATCCACGAAGTGGTGCCGCAGTTCCGGACCGTGCTGCTCCACTGCGACTGGGCTATCGCTCAACCGGCACCTCCGCAGGAGCAGGAATGTGTTCGTAATCGTAGGCTTCCCACGTGACCTCTGGTATCTCGTCGAAATTAAAAGTTGGCGGTGGCGAAGCCGTCTTCCACTCCAAACCCGATGCGCCCCATGGATTGTCTTCGGCAATTTTCCCGTAACGCATGGACCATAAGAAATACACCATAGGCAGAACGTATCCCACGGCCAGAATGGTCGAGCCCGCGGTGGAGAGGACGTTCAGAACCTGGAACTCCGGAGGATACTGCCAGTAGCGCCGCGGCATCCCCAGGTAACCGAGAATAAACTGCGGAAAGAATGTGAGGTTGAAACCCAGGAATACAATCAGCGCCGCCAACCGTCCCCAAGCTTCCGGATACATACGTCCGGAAATCTTCGGCCACCAGAAGTGCATTCCGGCCATATATCCCATGACCGCGCCGCCCACCATGATGTAGTGGAAATGTGCAACCACAAAATAAGTGTCGGTCACGTGCACATCAATTCCCAGCGCCGCCAGAAACAACCCGGTCAGGCCGCCCATGGTAAACAGGCCGATAAAGCCGAAGGCATACAGCATGGGAGTGGAAAATGTGATCGAACCCTTGTACATGGTCGCGGTCCAGTTGAACACCTTGATCGCCGAAGGCACGGCAACCAAGTAGCTCAGGATCGAGAAAATCAATGCCGAATAAAGCGAAATGCCGGCCACAAACATGTGGTGCGCCCACACCAGGAATCCGAACACGGCAATGGCGATGCTCGACATGGCGACAAAGTTGTAGCCAAAAATCCGCTTGCGCGAGAAGCAGGGCACAATCTCCGTGACCACTCCCATCGACGGCAGAATCATGATGTAAACCGCCGGGTGGGAATAGAACCAGAACAGATGCTGGAACAGCAGCGGGTCACCGCCTCGTGTGGGATCGAAGATGCCGAGGTGAAACGCGCGTTCAAAGACCACCAGGACCAGAGTGATCGCCAACACCGGCGTTCCAAGAAGCTGGATGATGCTGGTGGCGTAGTGCGCCCAGATGAACAGCGGCAGGCGCGACCACGTCATTCCCGGCGCCCGCATGCGGTGAATGGTCACCACGAAATTCAGACCAGTCAGGATGGACGAGAATCCCGCAATGAAAAGGGCGAGTCCCGCTTCAACCACCTTGGTGTTGCTGAACGCCGTGCTGAAAGGCGTATAAAACGTCCATCCAGTATCCACGCCTCCCGTCACTATGCAGTGTATGTAGATCAAACCGGCAATGACGTAGAGATACCAGCTCAACAGATTGATGCGAGGGAAGGCGAGGTCCCTGGCGCCAATCATCAAGGGCACCAGGAAATTACCCAGCACGGCGGGAATAGAGGGAATCAGAAAGAAAAAAATCATGACCTGGCCGTGCATCGAAAACAATTTGTTATAGGTATCGGCCTGCACCAGATCACCCGCGGGAGTCAACAGTTCCAGCCTAATCAGCAGCGCAAAGAATCCCCCGATGAAAAAGAAGAACGTAATCGAGATCAGGTACAGCAGCGCGATGCGCTTGTGGTCGGTGGTGAGCAGCCAGGAGCGGATGCCGTACTCTTTGTTCAGATAGTGCTCGCGTTCGGCGGTAATTGCTGCGGTAGCCATTTCCATTCCTTAAATTCTCGGTTTCGTGGGAGGCAGTGGTACACCTTGCCCACCTGCCGCTCCCGATGGCGGCGGGTTCAACGACTTGACGTATTCCACCAGCGCATTCAACTGTTCTTCACTGACCAGTCCCTGGAAAACCGGCATGATCGGCTTGAATCCGCTCACGATTTTCGCGCTCGGGCTCAAGATCGATTCGCGAATGTAATTCTCATCGGCGACGACCGTCCGCCCATCTTCCAGTTGCACTTGCCTGCCGAAGATCCCGACAAGATTCGGCCCGCGACCCTGGGTATCCGCGCGGTGACACGTCGGACAGCCGAGTTGCTGGAAAATGCTCTCGCCGTTCGCCGCCAGCGATCCGAACGTCGCGCCCCCCGCCAAGCCACGCTTCATATTGTGCGGGCTCCATCACGACTATCTGACCGATCATGCCGGAATGCATTGTGCCGCAATACTCCGCGCAGAATAGGTGATAGACCCCTGGCTTGGTGGCCCGAAACCATGCAGTTGTGTAACGTCCAGGGAGCACGTCCTGCTTGATGCGGAAGGCAGGAACATAGAAGCTGTGGATCACGTCCTGCGAGGTCATGATCAATTTCACATCGCGGCCCACAGGCACGTGGAGTTCATTGATTTCGCGCTGGCCCTCCTGGTGCTGCAGTTTCCACATCCACTGCTTGGCGACAACATAAACTTCGGTTGCCCCCTTGGGCGGCGTCCGTTCCTGGAAGTAAATGATCGCGCCCCAAAAGAAAATGACCATGAAAATACCCAGCGGAATCACCGACCAGGTGATTTCGAGCGCGGTCGAACCTTCGATCTGTTCGGCTTCGACTCCCCGGCGGCGGCGATACCTCATCGCAAACACCAGGATCATGGTGAAAATGGCCACGCTCATGAACCCAGACAGCAGCACCAGAAAAATGTAGAGCGCATCTACATTGCCCGCTCCCGTGGAAGCGCGTACCGGCCAAAGTGGAAAATTATCAAACATGAGTTATGTGACTCGCCCCGCCCCACGGTGATCCGCAACCGACCCCATGCGGAACATCACGACCAGAAACGTTCCCAGGATCAGCACGGTGGCGCCCGCCGCCAATTGCAGCACTCTGCTGATGATCGCACCGTATTTCCCAGTGTTGGGATCGTAGTGGTAGCAGTACAGCAATACTTCATCCACCACCGTGCCAATTTTGTTTTGTGACGCCTGCACCAATCCCAGGCGCAGATCCTTAGGTGCAAACTCGACCCCGTAGTAGTACTGCGCGATTTTTCCTTCGGGTGTCAGTACCATGATTGCGGTGGCGTGGGCAAACTGACCGGACCTGGCGTCGTACTGATACTGAAAGCCAGCCGCCTTGGTGAGCGCGTCGATCGAAGCTTGCGGACCGGTCAGAAAATGCCAGCCTTGTGCCGCCCCCGCTCTTCCATAGCGCTTCATGTATTCAGCCTTCTTTGCAGAAGCCATTTCCGGCGTCTCTTTGGGATCGAAGCTTATAGTCAGGACGTCAAATTCTTTACCAACATCAAACTTCAGCGCCCGGAGAGCGCCCTCCAGTCCGCTTAACACCTCGCCGCATAACATCGGACACTGGTAATAAACGAGATTCAAAATCATCGGCTTCCTGCCGAAATAATCGCCCAACTGAACGGCTTTCCCGGTTTCATCGCGAAACGCGAGATTGGGCGGAATCTGCTCGTTCAGATGCTGCTCAATGCCAACGTTCTTCAGTCCCGGTGGCCGCAAGTTTGCAGGCGGTGATTCCATGCCTTGGTTCATCCCCTGGCCCCAGGCGAGAGTTGTCAGGCACACCCCCAGTAACGAGGTCATGAACCATTTCGAAAGGATCAACCTTCGTGACACATTGCTCCTAATATGAAGGGCATCGCTGACCTTCGCTCACCAGGGCGGGCGAGGACACCTGCCCCTACGTGATTCCGCCAACGACCAACGACTCTGGCCCCGCATCTATTTCTGCTTCTCCGTTTTCTTTTTCACCTGAGCGCCGGGACCGCTGGTGTCCGAACGCTCCGCCGCTTGATTCACTACGTTGACGGGGGAAGACGGCGCCGTCCCAGCTTTGGGCGTAGTGGGCAAGCCTTGTTGGGCGACCAGCTCCATAGCGCGTTCGATCGGGATGCGCACCACTCCCGTCTTCTCATCCACCCAGCCATAGCTGTTTAGCGTTTGCTCTTCTTTCAGACGGAAATCGTCGATTTCGAGGCGTTCATTTCTCTCCAGGCGCGGCTGAGGAAACTTCGTAACCTCGTTGGGCGCGACGATGCGGGTGTCGGTGTCCGCCGGCTTCACCAGCGGACTTTGCGGCGGCTGATGTGCCTTCTGGTATGCATCCATGGAGTGATAAATCCCCCAAATCACGAAGTACACCAGCACTCCCGCCACCGCCAACCCGATCAGGAAAGCGAATACCGCCTTAGCACTCAAATCCTGCCGTTCGAAGCCCGCTTCCTCGTGCTGTCCGTGTTTTGTTTCTTCAATCATGCGCCGGTTCCAGAACTTCCTTCGCGTATATGTCGTACGCGGGCAGGAGAGGCATCGAACTCAGATTGCGGAAAAAGTAAGCGAGCCACAAACCGCCCATGGCGACGGGGACCACGATGTCAGCCCAGGTCAGTCTGATCGTCGCGGAAAAATTTGGCTCGATAATCCAGAACAGATCCAGGTAGCGCATCACCATGAGCCACATCGCCAGCCACGCCAACCGCCTCACGTCGCGCTTAAACGGACGCGAAAGCAGAAGCACAAAGGGAACCACAAAGTGAAACAAGGCCAGGCTCAGCCAGAGGTATTCCCAGCCGCCGTTCGCCCGCTTCAAGTACCATGTGATTTCCTCTGGCAAATTCCCCGCCCAGATGATGAGCCACTGCGAGAATGAGAAGTAGGCCCACACCATGATGAAGGTGAGCATCCACTTCCCGTGGTCGTGCACAAAATCAGGCCTCAGCAGCTCCGACATCGGCTTGTAGTTGAAAAGAATCCGCTCGACGACGACGGCAAAGCACATCGCCGACAACAGCTCTCCGATCAGAAATATCAGGCCGTAGATGGTCGAAATCCAACTGGGATCAATGGACATGACCCAGTCAATTACGGCAAATGAAATGGTAAAAGCGTAAAGAATCAAGCCCGGCCCGCTCAGCGCTTTGAATCGTCCGCTGTTGTCGCGCAGAGGCGGCTGGTTCTGCTGCCTCGACCATTTACTCAGGAAAAACGACAGCGCATTCCATATGGCAAAGTAAACCGCCGCGCGAATCACGAATCCGTGGACCGTGAGATACGACTTGGTAAGCTCCCGCAAGTGCTCCTGAAGATGTTTGTCGGTGATGGAATCCAGGGGCCGCGCCCATACGTACAATCTGGGAAGGCCGAACAGGATCGGAATGAACAGAAGCGCCATCAGCGGTATGCAACGCATCGCCGCGCCCAAAATCCTTCGGATCACCATGCCCCAGCCACCACCGGTCAGGTGCCGGATCATGAGAATCGCCATTGATCCCAGAGTCACTCCCAGCCAAGCCATGAAGCCGAGCAGATAGCCGCGGAAAAATTCATCGGGCCGCACGAATGCGCCTGCGATAGCGATCACGGCGAAAATCAGGCCGATGACGAGCGATCGCCTTTGGATGATCTTAACCACCGGCGGCGCCGTCAGATCGAGATTGTTCACGTGCGCCGTGCTCATTTCGGATCGTCTCCTTTTGCGGCCCCGGCGCCCGGTTGGAGTTCGGGCAAGGTTGCGCCGGAACCCGGATCACCTCGGAACACCGGCGGCTCCGACGGTACTTTTTGTCCTGCCGGAACATCGCTCATCGTTGCCCCCTGGCTCAGCTGCAGAGCCCGAATGTAGGCCACAATGTCCCAGCGATCGCGAACCGGAATTTGCGAAGCGTACTCCGGCATGGCGCCAAAACCGTTGCTCATCACGTCGAAGAAATATCCCAGCGGGGCCTTTCGCAGCCGTTCGGTGTGATAAGAAGGTGGAGCGCGAAATCCGCGCTGCACAATCATGCCGTTTCCATCGCCCACGCGCGAGTGGCAGGGAGCGCAATAAATGTTGAAGCGCTCGCGGCCATGCACCAGCACGTCCTCGGTCACGGGAAACGGCATATAATCGCCGGGGCTGTTCCCCATTTTGCCCGTGTACAAATACGTGTCTTCATGCAGCTGTCCGCGGGCCACGGTTCCCTCGACCGGAGGCCGCGCCGAGCGCAAATCCGGATAAAAATCGCTCTCCGCCAGTGGCTTGAAACGCGGCTGGTCGTGCATGTCCTGACGGCATCCAGCCAGCGCCAGTACGGCGAGCAATGCCAGCGGCCACATTTTCCGGAAGCTCTGCATGGCTCTAACTGGGAACCTCCGAAATCGACCGTGCTCTAAGGCCTTCCAGGAAAGTGCGCGTTCCCACGCTGCTGTACTTGGAATCGGTCGAGAACACAATCAGAAAGAACCTGTCCTTGGTGGCGAACGCAAAACGCGGAACATTGAATACCGGGTGGTATGGCATCGGCAGGCCGTTGAGCGCCAGCATGCCGAAAACCGCGGCCAGCACCGCACACAAAATAGTCATTTCAAAAGTGACCACGATGAACGCCGGCCAGGAATGATAAGGGCGGCCGCCAACGTTGATGGGATAACTGACGGTCGAAATCCACCACTGCAACAAATACCCGGACGCACAGCCCACCAAGCCACCGATCAACACCACCAGAGGCACACCGTTCCTGTGAAAACCGATTGCTTCCGCCAGTTCTTCGATGGGAAAGGGACTGTAGGCATCGATTTTCCTGTATCCGGCTTCGTAGGTCCGGCGAGCCGCATGAACCAAGTCGGTCGGAGTATCGAACTCAGCCATCAAGCCGTAAATTGGAGTGCGCTTCATTCCTTCACCTCCGCCTGAGGCAGCAGAGTGCGCATCTCAAAAATCGAGATGCCGGGTAGAACTCGCAGGAACAGGAACATGCAGGCCAGGAAGAAGCCGATGGTCCCAATGAACGTGGCCCAATCCCAGCGCGTTGGGTAGTACATACCCCAGGACGAATTGAGAAAATCACGCTGCAGGCTGACCACTACAATGATGAACCGCTCCAGCCACATTCCAGTCAGAATGACAGCAGAAACCGCGAACAGACCTAGCGGGCTGGTTCGCAGCTTTCGAATCCAGAGCAGTTGAGGAATAAAGATGTTGCAGGACAGAAGCGCGTAATAAACCAGACTGTAAGGCCCGTGCAGCCGATTCCAAAGCAGAAACGAATCGTAACGGTTTCCGCTGTACCAGCCCATGAAGGCTTCGATTCCATATCCGTAGGCCACGATCAGCCCAGTGGCGAGCATCACTTTGGCGGAGTTCTCCAAGTGACGCTCAGTGATGAAGTCCTCAAGGCCATAGAACTTGCGGATGGGAATCGCCAGCATGAGCACCATGGCGAAGCCCGAGTAAATTGCACCCGCGACGAAATAAGGCGGGAAAATTGTAGTATGCCAGCCCGGCACAATCCCGATGGCGAAGTCAAAGCTGACCACGGTGTGGACGGAAAGCACCAGCGGCGTGGCCAGTCCGGCCAGCAAGAGGTAGGAGGTTTCGTAGCGGCTCCAATGGCGCGAGGAACCGCGCCACCCCAAGGCCAGGATTCCGTAGATGATTTTTGCCCACAGCTTCTCGGAACGGTCGCGCAGGGTCGCGAGATCCGGGATCAAACCCACATACCAGAAAAGCGCCGAGGTCGTGGCGTAAGTCGAGACCGCGAACACGTCCCACACCAGCGGGCTGCGGAATTGCGGCCAGTAATTCATGGTGTTGGGATAAGGAAACAGCCAGTACGCTAGCCACGGTCGGCCCAGGTGCAGCACGGGAAACATGCCGGCGCAAGCTACGGCAAACAACGTCATGGCTTCCGCAAACCGGTTGATCGAGTTCCGCCACGACTGACGCAGCAGAAGAAGAATGGCTGAAATCAGCGTTCCGGCGTGGCCGATTCCGATCCACCACACAAAGTTGACGATGGCAAATCCCCAGCCAACGGGGATATTGATGCCCCAAATGCCGACCCCGCGGAGGAATAGATAGCCTATGGCATACAGCAGGATCATCGTGAGCAAGAAACAAGCGCCAAACCCGATCAGCCATCCGTTCGAGGTCGGACGCGTCAGCACGATCGAGCTGATTTTGTCGGTGACGGTAGCAAACGTGTGCCCCGGCTCGATCACCGGGGCCTGATTGCCGACAGTCAGTTGTTCTGTTCGTTCGTCCATCTTTGACTCTGCTTGTTTAGAACAATCTTTCCATTGTCATTCCGAGGAGCCGACGCGACGAGGAATCTGCAGTTTCTTGGCCGCCGCAACTGCAGATCCCTCGCTTCGCTCGGGATGACAATTCAAAAGTAATTTTGACCGCACTGCTAGCCTTCCAACTCCGGATTCGGATTCCGTATCTCCGCCAGATACGTAGTCCGGGGCCGTGTGTTCAGATCCGCGAGTAATCCATAGTTTCTGCGGCTGCTCTTCAACTTCGAAACCCGGCTGTTGGGATCGTTAATATTTCCGAAAATGATGGCGTTGGCCGGACACGATTGCTGGCAGGCGGTCTGCAACTCGCCATCCCGGATCGGCCGGTTTTCGCGCTCCGAATCAATCCGGTGCTGGGTGATGCGCTGCACGCAGTATGTGCACTTCTCCATGACGCCGCGGCTGCGCACGGTGACGTCGGGATTGCGCATCATCTTGAGCTGCGGCGTCTCCCAATCCTGAAAGAGCAGGAAGTTAAAGCGCCGCACTTTGTACGGACAGTTGTTGGAGCAGTAGCGCGTCCCCACGCAGCGGTTGTACACCATGTCATTCAAGCCTTCGGTGCTGTGGACGGTCGCGCCCACCGGACACACCAGTTCGCAAGGCGCATTCTCACATTGCATGCAGGGCACGGGCTGGAAATACGCTTTGGGATTATCGCGGTCTCCCTGATAGTAGGCATCTACCCGCAGCCAATGCATGTGCCGGCCTTTGACGACCTGCTCCTTGCCAACCACGGGAATATTATTTTCCGACTGGCACGCCACTATGCAGTTGTTACAACCCACGCAGGCATTCATGTCAATGGCCATGCCCCACGCGTTGGGTTCTTTCTTGTAGTCGTAGCCCGGGTAAAGCGTCAGGCCCGGAGGAGGTTGTTCTTCCTGCGCGAAGGTCGGATCGTGGTGGTACTCGTCGAGAGTGGCGGCGCGGACCAGAGGCCGTGTGTTGCCGTCCTGGGTCTCCATCGTCTGGTAGCCTTGAGTGGTCGCCAGCTTGTAAGTTCCCCCGGCCTTCGCGATGTTCACTCCGGAGACGATCCACGGCGCCGCGCTGTTACGCAGCGCGTACATGTCGAAACCCGCGCCGGTTCCCGCACGGCCCGCACGCCGCCGCCCGTAGCCCAGGAAAACCGTCACTGAGTTGTCAGGATGACCGGCTTGAATCCAAACCGGAGCCGTGACTTTCCTGCCATTCAGTTCAAGGTCGACCAGGTCCTCGGTCTTCAACTGCATTCTTTCCGCCATCACCGGGCCAATCAGCACCGGATTGTCCCAAGTCATCTTGCTCATCGGCTTAGGCAGTTCCTGGAGCCAGCCGTTGTTGGAAAAACGGCCGTCGTACACGGAGGGATCGCGGCGGAAGTTGACCTCGATGCTGTTCTGGGCGACTTCGCTCGGAGATGGCAAGGCTAGGGCCTTCATGTTTACTTGCTTGGGCTGAAACGTGGTGCCCTCGATCCATCCGTCGTGCAGCGATTTTCGCCAGAACGTATCGAAGTCCGCTCCGGGATGCTGCTTCCGCCAGTAACTTTGAACGATTTCATGCCCGGTCGCTTCGGCCTGACCGGCAAGCAGTGCGGTCAACTCGTAAATGCTCTTGCCGCCGTAGAGCGGAGCGATCAGCGGCTGCACGATGCTCACCGTGCCGTCGTATGCGCGGGCATCGCCCCAGGCTTCGAGGTAATGAGCCTCGTTGACGTGCCACTGACAGAGTTCGGCAGTCTCGTCCTGATAGAGACCGAGATGCACCCGCATCGGAATCTTGGTGTTCTTGAGCGCACCGGCGAAGTCCAGGTCGGCGGGCGCATCGTAGGCGGGATTTCCGCCCATGATGAATAGCATGTCCACTTTGCCGGCTCGCATGTCCGCGACAAGATCCTTGATCGAGGCGACCTGATTCACTGGGTTGGCATCGATGGGATCAGTGTAGAAAACTGTTTTTCCCACGTTGCCCAGAGCTTGGTTCATAGCATGCGCAAGAGCATGCACAACCGGAGGCTGGTGGTCACCAGCAATGACGACGCTCGAACCGCGATGAGCCTTCAGGTCTCCGGCGACCGCCGAAACCATCTCCAAGTATTCGTATTTACGAGCCCAAGCTGCCCCAGGACCGGGTCCCTCTAGAGCTATAACGTCGCTCTTCGATTCCCAGTGCCTTTTCAAGTCGCGAGCAAAAATCTCAACTTCAACCGCTCGCAACGGTAGCCGATGGTCGGCCTTCGCGCCGGTTGAACTGGGCGTGCTCTCGACCACATACAGCCGGTTCATATTGCCTGCATCCGGATTGCGGCGCTTGGCGAAGTCGCGGATATAGCGCGTACTTCCCGGGAATCCTGCGTACAGGAAATCAGCGTCGAGCGAGAGAATCACGTCCGCCTTCTCCAAGTCGTAGCGCGTCTCCAAAGGCTGGCCAAAAGCCATTTGCGCCCCTGCGAGAACGTTGTCGCGATTCACCGGTTCATAAACGTGCCACTTGGCTTGCGGGTAGAGTTTGAGCACCGACCGCAACTGATCGGCCCACGTAGGAGAAGAAACGGTTTGCGTCAAGATGCGAATTCCCGCTCCCTGCACCGCCTTCTGCGAGTTGAGCGGGCCGCGGATCGCCTCCAGAAACCCTCCCCAGGTACGCACTTCGCCGAGATACGCAATCGTCTGTGAGCGGTCGGGATCATACAATCCGAGAACGGATGCCTGTGCAAACACATCCGTTCCTCCCAGGCTCGCGGGATGAAGGTCGTTGCCTTCGATCTTGGTCGGACGGTACAGATGGCTTTCCACCAGCAGTGGGGATGCGTACCCGCCGAGCGCGAATGCCGTGGCATAAAACAGCGGACGCCCCGGGATGACCTCCTCCGGCTGCCTCACGTAAGGAACGATGGGCTCCATCGGCTGTTTGGTGCAGGCCGTCATTCCAGCCATGGCCAGCGACGCGCCCATCAGCTTGAGGAATCCGCGACGCGAAACCGCATCCAACCACTCTGACGCGCCCTTGGGAAATTCGCGGTGCATCATCTCCTGGAACTCGGAACTGCCGGCGAGTTCTTCCAGGCTGCGCCAAAACTCCGGGCCTCGGGTTTCGGCGATGCGAGCGCGAGCCGTTTCCAGATCCAGTTTGCCCCGTTTGCTGGGACACACATACTCCCGCTGCGCGTTGCCGTTTTGTTCTGGCATTTTCATTACGCTTTATCCGTTACAGGTCCCTTTTGTCATCCTGAGCGAAGTTGTCGTGCGCTTCGGGCACGACAACGCAGTCGAAGGACCCCTACCTCGCTTGCCATGCCTGCGGCGTATCAGGGAATTCTCCCCACGACTGCATCGCGAAAATGGCATGGCATGTGACCTCACCGATGACACGTCGAACAACTGGTAACGTCCGCCACTGTGCGTAATTTGTATTTCTTCACCAAGTCCGTTCCCAGTTCGATCTGATCGGTGTAGTCCTTGCCGTCCAAGCTCACCGGCTTCACGCTCGATGGCTCTTCGTAACGCATGTTGAACACCTGATCGCGCGGGCGGAGATATTTCTCTGGCGCGCGATGGCAATCCAAGCACCACTCCATCTGCAGGGACGCGTAGTTGAACATCAGCGGCATACGGTCCACCGGACCGTGGCAGGTATTGCAGCCCACTCCTTTATTGATGTGAATGCTGTGATCAAAATACACAAAATCCGGCAAGTCGTTGACCCGCGTCCACACCAGCGACCTGCCGCTGCGAAAACTCTCGCGCACGGGTTCGAGCAGCGGCGCACCCGTCCAGATCTGCGAGTGGCAATTCATGCAAGTCTTGGTCGGAGGAATGCCGGCAAAGCTCGAATTCTCCACCGAAGTGTGGCAATAACGGCAGTCAATTCCCAACCCGGCCACGTGATGCTGATGGCTGAACGGAACCGGCTGGGGGCGAGCCACTTTGGCATAAGTGATGTAGGGCGAGCGCTGCAGCTCAAGCACAGCCCACAGTGACGCCGCCATCAGGAAAATCGCCCCGTAAATCGTGGCACGGGAAATTGTGTTGGTACTGCGATGAAAAATCTGCATCGATCAGAGCTTTCCGTGCAGCGGGGACGCCATCCTCTGTCCCCTGTCGTCGCGGCCTACTTGGTTAGACGGTCACAGACGCTTGTGATCCCGAATACGAAAACTTGTGATTATAACAGTTCCGAACAGTTGTGAGCACCGCTAGCGATTCGATTTCCAAAGAACTTGTGCAAAAACCGAAAAACTCCAAGAAGAAGTGCCAAGACGTTCCATGGCGGCCATGAACTTCCCCACAGATTTTATCGTGACGCGATACATTTACCGGCGGGCAGCATACCCGCTGAGCTATCGCAGATTCATCACCAGCAGCTTAGGTTCTGTCATCTCTTCGATTGCATAGCGCAGCCCCTCGCGGCCTAACCCCGAATCTTTGATGCCGCCATAGGGCATGTGGTCAATGCGAAACGTCGGCACATCCCCCGCCATCAGCCCGCCGACTTCCAGTTCTTCATAGGCGTTAAACAGCAGTTTGGCATCCCGGGTAAAGATTCCCGCCTGCAAGCCGTATGGCGAGCTGTTGATTTGCCGCACGGCCTGCATAAAGTCGTCATAGGGCTCAACGGTCACAACCGGCGCGAAAATTTCCTGGCAGTTTACCTTCATTTCCGGACGTGTCCCGGTCAAAACGGTGGGCTCCAGCACGCTCCCTTTACGCTGTCCTCCGCATAGTAATCGCGCGCCGCCGCGCACCGCCTCTTGAACCCAGTCGCTGGCACGAACGGCATCACTTTCCCGAATCAGCGGCCCAACATCAGTGGACTCCTGCAGGGGATCTCCCGTCTTGAGCTTTTTCGTTCCCGCCACGAGCAACTCTGTAAACCGGCTGCAAACCGACCGTTCCACTAGAATGCGCTGCACCGAGATGCAACTCTGTCCGGCATAAGCAAAGCCGCCGGTCACGCATCGTTCCGCAGCGTACGCCAAGTCAGCATCACTGTGTACGATGACCCCGGAATTCCCGCCCAGTTCGAGGAGAACTTTTTTCTTGCCCGCCTTCCGCTTGATATCCCAGCCCACCGAGGCGCTGCCGGTAAAGCTGATCAGCTTCAAGCGTTCATCCGTCACCAGCAATGTGGCGTCTTCGTTCGAAAGTGGGAGAACGTTCAACGCGCCGTCCGGCCAGCCAGCCTGCTGCACTGCCTCAGCCAGCAGCAGCGCGCTCAACGGCGTCTCGGGCGCGGGTTTCAACACCATGGTGCATCCACTGGCAATCACGGGCGCGAGCTTATGTGCCACCAGGTTGAGTGGAAAATTGAAGGGCGTAATGCCGGCAATGGGCCCCAGAGGGAAACGGCGCACGATGCCCCAGCGACCGGCCGTGAATTCCTGCCAATCCAGCGGCAGATACTCGCCATAGATACGGGTACTCTCCTCGCCGGCCACAGTGAAAGTGAAAATGGCGCGCTCGACCTCGCTGCGCGCCGCCTTAATCGGTTTTCCCGCCTCCTGGGCCAGGGTGTGGGCAAACTCCTCCTTGCGATGGGCAATGCTCTCCGCAACCCGGCGCAGCACGCGCTGCCGCTCAAACGCAGGTAGTCTTCGCGTGGTGCCGAAAGCCTTGACGGCAGCTGCGATCGCGGCTTCAGCGTGCTCCCGCCTGCCCTGAAACACACGGCCGACGACCGTGCCATCGTAAGGCGCCCGAATCTCGACAGGGTCGCCTTCCTCCATCCATTTGCCGTCGAGCAGAAAACTTTGCGTGGTGACGGGAGTCACAGTCATCTGTGCCATGGCGTGTTCGCACTTCCCTCGAAGCGAACCAGAAGATTATAGGCCTTTCGGGCCCAGCAAGCGCCACCGCTGAACGATAATAGTCTCTCATCGGAAACCGCCACATGAACGAATCGATTCTGGAAATAGGCGAGTTGTTACGCAAGCGAAAGCTCTCCCCGGTCGAGTTGACGAGGGCCTGCCTGGCAAGGATCGAAAAGCTGAACGCCACTCTGAAGGCCTTCATCACCGTGACCGCGGACTCGGCTCTGGAGCAGGCGCGCGCGGCTGAAGCCGAGATTCAGCGCGGAGCCTGGCGAGGGCCGCTGCATGGTATTCCCCTCGCGTTGAAGGACCTCATTGATACCGCCGGTGTCCGCACTACTGCCGCCAGCGCTATTTTCAAGGACCGCATTCCGGCGCAAGATGCTGAGGTCGTCCGGCGACTGAAGAGCGCTGGTGCGGTTCTGCTGGGGAAGCAGAACTTGCATGAATTTGCGTACGGCGGCAGCTCCGTGATCAGCTACTACGGCGAGGTGCACAATCCGTGGAATCCAGCCCGCATCGCCGGCGGATCTTCGGGAGGTTCGGCCGCGGCGGTCGCTGCCGCTCTTTGTTACGGCGCGATCGGCACTGATACCGCTGGTTCTGTTCGCGAACCTGCCGCGCTGTGCGGGATAACCGGTCTGAAGCCCACCTATGGACGGGTCAGTACCCGTGGTGTGATTCCACTCTCTTCGTCTCTCGATCATGTCGGACCCATCGCGCGCTCGGTTTCGGACGTTGCTGTGATCCTGCAGGGCATCGCCGGTTACGACGCGAAGGACATAAACAGCGCCGACATTTCGGTGGATGACTACATTGCGGCGCTGGTCGATCGGCCGCAACCTCTGCGCGTCGGCATTCCACGCAAATTTTTCTACGAAGATCTCGATCCGGAAGTTGCGGATGCTACGGAACAAGCTTTGTCGGTTCTCAAGACGATGGTTGAAAACATTCGCGAGCTCGAATTACCGGTTCCCACCGACCGTACGCTGCAGGCGGCGGAGTCCTATGCTTACCACGCCTGGTTCGTTGCACGAACTCCAGAGCTTTACCAGCCAGAAACCCTGCGCCGCATTCGCACTGGGGAGAATGTCAGTGAAGCTGAGATCAGCCAACGCCGGCGCGAGCTTCAGCAGATCCGCAGCGAAATCCTCGGAATTTTCACAGAGCTCGATCTACTCGTGACCCCGACCACCCCGATTCCGGCGCCTGCTCTTGCCGAGCTAAAACAAAATCCAGATCTGTTGCGCCCGCGCGAGATTCTGTTGCTGCGAAACACGCGCCCGGTCAACGTCTGGGGACTGCCTGCGATTTCTATTCCATGCGGGTTTACGAACACTGGTCTCCCCATCGGGCTGCAGATCATCGGCCCGCCCTGGGGCGAAGGCAAGGTTTTGCAGCTCGCTAATGCTTACGAGCAAGCCACGGCTTGGCACAAACGAAAACCGCCTTTGGGCGGGGCATAGTCTTCGGGTGAAGGCTCCCACCCCTTCCAGGGCACGTGTTCGGTCAGGTGATGCCCGCGAGATCACGACCTAAACAAAAGGGGCTACCCGCTTTCTTGTTTCGGATCGGACAGCAGGTCCCTCGACTGCGCGGAATGACAGAATTGAGGGTTCGCGGACAGGAATGTCCGCGCCACACAACCGCGGGTCCCATTCGGCCTGCCTGATCTAGTCGCTGCCGGCGAGCCGACTTGCCGCTATACTAATCGTTGCGAGTTATCGCTCAACGGAGAGGCCATGTCGGGTTTGAAGGAATTCCAATGCGAGATTTGCGGGATCGTCAGTGAGAATCCGATCCATTGGTTTGTGATCGAGTGCGGAGATCAGAAGCTCGCAGTGATCAAGTGGGATCTCGCTGCCGCCAATCGACCCGACGCCCGGCATTTCTGCGGTGAAGCCCACGCCCAAGTGTACATCAGCCGCTGGTTTGAATCCGTGTGTGGACCGCCCAAACCGGTTTACAAGGCCTCCTAATACTACTGTGTTATAAACTAGATACGCCCTGCTGAGAAACCCAGCAGCCAGGCAAACGCTCCGTGTTAAGTTGCTGTTCATGAGCGCCCACTCTGTGGCGCCGGGCGCCCAAGCAAAACGCTTCGCGGCCTATCTCGATCGCCTGGCGCTGGCCGCGGAGCATGCCGATCGTGCCACTCCCTTGAAGTCTTATTGCAGCGGTTTGTTGTTGCCGGGAGAGCGCAAGAGTGTGGAACCGATGGCCGCGCGCTTGTATCCCAACAACGTGCGCCAAGCTCACCAGTCCATGCACCACCTCGTGGCCGATGCCGCCTGGAGTGACGAGGACATGCTGGAGGCAGTGCGGGCCTATGTTCTGCCACAGTTGGAGAAGAAGGGCCCGATCATGGCTTGGATTGTGGATGACACCGGCTTCGTAAAGAAAGGAACCCACTCGGTAGGCGTGACCCGCCAGTATTGTGGACAGGTGGGAAAGCAAGAGAACTGTCGGGTGGCGGTCAGTTTGTCGGTGAGCACAGAGCGCGCCAGCCTGCCGGTTGCCTGGCGTCTGTACTTGCCGGAAGTGTGGGCGAAGGACGGGACACGGAGAAAGGAGACGGGAGTACCCGCGGAGATTCGATTTCAGACCAAACCGGCGATTGCGCTGGAACAAATCCGAGCGGCGGTGAAGCGCGAGATTCCAGTCGGAGTCGTACTGACCGACGCCGCCTACGGAACCGATACCCAGTTTCGCGAAGAGCTCACGGACTTAGGGTTGCTCTATGTGGTGGGGATCATGTCCTCGGTGACGGTATGGAAACCGGGTCAGGGACCGCTGCCCGCCGCGACTTGGAAAGGACAAGGACGTCCGACGAAATATCTTCGCCGCAACCGAAGCCATGCCCCGGTCCCGGTGAAAAATCTCGCTTTGGCCTTGCCCCGGCGGGCGTGGAAGAAAGTATCCTGGCGAGAAGGCACCCGCAGCCAGCTCCACTCGCGTTTTGCGGCCGTGCGCGTTCGTCCGGCTCACCGCGATTTTGAACGCAGTGCGCCCTATCCCGAGCAATGGCTGCTGATCGAGTGGCCCCACCAAGAATCTGAACCCACCAAGTACTGGCTCTCCACCCTCCCGGCAGAGACGAAACTCAAGGACCTGGTTCGCATGGCCAAGCACCGCTGGATCATCGAGCGGGATTACGAAGAACTGAAACAAGAACTGGGATTGGGTCATTATGAAGGAAGAGGCTGGCGGGGTTTTCATCATCACGCTACCCTCTGTATCGCGGCCTATGGGTTCCTGGTGGCCGAACGGAACCGTTTTTCCCCCTCCGCTCGTGCCGGTCGACTGGACTTATCCGTCCCCGCAATGCCGCCCCAGTTCCGCCCTCGGGGATCGCCCGGTTCGCCTCGAACGACATAATCCCTGGTCGATTGCTACGCTCCGACAAACCATCGCCCGGCTTCTTCTTCGACAACTTTCCAGTTGTCCTTTTTGTGGAGCTCCACACTTATAACACAGTAGTACTAACAGTCCGGGGTGAAAGTCTAATATCCGATCTCAGCGCCTATAGGCTATTGCGCCCCGGCCTTCCCCATAAAATTCACTTCGTCACTCTTCATTTTTTTCAAGCTCTCGGTGGACAGATACACCATGTGGCCCGATTCGTAGGTGGCAAACGAAATATTTTGCCGGTACTTGCCGCCGAGATCGAGGTGATCCATCGTGTAGTCCGCGGCATAGTACGGAGTCGCCAAGTCGTAATAGCCCTCCATGACCAGCACTTTAAGATACGGATTCTTTACCATGGCCTGGCGTAGCGCGCTGGCTGTATCCGGAAAGCCCTCAATGCTCGAACCCCACTCCCACTTGCCAAATCCGGCGTGCTGGGCGAACACGTTGTAAGGCATGTCGGTCTTGTACCCCAATTCGGTTCGCACGTAGTTGTTGAAGACCGAAGTGTATGGAGGCTCGATGGCGGGCGTGGTTGGATCATAGAATGGCGTGTCCAGCAGTCCCTCCGGATCAGGCCCAGTGAAACGCCCGTCCAACCGGCCTACCCGCAGTTTCTGGTCGAGTAGAAGATTGTGGGTGAACTTCGCGACATCAATGCGCAAATTGGCATTGTCGATGATTTCTCTGCTTAAGCCGGTGTACCGCGCCATCTGTTCGATGACCTTCTGCCGCTCCTCGGAGGTGAGCGCGTCCCCTTTGGCCAATGCCTGCGCGTATTCTCCAGATGCCCACCGCTCCGCTTCCTGCCGCGCCCGATTCACGTCCTGAGCAAGATCAGGCGGCAGCTTGTGGTGGTAAGCTGCGATCATCGTGAACGACGGAATCAAAAGGATGTAGGGCTGGTCATTGGTTTTCGTGTCTTCCAAAGTCTCGAAGTTCAAGACAGTAGAAAGCAGCGTGATCCCGTTGAAGGAAATACCGCGGTCGGCCAGATAGCCGGAAATGCCCGCGGCGCGCGTGGTTCCGTAGCTCTCCCCCAGAAGGAATAGCGGCGAACTCCAGCGTTCGTAGCGGGTGATGTACAGCCGGATGAATTCCGCGAATGCTTCGATATCGCCTTTGACTCCCCAGAATTTCTTTGTCAACTCGGCGTCTGCGGCGCGGCTGAATCCGGTGCCGATCGCATCCACCAGCACCAGGTCGCTCCTGTCCAGCAGCGTGTATGGATTATCTGCAATGCGATATGGCGGCGCCGGCATGAATCCATCCGGCTGCATCACGACGCGCTTCGGTCCCAGCGCTCCCATGTGCAGCCAAATGGAGGCCGATCCCGGCCCGCCGTTGAAGGCGAAAGTCAGTGGCCGCCGGCTCCCGTCCTGGCCATCCAGTGAGTACGCGACGAAAAACATTTCGGCTTCAATCTTGCCGTCATCGCGCTTGATGGGAAGCCGTCCCGTCGTGGCAGTGTATTTGAGTGCCTTGCCATCTACGGTGATCTGGTGATGCGTAACTACGGGCGGCACTTCAGCGACGTCGTAGTGCTCTTCCTTATCTTTATCTTTGTCGCTCGCGCTATCTTTTGCCGCATCGGGCTTGTGCTCCTCCGGAGCAGTCGCGGTCGTCTCAGTCGACTTGGTGGCATTCTCCGCCGGCTTCTTTTCCTGAGTCTTTGCTGCTGCCTGTTTTGCATTCTTATCTTTCGGAGTTTCTGCCTGCTGAGCCAGCGCTCCGGTCAGCAAAACACAGATCAAAACCACATTGGCGATTACAAGACGCATTTGATTCCCTCGAATGTCCCGCATTCCGGCATTCCGGCGAATGACTACAGCGCGGCATTATATCGACACTAGGGCCGAATCGCGCGTGAAATAACATCTGGTTGTTAAGATGTTGTAGTGTCAACCCAGGACGGCGGGGAATCGCAACCTACGATCTTGCATGCTCCGAACCTCATTCGGAGCCCATGGCTGATCCACGGATTCAGCACCCGGCTCGGCGGCTTCTCCCGGGTGTATGGCGGACATGCTCTCAATCTGGGGTTCACCAAACATGATTCCCTCAGCACGGTCGAGCGCAACCGCGAAGCATTCTTGCGGCAACTCGGCCCTATCAACGGCCAGAATCGCTGGCCGCTGATCACGCTGCGACAGATTCATTCCGATCTCATTCATTGTGTTTCCGAACCAAGCAAGCAGCAACTCGTTGGCGATGGCCTCATCACCCGCACGCCGGGTCGTCTTCTGGGTGTTCAGACCGCTGACTGCCTGCCAATCATTCTGGTGGATACGAAGCGTCGCGCGGTAGGCGTCTTCCACGCCGGCTGGCGAGGCACAGTGAAGCGAATCGTCGAGAAGGGAGTGGGGGAGATGCGGCGCTACTTCGGTTCTCTGCCGCGCGATATCAAAGCAGCTATTGGTCCGGGAATTCACGGCTGCTGCTATGAGGTTGGTCTCGAAGTGAGAGAGAAGTTTGAATCCCAGTTTGCCTACGCTGCCGAATTGTTTCGTGAGACCAAAGAATCCGACCCGGTCCGTGAAAAGTACCCGCTGCTGTTTCTTACCGCGCGTGCCCCTGGGCATAGCGATCTGCCGGCCAAACTTTTTCTGGATCTTGTCGAGGCCAATCGCCACCAGTTGATTGATGCTGGAGTTCCCTCGAAAAACATCGGCGCGTCGGAAGTGTGCACGGCTTGCCGGCCGGATTTGCTTTTTTCTCATCGCGCGGAAAAAGGGGTGACTGGAAGGATGATGGGAGTGGTGGGTATTAGGCCTTAGTTCCAGCACGAATCGCGTGGCGACAGCCGCGCAGGCTGTCGGGCGGAGCGAAGCTCCGCAAATCAATCCCCACCGATCGGGGAAATGCTACTTGTTCTTCGCCGCTTGCAGCCGTTGCTCCAGCCCCGCGACTTCGTCCTGCAACCCTTGTGGAAGATGGCTGCCGAATTTGGCGAAGTGCTCGCGGATCAGCGGCACCTCCGCGAGCCAACCGTCGATGTCGACGCTAAGCAGTTTAGCCAGGTTCGAGGCCGGCAAGTCGAGTCCGGTGGTATCTAAGTCGGCGGCTGCGGGCACGCGTCCAATCGGCGCGTCAGTGGCATGAGCCTTTCCGTCACACCGGTCGAAAACCCATTTCAGCACACGGCTATTTTCTCCATAACCCGGCCAGAGGAATTTTCCGTTCTCATCCTGGCGAAACCAGTTGACATAGTAAATCTTCGGCAGCTTGGAGGCATCGGAATGCGCGCCGATCTTGAGCCAGTGGGCAAAATAATCGCCCATGTTGTAGCCGCAGAAGGGCAGCATCGCCATGGGATCACGGCGCAGTTGGCCGACTTTGCCCGCCGCCGCCGCAGTGGTCTCGCTGCTGGCCGTTGCGCCCAGGAAGGTGCCGTGTTGCCAGTTGAAAGCCTCGATCACCAACGGAACGATTCCGGCACGCCGGCCGCCGAAGAGGATGGCATCAATGGGAACGCCCTTCGGATCCTCCCACTCCGGAGCAATCACGGGGCATTGTTTCGCGGGCGTGGTAAAGCGTGAATTCGGATGCGCCGCTTTCCGGCCCGCGGCTGGAGTCCACGGCCGCCGCAGCCAGTCCACCAATTCTGCCGGCTTCTGCTCGGTCATCCCCTCCCACCACACATCGCCATCCACGGTCATGGCGCAATTGGTGAAGATGGAGTTTCTGGTCGCGGTGAGCATGGCGTTAGGATTCGACTTCATGCTGGTGCCCGGGGCCACGCCGAAGAAGCCATACTCAGGGTTGATCGCGTACAACCGGCCGTCGGCGCCGAACTTCATCCAGGCGATGTCATCACCGACGGTCTCCACCTTCCAGCCGCGGATGGTCGGAATCAGCATGGCCAGATTGGTCTTGCCGCACGCCGAAGGAAATGCGCCGGTGATGTACTTGACCTGCCCCGAGGGGCTGATCAGCTTCAGGATGAGCATGTGCTCGGCCATCCAACCCTCGTCACGTGCCTGGACCGACGCGATGCGCAGGGCATGGCACTTCTTGCCCAGCAATGCGTTGCCGCCGTAACCCGAACCGTACGACCAGATTTCACGAGTTTCGGGAAAATGGCAGATGTATTTGTGCTCCGCATTGCACGGCCAGGTCGAGTCCTGCTGATTGGGCGCCAGCGGCGCTCCAATGGAGTGCAATCCGCGCACAAATTCGCCATCATTTCCGAGAACTTCGAGCACTTGCTTTCCGATACGCGCCATGATGTGCATGTTGGCAACGACGTAGGGCGAGTCGGTGATCTCGACGCCAATGTTCGCGATCGGCGAGCCGATGGGGCCCATACTGTAAGGAATCACATACATCGTGCGGCCGACCATCGAGCCGGTAAACAGGCCGGTCAGCTTTTGTCTCATCTTTGCCGGATCTTCCCAGTTGTTGGTGGGACCGGCGTCTTCCTTGGTTTGCGAGCAAATGAACGTGCGATCCTCGACTCGGGCGACGTCGCCAGGATTCGACCGCACCAGGATGCTGTTGGGACGTTTCGCGGGATCCAGCCAGATAGCAACGCCGGAGAGGGTCATCAGCCGCAGCATCGCCTGATATTCCTCCGGCGAGCCATCACACCAATGGACGCGATCAGGCTGGCACATCTGCGCAGCTTCTTCGACCCACCGCTCCAACCGCGCATGCCTGTGATTGCGCCTGGCTGATTCAACGTCCATCGTGATCGTGGCCATGAGAAATATCTCCTCGCACGCGAGCTAAGGCGCGCCCAATGGCGCGCCGAACACAGATGACGCGCGCAGAAGGCGTCGCCCGAGGAGCCAAGTCAGCCCCAGCGTCGCATACGATTATCGCAGCAGAAACCGTGAAAGTGAAGGGTTGTGGGTCACATGCGCTTGTGACGGCAGGAGTTCGGGTTAGGCAACAGGTTGCCGCGACCCCAGTTCTTCTTCCACCACCGCATCCAGATGGTGCAGAGTCTGCTCGACTGTAAGGGAGTACATTTCCTGGCCCACGCCTTCGCCGGACTCCAGTGCCGTCTTGAGATAGTGCCCGGCAATCTCGATGGCCAGCGGATCCGTGATCACCTTGCCCGTGCGCTTTTTGTACTCCACCCACGCGGGATGCGGCAGCGCAACCCAAACCGGACGGCCGTCCACCAGGAATTTGATATCCACCGCATCAGCATGCCGTGTGGCAATGGCCACGATCAGCGCCTGATAGATGCAATGCACCGTTTTCCTGGTCCAGCGATCCACGGCGTGGAAGTCTTTATACATGCCAACTCAAAACTATAGCGGACCGGGCGGTTGGGGGCAAACCAGACTCCATTCCCGGAAGCCTACTCACGTCATATCCCGTTACCGGGCGCAAGTTTCCAATTTGATTGCAGAAACAGGACCCACAACTGCAACTTGTCCCGCGCCTGAGGGTTGGATACGCTAACCGAACGCAAGGGCGGTCAGCCCTAAGACGAAGAGACGAGGAGGATCAATGAAAAACAGAATGCTAAGTGTAGTGGCTTTGCTTGCCATGATTGTAATGCTGTCTTCCCCTTCCCCCGCTGCCCACCGGCATCCGCGAATCATGTCCGCGATCAGTGCCCTGCAGACCGCCAAGGCTGATCTGCAGGCAGCCGCCCATGACTTCGGTGGTCATCGAGTGGATGCGATCCGAGCGATTGACGAAGCCGTTAACCAGTTAAATATTTGTATGCAGTATTGACAAGGGCAGCCGTTACCTGTTCTCACGCCACGGGGTCCGGCTCAGCAAGGCGGCTTCGGCGAGTTGCCGATGCGAATGTGACCAACTGGTTTAGAATCTCGTCCGGTTCGGGTCGCTCGGTATAGTCAGGATTGACTGACGCATAGAGCACCGTGCTGTCGCGGTCCAGAATGTAGGTGGCCGGAACCGGGAGTTCCCAACTTTCGTCACCGTTCGCGAAGGGCAGGTTGGTGAACGCCCGCCGGTAGATGGACCGCTGGTAATCGGGAACGCGGTACACCAACCCGAACTGGCGGGCCACCTGGGTGCCGGCGTCGCTGAGAAGTGGAAATCGCAGCTTGTGCTGATCCGCCATAAAGAAAGACTGCTGCACAGTTTGCGGTGAGATGCCAACCAGCAACGCCTGAGTTCGCTCGATTTGTGGAAGGACGAGGTTCATCGCTTCCAGTTGCCCCACGCAGAACGGGCACCAGCGCCCGCGGAAGAAGCAGATGACCAGGCGTCCTTTCTTGAGCAGTTCGAGTGAAGAAATCGGGTCACGGTTGTGATCTTGGAGCTCGAACGCCGGCGCTTTCATGCCGACTGAAACAGCACGCTCTGCGATCCCTCCTTCCCGGAGTTCTGCAATGACACGGGCGTGGATCGACTGGGTTTCCGGCGGGACGTATTTCGCGATGAGATCTTTGCGTTCAGCGAAGATTTCGCGCAACGGACGAATGTCGGTGTTCGGACCCGATTCGTCAAGGGAGCGCCATTTCATAAACGCGAGTAGCCAGTAGCTAGTAGCTAGGAGCTAGGGACACTCTGAATAAGCGCCCCTGCTAAGTCGACTAATAACAGTGCTCAGGAAACCGCGCTACCGGTTCGGTCTCGGATGCCGGAGCTGGTCAGCACCGCCGTTGCAACTGCGCGAAGGAGCGAAGCCGGACGAGCCTACGCTGCGGCGAGCAGTTTTCTGCGACTCACAAACAGATTCACCAGCGCACAGGTCACGAACAGCCGGTGCGCGTTCTTCTTCAGCCCGCGATAGCGCACTTTCACGAAGCCGAACTTCAGCTTCATCACTTGAAACACATGCTCCACCCTCGCCCGCACCTTCGACTTCGTCCGGTTCTTCGCCCACGCCACTTCATCCACGATCTGGCCCTTGTAGCGGCAGCGCCGCTGAGTGAAATCCCGCGCTCGTGGCGCGCACTCGCGGATCACCCCGGTTTGCCCCTGATACGCTCCATCGCCCCACACCCGCGTTTCTTCGCCATGCAGCAGCTCCGGCAACATCGCCACATCAGACACATTGGCTGCCGTCGCCACCGCCGTGTGGATGATCTTGCTCTTGCTGTCCACGCCCACGTGCGCTTTCATCCCGAAGTACCAGTTCTTCCCCTTCTTCGCCTGGTGCATCTCTGGGTCCCGGCTCTGCTCGCGGTTCTTGGTCGAGGAAGGCGCGTGAATGATAGTCGCGTCCACAATCGTACCCCTCGTGATCCGCACGCCTTTGGCTTGCAAATACAGGTTCACCGTGCCCAGAATCTCTTCTCCCAGATTGTGCTCTTCCAGCAGGTGCCGGAACTTGCACACCGTGGTCTCATCCGGCACCGGCTCCGCCCCCAGGTCAATCCCGACGAACTGGCGCAGGGTCGCCGAGTCATACAGCGCCTCTTCCACCGCCGGATCTGCCAGGTTGAACCACTGCTGCAGAAAATAAATCCGCAGCATCTGTTCCAGCTCTTTCGGCCGTCGTCCGTTGCCCGGCTTGGGATAGTGCGGTTCGATCAGCCCACACAACTTCGCCCACGGCACCACCTGCTCCATCTCTTCTAGAAAGATCGCCCGCCGCGTTTTCTTCGTATACCGCTCGAATCCCGTCATCATCGCCAGTGTCCTCTGTTTGCTGAGAGAGTTCATGCTGGCTCGACTTTATCTATCCTCGCTGTGGAAAGGGAGGGCTTAATCAGAGTCTCCCTAGGAACTTGGTATAGGTTCTTCCTGCTCCTCGCTGCTAGCTACTGGCCCCTAGCTACTTCTTCTCTACATTCCCGGCAGCTTCATTCCCGCCAGTTTGCGCCCGAAGCTTGCCTTCCCCATCTGCTTGAACATCTTGCGCATCTGGGCATACTGGCGGAGCAGGTTATTCACCTCTTGCACGCTCGTGCCCGAGCCCCGCGAAATGCGCTTGCGCCGGCTGCCGTTGATGACCTCATGATGCAGGCGCTCATAAACGGTCATCGAGTTAATGATGGCTTCCACCCGATTCAGTTGCTTCTCGTCCACTTTGTCCGCGTGCTTCTGCAATCCGGCGAAGGGGCCAATGCTGGGCAACATGCCCATGAGGCTCTGGAGCGATCCCATTTTTTTCACTTGGCGCAATTGGTCGCGGAAATCTTCGAGCGAGAAGCCATCACCTGCCAGGGCCCGGCTGGCCATCTCCTGAGCCTTTTTCTTGTCAACATTCTGTTCCGCTTTTTCGATCAGAGACAGAATGTCGCCCATGCCCAAAATGCGCGACACAATGCGATCGGGATGGAAAGGCTCAAGCGCATCGTACTTTTCTCCCATGCCGATGAACTTGATCGGCTGCCCCGTGACCTGGCGGATGGACAAAGCCGCGCCCCCGCGGGCATCGCCATCCATCTTAGTGAGCACCACGCCAGTGAGCGACAGTTTCTTGTGGAACTCATCGGCGGAATTGACCGCGTCCTGGCCGGTCATGGCATCGGCCACAAACAGGATTTCCTGGGGATTGAGCAGTCGCTTTAACGACTGCATCTCTTCCATCAGCCGGTCATCAATGTGCAGGCGGCCGGCGGTGTCGACGATCAGAGCGTCGCAGCCGCTGTTGATGGCCTCGCGGCGAGCCTCCTTCGCCAAGCGCTCAACCGTGGCTGTGTTGGCTTCAGAAACTTCGCCTTCGTAAAGATTCGCCTTGATTGCCTGCGCCACGACCTTGAGCTGCTCACGAGCCGCCGGGCGATACACGTCCACCGAAACCAGCAGCGGCCGATGCCCGCCATTCTTCAGCCAGTTTGCCAGCTTCCCCGAAGTCGTAGTTTTGCCCGAGCCCTGCAATCCCGCCATGAGCACAATCGTGGGAGGCTGAGACGCGAACTTCAAGCGGGCTGTATCGCGGCCGAGAGTTTCAATCAGCTCGTCACGCACGATCTTGATGACTTGCTCGCCCGGTGAAAGAGCAGTCGCCACTTGCTGGCCGACCGCCTTGGCTTGAATGTGGTCGATCAACTGCTTGACGACCTTGAAGTTGACGTCGGCTTCCAGCAGGGCGAGGCGAATCTCCCGCATCGCCTCCTCAATGTTCTCTTCGTTGAGGACGGCCTGCCCGCGCAGGGTCTTGAAGGCGCGTTGAAGTTTTTCTGAAAGATTCTCGAACATGGGTGTAAACAGCTATTTTAGCAGTTAGAAGTCGGAGGCCGAGCTATCATCCGAGCAATACTATCGAAGCATAAGGCGGACCTGCATGGGGAGATGGTTACATGACAATCCCTTCCGAAATTGATTTCAGTGTATGCGAAATGGGGGTCCTTCGACTTCACCGCTCAGGATGACAGTTTGCCCAGGAAAATCTCCTTTGCTGCGATCACAGTATTGCAGTGGATGGTCACGGTGTCTTCGACGCGGCGTGCGTAGCCTCCGGCGAACGTCACCATCACGGGGATACCCCGAGCGTGCGCAACTCGCAACACCAATTCGTCGCGGCGCTTCAGCCCATCAATCGTTAGCGAGAGGCCGCCGAGCTGATCTTCACGGTAGGGATCGGCGCCAGCGATATAACAGATCAGTTCCGGCTCGAACTGGCGCAGGCCTGAGCTGAGGGCGTTGTCCAGCCAGGCCAGATAATCGTTGTCGCCGATCTCGTCGGGCAGATCCACATCAATCGACGACGGCGGCTTGAACGCCGGATAATTGTTTTCCTGATGAAGGGAGATGGTGAACACTTCGCCCGCGTGCGCATTGCGTACCTTGGCCGGTTGGGAAAGTTTTAAAGTGGAGGCAGAAGTCGAAGGCAAGGTCCCGGTCGGAATCCGCATGCCGGCAAAAATGGCGGCCGTCCCGTTGCCCTGGTGAACGTCGCAATCCACAGTCATGGCACGGCTGATCTTGTCATCACGTTGCATGCGCCGAATGGCGACGGCCACGTCATGAATCATGCAGAACCCTTCACCGTGATCGGGGAAGGCGTGGTGAAATCCTCCGCCGACATTGAAAGCCACGCGATCTTTCAAGGCATAGTCCGCCGCGAGGATCGAACCACCCGCCGCCAACCAAAAAGCCCGCACCAGTTCCGGGGAGTATGGCACCTCCATCTGGAGTTCCTCGAGCGCCGACAGTGTCCCGGTTTTCAGTTTTTGAACATATTGAGGCGTGTGCACGAGCAGTACATCTTGATCGCTTGCCGGTTGGGGAGTCAGGAAGTCGGAAGCTTCGGCGATCCCGGTTTCGAGCAGCCGGTCGTGAATCCGGCGATACTTTTCGGCGGGAAAGACATGCGCGCCGATGGGAAGGTAATAATCATCGCTGTAAACCAGTTTGAAAGGGAGCATGATAGGTTGCGGCGTTCTCCATGATACTCGGTCCCACCCTTGTCTTCAGAACCTTTCACCACGGAGGACACAGAATCACAGAGAAGGACCCAGATTTTGACGTAGGCGCGGGCGTCCCGCACTCAGAGGTTGTGACTTTCTTCTCGTATTTCGGGATGACAGTGGATTGCTGAAGACACAGGACCACTAGGAATTGTCATTCTGAGCGGAGTGGGATGTTCGCGAAGCGAACATCCCATGGAGTCGAAGAACCCCTATAACCCTAGGATTAGATTCAGCATTTTCGAGGCATTCTTCCTGGAAGATGTTGAGAATTCCCTGCGGCGTCTTTGCAGCGATTGAACCATAGGGGTCCTTCGACTGCGTTGTCGTGCGCGAAGCGCACGACAACTTCGCTCAGGATGACAGGTCTGGAGGGGGCCGATGAATCCGTGAAACGCCATGTGATCCTGAAATGCGAGAAAGAAAGAGTCACAACCTCTCGGGGCAAGCCCTCGCCGATGGGTGCTTCACCGCGCCGGCAGCGAGGTCTTTTTCTGGATGCCTTCGCCTTCAACAATCGTATAAATGAAATCCGCGGGAACGTCGCGCAGCACTTCGACCTTGCCGCTCGGCCATCTGATTTCCACTTCGTCCATTTTGGCTTCCGAACCGAGACCGAAATGCAATCGCGGATCGTTCTGCGAGAGGTAGCTCCCCCCGCCGCGAACTTCGCTGAACTGCGCCAGCTTCCCGGCTTTCACGATGACCCGCGCACCAATCGCCATCTTGTTGCTTTTCGTTCCAGTCAATTTGAACAGCACGCGATGATTGCTGTTCCCACCTTGATTGAGCAGCAGCGTTGGCGGACCATCGGTGCTCATGATCACGATGTCCACGTTGCCGTCGTTGTTGATGTCGCCAAATGCGGCTCCCCGCCGCGATTGATCAGGGATCGAAGCCAGCACGCCGGAAACATCTTCGAAAGTGCCATCGCGGTTATTACGGAACAGCAGCATGGGCTCACGGTAACGGGGAGCGCCAGGGACCATATCCATCTGCGGATACACGTGCCCGTTGGCAATGAAGAGATCCAGCCAGCCATCGTTATCCATGTCGAAGAAACCGGTTCCCCAACCCACCGGGTTATACGTAGGCTTTGCCAGCTTGGCAGGCCAACTCACATCGGAGAATCCTTGCGCCCCCAGGTTGCGATACAGCACGTCCGCCTGCTCGGTGAAGTTCGTAACAAATATCGAAAGACGGCCTTCGTGCAAATAATCGCCCCAGTCCACTCCCATGGAGCCCTGTTCCAGGCCATCCGCGCTGACCGCCGCGCCCGAGAGCATGCCGACGTCTTCAAACGTCCCATCATGCTTGTTGTGGTATAGGTAATTCGGCCCGGAATCGTTGGCGACGTACAAATCCGGCCAGCCGTCATTGTCGTAGTCGCCCCAGATCACTCCCAGACCGTAGTACTTATTCGGATCGTCAACGCCAGCTTTCTTGGAGACTTCTTCAAATGTGCCATCGCCACGGTTGTGGAAGAGCAGGTCGGATTCGCCCAGCATGCCCCAGGGACCGCACTGCACCGGAATTCCCTTGAAGCTGCAATTCTTTTCGTTCTTGCCAAAGTCAGGCAGCTTGTTCATATCGAAGTGCACGTAGCGGGAGACGAACAGGTCCACGCGGCCGTCGCGATCGTAATCGGCCCAGGCGGCGCCAGTGCTGAAGCCGCCGGCCGCGACTCCGGCTTTGTCGGTGACATCTTCAAAGCGGCAGTTGCCCAGGTTGTGATAAAGCGCGTTCCCACCATAGCCGGTCACGTAGATGTCCGGCAGTCCGTCATTGTCATAGTCGGCGACCGCGACGCCCATGCCCCAGCCTTTTCGGGTCAGACCGGCAGACTGCGTGATGTCGGTGAACTTGAAGCCATCGTCCTGATGATAGAGCGTGATCATGGGGTCGCCGCCCTGCTTATAGCGGTCCACCGTCGATCCGTTTACCGTAATGATGTCGAGTTTGCCGTCATTATCACAGTCGATCAACCCGACGCCGCCGCTTATCGATTCGACGATGTAGCGCTTCTCCGGAGAAGAGATGTGCGAGACCGTCAGGCCTGCTTGTTTGGCGACGTCCTCGAACTTGGGCAGCGGAGTCTTTGCGGGAGCGGCTTGAGCTGGGGCGAGGACCGAAAGAAGCAGGTACAGAATCATGGTAAAGAGTGCACGCATGATGAAAGAGACTGCGAGATTATAGCCCAGGCACTGGCGTGGCAGATCTACCCTTCCCGCCGCCACGAAAGCAGCATTAGTCGGCGGGCGCCGGCGCGGGCTGGGTTACGTGCGCTTCACCGCGCTCGCGCCATCCTTCGATAATCAGATACAGCACAGGAATGAAAAACAAATTCAGCAGCGTCGACATGATCATTCCGCCGAACACCGTAGTTCCAACCGAATGGCGTCCTTTCTGGCCGGCGCCGGTGGCGACCATCAACGGCACCACTCCCAGGATGAACGCGAATGAAGTCATCAGGATCGGCCGCAGCCGAATCCTGGCCGCTTCCACCGTGGCCTCCACCAGCGGCAGACCGCGCTCGCGCAACTGTTCGGCGAACTCGACGATCAGGATGGCGTTCTTGCTCGACAATCCGATCAGCATCACCAACCCGATCTGGCAATAGACGTCATTCTCCAGGCCTCGCAACCATTGCCCGGTGAGCGCTCCCAATAGTGCCATAGGCACCGCCAGCAGCACGATAAAGGGCAAAACAAAGCTTTCGTACTGCGCAGAGAGAGTCAGGTACACGACCAGAACTCCCAACCCGAACAGGATGATTGTGGTTTGCCCCGAGGCGAGTTCCTCCAGCGACAGGCCAGTCCACTCGTAAGTGAATCCCTGCGACAGGGTTTTCTTGCTCAACTCCTCCATTGTCGTGATGGCTTGTCCGGAACTAAAGCCGGGCGCTGCGGAGCCGTCAATTTCCGCCGAGCGAAAAAGATTGTAATGGTTGATGACGGATGGCGAGGCCGTCTGCGAAATAGCCACAAGATTTTCCAACGGAATCATCGCGCCATTGTCGGAGCGCACGTAGTACTGCTTAATGTCTTGGGATTGGGCGCGGAACTGCTTGTCGGCCTGCACGTACACCCGATAAGAGCGGTTGTTGAAATCGAAATCATTCACGTACGCCGAACCCATGTAAACGCCCAGCGTATCCGTGATCTGCTGCAGGGGTACGTGCAGGCTCTTGGCCTTTTCGCGGTCAATCGTCACCAGGAACTGCGGATCGTTCGCCGTATAGCTGCTGTACAAACCGGCGACGTCTTTGCGCGAGTTGCCCTGCCGCACCAACTCCTGCGTGACATTGGCCAACTCTTCCAACGTGTGCGCGCCCTGATCCTGAACTTCGAATTGGAAACCGCCCAACCCGCCGATGCCGGAAACCGCCGGAGGCAAAAACGGAAGCACCAACGCGCCCGAAACACCGAACATCTGGCCGCGCAGGCGGTCCACCACCGCATCGGCCGAATGCTCGGCCCCCTTGCGCTTGGAGTAGTCCTGCAGCTTGGCATAGATCACGCCCTGGTTGGGAGCATTCCCGGCGGGGCCGCTGCCGGTGATCGCGAAGATGTTTTGAATGTCCGGATCTCTCCGCATGATTGCGGTGACCTGATCCTCGATGCTCCGCGTGTATTCCGTCGAAGCCCCCGGCGGCGACTGCACCGCGATCAGGAACCAGTCTTGGTCCTCATTGGGTACGAAGCCTTTGGGCACCCGTTGGAAGACCATGTAAGTGAGTCCGAGACCAACCAGAAACAGCACGGCTGCGAGCAGGCGAAACCGCAGGAAACCGCGCAGCGCCCTCTGATATCCATGGGTGACGGCGGAAACCACTTTGTCGACTTCCCGGAAGAGCCAAATCTTCTCACCGTGCGTTCGTCCGAGCAGAAGTGCGGAAAGTGCCGGACTCAGAGTCAACGCGTTGAAAGCCGAAATGGAGATTGAGAACGCAATGGTGAGCGCGAACTGGCGGAACAGAATTCCGGTTGTGCCGGGGAAGAAAGCTACGGGAACGAAAACCGCGACCAGCACGAGCGAAGTTGCGATGACCGCGCCCGTCACTTCTTTCATGGCGGCCGACGCCGCTTTGCTGGGGTTCGTTTCGCCTTCCTGAATGTGGCGCTCGATGTTCTCGATCACCACAATTGCGTCGTCGACCACCAATCCCGTTGCCAGCGTGATACCGAAAAGAGTGAGCGTGTTAACGGAGAAATTCAGCAGCTTGACGAACGCGAATGTTCCGATCAGAGAAACTGGAATGGTGACCGAGGGAATGATCGTGCTGCGCCAATCTTCGAGAAAGATGAAAATCACCAGAATGACCAAAACGATGGCTTCGATCAGGGTGGTGAGCACGTCTTTGATCGATTCGCTGACCGCGTCGGTGGTGTCGAAGGCGTTTTCATACACCATTCCGGGCGGGAAGCGCTTGGAGAGCCGAGCCAATTCCGCGAGTGCCAACCGGTCCACTTCGATGGCATTTGCGGTCGAAAGCTGGGTGATGGCGACACCCACCGAATCGTGCCCGTTGTAAATCAGGTCAGAGCTGTAATCTTCGGCTCCCAGTTCCGCACGTCCGACGTCTTTCAGCCGTACCAGCGTGCCGTCCGCATTGGTCTTCAGGATGATGTTTTCAAACTGCGCGGGCTCGCTGAGCCGCCCGATGGCGCGCACGCTGATCTGAAATTGCTGTCCAACTTTGATTGGAGGTTGTCCGACCTGGCCGGCGGCAACCTCGACATTCTGCTCCTGCAGCGCGTTGACCGCATCGGTCGCGGTGAGACCGCGGCTGGCCATGCGCACCGGATCGAGCCACAACCGCATGGAATATTTGCGTTCGCCGAAGATAAAAACCTCGGCCACTCCCGGCACGCGCTTCAGTGTGTCTTTCACGTAGACGTCCAGGTAGTTGCTCATGAAGAGCGGGCTGAAGCGGTTGTCCGGGGAATACACGGCCGCGCCGAAGACAAAATTTTGCGACGACTTGGCGACCGTAACGCCCGTCGCCTTGACCGCGGCAGGAAGCCGTCCTTGCGCGGTGTTCACGCGGTTCTGAATGTCCACGGCCGCCAGGTCAGGATCGCGGTCCAAGTCGAATGTCGCGGTGATCGAACTGCTGCCGTCATTCCCGCTGGTGGAGGTGATGTACCTCATCCCCTGCGCGCCGTTGATCTGTTGCTCGAGCGGGATAGTGACCGCCGACTCCACGGTTTGCGCGCTGGCGCCCACGTATCCGCTGGTAACGGAGACTTGCGGTGGCGCAAGGTCGGGGAATTGCGCAACCGGCAATGTGGGAATCACCACCGCGCCTGCCAGAATAATCAGCAGAGCGCAGACTGTGGCAAAGACCGGCCGGCGTATGAAGAAGTCAACAAACATAGAAAGTCGCTGGTTCCCCGCACAACTGTCATCCCGACCGAAGCGAAGCGCAGTGGAGGGATCTGCTTCTCAGTCGTACCACGGCCAAGTCCTCAAACAGCAGGTCCCTCGACTCGCAAGATCTTCCGCAAGCGGAAGATCTCACTTCGCTCGGGATGACAGAACAGTTATCCGAACGAACCCTGAAACCAGGAGCTAGCTCTCCGGAGCCACCGGCGCCCCATCCACCAGGAACTGGATTCCAGAGACGATGATCTTGTCCCCGGGCTTGATCCCGTCCAGCACCACGTAGTCATTGCCTACCATGTCGCCGATTCGCAGCGGTTTCTGATGTGCGACCAGCTTTCCGTTCTGGTCTTCCGCTACGAATGCGAAGTACAGCCCCCCGATGCGGGAGACTGCGACCACCGGAACCAGCGGCCCCTGGTGCATTCCCCAAATCACCCGCGCGCGGATGAACTGCAGGTGGCGAAGTTTATCTTCATTGTTCGCAATCCGTGCTTTGACCAGCACCGTCTGGGTCGTATTGTCCACTTGCGGAGATATAAAACTGACCCGGCTCTCGGCCACCACGTTCTCAGCGCCGTCCACAATTTCGACCGGCATGTTCATCTTGAGTTGAGACGAGCGCTCGATCGGGATGTACACATACGCCTCAAGACTTCCAGGTTTGTCCACCGTGGTCAGCGGAGTCGTAGTGGTTACGCGGTCACCCACGCGTACCGGAATGTCGCCGATGATCCCGGCCGAGGGCGCAACCACGCTGTAGTAGTGAAGCTGTACCTGCTGCTCGCGCACCTGCGCATCCAGCGACTGCAGTTGCGCCTTGGCGCTGTCCAAGGCGGTTCTCGCCTGATCGAGATCTTGCTTGGAGACTACTCCCGCCGCAGCCAGGGCGCTGATCCGGTCGTATTGCTGCTGCGCCCACTTCAGGTTCGCTTCCTGAGCCGCCTTGCTCTGCTCCTGACTGTTCACCGTCGCCTGCTGCTTGCTGGGATCGATCTGCATGAGCACCGCGCCCGGGGAGATATGATCCCCGGAGTGCACACGGATCTCGGTGATCTGGCCCTCAACCTGGGGCATGATGCTCGCCGAATCGCGCGACTTCAGCGTGGCCACATACTCCGTGGTGTCGCTTATGGGCACAGCGCGCGCCACTTCTATCTTGACCGGAATCGCCGGATCCCCTTGGGGCGCATTGCCTTTGGCTGAACCGCCGCTGCAAGCCATCGCCATCGCCGCTGCGATCAAAAGGAACATGAACCCAGCCCTACACGCCGCTCGCTCCGGCAAACCCGCGCACCCACTCGATTTGAAACCTCTTTTCACCGTTTCCAGTACCCTAGCACCTAACCCTCAGAGTATCCAGTGACTTGCCGCCTGAAAGCCCCGACCGAACCCTGGTGCAATCAACAGATTAGATTGCACGCAAGCCTCATTAGACTCGAAACCAAAGCAAAAGTTATCGGCGGAAGATGGTTCTGGGCGGGTGCAGTTGCGTGCGGTTCTGCTCTGCTACATTGTTAGTGTCATGAAACCCCTTCGCAGCTTTGCCAGCGACAACAATGCCGGCATCCATCCCAAAGTGCTGCGGGCGATTTCCGCGGCCAACCAGGGGCATGTGGTGGGGTACGGCGACGATCCCTATACCGAGACCGGGGTCCGCAAATTCAAGGAACACTTCGGCAACGACGTTGAGGTCTTCTTCGTGTTCAACGGGACCGCTGCAAACTGCCTGAGTCTGAAAGCGCTCGCTGAGTCTTTTCACGCCGTGATCTGTGCGGAGGGCGCCCACATCTATACCGACGAATGCGGCGCTCCGGAAAAATTCACCGGCTGTAAACTCATTCCGCTCCCGGCCGCGGATGGCAAGCTTACCTTGGAATCCGTCCGTCATGCCTATCACGGCATTGGCGACCAGCATCACGTTCAGCCCCGCGTGATTTCCCTGACTCAGGCCACCGAAATGGGGACGGTTTACAAGCCACGCGAAATCCGCGATCTGGCTCGCTTCGCCCATGAAAATGAAATGTTCCTGCACATGGACGGCGCCCGCATCGCCAACGCTGCCGTCAGTTTGGGCCTGACCCTGCGCGAAGCCACGCGCGATTTGGGCGTGGATGTCCTTTCCTTCGGTGGCACGAAAAATGGAGCCATGGGCGGTGAAGCCGTAGTCTTCTTCAACCAGGAACTCAGCCGGAATTTCCTCTATCTGCGAAAACAAGGCATGCAGTTAGCCTCGAAGATGCGCTTCATCTCGGCGCAGTTCGAAGCGCTGCTCTCCGATCATTTGTGGCAGAAAAATGCCGAGCACGCGAATCAGATGGCGGAACTGCTGGAAAAAGAAGTAAGCAAGATCTCGAAGGTGAACATCGTATACAAGGTTGAAGCCAACGGCGTATTCGCGCAAATCCCGCGCGCCGCCATCGCCAAGCTGCAAAAGCGTTACTTTTTTTATGTTTGGAATGAGGAGCAGTCCGTGGTGCGCTGGATGTGCTCCTTCGACACGACGGAGGAGGATGTGCGGGAGTTTGCGAAGTTTGTGCGGGAGATACTAGGCGAGTAGTGCCTGCGTGTGTCGCAGGGAGCTATTGATTTTTGAATAGGGTTCTAATAAAGTTACGGTTCCCCCGAAAGATTTGGTTCGGTTCGTCTAACATAGGAGAAGTGATGAATCGGAAGTGGCTTGCCCTCATCGTGTTGTGGCTTTCAGGATTGGGCGGATTCGGCTGCGGCAACAGACAGAAACTATTGTCCATTTCGGTTACTCCTACCACCGGGGCGTTCTTAAGTCCGGATGCGGCGCTGAATATTCAACTCACGGCGACGGGTACCTATGTCCATCCCCCAGCTACGAAAGACCTTACTGATCAAGTAACCTGGACAAGCGACGTACCACAATTGGTGACGGTGAGCAGTACAGGCCTGATTTCTCCTGCCGGGACTGGCAATTGCGGAGTTGCCAATATAACTGCATCGCTTCTAACCAACGATCCGAAAGGCAATGTGGTCTCCAACGCAATGACCGTTACGGTCGACAATACGAATAACCCCATTTGTCCACATCCTTAGCTGTCGTCGTAGAGCCGCCTTTTATTGATCCATTAATAACTTGTTCAGCGTGGGCTTGTGCTTTTCCCTTTTCGTTTTCTTTCGGTCGGGAACCACTCTTGACGCTGGCGGCGTTCCAATCCGCTCCCGTGCCATCGCCTTTACCGTCTCGACCGCGCGAAATCGCTTCGGTTTCTTTTTCTTGGGCATGGTCTCAATCTTGCCATAGCTCGTATGTGGTTGACGTGCAATAATCAAAACTAGCAACTGCCGGTGGCCAACGACGAATGGCCAACGACCCACGACGATTATGGATGAACGCGAATTTTTTGACGAACGGCAGGAAAAGAAAAACGCCAGCCTGAATTGTCCTCACTGCCAGCAGTCTGCCGAGTACGAGATCACCTGGCTGGTGCGCACCAAGAAAAAACAGCTTCCCGGACGCGCCGACGAGCGCGACCGCGCCCGCTTCGCCAAAGCGCGTTCCTACATGCTGCGTAAAGACGATATGCTCGCCTGCAAGAACCTGCGCTGCCGCAAACGCTTCGACATTTCCGGCGTGCAGTCGGTCGTGTTCACCGAGTAAATACGGGATAACGGACCTCACAGACGCCGTCGAAACCCGGATATTGTCTCAAACGCCGTAATTAACAATCCCCGGAACCAGTTGACGCATCTTATTTCAGGCGCATATGATCTTCGTTTGGCCTGAACTCGAAGGACGTGCCAGAGAAGAGGTACTCAGGCGGTGAAGTCATTATCCATGGAAAAGAAGAAACTGGACTATTTCAAGAAGAGACTGGAAACGCGGCAGCACGAGTTGCGGCGCACGGTCTCGCGTACCGAGCAGGACGGGCGCACCGTCGATGAGGATTCGGCGCAGGATATCGCCGACAAGGCCGCCAGTTCCTATAACAAGGAGTTCCTCTTTCACCAGAGCAACAACGATCGCCAACTCCTGCAAATGGTGGAGAGCGCGTTGTCCCGCATCCGAGAGGGTAGCTTTGGGGAGTGTATCGCGTGCGGCAAGGAGATCAATCCCAAACGCCTGGAAGCTGTGCCTTGGACCCGCCATTGCATCGAGTGCCAGGAGAAGCTGGAACAAGGACTGTTGGAACAAGCTCCGCGGTAGACCTCATCGTCCACACCGCCGATTCTCCGGTAGTGGCTTAATTTGGCCAAATTCAGCCACTACCGATTCTCCCCGGCCTTTGACGCTTCTGATTTTCGCCTGTTAGACTGACAGATTGTCAGCCCAGCCTCATAAGAATCAGAAGGGGAGTTCGTGCGCGCAGAAACCCGTCATCAACTGAAACAGGACCGCTTCAGCCGAACCACGATCGACGTGGCAGAGAAGACTGCCCATTGGTCCGTCGAACACAAAAATACTATAGCCATCGTCGCCGTGATCGCGCTGGTCATAGTGGGAACGGCGGGAGGCGCCTGGTATTACCTGAATCAGCAGGACCAAAAGGCGAGTGTCGAAGTAAGCCAGGCGATACGCACGCTCAACACACCGGTGCGCCCGCCCAACATGCCTCCTCAGCCGGACTCCCCGAGCTTTGCCAGTTCCCAAGAGCGAGCCGCTGCCGCCCACAAAAAGTTTCAGGCGATCGTGGATAAGTATCCCCACACCCATGCCGCCGAAATTGCACGGTATTTTCTAGGAATGACTTCAGTCGATCTGGGAGACAACACTGCTGCCGAAGCCGATTTCAAGGCGGTGGCGTCCACGCACAACGACGATCTTGCTGGGTTGGCGAAGTTCGCCTTAGCCTCCATTTATCGCGATACCAATCGTGACAAGCAGGCTGTGGATGTTTACAAGGAGCTCACCGCCAAGCCTACAAATACGGTAGGCAAGGTGATGGCTCAAATGGCTTTGGCCGAGACCTATCAGCAGGGCAATCAACCGCTGGAAGCCAAACGCATCTATGAGCAAATCCAGAAAGAAAATCCAGCCACCGAAGCCGCTCAGATGGCTTCGGGGAAGCTGCAGGAGTTAAAGTAAGTTAAGCTAGCTTATGGCTTTTGGCATTCCTCTGTGTACTCAGTGTCCTCCGTGGTGAGCCCGGTTTTCAACGTTGAACGAACAGCTTGCTCCACTCCTCCACCGGCGATGGTGGGATCAGCGCTGGTTTCAGATTTGCCGCCACGTGCTCCTTGTGACCCATGCCCACCAGGGAAGTTGTGATTCCCGGCGCGGAGCGGGAAAACTGAATGGCGTTTTCTGCGTCGGTCTTCAAACCCAGACCCCGCGTGACGAAATCCGGCAGCCCATGCGCTAGCTGTCCCTGATGCAGGCTGGCGCTGCCCATGACGGCGAGTCCGAGTTCGGTAGCCGCAGCCAGCAGAGATTTCTTCTGCTTGCCACTCCGCTGATTGGCCAGGCCGTAGGCCTCGGGCATAGCCAGACTGAACGGAAGCTGGATGAAGCGGAAATGGTGATCGCCCCCGCCCACCTCCCTCGCAAGTTCCACAACGTCGGCTAGACCGACGAAGTCGCGCGAGCCTTCCGGCAAACGGAAGGCGCTCCAGGTGGCCATCCCGTAATCACTAAGGCGGCCGGACTTGACCTGCTTCTCCAGCATCACGAATGCGTCGCGCAGCCGTTGATGGAAAACGTCGCGGGAAACCTCAGCCAACTGTGATTCCGGATTGTGCACGTAGAAAACGTCGATGGTTTCCAGCCCAAGGTTGCGGCGTGAGCGCTCGATCTGGTTTTCCAAGTAAGACGGCGTCATGCAGTGCATCCCGCCGACTAGCTGATTCGGATCCAGAATGCCGGGTTCGACGTATTCCCGCAGGAAGTAGCTGCGCGGGTCGGCTGGCAAGTTGCCGTCGAACGAAAGATACCCGGCCTTAGTGCAGACCAACACTTCTTCGCGCTTCAATTCTCCCGACTCAATCAGTTGCTGGAGAGCCGCGCCAATGTTGCGTTCCGATCGTTGATGGCGGTAGTTGATGGCGGTATCGAGAACGTTGATGCCGGAACGCAAAGCGGCTGCAATCGCGGCAATGTATTCCCGGTCGGTGGTGTCGTCGGGCTCGCCGAGGTAGGTGCCGAGTCCGATGGAAGACAGCCACAGCTCGCCAGTTCCCGGCACTTGCTTAGGACGGCGGAAGTGTCCGGCATCCCGCAACTGGGGGAAGCGGTCGCGGTAACGAGCCGTGCCTTCGGGAGTGGCGTGACCAAGAAACAGGAAGGGACAGTGTAGCAGTCACGGAGAGCACGTTTGTGCCGATGTCATAATGGAGGTATGAGAACTATCACTGCTGACCGGTTCAAGAAAAACTGTCTCAAGGTTATGCGGGAGATGTCTTTAGCCAGAGAGCCGATATTGATCACGAAGAAGGGCAGACCGCTAGCGAAACTGGTGTCCGCGGATGCCAAGACTATCGACGATATTTTCGGCTGCATGAAAAGCGAGGTCGAAATTGTGGGCGATCTCGTGTCTCCGGCGGTTCCGCTTGAGGATTGGGACGTTTTGCGGTAGCGCGGCGTGTCCTGCGCTGATCTCCTCCCGTTACTTTCGTAAGCCTTAATCCACTTTTTGTTGAGAGTCTCGGCTTACGCTCGCGGACAATTCCTAAGTACCAATTTCAGCTTTTGCGAGGCCTCATGACCGCATTCCGCTGTCTAAGTGTATTCGTGCTCTTTACTTTTTTGTCGTGTGGCTCAGCTCTCACCCAAGATACAGGCTCGTCGACGCCGACCTTTGGCGACGATTCCGCTTCCGGCCAGAGCCAGAGCCTGGGCGACCTGGCGCGCAAGGTGCGAAAAGACAACACAGCGGAAGTGAAGATGTCCGATGAGGACGCCAAGAAGCTTTTCCGCTCCGTTGACAAGATTCTCGCCTTCGCAGCCCAAGATAGTGGCTTCCCCCAACATTCCACCGTAAAGCGTCAACTGGTAGGTCACACCGAAGTCGAGCAATATACCCGCGAGCAGGTGGCTAAAGACGAAAACGCGCAGCGCTTGGCCCGCTCCGAAATGACCATGAAGAAGTTCGGCTTCCTGCCCAGAGACTTCAATTTGCGCGAGTTCCTGGTCAAAGCCAATGGCCAGCAAATCGCGGGCTATTACGACAGCGACACCAAGACAATTTCTCTGCTGAACTGGGTCCCGATGGAACGCCAGGAGCCAATCCTGGCCCACGAACTGACCCACGCGCTGCAAGATCAGAACTACGATCTCAAGAACTGGCTGAAAGCTGGGAAAAAAACGGCGGCGCCTGCGGACAAGGGCGGTTCGCCCGATGCGGACGACGACTCCGGCATAGCACGCCGGGCAGTGGTCGAGGGGCAAGCCATGATCGTGTACGTGGATTACCTGCTCGCTCCTCTCGGACGCAGCCTGCAGAACACACCCGGCCTGATCTATCAAATGGAGGAGCCCGTGGTAAAGGCTGCTGCGGACTCCCAATTGCTGCACGATGCCCCGATGGTTCTGCGTGAGGCCGGCACATTCCCGTATCGCGAAGGACTTATCTTCGAAGGCGAATTGCTGGAAAAGGGCGGGAAGAAGATGGCTTTCTCGGGCGTCTTCTCGCGCCCGCCGCGCAATACGCACGAGGTGTTACAGCCGCAAGCCTACATGGATAGCGAAAAACTGTCGTCGCCGGTGCGCATTCCAGACGTAGAACAGCTGCTGAGCGGCAAGTACGCGGTGTACGACTCCGGCGGAATCGGCGAACTCGATGTGCGCGCGCTTCTGAAGACATACGGAGACAGGAAAGACGCCGACAATCTATCGGCGGCGTGGCAGACCGGGTCGTACGTGACTTTCCGCAGGACAGTCAAGACCGCCACTGATTCGCCCACCACCGCCGACCTGGCTCTGCTGTACGTGTCACGATGGAAATCTTCGCCGATGGCGCAGCGCTTCGCTCACCTTTACGCCAGCGCGGTTGCCCAGCGCTATCAGAACGCAACTCCGCAACCCGCTGCCTCCTGCGCCGGAACGAATTGTCCCGTCTCCGCAGTGCAGATTTCGACCGAAGAAGGGCCGGTGATCATCGAGCAGTGGGCGGATAATACCGTGCTGGTTTCTGAAAGCTTCGACGAAACCATGGCGGTAAAGTTGCGCGATGCGGTACGTGGCAACAGTTCCGCAATACACGCCGGAAACCTGCGGCAGGATGAACTCGGTTTGCGCCTCTACGAGCTGCCAGATTTCTCTGCGTTTCAAGCTCGGATCGGTGAAAGAATCCTGCACGAGCTGGGGAGTAGAACAAAATAGCACGAAACGGACTCTTGGTTCGTTCAGATTGCTGACAAGGGTCCCAGTTGTAGTCGTCCCGAGCGAAGCGAGGGATCCAGGTTTTCGAATGGCTGGAGAAAACCCAGATTCCTCGTCGCGTTTGCTCCTCGGAATCACAGAGCATGGGGCAAGACCGGAACAATCCACAGTGCGGTTCCGACAGCGGCCTTCCCATTTCCCTTTTGCCCGGTTTTGAGTACGATGTCTGTCCATACCCAGAAGGGGCACAAGTGTGGCAGCCATCACTCTGCGCATAAACGGAAGTGAGCACAAGGTGGACGTGTCGCCGGAGACGCCTCTGCTCTGGGTGTTGCGCGATACCCTGCAATTGACCGGCACAAAATTCGGCTGCGGCGCCGGTCTATGCGGCGCGTGCACAGTACACGCGGATGGAATGGCTATACGCTCGTGTTCCACTCCGGTCTCGCAGGCGGCGGGGAAAAGCATCACCACGATCGAGGGCCTGTCCGCGAATGGATTGCATCCGCTGCAGCAGGCATGGATCGCCGAGCAGGTTCCGCAATGCGGTTATTGCCAGACCGGCCAAATCATGGCGGCCGCGGCTCTTTTGGCAAAAACCCCGCAACCCACCGATGAACAGATCACGCAGGCGATGTCCGGCAATCTATGCCGATGCGGAACCTATGACCGGATTCGGCGCGCGATTCATCGCGCCGCAGGCATGGGAGGCACGCGATGAGCCCGCTTTCCCGCCGCGCATTTCTCACCGCTGGCGTGGCCGCCGGCGCAGGTGTCGTGATCGGGTTCTACCTGCCTCATGGGCCTTCCCACAGCACAAGCAACACCTTCGCGCCCAACGCATATTTGAAGATCACGCCGGATGGAAAAATCACGATCGTGGTGGCGCGCTCCGAGATGGGGCAGGGCGTACGCACCGCGTTGCCCATGATTCTTGCCGAAGAACTCGAAGCGGACTGGAAGCAGATTACGATCGAGCAGGCGGGAGCCAGCACGTTGTTCGGTGATCAAAGTACCGGTGGCAGCGCCAGTGTTCGTACGACGTGGGATCCAATGCGCAAGGCGGGCGCTGCTGCCCGCGAAATGCTGATTGCTGCGGCGGCTTTGGAACTGGGCGTCCCACGATCGAGCTGCAAAGCCGAGAACGGTGCCGTCGTGCACGCAGCATCGAGCCGGCGCCTGACCTATGGACAGTTGGCGAGCAAAGCGGCTACGTTGCCGATTCCCTCCGATCCACCGTTAAAGCAAGCCAAGGACTACCAGATTGTCGGCAAGCCCCTGCCGCGTCTGGATGCGCCCTCCAAGGTGGATGGCACCGCCGAGTTTGGCATCGATTTTCGTCTTGTCGGCATGAAATACGCTGTGCTGGCGCGCTGCCCGGTCATCGGAGGCAAAGTTGCCAGCTTCGATGACAAGGAGTCTCGAAAGATTTCCGGCCTGAGCTGGGTGGGGAAGATCAGCGATACCGCCGTTGCAGTCGTGGCTGACAGCGTTTGGAGCGCGATGGAAGGCCGGCGCCTGCTCAATGTGCAATGGGACGAGGGTCCAAACAAAGACCTGACTACGGCTGCGATCTTCGACGCGCTCAAGAAATCCGCTTCCAATAAATCTCTAACTTTGTACTCCGCCGGCGATGTCTCCAAAGTATCCGGGCACCGGATTGAAGCTGCCTACCAGCTCCCATTCATGGCGCATGCTCCCATGGAACCAGGCAATTGCACGGCCCATTTCCGCGGATCGAATTGTGAACTGTGGGCGCCCACGCAGGTACCGCAGGATGTCCGCGACTCTGTGGCGCAGGCCACCGGATTGGATCCCGATCAGGTAGAAGTCAACGTCACGTTGATGGGCGGAGGATTTGGCCGGCGGCTGGAGCATGACTACGGAGTCGAAGCCGCCCTCGTGTCGAAAGCTGCGAACGCTCCGGTCAAAGTTCTCTGGACCCGCGAAGATGATATGCGGAACTCGACTTATCGTCCGGCAAGCTATCACCGGCTAAGCGCGGTGCTCGATGGACAAGGCTGGCCGCTTGCGTTCACCCATCGCATCGTCGCGCCATCGATCAGCGGTCAAAAAGGACAGCCCACGGAGGGCGGAGTCGATCCTGATCTGAAAGACGAAGTGGCGCTGGTCTATCCGTTTCCCAACGCATCGCTCGAATATGTGATGACGGAGACGCCGGTGCCGCTGGGCTGGATGCGTTCGGTCTACGCATTGCAGGCGGGTTTTGCCTGCGAATCTTTCATCGACGAACTGGCCGCGGCGGCCAGGAAAGATCCACTCGACTATCGCTTGCACTTGCTCGCGAAAAACGAAGACATCAAGTACTTCGATACGATCTGGCACACGGGGCGAATGCGCGGCGCGCTACAGTTGGCGGCTGAGAAAGCGGGTTGGGGCAAGCCGCTACCAGCCGGGCACTATCAGGGCATCGCCTGTTTCGGCTGCTTCGGTACGTACATGGCGGAGGTGGTGGAGATTTCGATGGATAATGCCCAGCCGCGCGTGCACCGTGTCGTGGCAGCCATTGATTGCGGCCAGGTAGTGAATCCGAACATTCTCGAACAGCAGATTCAGGGAGGCGTGATTTACGCGCTGGCCAACGCTCTGCGCGCCCAGATCACCATCGACAAGGGACGTGTCGTACAGGGGAACTTCGACGACTACGTGGTGCCTCGCATGGGCGAAGTTCCAACCGTCGAGGCTTACTTCGTGCCGAGCACAGAAGCGCCTACCGGCGCAGGCGAACCCCCCGTACCGCCGTTGGCGCCGGCACTGTGTAATGCGATCTTCGCGGCTACCAAGAAGCGCATGCGCGCCCTGCCGATTTTGAGCTAGAGTCCTGAGCCCCGACACTTCCCTACATATTGCTGTCATCCCGACCGAGCGAAGCGAGTGGAGAGCCTGCCCTGAGCGAGCGCAGCGAGTTGAATGGGGACCTGCTTTTTAGCCTGACTGGACCGGGACGCCTTGCCCGCGCAGGCTTTTGCCTTCCACTTCCGAAATGACATACACCATCAGAATCCCCAGCTCCGGCTCGATCGGATGCCGATATCGCGGGTGCGGGAAGACGACGTAATAGACCGCGGGATAAGACAGAACCAACCAAAAGAAAAGCCAGGCGCCGGGCCTGCGCTTGCGTAAAGCCCTCACCAATCCCCAAAACGCCAGTACGGAAGAAGCCAGAAATATTGCATTCTTCAGAACGCCCAGCACCGGATTGTCCGAAGTGCTTGGCAGCCCACCCCAGTAATAGACGAATCGCTTCACACTGAGACCAACGAACCTCCCGTAGCTCTCGCGAATGTATGCGACCGCCTCCCGCTTGCGTTCCGCGACGTAAGCGGTCTCGCCCATCTGGCGGTACAACTGCATCTGGAAAACGTTCTTGCTCGGGTGCAGATAATCCATCCACGTGCCATTCGCTCCGGGCCCGTTGCCCAGGCGCAGCTCCGCGCCAAAGTTGGAACGAATGAAAATGAATCGCCCGAAAGTGCGGTAATTGCGAACCACCCAGGGCGCGACGCATAGCGCAAAAACGCCCGCCGCGAGGGCCACCCCTCCAAGCGAACGCTTGCCGAGTTTGGCGCGATGGTGCCAAATCCACAGCCCTGAGACAGGCAGAAATGACAGCAACGTAGGATTTGTCAGTGTGGCAATGCCCCAGAGCAGGCCGAACCCGAACCACGGCTTCAGCCCATCTTTTTCCTCCATCACCAGCGTCAGCCAGAAAATCACAGCGAGCAAAAGCGTGGCCAGGCTGGTCTCCCACACCCAGCGCGTGCACCAGTAAATAGCAGATGGCAGCAGCGCCCATGTCCACGACGTCCATACCGCAACCTTTTCGTCGAAACATCGTTTCGCGATGAGAAAAATCGGAATGCAGGTAAGTGCGGAAAAAATACTGTTAAGGCTCAGCAGAACCAAGGCCGAAGCGCGGCTGTAGATGCCACACACGCTGAAAACGCCAGCGATCAGAAATGGATAGAGCGGCGGTTCCCAGGCGGTCGGCCCGGTAGTTTCATTAAAGGGATTGCTGAATCCCTGGCCCTCGGCGAGGGAGCGCCCGATGCGGCCCATCTCCCAGCCAAGGCTGAAATTGTCATCGATCGTCTTGAATTTGTAGGTGTGTCCTAGAACGATGAAGCCGAGCCGAAGCACAAAGGCAATGACCACCATCCAGAAAAAAGATGTGCGGGCTTTTCTCCACCAACGGCGACTGACGCTCAAAGTCGCGTTCTGGGTTTTCGGAAACGGTGTGGTGGCTTCAGCCATGCGAGCGTCCGATTCAGCGGGCATTGTGTGTGAGCGGAGTCAGGTCAGTTGTAGCTGATGGCGTTCCATTTCAGCAACTTCCCGCCATGAACGTTTCAACTTCGCCAGGAAGGTACAATGTGAGTAGGCTTGCCGCTCCGCCGTTCAGCTTGCTAATCCTGCTGGATTCTGCAAAAATAAGCGTTTGTCTTATCCCCTCCAGAAGAAGTAGGAAAGGAACTGAAGGTCTGTGCTAATGATTCGTTTGTCGCGCACCGGTGCGCGGAAGCAACCGCATTATCGCGTGGTGGTCATCGAAAAGGAACGGGCGCGCAATGGCCGGCCGGTCGAGGTTGTCGGCACCTACAATCCCCGCACCAGTCCCGCCAGTATCGAACTCAAGCGCGAACGCATTGATTACTGGGTGTCCAAGGGCGCTAAAATGTCGGACCGGGTCAGCAAGATCGTGTCCAAGCCAGTTCCGGCCAGCGCCGGCTCCGTCGCCTGATTACGGCGCAGGAAATCCCGCCCCATCCGATAGGAACCACGTATGAGCGAGCAGACTGGGGACGTACGAGCATTGCTCGAGCAGATCGCAAAAGCGCTGGTCGACGAGCCCGATCAGGTCTCGGTCAACCAGATTGATGGCGAAACTACAGTGCTCGAACTGAAAGTGGCGGCCGCCGATGTGGGCAAGGTGATCGGGAAGCAGGGACGGGTCGCGCGGGCCCTGCGTTCCCTGATCGGCGCGTCAGGAATCCGAATGCAAAAGCGCTTCGCGCTGGAGATTCTCGAATAAGCGAATCAGGCGCAGGAGACTCTGGAATAGCTGGCGAGTTCATCACTCTCGCCCGGGTGCTGAAAACGCAGGGACGCCACGGCGAGGTTGCAGTGCAAGTGCACAGCGACGTTCCCGGCCGGTTCAGCATAGGCTTCAAGCTGTGGGCGCTGGCGAAAGATGATACTCGGCGCGAGTTGCAGATTCGCGAGTTGCAGATTGAAGAGCTCTGGCCGCACAAGGGCCATCTGGTTCTGAAGTTCCGGGGCGTGGATTCAATCTCGGACGCGGAAATGCTCCTCGGTTGCGAGTTGCAGGTTCCGCGCGGCGAGCGCGCGCAACTTGAATCGGGCTGGACTTACGTCAGCGACTTGGTCGGCTCTGCAGTCTTCGACGGGGGCCGCGAGATCGGCAAGATCGAAGATGTGCGGTTTGGCGCGGGCGAAGCGCCGCTGCTGATCGTGCGGTCGGGAAGAAAGCAGTACGAGATTCCCTACGCGGAAGCGTATCTGAAAAGCGTAGACCTCGAGCACAAGCAAATCCAGATGCTGCTGCCCGAAGGGATGCTCGACTTGGACGCTCCGCTGACCGCGGAAGAGAAGAAACAGCAAAGAGGTAGTCAGGAGTCGGTAGTCAGGAGTCAGAAAAAAATCAGAAGAACAAATTGAACTGGCTACTGACTCCCGACTACTGACTCCTGCTTGCGATGAAGATCGATATCGTAACCATCTTTCCCGACTTTTTTCGCGGGCCGCTGGATTACGGGATCATCCGCCGGGCCCGCGAAGCGGGTCTGGCGACCATCGAAGTTCACGATCTGCGGGCGTTTGCGCACGACCGCCACAAGACCGTGGATGACCGCCCTTTCGGCGGCGGCGAAGGCATGGTGCTGAAGCCGGAACCGATCTTTGAATGTATTGAAGCGCTGCATATCGCGCCTCGCGAGGAGCGTAGCGCCAAACAGAGCGTCGTGCTACTTTCGGCTCAGGGCAAGCGGTTCGACCAGAATGTGGCGGATGAACTGGCTGGGCTGGAGCGCATCGTCCTGATCTGCGGCCGGTATGAAGGTGTGGATGAGCGCGTGGGTCAGTACCTGGCAGACCGCGAGTTATCCATTGGCGACTATGTGCTGAGCGGCGGTGAACTGGGCGCAGCGGTGATCGTGGATAGCGTAACCCGGTTGATTCCGGGCGCAGTCGGCAATGAGGCCTCGACGCGTCAGGAATCGTTCACCGCGAACGGGCTCGCACAAGCGAGCGATGGCCCGAGTTCTACCTGCGCGTCCGGAGGATTGTTGGATTACCCGCATTACACGCGTCCCGCGGACTTCCGAGGCATGGGAGTTCCGGAAGTGCTGTCGTCGGGCAATCACGAAGAGATACGGCGCTGGCGCCGCCGCACCGCGCTCGAGAAAACGCTGCGCAACCGGCCCGATCTTTTAGACGAAACCGCGCTCAGCGACGAAGATAAGAAGTTGCTGGCCCAGATCGCGGCCACGAACATTTAGAACGAGGACAAGACCATGTCGAACCTGATCATCGAAAAGCTTCTGGCCAAAACCAAGCGCACCGACCTGCCGCAATTCGCTCCCGGCGACTCCGTCCGTGTACACGTCAAAATTAAGGAAGGCGACAAGGAGCGGCTGCAGGCGTTCGAAGGTGTAGTGATCGCGCGCACTCGCGGACCGCAGGCCAGCTTCACGGTGCGCAAGATCAGCTTCGGTCACGGGGTTGAGCGCATCTTTCCTGAAAACTCCCGAGTCATCGACAAAGTGGACCTGGTTCGTTCTTCCAAGGTTCGCCGTGCCAAACTGTACTATCTGCGCTCGTTGCGAGGCAAAGCCGCTCGCCTGCGCGACGTCGAGCGCGAGCATGCCACAGCGGCCACAACGACAAAATAGGCGGCGCTGGAACACACGGCAATCGGTCCAACTTCCACCTGAGGTACTCGTGTACAAAACGCTTCGGGGAGTCGTGCCTTGAATAGCGTGACCACCGCTCTCGCACTGCTGGTCGAGTGCCTTCTTTTAGTGACTGCCGGCACAGCCCAGACGATCCAGGTGGACATCACGCCCGGACACTCCACCAACCGCTTCGTCCCCAAGGAAGCGCTGGGTGCAGGCATTGACCGCGTCCCGGCGGAAGCCATCGACAAGGATCTTATTCAGCCTACTTTGGAGAAGACTCTTGCTTCCGGTTGGCAAACTGTCAGCTACCGTCAGAACACCGAACTCACGGTCGAAGCTTGGCATTGGAATCCGCAAGGAACGTGGAGCGATCCCAGCGGCAAGGGCTACTTTACGGGCTCGGCCACGCCCGCCGATCCGATCCGCTATTCCTACGGTTATCTTCTCCCGCATCGGGGATTCACGCGAAATGATGGAACCGGGAATGCCGGTTTTTCCCGGCTCACGGACGGAAATCCGAACAGCTATTGGAAAAGTAATCCGTATCTCACGCAGCGCTTCACCGGGGAAAGCGATTCCCTGCATCCCCAGTGGGTGGTGATTGACCTCGCACAAATTCAGCAGGTGGACAGCATCCGGATCGCGTGGGCCGAACCCTACGCCACGCATTATGCGGTTCAATACTGGACGGGAGATGATCCGATCAAGAGCCCGACCCGCGGAATCTGGCAGACCTTTCCGCATGGCACTTTTACCAACGGAAAAGGAGGAACAGAAACGGTTCACTTGACCGACAAGCCGGCGCCCGTTCGATACCTGCGCATCCTGATGACGGAGTCATCGAACACCTGCGATTCTCACGGATCTAGCGACCCAAGAAACTGCGCAGGCTACGCCATCAACGAACTCTACATCGGAACCAGCACGGGCGATGGAGCTTTCCACGATGTTATCCGGCATACGCCAGACCAGGAACAGACCACGACCTACGTCTCATCGGTGGACCCATGGCACGAACCCTCCGATCTGGGCTCGACCCGGCAAGCACAAATGGGACTGGATCTATTCTTCACCAGCGGCGTGACCCGTGGGCTGCCCGCGATGGTGCCGGTGGCGTTGCTTTACGACACTCCTGAGAACGCCGCTGCCGAGATTACTTACTTGAAGAAACGCAATTACCCCATCTCCTACGTCGAGATGGGCGAGGAGGCCGACGGCCAATACATGCTCCCCGAGGACTATGGAGCGCTTTACCTCCAGTGGGCAACGGCGCTGCATCGCGTCGATCCCACCCTAAAACTCGGCGGGCCGTCCTTCACAGGCGAGAATAAGGACATCGAAATCTGGCCTGATGCCAACGGCAAAGTCTCCTGGCTGGGGCGTTTCCTGGATTACCTGAAGCAACATAGGCGGATGAAGGATCTCGCGTTCTTTTCCTTCGAACACTATCCTTATGATCCGTGCAGAATTCCGTGGGGCAGTCTTTATGACGAGCCGGACCTGATCAACCGCATCATGCAAATCTGGCACGAAGACGGCGTGCCGGCCGATCTTCCCGTGTTCATCACCGAATCGAATCTTTCTTCTTCGGCGAGTGAAACCTACATGGATTTGTTCGCGGGGCTCTGGCTGGCCGACTATGTCGGATCATTCCTGAACGCGGGCGGAAACGCTCTCTATTACTTCCATTATCTGCCGCTGCAGATGGAACACGGCTGCAATGACTCTCCGGGAACCTTCGGCATGTTTACCGTCAATCCTGGCTACGAGATTCAGCAGCCGCTCTCGCAGTTCTTCGTCTCACAGCTCATCAATCTCGAGTGGGCGCAGCCCGGCGGAGGAGAGCATCAGATGTTCCCCGCAAAAAGTGACCTCGATGATGGCGCAGGCCACGCCCTGGTGACGGCGTATGCTTTGCGGCGTCCGGACGGGCCATGGTCTCTCCTGCTGGTCAATCGCGACCAGCAGAACGCCCACAAAGTGCGGATCGCGTTTCAGGATCAAGACGAAACCACTCACCCACCAGAGTCCTTCGTCGGTTCGGTTGAGATCTCAACCTTTGGCAGGGATCAATATCAATGGCATCCGGCGCAGGTCCGCTTTATGCCCCATGCGGAGCGTCCGGGTGAGTACGAGGTGGTGCCGTACACTGCGGGCAAGGCTGATCCAGATGGACCCATCCTGCACACGACTCAGACCGTGAGACAAGACACCTCATTCGATCTGCCAGCAGCGTCTGTAGTGGTCGTCCGCGGTAAGATCGGCGCTCACCACCGGTGACATACCGGATCGCGTGCGCTGGGGGGATGGCGTCCGTTTCAATCGAGGTTCAAGGTTGCTTAGGCTGGGTTGCCTGCAGCAGTTCGACCATGCAAAGACCGGCTGCATGGGTGCTTACGACGCCGGCTCTAAGCGCGTCCTCCAGCAAATGCATCGAGTCTTTTGCACTCTCCACCAGCAGGGTTTGAGCCAGCATCCTCAAGCGTGGGTCGGGAGACTCCAGCGCTTCAACCAACTCCCAACCGGCCTGCGGATCGGCGGTCCTGTTCCACTTGGCGCCGCACACGAGCATGTAATCGGCTTTCATCGCTGATGTCCTGAGTCGTTGGTTCTTTGCATCATGAGTGTTGTCTCTCCTTCCGAGGCGCGGCGCTTTGAGGGCCGACGCCGCGCGTTCGGGGATCTGGCTTTCTCTATACTGCTACAGCCAAACGCAGGGCTTTAAGTTCCTCCCGGCCTCGCCTCAAGAGGTTTGGCTGAGGAGGTCCGGCTTCCTCAATCATAATGAAAGCGCTGACCTGTCACCGTCGGTTAGTCGGCGTCCGCCGGGGCTGTGGACGGCTGAGACACCTTGAGGTTGAAGTCGGGGTGAAGCATCTTCAGGCCGGGGCGTTTGGAAGCTGCGTCTGCTTGCTCTCGACCCTTCTTCAGGCCGAAGGCATGAACGCCGCCGTCCCCGCCGGTATAAACCACCCCGTTCACCACGGTGGGCGGACCTTCTATATACGCGGCGTTGCTCCACAGCAGGGTGCCGGTGCTGGCGTTCAGCGCGTACACGGTGGAGTTGTGGGAGACGACATAAACCACCCCATTCGCCACTGCGGGCGACTCCAGCGCCCCGGAGGGGGCGCTGGTGAGGTAACTCCACAGCAGGGCGCCGGTGCTGGCATTCAGCGCGTACACAGTGCCGTCCTCCGCGTAGACATAAACGACCCCTTTCGCCACTGCGGGTCCGGAATATACCGAGCCGGTAGCGTAGCTCCACAGCAGGGCGCCGGTGTTGGCGTTCAGCGCGTACGAATTGCCGTTTTCGGAACCGAAGTAAACCACCCCATTCGCCACTGCGGGCGAGGATTGCACCTGGCCGGCGTAGCCGGTGTAGTAGTTCCACAGCACGGCGCCAGTGCTGGCCTTCAGCGCGTAGAAGTAGTCCTCGTCCGTGCCGACATACACCACACCGTTCGCCACCGCGGGCGAGGATTCCACCTGGCCGCTGACGGGGGAACTCCACAGCAGGGCGCCAGTGCTGGCCTTCAGCGCAAACACGTTGCCGAACTCCTGACCGACGTAAACCACGCCATCCGCCAGTGCCGGCGAGGTAGTCACTTCGCCGCCGATGGCGTAGCTCCACACCAGGGCACCGGTGCCGGCCTCCAGCGCGTACAAGTTGCCGTCCGCCGAGCCGACATAAACCACCCCATTCGCAACGGCAGGCGAGGACCAGTACACAGAGCCGCCGGTGGCGTAGCTCCATAGCAGAGTGCCGGTGCTGGCCTTCACCGCGTACACGCTGTCGTTCAGCGAGGCGACGTAAACCACTCCGTTCACCACGGCAGGCGAGGACCACACCTCTCCGCCGATCGGGTAGTTCCACTTCGATTGGAGACTCCCAACATTCTTGACATTCAGCACGTTCTCAAACCGGTTCCAGCGCTTCATGTCGTGCCTGTGGAACTGCCTCCAATCGGTGTGGACTAAGAATGTCGCCTGCGCGACGGTATGCCCCGAACGCTCGACCGCGCTCACCCAATGCGTCCCCGGCAGCGCCGAGGCGGGTGCCGGAATGGCGATCTGGGAAAATGATCCCGAGCCGTTGGCAACTGCCACAGCCTCGTCCTGAGTGCCGAAGTAAATGTCAATCTTGGCGAAGGGTGCGAAGCCGCTGCCCGAAACTCGCAGACTGCTCGTGGGCGGACCGCCCGAAGGTGAGAGCGAAATGACAGGTTGACTAAAGCAGAATCCTGCCAGCAGAAAAATTGCGACGCAGACCAGACCGGCCTGCTTACCGATCCACGTCCGATGTTGTAGGTTGCTCCTCATAAAATCTCCTGTTCACTTGTTATGAATTTTTCCGGTCTGGTTTCCTCCGCAATGACGGAAGCATCGCTGCGCGTACAGGGCTCGATCGGGGGAGGAGCCTGTAGGTTCTCAAGTTCCTTGGGTCTGGTCTGAGAGGGCCGAACAGCTACTTAGGAATTTCCTGGGTCTGGCACTCGAATGGAAAATCCTGCGCCTTTCGCATCCAAACTATGCGGGATGGGTGCGACTCACAAGGACAGCGATCACAGTTCGCTGTGATGAGGGAGAAATCCCAGCTTTTCATGGATCGGGGACGATGATTCCCCCGGTAGGTGAACAAGAAGAGCGAACAAAAACAAACCCGCCGCTGAGGGCGTCTCATCGACAAGAAAAACGCGTGCTCCCCATCTCGCACGCAGCGAGGGGGGAGCACGCGTCCCAAATCACCTGCTCACTACGAACACGCCTTCCTAGTAACTCGCCTGGAAAGCACTCCACGGACCGCTACCGGAGGATGCGTACCCTCCAACGACTTCGCTCTTGTCGTTGATCCCGCCGCCGTAGGTGTCTGCGGCCTTCGGATATTCATACGTGTAAAACTTCTTGGCGTGAAGCAGTCCACCGTGGTCATTGCCGCTGCTATCGATCAATTGATAGGTAACGTCACCTGCAGCATTCAGGTCCAGGGCTAAGGAGTTTGGCGAGCCAGGGACGTTAATGGTTGTGTATGTTTTGCCATTGTAAATCGACGACTCATACGCACTGGCCGAATCGATCCAAAACAACGTGATCTTGCCGCTCTTGTTGATGCCGGTGCCATAACTGGCGACCGCGCCCGGCACGTCCAGAGTGGTGTATGTCTTCCCCTTCAGCAGAAATCCATGCACCGCACTAGCCGAGTCAGTATAGTAACCCACGATGGATCCGCTGTCATTTACCGCGGAACCGAACACGGCCACCGCACCCTTAGGACCCGGGATGTCCGTGTATTTGCCACCTTTATAAAGGAACGCCACGGGGTTGCCCGTTTTACTACTGGTGTAGGTACCCACCACTGAAACCGCGCCATCGGGATTCAGGTTGCTGCCCCCGGTGCTTCCCGCAGTTCCGTTCGGATCATCCAGTGTGGTTAACTTCTTGCCACTGAGAATATAGCCGTGCCCAACGCCGGCGCTGTCGAGGTACAGCCCGACCGAAACGCCCTTATTGTTAATGCCGCCTGGCTCTGTCGAGGTTGACCCAGGCACTTTGACTGTCTTGAATTTGAAGGTTAGCTGATCGGCCGCAGTGGCCGCACTTACGCACAACAGCAGAAGCCCTAGTGCGTATAAGATTGATTTGCTTTTCATTGCTTTTCTCCTCCTAGAGAAGTGGGCCTCCAATTGTACTCCATCCCTTGGACCGTTTCCAGAAACAAGAACCGCAAATACCGCTTGGGACAAGGGCTCCATGGGCGAGAAGCTTCTTGCTTCCCGAGTTCCTGAGATCTGGTCCGGCAGTGCCTGATCCAGCTACTTGAGGATTCGACAGCGATCACAGCTCGGTGTGACGACATGGAGAGATCTTATCTGTCGTGCTGTCACCTCAGCTTTTCGGGTAGCAGGATGACGATAAGCCAAGCCTATCCATACAGTTACCCTAAGGTTAGGCTTGGGTTCGAAGCGTTGCAGCTTACTCGGGTCAAATCGGGACTTCTTTTGTCATAGATCACAGCTTCTCGTGACTCGTGTCACCGAGACTTGAAGGGATCAAAGCATAGTATGCAATTTAAGGGTGCACATCATGTCCACAGTCAGGTCCCCGCAGGTTGCTGGCATGGTGTCTTCAAGCCTTTCTTTGCAGCAATCCATCCTTCATCTGTGCCCGGCCGGGTGTAGCCGGCTGGTCTTCACCGTTCTTCATCGAGGCCGGCATGGCGCATAAGCTCACAACCTGCACATTCTGCGGAGTGGGCTGCGGCCTCTACCTGGAGACCTCCGGCAACCGGGTGGTGGGCGTCTATCCCAGCGTGTCGCATCCGACGAATGCGGGAAGAATTTGCGTGCGGGGATGGCATGTGCACGAGATCGCCAGTTCGCCGGACCGTCTGACCCGCCCCTTGGTCAAGAAAAATGGACAGTTTGAGGAAGTGACGTGGGAGGAAGCGTTCAGGTTCATCGCGAGCCGGTTGAATGAAATCCGCGGCCAGTACGGTCCTGACGCACTGGCCTTCCTCAACTCTCCGCGCTGTTCCAACGAAGAAGCCTACCTGTTGCAAAAGTTTGCCCGCGCCGTCATCGGCACCAACAACGTGCACCATGGCACTGGCGTTTACTGCAACAACTCCATCAACGTCCTTCTGGAGATGCTCGGTGTCCCGGCTGCTACGAATTCGATTTCCGAGTTGGCGGAAAGTGAGGTCATCGTGGTGGACGGAGTGGACCTGGCTCGCCGCATGCCGACCATCGGCGGCGCCGTCCTCCGGGCCAAGCTCAAGGGGGCAAAACTCATTGTCGTGGGCACGCGCCGCCATCGCCTGGCTGAGAATGCGGATCTTTTCCTGCAAATCAAACCCAATACGGAAACCGTCCTTTACGGTGCGATTGCCAAGGTGATTGTGGACCGGGGGTTGATGGCTCGTGAGTTTATCAGAGACCGCTGCCGGAATTACGAGGCTTTCGAAGAGCAGATAGAGCAGTGCGATCTGCTGGATGCCGCCGAAGGCTGCGGTGTCTCCCTGGAGCTGATCGAAGCGGCTGCTCTGACATACGCCCGTGCCCAATCGGCGGCTTTGCTCTATTCCACCAGCATGGAAGAGCGGACTCGGGACAGTATTCGGGCCGTCGTCAACTTGGCCCTGCTCACCGGCAACCTGGGCAAGCCGGGAGCGGGCGTCTTTGCACTGAGCGAGCAGAACAATCTCCAGGGCGTGTGCGACATGGGTATGCTGCCCGACCGTCTGCCCGGATACCAATCGGTGGCAAACGACGAGGCTCGTGGCGCCCTCGAAGCGCTCTGGAAAACCACACTCCCTGCCAACCCTGGGGCAGGCTCTCGTTCCATCCTGACCCACCGGCGGGAAGGCAAAGTAAAAGCGCTCTGGCTATGCCGCTATGACCCGGTCAGCACCGCATCGTTCGCCGACGTGGCAAATTCGCTGGGCGAATTCGATTTCGTGGTAGCACAACACCTGTTCATGACCGACAGCGCACGACATGCCCACGTCGTTTTGCCCACGACCGCTTTTGGCGAGGAGCGGGTTTCGTTCACCAGCACCGAAAGGCGGATTCAACTGGCCGAACAAGTGGTGGAACCCCCGGCGGGGCTGACGCCAGCCTGGGAACAACTCACCCACGTGGCCCGGCTTATGGGCGCCGATTGGAGTTACCAAACAGCCAGCGAGGTGATGGAAGAGATCCGCGAGGCGATTCCGCTGTACAGCGGGGCCAGCTACGACAACCTCTACCACGACTATGGCCGGCAGTGGCCGTGCACCAAGGATCGCCCGTTGGGCACGCGTTTTCTCTTCGCCGAGAGCAACGGCGAGAAGCCGTTCAAGTTCGTGCCTGTTTCCGCGCCTCCGCAAGCCGTCAACCCGACAAAAGACTTCCCGCTTACGCTGGTCTTTGGAAACTCGCTGTATTACTGGAATCAGAACGTCGTGATCCGGCACAGCGAAACTCTGAAGCGCGAATATCAGAGCCTGCTGATTGATTACCCGGAGGGTTTTGTCGAGATCCATCCCGACGATGCCCAAGAACTGGGAATCCGCGACGGCGAGAAGGTTCGGATGTACGCGGCGAGCGCATCGGCAGTCTCAACCGCGCGGGTCACGCCAGAAGTCAAGAGGGGTACGGTTTTCGTGCCTTATTTCGAGCGCGGGTTGGAGAAGGAGATGCTCGGTCGCGCTCACGATGGGCACGGACTTATGCCGGTACGGGTGGAAAAGGAGGCTGCATGAAAGCCCGCATCCTCGACCGCGCCGATGTGTTGAAGATCGTGGACCTGCTGCGCCAGCAGGGTTACGAGGTGGTTGCCCCGTTCCGGGGGCGTGGCCGCGACACCTATTTTGACACGGTGACGGGAGCGAACCGCGATCAGATCCAGATCCATCTGCCCAACCCCTACTATCCGCCGAAGCGCTTTGTATTCCCGCACATCGAGCGGCTGATGACGTTCCAGCGGAGCAATGGCGAAATTCACATCGAGCCCACGTACCAGGAACCCAAGCGCGCCATCTTCGGCATCCGTTCCTGCGACGTTGCCGGCATTTACCATCTTGACCGCTTCTATCTGGGCCGCGATTTTCGCGACATCTATTACGAGAACCACCGCAAGAACCTGTTCCTGGTGAATATGGTTTGCACTGACCTGGAGCAGGACATCAACGACGAATGTTTCTGCGTATGTGCGGACACCGGACCCGCGGCCCGCGAGCAATTTGACCTGCAACTGATGGATTTGGGCAACGAATTCATGGCGGTGGCCGGAACCGAGGCTGGCGAAGCGCTGTTCGCGAACCCGATTTTCAGGAAAGCAACGGAGGCGCACGTCGCGAGGCGGCATACCATCCTGGATGAGGTCCGGAAGCGCTTCAAAACGACTACCAGCTGGTTCTCCGCGACCGTTCGTTACGTTTCCCAGGGAAGCATTCTGGAAAAAACCTGGGAAGAGATCGGCAATCGCTGCCTGGAATGTGGCGGTTGCACCTATGTTTGTCCGGCTTGCACTTGTTTCACGGTGAGCGACCGCCAGGTGGGACCGAATGAGATCGAGCGCGTCCGCATGTGGGACGCTTGCGCGCTTCGCGGGTTCACCCGCATGGCGGGTGGGTTCAATCCGCGCCGGGCGGTGCACGACCGTCGTAACCGCCGTTTCTTCCGCAAGCTGGCGCACTATTTCATCCAGCGAGAACTGTCCATGGCCTGCGTCGGTTGCGGGCGCTGCGCTGCCGTGTGCCATGGCGACATCGGAATGCCGAGCGTGGTGGAAATGATCCGCCGCGCCACCACGGAGGTTGACCAGCATGCTCAAGTCAGCCACTGAGAACGTTTATCTGCCTAAGCCCGTGGTTTTGGATCGGGTGGTGTGCGAAATTCCTGAGGTCAAGACTTTCCATTGGCGCTTCGAAGATCCGGCGGAGCAGCAGGCTTTCAAACGCTTCCGGCCCGGCCAGTTCGCGCAAGTCTCGCTTTTCGGTGTGGGAGAATTTCCCACATCGCTCCCGCCCAGCCCCACCGAAGACGAAACGTTCTTTACCGTCCGCCAGGTCGGCAGTTGCACCAGCGCGCTCCACCAGCTCAAGCCCGGCGACAAGTTTGCCGTGCGCGGACCTTACGGCAACGGCTTCCCGATGGAAGAGTACTACGGCAAGAATCTGGTGTTCGTCGCCGGTGGAATCGGGCTCATCCCGCTGCGGTCGTGCATCGTTTACGCGCTCAAGAACCGCGACAAGTATCAGCGCATCCAGATTTTCCACGGCGCGAAGACCCCGAAGGAGTTGATGTACGTGCCCAACCTGCAGCAGTGGGAGCACGCGCCGGGAGTCGAATGTCATCTCACCGTGGACCGCGCCACCAACGGCTGGGTCGGCAACGTCGGCGTGGTGGGGAGCCTGTTCAAAAAGCCCGGCGTGCAGGTGCCGGTGGAAGATACCATCGCCTTCGTTTGCGGCCCGCCGGTCATGTTCCGCTTTGTCATCAAGGACCTGCTGGCGATGGGCTTCAAAGAGCGGAACATCGTTTCGACGCTGGAACGCTATATGAAGTGCGGCGTCGGCAAGTGCGGGCATTGCTGCATCGGCGTGGCCTATGTGTGCGTGGATGGTCCCGTGTTCACCTATGAGCAGATCCAGAAACTGGGGGAGGACATCTGATGCCCGACCTGCGCACTCAACTGCTGACGCGTCTTTCAGGCCGCATCTGCTGGATGGGGATTGGGAACGTTGACTATGGGGACGACGGCTTCGGAGTGCATCTTGCGGAGGGGCTTATTGCAGCGGGCGTGCCGGACGTGGTCATTGCCGGGACTACGCCCGATCGTTGGATCGGCCGGTTCGCAAGCCCAGCCTTCGACCACGTCGTCTTTCTGGACGCGGTTGAATTTGGCGGCGCGCCTGGCTCCGTGGTCTTCCTGGATTCGAGTGAAATGGCTGCGCGGTTCCCGCAGATTTCCACGCACAAGATCTCATTGGGCATTTTGGCGAGATGGGTTGAAGCCAATGGAAAGACAAAGGCGTGGCTGCTGGGCGTTCAGCCGGAATCGGTCAAACCCGCGCCGCGGCTTACGCTAACGCTGCAAAGGACGCTCGAAGTCCTGAGCGAGTTGTTGAACGGCTTGGAGTCCGGGGTTGGGTCCGGCACGGACGACGCAGGGGCAGCCTCTCCGGATGTTCCAGCCCCAGTTCCAGCGAGGGAAGTGAACCTATGCTGAGCCCTGAACAAGCCGTCGTCGCGGCCATACTGACCTGCGTTGCCGGATCAGTGCTGACCCTGCTCGTTTCCCGCTACAAGACCCTTGCGGGCTGGCTCGCGTTTCTAATCACCAGCGCCAGCGCGGTTCTGATTTTCTCCGCCGTCGCCAGGGTGCTGAGTACCGGGCCGTCGCTGCACCCTGCCGAATTCTGGACCGTGCTGAAGATGGGTTTCGTCCTGCGCATTTATGTGGACGGACTGACGGCCATATTCCTGATGTTGGCCGCCCTGATTGCTGTGCCGGCGGCATTCTATTCCATTGCCTACATGCGGCACTACGAGGGTTACAGCGTGGCGCGCTACTACCCATATTTCCTGCTATTTCTTGCCGCCATGTATGGCCTGTTCAGCACCGCAGACATGATGTGGGTTTTCTTCCTCTTCTGGCAATTGATGGTCCTGCCGAGCTACGCTCTCATCCGCTTCGAATACCGGAAACCGGAGAATATTCGAGCCGCGAACAAGTACCTGGTGATGATGCAAATCGCCTGCGTCGTAGTGATCATCGGCGTGCAATTGCTCTCGATCGCAGGTCCCGGTGCACATGGCAGCTTGGGCCAAAAACTTGACTTTGAAGCGGTGAGCGCCCGCCTGCCCTTGCTTTTGAGCGCCCATCCGGGTACGACAGCGCTGGCGTTTGCGTTGTTCCTCGCGGGCTTCGGTATTGCGATGGGGATGTGGCCATTTGGCCAGTTGTGGCTGCCGGACGCAGAACCCGCCTGCGCAGCTCCAGTAAGCGCGGTATTGTCCGGCGTAATGATAAAGGTAGGCGTTTACTGGCTGATGCGTTGCTTCCTCTTGCTGGTTCCGGTCGCGGCGCAGAAGGATTATCCGCTTGCCAGGTGGGGCCTCGTGGTCGCGGTGCTGGGCACGATTACGCTGTTTACCGGCACCATGCAGGCGCTCAAGCAAGAGCAGTCGAAACGGCTGCTGGCCTTCCATAGCATTGGGCAGATCGGATACATCCTGCTGGGCACGGGGACCTGCATGGCTTTGCTGCCGGCAGCCGGCCCGAAAGCAGCCATGCTCGCAACGATCGGCCTGATTGGCGCGCTCTTTCACGTGCTGAATCACGGCTTGTTCAAGGGGTTGCTATTCCTCAATGCCGGGTCCATGCTGCACGCCACCGGCACTCAGGATCTGAACCAAATGGGCGGGCTGATGAAGTTCATGCCGCTGACTGGCGTCACCGCGCTGGTGGCCTCGTTTTCGATCTCTGGTGTGCCGCTGTTCAACGGATTCGTGAGCAAGTGGAGCATTTACGTGGCCGCGATTCAGGGGAGCGCGTCGGCCAGGTATCTCCCGGTATGTGCCGTGATTGCGATTCTGACCAGCGCGCTTACCCTCGCTTCCTTCATGAAGTTTTTTGGGGTGAGCTTTCTCTGCCGCAGCAGCGCGCTGGTGAAGGCACAAGCCGTGGAACACGGGCGGCTCGAAGTGCCGTGGGTGATGCAGCTCCCGCAAATCGTTCTGGCACTGCTCTGCGTGCTCTTGGGAGTTGTCCCCGCCATCGCATTTCGCTTGCTGCACAGCGCATTGGACGCCAGCCCCGGAGGCTTTGGCAGCGCGTTGGCAAATGCCGCGCCGATGGTCAGCGGACCACTTACTGGTCTTCAGGGACCCAATGCCGCGGCCATGTTCGCGCCGGTCGTGCTGGCAGTGGTGCTGAGCGTGATGTTCCTGCTGGCTTACGGCATTTCAAAACTCGGCAGTGCCCCGCGCCGCGCCGCGGTCCCGTGGCTGTGCGGCTACGCGCGCGAAGCGGAATGCAATCGCTACGTCGCGCACAATTTCTATGGCGAGATTAAGCGTTACTTCCGCTGGCTGGGTGGAGCGCCGCATCCGCACCCGGGCAAGCCACCAGCCTTGAAAGAACTGACATGATCGCTCGCGAAATGTTCGAGGAGTTTAAGGCGAGGTTTGGACCTCTCATTCAGCGGGCAGACTTGCCCAGCGACAACCGTCTCTTCGTTTTCGTCGACCGCTCGGCCGTGAAGCACGTTTGTCAGCATATTTTCCGCGAGCTCGACGCTCGCTACGTGGCCAGCATCGGCGCCGATGACCGGCCCTTTTCCGGCAACTTCCTGGTCGCGCACAACTTCGCTTTCGACCATGATCACTTGCTTTGCAGTGTGCTGAGTTATCTGCCGGCGGACGACCCCAAGATTGACAGCATCTCCAGCATAGTTCCGGCGGCCAGTTGGGCGGAGCGTGAGATGCGGGATCTGGTTGGAATCGAACCGGTGGGGCACCGCTATCTGAAACGGCTGGTGTTGCCCGACGGCTGGCCGGACGGCAAACACCCGCTGCGCAAAGACGTACCTTGGAACCAGGTCCCCGACGAATTCGACAGCGAGCGCGAGTTCAAATTCGACGAACCCCCGGAAGGCTGCACCGTGGTTCCCTTTGGCCCCTTCCATCCCACGCTGGATGAGCCCGCACATTTCCGGCTTTATGTCGAAGGAGAGATGGTGCGGGGCTGCGAGTACCGCGGATTTATGGTCCACCGCGGGATCGAGAAGCTGGCCGAATCGGTGATGGGCTACAACGATATTCCCATGCTGGCCGAGCGGATCTGCGGCATTTGTGGGTGCGTGCATAATGTCGCTTACGCGCAGGCGGTGGAGGAAGCCGCCGGGCTCCAGCCGCCGTTGCGCGCCGAATACATCCGCACCATCATGCTGGAGCTCGAACGCCTGCACAGTCATCTGCTGTGGGTCGGCCTGGCTTGCCACATTATCGGCTTCGACACGCTGTTTATGCAGAGCTTCCGCATCCGCGAGCCCATCATGTGGATGGCGGAAAAAATCAGCGGCAACCGCAAGACCTACGCGTTGTGCGTCATTGGCGGCGTGCGCTGGGAGATCACGCCGGAAGTGAAAGCCGAACTGGGCTACACGCTCGACCAACTGGAATCCGAATGGACCGCCGTCGTGGCCGCGGTAAGTAAGGACAAGAACATTCAAAAGCGCACGCGTGGCGTCGGCGTAGCGGATGCGGCACTGGTCAAGGAGGAAGGCCTGCTCGGCCCCGTGGCTCGGGCCGCCGGTGTGGGCATCGATTGCCGCCGCGATCACCCTTACGCAGCCTACGATCGGGTCGAGTTCAACGTGATCACCGGCCAAAGCGGCGACGTGTGGGCGCGGCTGCTGGTCAGGGCGCAGGAAGTATTCGAGTCCATCAAGATCATCCGCCAGTGTCTGGAAAAGATGGAAGACGGCCCGCTGGCGCTGCCCATTACCGAAGAATTGCCGGTGGGACGGATGGGGCTGTCGTCAGTCGAAGCCCCGCGCGGCGAAAGCCATCACTTCGTAATCACCGGAGAGAACAATCGCCCGCGCCGCTGGCGGGTCCGGGCGCCAACCTATCAGAACCTCCAGGCCGTGCCGGCGATGATCAAAGATCAACAGATTGCTGACATGACGATTTCACTGGGAAGCATTGACCCGTGTTTTTCCTGCACCGACCGGCTGGAGACGATTGACCTGCGCTCCGGCGCAATCAAAGTCTGGTCGCAGGAGGAGTTGCTGAAGTTGACGCGCGCAAAAAAGGCATAAGACTCATGAACCGTAGTGTGATGTGGATGATCGTGAGTGGATTGCTGAACGTGGGCCTGGTTTTGCTCATCGCCCCGTTTTTCCAGGGCGTGCTGCGCAAGATTACGGCCCGGATTCAGTCCCGGCAAGGCCCGCCACTCGCCCAGCCCTACTTCGACCTGCTGAAGCTCTTGGGAAAAGAAGACATTGAATCGGGGGAGTCGCCGTTGATGCAGCGCTTTGCCGTGTACCTGGCGCTGGCGGCGGTGCTGACGGTCGCATGCCTGGTGCCGATGGGCTTTGCCGCTCCCATGAACAGCGCCGGGGACGCGATCCTGCTGATTTATCTGCTCACCCTGTGCGGCATCTGCACGCTGCTGGCGGGCCTGGCCGCCGGTTCTACGTACTCGCTTCTCGGCATCAGCCGCGAAATGATGAGCATGATTGCCTTAGAGCCGCTGTTCGCCATCGCCATCGTGGTCAGCGCGCTCCACTCGCAGTCGTTCCGGCTGGACTCGGTGCTGAACGGCTCGGTTTATGCTATCGGCGGCTTTCCCTGGTCAGGCGTGCTGATGCTGGGCGTGATGCTGCTTTCGTTCCAGGCGTTCGTCCAGCGCGTTCCCTTCGACATCTCGGAAGCGGAGACCGAACTGATGGAAGGCCCGCTGGTCGAGTACTCCGGGCCGAAGCTGGCGTTGTTCAAATACGCGCACATGGCGAAGCTGGTCATCTACAGCGCGCTTTTTGTGGCGCTGTTTCTGCCTTGGGGATCGGGGCTGGCTTTCCCGCTGGGCTGGTTGTTGTTCTGGGCGAAAGTGTTCGTCTTGGTGCTGTTGGTGACGCTGGTGGCCGCGACCCACGCGCGTTACCGGATTGATCAGGCCATCCGCTACTTTGCCAGCCTGTTCGGCGTGGCTCTGGTGGCTCTGGTGGTGGCGAGCTATGGGTACTGAACTGATACGCAAATGTCGATCTTGAGCAAACTCGGAGAAACTGCCATCTGCTTGAAGGCCGGGCGGGTGACGCTGCCGTATCCCGCGCAGGCACGGCCACTGCCGGAAAAGTTCCGCGGACGCCCGATCTTCGACGCCAGCAAGTGCATCGGCTGCGCCGGCTGCGCCAATAATTGTCCGGCGCGCGAAATCTTGGTATTCGACGTTTGCCAGGAGATTCGCATCCTGAAATATCTAGGCCGCCGCTGCACCTACTGCGGACGCTGCGCCGATGTCTGTCCCGAAAAGGCGATCACCATGAGCCAGGAGTTTGAGAACGGCACCAACCAGATCGGCGATATCGGGCAGCGGCTGGAGCTCTTCATGAGCACCTGCCAGCGCTGCGGGCGCTGCTTCCAGGAGCCGTCGGTGCTGGAACAGCTCAAGATGAAAGGCTACCGTTTCGACGATTTGCAGAACGAGCGCTGGATTTTCCGTTCGCAGGCCCGCTTGGAGGGCGATGCGGTGGTCGACGATCTAAAGATTGAACTGGACTGAGCTATGTTGAAAAACCTGTGCCAGAAAATGTTCGGACGGTCGCTGTGGGTCTACCACGCCAACAGCGGCGGCTGCAACGGCTGCGACATCGAAGTGCTCAACGTGCTCACCCCCTACTATGATGTCGAGCGCTTTGGCATCAAGCTGGTCGGCTCGCCTCGCCATGCCGACGTTATGCTCTGCCAGGGGCCGGCGATGCGCGCCACCGCCCAGGCTCTCAAACGCGCTTACGAAGCCATGCCCGCGCCCAAACTCGTCTTCGCCATTGGCTCCTGTGCCTGCGGCGGCGGGGTTTGGTTCGACAGTTATCCGGTTCTCGGGCCGGTGGAGAAAATCATTCCCGTCAACTACTACATTCCGGGCTGCCCGCCCCGCCCGGAAGCCATCATTTACGGCGTCGCCGTGGCGCTCGGCTTAGTGGAAAAGAAGACCGCCCCGGTTGAGTTCAAGGAATTGGAGTTGCCCATCCCTCGTTACCACCCCAAAGACCTGCATGGGCAGGGCGAGCTGGTCGTCTACGAAAAGGCCGAGAAGGTTTAAGCCGTCACGAGCTTCCTGAAGCGAGCGTCGATGGTCCGGGAAGCAGGCCCGCGCTACGCTGCTACTGCGCTCTTGCCATCGTGACTACGGGGTGAGTTTCCAGACTGATCATGAGGAAAATTGACAATCTGTTCCCCGCGAGATGACTCAGGAAACAGTTGGAATTAAGCACACGATTCTGTGACAGCCATCACCGACATTCCCGCGTGGACTGTGATGACATAGCACTGACAGCAAGATTGCCTCCACAGAAGACGAGCTGTCTGACGAATCGGAAGTTGATCGTTTCCTGAATGCCCGGATTGACTTATCCAGAAGAGTTGATCCGGGCCTTTTCTGTTCGGATTGTTTGGCGATTGACTCTCCCGGCTGGGCAACGCGGTTATCCGGGAGGAAACTCAAGCTGCTCGGGCAGTGACGACGACCACAACAATTCATCCGCAATTTACATTTGCTGCAGAGGCGACGGGGTAAAATGATCGAACCTGCTGTCAGGTGTCAGCCCTCGGGCCGAAAAATTCTTAACTGGCGGACAATCTCCACTTCGCTTGGAGGAACAATGATTCGGAAGCACCTGCGAAATTTACTTTCTATGCTGATCTCGACGGGCCTTGTCCTGGCTTGTTCGGGCAGTTTGTGGGCGGCCGCGGCGAGCGCACCCGCTACGGATGACCCCGCCACACATCACATCCAGACGGTGTTCATTATCCTGATGGAGAATCACAACTGGACAGGCGATGGAAACCTCGACATCAAGGGGAATCCTGCTGCCCCATACATCAACAAGAAGCTGGTCCCGATGGGGTCGCACGCGGAACAGTATTACAACCCTCCGAATCTCCATCCCAGCCTGCCCAACTATTTGTGGCTGGAAGCCGGGACCAACTTCGGCATCCTGGACGACGGCCCTCCCAGCCAGCATCCCCTGAGCACAAAAATGCACTTGGTGACTTTGCTGAAGAACGCCAAGCTTCCGTGGAAGGCCTACCTGGAGAACACTACCGGCAAAGTGTGCCCGCTTACGGATAGCGGTGAATATGCCGTCCGGCACGAGCCCTTTGCCTACTTTGACGACGTGAGTAATCACCAGAACCCCAACTCCAAATACTGCATTGAGCATCTTCGGCCCTACGGCGAACTGGCGAAGGATTTACAGAACGGCACCGTGGCCCGCTACAACTGGATCACGCCGAATCTCTGCGATGACATGCATGACAGCTGCGGAGGCAACTCGATTGCGCATGGCGACACTTGGCTCTCTGAGAATGTGCCGGCGATCCTCAAATCGTCCGTCTTCATGAAGGGTGGCGCGCTGTTCATTGTCTGGGACGAGGCCGACTACGGCGATGGGCCCATTCCTATGCTCGTGGTCTCGCCTTTCGCCAAGGGCAACGGTTACTCCAATCAGACGCACTACACCCACGGTTCAATGTTGCGCACCATGCAGGAGATCTTCAGCGTGAAACCTCTGCTGCGCGATGCGGGGAAGGAAAAAGACTTGCGCGAGATGTTTACCGTGTTCCCGTAAGAACCGTGCCTCGGCAAGCTCGTGTTCCGCGAGCACTTTCAGTTTCTCCCTTGAACCATGACGACCCGGCCCTCACCAGGCCGGGTCAATTTAGTTGTGGAGGCAGATGGAGAAACCAGCAGGACGCGGACCCGACTCGCATATGGTTGTGTAAAGTAATGTAAAAGCCGGCAAGAACTCGCGTCAGCGGGCTTAAGGTTGATGAAGTCAGCAGATTTCAGAACCCGCAGGTGCATCTCAGTGGTATGCGGGAGATTACCCGCGATTCCATGAGCAGTGCAGGATTCACCACTTCTTCTGCGACGTTTGTTACTCTAGTACAATCCCGAACTCAGGAGACAGAGTCGTTGACGACTTTCCGAAGCCGCCTTGTTCTTTTCTTTATTGTGAGTTTTCTCTCGCTCGCTGCCGTGGGGCAGCAAACGGCACCCACCAATCCGCCTCCACCTGCTCCATCCCAATCCAGCGACAAATCTAAAGACAATTCCGACATCAAGCGGCAGGAACAGACGGGCACATCGAATGACAGACTTTTCTACACCCTGCCAAACTTCTTGACGGTCGAGACTAAGAACGTTCCGCCCCTCACTACCGGACAGAAATTTAAAGTGGTGACCCGCGGGTCGTTCGACTACATCCTGATTCCCTGGTACGGTTTTCTCGCCGGCATCAGCCAGGCACAAAACAGCGAACCCGGCTATGGACAGGGTGCGGAGGGATACGGAAAACGATTCGGAGCGTACTTCGCGGACGGCACCATCGAGAACTACATGACCGGAGCTATTCTTCCTTCCCTGCTGCGTGAGGATCCCCGCTACTTCCAGTCGGGCAAAGGAGGATTCTGGCATCGTACCGGCTATGCCATCGGCAGAATCTTTGTGACCCGAACGGATTCTGGAGGCGAGCAGTTTAACTTCTCTGAGATCCTCGGCAGCGCTATGTCGGCCGGCATTTCCACCTATTCCTACCATCCCAAGGGTGACCGCACCGTGCCGAATACGGCGAGTGTATGGGGAACACAAGTCGGCTATGACACCATGACTCTAGTGGTTAAAGAATTCTGGCCTGACATTCGCCGCAAGCTGAGCAAGCAGAAACCAGTCTCCGCGCCATGACCTGAACTTGTCATTGCTCGCGACCCTGGGCCGACTTGCCGGGAAGAACCTCTCCCAAGGGATTTGAATTATAATGCCGCTACATTTCATCGAGACAGCAGCCCAATTTGAGGCATCTAAGTTTCCAATTGCTCGTTACCGCAAGGTTCCGTTTTGCAGCAATAGGCTGCTCAAGCGCGTGGCGGCTTGAGTCAAGCTGTCGGCACGCTGATGTAGGAGATGGGGAGGGGAGTCCTTTGCGTTTTCTTCTGGGTTTGACACTTATTTTGTCGGCGGCTTGCGGATTTGCCCAGCAAGGCGATCCGCCTTCGAAGTCGTCCGCGCCTGAATCTACGCAGCCCATTTCCACCGGCACTGCAAGCCGGCCCGCAACCTCGCCCTCGAACAAGTCTGCTGGCTCCGACCTGCCGAACGCGCCGAGTGTGCATGGAACACATCCCGTGCAACCCGATGCTTCCAAGCAGCAGCCCAAGCGCATCCTCGGCATCATGCCCAATTATCGCGCGGTAAGCGCCGGCGCGATTCCGCCACCGCCAACCCCAAAAGAAGCGTTCAAGATTGCCACCCAGAACAGTTTCGACTATTCGTCGTTCATTTTCGTGGGCATCACATCCGCGCTGGCTGAAGGAACCAATGCGCATCCGCAACTGGGGAAAGGCATGGCCGGTTTTGGGAGATATTACTGGCGCGGCCTTGTTGATAAGACAGACGGCAACTACCTGGTGATTTTCGCTTTGCCGACCGTCCTTCATGAGGACGAGCGCTACTATGCCATGGGCGAGGGCGGGTTCTGGAAGCGCGGAATCTACGCGGCTTCCCGCATCCTCATCACGCCCGACTACCACGGCCATAACACCTTCAATGCTTCCGAGGTCTTCGGCCGCGGCATCGCGCAAGGTATATCGACAACGTATTACCCCAGTCACGACCGAACCTTGGGCGCAATCGCCGTCAAGTACGGATGGGCGATGGGACGCGACGCGCTCACCAACGTTTTTCGCGAGTTCTGGCCCGATATTGCCATCCACGTACTGCATCGCCATCCATGAATCCGGGAATTCTGCGCTATTTAGGAAGATCAGCAACGCGCTCTCAGGATACTGAGGTAGTGGTGCAGTTTGATTTGTCATCCCGAGCCAGCGTTCTTTGCGCAGCCAGAGCCTGCCCTGAGCGCAGTCGAAGGGGATCTGGGCGAGCCGCGCGAACTGTCGCGCGCTGCGCGACAGAATAATCGCGCGCTTGGCTCCCTTCCTTATCAAACTGCACCACTACCGATACTGAGCAACGCGAATTTCAGCGTCCGCCTGGATTACAATCACTGGCTCGATCCGATTTACGCAAAGGACAGACGCTAGGCATGTTCCAATCCGACCTGTTGCACGAAAAACGCATTCTCATCACCGGTGGCGGAACCGGCTTGGGTAAAAGCATGGCCCGCCGCTTTCTGGAACTTGGCGCCACGGTTTACATCTGCGGACGCCGCAAAGAGGTTCTGTCCAAAACCGTGGCAGAACTCGGCCATTCGGCACAGACCAAGTTTCAAGCCATCCCTTGCGACGTTCGCGATCTGCCGCGCGTGGACGAGATGATCGCGACGATCTGGAAAAATGGGCCGCTCGACATCGTAGTGAATAACGCTGCCGGCAATTTTCTGGCGCGTACGGAAGATCTTTCTCCAGGCGCATTTGATGCCGTGATCGGCATCGTGCTGATGGGTACGATCAACGTCACCATGGCTTGCGGCCGCAGATGGCTGCACTCCGGCCATGGTGGAGTCGTCTTGAACATTGCTGCCACCTACATATCGAGTGGCTCGGCTTATGTGGTCCCTTCTGCCATGGCCAAGGCCGGAGTGGTGGCACTGACCCGGAGTCTCGCCGTCGAATGGGGAGACCGGGGTATTCGCATGAACGCCATCGCGCCGGGACCGATTCCGACCGAAGGCGCTTTTTCCCGTCTGCTGCCGCGGCCTGAACTGGAAAAGCTTGCGATGCAGCGCATTCCTTTAGGCCGCTTCGGCACGGTGGAGGAGCTGGCAAACCTCGCGGCCTTTTTGGTCAGCGATGGCTCGAGTTACATCAACGGCGAAGTAGTTGTGATGGATGGCGGCGAACAGATCCAGGGCGCGGGAGAATTTAGCAACCTGGGAAAATTGCTGAGCGAGCAGGATTGGAAATCTCTCAAGCCGCGCAAACCGCCGAAGGAATGACCATAACCGGCACGCCCTTCAGGGTCTGTCTCGCAACCCAAGATGTCCCGGCGAAGGGAGACGTCACGCCCAGAATCAGCCGCCAAGCGGCGTCTAAAACGCAGCCCATGGCGTGAGCTGAGGGTCGAAGTCGAATACGATCAAGCTCCGGAGGAGCGAAAGACTAGGCGCGGCTTCTCGGCGGCATCACCAGCCACCGCAACAGCATGCTTACCAGGCTGAGCACGATCGCTCCCCAAAATGCGGCCGCAAAACCTCGTATGTGAAAGCCGGGAACCAACTTCGCCGCCAGTTCCAGCATGACCGCATTGATCACCAGCCAGAACAGTCCCAAAGTCAGGATAGTCAGCGGAAAAGTAATGACCTTCAGGAAGAGTCCGAGGGTGGCGCTGATCAGCCCAATCACCACCGCAGCAATCAGTGCGGCCCCCGCTCCATCGACGTAGAAACCGGGAACGACCCGCGACGTGATCCACACTGCCAGCGCGCTGATCACCCAGTGCAAGAGCATTCGCAATCGTTCAGCCCTCCGCTCGGACAGGAATCACTATAGACTGCCGCTGCGGCGGTCGCAACCGTGTGGCGCGGACTTGCATCGGCGCTCCAGACTTTCGTTCCCAGGATTACTTCGCGCCCACCGCGGCCTGGCTCTCCATTTTCTCGAAAACATCCTCGGCACGCCGCAGAGCGACCTGAACATTTTCGCAGATGTTCTCCCGGCCGATTACTTCTTCAAACTCAGCCTGGCGGATGAGTCTTGCGGGCTGTTCTCGTGCGCCACATAGAATGAGAGTCCGCTTCGTGGCATGCAGTTCCCGTGCAATCCCTTCCAGCGCAAACAGGCCCGTGGCGTCCATCGCGGTCATGTTGCGCAAGCGCAGAATGACTACCGGCGGTAGCTCATGGATTTTTTCTGTAACCACCGAGATCTTGTCGGTCGCGCCAAACAGGAAGGGCCCGTGGATGCGGAAGATAGTCGCGTAATACGGGATGTCCTTGTCTTGCAGGATGTGCACGCGGCCGTCCTCAACGTAGTCGTCGGTGACCTGGGATACGGTGGTCGTGTTAGCCACTCTACCGATAAAAAGCAGCGCCGCCAGAATCATGCCGGCCTCGACCGCAACTGTAAGGTCGGCAAATACTGTGAGCGCGAAGGTAACCAGCCAGATGCTGATATCGGTCTTGGTCAGTTTGAGCAGTTGCGGAATTTCCCGCCACTCCCCCATGTTGTAGGCAACGATCATCAGAATTCCGGCAAGCGCTGCCATCGGGATAAAGCTGGCCAGAGGTGCGGCGAACAACAGTATGCAGACCAGTGTCAGCGAGTGGATTATCCCCGCCACCGGGGACTTGGCGCCAGCACGGATATTGGTTGCTGTCCGCGCGATGGCGCCGGTCGCGGGCAAGCCTCCGAACATGGGAGAAACGATGTTGGCCACGCCCTGCGCCATCAATTCGACATTGGGATTGTGGTGATCATTGCTCATGCGGTCCGCCACCACTGCAGACATGAGAGATTCAATCGCGCCCAGCATGGCGACCGTGAATGCGGGACCGAGCAGTCCGTGAATGAGATCAGCGCGGAAGTGTGGAATCGCGATATGCGGCAGACCGCTCGGAATGCCCCCGAAACGCGTTCCGATGGTTTCAACCGGCAGCTTGAACGCGACCACGGCGGCAGTGGCCCCGAGCATGGCCACGATGGGTCCCGGAATACGGCTGGAAACTGCGCGGCAGATGAGCATCGTCACCACGGTGCCCACAGCGATAGCCGTCGCCGTGTACGACAGGGTGTGGAAGTTGGCCGCCAGGGCCTCCATCCGCAGCCAAAATACGCCCGGGACTTTTTCTATCTGCAGCCCGAAGAAGTCTTTGATCTGCGTGCTGGCGATCAGAACCGCGATGCCATTCGTAAATCCGATGACGATCGGCCGCGGAATAAACTTCACGGCCGTGCCCATGCCCGTCACTCCAAGAATGATCAGCAGAATTCCGGCCATCACCGTGCACATGAACAGACCATCCACTCCGTGCACGGCGACAATTCCAGCCACCACGACCACGAACGCACCGGTCGGGCCGCCGATCTGGGTTTTCGATCCACCCAACGCGGAAATCAGGAACCCGGTCACTACCGCGCAATAAATCCCGGCCTGTGGCGTCAGCCCCGAAGCTATAGCAAATGCCATGGCCAGCGGCAATGCCACCAGGCCGACGGTCACACCCGCGATCAAGTCGTGCAGAAACTTGTTCAAGTCGTAATCGCGCAGGCAGAGAACGGACTTGGGCAGCCAGCGATCTTCCAGGTTTGCGGTCAATGAACTTGTAGCCAGGGCGCACGCTCCTTCATTTTTATTATGACAGCAATCGTGCAATTGTTCAGCGGATCACGTAACACCAAAGCGCAATGTACGATTGCTGTGTTTTGGTTATGGGCGTGTCGGGACGAGTGTCCCAGCGGCTGAAGCAAAGCTCCCAGCGATTTTGTCATTGTGCTCACTCCCAGCCTGCCGCATCGATCCGCTTTCCTGTCCGCAGATAGTGATTGATCGCCGCCTCCCAGCTTTGCATCTTGTGCCGGAACCAGCTCTCATCGAAGCGTTCCACCTCCCGATTTCCCTCCGGCGAAAGACCTGTGTAGCTGTACCGGATGTGCGCCCGCGTCGAATCGGGTGACTTCCTGGAAAGTGAAATTCTGATCTGCGCCGCCACCAATCCGGGGTTCACCCAGGCCAATGCAATCCGGAAGGATGCGGCGTCGTAATCGGTGACCATCCAGGTCGTCTCGGTACCATCTTCGTTCGGTGTGATGAACACGCAACCGTACTCGGCCACGCCGGACTTCGAGTAAATCAAGCGATACTGCCAACCCGGAACCCAGTCCGCCTCGCGTACCGGACACAGGAGCGGGAAGACGTTCTCCGGCGGGGCAGCGTTAGTTTGTGTGTATTCGTGGGTGACGCGAGTGCCTTCAAACTCAGTCATTTTTTCTTCTCCAAAGAAAAATGGCTCGCGCCATCGAGCGCGAACCTGAATTTCGTCATAAAGATTTCGTTGCAAAAGAAATAGGCCGAATTGATCGCTCAATCCGGCCCTTCCTCTACAATAATTATCTCAGATCTTTTGCTGCCGCACAACCCGACCAAGCAAGTGGTCATGGTGCGGTCGGGACACATCGCTCTGGCCTTTGTCAATCCTGAGCGAAGTAGTCCACATTGAGCAGACCGCACTCCTACCCAGTAAATCGAATCGGTCCGCGCTCCGGGCAGTTCTCAGGTACCGGGCACGCGCGGCTGCGAAATCTCACTCCATTCCGGCCATTTGAACGCTCTCAGAAGGCTGCTGTAGTCGTCAGTCCAGACATTTTGCTTCGCTGTGTTCACAGTTTCTCCAGCGGCTTTCAATTCGGGGTGCGCCAACAAGCCGTCCTCACTGCCTACAAGAACCCAAGTCGCGTGATAAATTGCGCGCGGATTATCCTCAGCGCTATCGATCACCACTGCTTTACGATTCAGGCTGGCCGCTGCGGCGGTCACGACTGGCACAAGGTCCAGATATTTGTTGGATACGTGCACGGCGATCACCCCTGCGGGCGTGATGTGTCGCAAGTACAAGGCAAAGGCTTCGCGAGTCAACAGGTGAATCGGAATCGCATCGCTGGTGAAGGCGTCGACCGCAAGCACGTCAAACTGCTGGGGAGCTTCTCCCTCCAGCGACAAGCGGGCGTCCCCGGTAATGATTTTCACCTGGGCCAGGGACTGCCGGAGAAAACTGAATTCATGGTTCGCGATCTCCACGACCAGCGGGTTGATCTCGTAAAAAGTGTATCGATCGCCCGGCCTTCCGTAGGCCGCGATCGTGCCTGCGCCCAAACCGATGGTTCCAACCTCGACCGCGCCTTGTTGTTCCGCCGCCCGCAGCGCGACCGCTATGCCGGAGTTTGGCGCGTAATAGGTGGTCGTCTCATGACGCCGGCCGGCAGATAAAAATTGGATGCCATGCTCAATGGTGCCGTTGATCAAGTCGCGATACCGGGGATCAGCATCGAGTGATTGCGTAGTATTGCCCGGCATCAAGACAGCGCCGGCCGCCACCCGATCCTCTACTCGCAGAACACCGTAGAAGTTCCGAACCATCACCCGAGTCTGTTTCGATTGTTGCTTTGCGGTGACGTACAGATTTGCGCAAAGAGCCGCCACCAGCGCACCCGCCAGCAGCCAAATCCACTTAGATCGCGGGGTATGCAAAACCACATCCCGGTCGCGGTAAAGCACCACATAAATCAGAACTCCGCAAAATCCAAGCGCAAGGGGAAGCTCGGAGTATCCGGAAAAAATGCGGGGAGCGAGCAAAGCGACGAAGAACGCTCCTGCCGCGCCCCCCAAAGAAATCAGGAGGTAGAAAGAAGTCAAGTGAACGGGATGAGGCTTCAGTTTAGCCAACTCTCCGTGGCACACCATGCAACCGGCAAACAGCCCAGCGCAGAAAAAAGGTACAAGCACGTAAGGCGGAAGGTTGGCGCGACCGGGAGCCAAGGCACCGGCCATAGCCGCCAGGGCTAGCGCCAGCAGTTTGAGAAAAGGTCCACGGCGGTACCAGTTACGGCCTTCAAAGCAGAGGATGAAGGTCAGCAGGTAAAGGCTGAGGGGGATGATCCATATGAACGGAAGGGCAGCGATGTTTTGCGAGACGTAATTCGTGATCGAGAGCAGCAGCAACGATCCGCAAGCCGCCAGTGCTACCCAGAGCCATTTCAGTTTCCAGCCGGGAGCCAGCGCCAGGTGAGGGACATCGAGAATAGAATCAGCGGCTCGACCGCGAAAAGCAACGACAGCGCACAAGACCGCTACGACGCCGTATGCGATGGACCAGCTAATGGCCTGGTGATGGCTTGAAATTCTGGGCTCGACCACAACCGGGTAACTTAGCAGGGCCAGCAGTGAACCCGCGTTCGACAAGGCATAGAAACGGTATGGAGCAGCATTTCCACGTGATTTCGAATGCCACGCTTGCAGTAGCGGACTGGTGGAAGCGAGTAGAAAATATGGAAATCCGACTGCGGCCGCAAGAACCAGCAAGACCCGAAATGCGGGATCTTCCAAACCGGACGGTTTCAAAGAACTCCGCGGCAGAATGGGCAACACGAGAAGGCTGGCAGCAAGAAGCGCTATGTGAATCCCAGCTTGAACCCGGGGCTGGAGTATCCGGGTCAGCACGTGCGCATACAGGTATCCCAGCAGCAGCGCGGTCTGGAAAAACAGCAGGCATACGGACCACACTGCCGCCGCCCCGCCGAACCACGGGAGGATTAGCTTTGCAATGATGGGCTGAACCTGAAATAGCAGAAATGCGCTCGAAAAAATCGTTACACCGTACAGCAGGCTGAGCGTGGAACGGCCTCGAGCCGGAACCAGCAGCTCGGGATTGATTGCGGCTGTCGGCAAGGTTGGCGGACTCACTTTAATCATCTATAGACTGCCCGGCGATGAAAATAGTTCCGGTAGAGGGCAGCGCACGAATCTCCGCTTGGGTGAGGCTTGGGGTGCTGAACTGGCTGGGATACGAACTGACTCATGCCTTGACAATGGCTCCCTATTTGGCCCGGCGGCGGCTCAAAAATGTTCGAGCATCATCACGTTGACCTCCCAGGTCCTCTTGATGTAGGCAACATAGTGACCGTCGGGTGAAGCCACAGGATGCACGAACTGCGCTCCGCCAGCAAGCGCTTCGGCCAATACTCGCAGGTTGCCGCGTAGATCAACGAAGAGAAGCGCAGGGTTTGCAGCCCCCAGACCTTTTTGGGCAACGGCGAACAAATGGCTCCCATCCGCCGCCCAGGCTACGGCCCCGCACCAATTCCAACCCCGCAGCGGTAAGGCCGAGACCTTGCGATCGGCCAACGTTAGAATCTGCAGCTCGGCGGCAGGCATGGCACCATCAGTGATGGCGATTTTGTTTCCATCGGGTGAGAGAGACCAAGCCGTCGTCCAATCGTTATCAGGGTGAACCTGGACGCGCTGGATCTCCGCGCCCTTGCCCTCGACAGGATCAAGGTTGAAGAAGACGAGCTGTTCTCCTTGGACCTCCGCCAAAACACAGCGAGCCGATGGCACAGTACTGCACTTATAGGTGTTTTCTCCCCTCAGAAGAACGGAGCTGGCGCCTCCACCCAGGGGCATACTCATTAGGCGCTTGGAAGGGTCGCGACGGTCCACTGTCGGTGCCGCCGTATACATCAGCCGGTCACCAGCCGGACTGAGTATGGGCCACCGGTAGCTCTCCTCGCCAGAAAGCAGGATTTCCGGGGTCTGCTGGTCAATTCGCTGCTTGAGAATAACAGCCCTGTTCCCTCGGAAGGATTGAAAAAGAACCGCTTTACTGTCTCGGGTCCAATCAAACACTTCGTTGATCCACTCGTCCGACGTCAGGCGCCGTGGATTGAATTCCTTGTCTCCGGGTTCCAAATCTCCCAGGTGAACAGTAGCAATGGCACGCTGGGACAGGTAGGCGAACCGTCTGCCGTCGGTGCTCGCCGTGAAATTCGACGCAAACTGCTCCAGGTTCGCCAATCGCGCTGGCGGGCCAACCGGCTTCCCGCTCCCCGGATCCGTGACAACGGCCCAAATGTCGGAATCGGAGTAAGTGAGCAGGCCACGAGTACGATAAAGAACGCGTCTATCAGCGAGCCAGTACACGTCGGAGAATCCCACGGCTGGACTCCACAGCCCTGGTTCTGACAAGACCAGAGTCCGCTGACCACCGTGAAGGTCGCAGGTCTCAATTACAACCTCGCCTTTTTGCATATCGCCGTGGCGGCGGATGTAAACTAACCGCTGCCCACCGGGCGACCAGGCAAGGCCACCGAGTGAATCCAGGGCGTCGAACTCTGCGATCCGGTGCGGCTCCTCGCCATCTGCTCCCATCAACCAAATTTCGTTCGTTGAGATGTTTTCATAAGCGATCTGCGATCCATCGGGTGAAAGTGCTTCTGGTCCACCAGTGTTGGGAAGCTTTCGCGAGGTGCCATCCGCTATGGACATTTTCCAAAGTCCGGAATGCTGACCTCGACCCTCTACCAACAAATAGTTCCCATCCGGGAACCATCCAGAGGGTGCAAAGTCAGAGGAGGGGAGTTGGCGAAGCTCTCCACTGTCGATCTGGAGCAAATACATCTTCCATTCCACGTCGCTATAGGCCAGGTACTTGCCATCGTGCGAAATGACCATCGAAATCACCGGGTTCCCGGGCGTATTCGCGGTGAGCTGTCTGCGAACAACGTCACGCTGCGGCCCCGGCCCCGGCTTACTGACTTCCCGGCGCCGGACAATGGCAAGGCTCCCAAGCAGTACAAGAAAGATAAGCGCACTCAGTGTCAGCTCCTTGTGTCGGCGGACGAACTTCGTTCCGCGATACGCGAGGGTGCTGGGCGGGACCGTGGTTGTCTTCAGTCGGTGCAAGTCCGCTCGCATCTCGGCCGCGCTTTGGGAGCGAAGATTGCGGTCTTTTTCCAGCGCCTTGTCGATGATCTGCTCAAGCTCGGGCGGAAGTTCAGGATTCAACTCCCGCGCCGGAGCGGGCGTACGATTCAGAATCGCCTCGTGAAGTGCAGGCGCCGTGTCCCCGCTGAACGCCTGCTTCCCCGTCGCCATCTCATAGAGCACCAGGCCAAAAGAAAACAGGTCGGAGCGGGCATCCAGCTTCTCGCCGCGAACCTGCTCCGGCGACATGTAAGGCGCAGTGCCCATGGCCACACCGGTGAGCGAGAGGCTAAGATCATGGGCTGATACGGCCTGGGTTTCTTCGTGGGGGAGGCCTTCGCGGTCGCTTGCATCGGTCAGCTTGGCCAAACCGAAGTCCAGAATCTTGGCTTCGTTCCGTTTCGTAATGAAGATATTCGCTGGCTTGATGTCACGATGAATGATGCCTTTTTCGTGCGCTGCGGCCAGCCCGTCCCCGACCTGAATCGCCAGGTTCAACAATTCGTCGGTCGTGAACGGGGCCGCCCGCGTGGCTATCTGGTCTCGCAGGGTTTGCCCTTCCAGCAATGACATGGCGATGAAGGGCTGACCTTCGTGATCGCCGAATTCGTAGATGGCGCAAATGTTGGGATGGTCAAGCGTGGAAGCGGCCCGCGCCTCTCGCTCGAATCGCTCCAGAGCCTTCGCATCGCCAGCAATCTCCTCCGGCAGGAACTTCAAGGCCACGCGGCGGCCCAGTTTCAGGTCTTCCGCCCTGTAGACCACTCCCATCCCCCCACCGCCCAGCACCTCCAGCACCCGGTAATGCGAAACTTTCTTGCCGATCAGTTCTCCGCTAGGGAAACGATGAGACCGCGGGGCAGATTCCGCGTGCGTTACCTCGCTGACCGGCGCCACAAACCGGTATCCGCGCCGGGGCACGGTTTCTATGTATTCCCGGCCATCCCACTCGCCCAGCGCCTTGCGCAGGAAGAAGACGTGCTTGTTGACATTGCCTTCCTCAACAAAGGCGTCGGGCCAGACCTGCGCCATCAACTCCTCCTTCTCAACCAGGTGGCCGGCGTTCTGGACTAGCAGCAACAGCGTGTCGGCAGCTTTCGGGGCGAGGGGAACGGGCACACCGTCGCGCACCAGGACGCGCTTTTCCGCGTCCAAGCGGAAAGGGCCAAACGCGTAGAAGTGCTTTGTTTCCCGGTTCATAACAATGGGAAGAAATTTTCCAGAAATTCGGAAGGACTTCTAAACCGCAGCTGAATTACGGTTGCGTCCAGCGGGGATGGATGCGGCCAGGGAAGTCATCCGCAGCAGATTCTACGGCGGCTTGGAACTAAGCGCAACAGCCAAGTACGCGGCAGTCCGCAAAGGTCTTGAAGGTAGAGCCGCGATGTTGCGGACGAGCCGCTTGCCCCTAATAAAGGCGAATTGGGAGGAGGACCACCAATGAATAAAGAGAGGAAACAGTTTATGAAAACTTGCAAACCGGTATTGAGAGCATTGGCCGTTGTTCTGGCCTTCGCCTGCATCGCCATCGCAGCCGATGCGCCGAAGCTAACCTTCAAGTTCACTACAACCAACGTGCCAGGGGCACTGCAAACTTTTCCTGCCGGGGTTAACAACAAAGGTGTCACGGTCGGGCAATACGAAGATAAGAGGGGCAACTTTCACGGTTACGTTCTCAAGGGCAAGAAGCTGACCAAACTGGATGATCCGAACGGAACACACACTGGCGCTAATGGCATCAATTACAACAAAAAGTATGGCGAGATGGTTGTCGGCTACTATCGGAATACCAGCGGCAACGACGTGGGATTTCTTTACCGGAACGGAACATATACGGATGTCCCCGGTCCTGCTGGTGCCACGGCCTCGGGGCCTCAAGATATAAACGATATGGGGTGGATCGTCGGTTGGTACTTCGACTCAAGCAACATCCAGCACGGGTTTCTCTTGCAAGGAAACACCTATACAACCCTAGACCCCCCTACCTCCACTATTGAGCATTGCATAATATAGTTACAGCGGAAACAGTTCCGCCTGCCGCCAGAAGGCGATGACCAACGTGGGTCGCTTGCGCATGCGGCGCAGAGCCTTGCGTGCATAATGGCTTAACTGGCCAAAGTTCTGCGGGCAGAAGTTGGGCAGTTCGTGTTGCTTCCAGTGCGACCACAGGTACTCGACCGGATTCAGTTCCGGCGCATAGCCGGGAAGAAACTCCACCCACAAGCGCCCGCGCTGCTGGCGGATGAACTCCCAGGTCATGCGGCTGCGATGGCCAGTTAATCCGTCCCAGACGACCAGCAGCTTGCCCGGAAGGTGGCGCAGCAAGTGCTCCAGGAACTCAATGACCTGCGGGCTGCGAATGGTCCCGGGAAAGAGTCGGAAGTAGAAGTTCCACCACGTCACCCCCGCCATGGCCGACAGCGTCTTCCAGTTGAAGTGATATTGCAGCACCGGCGTCTGTCCCTTCGGCGCCCAGGTGCGACAGCGGTGCGGGCGTTCGCTCAGTCCGCTTTCGTCGATGAAGACGATGGTGCGGCCCTCTTTTTGGGCTTTTTTTTAATCTCCGGCCAGCGCTCCCGTTTCCAGCGCCGGATTTTATCTTCGTCGCGCTCCAGCGCACGTCCTACCGGACGCTGGCAACTCCAGCCCAGTTGCCGCAGAATCCGCCAAGCTTGCGATGGGTGATATTTCACCCCGCATTCCTGCTCGATCAAATGAGCCACGCGCCACGAAGTCCACAGGCTGGTTTCGTACCCTAAGGCCTGCGGCCCGCGCTTCAGTCCCTTCTCGATGCGCCGCAGATCCTCGGGCCGTAAGCGGGCTCTGCGCCCAGCGTGTCCCGCCTTCTTCAGCGCTCGCACTCCACCTTGCTTCAGCTGTGCCGCCCACCGACTCACCGACTGCCGATGCACTCCCACCTGCCGCGCTACCTCTGCCGGATGTACTCCTTGCCGCAACAGTCGAGCCCCCAACAGCCGCCGCTCCTCCAACTTCTCAAAGTCTCGCCGTACTCCCGCCGGGTTTCCCATGACCGCAGAGTAGCATAGGATCTCCAGAATGTCACTATATTATTCAATTATCAATAGAACGTCTGCTAACGGCATCAACAACAAGGGTGAGATTGTGATGGCTTGGTCTGATTCGGGCTACCCTTGGTACCCTTGGAAAGGGTCCAGCTACAGTATCAAGCTCAAAACCTACAAGCGAATCAAAGGGGTTCCCGGCGCCGGGCCCGACGGTTCAGTTCCCGTCTGTATAAACGACGATGGCGACATTGCTTTTTATTGGTGGGACTCCAGCGGTCTGCAACACAGTGCACTGCGCGATGACAGTAAATATTACCCGTTTGACTACCCCAAGGCCTACCAAAGCTTCGCATCCTGTCTCAATGACAAGAACGCCATCGTAGGCGGGTACCAAACCAAGAGCAATGGCCCCTACTCAGGCTACAAAGCGACTTTCAAATAACCAAGACTTTAGTCATCGGACCGACTGACCCGCTTGAGCCTAGACGGGCTTGAGCGGGTTTCTTGTTGGCCCCCCCGGTGACGTGGATCGCCGTCGCCTGGATCTCGACGGCTAGAACTGTACAGCACTGTGATGGCGCAGTTGATGTAATCCGCGATTTCACTTATTGACCTTGAGTCCAGTTCAAAAGTGAAGGATGAGTATGCCTGCAAGTTCCTGAAACGAGGGCATGAAAAATGTTGGTCGGGACGGGCAGATTTGAACTGCCGACCCCTCGCACCCCAAGCGAGTGCTCTACCAGGCTGAGCCACGTCCCGACGGATAGGAAACCCGCTGCACCAAAGCGCCGCGGTGGGGTCTAGGAAATTCTACACCAGCCCGAACCCGCGCGTCCCGATCTGAGATCGCAGGAAGCAATCGCTTCTGTACGTACAAGAATAGCTATATGCTATATTTCGACGCTAGGCCGCCTTGCGCTCGATTTGGCGCGTTGCAGGCGCAGAATGGCCTGCAAAGGTCAACCCGTGGCCTCGCGGTCGCTCCTGGAGGCTTCTAGAGGCCAGCAAATGCCATCGCAGGCGACGACCGAACCGGCGATTACCGCCCGCACCGCAGCGTTCAAGCTTTAACCAAAAGCTAACATTGTGATAGATATGGGTCATGCGCGCGAGGGATCGTCATCGTCGTTTACGCTTGGGAGCGGGCCGCTCTTCCTCAAACACAGCGAACTGGATTTTCTTCTCTACCGGGTCAATGCGATCCACTAGGACGCGGATCTTCTGCCCGAGGCTGTAGATCTTGCCGGTGCGCTGGCCGATAATCTCGCGTGTGTTCTCGTGGTAGGTATAGCGATCGTCGGTCAAAGACGCCAGCGGAACCAGGCCTTCGACAAACAGGTCGGTCAGCTCGACGAAGAATCCGAACTTGGTCACGCTGATGATCAAGCCGTCAAAGTCTTCGCCGACCCGGTCCTGCATGAATTTGACCTTTTTCCATTCCATCAACTCGCGTTCGGCTTCGTCGGCGCGCCGCTCGGATTGGCTGGATTCTTCGGCGATCTCACGAAGCTCTTCGAGGGAGATCGGTCCGCCCAGCGGCTCGAGCGACTCGCGATGAGCCGAATGATCGCGCCGTTTGGACCACGGAGAGGGAGCATCCGTCTGGCGCTGGCCCCCGGTTGGTGATCCCTCAGCGGCTAAAGCCGCTCGTTTCTCCCGGGTGCTTTCCGCGCGGTTGAAGTCGTGCCCTTCCCGATTCCTGTCGTCAGCAGGAAACACTCCGATTGGTACTTGCCCTTCATGTTTCTCAGCTGACTCTCGCAGAACATCCTTCAAAATTCGGTGCACGATCAGATCTGGGCAGCGGCGGATGGGCGAAGTGAAATGCGTGTAAGTTGTCGCCGCCAGAGCAAAGTGCCCGAGATTCTCTTCCGAATATCTCGCCTGTTTCAACGAGCGCAGCATCAGGTAAGACAGGATTCGCTCTTCCGGTTTGCCTCCGATCTTTTCCGTCAGCTTCTGATACATGCGCGGCGTGATGTGAACTTCCTTCGGGATTTCGATTTCGCGCGGACGTTTGCCCGTGCCATAGCTGGCGCGACGGTCGGTCTTGAACTGCACCCGCTGAATGGGCAGCGGCCCCACGCCCAGCGAATAACCGAATGTGGCAGCGATCACTTCGAAATCGTAAACCCGCTTGGCATCGGGCTTCTCGTGGATCCGGTAAAGAGAAGCGATGCGCTTGTTTTCCAGATATCCGGCGACGCACTCATTGGCCGAGAGCATGAACTCTTCAATCAGGCGATGCGCCATGTTGCGCTCGGAGCGTGTAATGCTCTTCATCAGCCCCAATTCGTCGAATTCAATGACCGGCTCGGGCAAATCGAAATCGATCGAGCCCCGCCGCTCGCGCTTTCGATTCAGGATCAGCGCCAGGTCTCGCATCATCTCGAATGTGCTGACGAGATTTGCATAGCGCTTGCGCGCGCCCGCGTCGTTTTCCAGCACTGCATTTACGCCGGTGTACGTCATACGCTCGGCCGAGCGGATCAGGCCTTCCGATAACTCGTAGCCAATGATTTCGCCGCGATGGTCAATTTCCATGACGCACGACAAAACCAGGCGGTCCACGTGCGGGCGCAGGCTGCAAATATCGGTCGAAAGCTCCAGCGGCAGCATGGGCACGGCACGATCGGGGAAATAGACGCTGGTGCCGCGCAGGCGTGCTTCCTGATCGAGCGCTGAACCGGGCGTAACGTAGTGGGCCACATCCGCGATATGCACCTGCAGTTCGACGTTGCCGTTTTCCAGCTTGCGAACTGTCACTGCGTCGTCAAAATCGCGGGCCGTTTCGCCGTCGATGGTCACGATCGGAAAAGCGCGGAAATCGCGCCGTTGGTGAACTTGGCGTGCGGAAATGATTGGTTCGACTGCTTGTGCTTCGTCGAGCGCCTCGGGCGGAAAACGATGCGGCAGATGAAACTTGCGAATGATGATTTCCACGTCGACGCCGAAGTCGTCTTCGTAGCCCAGGATTTCCACCACTTTTCCGCGCGGGTTCTGAGTTGCACTGGGCCAGTCGGTGATTTCGGCATCGACGACGACGTTTTCCAGATCGTTCGAGAGAGTGCGACGGACAACTTCTTCTCCCAGAACCCGGTGGGGACCACTCGCGCTTTTGCTTTTCCTTCGGGTCCCCTGCGCTTCCCTACCCGATTCAACAACCGAGGGCGAGCCGGGCGCGGAGGAGTCGGAAATCGTTTCCGGAAATTCCCTCCCCGGCGGAATGACGATCTCCTGCGCAATCTTCTGGTCTATGGGCGTGACATAGTTGTGGCGATTGCCGTAGTGGAAGGTCCCGACCACGGTAGCATGGGCGCGGTCCAGGGGACGTACGATTCGTCCTTCCGCGCGTCCGTCGGGGCGGATGGTCGCAATCTCGACCAGTACGCGGTCGCCGTGCATCGCCGAACCGACCGCGGGCGGGGGAATGAAAATGTCTCCGGAGAGCCGCGCCTTCAGGCGTTCATCAAGAGAACTGGCATCCGGGATGACAAATCCGAAGCCATCGCGGTGCATACTCAGTTTTCCCACCACAACATTCTTGCCGCTGGCCGGCTGCGGAATCGCGTAACGGTCTGAATCCACCTGGGTGAGCTGGCCGCTGCTCACGAGGCGTTGCAGACGCTCCGCAAGCTCACGGCGCGCATCGCCATGCACTCCCATCTCCCGCACCAACTGTTTGAAACCGGCGGTACGTTTGGGCTGGCGTTCGATCTTTTTCAGAATGGCGGAGTCGGAGATCATGAGAAGCCGAAAAGATCCGTTCTTGTCCCTGGGTTTTCAGCCACCCTCAGCATACCTGAGCCGTACAAGAACTACCTTCTGCGGGGAGGAATTACAGTGCCGCAGCCGCTATTCCTGTTACTTTGGGTATCCCGGCTGAGCCTGAAAATGCGGAAACCACAGAATTTCCACAAGACTTGAGGCTTGCTGCGGAGTAGAATTCCCTTTAGTCACTGAAATGCGGCCTCGAACCTAACTCACTGATCAGGAAAGGATGTTTTTCGACATGTGGAAACCCACGAATCAGCCTTCTACAACTCCATCACGGCCGGGTGAGCCAGAGCGTCCTGCCGCGCCCCCAACCGTGACCTCCGTCACTACCGATGCCCCTGCGGCAGCGCCTCGTCCAGTTTCTGCCAGCACTGCCGACCAGGCGACTATCGGCAAATCGCTGGTGATCAAAGGTGAGGTGACCGGTTCTGAGTCGCTTTACATCGACGGCCGGGTGGAAGGTTCCATTAACCTGTCCGGCAACCGGGTCACGGTCGGCCGCAATGGTGTGGTTTCCGCGAATATCAATGCACGCGAGATCGTGGTGCTCGGGAAAGTGCGTGGCAATCTGACTGCCAGCGACCGGGTGGATATTCGCAGCGATGGTTCGCTGACCGGGGACGTGGTTGCAGCGCGCATCTCGATCGAAGACGGCGCGTTCTTCAAGGGCGGCATCGACATCCGCAAGGCTGGCCAAAAGCCGAACGGCGAGGAAGTGAAGGCGTCTTCCTCCACGACCGAAGCGGCGGCCGCGCGGGCGTAGACAGGCTCAAAGGATTCTAAGCAGAAAGAAATCAACGGCGGGAGCTCTCACAAGAGTGAGCGTACCCGCCGTTTTCTATCTTGCTGATAGCTGATGGCTTCTTAGCAGGCTGCTGAAAAATGAACCAAAAGAGTAAAATCAGGCTGTTTTGCGTCAAGAACTGGACCGTAACTTGTGGAATCTTCGTTCAGCGAAGCGAACAAATTACCCCTCTGGTTCATTTTTCCGCAGCCTGTTAGAGCGTTTAACAAAACCCGAGTTCGAGCCTAGGAACTATCCTCCAAGCCATTGATCGGCAGCATGCAGAAGAAGAAAAGCCGCCCAGACATCGGGCGGCGTGTGAGAAATCAGGAGTGTTTTCTACCTCCGTGCTGGACGTGCTTCATTTCCCCACCGTGAGGTTGTACGTAATGTCCAACGTGAAGTTGTACATCGGCATGTACCCGTGGAAGTGAATCTTGTGTGGACCTGCCCGCAGTGGCGCGAACATCACATACACTCCGTCGTCCACCAACGGAAAGTACGCTCCGCCGGTAAAGAACCCCTCCCCGATTGCCGTCCACAGGTTATCGTCCGGAATCGTGAAGACAGTGGCCGGAGATTGGACACGGAACTCCTGCAGCAGGTTCCGAATCTGTTTCCCGTCAATATCGATTTCATTGGTTGTTCCATCCATCGCCTGCGCAAGATTCACCCGCATATCGTTTATTTGTGCCTTGGGATCGCCCAGTTCCAGCGACGTCCACTCAGCGTTGAGTATGGGGATGTAGAGAGCTTTTCCGGCCGGTACGCTGCAGCTGCGAATGACGCCGTTGTAGCCGCAATTGTTTTGGTTGGTGGCGCAAAACTTCCCTCCCAGAAACCACACCGCACCTGACTGCCCGACACTGCAGTCGCCGTTGTCAAAGAGTGGATGGTTAGCGACAGGTATGGAGAGCGCCCATTGCCACCAGGCTGCCGACCATTCGCTGTACGTCCTGCCATACGCCACGGAGTCCCGGTCCATCACGTTGGGATCGTCGCCATTGCGGGCCATGGCACTGGGTACTGCCAGCACTGCCAGGCCCAGAACAATTACAACAACTAGGATACGTTTCATGGTATTTCTCCTTTTTTTTATGTGGTTGGGGCCGCGAGGCCGATTGAGGCGCTCGCGGCGTGTTGGTCAAGCGCGGTACTGCAGAGTTGTGCTGCCGCTCTGCGGCTTTCCTTGTACCGCAATGGAAAAAGACATCGAGAGCAAGTTCGCACTACCGTTGTCCTTTCCGTTCCAACTTGTCATCCCGATCCGAGCGCCGGCGCCATCAGAATGATTCCATCCTGGGCGTGGCACTCCACGCCCAAGTTCCCGCTATGCTGGACGTGTTTCATTTCCACGCCACGTGGAGGTAGTACGTAATGGTGTCCCCCCCAGCAACCCCAAACACCACTACGTGATCCCCTGGAGGCAGCGGGGCGAGCATCACATCCCATCCATCGTCCACCGCGGGAAAGTACGTTCCTGCCGGATACGTCGTGCCGTAAACCGCGGTGAGCAAATTGTTGTCGGGAATGGTAAAGCCAAAGACGGTGGACTGGATCCTGAAGTCCTGCAGGAGATCTCGGATCGGTTTATTATCTATCGCGAGGAACTCGTGCGGGTTTAGATACTGGTTTAGAAGCTGGAAGACGTTCGAGCGCAAGGTCGCAATCTGTTGATACGTCTGGTCGCCCGGGTGTTCACTCGTGCTCTCTTCTACTGCCGAGTCTTCCCAGTCCCACACGGGGAAGAAGAGAGCTGTCCCGGCCGGGATGTTACAGTGGCGAACCCTGGTCCAGGGGGGGACGAAAGCCCCGCCCAGGAACCACACCGGACCCGACTGGCCCACGCTGCAGTCTCCGTCGGTAAAGAGAGGGTGCGTGGTCACGGGGAGTGAATAAGACCATTGGTCCCAGGCCGCCATCCAGTCACCGTAGGTCCTTCCGTAGGCCACGGAATCCTGGTCAATCACTTTGACGCCGTCGCCATCGTGGGCCATGACATTTGGTACTGCCAGCACCGCCAGGCCCAGAACAATTGCAACAACTAGGATACGTTTCATGGTATCTCTCCTTTTTATGTGGTTTGGGCCGCGAGGCCGATTGAGGCGCTGGCGGCGGGTTGATCAAGCGCGGTACTGCAGAGTTGTCCTGCTGCTCTGCGACTTTCCTTGTACCGCAATGGAAAAAGGCCACCGACATCGAGAGCGAGTTCGCACTACGGTTTGTCCTTTCCGCTCCGAATACACGGGCTGAATATGGGCTGTAGCCGGTGAGGAAGTAAGGAGGAAGAAGTCAAATTTGGGTGAGGCTTTCGTCTGGAAAAGGCAGTCACGCGAAGACCTAGCCAGCGTCGCAGAGAGCCCCTTCTGTATGCGATTAAAAGAAAACAACTTACTGCGATTTGCAGAAGCCGGCCCGCGCGCTGCGTCCGGTGGAATGAGCAACGGTCCTGGCGCATGTGCGCGGAGAAAAAATTCCAGGATCGCTCACTGACGTTGCGCGATGAAGGGAGTATGCTATTCGCCAGAAATCTTTCTCAGGTTAACTAGGGCTCTCCGGCGAGCCAAAAGGCGTTGTGCCCATGGACCACGGCGCGCAATCTCCTGCCGCACCACCCAGCACGTGCCTGTACCATGCCTTCTACGTGGGAGACTGGCTGGTTGAGCCAGAACTAAACAGGATTCAGCGGAATGGCGACAGGGCCCACCTTGAGCCCAAGGTGATGGAGGTATTGGTCTGCCTGATCCAGGCAAACGGAAATGTCGTTTCCAAGGAACAACTGATCCGGGAAGTGTGGCAGGGCACATTTGTCACCGATGACGTATTGAAAGGAAGCATCTGGCAACTGCGCAAAGCGTTTCAGGACCATTCCAAACATCCGAAGGTCATCGAAACGATACCGAAGAGCGGGTATCGTCTTCTCCTGCCCGTCCGGGGAGTTGAAAAAGTTAAAGTTCCTGTTTCTCATTCACAGATCCTTGCGCTGGTTACTGCCTCTGTTCTTGTTCTGGTAGTTGCCGCCGCTTGGATCCGGTACAAGCATACCCACGTGGGTGCTGCGGGAGACTCCGCACCTTCGGTTGCTGTGTTGCCATTTGCGGACCTGAGTCCTAAGCACGATCAGGAATACTTCTCAGACGGTTTAGGGGAAGAAATCCTAGACCATTTGACTAAGATCCCGAAACTTAGAGTTTCGGCGCGTACATCAGCGTTTCGGTTCAAAGGGAAGAACGAAGATCTACGCGTCATCGGACGGATGCTCAACGTCGCCAACGTCCTCGAAGGGAGCGTCCGAAGGGATGTGAACCGCGTTCGCATCAGTGCGCGGCTGCTCAGGACGGATGACGGCGTGAATCTCTGGTCGGACTCCTATGATCGTGATTTCAAGGACGTCTTCGTAGTGCAGGACCATATCGCAAGGGCGGTGGCCTCCGCCCTGCAAATCACGTTGCAGACTGGTAAGCCGACAGCGACTCCGCCGACTCCGGGAACCACCAGTCCTGAGTCCTATGAAGCTTTCCTGCACGCCCTATATTTCTCGCACATGAACGACAAACAATCGGAAACCAAGGCTCTCGATTACGCCAACCGGGCCATCCAGTTGGATCCTAACTACGCACCGGCGTACGCCCTGCGGGCAAGCATCACTCTAGAGTCCGGTGGAATGGTTTGGATGGATCCCTCGAAGGCAGCAGAAAAGACCCGGCGCGACACAGAAAAAGCCATCGCGTTGGATCCGAACCTCGCTGACGGGTACCAGGTGTTGAGCAGGATTCAATCTGAGGTGGAACTCAATTGCCGCGAGGCGGAGATCTCCCTCGAAAGAGCGCGCGAGCTCCAGCCGGGAGATCCCGAAAACCTGGGCCGCGGCGCAATGCTTGCGAGATGCCAGGGCCGCCAGGAGGAAGGGGTAGAACTCCTGAAGCAAGAACTTTTACTCGACCCGCTGCGGCCCCTGGAGTATGTGTATCTCGCGCAAGACTTGCGAGACCTGGGACGGCACGAGGAAGCAGTCGTAGCTCTCGGAAAGGCCTTGGACATCAATCCGAACCAGATCATGGCCCATGAAATTCGAGGCGAGGTTTACCTCGCCCAGGGACACCTCCAGGAAGCCCTGGCCGAAATGGAGAAGGAGCCAGAGAGCATCTTTCACGATCTTGGAATGGCCATTGCCTACCACGCGCTTGGACAGTCTCAGGAATCTGACTCGGCCCTGACAAGGTTCATCTCACAGCATCAGGATGATGCCGCCTATCAGATCGCGCAGGCGTATGGCTATCGTGGGGAAGTGGATCAAGCCTTCGTGTGGCTCAACCGCGCTTATAAGCAGAGCGACCCTGGCCTGGCGTGGCTCAAAACCGATTTGAAGTTGAAGAACCTGCATGAAGATCCGCGATACGCCCAACTGCTTAGAAGCCTCAATCTGCCCGAGTAAGTTATTCAGATCTCAAGACCCCATGGGCTTGCTGGCAAAGTACTGAGACGTTTGTTAGAAGCTCTCAGGGCTCAATCCCCTTACTCAATTCCTCTGCTTGCCTTTCGGCCACGCGTGGATAGATGGTTCCCTTGCGTCGACGCAGATCGCCGGGCAACTTCGACCGCGTGAGCCACAATCCTGCAGCAACCGCCCCGGCCCATGTGAGGGTGATCAAACCTAGTGCCTGGAAGTCAGCAGCACGGCTGCCCCGGACCATCACTCCGCTCGCCACCCGGTAACTCAGCAGTGCGGCAGCGGCAGCTGTGATGGCGGCTTTGCCCAACTCTCCCCATTGCAATTTGCCGGTTGCAACCAGCTTACGACGATGCAACAGGATGGCATATGCGAGGGTGTTGGCGACGATGCCAAGATCGGAGGCGATTGCGAGTCCAACGGTCGACAGTTCGTGATAGAGAGCGGAGTACATGGGGAGCGATGCGACGGTGATGACGCTGCTCGCAATCATGGGTGTAAGCGTGTTTCCTGCCGCATAAAAGGCGCGGGCATAAAGGCCTTGCGCGGCCCAGAAGGCGAGCGAAAGCGAGAACCAGAAAAAGTAAACCCCGGTGGCCTGGGAATCAGAAAACTGGAAGTGGCCGCGGCGATAGACCAGATCGATCAGCGGCAACGCGGCTACCGTCATCAGGCTGGTGGCGAGCAGCGAAGTGGCTACGATGCGATAAATGGAGCCGTTCACCGTGTCGGAAAACTCCTGCATCCGCCTCTCGCCGAACAAACGGGCGAAAAACGGGAGCGAGGCCTGGCCGGTGGCTTGCCCCAGCACCGCAATCGGCACGGCAAACAGGCGCTTGGCATAGTTGAGACGCGTGATCTCGCCGACGCCGTTAGAAGCGAAGTGACGGAGAATCCAGTCGTCGGCAGTAACCAGCGACACGCCCAGCATCAGCGGAATGGAGAGGCGAACCCATTCGCGAAAAGCGGGATTGCGAATGTCGAACGAGACTCGGTAACCCGTGCCGATCCGCGCCGCGCCGATGGCATTGATCAGGAATGGTCCGATGAAACTTCCGGCTAATGCTCCATAAGCGAGCGACGAAATGCCGAGCGGACGCGAAAGCAGGACGCCCCCCAGGATGATAAAGGCGTTGTAGAGCAGCGGCCCGAACGCCGGAAACAGGAACAGCCGCCGGGAAAGCAGGACCGCGGAAACCACTCCGCCGACGTAGAAAAAGACCTGCGCGGGCAGAAGGATGCGGGTGAGGTGAACGCACAGCGCAAGCTGTTCTGGGCCGAATCCGTTGAAAAAATAGCGCGAGAGCTGCGGCGTGAAAATTTCGGCCAGAATGATTCCGATCCCCAGCACGACCGTCATCACCGTAATGATGACCGAGAAGGTTTTCTGCGCGTCTTCCTCTTTCTTCTCGGCAAGGAATCGAGTGTAGATGGAGACGAAAGTGATGGAAGCGGTTCCGCCGGCGACGATGTAGTTCAGCCAGTCAGGAATGGTGAAGCCGGCGACGTAAGCATCCGTTGCCGGTCCGGCGCCGAACGCCCATGCGATGTAGGCTTCGCGGACATATCCAATCACACGCGAGAGCATGACTGCCGACATGAGCAGCAGGGTCGCCGAGAAGGCGCTGTGCTGATGCGAGGGGCGCAGGAGCTGCAGAAGGCGTCTCACCATTTCAGCCGCAGATTACGCAACCTAGATACTCTTTTCTCATAACCGGAGAACTTATCCGAGCCTATCAGACCTCACGCAGAAAGCGCGTTAATCTCCGTGGATCAGGGGCCGAAGCTATAATTCGGAACGTGCTGGATTCCACTCCTTTCGGGAGCCATTCGCTCCACGCTTATGCGACGGTTGTTTTGCGCCCCGGCGGCCGTCATCACGAAAGAATGGATTGAGTGGGCAATCGGACAGTTTGCGGGGCGATTGAGGAAGTGACGACGGAACAGTGATCCATCAGCTGTCCCTCAGGGTTTGCGGAAAAGCTGGCAAGAATTGTCATTCCGAGGAGCAGCGGCGACGAGGAATCTGCAGTTTCCTCTGAATTCTGCAGAACTGCAGATCCCTCGCTTCGCCCGGGATGACAAAGTTCTTCAATAAGTTACGCAAATTAGTCCCTCAAATCCGCTCTTTCCTTAATCCATGTGATTGTGCATCTGCCGCTCGACTGACCACACATCTTCCGGCTTCTGCTCGAACGGATAGACGTGCACCATCCAACCGAAGATTTGCGGCATGAAGTTGCCGCCAGCGGCGTCGCAATCTCCTTTGGTTGAAATCGAGCCGGCGAGGCCGAATTGCGGGTGCGGTCCCCACATTTCTTTCTTCTTATCCTGAGGAGGTACGCAGAGGTTCACATGCGCATGCCATTGGGCGATGCTGAGCGGAATGCGCGAATCGAGCTCGTCTTCGGTGGCGTTCTTGGGCGCGGTGTACATCACGCCGATAAGCTTGTAGTCATCGCCTTGCTTCTCGTAAAGCAACGACGTGGGGTGGTCGGGATTGAAATGGCGTCCCGCCTCAAATCCATACCAGTAATTCGTGAAGTGATATTGCTTCTGCGGCAGGTTGGGGAGAAAGATTTTGTAGCCGTCGGCCAGCGCGGCTTTGTAGTCCTTGTATTTCTCCGCGACCCTGCGGGCAGTTTCGACCACCTGATCCGCTTTCTGCTGATCACCTGGCTTGAGGTCCCGCAACGCGGTCATTTTCATGTGCGGCCCCATGTCCAGGTGACGGCTTTCCATGGAGTGCATAGCGTGGGCACTGCCATCGTTGCCCATGCCCGGCATGTCGTGCATGTCGGATGCGTTCATGCCGGACATATCGTGACCCGACATGTTCATGTTGGGCATATCGCTCGAAGGTTTCTGGTTCTGCGCCCAAGTCGCAGAAGAGCACAAGACGGCGAGCGAAACAACGGCCAGGATTGGTTTGAGCATACTGATCTCCCAGGTTCTATAAACCCTGAAGGAGATAGTGTGTTTCTGCAACGGAAGAGTGGTTACTCAGGGTTACGGGAGTAATTCTGCTCTAGTCGTCCCGACCGAAGCGAAGCGCAGCGGAGGGACTCTTTTTCAGAGGTATGGGACACCCGAACGTAGGCTTCAACCCATGCTATGCACTTCGGACTCAGTCCGCCGGAGGGTATTCTAATAAAGAACTATAAGTGGTTTCACGAACGGATTTCTTCGAGTCGGCGTCTGGCCTCAGGGGCTAAAGCCCAGTTTCATTGGACTATGAGCGGCACGGCTGAAGCCGTGCCCTTCCACAAAAACCATTTACGAAAACAGTTCCAGTTCTCACGAAGCGACTTCTTGTGGCTCCGCGCCGGCCAATCCAACTGCGATCAGGGCCTTGCTGGCAGCGTCTTTTCCGGAACGAATACAATCCGGCACGCCGATTCCGCGATATCCATTGCCGGCGAGCGCCAGGCCGGGAAGGCTTTGCAGTAGATCCTCGATCCGCTGCAGACGCTCCAGATGGCCCACACCGTACTGCGCCATCGCGCCCTTCCATCGGTAAATGCGCGTGAACTGTGGATCAGCCGTGAGGCCGATAATCTGACGAAGTTCTTTCCGCACGATGCGGACGATTTCTTCGTCGGAGGATTGCAGAACCTGTTCATTGCGCGCCCCGCCGATGAAACAGCGGAGAAGGGCGCGATCCTCGGGAGCCCGGTGAGGAAACTTGTTATGCACAAAAGTGGCGGCCAGCATGTGCCTGCCTTCACTGCGAGGAATGAGAAAACCGAAGCCCGGTGGCAGCGATGAGCGCACGCTGCGGCCGTAACTGAGGTTCACGGTCACAGAGGACGTGTACTGAATACCAGCCAGTTCGGAAGCAAGACGCGAGCTTGCGCTCTGCACCAGACCTGCCGCAGCTTGCGCGGGCGTGGCAAGAATCACCGCGTCGAAATAGTCCGAGGCGTAGCCCGCAGAGACTACCCAGCCACTGCTTTGCGGCTGGACCGATTGCACGAGAGCGCCAGGACGCAGAGCAGATTGAAACAGGCGAGAGACGACCGCGTCCACCATCTGCTGCATGCCATCCTTCAACGAAGTGAACAGCGGCCGCGCTGGACCTTTCGCAGCGTGCGCGATCTGTTTGCGAGCGGCCAGCATGGCGCGGCCCAGGCTGCCATATTTCGCCTCCATCTCGGCAAAGCGCGGCAAAACAGCGCGCACGCTGAGATCGCCGGCCTCACCGCCGTACACGCCGGAAAGCAGAGGATCGGCAAGGCGTTCGACCATTTCGGAGCCGTAGTGACGCTCGACAAACGAAGCCACGGTCTCATCCGCGTCGGCCTTTCGTGGCGGATGGAACCACTCACGCGCCATTCGTAATTTGGTGCGGGCCGAAAACAGCGCCGAAAGCACGGTGGGCGCGATCTTCGTGGGGACCATGAACATCAGGCCATCCGGCATGACCACCAATTTGCCCTTCACCAGAATGTAGGTCTTGCGATCGGCGTCATTGGAGCCGATCAGTTGATCGCCCAGTCCGATTTCACGGCAGAGTTCGCTGGCCCACGGTTTTTCTGTGAGAAAGGAATCGGGACCAGCCTCGACCAGGCAGCCATCCACGCGCTCGGTGATCAGCACCCCACCCAGGCGCGGGCCGGATTCGAATACAACATATTCGAGGGCTCCGGCGCGGCGATGCTCTTCGAGAGCAAAGGCGGCTGACAGTCCCGAGATACCGCCGCCGATGATGGCGATCCGTTTCATACGACTTCAGCCAGGCGCGACTTGGCCACGTCGGCGAGAGCTGCCGCCAACAATGGTGACTCGTTCAGCGACTCCGCGCGCCACAACCGCATCCCTTCCCTCTCGGCGAACTGCTTGAAGCCGATATCGATGTCGTAGAGCACCTCCACGTGGTCGCAGAGAAATCCTATCGGCTGAAGGAATACGCCTCGATAGCCTTTTTCCTTCAGACTGCGAATCGTGTTTTCCACGGTGGGCCCGAGCCATGCGCCGCCTGACATGCCTTGACTTTGAAAGGCGAACACCCAGTCGTCTGGTTGAAGTCGAACTTCGCGGGCAACCAGAGAGGCTGTCTCTTTGGACTGAGAGTCGTAGAGATCACCCTCGGCAATAGTGCGCTGCGGAACGCTGTGCGCCGTGAAGATGATCGGAATCTTGTCCCCCATTTCGCGGCAGGCACGCTCCCACCCGAGGCGCAACTTCTGGCTGAAGGCTTTGATTAACAACGGGTGGTCGTGCCAGGACTCGATGAAATCGATGGTAAAAGGAACTGCATTGCTACTGGTGAGCGCGGAGCGGTAAAGTCCGACGCTGGTGCGCGAGTTCTGCGGGGCCAGACAGATGACCACAGCGTGGTCGATGCCATCCGAGATCATGGCGCGAACCGCGTCGGCGATGAATGGTTTCCAGTTTCGCATGCCCACATACACGGGCAGCCCCAATTCTCGCGCCAGAAGTTCCCCTTGCTTCAGAGTCAATTCAGTGAGCGGAGACCGGTCAATCAGCGCGTAGCGGTGCTTCACTTCCTCGACGACCTGTGGTGGGAGCGGACGTCCACCTGTGACTTGCAGGAGGAACTCCGGCACTTCTTCGACCGAGTCTGGGCTGCCATGCGCCAGGAGTAGCACGGCAGTCTTTCGGAATTGAGCGGTTGTGGTCAAAGGAAATCACGTTCCAAATGCATCTTCTACAACAGAGGACACGGAGGGCACGGAGGTCGTGATCACCGGTACTCTTGCACAAACTTCGCCAGCGCCTTCACATTCTCGACCGGAGTCTCCGGCAGTATTCCGTGCCCCAGATTAAAGATGTGTCCCGGCCGGCCGCCGGCTCGGTGCAAAATATCTTCCGCCCGCGACTTCAGTTCCCTCCACTCCGCAAACAGCAAAACCGGATCCAGATTTCCCTGGACCGCACCTCGGAACCCCAGGCTACGCCAACCTTCGTCGAGCGGGATGCGCCAGTCGAGCCCGATCACTTCGGCGGCGGTTTCCTTCATGGATGGCAAAAGTGTCGCGCTGTCGGTACCAAAATAAATCACGGGAACTCCGCTCTTCTGCACTGCCCGCACCAGTTCAGTTGTTCGCGGCAGCACGAAGCGGCGATAATCCTCAGCGCTCAGGCAGCCTACCCAACTGTCGAAAATCTGAATGATATCGGCTCCGGCCTGCACTTGCTCCGCAGCGTATTCGGACACCACCGTGACCAGCTTGCGCATAAGCTCATCCCACAGTGCAGGGGACGAGTACATCATTTTTTTCGTGTGAACATAATTGCGCGAGGCGCCGCCTTCGATCATATAACTGGCCAGGGTGAAGGGCGCGCCACAAAAGCCGATCACGGGCAGACGGTTTCCGAAGTGCTTGCACACCAGGCGCACGGCTTGCGAAACGTAGCCCAGATCGCCGGCACGATCGGTGCGCAGGCGGGATACGTCTTCTTTTCGTCGCACAGGCGTTTCAATCACCGGACCCTCTCCCGCTGAAAAATGGAAAGGCAGTCCCATGACTTCCAGCGGCAACAGGAGATCAGCAAAGATGATGGCTGCATCCACCGCCAATGCCTCAGCGGCGGTGACGGTTACTTCGGCCGCGATCTCCGGCTTCTTGCAGATTTCGATGAGTGAATATTGCTTGCGCACGGCCCGGTATTCCGGCATGTAGCGGCCAGCCTGGCGCATAAACCAAACGGGTGTGCGATCCACCGGCTGCGCTTTGCAGGCCTTCACGAAGCGGGATTCGGGGGCAGACATGAACTTTCAAATGTAGCATTTTTGCGCTGAGCTCGGCGCCGGAGGGTCCAATGCGGACGTTTGTTATTCGCCGAATTCCCACCCTTCAAGGTTTTCTTACTGACTGTGTCCAAACCTTGGACGGCTGGTTGCCCTCTTGAGTACCTAGGCACCAAAAGAGATAACCTCAATCTCCACTGGATTCGGCCTATGATTCAAGGAGCGATCAGCCTTTGGGGATACAGGAGGTACTTGCATGGCAGCGAGTCAGGTAGTGCTCTATTTCGATAAGCAGGAGGACGCTCTGCTTTTCACCCTAGCTGCCAGTTCGGTGATGTCGGCCGAGGGGCCGGCCCGAGGCAGCGAAGCAGTGGCCAAGGTGGCCATGGAAATTTGCAAGGCCAGCCGTATCACGACGGAGGGCGCTCTTAATACGCCGGAAAGATGCGCATAACTCCCGAAAGCTCGATTTTCACGAGTGCGCGGGAAAATATACTGAATCAGTCCTCGCCGTGATCAAGAGCCGGAATTTTCTGGGTAATGGAAAAGATTGGCCCAGAAATTAAGAAGGCGGTCGTGAGGGTCGAACGTTGCCGTACCTGGCAAGCACTAACCCATGACCGCCGTGAGAACAATCTTCAACAACCACAATACCGCAAGCATGGTTCTGCCGCGATACAGTGAATTCCGTAGGATCCCATGAAAAGTACTGTAGGAGCTCCTTAGCCGACAGTTGACATTACTGCTCTCTGCTTTTTAACATATAGGTTCGATTTCGCACTGTCTTAAAGGATGGAGCTGGTTCCAGCGTTGTATACCTCGCTTCCTGCAACAAACTTCTTATGATCACTGTAAACGATCTCACAAAGAGATACGCGCGCAAAACTGCCGTCGACCATATTTCGTTTGAGGTCCAGAAGGGCCAGATCGTGGGCTTTCTTGGCCCCAACGGAGCGGGGAAGACGACCACCATGCGCATGCTGACGTGCTTTCTGCCGCCCACGTCCGGGACCGCGACTGTGGCCGGTTTCGACGTTCTCGAAAAACCGCTCGAAGTCAGAAGGCGCATCGGGTATCTTCCGGAAACTCCGCCTCTTTATCCGGAAATGGATACGGACGGTTACCTCACATTCGTTGGCAAGCTCAAAGGACTCAGCGGCGCCGAACTGCGCAAGCGCGTCGGCTATGTATGCGAGCGCTGCGCCATTCTGGATGTGCGAAAGACGCTGCTCGGCAAACTTTCCAAAGGTTATCGCCAGCGCGTCGGCCTCGCTCAGGCCGTGATTCACAATCCGGACGTGCTGATTCTGGACGAACCCACGGCTGGCCTCGACCCCAAGCAGATCAACGAAACCCGCGAACTAATCAAGGGCCTAGCCGGTGACCACACGATTATTCTCAGCACCCACATCCTTCCCGAGGTCGAGCAGACCTGCGAGCAGGTAATCATCATCAACCAAGGCAAGCTGGTGGCGACCGATTCTGTGCGCAACTTGCAGGAACGGGCCCGCGGCGTGGAATCGGTTCTGGTGGAAGTGGCGGGGCGCAATGGCAATCTTGATCGCGCCGACGCACAGCGGCGACTGGAGCAGGTGGCCGGGGTCAGCCGGGTCGAGTTCAAGACCAGCCACGGCAACCGGAATATTTTCGAGATCGAGAATCAGAAGGGTTTTGTGCGTGGCGATCTGGCCCGCGCCATTGTTCAGTTGGGTTGGGACCTTAACGAGCTTCGCTCCTCTGCCATGAGCCTGGAAGAAGTATTTCTTCAGCTCACGCGGGCGGAAACGCCTACTGCGACGGACGAACTCGCGGTCGAGGGGGCAAACTAAATGCGAAATGTGTGGATTATTTTCCGCAAGGAACTGGGCAGCTATTTCGTTTCACCCATCGCGTACATTCTGCTGACGATGTTCGCACTGGTGGTCGGATTCTTCTTCTGGATACTGCTTGGCGGTTTCGTTGTGGAAAGTATGCAGGCTCAGATGCGGGGCCAGATGATCCCCATGAACCTGAACGAGGAAATCATACGGCCCCTGTTATCCAACGTCAGTGTGATCGGGCTATTTTTCATTCCGATGATCACCATGCGGCTGTTCGCGGAAGAGAAACGCTCGGGGACCATTGAACTGCTGGCGACATCACCGGTGCGTGATCTGGAAGTGATCATCGGAAAATGGCTCGCGGCGGTAGCACTCTATGCCTGCATGCTGCTGTTCACTGCTCTGAACTTCGCATTTCTTTTTAAGTACGGCAATCCCGACTGGAAACCGCTCGCTATGGGTTATCTTGGACTGCTTTTGCAAGCCGGCGCGCTCTTGGCAGTTGGCACTTTCATTTCAACCCTGACCAAGAATCAGATCATCGCCGGCGCCGCAACCTTCGGAGTCCTGCTACTGCTTTGGGTTCTGGAATGGCCAAGCTCCTACGAAGCGGCCGGCTGGGCGCGCATTCTCGCCTACCTGTCGGTGATCACACACTTTGAGTCATTTGCAAAAGGTGTGCTCGATTCGAGGGACGCAATTTATTATGCGACGCTGATTTTCCTGGCACTGTTTTTGACGGCCCGTTCCATGGAATCTCTGCGCTGGAGGTCGTAAGTGAATATCCAGTTGCTAAAAGCGAGACAGACGAAATACGCGGCTTACGCGGCTGTCTACACCATTGTGATCATCACCGCCGTAGTCATCGCCAACGTTCTGGCGGACCGCTACAACAAGTCGTATGACGCGACTGCGAACAAGCGCTACAGCCTGTCGGACCAGACAGCGAAGGTGGTGAAGGGACTCAAGGGGGATGCAACCATCACCTACTTCGACCAGAGTACCCGCTTCGAGCGCGCCAAAGACCTGCTTGGAGAGTACCAAAATCTGTCGCCCCGGATTCATGTCGAGTACGTGGACCCGGACAAGAAGCCGCAGGAGGCCCGCGCGGCCGGCATTAAGAATTACGGGACCGCGCTTGTGCAAATTGGTGGCAACAAGGAAGAAGCCAAGAACATCACTGAGGAGGGCATCACAGGCGCGATCATTCGTGATCTGAAGCACAACACGCGTACGGTTTGCTTCCTGGCCAGTAGCGGCGAGCACCAAATCGAGGATGCGGACCGGAACGGTTATTCCGGCTTCAAGACTTTGCTGGGCAAAGACAATTACGAAGCGAAAACAGTAGACCTGCTGCAGAAGGCCGAGGTCCCAGCCGACTGCACCGTGCTGGTTGCCGCCGGCCCTACCCGCGATTACGAGCAGCCGGAAGTCGACGCGATCAAGAAATATGTGGAGGACGGCGGGCGGGCGCTGTTTATGCTTGATGCTCCATTGAAGATCGGCCGAGCCGAGATTGCGGACAACGATGTCCTGGGGAATCTGCTCCAGAGCTGGGGCGTTACCCTGGACAAGAATGTGATCCTCGACATGAATCCGATTGGCCAACTCGCCGGCCTGGGTCCGCAAGTGGCGCTTGTGACTACCTACGGCTCGCAACCCATCGTGAACGGGTTGAAAGGCACTGCGACCGGCTTCCCACTGTCTCGCTCAATCGAGATCAAGAACGGTGACAAGACCACAGTGGAAAAGATGTTCGATTCCTCCACCACCAGCTTGGCCGCCAGCAACTTGAGCTCTCCGGCGGTCGACGTAAATGATCCTAAGAACAAAAAGGGGCCCCTGACGCTCGCAGCGGCAGGCACTTACAACACCGGTAAACAGGACTCGCAAGGGCGTTTCGTGGTCGTGGGTAGCTCTTCCTGGGCGGCCAACTCGTTCCTCAGATTCAACGGCAATAGCGATCTTGCCCTGAATACGATTGACTGGCTGTCGTCGGATGAAGATCTGATCTCGATTCGTCCGAAGCGCCCCGAAGACCGCCGCATCATGATGACCCGCGCGCAAATAAATTGGATGCGCATCACCAGCCAGTTCCTGTTGCCCTTGGTAGTGGTGATTGCCGGCGTGTCCGTGTGGTGGAAAAGACGGTAGTTTATGTAGCCCCCGGTCGAGCGGCCCTCCGACTTGGCTCGGGGTTCGTCTCACAGGCTCTCTCCGGTGAAGCAGGTGGCATGGAAGGCCATCTCAAGAAAAGCACATGAAATTGCGTGGACTCATCATTGCGATACTGGTGTTAGGCGCTCTCGTCGGAACCCTCTACTGGTCCAATCATCACAAACCGGAGGAGACGACAAAGGCGTCCACTGACACTCCTCCCAAAATTCTCGCGCTTAACCAGGCCGACATTTCGAAGATCGACCTGAAGAACAAGAGCGGGGACGAGGTGGCGCTCGAAAAAAATGGCTCTGGCAAGTGGCAGATGACCGCCCCAAAGCCGCTCGGAGTGGAGGAGAGCGTAGTTTCGGGGATGGTGTATAGCTTGTCCTCCCTCAATTCAGAGCGACTGGTGGAAGAAAAAGCCACGGATCTGAACCTGTACGGCCTGGCCGAACCAGCTCTCGCAGTTGTGGTCACAGAAAAAGATAACAAAACACAGAAATTGCTCATCGGCGACGACACGCCGGCCAGTGGCGGGGTTTTTGCCAAGCTGGATGGCGACCCACGAGTGTTTACGATCTCCAAGTACAGTAAAGACTCGGTCAACAAAACCGCGAACGACCTGCGCGACAAGCGGCTGCTGACCGTCGATTCTGAGAAGATCAGCAAGATCGAACTGGCGGCGAAGAAGCAGGACATCGAGTTCGGCCGCAACAAAGATGAGTGGCAGATCGTGAAACCTAAACCGCTGCGCGCGGACAGCAGCCAGGTCGACGAACTCGTCAGCACCCTGACCAACGCGAAAATGGACCTGGGTGAATCCGATGAAGAATCGAAAAAGGCCGCCGCGGCATTTGCTTCGGCCACTCCGGTTGCGACGGCCAAAGTCACCGATGAATCCGGAACCCAGGAACTGCAGGTCCGCAAGAACAAGGACGATTACTATGCGAAGTCGAGCGTCGTAGAAGGCGTGTACAAGGTCGACAGCACGCTCGGCCAGGCGCTGGCCAAGAGCCTCGACGACTTCCGCAACAAAAAGCTGTTCGATTTCGACAGCGAAGATGCGAACAAAATTGAGATCCACGATGGATCGAAGGCTTACTACCTGACGAAAGGCGGCGACGACTGGTTCTCAGGCGATGGTAAGAAATTGGACGACAGCAGCGCCGAATCCGTGGTTGACGATGTTCACGATCTTTCATCCAGCAAGTTTGTCGAGTCTGGGTTCACCACGCCGATAATCGAAATAACCGTCACCTCAAAGGACAGCAAGCGGGTGGAAAAGGCGCTCATTTCCAAAAGCGGCGACAACTACATCGCAAAACGCGAGAATGAGCCCGCGCTCTACGAAATAGACTCTAAGACCATCGATGACCTTCAGAAGGCGGAAGCCGGATTGAAGCCAGCCGCCCCCGCTCCAGCCAGGAAGTAAGCCGCGCCCGGCAACGGATTTGCCCGGAGCAGTCAGTGACCACCTTGATCCGTGGAAGCCTCCAGCGTCTGCACCAGCCAGGGAATAATCACCTGCTTGAAGATGACCGGGTCCGGCCAGACTTTCACCTGCCGCCCGAGGTGGCCGCCCTGGGGATTGATCCACGCCGTTTTCGGAACGTCGCCCTTATCGAGGAGCAAGTAAATATCCGAAATCGGAACCTGTGTATCTAGGACCCCGGCGAGAATCAGCATCGGCGCCATCGGTTTCCCCAACAGACCTTGCTTCACCAGCGACATCTTGGGGAGTGCGGCCGCCAAGTCGTCTAGAGTCTTGACTCCCTCGAAGATATTCATGAGGGCGGGCACCTGATCAAACAAATATTCCCGGTTCCCCAACAGAGAGTTCATCAAGAAGTCTTTCTGAAAAAAAGTATCAGTCGGCGGAGACTGCGCGCTGGCTCCTTTCAGCCGCGCTCGCTCGACGATGGCCAGCTTCGTCGCCCAGTACGCTCCCCAACTGACCCCATGAACCGCTAGTCTGCTCTTATCCACTTCGGGCCTGGTCTGGACGTAGTCAATGACACGCGATAACATTCGTTCCGCGTTTTCGCTAACTTTGATTGGAGCCTGGCCTGTGCCGGGTCCATCCACCGCGAGGAAACCAATGCCAAAGGGCAGGATCGCCGCGAAGCTTTCGGACAGATCTTCCTTCCGGCTGTCCAAACCATTGATCGCGATCACCAGAGGTACGGGACCTTTTCTATCCTTAGGCAATCGCAGATAGCCAATGATCTCCGACCCCTCGAAGGGAATGTGAACGACTTCCAAGGGAGGATCCCAGAAGCGGGCATGCGCGAGGAATGCTGCGATTGCCTTGTGGTAGGACTCTTCTTTTTTGGGAGACGCTGGTATGGGCCAACGGCCGAAGGAATACAGCCGCCACGCCCTGACGTAGTCAGCGTTCGCTTTCGCAGGATCGGTCGCCTCAAGAGCCTTCCCTTCCGCCATGTAGCGCTCAGCGACCGCCATGAACGCCGCCGCCCATTCGTCCTTGTCGCGGGTCTTGATGGAAGCGAACGCTTCCCGCACGTCGGTGGGATCAAGCCCGATCAGCGGATACATCCCGTTTTCCGCGCGATGAATGGCTTCCGTTTTGATCTCATCGAGGGTGCGCTCCTGAGCGAACGCGCAGCCGACGATGAGGCCAGCTAGAGAGGACAACAGTAAAAATCGAACTCTACGTCGCACGTTGCTCACCATCTTAACCTTTCGTTGCGATTGTCCGCACATGACAAGAGGCCGAACGGGCTTCCGTTCGGCCCCACCCCCTCAATCTCGAAGTACCTGGCCGCTGCCGCGGAGGTCAGAACATCAGCTTTAAACCCAACTGAATCGCGCGCGAGCCCCCCGATCCGATGACCGGGTTGGAAGCGGCCACATCAGGAGTAGCGCAGGCGCAGCCGAACGAACCGGTCGAAGGATCATTGTGAGCCCAGCCATTCTGTCCTCCAAAAGGATTCGCGAAGTTGGGATGGTTGAGAAAGTTGAAGAACTCAGCGCGGAACTGTGTGCTAAATCGTTCCCCGAGCTTCCAATTCTTAGCCACCGAGAGATCCCAGTTGCGGAAGCCCGTATCGCGAAAAATATTGCGCCCCATCGTGCCTTGAGTTCCGAAGGCAGGAGGAATCATGACTGAACTGCCATTAGCGTAGCAGCCAAATGCGTTGAGCGACGCGGTTGCGCCGATGGCTGCAGCGTTGTTCATGCAAGTGCCCGGCATTGCGGGATCGCCGGGAGCATAGTAAGGAATCCCCACAGGTGTGGATTTGAAGTCGCTTGTGTTCCCGAAGAAATCCCAACGATCATTGAGTTCGCCCGTGAGACTGACGTCGGTTCCGGCGTCCATCACGCCGAAAGGCTGCGCGCTGGCCAAGGTCACGATGGAATTGAGTTGCCAGCCTTCCAGCGCTTGCGCGAACGACTTCTTGCCCGGGATGGCGTAGGTCATTGCGAGCGTGAGGCGATGGCGAATGTCGAAGTCACTGCTGGCGTATTCCCGCTTGTAATTTGTACTGTCGGACGGAAGACCCAATCCCGCTCCAAAGTCCCAATTGGCGCCCACATCGTCGAGGGCATGAGAGTAGGTGTATCCAGCAACGAAAGTAAACCCGTGGTAGTTACGGGCGGTCAGCGTTGTCTGCAGGCCGTTGTAGTTGGATTGGTAAATGTTTCCCATCTGGTAGATGAAACTCAAGTAGGGAAACTGATTGAAGAAAGGACGGCCATTCTGTTCGCAATGGCCGCAAGCGATCTCCGCCGGTGAGTTCGGATCGACCTGGTTGATGTCGTGGATGCCGATTAAGTCCGAGCCATGATCCCCGACGTACGCAACTTCCAGAGACAGGTTGTTGTTGAACGCATGCTGAACGTTCAGGGTCCAATTCCAGACGTACGGGGTCCGGATATTGCGGTCCATCCCCAGGATGCTGCAGGGATTGGCGCCGCAGTTGATAGTGCCGGTTGGAAACACGGTCCCGAACCAATGGAGACTGGGCCCCGGAAAGTTGACGGTGCCGACCGCGATTGAGCCGCTGCCTTGCGTTCCGCCGGGCCCCACTCCCAGCGCCCCGGTGGGAATGGTGCTGATGCCCAGTGAATTGTTTAGCGCGAGGAAAGACTCCCAGTTGACCGTCTCATAAATGACGCCTCCGCCGCCGCGCAGCACTGTTTTTCCGCTCCCCGTTACATCCCAGGCGAAACCCATGCGGGGAGCGAAATTGTTGTGATCGCCATTGTACGGAGCGCCGATCTGCTGGCCCACCTGCTCGAGGCCGGCGACAGGGTCGAAGTTGCCCAGCAGGTTGTGATCTTCCTTTACGACCGTGCTTAGCTCGTAGCGCAGCCCCAGATTCACCGTAAGATTGCGGCTGAGACGCCAGTCATCCTGGACAAAGCTGGCAAAACCCCAGTTGTGTAGGTGCCGGGTCGGATCACCCACCAGTTGACTGGCCGAGGTTGGCAGGCCAGCGAAGAAGTCCTCCAGCCCGGAGGAGTTGCCGTTGTCAAAGGATCCGCCGACGAATTTGATTCGACCTCGGACCCCACCATAAGCGCCGCCGCTGAAGGCGTCATGGTGAATCTCCCCTCCGAACTTGAGGGCGTGCTTTCCCCGGATATACGAGAGGTGGTCCACAAATTGGAACCTGGTGTCGGGCCCCTGAATCTTGGGCCAGTTAAATCCACCCAATTCCTGTGGGAAGATGTAAAACGGAAAAACGTTGATGCGGGGCAGTCCGCCATACAGCGGATTGGTCACGCCCGTGTCCAAACCGTAAGAGGACGCAGGCTTGTCATGGTCTGCGGTGAATGTGGGCTGGTACAGGCGGTTGTAACCAAATCTGGCTTCGTTCACCCAGCGAGAAGTCGGGGTCCAGGTCCAGTTTGCTCCGGCCACCTGGGCCCGGGTGTGGATTTCGGTCAACCATTGCGGTTGGAGCTGGCTCGCGTCGCTGACGGTTCCTGTATTGTTGCCGAAGAAATACCTGCCACTCAAAGTGTGCCGGTCGTTGAAGTGATAATCTACCTTGCCCACCGCATTGTCCACCGCGGCGGAGTTGGGGAGACCAAAGTTAATGGTGGTCGGACCCAGGGGATTCGTGCCGTTATTTGCCGGGAAACCCGTGCCGTTGCAGGAGATGGGCGGGCCCATCGTACAACCCGCGATTTGCAGACTGGCCGCGCTTACGTCGTGCATCAATTGGCCGTTCTGGAAAGCGGTGTGTACGGCGGCGATGGCATCCACAACGCTATTCGCGGGATCGCCTCCTAGAGACACCGTGGCTGGCGTAGAAATACTGCCCGTGTTCCCGACGGTGTAGCGTTGGCCCTCATATCCGCCAAAGAAAAACAGCTTGTCTTTTATGATGGCACCGCCCGCGGTGCCGCCGAACTGCTCCAGATTGCGCGGATTCTTCGCCTGGGTCACGGGGTTGAAGTAGTTGCGTGCGTCCAGAGGCGTATCGCGGCCAAAGGCGTAGGCGGTACCGTGGAGAGTGTTGGTTCCGGACTTCAAACCGACATTGACCACCGCCCCGGGCTTCCAGCCGTATTCCGCCGGAGGATTTTCCTGGACGTTGAATTCCTGGATGGCGTCGACAGGAAGTATGGTGGCCGAGTCTCCCACAATGCCGGCTCCGTTGATGATGCTTTGACCAGAGAAGGGCTCACTATTGAATAGACCATCGATGAGGTAAGCATTGTCCTCGGCGCGAAGACCGTTGGTGCTGGTAGTGGAGAATCCGCCCCCCGGGTAGCGCACCACGCCCGGGCGCATTTGCAGCAGGTTCTCATAATTGCGCCCCTGCAAGGGCAGATCGTTGATTTCCTTGTTGCTGAGCGTTCCCCCCAAAGTGGCCGAGGTCGTATCCAGAAGTGGAATCTCGCCGGTCACCACCACCGTCTCGGCAACCTCGCCGGGCTGGAGCGTCAAGTCGATGCGCACATCTTTGGCGACCTCTAACTCAATGTTCAGCCGCTCGACACTCTTGAATCCCTTAGCCTCAACCCGGACCTTATACGACCCGGCTGGCAGGTCGGGCGCAATGTAGGCGCCAGCCTGGTCAGTAGTGAGCACGCGGGCGGCACCTCGCTGCACGTCAGTGATGGTTACGGTGGCACCACTCACCGCGGCGCCGCTTTGGTCGGTAACGCTTCCCAATACCCGGCCCGCATTGGTCTGCGCGGGCAGCCAGAGGCAAAGTATCGGGAAAGCCAGAAGACTCTTACCCAAAATGCGCACCAGCTTCGCAAGGGAATGCATCCGGAACCTCCCCTAAGTGTGGTCCGACAGCTGTACCACCATACTGGACCGCATGTCAAGTAGTTTTGCTGATGATTGGATTTATGGTATGGTGGTTGGACCAATTTACGGTCAGATTTTCCCTCGCTGAGAATCCCAAGATGGGGTTCTGACGTCCAGGGAGCAAGCGGGCTCAGGACGTAGGAACGGTCACAGCAAAAATGGCGATTGCGACGATTAATCCGGCCACTGGTGAGCTCCTGAAAACTTTCGAGCCGTTGTTGGACTCGCAGATTGACGAGAAGCTCCAGCTCGCGTCCGACGCATTTGCGAAATACCGCAGGATGCCCTTTGCGGAGCGTGCGCGAATGATGGTTCGGGCTGCTGACATTCTCGACAGTGAAAAAGAAACCTTCGCCAGAACCATGACCCTCGAAATGGGCAAGCCATTTCGCGCGGCCGTGGACGAGGCCGTCAAATGCGCATGGGCATGCCGATACTATGCCGAGAACGCGGAGCGTTTCCTTGCCGATGAAGCCATCGCAACCGCCGCTACCCGCAGTTACATCCGCTTCCAGCCGCTGGGGCCGATTCTGGCAGTGATGCCGTGGAATTTTCCTTACTGGCAAGTCATTCGCTTTGCGGCGCCGGCGCTGATGGCGGGCAATGTCGGACTTCTGAAGCACGCGTCCAATGTTCCGCAGTGCGCGCTCAGCGTAGAAGATGTCTTTCGCCGGGCAGGATTTCCCGGAGGGACTTTTCAAACCCTGCTGATCGGCTCGCAAAAAGTGGACCGAATTCTTGCCGATCCTCGCGTAGTGGCGGCGACGCTCACCGGCAGCGAACAAGCGGGGATTGACGTGGGAATCGGGGCCGCAAAGAGAATCAAGAAAGTTGTGCTCGAGCTCGGCGGTAGCGATCCCTTTATTGTGATGCCCAGCGCGAATCTCGAAGAGGCCGTTGCCACTGCGGTGAAGGCGCGCATCGTGAACAACGGCCAGTCTTGCATAGCGGCCAAGCGCTTTATCGTGGCTGAGCCGATTGCGGAAGAATTTGAACACAGATTCGTGAGCCGGATGGAGGCACTCAAGATTGGTGATCCCCTCGACGAAAGCACCGATCTTGGACCTCTGGCTACCGCCGATGGTCTCAAGAGTCTCGATCAGGAAGTACAAAAAACAATTGCACTCGGCGCGCGAGTGTTGACGGGCGGCAAGCCAATCAAGGCCTCCGGTAACTTCTACGCGCCTACGGTCTTGACCGATATTCCGAAAGACTCGCCCGCGAATCGTGACGAACTATTCGGTCCGGTGGCTTGTGTCTTCCGGGCGAAAAACCTGGACGACGCGATTCGTCTGGCCAACGACAGCCGGTTCGGCCTGGGAGCCAGCGCCTGGACCAACGATGAGCGGGAACGCGAGCGTTTCATCAACGATCTTGAAGCCGGCATGGTTTTCATCAACCGGATGGTCGCTTCCGATCCCCGGCTTCCTTTCGGCGGTGTAAAACAGTCGGGGCATGGCCGGGAGTTGGGGCCTTACGGGATTCGCGAATTCGCAAATATCAAGACGGTCTGGATCCAGGACTCGAAATAAATTGCCGTGAACCCGAGCTTCTGGTATTTTGGTCGGACCACCATACCCTGATGCCACAACCTAGAAATAGGCGGATGTTTGGTATAGTAGCTAGACCACTGGCCTCCCCAGTGCCTAGGGAGAAATCCGTGTACAAGGCAGTTCGCACGTCGCGGCTCTACGAGCAAATCGTTCAGCAGATCGAAGAATCAATTCTCAAGGGCGCGCTCAAACCAGGAGACCAACTTCCCGCTGAGCGTGATCTGGCGCAACGCTTCGGCGTCAGCCGAACCGCGGTCCGGGAAGCGGTGAAGGCGCTTCGCGAAAAGGGATTGGTTGAGGCTTACTCGGGCCGCGGCACGTTCATTACGGATGGAACCTCGCAAGCGATCAGGCAATCTTTGGGATTGATGGCCAAGATCGGGCAGCCCGGCGGGTCCACCCATCTGGCTGAGGTGCGCGCAATTCTTGAGCCCGAAATCGCGGCGTTAGCCGCTACCCGCATTCAGGAACAGCATCTCGTCCTGATGCGAGAAGCGGTTTCGGTGATGGACCAGAAGCGGGACGATCCCGAAGCTTTCATTGAGGCCGATCTGGATTTTCATCTGTCCTTGGCTGAGGCCGCGGCGAATCCCCTGATCCTCTCGCTGATCGATTCCATTGTGGGGTTGCTTCGCGAACAGCGAATCCGCATCTTCCAGGTCGAGGGTGGCCCCGACCGGGGACAGTTTCATCACAAGCGCATCCTCGAGGCGATTGAGCAACGCAACGCCGAAAAGGCGCGTGAGGCGATGCGGGCTCACCTGCAGCAGATTCGCGAGGATTCCCGCGCCAGCGAAGCTCACCCTGCGCTTTCGAAGCCCACTTCGTAGTTTGGAGGCTGTAGCAGATGGCCAACCTCGGTTTTGTCGGTCTCGGCGTGATGGGCAGCCAGATGGTGAGCCGCTTACTAGACAAGGGTCATATGGTAACTGGCTACAACCGAACTCGATCGAAGGCGCAGTGGCTGATCGACAAGGGAATGAAGTGGGCGGACTCGCCGTGCGCTGTCGCCGCAGGGGCTGATGTGACCTTCGCCATGGTCACAAACTCCGCGGCTCTCACCGCCATTGTTGAGGGGCCAAACGGGCTTTTGGCTGGCCTTGGCCCAGGCAAGATCTTTGCGGACATCAGTACCGTAAGTCCGAGCGTGAGTCGCGCTTTTGCGGCCAAAGTTCGAGAAAAGGGCGCCGACATGGTGGATTGCCCGGTCTCCGGCAGTGTGACCACGCTGCAGGAAGGCAAGCTTTCAGTGATGGTCGGCGGACGTCGCGAAATTTTCGAGCGCGTGCAGCCTGTGCTGCAGGATATCGGGCCGAAGGTGACCTATGTGGGGGAGAACGGCCTCGCGCTGGTAATGAAGATCGCTACGAATCTCAGTCTCGCAGCGCAGATGCTGGCCTTCTCCGAAGGCATCTTACTTGCAGAAAAAAGCGGCATCGCCCGCGAGACTGCGGTCGACGTTTTGACCCACAGCGCTGTGGCCTCACCTATGATCCAGTATCGCGGACCGTTCGTCCTGCAGCAGCCCGAAGAAGCCTGGTTCGACGTGAACATGATGCAGAAAGACATGCTGCTGGCGCTGGAGTTGGGACGCCAAGTCGACGTTCCCCTGCCTACGACGGCCATTTCCAATGAATTTCTGACGGCGGCACGCGGCATGGGTTGGGCGAAACTGGACTTCGCCTGCATGTTCGACGTGTTGGCACGAATGTCAGGGGTAACGAAGTGACGATTGCCGTCGACAAGTCGCACGCCAATGCCGGGACCAAGCTCGAACCTTGGCTCCAGATGTTTCGGAAAATGGTAGCCATCCGCTTGTTCGAAGAGCAGGTCAACGAACTCTACACCCGAGCTCTAATGCCAGGGCTCGCCCACCTCTACGTAGGGGAAGAAGCAGTAGCGGTCGGGATATGCGAAGCGCTCCGGCGTGATGACTACATTACCAGCACTCACCGCGGGCACGGACACTGTCTGGCCAAAGGCGCTGCGCCGGACCGCATGTTCGCCGAGTTGCTGGGCAAGGAAGCAGGCTACTGTCGAGGTAAAGGCGGCTCGATGCATATCGCTGACCCTGCCACGGGCAACTTGGGAGCGAACGCCATCGTTGCCGGAAGCGTAGGAATCGCTACTGGCGCGGCGCTGTCCGCCAAGCGGCTTGGCAACGGCCGGGTCACGGTCTGCTTCTTCGGAGAGGGAGCTCTGGGACAGGGCGTTTTATACGAGGTGATGAATCTTGCGCAGCTCTGGAAGCTGCCCGTGATCTACGTTTGCGAAAACAATCTGTACAACGAATACACCCATTATTCGGAAACCACTGCCGGTGAGATTCCGGCTCGCGCAGCCGCGTTCGGAATGCCGGCGGAAAGTGTCGATGGACAGGATGTCCGCGCGGTGTACGCGTCGGCCACCCGCCTGGTTGACCGTGCCCGGGGCGGAGGCGGCCCAGCATTTCTGGTGTGCAACACGTATCGCTACACCGGACATCACGTCGGCGATATCAATCGTGAATATTACCGCTCCAAGCAAGAGGAGCAACATTGGAAGACCGAGCGCGACCCCATCAAGCTTCTGGCGAATTGGCTGATCGGACAGGGTCTTGCCGACTCTGCGCAATTTGACCGAATCTACTCTGAGCTTGAGGCCGAGATGAAGGCGGCCGTCAAGTTCGCTGTGGACGCGCCCTACCCCAGTCCGGAAGAAGTGGAGCAGGACGTCTATGCCTGAAGCTAATCCCCGGGAATTGACTTTCGCGCAGGCGGTCCGGGAAGCGCTGGCGGAGGAAATGCGCCGTGATTCCCGCGTGTGCATTTTCGGGGAGGATGTCGCCGAGGCGGGAACGCCGTTCAAGGTGTTGTCGGGACTGGTCGAGGAATTCGGTACCGAGCGCGTGCTGGACACGCCGATTTCGGAAGCCGGCTTCACCGGTATCGCCGTAGGGGCTGCCATGACCGGCCTGCGACCCATAGTCGACATTATGTTCGGGGACTTCATCACCCTAACCATGGACCAGATGGTGAACCAGGCAGCGAAAGTTCACTACATGTCGGGAGGTAAGTGGAGAGTTCCCATGGTGATGCGGACCACGCTCGGGGCGACCCGTCGATCGGCCGCGCAACACTCGCAATCACTGCACGCCTGGTTCAGCCATGTCCCTGGACTCAAGGTTGTGCTGCCGTCGACTCCGTATGACGCGAAGGGGTTGTTGAAGAGCGCGATCCGCGACGAAAATCCGGTTGTGTTCTTCGAAGACAAGATGATGTACAAGTCCAAAGGCCCGGTGCCTGCCGAGGATTACACCATTCCGTTCGGCGTGGCCGATGTGAAGCGCGTGGGCCGGGACATCACGCTGGTAGCGACCAGCAGCATGGTGCAAGTGGCGCTCGGGGCCGCGGATTTGCTCGATGAGGCCGGGATCAGCGCCGAAGTCATCGATCCCCGAACAACCTGGCCGCTAGACGAGAAGACGCTGGTGGAATCGGCAAAGAAAACATCGCGGGCGATTGTTGTGGACGAGGGTTATGGCCGGTACGGGGTCACCGCAGAGATTGCCGCCGTGATCGCCGAAGGCGCGTTTTACGACCTGGACGCGCCGGTGAAACGAATGGGGGCCATGCACGTGCCCATCCCATTTTCGCCCCCTCTGGAAGATATGACCGTGCCCACGGACAAGTCGGTTTTCGAAGTGGCCAGGTCGTTGTGCGGCAAGTCGTAGAAAGTAGCGCCGGGACGGGTAGTGGCTCAGTTTGATTTGTCATCCCGAGCAGGTGTTCTTTGCGCAGCGAGAGCCTGCCCTGAGCGAAGTCGAAGGGGATCTGGGCGAGCCGCGCGAAGCGTCGCGCACTTGGCTCGCTTCCATTTAGACTGAGCCACTTCGCCAGAACGGCGGCGCTACAAAGATCATCAGGAGGTGCGTATGGCACTACCAACTCACGGAACGATGGCCGTCGATTGGGAACAGCGAGTAGACTTCGACCGCTTGCGACGGGAACGTCTGGCGCGCGCCAAGCACCTGCTCGCCAAATCAGAGATGGGCGCGCTCCTCTGTTTTGACATGAACAATGTGCGCTATCTGACCGCGACGCACATTGGCAGCTGGGCGCAGGACAAGTGCAACCGCTTTACCTTGCTGCCGCAAAACGACGAGCCCATCCTCTGGGATTTCGGGTCAGCCGCCCGCCATCATCAACTTCACTGCCCCTGGCTGGGAGAGCGCTCGCGGCCCGGAATTTCCATGCTGCGTGGCGCGATGTCGCCGGAAATGGGCCGTGCCGAGGACGTTGCCAAGAAGATCCGCATCGAGCTCGAAATGCGCGGCCTGCTCAAAGAACCGCTGGGCATCGACATCATCGAACCTCCAGTTCTTTTTGCCTTGCAACGCGAAGGGATCACCGTTGTCGATGGGCAGCAGCTCATGTCCGACGCCCGCGTAATCAAGACCCAGGACGAAATCTCATTGCTGAACATGTCGGCAATGATGGTGGACGCCGCTTACGACGAACTCTACCGCACCATGAAACCCGGTTTGCGCGAGAACGAAGCGGTCGGGCTGGTGAGTAAAGTGTTGTATGACTTGGGCTCGGAGTACGTCGAGGCGGTGAATGCGATTTCCGGCGAGCGCTGCAATCCGCATCCGCACGTTTTTTCCGATCGCGTGCTCCGGCCCGGCGATCCTGTCTACTACGACATCCTGCATTCGTATATGGGGTACCGCACCTGCTATTACCGGTGCTTCACCATCGGATACGCCTCACGCGCGATGGTGGATGCCTACAAGCGCTGCCGGGAATATCTGGATGCGGCAATCGAGTTGGTGCGCCCAGGCCGCACGACCGCTGAGATCGCGGCGGTATGGCCGAAGGCGCAGGAATTCGGTTTCCCGAACGAGGAATCCTGCTTTGCGCTGCAATACGGGCACGGCATTGGGCTCGCGATATGGGAAAAGCCGGTCATCAGCCGACTGGTGTCGTTCGAGCATCCGCATGAGATCAAGCCCGGCATGGTGTTCGCGCTAGAAACTTTCTGGCCTTCGACGGATGGCTGGAGCGCCGCGCGCATCGAGGAGGAAATTGTCGTCACCCCCACCGGCCATGAAGTCATCACGCGTTTCCCCGCGGAAGAATTACTGGTCGCGGGCGCGCATTATTTCACGGTCAACGGACCGCTGCCGACTACGCGCGAAAACGAGGCCGCACCGAGCCAGCGGGTCGTCGAGATGATCGAAGCCAGCGCCCGGACCGAACGAGTCGGAGTACGGGATTAGAGAGAAATTGTCAGTGGTCAGAAATCAGACTATGGCCTTCAGCGTCGTCATGCCCGCTCTCGAAATGGCGCAGGAAACCGGCAAGCTCGTCGCTTGGCGGAAGAAGGAAGGCGAGAGTGTGGCCAAAGGTGAACCACTGCTGGAAGTAGAGACCGACAAGGCCGTGCTCGAAATCGAAGCCCCTGCCGATGGCGTTCTCGCCGGCGTGAAAGTCCAGGCAGGCGCCGTTGTGCCGGTGGGCAAAACCATTGCATGGATTGTTCGCCCCGGCGAAGTCCCTCCCCCAGAGGTCGCATCGTCTGGCACTCCCACCCGGACCGCGACCGAAACCGCCCGCCCGGTCATGGCTGCCGCAACACCCGAGCAGCCGGCCGGGACGGGCGCCCGAATTTCTCCCAAGGCTCGTCGTCTCGCCAAAGAGCGCAATGTCGACATCAGCCACCTGCGAGGCTCAGGGCCCGGCGGAGAAATCCTGGCCTCGGACGTTCTAGCCGCGGCGGAAGCGCGCACCGCGGCCGCGTCCACAAACGTGGAAACACCGGGTTCAGTCGGACGGCTCATGGCCGAGCGAACCACGCAGAGTTGGACCAGCGTCCCGCATTTCTTCGTCGTCCGCGAGATCGCTGCCGGAGCGCTTGTCCAAACGCGTGAAAAATTGGGACCGGCGATCGAACAGGCGCTCGGAGCGAAGCTCACGCACACTGATCTTCTGATTGCGTTGGTGGCGCGCGTTCTGGTCAAGCACCCTCGTCTGAATGCAAGTTGGAGCCGCGAGGGCATTCGCCTTCATCCCGAGGTGAACATCGGTGTGGCCATGGCGGTCGAGGACGGCGTGGTCGCAACGGTGATTCCCAACGCGAACAATGCTGCGCCTGGCGACATCGCTGTGCAACGTCGTGATCTGGCCGAGCGGGCGCGTACCGGCCGTTTACGGCCTTCGGATATCGCGAGCGCCACCTTCACCATCAGCAATCTCGGCATGTACCACGTGGATGCTTTCACCGCCATCATCAGCCCGCCGCAAGCTGCGATTCTTGCGGTGGGAAGCATCGCCGATCGCGTGGTGCCCGTCGATGGAAAGCCTGGCATCCGGCCAATGCTGACGCTGACCCTTTCGTGCGACCACCGTGTCGTAGACGGTGCGCGGGCGGCGGCCTTTTTGAATGACCTTGTCGAAGCCCTTCGTGAGCCGGAGCAATGGCTGCGATGACGATGCCGGCGCGGCGGTGCGCGTACGCGCCGGCATCGTAGTCTTGGACTCGCAAGCACACGTGGGGATAGCCGCGCAAGCCTGTCCTGTTTGCTGAAGCCCGTTGAGCCGCAAGTCCTGAGCGCAACCGAAGGGAACGTCGAAGGGGGTCCAGCCTCGCGCAGTCCGGCAGTTCTTCCTCCCGCGCCTGTCATAGAATAACCATTCTTGCCTGTTCCGGCTGAATTCGACCGCCTGCGTGTCGTCCTGGTAGCGACGCGCAACCCTCTCAACATCGGGGCGGCCGCGCGCGCCATGAGCAACTTCGGCTTTCTTCACTTGCGAGTGGTGAACCCATACGAAGTGGCGTTCCGCGAAGCACGCTCCGCGGTGGGCGCTTCGGCTCTGCTCGCGAATGCGGAACAATACAAGAGCGTGGCCGATGCCGTGGCCGACTGCACACTGGTGGTGGGAACCACGGCACGGCGTCACCGGGAATTGCATCATCCGCTGCGGCGGCTGGAACTCGGCGCGCGCCTCATTCGTAAGCAATTGGCAATGAGCCAGGTTGCACTTTTGTTTGGGTCAGAAAAAATCGGCCTCTCCAACGAAGCTCTCAGCCACTGCAACTGGCTGATGCGCATTCCGACCCGCGAAGAACACGGCTCGATGAACCTGGGACAGGCGGTCGCCGTCTGCTTGTACGAACTGATTCGCGATTCCAAAACCGTGCGCCAACTAGAGAAACCCGTGGCCGCTACTGCCGCCGAGGTCGAGCGCATCACCGTGGTGCTACTCGAAGCGCTGCGCGCCAGCGGCTACCTGCATTCGAACCCCGCTGCTTCCGCGCGGGGGAAAGAGAAAGACAAAGTGCGTCGCCTCGTCCGGCGCCTCAACCTGCAGGCCGACGACGCCGAGGTCTGGCTCGGCATGTTTCGCCAAATTCTGTGGAAGAGGCGGTCCCAAAAGTAAGCGGATTGACATCCTTTCCAACGGTTTTGTCCTGCCAATCTACCTGGAATTGATGAACTGGTTTCATAAATAGCTCTCAGGAAGGGCACGGTTCAGCCGGCCGCCCAGAGCGAATAAAAACGCGGGCGTTGGCCTCTGAGGTTCCCGCGGAAAACAGTGGAAATAAGCAGGGCTCTCGCTGGTCCGATTCCGATGTACAATGTCCGTCCTGATTGGGTTTGCGCCGATTGGCAAACAAGGAGTGTTCAACATGAGGCTTAGCTTTTGGTTTGCGCGCATTACAGCACTCGCTATGGCTTCGGCTGCGTGGTTCACGCCAGCAATGAATGCTCAAACCGTGATAAGCAACGAGTCTCTCGTCTCTTCGACTTTCGTGGTAAATAGAAAGAGCAGTATGGCATCGTGCACGGGATACCACTGCACTGCCAAACCAGCACCCATGTTCAAACCCATCCACGTCACCTGTCCGGCTGCGATGGCAAAGACCTGCACTCTACACATTGCCCTTGATTCTAAGACGGAGATATCTCCCTATGCGAAGGGTAGGTACCAGTTCCTGCTGGACGGGGCGGCCCCTATGCCGGGACCAACGGATGAGCACGGATTTTATCTCTTTACCTTATACGTCGCGGGAGAGTACTACCCTGAGGAGGAGCGGCAAAGTTACCCCGCCACAGTGGTTGGTAAAGTTACAAACTCGCAGTCCAAGGATCACAAACTCGAGGTGAGCGTAGCGTGCACAGACGCCGCCGGGCTAGGTCTTTGTGCGGCGACGGCCCATTGGTCCACGATGAGAATCGACGTGTTCGAGCCCTGAGAGACACGCCGCCCGAACCCACCGGTCTCAATCGGCAATGGAAACTGCGGCGGGATCCGTCGCCAATTTTTCTTGCGCGTTCCACAGCCCGAACAAATCTCCATTCGTCACTCGGACCAGCGCGGGTTGATTCGCAATCGACTCAAAAACAGACTCCAATATTTCCCACTGGCCGAGTCCATCAATTTCCCAGCTATGCATGTATAAGTGCGCGATCCCCCCGTGTTCTGCCACATGATCGACCACGCGCCGGAAATGCTGCGGCCAGAGCGCAGCTCCTTTGTAGATCGTCCAATACTTCCATGCCCCGGAAAAATTTCGCTCTAGCAGCGCGTGCCGCATCTGCACCATGCGGCTGTGCGAGTAAGCTTGTGAGCTTACGCCCCAGAGGAACGGATGATCGGGGAACTCGTGCAGATTGAACAGACAGGTTCGCGCCCCCCAAAAACCCGCTCTCTTAACCAACCCGGCTGTCGCACGATCGAACTTCCCCTTCGGATAACAAAACGCTATGGCCGGCTTGCCTGTGAGATCTTCCAGCCATTTCTTGCAATCCACAATTTCCGCCTTCGCAGTGTTTTCCGGCAGCGAAGGGAGCGGAACATGATTCATGGTATGCCCGCCCAACTCGAAGGTTCCGGAGAGTTGCCGCAAAAGACTGGGAGCCATGACTTCCCGTTCGGGATTCCTGGCAGGAACATAAAACGTTGCCTTCAGCCCGTACTTCTGGAGGAGTCCCGCAGTCCTCAGATCAGTCGGATGCCCATCATCCACGCTGATCGTCACGAATGCGCGATGAGCCAATAGTGCGGAGCTACTCATCTCAACACTTCCCTCTGCCACTCCCATTCCGGTAGACGCGCCCCGGCCTAAAAGCCCTCAGCGGCTAAAGCCGATTCATCATTGTCCCCCAGGCGGCATGACTAAAGCCATGCCCTACCCAAAACCAAACGCGCGTGATGGGACGCAAGTTCATCCAAACTTACGCTCCACTACAAGCTGGAATCACCATCAAAAAGCGAGGGTTCCCAGACGGCTGGGTTTTTCAGTCTCTCTGCCAGCGCCGGATCATTGGCTTTGTAGTAGTAAACCCAGTTGGGCAGGGGACGCCGGTGCGGAGAAGCGCGTTCCAGTTTTCTTTCCAAAGCTGGAGCAAAACCAATCAGTTCTAGCATGTGGATGCACTCTTGCCGGCAGCGATCGATGGCCGTCTGAAGCATGGGCATAAGCACGTCCAGCGCGCTTTCCTGCTCCAGACATTGAAAATCGGCCAACCGCACGCGCGTAAGCCCGGCTTCCGGATTATCCTGGCGCAGGAATACCGCGTACGCCGCGAGCCCGGCGTTGCCTTCCACTATGTAGATCCATGCTGCGTTTTGCAGCAAAGGAAACTTGAAGTGCCACTCCAGCACTTCCCGGCTGCGAACGGCGAGCAGCAGGTTGGATTTCTTCTTTCTCAGGGCCGCCCAGAATGCATCGAAGCGATCGTCGAAGCCGGCGCATAGGAGCACCTCAACTGCGTTCCCGTTTCCCTGGAAGCGACTTCTCCTGAGCTGGTCGCGTAGAAATAGGCCCGTGGAAACTGGATAGCTCAAGGGCTTGGCCATCGTTCCGCCCTTTTTCCGCAAGAAACTCTCGGCGAAGCCCTGGTGATGGGTAATCCAAAATAGCGTCCGATCCCAGGCTCCCACGGGCACGTGCACACCCTCAAAAATACTGTAGGCGGGCGCGGCCTGCGAATTTACCGTCGTGTTCAGAAAGAGATCGACGTTGGGCTGTTGGAAATACGTTCCCAAAAGCAGCGGGGAATACGTGCGATAATCCGTATCCACAACCCACGCTCGGGTGGTTGCTGCGAGCAGTTTCTTGCCTTCGAATTCGTAATGCAGGGGAATATTTCCGAGATAGCCAGAGATGGCGCCGTCGCTATTCTCCAGCACCCATCCGATGGGGAACTTGTCTTTGATTTCACGGTAGGCGGGATTGTTTATCCAGAGATGCATCCATCCCGGATAGGTCTCGGTCTGCAGGTGGAATTTCGACGCCAGCGCAGCTACCTGGGAGTAATCCTCAAAGCGAACCTCCCGCAATCTCAGCGGTTTCTGCGATCGAGGGATGGAGGCGGGTTGAATTTGAGGATCGGTACTCATGAGTACGGCATACGGCGAGCGCAACTATACCACAGCAAACCTGAGCTACGACGACCAACCCCGCCTTTTCACCGCCAGCCAATGCGCTGGCCAAACTGACTTCGGCCAAAGGAATTCAGGCTCGTCCTGCCAAAACTCGTCTATAATGCCGTCAACAGTTGGAAAGGTGTGCGCCCAGCCTTATGCCCCCAGGTAACGCTCTGGTCCCTCCTAAGTGCTAGGCCTCAAACGGTTCGTTAAGTATGGAGAGCAGCACGCAATCAGGTCCTAGCGGCACAGGGGTCTCTGACGGGAAACCGTCGACTCTTTGTGTGCCTGATCGAGTGCAGCGCCAGGCTGCCGTCACACCCGACGCTTTGGCCGTATGCGCTGGTTCCGACCGTCTCACATATCGAGAATTAGATCGCCGCTCCAACCAACTGGCGCATCACCTGCGCAGTTTGGGAGTTATGCCCGGCAGCGTGGTGGGTTTGTGCTTGGAACGCTCGGTAGACTTTCCAGTCGCGGCCTTGGCGATTCTCAAAGCTGGTGGCGCGTATCTGCCGCTCGAAACCAAGACGCCGAGTCAACGCTTGAAGATGATGTTGAACGCTGCTCAGGTCTCAGTGGTCGTGACCCATTCGAGCGTACTGGGATCGCTGGCGGGAGACCCGAGAGAGCTGGTTGCCCTTGATCACTGCGCGCCCGAAATAAGCCGCTGCTCCTCCGAAGCGCTGCCGGTTCCTGTAACGCCGGAGCAGCTGGCGTATGTGATTTTTACCTCGGGCTCGACCGGAACCCCGAAGGCGGTGGCCGTCGGCCATGGCAGCTTGCTGAATTTGTGCGAGTGGCACAACCGCGCTTTTGGCGTGACTGCGGCGGATCGCGCAACGCAGTTGGCGTCGATTGGGTTCGATGCGGCAGTCTGGGAAGTCTGGCCGTACCTGGTCGCCGGAGCCAGCCTTCATCTGGTGGACGATGAGACTCGTACTGATCCCGAGCAACTCCGCGATTGGCTGGTGCGCGAAAGGATCACGGTCAGTTTTGTTCCCACTCCCCTGGCCGAGCGGATGCTGAAGCTGGCATGGCCAAGAGAAACCGCTCTGCGCTTCCTGCTGACCGGCGCCGATACTCTGCACCAATATCCGCCGGCAACCCTGCCCTTCGCCGTAGTCAACAACTATGGGCCCACGGAGTGTACGGTAGTAGCGACTTCGGTAGCCATCTTCCCGCAGAAGTCTGAAGACCGGCTGCCGCCAATCGGCCGGCCAATCGACAACACCGAGATCTACATTCTTGATAGCAAGATGAAGCAAGTACCCGCCGGAACCATCGGCGAGATCTACATCGGGGGCACGGGCTTGGCCCGGGGCTATCTGAACGATGCTGAATTGACCGCGGAACGCTTCGTCCGACATCCGTTCAGCGAAGTCGCGAACGCAAGGCTTTATCGAACCGGCGACCTGGGCTGCTGTCTTCCGGATGGCCAGATCGCCTTTCACGGCCGCGTCGACGATCAGGTCAAGATTCGTGGCTACCGGATCGAACTGAATGAGGTCGTCAGCGCGCTCAGCCGGCATCCAGCAGTTCGCCAAAGTGTGGTCGTGGCCAGCGAAAATGGCACAGGGGAGAAGCAACTGGTGGCGTACATCGTCCCTCTCGCGACCCTTCCACCGATCAGTGAACTCCGGGATTTCCTGGCCAAGGAATTGCCGGACTATATGCTTCCCGCAACATTTGTGAGCCTGGACGCTCTTCCCGTCGGGCCGAGTGGAAAGGTGAACCGCTTCGCATTGCCCGCACCAAGCGATGAGAACATCCTGCGGGAGGAAACTTTCCTTGGTCCCCGCACTCCCACAGAGCAGCGCGTGGCTGCGATTGTCGCGTCGCTTCTGGGTTTGAAACGGGTCGGAGTCAGCGACAACTTCTTCTATCTTGGCGGCAATTCATTGTTCGGAACCCAGGTGATTGCCCGCTTGCGAGACGCTTTCAACGTGGAACTCCCGCTCTTGAAACTATTCGACCACCCCACGGTAGCGGATCTCGCAGCCGAAGTTGAACGGCTGATGGTAGCGAAACTCGACACCATGAGCGAAGATGAGGCTCAGCGGTTACTCGCCATGAACACCGAACAAGCCGGCCTATGAGCACATCCACCGACGGCGCTATTTCCAGAAGCTCGGGAGCCAGCGCGCTGAGTCTGTATCATCTCCTCGACCCGGAAGTGCTGGCCAACCCCTATCCTTTGTTTCGCCGTCTACGCACCGAGGACCCGGTCCACTGGGACGCTTTCCTCCACACCTGGGTCGTAACCCGCTATGTGGATGTGATGGAGGTCTTGCACGCCTTCTCGGCGGAGCGCACGCACACACCGCAAAAACTGAAAGCCATGGGACTGGCGGAGATGAGTCCCATCGCCCAGTTGATGGTGAGGCTGATGCTCTTCATGGATCCGCCGGCGCATACCCGGCTGCGTGCTCTGGCATCGCACGCGTTCAGCCCCGCCCGGGTCGAGGTGTTGCGGTCGCACATTCGAGAGATCGTAAACCGGCTGCTGGACGCGGTGCAGTCTAAAGGTCAGATGGACATCATTCGGGATCTGGCTGAGCCGCTGCCGGCCATCGTAACGGCTGAAATGCTTGGCGTTCCAGTGAGTGACCGCCATCAGCTAAAAGCATGGTCTGCTGACTTCGCAGAAATGCTGGGAAACTTTCAGCACAACCCCGAGCACGCTCCGCGCATGTTGCGCACCGTACAAGACATGACCGCCTATTTTCGCGATCGCATTCGAGAGCTGAAAGACATTCCACGAGAGGGTTTGGTCCACTCCCTCATGACGGCGGAAGTGGATGGCGACCGGCTGACCGAGGAAGAAGTTGTCGCCAACAGCATCGTGACCATGGTCGGCGGTCTGGAGACGACAACCAATCTGATTGGCAACGGTGTGCTCACCCTGTTGCGCAATCCCGGAGAAATGAAAAGACTGCCGGAAGACCTGTCTTTGATCCCCGCTGCCGTGGAGGAAATGCTGCGCTACGAAAGTCCCAGCCAGCATACCGGGCGGCTGGCTCCGGAAGACGTGGAACTTGGCGGCAGAGTGATCCGCAAGGGACAAGCGGTCATGGCCGTGATGGCGGCGGCGAACCGCGACCCGGAGCGATTCCCTGATCCCGACCGTTTTGATGTTGCTCGTGCAGATAATCGGCACCTCGCTTTCGGATACGCTGCTCATTTCTGTTTCGGTGCGGCGCTCGCGCGCGTGGAAGGGCAGGAAGCGTTTGAGGCCATTGTTCGGCGTTTGCCTGAACTGGAGTTGCAGCCGGGCCCCCTTGTCTGGCGCAATAACCTGGGGCTCAGGGGCCTCACGGCATTGCCGGTAAGGTTTCAGGCATCTCGCGCCGCGAGTTGAAATCGCGAGTTGAAAATGAGGATCGGAAACTTGGATGCAGAAGGAACCGCGCCTCTCCGAGGCCAAGCAGAAACTGCTCGAGATACAGAGGCGGGGCAGCCTTGCACCCGCCGCATCTGAACTGAAGCGCCGTGCGCGCGAAGATCCAGCGCCTTTATCGCTCGCACAAGAACAGGTTTGGCGTCTCGATCAGACCGCGAGTAAGGTGGCGCCGCTTCACAACGAATCCATCACTATTCACCGCCACGGCCCCTGCGACCCTGCGGTGCTGGAACGAAGCCTGGTGGAAATCATCAGGCGGCACGAGATTTGGCGCACGACCTTTGAATCAGTGAAAGGGCAGCCCGTCCAGATTGTTCATCCTGCGCCTGCGACTTTCAAATTGCCCGTAGCCGATCTTAGAACGCTGCCGGAAAGCGAACGAGAAAAGAACGCTCTGGATTTGGCGACCGAGGACGCCGGGGAGCCTTTCGACCTGAACCGTGGGCCGTTATTTCGAGCCCGGCTCGTCACGCTCGATGATGCCGAGCACCGCCTGTACTTGACCGCGCACCAGAGCATTGTTGATGGGATCACCGTTTTCGATATTTTTCCTTTCGAGCTGACAACCCTCTACGAAAGTTATGCGGTGGGCAAGCCTTCCCTTTTGCCCGAATTAGAAACTCAGTATGCAGACTTCGCCTGCTGGCAACGTCGAAGCCTCACTGGCCAGGCAATGGAAAACCAGCTGGCGTACTGGCAAAAGCAACTCGCCGGCGATTTGCCAATTCTGCGCTGGCCGAGTGAGGGTGCGCGGCCTGCTAATCAGACGTATCGTGGTGCGATGCACCCGTTCAAGCTGACCCGGGAGCTCACAGGATCTCTCAAAGACCTGGGCCGTCGAGAGGGCGCGACGCTCTTCATGACTTTGCTCGCCGGACTGGTGGCGTTGTTGCACCGCTGCACAGGCCAGGAAGATATCATCGTGGGCACCTTGGCGCCTTCAGGCCGCAAACAAATTGAGTTCCAACGATTATTGGGATACTTCCTCAATCCCGTAGCTTTGCGGGCGAATCTATCCGGCAATCCTGCGTTTTGCTCGTTACTCCACCAGATGCGCGAAGTAACCCTGGGCGCCATCTCGAATGATGACGTACCGCTCGAACTGATTGCCGAAAGACTTCAAGTCAAGCCCGATCCCAGCCGCAACCGTTTCTTTACGGTCGCGCTATCGGTCGCGCCCGATGTGCCGCGACTCCCGCCGGGCTGGAGCATGACTTATATGGATGTCGAAAGTGGCGGAGCCAGGTGGGATCTGTACCTCGAGATGAGCGATCGCACGGACGGAATGATCGGCCGAGCCCAGTACAACCCTGACCTCTTTACCACTGCCGCAATTACTCAGACCCTGGAAGATTTCCGGCTCTTGTTGGAAAAAGTCGCCGCCGATCCGGCACAGCGCCTGAGCAGGCTTACCCAATGATCCACGAACGATGACCCACGAGCGGTGACCCACGAACGATAATCCAGGAACAAAGATGATGCCGGTGGAACCCTTCTCGGCAGCCCCTGTTTTCTTGTAATCTCCCGGCTCCGGTGACATTCTTTCCATATCTTTCACCCTTAGTTGTCATTCCGACTGGCTTCAGCCAGGAGGAATCTGCTGTTTTTGGAGAAAAAGGAAAAATATGAGTACCGGCACGACACAGAACCTGCTCCAAACCGGCCCGGCCAGCCGCCGCCGAAGGTTGACCCGCGCACGAGGCGCCGTGCTGCTTTTGGCGCTGGCCACACCTGCCACTCTTTTTGGTCAAGATCAGAATCCCCTCGCGAACGATGCCAAGGCGGCCAAGGCCGGAGAATTTCAATTCCGCATCAACTGCGCGTTCTGTCACGGGCTGGGTGCTCGCGGCGGCGGGCGCGGCCCCGACTTGACCCGAGCGCAGAAGCGCCACGGCAGCCTCGACGCCGATCTTTTCCGCACCATCAGCCAGGGCGTCCCGGGTACAGCCATGCCCCCGAATGGAACCACCGGGCAGGGGGTTGGAATGACCGACGAGGAAATCTGGCAGGTCATTACTTATTTGCGGAGTGTCCAGGCGAAAGCGCCAGCCCAGCCCACCGGAAATGCAGCGCATGGGAAAGAACTTTTCTATGGCGACGCCAATTGTTCCTTATGTCACATGGTAGAAGGAAAAGGCGGGCGCCTCGGGCCTGATCTCACGGCTGTCGGCATGGCTCGATCCGTGGCATACATTGTCGAGTCGGTTCGCAATCCCAGCCGTCGGTTGGCGCAAGGGCTGCAAGAATCCACAAAAGAATTCCCGCAGGAATACGAGACGGTCACAGTGGTAACTGCGGACGGCCGCGAAATCAAGGGCGTCGCCCTGGACGAGGATAACTTCAGCATTCAAATCATGGATGCGAACGAGCAGATTCATCTGTTCGAAAAAGACGAGCTGCGTTCTTTCAGCAAGAGCCGCGTATCTCTAATGCCCTCTTACGACACAACTCTTCTGAGCGACAAAGATCTGCAGGACATTGTCGCCTACCTGCTCAGTGTGGGCACGAAATGAGGGTTCAGGCGTGAATAAATTTTTCCGCGTTGCACTGGTTCTGCTGGCCTCGAGCATCTTTGCGCTGAATGAGTCACGTTTACCCGGCTGCTCGATTCCTCCAAGGAACCGCAAAACTGGCTCACCTATTCGGGCGACTACGCCGGACATCGCTTCACCACGCTGGATCAGATCAACACCACCAATGCGCACTCACTCATCGCCAAATGGGTTTATCAGACCGGCGCCACCGGCAAGTTTGAAACGACGCCGCTGGTGGTGGACGGAATCCTTTACGGCACCGGCCCTGACGACCGCGCTTTCGCTCTGGATGCACGCACGGGGCGGCCGATTTGGCTGTACCAGCGTCAATTGCCGACGGATATCCGCCCATGTTGCGGCCGCATCAATCGCGGGCTTGCCATCCTCGGCGACAAAGTTTTTCTCGGAACACTCGATGCCCACGTCATGGCCCTTGATGCCAAGACCGGAAATGTCATTTGGGACATTGCCGCCGTCGATTACAAGCAAGGCTACAGTTTCACGCTCGCGCCGCTGGTGGTGAAGAACCTGGTCATTCTGGGTGTTTCCGGCGGCGAATATGGCATTCGCGGCTTCATTGATGCCTACGACGCCGATACCGGCCAGCGCAAATGGCGGTTCTACACCGTGCCTGGACCCGGCGAGCCCGGCCACGGGACCTGGGAAGGCGATTCGTGGAAAATCGGCGGGGCGCCTGCGTGGATCACGGGAACCTATGACCCCGCAACCAATCAGCTCTTCTGGCCTACGGGGAACCCTTCGCCCTCCAATCGCGGCCAGGGACGCGCCGGCGACAACCTTTACAGCAATACACTGCTCGCTCTGAATGCCGACACCGGAAAATTGAACTGGTTTTTTCAATTCACCAAACACGATGAACACGATTGGGATTCGACTCAGGTTCCCGTGATGATCGATCAGGGCGACCGCCACCTGATCGCGCAGGCAAACCGCAATGGATTTTTCTATGTCTTGGACCGCACCACAGGCAAACTGATTTCCGCGAATCCCTACGGCAAAATCACATGGAGCGATCGCAAGGACGCTGAGGGCCGCCCGGTTGCGAACACAGAGAGCGAACCGACTGCCGAAGGCCGCCGCATATGTCCGGGCGCTCTCGGCACCACCAACTGGATGTCCCCAACGTTCGATTCACAAACCGGGCTCTTTTACGTAACTGCCCGCGAGGAATGCGACATTTTCAGCACCGCGCCCCAGCCCTACGAACCGGGTCACGCCTATTACGGCAGCGCGTATTTTCCGGCGGACGATACCGAGCCTTACTGGGGCGCTCTTCGCGCCATCGATCCCGCCAGTGGGCAGGTGAAGTGGGAATTCCGGCAGGTCTCGCCGTCGTGGTCCGGAGTTTTATCGACGGCCGGTGGACTTGTGTTCACCGGCGATGCGGAAGGCAATTTCATCGCCCTGGACGCGGCCTCCGGCAAACCCCTCTGGCACTTCCAGACCGGCGCTGCCGTCTATGCTGCGCCGATGGCATTCGCCATCGCCGGAAACCAGTATGTCGCAATCGCCGCAGGAAGTTCGCTGTACACGTTCGGCCTTCCGTAGATTCCGCGCCGCCGCAGGCATCCCCGCCCCTGCGGGTCTCACGATTTCTAGAACGGGTCTCATAAACCTGCGGCTCGCTGGCGTCTGACTGGTAGTATGGTCGGTCGCAAGAGAGCCCCCGTCGTCGACGGCAGCTTTCATGACGTGATGTTTGATCCAGGAGAAACCGATGTCGGTCGCTTGGTACATCGTACTTGAGCGGAAGATCCCAGGGTTCGACCACAGTGTCAATGGCAAGGCTTTACGCCGTGCAGCCAAGGTTCTGGATGCTCTCGCAGAGGAAGCGGGTGCTCGACCCCTCATGGACTTCTTCAGTGCGTCTCCGGAGGAATTGGCTGGGTTTGCTGAAGACCAAGCGGTGGACCTCAAAGAGGAGGCCACCAAGTTGGCACCGGAGAAGTGGTTCTCTGCCAATGAGGGCCTTAAAACGGTGCGTGCCCTCGTGCGGGCAGTAGAAAATGGGAAAACAGAGCACGCCCAAGCAATTCTTGATGACCTGACGGAGTTCAGCAAGCTTCTGGAGGTTGCAGCAGCTAATGGAGTCGGCTGGCATTTAGCGATAGATTTTTGATACGCTCGATTCCGGAGCACACGCTCTGCCGAAGAGCAAGGCAACTCCGAACTTACACGTATTCGAGGAGTAGTTTGATACAGCCGAGCTGGACCAGGCCGAGGAAGTTTTCGATGTGGTACTCATAGCGAGTGACGAGTCTGCGAAACCAATGGAGCCACGCAAACAACCGCTCCACACGCCATCGCCTTCTGTAGCGCCGCAATTTTCGGCCGTCTTGCGTTTTCGTTCTTCGTTGCCTGCGATGTGGCGCGATTAGTTCGATACCGTATTCCTCTCTGAGCCTCTGGTCGAGCGAATCTGAGTCGTAGGCTTTGTCGCCGATGAGTCGGGCTGGGAGTTCTTCGAGAAAACTCCCGGCGAGCACTTCTTCAACAAGCTGGCTCTCGTGGGGTGAGGCACTTTGTACACTGACAGCGAGAGGAAGACTGTTATCAGCGGCGATAGCGACGATCTTTGTCCCCTTGCCACGGCGGGTCGGGCCGACTGCAAGGCCCCTTTTTTCGCGCTCGCGAACGTTGCATCCACAAAAGCTTCTTGCAGATCGAGTTTGCCTCGCCTGTGCAAACGCCTAGCCAGCAGACGCAGAGCCATTTCCAGCTTGCCGCTGCGCACCCACTGCTGAAAACGGCGATGACAAGTCTGGAACGCCGGATACTTCTCCGGCAGTTCGCAAGACAGCCCGAGCATCCTGCCACGGACGACCGCGACCATCGAGCCGTTGCTTCGGTCGCAAGATCGGTTCGATCAGTTTCCACTGGGCATCGTTGAGTTCCCATCGTCCGCGCATACCTCCTTCTGCCTGTTCTCTTCCGCCCAGAGAATAGCTAATTGGGTTCAGCGACCATTTATGAGACCAGCTCTAGAACAAATTCCACAAAAACTGGTTGTACACATCGTGGTGATACTGCACTTCCGGAGCCTTCACAAACGTTCCCAGCAAGCGCGGGCAGCGATCGGCCGAGGCCTGCTTCAAATCGGCGTAGCGTGCCTTCACATCCTCGCCAAGAAGCTTCGTGGTCCACTCAGCTTTGCGGAAGTTCGCCAGCGCGTCATAGATGTTGTCCGGCAAATACCGCTGCGCCTGGCGCAGGTTCTTGATCTTTGCTGTCTCGCCATCAATCCCAGTCTTGAAGATGGAATGCATAACCAGGTATGGGTTTGCATCCGGTGCGACCGAGCGAACTTCCACCCGCATGCTCTTTTCGTTGCCGATGGGGATACGGATCATCGACCCGCGATCGACCGGCGACGCCTTGAGTTGGTTGGGCGCCTCGAAATGCGGATCCAGACGGCGATAGGCATTCACGCTGGCATTCAGCAGCAGGCAAATGTCATTGCCATGGGTGAGAATGCGGTCCACGAATTCCCAGCCCATCTTGCTGAGCTTCTCCTCGCCCTTCGCATCCCAGAAAAGATTCTTTCCTCCTTTACTGATGGAGACATTGGTGTGCATGCCGCTGCCGTTCACGCCCACCACCGGCTTGGGCAAGAAAGACGCCGTGCAACCCATCTTCGTAGCCACCTGCCGGCAAACCAGCTTGTAGAGCTGGATCTGGTCTGCCGCCGCCACCACTTCTCCATAACCGTAATTGATTTCGAATTGCGAGGGTGCAACCTCGGGATGATCTTTCTCGTTCTGGAAGCCCATGGCCCGCTGCACTTCCGCGGTGGTGTCAATGAAAGTGCGCAGCGGGTCGCTGGGCAGCGAGTGATAATATCCGCCGGTGTTGACGTACTCGAACTTCCCTGTTTCGTGGTAGCGTCGCTCGGCGTCCGGCCCTTGAAACAAGAAGCCTTCAATCTCGTTGGCCGCGTTCAGCGTGTAGCCGTGCTTTTTGTATAGTCCTTCGGCGTATCCCTTCAGGATGCCGCGAATGTCGGCACTGTACGGTGTGCCGCCCTTATCAATCACATCGCCGAAGACCAGCACCTTGCCCGGTCCGAACATATCGGCAGGGCCCCAATAGAAAGCAGCCCAATCGATGCCCAGCCGCAGATCGCTTTCCCGCTGGGCGGTAAATCCGCGAATCGAAGAACCATCAAACGTGAGATTGTCCCAGCTCTTGATGAGGAACTTCTTGTCGTAATCGAGCATGTGCAGGCGGCCTTCCAGGTCGCTGAACAGCACGGTCACGGCCTTGATGCGCTTTTCGTCGCTCAGATACTTGAGCCGCTCTTCCTGAATCTTGTGGGAGGCGACCCGGTTCTTGCGTTGCTCTTTTGCGTTGAGGTTTAGTTCTTCCAGTTCATCGTATGAAAGCGCTAGAAAACATCTCAGTTCGTTTAACATGGATCTCCTAAAGTTTGTGCAAAGTCCGGTCCGGCGGCGAGATTCAGGGGATGGTCAGGAACCTGTTAGGGTATCGTGGAGTTCTGCTCCCAGCCAATCAAAAAAGATTATAGAGCGGATTAAACCAAGTTATTCCCCAGCTTCCCGTTGAAACTTGCCCGTCACCCGATCGAAAGCTGGACGTACGCCGCGCCCAGCGCGCCACATGCGGAACAACTGCCACCCGTTTGTTTCAGGAAACTAGTGGGCTCTGAAAGAATCGCTGTTGCGCATCATGGGCGACGGCGCAGCAGCACGTCCAGTGTGTGTTTGCGAACTAGATTCTTGGTTTGCGCGGTGGAATAGAGCCGTCACAATCCAGCTCCGAAAGCCCTGCCCTGAGCGAGTGTAGCGAGTCGAATGGGAGCGGCATAATTTAGCCCAAGGCGTAAGAGTCTGTGTGAGAACGAGAATTTCAGCCAGACCGCGGAAAAAACCCTCCGGGATTCTAGCTGCGAAGCAACGCAAGAATGCAGCCCACGGCGTAAGCCGTGGGACAAAGTGGGAAAATAAACCAGACCCAGCGGGGCGAAAAAGTAGTTCTGACACAGACGCGTGGGCCCTGGTCTAGGTCGAAAGAAGACCGCTCCCCGCAGGGCGCGGCTGCTCTGGACAGCGTGTCCGGCCTCCCACACGGTGTCTTCCGCGCCACAGGTCGCTCACAGCGACTGTTTTGTAACCATCCTGAAATCAAGCAACACCGCGATGGTTGCCATCGTGCTTTAACCGCTCCTGACTGGCAAACCCAGCACAGGAGGCCAATATGGCGCAGTTCACACAGCTCAACCTATCCGCAAATCCCGAGAAGAAACCTGAAAGCAATCGGGAGGGAAAGACATCGCAGACCAACTCGCGGACCGACCAACGTCCGCAACCGAAGGGAACAAAGTTTGGCGACAAGCAGAAAGCGGCAGCACTCGCCGGGTCGCTGATCGCATCGTCCCTGTTAGTAGTTTTCTTGTTGCAGACCAGCGGTTGCTCGAAAGGAACCGGTAGGTCAGATCAGGCCACATCGAATCAGGCCACCTTGAATCAGACCAGCTCCAACCAGCAGGCTACGCAGGTTTCGACCGCGTCGAGCCTGCCGTCTACACCATCTATGGCCGCAAGCCCGGCGCCGGCGCAGAAGCTGGCCCAGAAAAAGTCGCGCCAACGGAAGCTGGCGGCTTCCACTTACACCAATCCTGCCTATGGAATCTCCTTCCGCTATCCGAAATATGACAGCCTGAAGGAAGGCGACAAAGCGAACCTGCAGTGGGACGGCCTGGGGCCGGTGGAAATGAATTTTGTTCAGCCCGGCGGAACGACGGTCACCGCGGTCGAACTGCCCCACCGCTTGTACCAGGGCACAGATTTCTCTACCGCGTTTTTCAATGTCAGCGTGAACCCCAAGCTGACGTCTGACCAATGTGAGCAATTCATGTTCCCGGACGCAAGTGGCCCGGAAACTGGTCCCGTCGCATCGTCGAAGGTGAAAGTCGGAGCGACTGAGTTCAGCCAAATGGAAGGCCTCGGCGGAAAGGATACAGCGCAAGCTGATGCAAAGTACTACCATGTGTTCGAAAACGGTAACTGCTACGAATTCGTCCTGGGTCTCGAAACCGCGTCAGATGACACGGCGACTGACACCAAGGCGGACATCAAGCCCGTCGACCGCAACGAAGTGTTTCGCAAGTTGAATTGGATCCTCTCCACCGTGAAGATCGACCCGGTGGCCGCTCCAAAAGAAGCGGTCTCCGAAACGGCTACTACGGAACAGACCGTCCCCGAGAAGGTAGTTTCGGAAAAGGCTGCCGCTGAAAAAGCGGTCCCCGAGAAAGCTACGACCGAACAAACCGTTCCTGCCGTCGCCGCGGATGGGTCCAGTGTGCCGACGGATAAAAGCAACCAACAGTAAAACCCTAAAGGCCACGCTCATCTCCGAACGTGGCCTTTATTTATGTTCGATACCACACGTGAGGCGCGGGCGCCCTCGCCCGCGAAGAACTAATTGGGTGCCCCACGTCTCGCGGTTTTCGAAACGACGGAAGGGCGCGGAGCGCAGCACAGTTGAAGCATCCCTCGTCAAGAGGCGTTGTAGCAGCCCGAAACTTCCTCAGCCCGCGCTCCAAACGCGAAACGCGGGGCCCCCGGCCGAAATCATTTGACCGGAGCCGCCGGTTCAGCCACCGGGGAAGGTGGCGCGGCTTGCAGCTTGGCCAGAGATTCATCCACCCGCTTCTTGAAGTCACTCCGGTCGCTGTGCTCAATCCCGCTCCAGTTCGACACCACTTGCATCTCACAAACTGCGCCCTGCGGTACCAGGGTCACCTTGTTGGTCCGCTGCAAGATCGCTCCCGAAATCGTGACGTGCGCCGCATGCTTCACATCGTAGTCAGCATGCATTGCGTTGTCGTCAATCTGTTTCACCTCGTAGTTATTCTCCGGATTGCTAAGCGTGTCTTTGACCGCGGTCCACATTTCGTTACAAGAAACAGGATAGGTGCTCTTGTAGGTCTTGCCGAACGCCGGCAACGCAAAAGCAAGCGACAGCAAAGCCACAACCACGAACCTTGTCTTCATCTCAGCATGCCTCCTCGTACGGATCTGCCTCTCGGAATGTCAAACCTGAGAGGGAATCTCCGCCTCGACACAATTACAAGGATAGTCCGCGGAAATACTTTGTCAGTGCGCCATGTCACCTGGGCCGGTGACTAGCCCTCGGATCGTTCTTCTGGTCACCCGCTCGTGGAACCCATGCAGGTCATTCCGCTGCCAGTTTCAACCGATCCAGCCAGCGCCGATCCGTCACCTCCAGTTTTTTCGATGAGTAGAAGAGGGTGAGTAAGAAACCGTCCATCGATTCCTCGGTCTTTACAAGTGTTTGATCGTCAGACAGCCGCTCAAGCTTCCAGACGTGGATGGCTTTGGCCCAATGAGCCTTCCCCGTCCATGCAAATTGCTCATAGGGCTTGACCAGAGCTATCCGCGATTGGATGCGTGTGCCGCCGGTGGTCCATGAGAACGGGGTTCCGGCTTCGAGTGGTCCGGCGATTTTGCTCGCGGAAATGTCCGGCTGCCACTTCGGCCAGTTGGTCACGTCAGTCAGCAGGAGCCAGACTTTCTCAACCGGGGCGTGAATGGTAATCTCCACGGAGGCCTTGACGGGGGCGTTCTCCCGAATCTTGCCGCTGCGCGCCAACTCATCATCCGAGATACCCGCCCCAAGAAAAAGAAGTATAAGAACCATGCCGCGGCAAATGTTCATAGACGACTCACCCTAGGTTCAAGGGTTAGTACGTCGCCGGCTGGTTGTGAGTTCGGAGAAAGATTCCCTATCCCAGAATCACGCGCGTGATCCCCTGCCACCAGGAAGGATTGTGCCGCCACATGTAGACCGCCAGGCTTTGGCCCACGATCAATAACGGCAGCGCGTAGAGATACACCTTGTGGACGCGCCGATCGACCAGCAGGTCGCGCCCCATGCCGAGAAGAATTAGCACGTCCAGGCAGGGAAAGTAGAGATCGTGGTTGAACACGTAGTCAAAGCGGCCGAAGGCTGCGTCCATGAGCCCGCAGGTTGCGATGAAGATCAGGCGGCGATGCAGCTCTGGTTTCGTCCGCCAATAGATGGCAAGCGCAATGAGCGCGCCAAAGGCGATCATGTCATAGAACGGGATGCTCAGAAAAGCGTCCACGCCGCTCTGATGGAGTTGAACCTTGTCAAAGCGGGTCATCATGATGGCCGTGGTAACGCCCAGAGGAACCATCACCGTAGCCAACCCGGCGCCAAACCAGCCAATGGCGCGATGCCAGCTGACTTTGTGTATGCGCACCAGCGCAGACTGACAAATGAAGAAGATCACCCACCCGGCGAAACAGGCGCCATGAATCCATAGAATGAAGGGCCGCGGCACCTTCGCATGGAAAAGGTTGTCGTTGACCGTTCGCTTGAAGCCGTCAACCACAATCGCAGCCATCAGCAACGACATCGAGAAATAGAAATATTGATGCAAAATCCCGTTTCTCCCGGTCACGGACATCGGGCTCAACTTTTTCCCTGGGACCACGACAGACCGGACGCGTTCTGCGTTGACAGTGGACATTGAAGGTGAGCCGGGGCTTCGATTCTGTTTGCCCGGCCTACGAGAGGATACACGCCGAGCGCCCTGCCCGCCATCTTTTTCGGACACGGGTAGTGGCTCAGTTGCCGGAGTCATTTGACCGTTTTGTCCCGTAAATATGGTAATATGGGAGCGTGAAAACAACCTTGGAGATCCCCGATCTTTTGTTCCGCCGCGCCAAGTCGGCGGCCGCCGAACGCGGGATCCCTCTGCGCCAGTTGGTCACCGAGGCTGTTCAGGAAAAATTGAAAACTACCTCCCAGGAAAAGCCTTGGATGAAACATCTGGGAAAGCTCAAACATCTCCATAAGGAAAGAAAGCAAGTCGAGAAGCGCGTTGCAGAGGCCTTCGAGCAAATCGACCCGGAAGTCTGGCAATGATTCTCTGGAAATGATTCTCTGGAAATGATCTTCTGAAATGATCGTCGATACCAATGCCCTGTCCGCCGCGGCCGACGATGATCCGGCAGTCATTGCCCTTCTGGCTCGCGCCGATCAGGTGGCGATTCCGGTGATTGTGCTGGGGGAGTATCGCTACGGCATCGCACCGTCGCGGAACCGGGCCAGCTACGCAAACTGGTTGAAGGGCCTGCTGCAGGACTGCCTGGTGCTGGACATCTATGAGCCGACCACGCAGTATTACGCGGAAATCACGCTCGAATTGAAGCAAAAAGGCAAGCCGATTCCAACCAACGATGTCTGGATCGCAGCTCTTTGCCGCCAGCACGGGCTTCCGTTACTGAGCCGCGATCGCCATTTCGATCTGGTAGCAGGAACCAAGCGGATCGGTTGGTAATCGCGTCTTGTGGCGCGGACCTGTTCTGAGCGACATTCGAAGGGTCGCTATCTCGGCAACGACGTACGCTTCCCGGCTCTAGAACGGGAGCAGCAGCTTGTCTGGACCTTCGATCTCGTTCTTGGCCTCTAGAAATTCTTCAGTCCATGGTTTGCCCGCGCACTCGGGGCACTCATCGATCGTGTTGCCAATAGCGAAACAGTGATAGCAGGTTCCTTCGGAGCTGGCGCCCGGGAACTTGTTACATGTCTTGCAGGGCTTGAAGAACTCGCGTTCGAGCGCTCGGTGCTCGCCCCATAGTTCGCGCTCACAGATGATGCACGTAATCTCCTCCTGACTGCCCACTCCTGCGCCCGAGCGAGTCCTTCACGGGTATTTTTCCTTAGCCGTTAATATAACTCCATCACCTTGTTCCACGTTCTCTAAATGAGAGTCGATACCGCTTTTATTGCAGACATCTATCCCAAAACGGAAAAGGCCACGCTGTCGCAACGTGGCCTTTATTTATGCCAGCAACTTGAGGCGTTTAGAAGGCGTGAGCGAGCCGCCTCGCGGCGAGCGGGAGCCTTCTGCCGAAATCCTGAGCGGAGCGCAGCGGAGTCGAAGGAGCCCCACACACTTTCGCGTGCAGTACAATCGGCCCTGCGGGGCTTAACTTGAGGCGCTTTGCGGGCGTGACCCTGAGCGCAGTCGAAGAGGGGAGCCTGCAGCCGAAATCCCGAAGCGTTCTGTGCGAGGGATCTTAACTTCCGGGTTCGGATTAGGAACGCCTCGGCTCTGATGGGAACTCGATCACCGTATAGCTGCCGGGTATCGCTGCTTTGATGGCTTCCACAACACGCCCAACATTTGGCCGAAGGCTTGGCCATTGCTGCAGGCCGAGAACCACGACCGCGATTTTCCGCCCCGCGAGGTTCTGCTGATAGGGCATGTTCTTGTCCGTGGTTAGCAATACGTCGAAGCCGTCCGCTTCTGCCGCCGCGAGCAGTTCGCCATTCTTGAGCGTATCCCAGCCTTGTTGCGCAGCGGTGTGCACATCGTGCCCTTCCAGATAGCCGCGAATGGGTACCGGTGTCGCTTGGTCAAATAAGACGCGCATCGATGGAGTCTATGACGTGCAGGCGGGTGTTTTGTCCAGGCTGCGAGCGGCAAATTCGATGACGGCTCTGATTTGCTCGCGGTCAAGTCCGTCATACCACTCCAAGATGTTGTCGATATTCGCGCCGGCTTCCAGATTCTCAAAGATGACAGAAACGGGCATGCGTGTACCCTTCAACACCCAAGCGCCGCTCACCTTGCCGGGAACGCTCTCCACCGCCGAACACTGCGACCAATCAAGGTTCGCCATGACTCCCTGGCTCCTCCACCAGCATAGCGCTCCACGTCCAAAAGGAAAAGGCCAACCTGATTTCTCAGACTGGCCTTTATTTATGCCGGCAACGACCTACGCTCCCACACACTTTCGCGTGCAGTACAATCGGCCCTGCGGGGCTATTGTCGCAATAATCGGGGCTACCGTTGCTTTCCCCATTTGTCCAAGTCGACGCTGCCCCGTCTAGGCTTGCCGGGAGCGTAAATCGTGTAAAGCGTTTTGATGCACTCGCGTTCACCGCAAATCGTGAAAGAGTCGAAACATTTGTGCCAGCCCTCCGGAGCTTCCTCAAGGTCCGGAGCTTCAGGCGCACGCTTGAGCCATTCGTCGAGTTCCATTGCCATCGGCGCAAGGAAGTACCGCTTGTCCACTCGATCCCGCAAGTGCTCGCGGTAGGCACGGCATCGGTCGTCTCTAGGCGGTCTGATCCTGACAGCCGCCATAGCCTAGCCGATGGCGTCGACTATCTGTTCGGAAATCCGCTTGGATTCTTCGGAACCAGGCTGAGTCTTTTGGAGGCGGGCGTAAAGCTCTGGCAGAGTCTTCTTAGGCGATTCCTGTGTTTTGCGGCCGCGAGCCGACGGTGTTGTGCCAGTTCGCCGGCGTTGAGTTTGTTTCACGGTTGCCATATATATGAATGCTAGCAGAAACCGAAAGGCGGTGAAAGATTACCGGAGCACAAAGGAAAAGGCCGGCCATGTTTCCACGAATCGACCTTTATTTATGCCGGCAACGACCGGATTTTACCCTGAGCGAAGTCGAAGGGCTCCCACACACTTTCGCGTGCAGTACAATCGGCCTGCGGGGCTTAACTTGAGGCGCTTTGCGGGCGTTAGGGAAACGAGAGCCCGCAGCCGAAATCCCGAAGCGTTCTGGGCGAGGGATCTAGTTGTCTCAGAAATTCAAGGGCACGAAACCGGTACTACGCGGAAGGCTGGGAAGGAAATTCGAGGGGGATTGGAGGCGCGATCGGTGATTAGAGCTGGGTGCGTGGACGGAAAACCGGGCCTTGAATCTTCCGTTAGAGGCATTGCTGTCTACCTCGACACCTTCGCAATTAAGTCACTGGCGAAGGGAGACGCATCACTTCGGCAACGATTTATCGCCGCGCTCTACGACGGCGCTGATCTGCTTTTCTCAATCGCAAACGCCATGGAAGTTAGCGGCGCACAAGGGGCGTCATCTCAAGCCGTAAGGGCATTCTTGGATGATTTAGGACCTAACTGGTATCCCATTGAAATGGTGCCGCAGATAGTTATGCAACGCGAAGCCGCAGGTCTGCCGCCTAGCAAGTGCTGCGTCGCGGACGAATTGCTCCGCGCGTTTTTTAGCAACCGGACCTGCGAGGACCTGCCCGGTTCTGGCAGGGTGATAGACCTCTCGGAGGGATTCTTTCGGCTTGGGGCGTTCGTTGACTGGTTGGCACCTCAAAGAGATGAGCATCTCAGGCAGTCCAGGGAGTTGGACAGTGTGCTGAAAGAGAAGGTACCCCTTCTCCGCGCGAAGCATAGACAAAATCCGGGTTGGCTTGACCGCGCAATGCCCCAGGTGCAATTCGATGCAGACAGGCCGGCTACGTTCACTTTTGTAGGATTGATGCGCGATTTAGTCTGCGACAACGGTTACCAGATGAGAAAAGGCGATGGTATCGACTTTTGCCATGCGGTCATGGCAACCGCGTTCTCAACGATCGCAACGCTAGACAAGCAGTGGAAACGTCGGGTTCAGAACCTGCCTAAGCCGAATAAAATCCCGCATATCTACTATGAACCGGAGCTCGGGGCTATGATCGATGCCGTTGAGGCGGGACTCGCACAACTCAAGCAATAACGGGGTTCCTGAGCGTCGTTGCAAGAAGCGGAAAAGGCCACGCTGCTTTCGCAACGTGGCCTTTATTTAATGCCGGCAACGACCTACGCTCCCACACACTTTCGCGTGCAGTACCATCGGCCCTGCGGGGCTTAACTTCCGTGTTCGGGATGGGAACGGGTGGCCCCCCGCGGTAAGATCACCGACAAATCGTAGTAGCTAGTAGTTGGTAGCTAGTGGTTAGCAACTGCGTCATCGCTACAAACTTTCAAAGATCCTGAGGGCGATGCCTCACAACTGAATAGATTGGGAACAGCAGATTCCTCGACACGTTCCCGCCGCTTGCGCGGCGGTGAACGGCTCGGAATGACAAGCTATTTGTTACTCGGCTTTTCGTCGGCGCACAGTAGCCAGTGCTTTCGTCATAGCTGTTCAGGTTCTAACTAGCTACTAACTACTCGCTACTAGCTACTGATGTTCCGAGTAAATTTTATGGTCAAGCCGAACGGGCGATTAGTACAGGTAAGCTACGCGAGTCACCCCGCTTCCACTTCCTGCCTATCAACCAGGTAGTCTTCCTGGGCCCTTCTTATCCCTTACGGGTTGGGAGATCTCATCTCGAGGAGTGCTTCCCGCTTATATGCATTCAGCGGTTATCACTACCGAACTTCGCTACCCAGCCATGCCACGGGCGTGACAGCTGGAACACAAGAGGTTCGTCCATCCCGGTCCTCTCGTACTAAGGACAGGTCCTCTCAAATCTCCTGCGCCCACAACAGATAGGGACCGAACTGTCTCGCGACGTTCTGAACCCAGCTCACGTACCGCTTTAATAGGCGAACAGCCTAACCCTTGGAACCTTCTACAGCTCCAGGATGCGATGAGCCGACATCGAGGTGCCAAACCGGAGCGTCGATATGAACTCTTGGCTCCGATCAGCCTGTTATCCCCGGCGTACCTTTTATCCGTTGAGCGATGGCCCTTCCATGCAGAACCACCGGATCACTAACGCCTACTTTCGTACCTGCTCGACTTGTAGGTCTCGCAGTCAACCACGCTTATGCGTTTGCACTCGTCGGCTGATTTCCAAACAGCCTGAGCGTAGCTTCGCGCGCCTCCGTTACAATTTAGGAGGCGACCGCCCCAGTCAAACTACCCGCCTTACTATGTCCCTTTCCCGGTTCACGGGAATAGGTTAGAACCACAGAACTCGCAGGGTGGTATCTCACCGGTGGCTCCCCCAAGTCCGAGAACCTGGGTTCAAAGCCTCCCACCTATCCTGCGCAGCAAGTGCCATAGTTCATAGTAAAGGTGTAGTAAAGGTGCACGGGGTCTTTCCGTCTAGTTGCGGGCAACCGGCATCTTCACCGGCACTACAAGTTCGCCGTGTCGCTCATTAAGACAGTCGCACTTTCGTTACGCCATTCGTGCAGGTCGGAACTTACCCGACAAGGAATTTCGCTACCTTAGGACCGTTATAGTTACGGCCGCCGTTCACCGGGGCTTCAGTTCGAAGCTTCACCTTGCGGTTGACCTCTCCCTTTAACCTTCCGGCACCGGGCAGGCGTCAGCCCCTATACGTCGTTTTCGACTTTGCAGAGACCTGTGTTTTTGTTAAACAGTCGCAGTGCGCATTTCTCTGCGGCCGCTTCGGGCTATAAACCCTACCGCGGCACCCCTTCTTCCGAAGTTACGGGGTTAATTTGCCGAGTTCCTTAACAAGCGTTCTCACGAGCGCCTTTGGATATTCTCCTCGTCTACCTGTGTCGGTTTGAGGTACGGTTCCCTTACGTTCTCCTTAGAGGTTTTTCTTGGCAGTGTGGAATCGGCAGCTTTCACCCATACGGGTTACTGCTTTGCGTCTCAGTGATAACTCCCCGGCGGATTTGCCTACCGGAGACACCTTACACGCATCGACCGTCATAGCCATAGGACGGCCTGCTTATCCTTCTGCGTCACCCCATCGTGATAACGAACACAAGGGAGGTCCGGAATATTAACCGGATGTCCATCAGCTACGCCTTTCGGCCTCGCCTTAGGGACCGCCTGACCCTGAGCGGATTAACCTTTCTCAGGAAACCTTAGACTTTCGGCGCGGAGGGTTCCCACCTCCGTTATCGCTACTTATGCCGGCAGGGTCTCTTCTCAACCGTCGACCAGTCTTTTCAGTCTGGCTTCAAACTGTTGGGAATGCTCTCCTACCACGCACCACAGTGAAGTGATGCATTCGCTGCTTCGGTACCAAGCTTGAGCCCCGTTATATTGTCGGCACCGGACCGCTTGACCAGTGAGCTATTACGCTTTCTTTAAAGGATGGCTGCTTCTAAGCCAACCTCCTGGCTGTCTGGGCGTTCCGACTTCCTTTCCCACTTAGCTTGGATTTGGGGACCTTAGCAGGCGATCTGGACTGTTTTCCTCTCGACGACGAAGCTTAGCCCCCGCCGTCTGACTCCCGGATTGGTTGTTGTATGGCATTCTGAGTTTCGTTGGGTTCTGTAAGCTGGAAAGCCCCATAGCCCATCGAGTACTTTACCGCCACCACAAATCATCCGAGGCTAGCCCTAAAGCTATTTCGGAGAGAACGAGCTATCACGGAATTTGATTAGCCTTTCACCCCTACCCTCAGCTCATCGGAGCTTTTTTCAACAAACACCCGTTCGGCCCTCCAGTAGGTTTTACCCTACTTTCAGCCTGGCCAAGGGTAGATCATCCCGCTTCGCGTCTATTCCTGCCAACTATGTCGCCCTATTAGGACTCGCTTTCGCTGCGGCTCGCTTGCGCTTAACCTTGCTGACAAGAATAACTAGCCGGCTCATTATGCAATAGGCACGCGGTCAGACTTTCGGCTTACGCCGCATAGTCCTCCCACCGTTTGTAGGCACACGGTTTCAGGTACTATTTCACTCCCCTCGCAGGGGTTCTTTTCGCCTTTCCCTCACGGTACTGGTTCACTATCGGTCAGAAGCTAGTATTTAGCCTTACGGAATGGTCTCCGTAGCTTCCCACAGGGTTTCTCGTGCCCCGCGGTACTCAGGTATCGGCTTCGAGTCCAGTTCGTTTTCGCCTACGTGGCTATCACACTCTATGGCCCCGCTTTCCAGCGGGCTTCGACTAACGACTGGATTGGTAACTCTACTGTTGCCGACCCTACAACCCCGGTAGCACCCGAGGGTGATACCGGTTTAGGCTCTTGCGATTTCGCTCGCCACTACTTTCGCAATCGAGGTTTCTTTCTCTTCCTCCAGGTACTGAGATGGTTCACTTCCCTGGGTTCGCTCGTGCCCGACTATGGATTCATCGGGCCGTACGGAGGTTTTACCCCCGTGGGTTTCCCCATTCGGAAATCCCCGGATCAATGCCTACTTGCGGCTCCCCGAGGCTTATCGCAGCTTGCCACGTCCTTCATCGCCTGCTTCTGCCAAGGCATCCACCATGCGCCCTTAGTAGCTTGACCATAAAATTTACTCGAGGCATTCGGGCTTTTGGCTATTAGCTTTTGGCCTTTAGCTTGAACCCGACTACACCGAGAAACTCTATGGGCCTAGATCCTGCTCATCGCACGCACTTAGCTCTCAGCCATCAGCTCTCAGCTCAGAAAAACTGCCGTTGGTCGTTAGCCGTCGGTCGTTG